>JAGFNW010000099.1 GCA_017592665.1 Streptosporangiaceae bacterium NEAU-GS5 | reverse complement strand
GCGGATTGCTTGTTGTCTCAGAATCACATAGTGGACGCAAACACACAGAAACGATCAAACGCTTCAAACGTTTATGGTCAAGTCCTCGGCCGATTAGTACCGGTCAGCTCCACACGTTACCGCGCTTCCACCTCCAGCCTATCAACCCCATCATCTCTAGGGGGCCTTACCCCGTCACCGGGTGGGAGACCTCATCTTGAGGCGAGCTTCCCGCTTAGATGCTTTCAGCGGTTATCCCTGCCGAACGTAGCCAACCAGCCGTGCACCTGGCGGTACAACTGGCACACCAGAGGTTCGTCCGTCCCGGTCCTCTCGTACTAGGGACAGCCCCTCGCAAGTCTCCTGCGCGCGCAGCGGATAGGGACCGAACTGTCTCGCGACGTTCTAAACCCAGCTCGCGTACCGCTTTAATGGGCGAACAGCCCAACCCTTGGGACCTACTCCAGCCCCAGGATGCGACGAGCCGACATCGAGGTGCCAAACCATCCCGTCGATATGGACTCTTGGGGAAGATCAGCCTGTTATCCCCGGGGTACCTTTTAGCCGTTGAGCGACGCCGCTTCCACACGCCGACGCCGGATCACTAGTCCCAGCTTTCGCTCCTGCTCGACCCGCCGGTCTCACAGTCAAGCCCCCTTGTGCACTTACACTCAACACCTGATTGCCAACCAGGCTGAGGGAACCTTTGGGCGCCTCCGTTACCCTTTAGGAGGCAACCGCCCCAGTTAAACTACCCACCAGACACTGTCCCCCACCCGGATCCACGGGCGCGGGTTAGACATCCAAAACGACCAGAGTGGTATTTCACCAACGACTCCACCGCCACTAGCGTGACAGCTTCCCAGTCTCCCACCTATCCTACACAAACCGTTCCAAACACCAATGTCAAGCTGTAGTGAAGGTCCCGGGGTCTTTCCGTCCTGCTGCGCGTAACGAGCATCTTTACTCGTACTGCAATTTCACCGGGTCTGCGGTTGAGACAGCGGGGAAGTCGTTACGCCATTCGTGCAGGTCGGAACTTACCCGACAAGGAATTTCGCTACCTTAGGATGGTTATAGTTACCACCGCCGTTTACCGGCGCTTAAGTTCTCACCCTCGCCACCCTCACAGGCGGCTAAGTGGTCCCCTTAACGTTCCGGCACCGGGCAGGCGTCAGTCCGTATACATCGTCTTACGACTTCGCACGGACCTGTGTTTTTAGTAAACAGTCGCTTCCCCCTGGCCACTGCGGCCCCAACCAGCTCCAGGCGCAAGGCCTATCACCAGCCGAGGCCCCCCTTCTCCCGAAGTTACGGGGGCAATTTGCCGAGTTCCTTAACCACAGTTCACCCGATCGCCTTAGTATTCTCTACTCGACCACCTGAGTCGGTTTCGGGTACGGGCCGCCACGACACTCGCTAGAGGCTTTTCTCGGCAGCAGAGGATCACCCACTTCACCACAATCGGCTCGGCATCACACCTCACCCTGATGCACCGCGGATTTACCTACGGCACGGGCTACATGCTTACCCCGGGACAACCACCGCCCGGGCTGGGCTACCTTCCTGCGTCACCCCATCGCTTACCTACTACCAGATCAGGCCCCACACCCCACCCCACCAGCACCCGAAGGCACACGATGGAACAAGAACATGGTTAGTATCCCCGGCCTCGATATGGGCGCGTCACGGCGGGTACGGGAATATCAACCCGTTATCCATCGACTACGCCTGTCGGCCTCGCCTTAGGCCCCGACTTACCCTGGGCGGATTAACCTGCCCCAGGAACCCTTGGTCATCCGGCGGAGCAGTTTCTCACTGCTCATTCGCTACTCATGCCTGCATTCTCACTCGCGCCCCGTCCACCACACGATCACTCGGCGGCTTCACCCAGGACACGACGCTCCCCTACCCACCCACACAGACTTCCATCTGCGCAAGTGCCACGACTTCGGCGGTGTGCTTGAGCCCCGCTACATTGTCGGCGCAGAATCACTTGACCAGTGAGCTATTACGCACTCTTTCAAGGATGGCTGCTTCTAAGCCAACCTCCTGGTTGTCACAGCGACTCCACATCCTTTCCCACTTAGCACACGCTTAGGGGCCTTAGTCGATGATCTGGGCTGTTTCCCTCTCGACCACGGAGCTTATCCCCCGCAGTCTCACTGCCACGCTCCCACTTACCGGCATTCGAAGTTTGGCTGACGTCAGTAACCTTGTCGGGCCCATCGGCCATCCAGAGCCCTACCTCCGGCAAGCAACACGTGACGCTGCACCTAAATGCATTTCGGGGAGAACCAGCTATCACGGAGTTTGATTGGCCTTTCACCCCTACACACAGATCATCCCCCAGGTTTTCAACCCTGGTGGGTTCGGGCCTCCACGCAGTCTTACCCACGCTTCACCCTGCCCATGCGTAGATCACCCCGCTTCGGGTCTACAGCATGCGACTCAACGCCCTATTCAGACTCGCTTTCGCTACGGCTCCCCCACACGGGTTAACCTCGCCACACACCATAACTCGCAGGCTCATTCTTCAAAAGGCACGCAGTCACATCACGACCCAGACCGAAATCCAGGCCACGCTCCCACGGCTTGTAGGCACACGGTTTCAGGTACTATTTCACAACCCCTCACCGGGGCGCTTTTCACCTTTCCCTCACGGTACTCGTCCACTATCGGTCATCAGGAAGTATTTAGGCTTACCAGGTGGTCCTGGCAGATTCACACAGGATTTCACGGGCCCCGTGCTACTCGGGAACACCCCCAACAAGCCGACCACATTTCACCTACCGGGCTATCACCGTCTACGGCACTGGTTCCCACCAGTCTCGGCTACATGATCGGTTTCTCACTTGCCATGACCACGGCAGCAGTCATAAGGAAGGTCCCACAACCCCACACACGCAACGCCTGCCGGCTATCACACGCGCATGGTTTAGCCTCCTCCGCTTTCGCTCACCACTACTCACGGAATCACTAAATTGTTTTCTTCTCCTACGGGTACTGAGATGTTTCACTTCCCCGCGTTACCACCAACCGCCCTATACATTCAGACGGCGGCAACACCCCACAACGGATGCTAGGTTTCCCCATTCGGACATCCCCGGATCAACGTCTGGTTGGCGACTCCCCGAGGCATAACGCAGCCTCCCACGTCCTTCATCGGCTCCTGATGCCAAGGCATCCACCGTGTGCCCTAAAAAACTTGGCCACAAAAAAGATGCTCGCGTCCACTATGCAATTCACAAACAACAAACAGCCAACCGAACGCACCCCACCACCAGCCACAACCCACCCACCACAACCCCCCAC
>JAGFNW010000098.1 GCA_017592665.1 Streptosporangiaceae bacterium NEAU-GS5 | reverse complement strand
TCGCCGATCACCTCGATGTCGTCCTCGGCCGACAACAGCGCCGCCACACCACGCCGGACCACCTCGTGGTCGTCCAGAAGGAACACGCGAATCATGACTTGACGCTAACCCCCTTTGGACTCCCGCTCCTAGGGACCAAGGTCCCTAGGAAGGTCCCGACATGCCCGGACACACTCGCGTCATGGACACTCTGCAGAGCATCGACGCTTACTGGCGCGCCGCGAACTACCTGTCCGTCGGGCAGATCTATCTGCTGGACAACCCGCTGCTGACCGAGCCTTTGACGCCCGACCACATAAAGCCGCGCCTGCTCGGCCACTGGGGCACCACTCCGGGCCTGAACTTCTGCTTCGCCCACCTCAACCGGATCATCACCGAGCGCGGCCAGGACATGATCTACATCGCCGGCCCCGGTCACGGCGGTCCGGCAGCGGTCGCGCACGCCTGGCTCGAAGGCACGTATTCCGAGCGCTATCCGGAGGTGTCGCAGGACGCCGAGGGCATGCGCAGGTTGTTCCGCCAGTTCTCCTTCCCCGGCGGGATCCCCTCCCACGTCGCTCCCGAGACCCCCGGCTCCATCCACGAGGGTGGCGAGCTCGGGTATGCCCTCGCCCACGCGTACGGCGCGGCCTTCGACAATCCGGACTTGGTCGTGGCGTGTGTGGTCGGCGATGGCGAGGCCGAGACGGGCCCGCTCGCGGCGAGCTGGCATTCCAACAAGTTCCTCGACCGGCGCCGCGATGGCGTGGTGCTGCCGATCCTGGCGTTGAACGGCTACAAGATCGCCAACCCGGCCGTGCTGGCTCGGATTCCCGAGTATGAGCTGATCAGCCTGATGGAGGGGTACGGCTACCATCCGCACGTCGTCGGTCCCGATCACGAGGAGATGTTCCACACTCTTGACCTGGTCTTCGACGAGATCGCGGAATACAAGCGCGGCAACGGCCGGCTCCCCATGATCATTCTGCGTACGCCGAAGGGCTGGACCGGGCCGAAAGAGGTCGACGGGCTGCCGGTCGAGGGCACCTGGCGCGCCCATCAGGTGCCGCTGGCGAACGTACGGGACAACCCCGGGCACCTGGCCATGCTGGAGGCCTGGATGCGCTCCTACCGGCCGGAGGAGTTGTTCGACGCCAACGGCCGGCCACGGCCCGAGGTCGTGACGCTGGTGCCTGGCGGGCCGCACAGGATGAGCGCCAGCCCGCACACCAACGGCGGCGAGCTGCTGCATCCGCTGCGCCTGCCCGACTTCCGGGACTACATGGTCGAGGTCAAGACGCCCGCGACCGCGGCCACCGAGCCCACCCGGCAACTGGGTGCCTTCCTGCGGGACGTGATCGCCGCCAACCCGTTCACCTTCCGGCTGATGGGGCCCGACGAGACGGCCTCCAACCGGCTGCAGGCCGTGTTCGAGGTGACGGACAAGGCCTGGAGCGCAGCCGTGGAACCGACCGACGAACACCTGAGCCCCGATGGCCGGGTCATGGAGGTGCTGAGCGAGCACCTGTGCCAGGGCTGGCTGGAGGGCTATCTGCTGACCGGCAGGCACGGTCTGTTCAACTGCTATGAGGCGTTCATCCACATCGTGGACGCGATGTTCAACCAGCACGCCAAGTGGCTGGAGGCGTCCAAGAAGATCGACTGGCGGCGGCCGGTGGCCTCGCTCAACTACCTGCTGTCCTCCCATGTGTGGCGGCAGGACCACAACGGGTTCTCCCACCAGGATCCGGGCTTCCTGGATGTGGTGGTCAACAAGAAGGCGTCCGTGGTCCGCGTCTATCTGCCGCCGGACGCCAACACGCTGTTGTCGGTGGCCGATCACTGCCTGCGCTCCCGGGACTACGTGAACGTGATCGTCGCGGGAAAGCAGCCGGTGCTCGACCTGTTCACCGCCGATGAAGCGGCCGTCCACTGCGCGCGGGGCCTGGGCATTGTGGAATGGGCCTCGACGGATGCGGGACACGAGCCGGATGTCGTGCTGGCATGTGCCGGAGACGTGCCCACCCTGGAGACGCTGGCGGCCGCGGCCATACTGCGCGCCGAGCTGCCCGATCTCAAGGTGCGGGTGATCAACGTGGTCGACCTGATGCGGTTGCAGCAGCCGGGCGAGCACCCGCATGGGATGAACGATCGCGAGTTCGACGCGCTGTTCACGGCCGACAAGCCGGTGATCTTCAACTTCCACGGCTATCCGTGGCTGATCCACCGGCTCACCTACCGGCGCAATGGTCACGCCAACTGGCACGTGCGCGGCTACAAGGAGGAGGGCACCACGACCACCCCGTTCGACATGTGCATGTTGAACGACATCGACCGGTTCCACCTGGTCATGGACGTGATCGATCGGGTTCCCGGGCTGGCCACCCCGGCCGCGCATCTGCGGCAGCGCATGTCGGACCTGCGCCTGCACGCCCGCTCCTACACCCGCGAGCACGGTGAGGACCTTCCGGAAATCCAGGCGTGGACCTGGGACCAACGGCCCTGGTGAGGCTCGTTCGCCGGGGTCAGCCTGGAAGTGGAAGAGGTGATGACGATGGCACGAGTGCTCGTCGCGTACGCGAGTAAGAGGGGATCGACCGCGGAGATCGCGAGCTGGATCGCCGACGCGTTGCGGACCGAAGGCCACCAGGTGGACCTCGCGTCCGTAACGAGTGTGACCGACGCCCGCGGATACGACGCGATCATCCTGGGCGGCGCGCTGTACAACCGGCGCTGGCCGCTCAAAGGCCGCTTCTTCACCCGCCGGCACCGCGCCACGCTCCAGGCGACGACAGTGTGGCTGTTCAGCAGCGGACCGCTCGACCCCGTAACCGAGGACATCGCGGCTACCCCGGCCGTGGCGAGGATCGCCGAACGGGTCGGCGCCGCGGGACACATCACCTTCGGCGGACGGCTCGCGCCGGACGCCACGGGCTTCCCGGCGTCCGCGATGGCCAAACGGATGGCGGGCGACCACCGCGACCCCGAGCGTGTCCGCGCCTGGGCCAAGACGATCGCGTCCCAGCTGGGATGAGGTGAGCCCGATGACGATCGTGATCGGTTACGACGGTTCCGACTACTCCATGCAGGCTCCGCTGAGCGAGGAGGTTCTCGCGCCGGTGCCCGAACCGGGTCGGTGGACCCGCCCTCTCCTGCACCACGCGGCCTGCCCGGTCGCGGTCGTCCGTGGATCACGATGAAGGGGGACATCATGGACACGCTGTCTACGAACACTTTGCAAGCGGCGCTGCACACCGCACTTGAGGCGGCCACCTGGGCGCCGTCGGTGCACAACACCCAGCCGTGGGCCTTCACGATCCAGGGTGTGGAGGTCGAGCTGCGCATGGACACCGACCGCAAGCT
>JAGFNW010000097.1:3630-3913 GCA_017592665.1 Streptosporangiaceae bacterium NEAU-GS5 | reverse complement strand
CACCGCAGCGATCTGGCACAACGACCAGACTGGCCAGCCCGTCATGCGCGCACTGACCGCCTATGACCACTGACCCTTGGAATTGATCATCTAGCGGATGCGGGCCGTTTCGGCGACGCCGAACGATGGCTGCGCTGGTCCGCCGACCAGGGCGACCGAGACGCGATGCACGGTATGGGCGTCCTGCTGGAAGCGACCGGCCGCCGCAAGGAGGCCAAACAATGGTACCGAGCCGCGCGCAACTGATTGGATCGCTGCAATCATATAGATTAATAATCCGGAT
>JAGFNW010000097.1:0-3620 GCA_017592665.1 Streptosporangiaceae bacterium NEAU-GS5 | reverse complement strand
GCGGGCAACCGTCTCGGCCCGGTCCACGATCACCCGCGCCCGGTCGAGCTCCCCGGCCGCCACCAAGGCCAACGCCAGCCCAGCCAGTGCCCGGCATTGCTTGGCTAGGTCGGTAATCGAACGGGCCAGCGCTTCAGCGCGTATCGAGTTGCTCAGAGTCACCCACACTGCCGGTAGCGCGATAGGAATATGGGAGTTACGGTCCGCAAGATGTTCTCGCGTCAGGGCCAACCGCACCATGGCATACAGATCAGGTTCGTCCTGTTCACAGATGATGCTCTGGCAGCCGATGATCTCAGCGAGAGCTGCGGCATCTCCTCCGGTACTGTCGAGCATCCGGTCAAGTCTCGCCAGATCCGTCGCGCAGGCCACCATCCGCGGTAGATCGCCTGTGACCAGAAGGAGCCGATAATAGCCCCGCAGGAGATAATCCGGCGTGTCACCTGGCCAGCCTTGGTCGCGGTAACGATTGGCCCAGGCGTGCAGTTGGTCACGATAGCCCGGCAAGTCCTCGATCAGTGCAGCCGCTGCGGTGAGCTGGAGTTCCTCGTGTGCTAGCACGAAGACCTTGGCCCCGTCGTGTGGCTGCAATCTGCTGACCCTGCTGCTGAAGGTGCGACCCGAGACCGCGCGAAGCTGCTTGTTCACCAAATCAGTTGACAACCCGGTGAGTTCCGCCAGGTCCTTGCTGCTCAACCCGCCGCCGGCGGCTACCACGAAGCCCAGCAGATTCCGGTCGTCGGCGCGGCCGTACAGCAGATGATCTAACTCACGTTCGGCGTCATCGCGGACGATCTGAGCGTGAGGTGACGCGCTCAGCGGGCGCACGATCGCCGGGTCACGCAATGGATGCCATCCGGGTACGTCGGCTGGCACCGGTGGATTGGGCCGACCCGCCACCACCACTCGCAGCCCGTCCGGCAAGGCGGCGGGAAGCAACGCCGCGATGCTATGGGCGTCCGACCCGACCCTTACCCCCCTATCCTCATCCAGCCCGTCCACCACCAAGACCAGATGCTCTCCCGCCTCCCGGCACAGGCGCGTGGCCTCCTTCAGCAACCGACTCAACCAGCCACGCTGGGTGGCCTCGGTCAGCAACGACGGCATAGGCTGGCCCAGCAGTTCCGATAGCTGCTCAATCACGATCTCCGCAAAGGCCGTCCGGTCGCTCTGCCCGGCGTAGCGCGCGGTAATGAAGAACGACACCACACGCACTCGGGGGGGTGGATGGAGCACGAAGGTAGCCATCAACGCCGACTTGCCCGCCCACGCCGGCCCCTGCCACCACGCGTATCCCGGCAAGTTCTCAGAGATACAGAATTCGGCTAATTCAGTGAGCTCAGCGTCACGGCCCACCAGGTGCCACGGGAAGATCTGCTCCACCTGCTCCAGGTACGCTGACCGCGCCACCGGCAGAGCGGCAAGATGTACGTCGCCGTGGTGCGCGCCAGTCACGACATAGCTGCCCGCCCCCGCGGTCGCGGAGCCGGTTCCCCGCACCACACTACGAACCCGGCGATCCTCGCTCATCGACCTATCCCAAGTGCTCAGTCAAGTTGAACACCAGTATTGGCGTCCCCACCATCGAAGGTCTCCGCATTGCCCGTGCGCTCTACCCTCACGCTGCTCGGCAGATTCTCGGCTTTCCCTGACAAGCCTGTGTTCGCACTACCACTGCCGTGCACTGTCGCGCTCCCAGTATTGAAGATCCGCACGTCCGTCCTGGCAGAGGTTGCCGGCCATGCCGCCCACACTGCTATTCCAAGAGCCCCAACGGCAGCCAACGCCGACAGCAGTGATGCGATCTTGTTGGCTGTATCCCACCCCACCACTGCAAAAACCAAGGCGCAAACAGTAACCATCCCAGCCGTTCCCACAAGCACCCATCGTCGTGTTGTCATACTGGCAGTTGTCTCCGTCGCCGCGAGCAACACACATAAATCCAAGAACATCTCTATGACTCGGCTCCTAATCAGCGGATCCGGTATTAGGGTCCCGGTGGCGCACCCGTTCTGATCAGGCCTGACCTTCCTGCTGAAGGACGGAGCCAAAGGCCCGCGCCTGTCTGGCTGAGCGCTGGCAACCCTGCGGCCACACCCGACGACGACCTCGGAGGACCTGAGAGGACGGTTCGCGAGTTGATGCCCGTGCTGTCAGGTTGTGATCCCACGACTCTGTAGCGTTACGGCCGATTGGTGAACCAGAGCCTGCTGAGATAGCCCGGTGAGCGAGCGCAAGCCCTACCCGAGCGACTTATCCGACGAACGGTGGGCCCTGATCGAGCCGGTCATCACGGCATGGAAGGCCGCACACCCCTCCGTCAGCGGCCACCAGGGCGGCTACGCGATGCGGGAGATCGTCAACGCGATCCTCTACCAGAGCCGGACCGGCTGCCAGTGGGACTACCTGCCCCACGACCTGCCACCCCGCAGCGCGGTCTACTACTACTTCGCCAAATGGCGCGACGACAGCACCGACCAGACCATCCACGACCTGCTGCGCTGGCAGGCACGCGAGAAACGTGGCCGATTAGCCGACCCGAGCCTGGTGGCCCTGGACACCCAGAGCATCCACGCGGCGGCCGGCGTACCTGCCGGCACGACCGGCAACGACCCGGGCAAGAAGGTGCCCGGCCGCAAACGCGGCCTGGCCGTGGACGTGCTCGGGCTGGTCATCGCCGTGGTGGTGCTGGCCGCCTCGGCGCACGACAACACCGCCGGCATCGCCCTGCTGGACCGGGTCGCCGCCGCCACCCCACCCGGCAGCGTCCGCACCGCCCTGGTCGACCAAGGCTTCAAGAACACCGTCGTCGACCACGGCGCCGCCCTCGGCATCGACGTGCAGGTCATCGAGCGCAACCCTGCCGACAAAGGATTCGTGCCGCAGCCCAAGCGGTGGGTAGTGGAGCAGACCTACGGCATCCTGTCCCTGCATCGGCGGCTGGTCCGCGACTACGAACACCGGCCCGCCAGCTCTGAATCACGCGTGTACTGGGCGATGAGCGATGTGATGGCCCGCCGGTTGACCGGCACCTGCGCCCCGTCCTGGCGCCAGGCGTGACCGGCCACATGACCGGCCCCGCCCCCAACCGCGACCCGAACCACGCCCCGGGCAGCGACCCGGGCCGGCTGCTGCTGGACCGGATCGACGCCCGCGAAGCGGCCCTGACCGGTCAAGCCGAGCAGGCACGCGCCCAAATCGACGAACTCACCGCACGGCTCCACGAACTCGACGAGGCGATCGATCATCTGCGGATCACCCGCAAGACCCTGATCTCCCTGGCCGACGAGCCCGACCCGGCCCCGCAGATGCCGTCCCCCGCGCCACTCGCGCCGCCCGGCCACCCCGCCTACCAGCAGATCCTCGCCGCCTTCGCAGATACCGGCGGCCGGCCCATGCGAGCTCGTGACATCTGCCTGGCCCTGGACCTGCCCGTCGTGTCCAAGAACACCGAGAACATCCGCTCCAAGCTCAAACGCCTGGTCAGCCGTGGAATCTTGATCGAGACCGAGTCGGGCTTGTTCACCCAGCCCGGCACGTAACCTCGCGACGGATCTTCTACCAGCCCGCCTCACCCAACGCCAGCGACGAAACGGGCATCAACTCGCGAACCGCCCTCT
>JAGFNW010000096.1 GCA_017592665.1 Streptosporangiaceae bacterium NEAU-GS5 | reverse complement strand
CGGCCGCGTTCACCATCGCCGCCGCGCTGGTCGACGAGGGCGTCATCGATATGGACGAGGCGCTGCGGCGGGTCGACGGCGACCGGCTCGCTCAGCTGATGTTCCCCCGCTTCGACCTGACCGGCGCACCGGCGCCGATCGCGCATGGCGTGGCGGCTTCCCCGGGCGCCGCGTCCGGGCGCGCCGTCTTCGACTCCGGCCGCGCCGCCGCCGCGACCGGTCCGGTGATCCTGGTCCGCCGTGAGACCAACCCCGACGACCTGCCCGGCATGCTGGCCGCGCGCGGGATCTTGACCAGCCGTGGCGGCAAGACCTCGCACGCGGCGGTGGTCGCGCGGGGGATGGGCCGCACGTGTGTGTGCGGTGCCGAGGGTCTTGAGGTGGACGTCGAGGCCGGGCTGTTTCGTGCGGGCGATGTCGTGGTGCGCGAGGGCGATGTGATCTCCATCGACGGCACCACCGGGCAGGTCTACCTCGGTGAGTTGCCGGTGACCGCCTCGCCCGTGGTCAGTTACTTCGAGGGCGATCTCGCCGCCGGTTCAGGGCCGCTGATCTGGGCGGTGGATCGTCTTGTACGGCATGCCGATGTGCGGCGGCGGCTGGGTGTGCGGGCCAACGCCGACACGCCCGAGGACGCCGCGCGGGCGCGCCGCTTCGGTGCGGCCGGGATCGGCCTGTGCCGGACCGAGCACATGTTCCTGGGGGAGCGGCGGGCGCTTGTCGAGCGGCTCATCTTGGCCGATGGCCAGGAGGAGGTCGCGGCTGCGCTGGCCGATCTGCTGCCGCTGCAGCGCGCTGACTTCACCGCGATCTTGGCTGAGATGGATGGTCTGCCGGTGACCATCCGCCTGATCGATCCGCCGTTGCATGAGTTCCTGCCCTCGCTGGAATCTCTGGTGGGTGCGGAGAGCGAGCATGACCAGAGGCTGCTGGCCGCGGTTCGCCGGATGCACGAGGCCAACCCGATGTTGGGTCTGCGTGGTGTCCGTCTGGGTCTGGTCGTCCCGGGGTTGTTCCAGATGCAGGTCCGGGCGATCGGCGAGGCCGCGGCCCGGCGGGTGCGCGATGGCGGCGACCCGCGTCCGGAGATCATGGTGCCGTTGGTCGGCGACGTTCGCGAGCTGGCGGTCGTGCGCGCGCAGGCCGAACAGGTCCTGGCCGCGATCCCCGGCGTCCCCGCCATCGCGATCGGCACGATGATCGAGGTGCCCCGAGCCGCCCTGACGGCCGGGCGCATCGCTCGTGAGGCGGAGTTCTTCTCCTTCGGCACCAACGACCTCACGCAGATGACGTGGGGTTTCTCGCGCGACGACGTCGAAGGCTCATTCCTGCCGCACTATCTGCGTGAAGGGATCCTGGAGGCCTCCCCCTTCGACACCATCGACACCGACGGCGTCGGCTGCCTGGTCGAGCTGGCGGTCGCCGAAGGCCGCGCCGCGCGGCCCGGCCTGAAGGTCGGGGTGTGCGGTGAGCATGGCGGCGATCCGGCCTCGATCGCCTTCTTCCACCGGGCCGGCCTCGACTATGTGTCCTGTTCCCCGTTCCGCGTCCCGATCGCCCGCCTCGAAGCCGGCCGATCCACGCTCAGATCATGAGGGGGCCCCTGCTGCGCCAGGCCTTGTGGCGGCGCTGGTTCGGTGTCGTCACGCTGGGCGAGATAGTCGGATTCTCGGTGCCCGCGCTCGTCGCCGCCGCGGTCGTTCAGTCGGATGGGTCGATTGCGCAGGCGGCGGCGGTGGTCGCCGCAGGGGTCGCCGAGGGAGCGATCCTGGGGCTGGCCCAGGCGTACGTGCTGCGCTCCGCCCTGCCTTGTGTGCCGACCGTCTCCTGGGTGTCCGCGACCGCCGCAGGGGCGGCGGTCGCCTGGACGATCGGTTCGGTGCCGATCGTGCTGGGCGACCGCTTCCTCGAGCTTCCTCCGCTGCTGCTCGCGCTCTTCGGAGTGGTCTTGCTGGGGTCCATGGGTGGTCTTCAGTGGCTCGTACTCCGCGCTCGCATGCCGGGTATGGCGTGGTGGGTCGCCGCCACCGCAGGCGCCTGGCTGGCCGCACTCGGCGCGTTCATGGCGCTGACCATGCCGTTGTGGCAGGAAGGCCAGCCCGCGTGGCTCATCGCCGCGATCGGGATCCTCGGCGGCCTCGTGATGGCCGCAACCGTGGCCGCGCTGACCGGCCTCGCATTCCTGCGTCTCGTCCGCCTGAGTCGTACGACCCATTTGGAGGTGGTCAACCCCGTGTTCCGAATCGACGAGTGAACGGCATGCCGTCCGCGAAGGGCCGAAAGTCCTTCGCGGACGGGACTTGCGGGCAGTCGGCCCGAGCCCAACGGCACTGCTTGGGAGGCCCAAGAAACGGTCTGATTGAGGTAACGAAGAAGAACATCCTGAAAGGGGGCCGTCATGGCCGCCACACACGACACGCCCGTCCTGAGCCAGCCCAGCACCCACCACACGCCGGTCGTGAACTACGTGTGGGGCGTGGCTCGCATCGCCATCGGCTGGATCTTCCTGTGGGCCTTCCTGGACAAGCTGTTCGGCTGGGGCTTCGCCACCAAGGCCGCCAAGGCCTGGGTCAACGGCGGCAGCCCGACCACTGGATTCCTCAAGGGCAGCGCCGACAGCACCTTCGGCGGATTCTTCTCGGGCCTGGCCGGCAACGCGTTCGTCGACTGGCTGTTCATGCTCGGCCTGGCCGGGCTCGGCGTGGCCCTCGTCTTCGGCGCCGGCGTGCGGATCGCCGCCATCACCGGTGGCGTCCTGCTGGTCCTCATGTGGGCCGCCGAGCTCCCCATGGTCAACAACCCGTTCCTCGACGAGCACCTCATCTACGCGATCGTCCTGGTCGGCCTCGCGCTGGCCAACGCCGGCGACACCCTCGGCATCGGCCGCTGGTGGGGACAGCAGCATGTGGTCCGCTCCTTCCCGATCCTCAAGTAATCCCGCAGAAGTGCCCAAAGCACGTCGAAGCCCACCCTGCCCCCGGGTGGGCTTCGACGCGTTCGGGTGAGAAACTTCGACCGTGTCAGAGCCGCCGCACCGGTTGATGCCGCACATGCGGCTGGATGATCTGCTGGCCGAGCTCCAGGTCCGGCTGGAGGCCGTCCTGGCGACCCGGGACCGGGTGCACGCGCTGCTGGACGCCGTGGTGTCGGTGGGCAGCGATCTGGATCCGGAGACCGTGCTGCGGCGATCGTGGAGACCGCCACCCGGCTGGTGGACGCGAGTTACGGCGCGCTCGGCGTGGTCGGCGAGGAACACACACTCGTCCAGTTCATCCCGATCGGGCTGACCGAGCAGGAGATCGCCAAGATCGAGCACTGGCCGCACGGCCTGGGCCTGCTCGGCCTGCTCATCAAGGAGGTGCGGGCGGTGAGGCGTTCGCCGGTCAGGCCGCGATCGCGCTGGAGCTGGCCGAGGCCCGCGCCAGACCCGCCGCAGTGGTCTGCGCGACCTGCGGGAGCGGGCAGCCGGGCGAGCACCCGCACGGGATGGACGATCGGGAGTTCGATGCGCTGTTCACGGCCGACCGCTTCTTCGCCCACCGGCACCGCGCCACGCTACAGGCGACGACGCCGGACGCCAAGGGCTTCCCGGCGTCCGCGATGGCCAAGCGGATGGCAGGCGACCACCGCGACCCCGAGCGCATCCGCGCCTGGGCCAAGACGATCGCGTCCCAGCTGGGATGAGGTGAGTGCGATGACGATCGTGATCGGTTACGACGGTTCCGACTACTCCATGCAGGCTCTCGACTGGGCCATGGACGAGGCAGAACACCGGCACGCGCCCCTCCTGGTGGCACACGCCTGGCAATGGCCATACGGGCCAGGTGGCGAAGGGCCGGCACACGACTCACTGCGGCACGCGGCCGAGCACGTGCTGTTCCACGGCACCGACTGCGCCCGCAACTGCACCAGCGGCCTGACCGTCAACAGCGATCTGTACGAAGGATCGGCGGCCGAACAGCTGATCGAGCTGTCCCGCACCGCGGATCTTGTCGTCCTCGGGTCGCGCGGGTCGCGGGCCCTGGTCCGCACGATGATCGGCTCGGTGGCCGATCGGGTCGTGACGCACGCGCACAGCCCGGTGATCGTGGTACGCGGCGCCGGCTCACTGCCCCACCGGCCCGATCGCGCGCCGATCGTCGCCGCGATCGACGGCCGTGACGACTACCTCCAGGACCGCGTGCTCGCGTTCGCCTACGAAGAGGCGTCGCTGCGCGGACTGCCTCTGGTGGCCGCTCGGGCCTGGCGGTATCCGGTCGGCGCGTGGTCGCCGGGCACCTCGATGATCATGCCGGACCCGCTGGGCGAAGAGGTTCTCGCGCCGCTGACCGAACCATGGCGGACCAAGTATCCCGAGGTTGAAACCATTCATACGCTGGAAGAAGGGCCGGTTCCCGAAGTGCTGGCCCGGTTGTCGGCCTCGGCGACCCTGCTGGTCGTCGGGGCGGGCCGGTCGTCCGTCCCGCTGGGCCGGATCGGGTCGGTGACCCGCCCTGTGCTGCACCACGCGGCCTGCCCGGTCGCGGTCGTCCGTGGATCACGATGAAGGGGGACATCATGGACACGCTGTCTACGAACACCCTGCAAGCGGCGCTGCACACCGCACTTGAGGCGGCCACCTGGGCGCCGTCGGTGCACAACACCCAGCCGTGGGCCTTCACGATCCAGGGTGTGGAGGTCGAGCTGCGCATGGACACCGACCGCAAGCT
>JAGFNW010000095.1 GCA_017592665.1 Streptosporangiaceae bacterium NEAU-GS5 | reverse complement strand
GACAGGTACAACGCGACGGCGTCCGCCTTGAACTCCGGCGGATACGACTTCATCGCCACGTGGAACTCCTTGTCTCCGGACTCCATCATCCGGCACTCAAGGTGTCCACACCTCGGGGGGAGCGCCCCACGTCGGTCTGCTTGAGCGTTCCGGCCTGCTCTTTGGCGAAGAAGCCGCAGGCCTCGTCGACCCACTGCATGGCCACGTCCAGCGAGAACTCCTCCTCGCCGCGGGCAGCGAAGTACCGCTGCAGACGACGCCAGGCGCCCCGGTACCAGACCATCGTCGAGTCCTTGTAGCCCAGGCGGATCATCTCCGCTTCCAGGCCGGACATCAGCACAGGCAAGGCGACCATCGGCCGACCTCCGATCACGCGCGGCCCGGCCCCTGCCGGGCCTCATGAACGGAATCCTCGGCGTTATGCGCAGTGCTCGCTCGCCGAACCGGCTCCTACCAGGCCGTCCACGCCGGCACTGCGCATAACCCAGCACTGTTCATTAGGCGGCTTATGTTCAGCTGAACATAAGCCGCCCTGCGGACAGCCGCTGAGGGTCACGTTGAAGATCCAGTCTTCCAGGTATCCGGCTTGCAGCATGTGTCTGATCAGGCGAAGGAACCGGCCGTCGTGGATATTGGCCGCCAGCGTCGCCATCATGACGTCGTGGTCGAGGCTGCCGAAGCAGTCGGCGATATCCCCTTCGATGAACCAGGTCGTGCCCTGCCAGGTGTCCGCGATCTTGCGGAGCGCGGTATGGCAGCCGCGGCCTGGCCGAAACCCGTGGGAGGCGTCGCGGAAGGTCGGCTCGTAGTAGGCCTCCAAGAGCAGGCGTACCACTTCAGCCACCAGCTTGTCCGTCCACGACGGAAGGCCCAGCGGGCGGTGTTTGCCGTTCTTCTTCGGGATGTAGACCCGTCGTGCGGGACTCCACCGGAAACGCTCGTAACGCAGCGCGTCGATGACGCGTCCGATCTTGCCCAGCGACGTGCCGTCCACGGTTTCCCCGGTCGCCCCGGGCGTCATCGCTCCATCGTTGGAGTAGAGCCGCCCGTAGGCCAGCAGGTAAAGCTGCGGATTGAACAGCTGTCGATACAGTTCCTCACACGGCAGGCCATGTCTGCCGCGTTCACGCAGGACACCCAGCACCGTTTCGGCGCTCTGCATTTCGCATACCTTTCAGACCGGATGTCCGATCACCTGTGCCCCTTCGCCCTGTGGACGGCTTTCCCGTCCGCCTCGGCAGGCCGTGACCCCCTGCGACTACTACGGGCACTCCGTCGCCCTAGGACTCGCATCCCGTAGGCGATCCCATGTTCGTCTCTGACGCACGTAACAGCGTGAGTTAGGCGCCCCACTCATCTCCTTCAACGCCCTGACTGGGTGTCGCTTCGCCGCCTGGAAGATGCGCCGGCCATTCCATCAAGCCGCCGCAGACGACGACACCGGCCTCAGACGCCTTGCCGGTGGAGCCTAGGTTGTCTCCGCTGGAGATTAGGGTTCAGGCAATCCAGCTTTCGCCATGTCACGCGGGCCTCCTGACGCACCATCCGCAGCGTCTCGGCATGGCCGCCAGTTTCCTGACATGCTCTGGTCCCCATCACCGTTTCCGGATTGGGTAAGTCATTAGGCCCAGGAACCTCCTTCCAAGTCCCTCCCGGCTGCACCGGGAATACGCCAGAGCGCCTCATGGCGCACTGAAAGCTCCACCTCTTCTTGAAGGTGGCCGCCGCGCCTTCCTTGTCGGAGTGCGCGGTGATCAGCGTGGCGTCGATGTCGATGACCACCCACCCGGTCAGGGTCTTGCCAGCGACGACCAGCCACGGGAACCCGCCCTCGCGGGCCTCGATCAGCCGCCACACGTGTTCGCGGACCCGGGCTCGGGCGCGAGCCAGCCGGTCGGCCAGCAGCGCGTCGGCGCCGACCGGCTCCAAGGTCCGGCGCACGGTGGAGTCCGACGGCGGCGCCCCGAAAACGACGGACTGGTGGACCAGCAGTGTGATCTGCCGCATGCTGGCCGCCCCGAGCACGATCGCGACCGCCAACTGGATCAGCACGACCCCGCGGTCCCACACCGGCGTTGCCTCCCGCCGGGCGAACACCCCGCCAAGGGCACCGGTTAAGCCCACCTGATCAGCGCATTTGCGCAGCAGAATCGCCCCGGCGTGCCCGAGGAGTCCCTTGCCGTCGCCGCGCACGGACAGGCGACGGTCCCATGCCGTACTGTTCACCCGGAAGGTGCACTCTCTTCTGCAATGGAAACGATCTAGACACTCGCATCCTTGCAGATCAGATGCACCTTCTTCGCATTAGTGATCTTCCGGGCTGATTCGGCGGTGAATACCCGAGGTTAGCTCGTGAGTCCTGCGGGGCAGGGTGGGCGAGGCCCACACCAGGCGTTCGACCGACAAGGACCTGGACGTTCGCCGGTGTCAGTGATGTTGCCCGACGACCCAACTCGCCTTACCGTCATGAACTCAGGCCAGTCTGCCTCAGTAAACTCTCGCCCGTTCCACAAGATCGACGTAGCTGCCGCCGGGTAGGAAATCGGTCTGAGAGGGCGTCTCGTTGGGCTTGGTGGTGGAAAGTCGCTTTCTGGCTGGCGGCTTTCGTGTCGGTTCGTCGGGTATAGGTGTTCCGAAGCGGCCGGGCCTGGCGGTCGGGGCGTCCGTTTCGTGAGGGTCCAGTTCCGAGATTCCGTCTGGTCTAGGAATCAGGTAGACACTCCCTGCCGGGCCGCCTGCCAGCGTCGGCCGGGTGGTTGCTGTAGTGCTCTGCCATGAACCCCCGCAAGCCGTACCCCAGCGACCTGTCCGACGCCCGGTGGGCCTTGATCGAACCGACCCTGACCGCCTGGCGCCAGGCCCGCCTCGACCGCCGCCCGACCGGCTGCCCCGCCCAGGTCGAATTACGCGAGATATTCAACGCGATCCTCTACGTCAACCGCACCGGAATCGCCTGGAGATACCTGCCCCACGACCTTCCCGCGCACGGCACCGTCTATGCCTACTACGCCGCCTGGCGGGATGAGGGAATCTTCGCCCGGCTCAATTACGACCTGACCGGCCTGGCCCGCGTCGAACACGGCCGCGATCGCGAGCCGACCGCGTGCGTGATCGACACCCAGAGTGTAAAGACCTCCACCAATGTGCCCGTGACCAGCCAGGGAACCGACGCGGGGAATTATCTGGGGCTGGATGTTATGCCGGGTCGGGTGGATCGGGGCTGGTCAATGGCGGTGCGACGGGGGACCTGACGCCATAACGCCGGACCTTCAGTGTCTTCTTCATCGAAGGGTTTCTCGATGGAGGTGGGCACATGGTCAAGGCAGCGACGGACGGCCGCTACCCCGTCAAAGTGTCGGGGCCGTTGACGGGGCTGGTGCACCAGTTCCGGCTGGAATTGATCCGCCAGGGATTCACGCCACGGACCGCTCAGGACCACGCGTATGTGCTGGCGCATCTGAGCCGCTGGATGGATCAGGAGGGTCTGGCTCCCGCCGGGTTAGGGGCCCGAGCGGATCGCCGCGTTCGTCGCAGCGCGGCAAGCCGGCGGCCACCGGCGATGGCGAACCGCCCGCTCGCTGCGGCCGATGCTGGGCTATCTTCGCGGGCTCGGGCTGGTCCCGGCCGAACAGCCGCACCTTCCAGATCCCGTCGATGCGGTGCTGGAAAGATATCGGCGCTGGCTGGAGCGTGAGCGTCGACTCGGCGAGCAGACGGTGGACTTGCGCCTGCACTTCGCCGCCAAGTTCGTGATCGCCCAGATCGACGGTGGACGGCTGGAATTGGCCCGGATCGGCCCGCAGGCGGTGACGGCGTTCGTGCTGGACATGTCGCAGCTCTACGCGATCAGCTCGATGAAACCGCTGACCTCGAGTCTGCGGTCGCTGCTGCGGTTCTTGTTCGCGGCGGGCGACATCGACCGTGACCTGTCGCCGGTCGTGCCGTCGGTTGCCGGCTGGCAGCTGAGCGGGATTGTGGTCGGCGCGGATGAAGAGGCGGTGGCCGAGCTGCTGGCCTCGTGCGACCGGTCCACGGCGGTCGGGCGGCGGGATTTGGCGGTCTTGCTGCTGATGGCCAGGCTAGGGCTGCGGGCGGTGGAGGTTGCGCGGCTGCGCCTGGATGTCATCGACTGGCGCGGCGGTGGGCTGACGGTCGGGGGCAAAGGCGGCCGCATCGACAAGATGCCGCTTCCACCCGACATCGGCGCCGCGCTGGCCGACTGGCTGCGCAACGGCCGCCGGTCGACGGCGTTGCGGGAGGTGTTCACGCGCACGATCGGCCCAGACGCACCGATGAAACGGCAGTCGATCGTGATGGTGCCCCGACGCGCCTCGTTGCGGGCCGGCATCGCGGTGGTGGGCGCCCATCGGCTGCGGCACCGCGTCGCCTGCCGGGTGCTGGCCGGTGGCGGGTCGCTGGCCGAGGTCGCCGAGTTGCTGCGGCACAACGACCACGCGAGTTCGGCGATCTACGCGAAGGTCGACTTGACCGCGCTCGCCGCGGTGGTGCGGCCCTGGCCGATGCCGGTCGGCGATGAGGTCGGCGATGAGGTCGGCGATGACGACACTGCGTGAGGCCGTCGACCGCTACCTGGCGATCCGCCGGAGCCTGGGCTACAAACTCAAGGTCGAGGGCCGGCTGCTCGGTCAATTCGTCGCATTCTGCGACATCCGCGGGCTGGACCACGTCACCGTTACCGCGGCAGTGGAGTGGGCCACGTCC
>JAGFNW010000094.1 GCA_017592665.1 Streptosporangiaceae bacterium NEAU-GS5 | reverse complement strand
CGGCCGCGTTCACCATCGCCGCCGCGCTGGTCGACGAGGGCGTCATCGATATGGACGAGGCGCTGCGGCGGGTCGACGGCGACCGGCTCGCTCAGCTGATGTTCCCCCGCTTCGACCTGACCGGCGCGCCGGCGCCGATCGCGCATGGCGTGGCGGCTTCCCCGGGCGCCGCGTCCGGGCGCGCCGTCTTCGACTCCGGCCGCGCCGCCGCCGCGACCGATCCGGTGATCCTGGTCCGCGGTGAGACCAATCCCGATGATCTGCCCGGCATGCTGGCCGCGCGCGGGATCTTGACCAGCCGGGGCGGCAAGACCTCGCACGCGGCGGTGGTCGCGCGGGGGATGGGCCGCACGTGTGTGTGCGGTGCCGAGGGTCTTGAGGTGGACGTCGGGGCCGGGCTGTTTCGTGCGGGTGATGTCGTGGTGCGCGAGGGCGATGTGATCTCCATCGACGGCACCACCGGGCAGGTCTACCTCGGTGAGTTGCCGGTGACCGCCTCGCCCGTGGTCAGCTATTTCGAGGGCGATCTGGCCGCCGGTTCAGGGCCGCTGGTCTCGGCCGTGGATCGTCTTGTACGGCATGCCGATGTGCGGCGGCGGCTGGGTGTGCGGGCCAACGCCGACACGCCCGAGGACGCCGCGCGGGCGCGCCGCTTCGGTGCGGCGGGCATCGGCCTGTGCCGGACCGAGCACATGTTCCTGGGGGAGCGGCGGGCGCTTGTCGAGCGGCTCATCTTGGCCGATGGCCAGGAGGAGGTCGCGGCTGCGCTGGCCGATCTGCTGCCGCTGCAGCGCGCTGACTTCACCGCGATCTTGGCTGAGATGGATGGTCTGCCGGTGACCATCCGCCTGATCGATCCGCCGTTGCATGAGTTCCTGCCCTCGCTGGAATCTCTGGTGGGTGCGGAGAGCGAGCATGACCAGAGGCTGCTGGCCGCGGTTCGCCGGATGCACGAGGCCAACCCGATGTTGGGCCTGCGTGGTGTCCGTCTGGGTCTGGTCGTCCCGGGGTTGTTCCAGATGCAGGTCAGGGCGATCGGCGAGGCCGCGGCCCGGCGGGTGCGCGATGGCGGCGACCCCCGCCCGGAGATCATGGTGCCGCTGGTCGGCGACGTGCGCGAGCTGGCGGTCGTGCGCGCGCAGGCCGAACAGGTCCTGGCCGCGGTCCCTGGCGTTCCTGCCATCGCGATCGGCACGATGATCGAGGTGCCGCGGGCTGCTTTGACGGCCGGGCGCATCGCTCGTGAAGCGGAGTTCTTCTCCTTCGGCACCAATGATCTCACGCAGATGACGTGGGGCTTCTCGCGCGACGACGTCGAAGGTTCGTTCCTGCCGCACTATCTGCGTGAAGGGATCCTGGAGGCCTCCCCCTTCGACACCATCGATGCCGACGGCGTCGGCTGCCTGGTCGAGCTGGCGGTCGCCGAAGGCCGCGCCGTGCGGCCCGGCCTCCGGATCGGGGTGTGCGGTGAGCATGGCGGCGATCCGGCCTCGATCGCCTTCTTCCACCGGGCCGGTCTCGACTATGTGTCCTGTTCCCCGTTCCGCGTCCCGATCGCCCGCCTCGAAGCCGGCCGGTCGGCATGAAAGGCCTTCTGTACACGCTCAAGCGGCGGATGTACCGCGGAGACCGGCCCGGGCCGCTCGCCCGGGCGATGAACCGCCTGTCAGCGGTCCAGTTC
This sequence comes from Streptosporangiaceae bacterium NEAU-GS5, assembly GCA_017592665.1. Lineage (GTDB taxonomy): Bacteria > Actinomycetota > Actinomycetes > Streptosporangiales > Streptosporangiaceae > NEAU-GS5. Next base: position 3,428 of record JAGFNW010000094.1, on the reverse strand, counting down.
GCGGCCGGGATCCTGTCGCCTGCCCGTGCCGTGACGCTCGAGGTGCGTGGCAGGCGCAGCGGGAAGCTGATCGCGTTCCCGCTGGTCGTCGCCGACTACCAGGGGAGCCGCTACCTGGTGTCCATGCTCGGTGAGAACGCCAACTGGGTGGCCAACGTGCGCGCGGCGGGTGGGAAGGCCGTGCTGAGCCGTGGCGAGCGCCGTCACGTGACCCTGACAGAGGTCGCGACGCAGGAAAGGCCGCCGATCCTGCGGCGCTACCTCGCCCTTGCCCCTGGCGCGCGCCCGCACATCCCGGTCGACCGGCACGCGCCGCTCGCCACCTTCGAACGTGTGGCGGCCGCCTATCCCGTGTTCCGAATCGACGAGTGAACGGCATGCCGTCCGCGAAGGGCCGAAAGTCCTTCGCGGACGGGACTTGCGGGCAGCCGGCCCGAGCCCAACGGCACTGCTTGGGAGGCCCAAGAAACGGTCTGATTGAGGTAACGAAGAAGAACATCCTGAAAGGGGGCCGTCATGGCCACCACACACGACACGCCCGTCCTGAACCAGCCCAGCACCCACCACACGCCGGTCGTGAACTACGTGTGGGGCGTGGCTCGCATCGCCCTCGGCTGGATCTTCCTGTGGGCCTTCCTGGACAAGCTGTTCGGATTCGGCTTCGCCACCAAGGCCGCCAAGGCCTGGGTCAACGGCGGCAGCCCGACCACTGGATTCCTCAAGGGCACCGCCGACAGCACCTTCGGCGGATTCTTCTCGGGCCTGGCCGGCAACGCGTTCGTCGACTGGCTGTTCATGCTCGGTCTGGCCGGGATCGGCGTGGCCCTCGTCTTCGGCGCGGGTGTTCGGATCGCCGCCATCACCGGTGGCGTCCTGCTGGTCCTCATGTGGGCCGCCGAGCTTCCGATGGTGAACAACCCGTTCCTCGACGAGCACCTCATCTACGCGATCGTCCTGGTCGGCCTAGCGCTGGCCAACGCCGGCGACACCCTCGGCATCGGCCGCTGGTGGGGACAGCAGCACGTGGTCCGCTCCTTCCCGATCCTCAAGTAGTACAAAAGCACTCCCGAGCACGTCGAAGCCCACCCTGCCCCCGGGTGGGCTTCGACGCGTTCGGGTGAGAAACTTCGACCGTGTCAGAGCCGTCGCACCGGTTGATGCCGCACATGCGGCTGGATGATCTGCTGGCCGAGCTCCAGGTCCGGCTGGAGGCCGTGCTGGCGACCCGAGACCGGGTGCACGCGCTGCTGGACGCCGTGGTGTCGGTGGGCAGCGACCTCGACCTCGAGACCGTGCTGCGGCGGATCGTGGAGACCGCCACCCGGCTGGTGGACGCGAGTTACGGCGCGCTCGGCGTGATCGGCGAGGAGCGGACGCTGGTCCAGTTCATCCCGGTCGGGCTGAGCGAGGACGAGATCGCCAAGATCGAGCACTGGCCGCATGGTCTGGGCCTGCTCGGTCTGCTGATCAAGGAGCCGCGGCCGTTGCGGCTGGCGCGGATCTCTGACCATCGCGAGTCGTACGGGTTCCCGCCCGGGCATCCGCCGATGGGCTCGTTCCTCGGGGTTCCCGTGCGCGTACGCGACGAGATCTTCGGCAATCTCTATCTGACGGAGAAGCGGGGCGGGGCCGAGTTCGACGAGGAGGACGAGGCGATCGTGGTGGCCTTGGCCACCGCGGCCGGTGTGGCGATCGAGAACGCCCGCCTGTATGAGGAGTCGCGGCGCCGGGAGACCTGGCTGACGGCCTCTTCTGAGATCACCACCAGCCTGCTGTCCGGTGCGGACACCAATGACGTGCTGAGCGTGATGGCGCGCCGGGCACGCGAGATGACCGACGCCGATCTGGCCACCGTGCTGCTCCCCGAGGGACCTGGACAGGATGTGTTTCGTGTGACGATCGCCGACGGGATCGCGGCGGACCGGATTCGGCAGGTCACCGTCTCGGCGGTCGATTCCCTGGCCGGGCGGGCGTTTGCGATGGGGGTGTCTCAGGTGCTCACTGAGGTCCCGGCCGGCGACGTGCCCGCCGCGCTGGCCGAGGAGCTGCTGCTGGGGCCGGTGGCGGTGGTGCCGCTGGGTGCGGCGCCCAAGGTGCGCGGGGCCTTGTCGGTGATCAAACGGTCGGGCCGGATGCCGTTCAGTCAGGCCGAGGTGCGGGCGGTGGAGGCGTTCGCGGGGCAGGCGGCGATCGCGTTGGAGTTGGCTGAGGCCCGTGCGGATGCTGAGCGGCTGGGGCTGCTGGAGGATCGTGATCGGATCGCTAAGGATCTGCATGACGTGGTGATCCAGCGGCTGTTCGCGGTGGCCATGTCGCTGATGAGCATCGTGCGTCTGGTGGAGCGTCCGGAGGCGGTGTCGCGGCTGCAAGGCTCGGTCGATGAGCTGGATGCGACGATCCGGCAGATCCGCTCCACCATCTTCGCGCTCCAGGCTCCCGCCGGGCATGGGCTGCGGGCCCAGATCGTCGACCTGGTCGAGGGGGTGCGCGGCCATCTGGGGTTCAAGCCGGCGCTCACGCTGGAGGGTCAGCTCGACAGTGTCGTGTCGCCGGAGCTGGCCGAGCATGTGCTGGCCGTTCTGCGGGAGGCGTTGTCCAATCTGGTACGGCACGCCAAGGCGTCGCGTGCCGAGGTCGTGGTGGTCGCGACGGCCGCCCGGGTGGGGGTGACGGTGACCGACAACGGTGTGGGGATCGGCTCTGAGACGCGCCGCAGTGGTCTGCGCAATCTGCGGGAGCGGGCCGAGGCTTTGGGCGGCTCTTTCGAGCTGGCCGCTCCTGATGAGGGTGGAACCCGGCTCAGCTGGAGCGCCCCGCTGGGTGAATGAGCCGGCCGGAAACCTGGTCGGTGCCGACCACGATGAAGTGGTCGTGGCTGCCGGGTGCCCATGGGGTCAGCGGAAGGGTGAGGAGCCGGGCGAATTCCGCGGGGTCCGTGACCGCGCGGGCCGGTCCGACGACCGTGACCGACCAGCCTGTGTGCGTCTCGGCGTCGAATTCGTCGGCCTCGAAGGCGACGATGGCATTTCGGGTGGCCGCGGCCAGTTTGGACCCGATCGCCACCCGGATGACGATGCGCTCCCCATCGAGAAGGAAATTGACAGGCTGCACCGCTGGCAGCGCCCGGTCGGTGAACACGATGCGTCCGATGGCCACAGTGGCCAGCCGGCTCAGGCAGGCGTCGCGGGAGAGCACCTCCAGTCCGGCCGAGTCGAGTTTCATAACCTCAGGCTGTCGTGCTGGGAACAGACCCAGTAGGGGCGAAGGTCCTTAACGTGGTCCCTCGCTGTGCTCTTTGAGCCGGGCGGCCAGGGCGGCGGCCTGGGTGCGGCGCTGCATGTTGAGCTTGGCCAGCAGGTTGGACACGTAGTTCTTGACGGTCTTCTCGGCCAGGAACATGCGCTCGCCGATCTGCCGGTTGGTCAGAC
>JAGFNW010000093.1 GCA_017592665.1 Streptosporangiaceae bacterium NEAU-GS5 | reverse complement strand
TTGCCGTTGCTCGGCTCGACACTGCACACCGCGGTGGACCGGTCGAGCCCGCCGTTGGTGAAGATCAGGACATCTTCTGCCAGCATCTCCTCGAGCACGGCCCGGGCGGCCGCACCCTTCTCGCGCAGCTCCTCCGCCGTATGGTCAGGCACCCATTCATCGTTGAAGGTGATCAGGTACTCCGTCATGGTCGTCTCCTCCTGGTCCCGGGGCGAGGGCCTGTTCCGGCTTCTCGTGTCCGGCCGCCGCACACTAATTCCACGAACGGCTACGCCTTGATACGACACCATCTCGGAAATTCCCCTTCATGGCAGCCCGGCGTAGCGACCGAGGAGTGCGCACATCTGCCGCGAGTGGCGCGGAGGGGGTGCCATGCGGCAATGGAGCTCGGCCAGGCTTGATTGATCATGTAGGCCGGCGGTTGAGCCGGGCGGACTTGCGTGCGCCGTCTCGACGGCGGGCCTGAACTGGTTGAGCGCCTGACTGACGAAAAGGACTCCGCCGAGCACGAGCACGGCGGACATGATGTGCTGGCCTCCCGTCCCCACCAGAGCGAGGTCGGCGCATGCGCGCCCCGCGCCCCGTTGCACGGGTCGTACTTTCGACCGCACGGAGTGAGACCCGTGTCGCCGCTGTCGGCCGGCTCAGTGACCCCGTGAACGCTCCACGGTGACTAGCGAGAAACTCGGCGGCCACGAAGACCGCGTCGGCGGCGATCAATACGACGACGGCGAGCAGGTAGAGCACATGCGGGATCACGCCGGCTCTCCAGATGTAAGGATCATGGTCACGCCGGGCGTCACTACGGTCCGAAACGTCCGGTCCATCTCCACGGGTGTGGCGGCGAACTGATCGTCGGCCCAGCCTCGCAGCAATCCCATGAACGCGCCCACGACCGCGGTCACCACGAGATCGAGGCGCGGGGTCGGCTGAGGGGCCCTGGCGAGCAGTTCCCTGCGGACCACCTCGGCCAGCATCTGCTCGCCGCGTGCGATGACAGCGCCGCCTCCTCGCCGCCCGAGCAGCGCGCTCACCAGCTGACGCTGGGATTGCACGTGCTCGAACATCGGCAGGCTGAAGCCGAACAACGGTCCCTCAGAGGGTGGTCCGGCATGCAGGAACACGAGGTCGTCGAGGTTGCCGAAAAGGACGTCCTGTTTGTCGGTGAAATGGGCGTAGAAGGTGGAGCGCCCCACGTCGGCCCGATTGATGATGTCGGTGACCGTGGTGGTCTCGTATCCCTTGTCCAGGATGAGTTCGATCAGGGCGCGCTGGATCGCCTGCCGTGTGCGCCGCACCCTCCGATCGGAGTTCCCGGTCAATTCGGCTGCCTCTGTTCCGTACGGGACGCATGGACGCAAGCGTCTGTTGACCCACCCACAATAGCGAACACAATGTTCTTTACAGAACAAGGTGTTCGGAAAGGTGGTAGGAGACATGAGATTGGGACGGCTGCTTCACCATCACGCGGATCACGAGCATCACGAGGAACACGCCGAAGGGGGCGGGACGATCGACTATCCGCGCGCCTATGAGGTGATGGTGTCCCTCTGGTTTCTCGGGCGGCGGCGCAGGGTGTATCTCCGGCTGGCGACGCTGGCGGGGATCAAACCTGGGGATCGGGTGCTGGACGTGGGCTGCGGCACGGGATACATGACGCGCGTCATGGCACCCGTCGTAGGTTCCAGCGGTCGGCTCACGGGGGTGGACGCGTCCGCTTCGATGATCGAGTACGCGGCTCGGCGCGCGCCCGCCGGTTGCTCCTACATCGTGGGGAAGGCCCAGGCGCTGGATCTGCCCGATGCCGTGTTCGACGTGGTCGTCTCCACGGTGGCCGTCCATCACATCCCAGTGGCGGATCGGGCCGCCGCCGTGCGAGAGATGTTCCGCGTGCTACGGCCGGGCGGCCGCCTGCTGATCGCGGAGTTCCGGCCGCCGACGGGCAAGCTCGCGGCCCACGTCATGGGCGCCCTCACCGGGCCTGCCATGCGCAACAGCCCGCGGGATCTCCTCGGGACCATGATCCCCGATGCCGGTTTCGAGGTCGTGGATGAGGGCGACCAGCCGCCGTTCTTCTACTACGTGCGTGCCGTACGTCCGGCGGATGCTGTCCCACGACGCGGGACACCTGGGGGGCGGACACGCTCGTCGGAGTGACGAACTACGTTGCCGACCACAAACAGGGTCTCTGGCCGCCAACAACAGCCTCCGGGGTCGGGTGGGCGCCGACGGTACTCTCGGCTGGGCAAGGTGATCGAGCGGGTGGGAGGCCGGAGTTGGAACGGGCGGGTGCATTGGCCGCGATCGGGAGTACTCCGGTGGTGCGGCTGGACGGACTGGTCGACGCGAACTGCGCCGAGGTGTGGATGAAACTCGAGGCGGCCAACCCGACCGGCTCGTACAAGGACCGGATGGCGCTGGCGATGATCGAGGCGGCCGAGGCCGATGGCCGGTTGCGTCCGGGTCAGCTCGTTGTCGAATACACCGGCGGGAGCACCGGCTCGTCGCTGGCGTTGGTGTGCGCGGTGAAGGGGTACCCGCTGCGGATCGTGTCCTCGGACGCGTTCGCGGTCGAGAAGATCCGTACGATGCAGGCGTTCGGCGCCGTGGTGGAACTGGTGCACAGCCCGCTCGGGATCACGCCGGACTTGATCCCGGCCATGCGCCGGCGGGTCGCCGAGATCGTCGCGGAGACCGGCGCGTTCGCCACCGACCAGTTCGCCAACACCGACATGGTCGAGGGATACCGACGGCTGGGTGAGGAGATTCTCGAACAGCTGCCGGGGCCGCCGCCGATCGCCGCGTTCTGCGCCTACATCGGCACGGCGGGCCTGTTCCTGGGAGCCACCCGGGCGTTGCGGGAGCGGCTGCCTGGGCTGCAGCGGGTAGCGGTAGAACCGAGTGAGTCGGCGGTGCTGTCCGGCGGCCGGGCCGGTATCCACCACATCGAGGGCGGCGGCACCGGGCAATGGCCGGATCAGCTGACCGCGGCCGACTTCGACGAGGTGCTGGCGGTACCGGAGGCGGAGGCGTTCGCGATGGCCCGGCGGGCGGCGCGCGCCGATGGCGTCTTCTCTGGTCCCTCGACCGGCGCGAATCTGGTCGCGGCGCTGACCCTCGCCCGCCGCTTTGGGCCCGGCAACCGGGTGGTCACCGTACAGGTGGACAGCGGCTTGAAGTACCTTGCCGGCGGTCTCTACGGCTGATCGCTGTCCGGCCCCGGACAAGGATGGTCGTCCATCGCCGCGCGTGCGTGCGTGCGTGGCGTGCTACCGGCGACCGGTGGCCATCCGTCGATGTCAGCAATGAGTGGGTGTGAAATTCAGTAGGCAGTACTGATGCCGAGGACTCCTTGTCGATGCCAGCGTGGCTGCGGCCTGACGCACCGCGCGTCCGGTTCGGTAGAGGCGCCGCAGTGCGCCTCGCGATGGCGACCAATGTCGCGTGATGCCAAGGAGGCAACGGTGCTGCGGTGGAATGATGGAACTCGGAACCGCGCTACGGCGGCCGGTCTGGCCGTGCTCTTGTTAGGAAGTGCGGTGGGGTGCGGCAAGTCGGCCACGAAGGCTCCGACGACGGCTGCGACGACGGCTCCTTCCGGGACCGCCGCGGGCAGCGCCCCCATCGTTTCCGGGGCGAAGCTGGCGATGATCGATCTCCCGGAGCCACACGGCGCGCCGCGGAAGGGAACCTGGTCCGACGTCGCGGCGATCGACGACGGTGATCGCCGGACCTACTACAGGGTGGGGGATGACGGCTGGGTGTTCCTGTGGTTCCTCGATTGCAACCTGCCAAAGGTCAAGGCGGAAGCCCACAAGTCGGATCACGTCCAGCACGTCTGCGTCACCGACGCGACGGAGAAGATCAACGGCTATCCGCTTTTCAAGACCTCCGACATTCGCCGCGTGGTGAAAGTGGGCCACCTCCTCCTGATCGCCGACGTCTCCGGCACGCACATGGACAGTCTCACGGCCGATGACCTGGAGGCGTTCTTCGCGAGCGTCGACCTCGCCGCAATAGCCGCCCTGTAGTGCCGGCGTGGGTCGAGCTCATCTGGAGCAGGTTCGGCAATGAGTTCGCCGATGTGACTGCGCACCGTGTCCGCCCAGCCGTGCTGCCCGGTGACCCACCCCATGACCACGTCCTGCGAATGCCACCAGGACGTGCCCCCTGGCAGGCGCGCGGTCGCCCGCGCGACCGCGACCGCGACGGCGGTGGCGGCCCGGCTGACGTATACGCGACCACGGATGGTGCACGCCAGCACGGCTGCTCGCTCGGCGACCTCGGGTGTGAACCCGGCCTCTCGCTCCAACGCCGCCCGGACCAGTCGATGACGGAGCGCTGTGATTTCGAGTACGCAACCTCCATGAGCCAACCATGCGACGGAGGAACGCAATCCGGGTCCTCGACGGTGGCTGCGGTCGCCTGATCCGTCGGAGTGTTCCTTTTGGTATGTACGTGCCGAGTCATAGGGGTCAAGACTGGGTGCGTGGTGCCGGACAGGCTCGGTGATCTCGTCGATGGCGCCCGGCGGGAGGCGTTCGTCGGGCGGCGGGCAGAGTTGCACAACTTCTGCGAGGCCGTGGCCGGCCGCTCCGCCCACCGGGTGCTGTTCGTGCACGGGCAGGGCGGGATCGGCAAGACCACGTTGCTGCTGGAGATGCGCGCCCGGGCCCGCGACGCGGGTGAGGTCGCGGCGCTGCTCGACGGCCGCGAGATCGAGCCGACACCGCAGGGCTTCACCAAGGCGCTGGATGGCACGGCCGGCCAGGTTCTGCTGATCGATGGCTATGAGCACCTCACCACGATCGACGGATGGCTGCGCGCGGACCTGATCCCGGCGCTGCCCGCGCGCAGCGTCGTCGTTCTGGCCGGCCGAGACCCGCCCGCACAGGCCTGGCGCGCCGATCCGGGCTGGCGTCAGGTCGTGGCGGTCCATCCGCTCGCCCACCTCGACGACGCCGACAGTGCCGAGTTGCTGGCCCGTGCCGGGGTGGCGGCGGCCGACCGGCCGCGGCTGCTGCGGCTGGGCCGGGGGCATCCGCTCGCGCTGGCGCTGCTCGCCGACCTCGCCGACGCCGGCACCGTGCCGGCCACCCTCGCCGAGGTGCCCGACCTGATCAGCGCGCTGCTGGAGTCGCTGCTGCGGGACGCGCCCACCGAGGCCCACGTGCTCGGCCTGGCCACCTGCGCGCGGGCCTGGCTGACCACCGAGGATCTGCTCCGCGAGACCGTCGGCGACGCCGCGCCGCAGGTGTGGGCC
>JAGFNW010000092.1 GCA_017592665.1 Streptosporangiaceae bacterium NEAU-GS5 | reverse complement strand
ACTCGCTGACCATCATTCCGTGCACAGCGCCGCTCAACCGCGTGCGACACCTTGGCAGTCGGTTCGAGCGGAAAGATCTACATCTGGGGTGCGCTGGCAGGCGGCAGGCGGCAGGCGGCAGGCGGCGGGCCGGGTACGGCGGCGCGCCGGGCCGCCGCTTGGCGTGGCCAAAGGCCAACGCAACGGTACGCGGTGGTTTGTCGCGCTCGCACTGGGTCTTCGGCAATCTGAGGCTGGGCTGGACGTACGTCGATCTTCGTAAGGGACAGCTCCGGGTCTTCTGGAGATCAGGCGCAACGGTTACCGCCATGAGTGCTGACGAACCTCAAGCGTGCGGTTTCCGCAGCCGGAGCTCGTACATGCTGGGCGACGTCCTGTAAGGCCATGACCTGGGCGGATGAGGTTATCGGCAGGCGCAGTGGCCGGTCAGTGGCCTGCCGAGGGGGGCGCCGGTGCGGGTGTCCCATAGTCGTATCGTGGCGTCGCCGCCGACGCCGGCCAGGCGGGTCCCGTCGGGGGAGAACGCCACCGAGGACACCTGGCCGGTGTGGCCGGTCAGCGGAGGGCCGACCGGTTTACCAGTGTGGGCGTCCCATAGCCGTACCATGTCGTTGAAGCTGGCGCCGGCCAGGCGGGTGCCGTCCGGGGAGAACACGACCGAGTACACCTGGCCGGTGTGGCCGGTCAGTGGCCTGCCGAGGGGGGCGCCGGTGCGGGTGTCCCATAGTCGTATCGTGGCGTCGCCGCTAGAGGTGCTGGCCAGGCGGGTCCCGTCGGGGGAGAACGCCACCGAGTACACCTGGCCGGTGTGGCCGGTCAGTTCTTGGCACTCACAGGCTTGCGCGGACAGTTGAGGCAGCCCGCCTATGTCGTTGACAGCGGTCGCTCAGGGGGTTGTGGTGCATACGTACTGAGTCCATTCAGATGAGCCCGCTTCGTTGTATGCACTCACGTGGAAGCACATGTAGGTGCCTGATGTGAGTTCACTGCGCCATGTGTAGGAGGTGGTGTTAGCAGAAACGTTAACGACCCCGTTGCCATTGCCGACGTGGAAGCCGCTCTCGTTGTTTGAGTTGTCCTGCCAGGTAATTTCGATGCTTTCGCTGTCGAGGGCACGAGCGGTGGGATGTGATGGCGTCGCAGGGATGATTGAACCGTGGCCGCTACAGGTGATCGTAAACGAACCGGTCCGATACAGTGACTTCTGTCCGTACGAGATCGATATTGAGAAAACGTCCGTGCCTGCGGTGGCACCGCCCGGAACCATCGAGGGTGTGTAGAAATAGAACTGCCCGGGTGGGATCGCCCGGTGGATGTCCAGGATCTTCCGATCAAAAGCATGGACGACTATTTCCGCATCGACCGCCTTATTGAAGGTATTCGTTAGGTTTCCCGCGAACTGAAGATTGTCACCACACCGGAATGTTGACTTGTCGTCCCCGGAGCCGTCTCTCGTCCAGACGCGCTTGATGGCGATCTCCCCGTCCGTGACCGGCTTATTGCATGACTTCACGGCGAATATCATCGTCTTCGTATTGTTATGCTCATTCCACTCCTTTATCTTCTTTGGATAATCGACGACCAGCCGTAGCACATGTACGCCCTTGGTAATATTGGGCCAGACGTAGTCTCTGCTGATCGCCTTGCCCGGCTTCAAGTCGTTCTGGGTGCCGTCTGACTTCTTCCGGTCCGCGAACCATCGCATACGGAACTCGCCGCTTGCAGCATCTCCCTTGTTCTTGATGTTGGCTCGGAAGGCTGGCGAGCCGCCAGCACATATCGCGCTCTCTGACTTCTTGATCAGCCGGTCTATCGCTAGGTCAGGCCGCTGAGGGGTGCGATCGGGTGCGGTGTTCGACGGCGGCGCCTTCGTTTTCAGGTCGTAATCGATCTCGTCGAGCTTGGGGACGGGCCAGCCTTTTGGAATGTTGGAGCCTAACCACTCTCCCCATCCCTTGACGAAGAGTATGCGTCCTGGAGGCGTCGGGGAGATTACGCCGTCACGCACATCTGTGCGAGTGTATCCCTTGACCTTCCAGCCTGCGTACGTGCAGTTTCCCGTGTTGGCATCGCAGGTCTTTCCCCAAACGCCCTCCACATCGATGCTTGGCCAAACGGTGCAGCGATATGACGGTATCGACAGGGTGATCCATTTGCCGTCCTGCTCGGCGGTGACCCAAATGGCGACAGAGCTGAAATTACATACTTGTCCTGGATTAAATCCGGCCTGAGCGTTGGCTGGTGACATTCCGGCAGCGAGCATTGATAGGCCGATCACGATTATCCACAGAGCCTTACGTGGATGCTTTCGACGCATGCGTAGCACCAGCCTTCCGGGCACCTCTGTGTGATGCCCAAGTATAAGCTACACCGCGGCTCGAAGAAGTCAATAAGGAATGCCTCCCGCGCGGTTTCGTAACACTGCTGCATAGCTTGACCGAACGTTCGCCAAGGCTTCGTCCAGGATCCCGCAGGTCCAAAGTCCCTGCACTCCGTGCCAATGGCTTCCCGACACTCTCCTGGGCCCTTTGGGTCAGACAGGCGTTTGGCCCGAGAGAATCTCCGAGCGTAATGATCGAGAAGGCCGGGCCGTATTGCATGCGTTGGAGGCGTGCTCGATGACGGTGCCCAGTACGTTCACGCCGCCGTGGAGGGCCAGGTTCGTGAGCTAAAATAGTTCTTGAGATTGGCCCAGACGTGTCAGGCTCGAAGACCGCGATTCGGGCTGTGACCTGCGGAACGTCACACGATCAAGCAGACCTATCTGGCAGCAGCATTGCAGCCCTGTGCCTGCCGAAATCCTCATCCATGCAGTTCAAGCGTGTCGGGCTCGAATATTTCGATCTGGCTATGTGACCTGAGCATATTCGTTAATCAGCTCGCCGAGGACTTCGAGCCAGGTAACGCGGGTCTGCTCGAGGTCGACCACCTCCGAGTGCGGATCTGGAGGACGTTGGCCCAGGGGATCGATGCGGGCAATGCTCGTTGTACAGACGCGGGTGAGTGCTCCTGGTCCACCTGGTGAGCTGGCCGGTCATCTTGATCAGCACGTCAAAGCTGGCGGTTGACCCTCCACTTGAACTTACTGCCGCGAGTTTCTTAGGCCACGGGGCGGGGGCGGCTGCCGTACTCCAGGGGATCGTCAAAGTCTCCGCGCGGTGGCGCAAGGCCGAGCACCCGATTCTCCTTGCTGCCACGAAGGCACCTCAGGCGCTCGACGAAACGCGTTCCTCATCGTGGGGAACGGCGAAGCCGCCATGACAGGCGCCTCCGCCGTCCTCCGCGCTGACCCCAAGGTCCGCCGCATCTACCTCAGTTTATGAGCGCCCCGCATCATGGGCGGGTGGTGTAGATCTCGGTGTTGGGGCCGCCGTCGGGACCGATGCCTCCACCGGCGATGAGCAACTCGCCGGAGGCCAACGAGACCTGTGGGGTGCGGAAACTCGAATCGGGCGCTGGCCTGGCGTTATGCGGTCGGGTTGGATCTTTTACGCGGCCCTGGAGTACTCGTTGATGATGCCGCCGAGGATCTGGCGACGCGCGATCCGGCCCTTGGTCGCATCCGCGGGCTCCGAGGGTGGTATCGGTGGTGAATGGCCTAAGGACCGGTGCGGGCGGTGTCGGTTGTGGTGGTCAACGTAGGCGTGCAGTGCGACCCGGCAGCGCCGTTGGCCGAGGATCAGGAGCCGGTCCAGGCATTCTCGGCGGACGCTGCCGATCCAGCGTTCGCAGATCGCGTTGGCTCGGGGTGCGCGGATCGGGGTCTTGATGATCCGCAGTCCTTCGCCGTGGAACACCTCGTCGAAGGTGGTGGTGAACTTCGTGTCGCGGTCGTATATGAGGAACTTCACGGTGTCGAGGCGTCCCTCCAGGTCGGCGAGCAGATTCCTGGCTTGCTGCGTTGCCCATTGGCCGGTCGGATGGATGGTGACGCCGGCCAGATGGACGCGGCGGGTGAGGTGTTCGATGAAGTCCAGGGCGTACAGGCGGGGACCGAAGACTGGGTCGATGTGGAAGAAGTCGGTGGCGATGATGCCTTTGGCTTGGGCGGTGAGAAATTGCTTCCAGGTCGGACCCGCGCGTCGTGGGGCCGGGCCGAGCCCGGCTCGAGTGAGGATCGTGCGGATGGTGGTGGGGGACGGGCGATATCGGAGGTGTTTGAGTTCGCCGTGGATGCGCTGGTAGCCCCAGGTGGGGTTCTCTTGAGCTGACCGGATGACCAGGTCGCGCACTGTCGTGGCAGTGGAGGGTCGTCCGGGCGGGCGGTGGGGATAGCGCCACCGCCGTCGGATCAGGTTGCGGTGCCAGGCCAGCAAGGTGGCCGGGGTGACGAAGAAGGCGTTCCAGCGGATGTGGGGGAGTAGGCGCGATAGAGCGGATAGCCATATCCGGTCGGCGGGTTGGAGCAGGGGCCGGCTAATCTGCCGTCGCAGGACGGCGACCTCGTGCCGCAGGACCAGGATTTCGATGTCTTTGCTGCCGTCGCCGCGTGCCAGTAGGACGAGGCCCGCCACGAGATACCGGACGATCATGTAGATCAGCGACCACACCATGACCCGGACCATTCCAGATGATCAGCCGAGATCGCCGAGAAACCGCAGGTAGTAGCACCAAGTCGAGTTAATGCACCCCACACCGCTACGAGGTGCCGGACGATCGTGTAGATCAGTGACCACATCATGACCCGGACCATGTCAGATGATCAGTTGAGATCGCCGAGAAACCGCAGGTAGTGGCGCCAACCCGAATAAATGCACCCCACAGGATGATCCTGGTTGGGGCAGGGCTTGGTCCCACACCGCGCCGTTCGGGGCCGACCTGGAAGCAGCTTCTCACCGCCCAAGCCGAAGGCATCATCGCCACCGACTTCTTCCACGTGGAGACCGCGTTCGGTGCCCGGCTGTACGCGTTGTTCTTCATCGAGCACGTCAACCGCCGTGTCCATCTGGCCGGCGTGACCGCCCACCCGACCGGGCATTGGGTGGTGCAGCAGGCCCGGAACCTCGTCATGGACCTGGGCGAGCGCATGGCCACGGTGAAGTTCCTCCCCACGATCGCGACACCAAATTCACCGCGGCCTTCGACCAAGTGTTCCTCAGCCAAGGCTGCCGGATCATCCGCACGCCGATCCGCACGCCGCAGGCCAACGCCATCTGCGAGCGATGGATCGGAAGCGCCCGCCGAGAGTGCCTGGACCGGCTCCTGATCCTCGGCGAGAGGCATTGCAGGACTGTCCTACGCTCCTATGTCGATCACTACAACTGATGGGTGCGCCGTGAAGCGCTTGTTTCTCCGAGCGGAGGTGGAAGACCTTCGACGGTGGGCCGTCGCAGCGGTCTGCTGAAGCTGAGGGCAGCCTGATCCGGGGAGGTGCCGGGGTCGGGTGGGAGCAGCC
>JAGFNW010000091.1 GCA_017592665.1 Streptosporangiaceae bacterium NEAU-GS5 | reverse complement strand
TTGGCCGGCGAAAAAAGCGGAGGCCGCCTTGAGGATCTCATTGGCCCGGCGCAGTTCCCGCACCTCGCGCTCCAACTCGGCGATCCGCCCGGCGTCCTGGCTCGTGGTGCCAGGTCGTTGACCGTCGCGTCCGCAATCAGTAGTTCGCAAATTCGTCTGACCTGGACCGACACCGCCAACAACGAGACCGGCTATCGCATCGGTGATGGCAACTCCACGTGGACGACCAGTGCAAATGCCGCGACTTTCACCATCGGCAGCCTTGCACCCGGTACCTACAAGTGTCTCCACGTGCAGGCCTACAACGCCGCCGGCAATTCGGCCTGGGCTCCGCCCGCGCCTACCAACTGGACATGCACCACCACACCCAGTTGATTGCCGCGCGGTGCCATGCTCGCTTGAGCCGGTGACGGTCGCCGGTGTGGAGCGAATCCGGGGGGGACGTCCACTGACGTGGCACGGGTGATCTGAATGGCTGGAGCAGCCGGGGATCCACTGCGCGGTGACCCCGGCGAGCCACCGCTCGCCGGGGTGCGCGCTCGTGTCGCGGCCGCCGTCGCCAGGCAGGCGGCCTCCCAGGCGGCGCTGTACGCCCTGCTCGCCACCCTCTCCGCGAGTGCGCTCGCGCCGATCGCGCTCAGTGGCCGGTGTCGGGGTTCTGGCCGGAGTGAGGGCAACGTCCTCGCCGGAGTGATCAGTCAGGCGATCGAGGGTGCCGTGTTCGATCACGAACAGCACGTACAACCGGCGTAGGAACGCGGTGTCGACGCGAAAGAAAGTGGAAGAAGTCAGCGGCCACGATGGTCTCGGCCTGGGCGGCTAGGAACTGCCGCCAGGTCGGCCCGGAACGCAGTGGCGCCGGGTCGACGCCGGCGGCCTGGAGGATCACCCAGACCGTCGACGGCCCGACGCGGTACCCGAGCCCGGCCAGTTCCCCCGGCGATGCTGCGATACCCCACAAGGAATTCTCCCGGGCCATCTGCAGCACCAGCCGGCGAATTGTGGCCGCGGTGCGCGGCCGGCCCGGCTGCCTACGCGGGAAGGTCCAGCGGTGTTTGACCGGGTCGGTGTGCCAGCGCAGCAAGGTGCGTGGTGAGATGATCAGCTGCAGTCGCCGCACCTGCTCGGCAGGCTGCAACCGTGCCAGCCCGGACACCAGCGCGCGATCGGCCCACGTCAGTCGCGGAGCCTTCACCTGCCGCTGCAGCACGGCCAGCTGATGGCGCAGCAGGAGAATCTCGGCGGTCCTTGCCGTATCGGACCGGGGGAGTAGGCGAGCCAGCCGAGCAGGCGCAGCAGCACCAGATAGACCAGACGTAAAGCCACGACTACCGACGGTGTCAGACGCTGGCTCCGTCGTGGGGCCGAACCACGAGACGCCATCCGGGGTAACGCCGCTGCTCAAAGGCTGTGACACCATTTCCGGCACCCACACGGTTGCGGCAGCGTGGCCGCCTGGGCCAGGTCGTCCAGCACCGGTCCGCGGACACGCCGCGATCCAAGGCGCGCCGCGACGTCAATGAAGGCCCCTCCGGGCCGGAGTGGCCTCCATTGAGCTTTGACGTGCGATTTACGAGCCGGGCGGACCCTCGTGCGGAGGAGTGGCAAGATGACCCGCGCCCCAGGTGCTGAAGCCGGCCGCGTTGAAGATCTCGACAATCCCCTTGCCGCCGACTTGGAGGTAGGAGCCGGGATTGCCCCAGTTTCCGGACGCCCACTTCGCGTTGCCGTTCGGCGCGTCAGCCCGCCAGCCACCGGGTCCGTAGATCACAAGCTGGCCGTCGTTCTGCAGGATGAGCATGTTGCCCGCATTGCGCACGACGTTGGTCGCCCAGACGACCTGCCAGGCGGGGCCCGCGTAGATCCGCAGGTTGCCGTCGCCTTCGAAGCACAAGTGCGTGTAGCCGTTGGCCGAGTCCTTGCAGAAGCCCGTCTGATACCACTTGTTCTCGTTGATGATGTCCGGCCCGGTCGGCAGGGCGCTCGGCTGAAGCGAGATCCCCCCGGTCCCTTCGGAGCCCTCCACACCGGGAGTGTTGACACATGCCTTGTCGCCCGTAGAGGCGAACATCAGGGCGAGGCACTTCTGGAACACCTTCTGGCCGAACGCGTTCGGGTGATAGGACTCATTGAGCCGGTTCACCTCGTGGTCGTACCCCCAGAGCGGCCCCGTGTTGGTCGGCATCTGGTTGACCCACTCGGCGTGGGTGATGTCCGGAGGCTGCGGGTTGGGGTCGACCAGGTGTCCCGACGTCGGGCTCCGCTGGGCGCCTGCGGCACACAGTTCGTGCCCCTTGAACGCGTCGCGCAGATTCAGGAACCGGGCGCCCTCGGTTGCGGCCGCGTGCCGGATCGCGCCTTCCAGCCGTGGCATGAGCCGGCTGACGACCCAGTCGGTGTCCTGCGGCTGGATGGGACATCCGAGAAGCCACCGGTCGCCGTCCATGTCGTGGTTGGAATCGGCGATCGGGGTGGGATAGTTCTGCACGATCAGTTGATAGTCGGACGCACTGTAGTTCGCACCCGACATCGCGAGCCTGATTTCGTGCAGGGCCTTGGTGACGTTCTGCTCGACCTCGCCGACCTTGGAGATCGTGGCCGCTTCCTGCGCGTTCTTGCAGGAAGAACCGGAGACGAACGAGTGGGTGCAGGCGTCGATGATGGAGCCGAACCCCATGTCGTTGCCGCCGATCGAAACGACGACGGCCTTGACCTGGTTGACCTGGGCCATGGCCTTCAGCTGTTCGGCCTGGGGCGCCGTCCCCTTGAAACCCGAACCGCCGTCGACCGTGCTCCAGACGTGCGTCGTGAGCGCGCCCGAGCAGGCGATGTTCAGGTTCGACTCAACGCCGGGGATGCCGTTGATCTCTGGAACGTCCGAGCGGTGACAGCCCCCGATGTCCACCCCGTCCTGGAAAAAGTGCCAGGTAAGCCGGTAGATGGCATCGAAGGTGCCGCGCGTCACCGACGCTTCCTTGAGGTCGTCGAAGGCGCCGGACACCCAGATGTTCCCCTGGCGCCGGCCGCCCTCGCCGGACATGTAGCTGTCACCTAAGCTGATGACCGCGGTGGGACCGTTGTTCGGAGCGCTCGCCTGCGCCGCAGTGACCCCCGTGGCGGTGCTCCCCAGCACCGTGGCGAACGCCAGCCCGGCAAGGGCCGCGGTTCGCATTCTGCGATGTAACACCTGTTCTCCTTCGAAAGGGAGCGCGGACGTCGCGCCCTCGGAAACAGATTTCAGCCCGAGCCCGTCCACGGGCATGAGCGATCGATACGCATCCCACCGAAACACCCTTGTGGGTTTCTTGCGTCAGACCCTGCGGGGGAAGCCCGGGTCGCCGATGAGCAATCGGGGCCGTGTCTCGCGCGTCCCGCGGGCAACCCGTGGATTCGCCAGCCTGCCTTCGCAGCCGCCAGGCATGCGACAGTACGAGCAACCCGCCGACGTCCCGACCGAGACGGCGGCAGGCGATCTCGTGACGGGACCGGGATCGACCCGTCCACGTCACCGCGTGGGGACTGCACGTACGCGAAACGCAGACGCTGAGCTGCTGGTCATGGGACCACGAAGGGTGGCGGGCGGCCGACCCCCACCTGGTGGCCTGCACTGACAGGGGCTCGGGATACCCCCTTCGGTTGATCGCGTTCTGGAACAGGTTGGAACGGGTTGGGACGTGCTGGCACGCGTACAGGCGTGAAGGCTCCAACGGGGGGTCGTTTCCAGGGGGGAAACATGAAAATCAGACGCGTGATAGGTGTGGTGGCGGGCCTGGTGCTCGCCGTGGGCGGCGCGGTGGGGCTCAGTGCTCCGGCCTGGGCGGCGCTGCCCATCGCCACCCCGACCACCTGTGCTTTCCAGACGTTCAACACGCACAACTACCTGACGGCGATGGGCGGCGGCGGACGCACCACGGACGTGATCCGCACCACCGAGACCCACCTGCTGTCGTGGGAGCGGTTCCGGATCGTCGATGCGGGCGACGGCGTCCACGTCGGCATCAAGACGGCCAATGGGAACTTCCTCACCGCCGTGGACGGGGGTGGCCGGACCTCCAACGTCCTGGTCTCGACCGCGACGGTCCTGCAGTCATGGGAGAAGTTCACACTGGTCCGGGTCGGCGGCGACGGGTTCGCCATCCAGACCTTCGACGGCCACTATCTGACCGCCGTCAGCGGGGGCGGCCGGTCCAGCGACGTCATCCACAGTGACGCGACCCAGATCCAGGCCTGGGAGCTGTTCATCCCGACCTGCGGAATCTGACAACAACCAGGCAAAGGACGGGCTCACCACAGCCCAGCACCGCCTGTCGGTGTCCGATCAATAGCCCCGGCCGAGTCCGGCCGAGCCGCCGGGCGTGACACGCCCGTCCCGCGCGATCATCCGGGACGGGCGTGTCCTCGCGGCGTGGACGAGGACGGTGCCGAGAGAGACGAAAGGACGTCCCGGGGCGGAGGCGCGGGCCTGGCACCCAATGGCCAGGCAGCAACTGGAGTCGGCACAACAGCAGGCTGACTGACGGCCACGCTGCCGAGCAGCCAGCGAACGCCGCTCGGGAGGCTGCGACTGGAGCCGGGCACCGGCGTACCCGCCTACCAGGCCGGCGGGACCGCAGGCGAGTCCGGCTATCCAGTTCGATGCGATCTCGCCGGTCGGGGCCAAGGCCAGCAGCCTATATCGCCTTGGTCTCCCACTTCATCCCCTGCGGGGTATCGGAAGCGGTCCACCCCATCGAGGGCTTGCTGAAGAACGCCTCCGACATCCAGCCCGATACCGTCCACGCCGACACTCAAGGCCATGTTGTTACATGGACACCTCTTGTCCCAAAGGCCCCTCTGATCCCAGGATTCGGCTGGTTGGTCCGCGAGACGCTCCAGATCGCCCGCGACGCCGGCCTCGTCGTGGTCCCGCAGTGCCCCTTCACCTCGGGCTACATCCGCCGGCACCCCGAATGGCTCGACATCATCCGTGAGGACTACCGGGAGCGCCTCTCCGCGGGCCCGTCCAGCTGAGCGGCCTCATTTCGAGGCGGCCAGACGGCCCGCGGCGCTCGGGTCGTGGGCCGGCAGGATCACCAGGTCAGGATGGGCCTCACGCAAGGCGTTGATCTTGCGCGTCGTGTCACGCAGCCGGCTTCGCCGGCCGAGGCCGGGCACGTGTTCCTCCTCCATGAGACGGGCGTCGAAGCTCACGTCGCCGACCATGAGTAGCGGAGGGCGGCCGGGCCTTCGCACCAGCAGCGAGAGCGAGCCGGGGGTGTGCCCGGGCGTGGGCAGCAGCATCAGAGCACCGTCGCCGAACAGATCGTGCGCCGCAGTGAACGGTGCCAGCGACCGGTCATCGGTGCGCCGGGGCGTCACGAGCTCCCACCGCAGGCCGGGGAGCATGATGTGGTCCCGCATCAATCCGTTCAACGCGGCGGCGGCCCGGTCCACGGATCGCCGTTCCACATGGCTGGTGACGATCTCGGCCCCGATCAGGTCGGGCAGCCCGCCGATGTGATCCACGTGCAGGTGGGACAGGACGGCGGTGCGTACGTCGGCGATGTCGTAGCCGAGCCCTGTCATAAGGGCCGGCAGGGTTTCGCCGGGCGCGATGTCGAAGCGGGCCAGGCGCCGGTTCAGCAGACCTGTGACGCCGCCGGGAAAGTAGCCGGGGTCGGTCACCGAGGCTCGGGCCTGGCCCGTGTCGAACAGAACCAGACCCTCGGCGTGCTCGATCACGTAGACGTTGATCGGCCGCGGCCCTGTCCAGCTCCGGGAGGTCAGCAGCCACCACAGCGCCGGCGTGCCGTCCGACCGCACGTGCTGGGGGCGGATGTCCACCGTGCCGGTGCTGACCACCGACACGCGCTTGATCGCGTTCATGCCACGTCCGCCGCTCGGACGTTCATGAGCACCTGGCGGAACTTCTCGGGTTCTTCGAGGTGGGGCGAGTGGGCAGACGTGTCGAACCACACCAGATCTTTACTCGGCGCCGTCACCGCCTCGTAGTACCGCTGGGCCGCTTCGCCGGGCGCGACCTGGTCGAGGCGGCCTTGCACCAGGAC
>JAGFNW010000090.1 GCA_017592665.1 Streptosporangiaceae bacterium NEAU-GS5 | reverse complement strand
TGGCTGCTGGTTGTGGGTGTGTTGTTTCGTGGGGTTACGGCGGTTTTAGCGGTAGGGAAACACCCGGTCTCATTCCGAACCCGGTAGTTAAGCTTGCCAGCGCCGATGGTACTGCCACCGTGGGGTGGTGGGAGAGTAGGACGCCGCCGGACATCTTCGTTGGAGGGTCATCCCGTAGGGGGTGGCCCTTCACGCATTTCTGGACCCTTTTCTCTTTCTCGTGTGGGGCTTGCGGTTGTTTCTGCGGCCCTGGCTTCCTGTATGGCCTGGGGTGTCGGGGCGGTGGGTGTCCGCGGGCGGTTGTGCCACGCGGTTGTGCTTCGTGGTCGGTGTCCGGTTCGCCGGTGCCGGGTTCCTGTGGGTGATCGGGCCATCTGCTGCCGCCATGGCCGGCACGTCGGCCGCCGCGGTGGGTCGGTGCGTAGCTCGCCGCCGGCAGCTCGGGCTCGTGCGGGGGCTTGACGAAAGAGGCGGCGCTGGGGTGTTCACCGCCGGTTGTGGGGGGCCGGGCTGAGCTATGTGTCGGCAAGCGGCAGGGGCGGCGGCCGGTGTTCCTGGCCGACCACCCCATGCGTGGCAGGCGGCTGGGGGTTTGTCGGTGTCGGTGTCGGGCGGGGATCGCCACACGCGACGGCTATAGCGCGCGGAGGACAGCGCGGTAGAGCGTGGCGGACCGAGCACGGCGGCCAGGGCACGGCAGACCGAGCGTGGCGGACCGAGCGTGGCGGACACGGACAGAGGGCGATCACACTTGTCGTCCCTATGGCACAAATATCGGCCGAAGAAGAACGCTCTCCATGTGTCACACGGACGACAAGTGTGATCGCCCGACTCCAACGATCGGCCAGGTGGGTGGGGCTGGCGGCGCACGACGGGGCGGCGTGCGGCTGGATGACGTGTGGATGGGCGACTCGGGGCTGGTCGGCGCGTGAGCGGATGACGGGTGGGCGGGCGGCGTGGGATGGGCGGCGCGCGGTTCGGCCGGGTGGATTCGGGTGACGGTTCGGGTGACCCGGCTGGATGGGATGGGGTTAGGGGAGTGTGGATTGGGTGGGGTGGATGATTTCGGTGAGGAGCCAGGTGGGGGTGGATGGGGGATAGGGGGCTGGGAGGCCTAGGACGATGTGGGTGAAGCCGAGGGCGGCCAGGTCGTGGATGTGGGAGCGCGTGGCGGCGGGGTCGTTGTAGGAGACGATGAGCTGGACGGAGCGGGTGATTTCCTGGGGAGCTCGGCCGATGGCGGCGCAGTGGGCGTCGAGGGTGCCGACGCGCTCCTTGATGGTGTCGATGCCGATGTGCGGCGGGCCGGGGATGTTCCAGATGTCGGCGTGTTCGGCGATGAGGCGGAGCATGCGCGGGCCCCAGCCACCGATCAGCAGGGGCGGGCCGGGGCGTTGGATGGGCTTGGGCTCGTTGCGTGTGGCGGTGAGCTGGTAGTAGCGGCCGGGAAAATCGAAGACGTCTTCGGTCCACATCCGTTTGAGGATCTCGATTGTCTCCGCCAGGCGGGCTATGCCTTCGGCGGGCGGGACGAGGGGCACGCCGTAGGCCGCGTATTCGGCGATGGCCGGGTTGGCGCCGGCGATTCCGGCCGTGTCCGACGGCTGGTGTGTGCCGCCGACGCCGATGCCCATCACGAGGCGGCCGCGTGAGATGACGTCGACCGTGGTCGCGATTTTGCCGAGCACGGCCGGGTGACGGAACCGGTTGCTGGTCACCAGGAGACCCAGGCGAAGCCGTTCGGTTTGGGCGGCGAGGGCGCTCAGTAGCGTCCACCCCTCGTAAATCGGGCCGTCTTTGGGACCGGCCAGCGGAAGCATGTGGTCCCACAGCCAGGCGTCTTCGATCTCAGGCACGGCATCGGCCTCGCGCCAGACGCGGACGATGTCGTCGTAGCCGACATGCATGGGGCTGGTCTTGATGCCAAAGCGGATCTGCTCACTCATATCTACAGTCTAGCTGATTATCAGCAGAGCTGACTATCACTTCGCCGGTAGGATGGCCGCATGACCACGCCTGACGTGCTGATGAACCGGCTTGGATATCTGCTCAAGCACGCGCAGATCCGGCTGACCGAGGAGGTCGCGGAAGCCCTGGCGCCATTCGGCATCGATGGGCGTGAGCTGGCTGTGCTGACCGTGCTCGTGGCGGAGTATCCGCTGTCGCAGCTCGAGGCCGCCGGCCGGCTCGGGGTCGACCGTACGTCGATGGTGGCCATCGTCGACGTGCTGGAGGACAAAGGGCTGGTGGAGCGGCGCAAGAGCGAGCACGATCGGCGGAAGAACATCATCGAGCTCACACCGGCAGGTCAGGAGTGCCTGCGTGAGGCCGAGAAGGCGCGCGGGGAGGTCGAGCGGCGGCTGCTCGCTCCGCTCGGCGATGACGGTGTGGCGGCATTGATCCGCGGGCTGCAGGTCCTTGTCGCGGGACCTGACGTCGCTGGTCGGTAGGGTTGTGGCCGTGGAATACCGAGTGGTCGAACAGGCGATCATGCGGCGTGGGGTGGAATGGCAGTTCGATCCCACTCTTGACCGCATCAAGGCGTTGCTGGAGCTGCTGGGCGATCCCCAGAAGGCCTATCCGGTCGTGCACATCGCCGGGACCAACGGCAAGACGAGCACGGCGCGCATGGTCGAATCGCTGCTGCGCGAGCGCAACCTCCGGGTGGGGCGCTTCACGAGCCCGCACCTGACGTCGATGCGGGAGCGGATCTCGGTCGACGGCGAGCCGCTGAGCGAGGAGCGGTTCGTCGAGGTCTATCAGGACATCGAGCCATATCTGGAGCTCATCGACGCCAAGGCCGGGAAGCTGAGCTTCTTCGAGGTGCTGACCGCGATGGGATATGCGGCATTCGCCGACGCGCCCATCGACGTCGCCGTCATCGAGACAGGCATGGGCGGCACGTGGGACGCCACGAATGTCGCCGACGGCACGATCGCGGTGATCACGCCGATCTCGCTGGATCACACCGACTATCTCGGCCCGGACGTCGAGACGATCGCGGGTGAGAAGGCCGGCATCATCAAGCAGGGCGCCACCGTGGTGCTGTCGCAGCAGCCCGTGCCCGCCGCCCAGGTGCTCATGCGCCGCGCCGTCGAGATGCAGGCGACCGTGGCCCGCGAAGGCATCGAATTCGGCGTGCTCCACCGCGAGCTCGCCATGGGCGGCCAGCTGCTGCAGATCAAGGGCCTCAAAGGCACCTACGAGGAGGTCTTCCTCCCGCTCTACGGCGCGCACCAGGCCGGCAACGCCGCCACCGCGCTCGCCGCCGTCGAAGCGCTCACGGCCGGCGACGACCCGCTCGGCGACGATCTCGTACGGCAGGCGTTCGCGCAGGTCACGAGCCCTGGACGGCTCGAGGTCATCCGGCGTGGGCCGACCGTGCTGGTCGACGCGGCGCACAATCCGGGTGGCATGGAAGCCTCGGTCGACGCCATCAGCGAATCCTTCGGCTTCGCACGGCTGATCGCGGTCGTCGCCGTGATGGCCGACAAGGACGTCGACACGATGCTGGATCTGCTCGAGCCCGTGGTCGAAGAGATCGTCGTGACCCGCAACTCCTCTCCGCGCGCGATGACGCTGGAGGATCTGGCCGAGAAGGCCGAGAGCGTCTTCGGCGCCGAGCGCGTGCACCGCTCCGACCGCCTCGACGACGCGATCGACACCGCAATCGGCCTGGCCGACCAAGGCGACGAATATGGCTCCGGCGTCCTCATCACGGGATCTGTCGTCACAGCCGGCGACGCCCGCCTCTTGCTGAGGGTGGGCCAGTGAACATGCGGAAGGTGGCGCTGTGGTGATGGGCTGGGCGGTCATCGGCGATGTCACGCCGGGCATGCGGCGGCTTTGCGCCAGCGTGCTCGGGATGGAGGCGATCGTGGTTGCGCTGCTCACGCCGGTCGCGATCACTGTGTATGGCGTCGCGCCCGGCCTGGCCGCGTCGGTCGGGATCGGGCTCGCCGTGCTCTGCGTGCTGGTCATAGGCATGCTGAAGCGCCCCTTCGCATACGTGGCCGGCAGCATCCTCCAACTGCTCGCGATAGCCACCGGCATTCTCGTCCCCACGATGTACTTCCTCGGCGTGATCTTCGCCGCCCTGTGGATAACCGCGATATTCGTAGCTCGCCGTGTCGAAGGCGCTCCGAAGCGCTAAAGTCGGCCCTCGTGACGGTCCCCCCGATTCAGCAGATCCGGCCTACCGCCGCTTCTCGCGCCATGCGCGTGCCGGTGCTGCTCGACGCCGTGATCGGCCTGCTCACCGTGGTCGCGCTGCCGTTGGCGATCGTCGCCATCCCCAACACGATCTCGGTCGTCTCGGCCCTGCTTCCGTCCGACGTCTCGCCGCTGGCGATGACCCGGGCGTACGGCCTCGCCCTGCCGGCGATGCTGCTGACGGTGCCGCTGGCCGCGGTCGGCGCGCGGCTGACGCGGCCGGCGCCGATCCTGCTGAGCGGGCTGGCGCTGCTGGCGGCGGCCGACGCGGCGGGGGGCTTCGCGGGGTCCACGCTGATGGTGGCGATCCTGCGGGTGGCGCATGGGGTGGGCGCCGGGATGCTGATCCCCGCGACGCTGGTGGCGGTGTGGGAGCGGCCGAGCCGCCGGATCCTGCTGCCGTTGTGGGCGGGCGCGCTCGCCGCGAGCCTGGTGGGCGCGCAGGCCATGGCTCTGTGGCCGCTGGACGACGTCACGGCGTGGCAGGTCACGCTCCAGCCCTATCCGATGCTCACCGGCGTCGCGCTGGGTCTCGGCGCCGCCTACCTGGTTCTCCGGCTGTTGTCCACAGACGACGCGGCTTCGGCCCGGCCGGCCGATGGCGAGATCGGCCGGTTGGCGCTGACCGCGGTTCCGGCGGCCGGGATCGGCGCGCTGGCCATCGGGACGACGTTCGACTGGCCGTCCGGGCTGGTCATCGGTGCCGCGGCGATCGCGGTCGCGGCGCTGCTCGGGCTGAGCCTGGCCGCCACCTTCGATGGCACGGCAGGGCGCACCCTCGCCCTCACCAGCGTCTGCGTGGGCCTGGCCCTGCTGCCGACCGTGGCGCAGGCGACCTACGTGGAGCTGCGCGGCCTTGGCGGTCCTGGTCTTTCGGGGTTGACCATCCCGTTCTGGCTGGCCGCCGTCGTCGCCGTGGGGGCCGCCTGGCTCGCGTCCCGTACGCCGCAGGAGTCGGCGGCCCGCCTCAACGGCGCCGGGCTGGTCGCGGTGGTGGCCGGCCTGAGCGGGATCCGGCTGATGGTCCCGTCGACCGGGGGCACGCTGCTGGTCATCCCGTTCGCGCTGCTGGCGGCTGGAGCGGCGGTGGCGTTGGTGAGCGCGCTCAGGCAGGCGGGCATCGGCACGACGTTGTTCGGGCTCTCGCTCTGCTTCCCCGCGGTCCTGGCCGGGTTTTTGCTGGGCACCGGCATTCAGGTGACCAAGCTGCGCGCCATCGGAAGCTCGGGAAACGTGACCCGGCAGGCCCTCGTCGACGGGTTCGTCGGCGCGCTGCATCTGTGGGCGCTGATCGGGGGCTTCCTGGTGGTGCTCGTCCTGGTCCTCATGGGGATTCTGGCCCGCCGCGCCGCGATCGTGCCCGCTATGGCCGGGCCGGCCGCGGCTGAGGCGGAGGCCGGGCCTGAGGACGTGGTCGTGGTGGTTCCGGCCGACGAGTTCGAGGCCGAGGACGTGCCGCCGCTGCGTGATCTGGCGGAGTTCGAAGCGTCCCTCGACGCCGCCGATCCTGGTGAAAGCGGCGGCAAGTGACGGGCGATGGCCGCCCGGCCGGACGGTAGGCTGCGTGGTTGACCGGCCCTCGACGATGATGGCCGGGATTTGAGCATCCCAAGGAGATTTCCGTGTCAGAGCGCACGCTTGTCCTGATCAAGCCGGACGGTGTCAGCCGCGGCCTCATCGGCGACGTCATCGGCCGCATCGAGCGCAAGGGCCTCACGGTCGTCGCCATGGAGCTGCGCACGCTGGACACCGAGACCGCCAAGGCCCACTACGCCGAGCACTCGGAGAAGCCGTTCTTCGCCGGCCTGGTGGAGTTCATCACGTCGGGTCAGCTGGTCGCCATGGTCGTGGAGGGGCCGCGGGCCATCGAGGCGTTCCGTGCGCTCGCTGGGGCGACCGACCCGGTGAAGGCCGCGCCCGGCACGATCCGCGGCGACCACGCCCTCGAGATCGGCGAGAACATCGTCCACGGCTCCGACTCGCAGGACTCCGCGGCCCGGGAAATAAAGATCTTCTTCCCCGACCGTTTCTAGATGATCGATTCCAAGGGGGTCAGCCGGATGGGTCGAGGGGGGCGTGCGCATCGGCCGATTACCCGACGATGGGCCAGCCGATGACCTGGTCGAGCTGGAGGTTGCGGAGAACGGCGTTGTCCA
>JAGFNW010000009.1 GCA_017592665.1 Streptosporangiaceae bacterium NEAU-GS5 | reverse complement strand
ACTCACCCGTTCGCCGCTCGAGTACCCCGAAGGGCCTTTCCGCTCGACTTGCATGTGTTAAGCACGCCGCCAGCGTTCGTCCTGAGCCAGGATCAAACTCTCCAAACAATGCTTCGTCTGGAACCGTAAGTCCCAGCATCACAAAGGAATCCGTCAAAAAAGACGGGGTATTCCAAATGATGCAAAATACTAGATTTGCATGCACTGGCTTTTAGCACACTGTTGAGTTCTCAAGAAACGGACGTACATACCCCGACGCTTTCCGGGGCAACCCCTCTAACTTACCTTCTCATCCGGTTTGTGTCCAATCGGCCGATTCGGCCGGACACGAACAGACGCCCGGGAACGAACCCGGAGGCTTGTCGGAGGATGCCCCCGGGCCGGCCGTCCGATGACGTCCCGCTCCCCCGTGGGGCGTAGAGAACATTAGGCAACACCCGCAGCCTCGTCAAATCCTTTTCCGAACCACGAAAGCCCAGGTCAACCCGCAAATGAGGGGTATCTATGACTCCATCGCTACAAGACTGTTACCAGCGTCACAAGGATTGTTGACCTCTACCGGGACGCCCGCTAGCGCGTATATGGCACAGCGCACATCATCGGCCTCGGCATTTCCGCTGACCGAGGCCGCGTGGCAGTCGGCCAGCGCCGGCCCGAGCTCGCCGATCGCCATCAGGACCCGGGCGCGTACGAGGTAGGCGGCCGGCCATCCGGCGGCGATCGCGGCGTCACATTCGGCCATTGCCTCCGTGAACCGCCGAAGCCCGAGCAACGCCTCCGCCAGATGAGCGCGCACCTCCCCCAGCCATGAACCGGAGTGCATGTCCCGCACCCAGCTGAGGTCCGCGACGGCCTCTCCCAGCCGCCCCATGGCCAGGAAGACCTGTCCTCGTACGGCCCGGGCCTCCCACCCCGCCGGATCGAGCAGCATCGCCCGCTCCGCGTCGGCCCACGCGCGGTCGAACTCGCCGAGCCGTACCAGGGTGGTGGCACGCGCGGTGTAGCCCGCCGCGGTCAGCCAGGCGATGAGCGAATCGGTGGCGTCGTCGAACGCGGCGTCGAGCTGCTCGCGGGACGGATCGTCGACCGACAGGCGGACGAGGGCCCGCTCCAGATAGGCGCGGGCGAGCGTCTCGTCGGTCAGGTGTCCGTTGATGGCGCCCGTCAGGTCGGCGACAGCCGGGGCGTACGCGCCGAGCATGCGAAGTGCGGCCCCCCGCCGCAGCAGCAACTCGGGCGTCGGCTCCCCGCTGTGGGCGATGGCCAGCTCGCAGTCGAGCAGGTCGCCCGCGATCGCCGAGGACAGAGTAGGTGGGATAGGTGTGAGCGGCATGCGCGACACCTTAGGACCGCTGATCACAGAAATCTGTGCACAAGTACGCAGATCGACTGATCAGCCGATGTCGACGCCGCCGATCGACCGCTTGCCGCGCCGCAGGACCAGGTAGCGGCCGTGCAGCAGGTCTTCCGGGCCCGGCACGTAGTCCTCGTCGGCGACCCGCTCGTTGTTGAGGTAGGCGCCGCCTTCCTTGACCGCGCGCCGCGCCTCCGACTTCGACTTGACCAGGCCGCTTTCGGCCATCAGGTCGACATATGGCGCCCCGAGGGCCGGCACGACGGCCTTCGGCACCTCGGCCAGGGCCGCTCCCAGCGTGAGCGCGTCCAGCTCGGCCAGCGACCCCTGCCCGAACAGGGCGCGGGACGCGGCGACCACCTTGGCCACTTCGTCGGCCCCGTGCACCAGCGTGGTGAGGTCTCCGGCGAGCGCGCGCTGCGCCTCGCGGGCGGCCGGCCGGTCGGCGACCGCCTTCTCCAGCTCCTCGATCTCCTCGCGGGAGCGGAAGGTGAACACCTTGAGGAAGCGGACCACGTCTCGGTCATCGGCCTGGAGCCAATATTGGTAGAACGCGTACGGCGAGGTCAGCGCCGGATCCAGCCACACCGCGCCGCCGGCCGTCTTGCCGAACTTGGTGCCGTCGGCCTTGGTGATCAGCTTTCCGGTGAGGACGTGCGCGTGGCCGCCCTCGACCCGGCGGATCAGGTCGACGCCGGCGATGATGTTGCCCCACTGGTCGCTGCCGCCGACCTGCAGGGTGCAGCCGTTCCGCCGGAAGAGCTCCAGGTAGTCGTTGGCCTGCAGGATCTGGTAGCTGAACTCGGTGTAGCTCAGGCCTTCTCCGGCCAGCCGGGCGGCGACCGACTCTCGGGCCAGCATGCGGTTGACCGGGAAGTGCTTGCCGATGTCGCGCAGGAAGTCGATGGCGGACAGCTGTCCGGTCCAGTCGAGGTTGCTGACCAGTGTGGCCGCGTTCTCCCCCTCGAATGACAGGAATTTCTCGACCTGCACGCGGATCCTCGCGACCCACTCGGCGACGATGTCGGAGGAGTTGAGCGCGCGCTCGGTGCTGCGCCCGCTCGGGTCGCCGATCAGGCCCGTCGCGCCGCCGACCAGGCCGATGGGCTTGTGCCCGGCGCGCTGGAAGCGGGTCAGGATCAGCAGCGTGGCGAGGTTGCCGACGTGCAGCGACGGGGCGGTGGGATCGAAGCCCGAATAGACCGTGATGGGACCCTCGGCCAGTGCCGCGCGCAGCGCGTCGGCATCAGTGGTCTGCGCGGTGATGTCGCGCCAGTCGAGCTCGTCGAGGATGTCGGTCACAGGTCCGTGTTCTCCGCTGATCGTACGGCTTTTCGCAAAACCCTATCGTTCCTGCGTGGCACGTGCGCTCGGTAAGGAGACACGGTCGGATCGCCGTCGATCCAGAATCGCCAGGGCGTGTCGGCACCGGTTGAAACGCCCGTACGCGGGCCGGACATGATCTTCCCGCCGGGTGATCCGGCGAGCACGCGCAACGGGCCGCCGCCGAAGCAGTCGAGGCCGTTCTGCGCTCTGCCGAACGCGAGCGTCATGGCGAGCCTGGCCGGGCCGCGCGCCAAGTCACGGTCCTTCACTCCTGTACGGCGTTCGCGGGCGACGTCCAGCCCGGCGACCACCTCCCCCGCGCGCAGCAAAACGGCCGACCCCAGCCCTTCGGGCAGGCAGACGATGTTGGCGCAGAAGTGCATGCCGTACGTGAAGTAGACGTACAGGAACCCCGGCGGCCCGAACATGACGGCGTTGCGCGGCGTGCGCCCACGGTAGGTGTGCGACGCCGGATCCTGTCCGGGCAGCCCGTACGCCTCGACCTCGGTCAGCCTGACCCCGACCGGACCGAACTGAACGATCCGGCCGAGCAGGTCAGGGGCCACCACATGGGTGGGCCGGTCGAAGAAGTCCCGCGTCAGCAGGTCGCTCAATTGGCCGCCCACGCCGCCTGCGCGTCGACGGCCTCGCGGAGCGCGGCCAGCTGATCGCGGACGCGGTCGGGCGCCGTACCGCCGTACGCCTTGCGGGCACGCAGCGCTCCCGCGACGTTCAGGACGTCACGCACGTCCGGGGTGAGGACCGGGGAGATCTTCGCCAGGTCCTCGTCGGACACGTCGCCGAGATCGCACTCGTTGACCTGACACCACACCACGAGGTGCCCGACCGCCTCGTGGGCGTCCCGGAACGCCACGCCTTTGCGGACGAGCAGCTCGGCGAGGTCGGTGGCCAGGGCGAACCCGTCGGAGGCCGTCGACTCGAGCTTGGCGGAGTTGACCCGCATGGTGGACACGAGTCCGGAGACCGCGGGCAGGACCAGCAGCAGGGTGTCGACCGCGTCGAACACCGGCTCCTTGTCCTCCTGCAGATCGCGGTTGTAGGTGAGCGGGAGGCCCTTCAAGGTGGTGAGCATCGTCATCAGCGAGCCGATCAGCCGTCCGCTCTTGCCCCGGGCCAGTTCGGCCACGTCGGGGTTCTTCTTCTGCGGCATGATCGACGACCCGGTCGAGTAGGCGTCGTCCATCTCGATCCAGCGGAACTCCTGCGAGGCCCACAGGACGATCTCCTCGCCCAGCCGCGACAGGTGAATGCCGATCATCGCGGCGCAGAACAGGAACTCGGCCGCGAAGTCACGGTCGGCCACGGCGTCCATGGAGTTGGGCGCGGCCGCGTCGAATCCCAGCTCAAGGGCGACGGCCTGCGGGTCGAGCGGCAGCGACGACCCGGCCAGCGCGCCCGACCCGAGCGGGGAGACGGCGGCCCGCCGATCCCAATCCTGTAGCCGGTGGATGTCGCGGGTGATCGGATGCACGTGCGCCAGCAGCTGGTGGCCGAAGGAGACCGGCTGGGCGTGCTGCAGGTGGGTCATGCCGGGAGCGGCCGTCTCGGCGTGGCGCTCGGCCTGGCTCATCAGCGCGGTCTCCAGCTCGACCAGGCGGGACACGACGGTTCGCACATGATCGCGCAGGTAGAGACGCAGGTCGGTGGCGATCTGGTCGTTGCGCGAACGGCCGGCGCGCAGCTTGCCGCCGAGCGTGCCGAGCCGTTCGAGCAGACCGCGCTCAAGCGCGGTGTGCACGTCCTCGTCGGCGACGGTGGGGCGGAAGGCCCCGGACTTGCACGCCTGCTCCAGGTCGTCGATCGCGGTGAGCATGCGCTCCAGCTCGTCGTCGGCGAGCAGCCCGGCCCGATTGAGCACACGCGCGTGCGCCCGCGAGGCCAGCAGGTCGTACGGCACAAGCCGCCAGTCGAAATGCACGCTCACCGACAGCCGCGTCAGCGCATCGGCGGGCCCGCCCTCGAACCGCCCGCCCCACAACCGCATCGGCTTACCTTCCGAACTCACGCCTCACCCCACGGGTCGTGTTGCCATGTCATCCGGGACCATAGTCCATCTGCGACTTCCCTGAGAGCGCCGCCCGAAGCCGGCGCTCTCGGATCGTCCGGTCGCGATCAGGCGCGCGTGTCGCGGGCCGCGGCGATCTTGCTCGGCAGGGACCAGAGCTGGACGAAGCCCTTGGCGAGGGACTGGTCGAAGGCGTCGCCCGTGTCGTAGGTGGCCAGCGAGAAGTCGTACAGCGACTGATCGGACCGACGTCCGGTGACCACCGCGCGGCCGCCGTGGAGCACCATCCGGATGTCGCCGGAGACGTGCAGCTGCGCCTCGGCGATGAACGCGTCGAGCGCCCGCTTGAGCGGGGAGAACCAGAGGCCGTCGTAGACGAGTTCGCCCCAGCGCTGGTCGACGCTCCGCTTGAACCGGGCGAGGTCGCGCTCGACCGTGACGCTCTCCAGCTCCATGTGGGCGGTGATCAGGGTGATGGCGCCCGGCGCCTCGTAGACCTCGCGCGACTTGATGCCGACGAGCCGGTCTTCGACCATGTCGAGCCGCCCGACGCCCTGCGCGCCGGCGCGCCGGTTGAGCTCGGCGATGATCTGGTACGGCGACAGGGGCCGGCCGTCGATGGCCACGGGGACGCCCTTGGCGAAGGTGATGACCAGTTCGTCCGGGTCACGCTGGACCGCCGGGTCGGAGGTGTAGTCGTAGACGTCCTCGATGGGGCCGTTCCAGATGTCCTCGAGGAAGCCGGTTTCGACGGCCCGGCCCCACAGGTTCTGGTCGATCGAGTAGGGCGACTTCTTGGTGACGTCGATCGGCAGGCCCTTCTCCTCGGCGAAGGCGATGGCCTTGTCGCGGGTCCAGGCGTAGTCGCGCGCGGGCGCGATGACCTCGAGCTCGGGGTTGAGCGCGGCCAGCCCGGCCTCGAAGCGGACCTGGTCGTTGCCCTTTCCGGTGCATCCGTGGGAGACGTGCGTGCCCTCGTACTTCTTCGCGGCCGCCGCCAGGTGCTTGACGATCAGCGGCCGGGACAGCGCCGACACCAGCGGATAGCGGTCCATGTAGAGGGCGTTGGCCTGCAGGGCGGGCACGCAGAACTCGGCCGCGAACTCCTCCCTCGCGTCGACCACGACGGCCTCGGCGGCGCCGCAGTCGAGGGCCCGCTGCCGGATCACCTCCATGTCCTCACCGCCCTGGCCGACGTCGACGGCCACGGCGATGACCTCGGCGCCGGTCTGGTCGGCGAGGAACGGAATGGCGACGGACGTGTCGAGTCCGCCGGAATATGCGAGTACCACCCGGTCGGTCATTTTTTCTCCATGAGTTTTAGTAGTGAATGCGCGAGTGCCTCGCCGCCGAGGGGATCGCGGCTGATCACCAGGATGGTGTCGTCCCCCGCGACCGTGCCGAGAATGGACTCCCAGTCGGCGTGGTCGATGGCGGAGGCGAGATACTGCGCCGCCCCCGGAGGCGTACGGAGGATCACGAGGTTGGCCGAGGCCTCGGCGGCGACCAGCAGCTCTGCCGCGAGGCGTCGCAGCCGGGCGTCCGGGTTCTCGACGGATCCGATTCCGCCGATCCCGTGTCCTCCGCCGGTTCCCGTCCGATACAGGGGGATGCGGCCGCCGCCCTCGCCCGGGACCGCGTACACCAGGGTGCCGTCGTCGGCCCGCAGCTTGAGCGCGCCGAGTTCGTCGAGATCGCGTGACAGCGTGGCCTGGGTGACTTCCACGCCGCTTTCCAGGAGCAGTTTCGCCAGGTCGGGCTGGGATCGGACCTTGTTGCGGGTGAGCAGTTCGACGATCTTCGCGTGCCGGGCCGCTTTGGTGAGCGGAATCGTCATCTCGAGACCAGCCAGTGCAGCAGGGCCTTCTGGGCGTGCAGGCGGTTCTCGGCCTCGTCCCAAACCACGCTTCGAGGGCCGTCGATGACGTCGGCGGCGATCTCCTTCCCGCGGTAGGCGGGCAGGCAGTGCAGCACGACGGCGTCGGAGGCGGCTTGCGCGAGCAGGGCCGCGTTCACCTGATACGGCAGGAACCGCTCGGTGTCCTTGGCGTCCTGGCCCATCGAGACCCAGGTGTCGGTGGCCAGCACGTGCGCCTGCGCGGCGGCCGCGTCCGGATCGGACAGCACGACCACTGATCCGCCGGTCTGCGCCGCGATCTCCGCGGCGCGCCGCACGATCAGCGGATCCGGCTCGTACGCCACAGGGGCCGCGATCCGGACGTGCATTCCGGCCGTGGCGCCGCCCAGCAGATAGGAGTGGGCCATGTTGTTGCCGCCGTCACCGAAGTAGGCCAAGGTCAGGCCCTTCAGCGTGCCCAGGTGCTCGCGGATCGTCTGCAGGTCGGCAAGGATCTGGCAGGGGTGGAAGGTGTCGGTCAGCGCGTTCACCACCGGGACCCGGGAGGCGGCGGCCATGGCCTCGATCCGATCCTGGCCGAATGTCCGCCAGACGATCGCGGCCACCTGCCGCTCCAGCACGCGGGCCGTGTCTTCGATGGGTTCGCCCCGGCTGAGCTGCGCCGATCCGGCATCGATGATCAACGGCTGGCCGCCCAATTCGGCGATGCCGACCGCGAAGGACACGCGTGTGCGGGTCGAGTGCTTGTCGAAGAGGACGGCGACCGTCTGCGGCCCTTCGAACGGCCGGTATCCGAACCTGTCCTTCTTCATGGCGTCGGCCAGGTCGAGGATCTCGGCCTGCTCCGCCGGCGACAGGTCGTCGTCCCTCAGGAAGTGCCTGGTCATTTCGCCGCTTCCGTGAGGATGGACGGCAGCGCGCCCACGAACTTCTGGACTTCCTCCGAGGTGACGACCAGCGGCGGCGCGAGCCGGATCGCGTCCGGGAGCACGGCGTTCACCAGGAAGCCGGCGTCCTGCGCGGCGCGCTGCACTTCGGCCGCGCGGTGCTCGGCGAGCACGAGGGCCACCCAGAGGCCCCGGCCGCGCACGCCCTTGAGCAGCGGATGCTCGATCGCCTGCAGGCCGTCCCACAGGTCGGCGGCGACGGCCCGGATGTGGTCGAGGTCGACGTTGTCGAGCACGGCGAGCGCGGCGGCGCAGGAGACGGGGTTGCCGCCGAAGGTCGAGCCGTGGTCGCCCTTGGCGAAGATCGAGCCGTGCGCGCCGAATCCGACGACCGCGCCGATCGGCAGGCCGCCGCCGAGGCCCTTGGCGAGCGTGAGGATGTCGGGCAGCACGCCCTCGGCCTGGTGGGCGAACCAGTGTCCGGTGCGGCCGATGGCCGACTGGATCTCGTCGGCCACCAGCAGGGCGCCCTTGTCCGCCGTGATCTCGCGGGCCGCGCGGAAGTAGCCGTCGGGCGGCGGCACGACGCCGGCCTCCCCCTGCGTCGGCTCGAGGAACACGGCCGCGCATTCCTCGTCGACCGCCTTCGCCAGCGCGTCGGCGTCGCCGTACGGGACGAATCGGACGTCAACCGAGAACGGGCCGAACTTGTCGCGGATGGACGGCTTGCCGGTGAGGCTCAGCGCGCCGAGCGAGCGGCCGTGGAAGGCCAGCTCCGCCGCGACGAAATAGGGCCTGGCGTGGGCCTTGCCGTAGAGGATGGCCATTTTGAGCGCGGCCTCGTTGGCCTCGGTGCCGGAGTTGGCGAGGAAGACGCGCCCGGGGGCGTCGAGCAGGCCGAGCAGCCGCTCGGCGAGGCGGACCTCGGGCTCGTGCAGGAACAGGTTGGAGGTGTGCGCGAGGGTCGCGACCTGCCGCGACACGGCCTGGACGAGCGCCGGGTGCGCGTGCCCGAGCGAGCTGACCGCGATGCCGCCGATGAAGTCGAGGTAGGACCTGCCGTCGACGTCCCAGACGACCGTCCCCTCGCCGCGCGCCAACGCCAGCGGCGGTATGCCGTAGTTCGGCATGAAATATTGATCAAACTTCTCATATATCGTCATTCGTCCACCTTTGGGGTGACCATGGTGCCGATGCCCTCGTCAGTGAAGATCTCCAGCAGGAGCGCGTGCGGCACGCGCCCGTCGAGCACGTGCGCGCCGGGGACGCCGCTCGTGACCGCCGTGAGGCAGGCTTCCATCTTGGGGACCATGCCGCTCGACAGCGACGGCAGCAGCGCGGCCAGGTCGGGCGCGCCGATCCTGCGGATCACGTCGTCGCTCGCCGGCCAGTCGCGGTAGAGGCCCTCGACGTCGGTGAGCACGATCAGCTTGGCCGCGCCGAGCGACACGGCCAGCGCCGCGGCGGCCGTGTCGGCGTTGACGTTGTAGATCGACCCGTCGGCGCCGCGTGCGATGGAGGACACGACCGGGATGCGGCCGTTGTCGATCAAAGCCTGTACGGCTCCCGCCTCGACCCGGACGATCTCGCCGACCTGGCCGATGTCGATCGCCACGCCGTCGACCATCGCGAGCTTGCGCGTGGCCGTGAACAGGTGCGCGTCCTCTCCGGACAGTCCGACCGCGAACGGGCCGTGCCGGTTGAGCAGGCCGACCACGTCGCGGTTGACCTCGCCGACCAGGACCCGGCGGACGGCGCGCATCGCCTCCGGCGTGGTCACCCGCAGCCCGGCCTCGAACCGCGACTCGATGCCGAGCTCGGCCAGATGGGCGTTGATCTGCGGGCCGCCGCCGTGCACGATCACCGGCCGGAGCCCCGCGTAGCGCAGGAAGATCACGTCATCGGCGAACGACTCGCGCAGGTGTTGTTCGGTCATGGCGTTGCCGCCGTACTTGACGACCACGGTGGCGCCGTGAAAGCGGGACAGCCACGGCAGGGCCTCGATGAGCGTCCGCGCCTTCTCGTGCGCGGTCGCCATGCTCTCTCGCGCCGTGGTCATGTGCTGTACGCCGAGTTCTCGTGGACGTAGGCGGCGGTCAGGTCGGTGGTGTAAATGGTCGCCGCGTGGGGGCCGGCGGACAGGTCGATCGTGATCGTCACGTCGCGCGGGCGCAGGTCGACCTTGGATCGCTCGTCGCCGGCGGCGCCGCCCCGGCAGATCCACACGCCGTTGATGGCCACGTTGAGCCGGTCGGGCTCGAACTCGGCGTCGGTCGTGCCGACCGCCGACAGCACCCGCCCCCAGTTGGGGTCCTCCCCGTGGATGGCGCACTTGAGCAGGGCCGAACGGGCGACTGTCCGCCCTACGGTCACGGCGTCCGCGACGCTGGCGGCGCCCACCACCTCGATCGCGATGGCCTTGCTGGCGCCCTCGGCGTCGACCAGCAGCTGCCGGGCCAGGTCGGCGCAGACCTCGGTGAGCTTGCGCTCGAACTCGGCGAGGTCGGGCTTGACCCCGCTCGCGCCGGAGGCCATCAGCAGGACCGTGTCGTTCGTGGACATGCAGCCGTCGCTGTCGAGCCGGTCGAAGGTGACCGAGGTCGCGCCGCGCAGCGCCTTGTCCAGCTCCTCGGAGGTCAGATCGGCGTCCGTGGTGAGCACGCACAACATCGTGGCCAGCGCCGGGGCGAGCATGCCGGCGCCCTTGGCCATGCCGCCGATCGAATACGCCCCCTGGCGGAAGGAGATCTTGCCAACCGTGTCGGTGGTCCGGATCGCGTCGGCGGCCGCGAGTCCGCCGTCGCGCGACAGCTGCGACGCCACCAGCTCGACGCCGTCGAGCAGGGCGGTCATCGGGAGCCGCTCGCCGATCAGGCCGGTGGAGCAGACGACGATCTCCCCCGCCGAGTCGCCGATGGCGTCGGCCACCCGCTCGGCCGTGGCGTGCGTGTCCTGGAAGCCGGCCGGGCCCGTGCAGGCGTTCGCGCCGCCCGCGTTCAGGATCACGGCCTTGACCCGGCCGCCGGAGACCACCTGCCGCGACCACAGCACGGGCGCCGCCTTCACGCGGTTGGCCGTGAACACGGCCGCGGCCGCTCGCGACGGCCCGTCGTTGACGACCAGGGCCAGGTCGCGCATGCCGGACGATTTGATTCCCGCGACGACGCCGGCGGCGCGGAAGCCGAGAGGTGCGGTCACGCTCATGGACTCACTCCAGTGGTCGGGAGGCCGAGTTCTTCGGGCAGGCCGAGGGCGAGGTTGGCGCTCTGGATCGCGCCGCCCGCCGTACCTTTGGTCAGGTTGTCGATCGCGGCCACGGCGACCACGCGGCCGGACCGCTCGTCGAGCGAGATCTGGATGACGGCCGTGTTGGCGCCGAGGGTCATGGCCGTCGACGGCCACACGTCCTCCGGTAGGAGGTGCAGGAACGGCTCGTCTTTCACGGCTGTCTCGTAGGCGTCGCGGAGCTGGGCGGCGGTCACGCCGGGCGCGGCGGGAGCCGTACAGGTGGCCAGAATGCCGCGGGACATCGGCGCGAGGGTCGGGGTGAACGAGACCTTGACCGGCGCGCCCGCGACGTACGCGAGGTTCTGCTCGATTTCGGGGGTGTGGCGGTGGACGCCTCCCACTGCGTACGCGCTGACCGCGCCCATGACCTCGCTGCCGAGCAGATGGGGCTTGAGGCTGCGCCCGGCCCCGCTGGTGCCGCTGGCGGCCACCACGACCACGTCGGGCTCGACCAGCCCGGCGGCGAAGGCGGGGAACAGCGCGAGCGTCGCCGACGTCGGATAACACCCCGGGACCGCGATGCGGCGCGCCGTCCGCAGCGTCTCGCGGTGGAGCTCGGGCAACCCGTACGGCCAGGTGCCCGCGTGCGGGCCGCCGTAGAAGCGCTCCCAGTCGGCGGTGGAGGCGAGCCGGAAATCGGCGCCGCAGTCGACGACGAGGCAGCCTTCCAGCCGGCGTGCGATGGCGGACGACTGTCCGTGCGGGAGGGCGAGGAAGACGACATCGTGACCGCTCAGCACCTCGGGAGTCGTGTCGCCGAGCACTCGGTCGTACAAGGGAAGCAGGTGAGGCTGGTGATCGCCGAGCTTGCTGCCGGCGCTGGAGCCGGCGGTCAACGCGCCGATTTCGATGCCGGGATGGCCGAGGAGCAGCCGCAACAGCTCGCCACCCGCGTAACCGCTCGCGCCTGCGATGGCCGCCCTCATCGCTCACCCCTGTATGTATGTTTATGCGCAGTCGCTCATGTTCTTGCCTTCAGTGAAAGTATGCAACGGAAGGCATGGCCATGCAAGGCGATTCCATACTGTGGACGTCATACCAACCGGTCGGTAACGTGTCGGCATGGCTCTTACCCACGACGAGGTTCAGGCCCAGCTGACCGCGCCAGGCCAGCTTTTCGAGATGGCCGACGTCGGCGGCGGCGTGCGAATCTGGAAGCACGCGCCCACGACATATCGGGGCATGCTGGAGATCAGCAGGTTCCACGGCGACAAGGTGTTCATCGTCTACGAGGACGAGCAGATCACCTTCGAGGAGCACTTCCGGCGCGCGGCCACCCTGGCCCACCGGCTGGTCGACGACTTCGGGGTGCGCAAGGGCGACCGGGTGGCGATCGCCATGCGCAACTATCCCGAGTGGATCGTCGCGTTCTCGGCCATCCTCGCTGTGGGCGCGGTCGTCGTGCCGCTCAACGCGTGGTGGACCCAGGCCGAGCTGGAGTACGGGCTGGACGACTCGGGAGCCAAACTGCTGATCGCCGACGGCGAGCGGGCCGACCGGATGAAGCAGGTGCTCGAATGGTCCGGCGTCGCGCTGATCGTGGCCCGTCCGACTCCGGGCTTCGAGGGCCGCACGTTCGATGAGGTTTTGGGCGAGGTGCGCGCCGACGTGACGCTGCCGCCCGCCGAGATCTCCTCCGAGGATCCGGCGACGATCTTCTACACCTCCGGCACCACCGGCAAGCCCAAGGGCGCGCTCGGCAGCAATCGCAACCTCGGCCAGGCGCCCATGACCGTGGCGTACGCCATGATGCGCACGGTCGCCCTGTCCGGCCGCGACCCGGGCGAGTCGATGGGCGTGCGGCGGATCACGCTGCTGACCGTGCCGCTCTTCCATGCGACCGGCTGCTTCGCGGTGCTTATGACGACCATCTTCGCCGGCGGCGGGCTCGTGCTCATGTACAAGTGGGATGCCGGGCGTGCGCTGCAGCTGATCGAGCGCGAGAAGGTCACCGTGATGAGCGGCGTGCCGACCAACGCGTGGCAGCTGCTGTCGCACCCGTCCTTCGGGTCGTATGACATCTCGACACTCAGCGCCATCTCGTACGGCGGCGCGCCCGCGCCGCCCAAGCTGCTGGA
Source organism: Streptosporangiaceae bacterium NEAU-GS5 (assembly GCA_017592665.1). Taxonomy (GTDB): domain Bacteria; phylum Actinomycetota; class Actinomycetes; order Streptosporangiales; family Streptosporangiaceae; genus NEAU-GS5. The sequence goes on along the minus strand of JAGFNW010000009.1, from coordinate 257,127 downwards.
GCGGATCACCGAACTGCTGCCGAACAGGACGCCGTCCAACGGATACGGCATGACCGAGACGACCGCGCTGGCCGTCTACAACAGCGGGAAGGATTATCTGGCCAAGCCGGACAGCATCGGTGTGCCACTGGCCGTGGTGGACGTGAAGGTGTGCGACCCGCTCGGGCAGGAGGTGCCGACGGGCGAGGTCGGCGAGCTGTGCGTCCGCGGCCCGATCGTCATCATGGGCTACTGGAACCGGCCCGACGCGACCGCCGAGACGTTCGTCAACGGCTGGCTGCACACCGGCGACCTGGCCAAAGTCGACGAGGAAGGCTTCGTCTACGTCGTCGACCGGGCCAAGGACATGGTCATCCGCGGGGGCGAGAACGTCTACTGCGCCGAGGTCGAGGCCGCGCTCTTCGAGCATCCGGCTGTGGACGACGCCGCGGTCATCGGCATCCCCGACGACGAGCTGGGCGAACAGGTCGGCGCGGTCATCCGTCCGAAGTCGCCGGTGACCGCCGAGGAGCTGCAGAACTTCCTGCGGACGCGCCTGGCCGCCTTCAAGATCCCCGTCCAGATCTGGTTCCGGGACACCGAGCTGCCGCGGAATCCGGGCGGCAAGATCCTGAAGACACACCTGCGCCGCGAGATCCTCAACCCCTGAGGGGTACGGGCACGCACGGGTACCGCGTGCGCGCACGGTACCCACGAGCACGCACGGGCACGCACGAGCACGCACGGGCACGCACGGGTGCGTTTGGGCACGCACGGGCACCCACGGATGCGCACGGGCACGCCACGGGCACACACGGGCACACACCTGCGTTCGGAGCGCTTTCGGCCGCTGAGCCGCCGGCCAGGGCGCGCGCGCCGACGCGCACCCTCCCATCCCGGCCGGGGTGCATATGACAACGCGCGGCCTCCCACACCAGCCCAGCCGCACGTGACAATGCACGCCCTCCCAGCCCGGCCAGGGCGCGCCCGAACGACGCGCACACCCTCCCATCCCGGCCGGGGGTGCAGTGACAACGCGCACGCCCCCACAGCCCGGCCAGACCGCCCACGACAACGCACACGCCCCCGCAGCCCGGCCGCGAGCCGCGCGACGACGCACACCCTCTCGAATCCCGGCCAGGGGGCGCGCGACGACGCGCCCTCCTATGCCGGGCGCGCCGCGCGACGACGCGCAAGCTTATGCACCCGGGCTGGACCGAGTGGCAAGGACCAGGCATGGCATGCCCTCGCGCCTGGGCCCGGCCGCGCGCAACGCGAGGGGCGGCGCGGCGCGGCCGGGGTCGTCGCCAAGAGGCGACCAGATCATTGGGATAGCCCACGACACAGGGTCGCGAGTCGTTACGACGCAAGCAGATCGCGAGACGTTACGACGCGAGCAGATCGTGGGCGATGAGGACCACCTTTGCTGCGACGGTAGGCAGGAGTGTGAAGTGGTCGGCTCCCTCCACCGGCTCGAAAGTGGCGTCCACACCGGCGCCGGCTAGCTGCCCTGCCGTGATCTGGCTGAAGATCATCGGCAAGGTGTCCGCTGCGCCATGCAGGATGCGAACCGGACGGGTGTAGCCGGTCAGGGGCACCTCCTCCGGGGCGTACAGTCGTCCGAATTCGGCCGCGGCGGCGGGCGGATCTCGTAAGGCATCAGCGTTGGTGACCCCGGCGACGGTGGCCGCCATCTCGTCGATGCAGACGCGGCCCGCCAGATCGACCAGGTCAAGGCCACGCGGGGTGAACCACCGGGCTGGGCGGAAGTCGGAGTGGGTCACGGTGAACGCGCGTCCGCCGTACGGCACGGTCGGGTTCAGCGGCGCGGCCGGATCCTGTGCGACGGTGACCAGGAGTCCTAGCTGAGTGACGGGAGCGAGCGCGATGGTGCCCGCCAGCCGCAACTCCGGCGCGTAAGCCGAAGCGAGCGAAGACGCCCAGAGAGCGGCATGCCCGCCCTGCGAATAGCCGATCGACAGCCACGTCCTGGACAGTCCGGCCAGGTGGCGGGCCGCGCGGACGATGTCTATGGTGGTGTACGCCTCCGAATGACCCTCGATGCCGGGGCTATCGCCGGGCGTTCCGGTGCCCTCCCAATCGGTGACGGCCACCGCGTAGCCCGCCCCGATGAGAGTTTCCTCGAGGGTTCGCTCCCATGGGCTGGGGCCGGTGCGCGACTGCGCACAGGCATCGGCCAAGCCGCTGAAGCCATGGCCGAAACTGACGATCGGCCACCCGCCGGCCGGTGCCGAGCCCTTCGGAACGGACAATGTTCCGCTGACGACGGTCGGGCGGTTGTTCCAGCCCGTGGAGAGATACCAGATCCGCCAGGACGGCCCTGATCCCGCCAGGCGGAGAGCGGACGGCAACGCCGCCAGCCGGACGATCGTCCCCCGCCATGTCGGCACCGACCCGTGGCCCGCTTGCCGGCTCTCCGCGGTCGCGGTACCCGTGACTCCAGCGGCCAGCAGCACCAGCGCGGTCACGGCTACGCGAAGCACACGCGGGACCTGTAGCGATCGCATCACACCTCCTGCCGATACGACCCCGACGGGACCCTGCCGCGAACGCACCGCTGGACCTGCTCTCGGTCCATCGCTGCGCGGAAGCCGCCGCGACGCACCGTTGCACTGGCCTTGGCCCCTTAGACCCTTAAACCTTCGGACGTTCGGACCCTCGCCGGACCGGGATCTCGTACCCGGGGAAGGGATCCGATCGTCACCCAAGGCCTCCCCCGCCGAGCAAGCCGCCGACGAATCACCCCAGGTCGGCTGTGAACGTTTCACCTGCCCTCCCCCACACACGGGCGCAGCTGGGTCTGCAGTAATGCCTTGCCTTACGTCATACGTAATCGCCTATGCGCACGCTGGGATGGCAAGTTGCTCGTAAGCAACCACTACGGAGGAACAGATGACCGACTACGCCGCTTCCGTCGACCGCTATCTCGCCGCCTGGAACGAAGCCGACGCCGAGACGCGGACCAAGCTGATCGCTGAGGCCTGGACCGAGGACGCGACCTACACGGATCCGCTGGCCGACGTCGCTGGCTACGAAGGGATCGCTGCCGTCATCGCCGGGGCCCAGCAGATGTTCCCCGGATTGGGGTTCTCGCGGGGCGAGATCCTGGACGGACACCACGACGTCGTCCGGTTCACCTGGCACCTCGGCCTCGCCGGCGAAGAGCCCGTAGTGATCGGATTCGACGTCGCCACCCTCGCCGACGACGGCCGTGTCCGTCATGTGTACGGCTTCCTCGACAAGGTTCCCGCCGCCTGACGGACGAGTGGCACGATGGCCGCATGAGCGTGATCGTGGTCTGTGGTGTTACGGGGCAACTCGGGGGGCGGGTCGCCCGACGGCTCGCCGAGGCGGGGACCGGACAGCGGATGATCGTCCGAGATCCGGCCCGCGCTCCCGGGTTTCCGGGTGCCACCGTGGCGGTCGCGTCGTACCGCGATGCGAAAGCCGTACGGGATGCTCTGGAGGGGGCGGAGACGGTGCTGATGGTGTCAGCGGCCGAAGCGCCGGACCGGCTGACGGACCACTTCACATTCGTCGACGCCGCAGCGGAGGCCGGCGTCGGGCACCTGGTCTACACATCGTTCTACGGCGCCAGCCCCACCGCCACGTTCACGCTCGCCAGGGACCACTATGCGACCGAGGAGCGGATCAGGGCGAGCGGCATGCCGTTCACGTTCCTGCGCGACAACCTCTACGCGGATTTCCTGCGGTTCATGGTCGGCGAGGACGGCGTGATCCGTGGACCGGCCGGCGACGGACGCGTGTCCGCTGTCGCGCAGGACGACATCGCCGATGCCGCGGCAGCGATCCTCCACGATCCCAGCCCGCATGCCGGGCGGACATACGACATGACGGGTCCCGAGGCGCTCTCCATGGCCGAGATCGCTGTGACGATCACCGAGGTCACCGGACGCGAGGTCGCTTACCATGCCGAGACGCTCGAGGAGGCCTACCTCTCACGTGCCGAATACAACGCCCCGGGCTGGCAGGTCGACGCATGGGTCTCGACATACACGGCCATCGCCGCCGGCGAGCAGGACGGCGTCAGCACAGCGATCCCCGACATCACCGGTCACCCCGCCACGCCCCTTGCCGATCTCCTCCGCCGCCAACCCTGAGCCTGGCCAAAGTCTGACCCGGGGGCGGGGACTCGGTGGCTGCGCTGGATGACGCGCCACGACCGCACGCAGCCGCCGCCCTGGCGCGGCACGGCCCGGCACGGCCAGGCTCGGCACGGCCAGGCGCGGCACGGCCCGCTGAGCAGGCTCTCAACCGTCCCCGCGCCCCCGAGTTCGGTTGTCGCCGTATGACAGCCGCCACAACCAACCACTACGACCAGCCGACACAACCAGCCGCCTCAACCGGCCGACACAATCGACCACCTCAACCGGCCGACACGGTCGAGCACCACGACCGAACACCACGACCGAACACCACGATTGTCTTCGTCTCTTCGAGCGATGAGGTGCGCTCGTGAACGCTCCTGCGGCGGATCCGGCGAGGCGGGTAGTGACCGATCCGGTGGAGGGCGAAAATCGTTTGCATAGTGGGGCGAAAACCGGTCATTATGCGCGTTCGTGTCGGTAATAGCGCTTCTTAATCGGGTACGGCTGGATCTGACCCCGCTGCGCAGATCGCGAGACTTCCGCTTTCTCGCGGGGTCGGGGCTGATCACGATGTTGGGCGGCTACCTGACGCTGGTCGCCGTGCCGTACCAGATGAAGGTGCTCACGGGCTCCTACGTCGCGGTCGGACTGGTAAGCGTGGCCGAATTCGTGCCCATGGTGATCTGCGGGCTGTGGGGCGGGGCTATCGCCGACGCGCTCGACAGGCGGCGCGTCATATTGCTGACCGAGCTCGGACTAGGCGCCACATCAGTGTCGCTGCTGGTCAACGCGCTGCTGCCGCATCCGCAAGCCTGGGTTCTGTACGTCGCGGGCGCGTTCTCGGCTGGATTCTCCGCACTTCAGCGGCCAAGTCTGACGGCGATGCTGCCGCGGGTGGTCTCGCACGAACACATGTCCGCCGCCATCGCGATCGACGGCGCGCGCTGGAATCTCGGAGGCATAGTCGGGCCTGCATTGGCCGGATTCGCCGTCACCGGCATCGGCCTCGCGCCGTCGTACGCCCTGGTCCCGGGCTTCTACGTCATATCGCTCCTACTGCTGTCGCGGATCAGCGCGGCCCCTCCCGCGGAGAACGCGTCGAAGGCGTCCGTACAGTCGCTCGTGGAGGGCGTACGCTACGCGGTCAGCCGTCCGGACCTGGTAGGCACGTATCTCGTCGACATCGCGGCCAACCTCTTCGCCTACGTGACCGCGCTCTACCCATTCCTGGCCGACGACCTGGGCTCGCCGAACGAGCTTGGACTGCTCTACTCGGCGTGGGGTGTGGGGGCCTTGGCGGCCTCGGTGACGTCGGGCTGGACGCGACATGTGCACCGGCACGGCATGGCCGTGATCTTCGCAGCCTCGTCGTGGGGTGTGGCGATCACCTTGGCGGGCCTGATGCCCAACCTGTGGCTGGTCCTGGTCTTCCTGTGCCTGGGCGGCGTGGCCGACATGATCAGCGGTGTCTTCCGGATGACGCTGTGGAACCAGACCATCCCTGACGAGCTGAGGGGACGGCTCGCGGGGATCGAAATGCTGTCCTACCTGACCGGCCCGATGATGGGCAACGCGCGGGCCGGGTTCATGGCCCAGTTGGGCGGCGTACGGTTCTCACTGGGTGCCGGCGGCCTCCTCTGCATCGGGGCCGTAGCGGCGATGGCTACGGCACTGCCGAAGTTCCGCCGGTACGACGAGCGGACAGATGTCCACGCCACCACCGAGCGGGCCCGCCGTGCCGCCGCGGCATCGGCGTCAGCGGCGACGTCACCGGCGGCATCCGCGGCATCGGCCTCACCAGGCGGCCCCGCATCCGCTGCCGACTCGACAGCCGTGTGATTCAGCTGCTCGGCAGTCCATGACCGTCTTCTCTCACGGATCAGCTGGCCGATTGAATCCTCGGCGGCATGGCCCGCGGGCTTCTGACAACCCATATTCGGGTCCACCCGTCAGAGTCGCGGTGCCTGCTCCATCGAACGCGGTGCCCCTGCTTCGTCAGATCGCGCAGCCCGCTCCACGGAATCGGAGTGCCCGCGCCGTCAGATTCGCGGACCTGCGCGGACCTGCGCCGTCAAGGTTTACGGGCCTGGGCCGTCAGCTTTGCCGGCGGGCGTGCGCCGCCAGGTTCGCGGGCTGCGCCGTCAGTTTTGCCGGCGGGCGTGCGCCGTCAAGGTTCGCGGGCTGCGCCGTCAGCTTTGCCGGCGGGCGTGCGCTGTCATTTTCGCGGGGCTGCGCCGTCAGCTTTGCCGGCTTCTGCCGGTCGGCGTGGCGGCTGGCTGAATCATTCATTTCGCGGGTCTGCGCCCGGTCGTGCCTCAGGCGCTCCGCCCGCCCTGCCCCTGCCGCGCCCGCGCCGCGCGCGCCGCCCAGGGGCTGCGTCGTGAATGGCCTGCCTGGGGTCGAGGCTGGATGGGGGGTTGGGCTGGTCGGGCCGGGTGAGTTCGCCGGCCGCCTGGCCGCTGACCCGAGCGGGCCGTGACCGCCGTGGACCGGCGTCCGGAGCTGGCTGGTCCGGCGACATAAGCCAGTGTGCCGATTGAGCTAAGCCGGGCTCGCAAAGCTTGATCTCTCATCTGCACCCAGAAAACCCGGCCCGGAAAGCGCGCGATAGGGGTGAAAGATCGGGCCTTGTCGGGGGAGTTACCCGGGAGTACGGTCACCAATAGGTGAGACATCCTCATTTTTCCAGGGAACCCCGACCCTAGGGAAGCCGCCATGCGCCGCGCCGCACTCGCCGCACCTCTCGCCGCAATCGCCCTGCTGTTCCCCCTCGCGCCCGCCGCCCCAGCCGCCGCGTACGCAGCCGACGACTACTGCCTCGGCCAGTGCGCGGACATCCTGCCGCCTGGTGAAAACGGCAATGCGACTCTCGTCGACATCCTCGGCAACCAGGCCCTGGGCACGATGCCGCCGCATGCCGGCGACCAGCTCAACCGCTACGCCAGCCTGATCTCCCAGTACAGCGGCCTGACCGACGGACAGATCTCCGCCTTCTTCAACTCCTCCGGCTTCGGCGTGCCGGCCGGTCAGGTAGAAAGCACGGTCAGCCCGCGCTCGGACGTCACGATCGTCCGCGACAAGGCGACCGGCGTGCCGCATGTCACCGGCACCACCCGCGCGGGCACGATGTTCGGCGCTGGGTACGCCGGAGCTCAGGATCGGCTCTGGGTCATGGACCTGCTACGCCACGTCGGACGGGGCGAGCTCACGCCGTTCGCGGGCGGCGCTCCCGGCAACCGGGCGCTCGAGCAGAGCGTCTGGCGCAGCGCACCGTACACCGAGGCCGACCTGCAGGCGCAGATCGACCGGCTGCGAACCTCCGGGACGCGCGGCGCGCAGCTCTACGACGACGTGCAGAACTACATCACCGGGATCAACGCCTACATCGACCGCTGCATGGCCAACCGCAACTGCCCGGGCGAGTACGTCCTGACCGGACACCTGGACGCGATCACCAACGCGGGCGGGCCCGTCCACTTCACGATGGCCGACCTGGTGGCGATCTCCGGGGTGATCGGCGGGCTGTTCGGCGGCGGAGGCGGCGCGGAGATGCAGTCGGCGCTGGTCAGAGTCGCCGCCCGGGCACGCTACGGCGCCACGGTCGGCGACCAGGTGTGGGCCGCCTTCCGGGGGCAGAACGACCCGGAGACCACACTCACCCTCCACGCGGGGCAGAGCTTCCCCTTCGGCTCGGTGTCCGGCGCCACCGGGGTGGTGCTCCCCGACGCGGGCGCCGCGCCTGTCGACATCACGCAGAACGAGACCGGTACGGCCAGCGGACCGTTGTCCGGCCTGATGGTCGACATCGCGCATCCTGGCATGTCGAACGCGGTCGTGGTCTCGGCCGCCCGGTCGGCTACCGGACATCCGATCGCCGTCTTCGGCCCGCAGACCGGCTATTTCGCGCCGCAGCTGCTCATGCTGGAAGAGCTGTCCGGTCCCGGGATCAGGGCACGGGGCGCCGCGTTCGCCGGCATCAACCTCTACGTGCTGCTCGGCCGCGGCGTCGACTACGCGTGGAGCGCCACATCCAGCCTTCAGGACATCACCGACACCTATGCGCTGACCTTGTGCAACCCGTCCGGCGCGGTGACCACGCAGTCCGATTTCTACCTCTATCGCGGCGCGTGCACGCCCATGGAGACGCTGAAGAAGACCAATTCCTGGAAGCCGAACACGGCCGACTCCACCGCGGCCGGGTCGTACGACCTGGTCATGAAACGCACCAAGCTCGGCCTGGTCACCTGGCGCGGGATGGTCGGCGGCGTGCCGACCGCGTTCACCACGCTGCGCTCGACCTACCTGCACGAGCCGGACTCGGCGATCGGCTTCCAGATGTTCGACGATCCGAACGAGATGGCCACCGCCGCCGGCTTCCAGAACGCGGCCTCCACCATCGGCTACGCCTTCAACTGGTTCTACGTGAACTCCTCGGACTCCGCGTACTTCATGTCGGGCAACAGTCCGGTACGTCAGGCGACCGCGGATCCGAACCTGCCCATGACGGCGGACGCCGCCCACGAATGGTCCGGATACGACCCGGCCACCAACACCGCCACCTATGCCCCGCCCGCCACCCACCCCCAAGCCGTCAACCAGGATTACTTCGTCAGCTGGAACAACAAGCAGGCCAGAGACTACGGCGCGGCCGACGGCAACTTCAGCTTCTCCTCGGTCCACCGCGTCGACCTGCTGGACGCGCCCATGCGTACGGCGGGCGCCCTCGACCGCGCCGGCGTCGTCAAGATCATGGCATCGGCGGCCGCCACCGACCTGCGCGCCTGGAAGGTGCTGCCCAACCTCCTGCGTGTGATCAACAGCGCGACGGTCGGCGATCCGGCTCAGGCGTCGGCCGTGGCCAAGTTGTCCGCCTGGGTGTCGGCCGGCGCGAAACGGGTCGAGACATCGGCCGGGAGCAAGGCGTACGCGAACGCTGACGCGATCCGGATCTTCGACGCGTGGTGGCCGAAGCTGGTGCGCGCGGAGTTCCGTCCGGGTCTCGGCGACGCCCTCTACCAGAATCTGATCAACGCGCTGCAGATCAACGAATCTCCGTCCGGTCAGCAGCAGGGGGACGTGTCATCACTCCCGACCAGCGCAAACGAGGCCCAGCCGCACAAGGGCTCGGCGTTCCAGTACGGCTGGTGGGGCTACGTGGACAAGGACATCAGGAACGTTCTGGGCGATCCGGTCTCCGGCCCTCTACCTGCCAAGTTCTGCGGCGGAACGGTGTCCGCCTGCCGTACAGTCCTGCTCGACAGCCTGTCGGCCGCGCTCGCGGAACCGGCGACCACCACCTATCCGGGTGACACCGCCTGCTCGGCCGGCGACCAGTGGTGCGCCGACGCGATCCGCCAATCGCCACTCGGGGGCATCAACCAGGGGCTGATCTCCTGGCAGAACCGTCCGACGTACCAGCAGGTCGTCTCGTTCCCGGCGCACCGCGGCGACGCTATCGCCAACCTCGCCACCTCGGGTACGGCCTCGGCCTCCAGCACTGAACTGGGCCTGCCGGCCAGCCGGGCGATCGATGGCGATCCGACGACGCGCTGGGGCAGCGGGTGGAGCGACAATCAGTGGCTTCAAGTAGATCTCGGCTCACCACGGTCCGTCAGCCGGACGATCCTCCGCTGGGAGACCGCGTACGCCTCGTCGTACCAGATCAGGACATCGACGGACGGCGTCAACTGGACCACCGTCTACAACACGACGACGGGCGATGGCGGGGAGGACAACGTGGTCTTCTCTCCCGTCACCGCCCGATACGTGCGCATGCAAGGCGTCAAACGTGCCACGTCATACGGCTACTCGCTGTACGAGCTCGAGCTCTACCCTCGATGATCGTTTACGGCACGCTCCACAGGAAGTAGAAGTTGTACTGATACTCACAGTGGTACCAGAGCCACAAACCGTTCTGAACGCCGTACGACCCGTAGCTGTTGCAGTCCGTGTAGCCGTAGTACACATTGCGGAGCGTGTCGGCCTGGGCCGGCGTCGCGGTCGCGACGACCGTCAAGCCGCTCACCAGAATTCCTGCGGCGAGAAGGGCTCGAACCTTGCGCATCAATCCTCCTGCGACTCGGGGGATGTGCCCGATTTCAAGCGGAGCATCGCAGCGCGGCGGACATGAGGATAGGTCATGTCCGCTGCACCCCCGGCGCATGTGACCTGACCTGCGACGGCGGGCCGCACCGGGCCGCCGCCATGTGAAACTTTCGCCCTCTGACCTGCCAAATCCATCGATCCGCCGAAATTCACTGCGGCCACGCAAAATCAACCCCGCCGCCCGGTTCCTGCCCACTGCAAGATCACCGAGCCGTCTACCTGCGGAAAGGGAAATCTTGCAAGATCAAAACCCCGCGGACCCGCACATCGGGAAGATGTGCAAGATCACGCGGGGTCCTGAAGGGCGGGGGATTAGGTGCGGAGGCGGGCGGCGAGGCGGGCGGCGGCTTCGGCCACGGCCGCGTCTCGGGCCGCGGTCGTCTCCTCTACGGTCAGCGTCCGGTCGGGGGCGCGGAAGCGCATCGTGTAGGCCAGGGACTTGTCGCCCTCGCCGATCTGCGCGCCCGTGTAGACGTCGAACAGGCGGATGGACTCCAGCAGGTCGCCCGCGCCGGCGCGAAGGGCGGCCTCGACGGCCGCGACCGGGGTGTCGGCCGGGACGATCAAGGCCACGTCCTGGGTCGCGACCGGGTAGGCGGACACGCGCGGCGTCTCGGCCGGCCCGGACGGCTCGAGCCTGGACAGCTCCAGCTCCATCGCGGCCGTGCGCGGCGGCAGCCCGTACGCCTCGATCACGCGCGGGTGCAGCTCACCGGCATGCCCGACCAGCGTCTCGCCCACGTAGAGCGCGGCGCACCGGCCCGGATGCCACGGCTCGTGCTGATCGGCCCGTACGTCGAGGGCGACCCCCGCCTCCCGGGCGACCACACGAGCGGCCTCGACCGCGTCGGACCATGCGGCGGCGCGTCCGCGCCCCCACCAGCCCGGCCGATCGAACTCACCGGCCAGCACCACGGCGACCCGCACCGGCTGACCGGGCAGGGCGGCCTCGATCTCGGCCAGCTCCTCCTCCGTCGGACGCCTGTCCACCGACAGGACCGGCGCCCGATCAGGGGCGTCCGGGCGCGGCCGGTAGACCAGGCCCGTCTCGAACAGGGAGACGTCGGCGAATCCGCGACCCACGTTGCGCACCAGCGTCTTGAGCAGGCCGGGCAGCAGCGTGGTGCGCATCAGCGGCTCGTCGTCACTGAGCGGGTTGACCAGGCGCGCGGCCCGCCGGCGCGGATCCTCCGCGCCGAGTTGCAGGCCGTCGAGGTCGCGCACCCCGATGAACGGATACGACAAAACCTCGACATATCCGGACAGGGCTAGCGCTCGACCCACGCGGCGACGCAGCCGCTGCTCCTCGGTCAAGCCGGCGCCCGCCGGCGCGGCCGGCAGCAGCGACGGCAGGCTGGCATAGCCCTCGAGCCGGATGACCTCCTCGGCGAGGTCGTTGGGGTCGGTGAGGTCGGGCCGCCACGACGGCGGCGTCACCGTGATCATCCCGTCGTGGGAGGCATCGCCGACGGCCAGCTTCTCGCGCAGGTCGGCGCTGGTCACGACACCCGTCGCGGCCACACCCACCCCACCGGCAGGAGGCGGCAGGACGCCGTCGGTGACCACGCAGCCGACCTGCTCCAGCCTGCGGATCACGGTCTCCCGGCCGTAGTGCACGCCCGCCACACGGTCGGGATGATCGGCCGGGATGGCGATCGCGACCGGGGCCACGTCGACGTCGGCCAGCGTCACCTCGGCGGACGACTGTCCGCTGCCCAGCTCGACCAGCAGCTCCACGGCGCGCCACGACGCGACCAACGGCAACTCGCGGTCGACGCCGCGCTCGAACCGCTTGGACGCCTCACTGACCAGGTTGTGCCGCCGCGACTCGCGGGCGATGCCGGTGGCCGAGAAGTGCGCCGCCTCGACGACGATCTCGGTGGACGCGTCGTTGATCTCGGTGGCCAGGCCGCCCATGGTCCCCGCCATGGAGATGGGGCCGGAGTCGTCGGTGATCAGGATGTCTTCAGGGTTGAGGGTCCTGACCACGTGGTCGAGGGTCTCCAGGGTCTCCCCCGCGCCGGCGCGCCGGACCACGATCTCGCCCTGGAGCCGCGTCCGATCAAAGGCGTGCAGCGGCTGCCCGAGCTCCAGCATCACGTAGTTGGTGACGTCGACGGCCAGCGAGACCGGGCGCATGCCGGCGCGCGCGAGCCGTACGCGCATCCACAGCGGAGACTCGGCGGACGGGTCGAAGCCGGACACCGACCGCAGCACGAACCGGTCGCAGGCGGTCGGGTCGGCGATCGAGGCCGGATACGACGGCCCGGTCGCGGCCGGCAGAGCCGCCGACGCCGGATCACGGAACGCCACGCCGAACGCGGTGGCCGCCTCGCGGGCCACGCCGCGGATCGACAGCGCGTAGCCGCAGTCGGGCGTGATCTCCAGCTCCAGGACCTCCTCGCGGAGGCCCAGCAGCTCGACGACGTCCGTCCCGATGGGCGTGTCGGCGGGCAGCGTGAGGATGCCCGGCGAGGAGTCGGCCACGCCGAGCTCGGCCTCCGAGCAGATCATGCCGTCGGACAGCCGTCCGTACGTCTTGCGGGAGCCGATCTCGAACCCGCCGGGCAGCACGGCGCCGGGGAGCGCGACCGGGACCACGGCGCCGACCTCGAAATTGGTGGCGCCGCAGACGATCTCACGAGGCGCGGCCTCGCCGACCTCGACGAGGCAGTGCCTGATCGGCTTCTTGAAGCCGGCGAGCTCCTCGATCGCCAGCACGCGCCCGGCCACCACGTTCTTGATCTCGTGGCCGTAGGACGTGATGCTCTCCAGTTTGAGGCCGGCGGCGGTGAGCTTGTCGGCGATCTCGTGCGCCGTGACGGCGTCGGGGAGGTCGACATGCTCCCGCAGCCAGGAAAGCGGGACTTTCATCAGACCTCCATCCCGAACGGAAGGGTGAAGCGGACATCGCCTTCGACCATGTCGCGCATGTCTTCGGCGTTGTGGCGGAACATCAGCGTGCGCTCGATGCCCATGCCGAACGCGAAGCCGGAGTAGACGGCCGGGTCGACGCCGCACGCGATCAGCACGCGCGGGTTGACCATGCCGCAGCCGCCCCACTCGATCCAGCCCTCGGACTTGCAGGTGCGGCAGGGCGGGTTGCCGGGCGTCGCGGACGTGCCGCGGCACACGAAGCACAGCAGATCCATCTCGGCGGACGGCTCGGTGAAGGGGAAGTAGTTGGGGCGGAACCTGGTCCTGATGCCCTCCCCGAACATCACCTCGGCGAACCGGTCGAGCGTGCCCTTGAGGTGGGCCATCGTCAGGCCCTTGTCGACCGCGAGGCCCTCGACCTGGTGGAACACCGGCGTGTGGGTGGCGTCGAGCTCGTCGGTGCGGAAGACCTTGCCGGGCGAGATCACGTACACCGGGAGCGGGCGCGACAGCAGCGCCCGGATCTGCACCGGCGAGGTCTGGGTGCGCAGCACCATGCCCGAGTCGTGCGACTCGACGAAGAACGTGTCGTGGTCGGAGCGCGCCGGGTGGTCGGTGGCGATGTTGAGCGCGTCGAAGTTGAACCACTCGGCCTCGAGTTCGGGGCCTTCGGCCACCTCGTAGCCCATCGCGACGAAGCAGTCGGCGATGCGCTCCTGCAGCGTGGTGAGCGGGTGCCGGGCGCCGGGCGGGCGGCGGTCCCACGGCAGCGTGACGTCGACGGTCTCCTCGACGAGCACGCGCGCGTCCCGCTCGGCCTCGAGCTCGCCCTGCCGTACGGAAATGGCTTCCGCGACGGCCTTGCGCGCGGCGCCGATGCGCTTGCCGGCCTCGGCCCGCGCGGCCGGAGGAAGGGCGCCGATCTCGCGGTTGGCGAGCGCGATCGGCGAGCGGTCGCCCGCATGGGCGAGCCGGACCTGCTTCAGTTCGTCGAGGTCCGCGGCCGACTTGATGGCGGCGAGGGCGTCGGCCTCCGCGCGCGCCAGCTCATCGGCGTGCAGCGGCGTCACCTCGACGGGGTCGTAATCAGACAAGACAGAGCTCCGTATCCAGGGCATGAGCAGGATCGAGTCTAGGACATGGGCCACGGACCCCGTCCGTCGCGAACGGCGCGCGCCCGGGCGACACGCATGTCCTCAGGGGTGGCCCACCGGGACCGAGATCAGGCGAACTCGGGGGCGCCGGTGGGCACGGTAAATCGGAACTCGGAGCCCTGCACGCTGATGGTGCCGCCGTGCGCCTCGACGAGGCCCTTCACGATGAAGAGGCCGAGGCCGGCGCCGCCTCTGCGGCGCCCGTTGCCGCGCCAGAACTGGCGGAACACGCGCGCGACCAGATCGGGCGCGACGCCCTCACCTTGATCGCGAACGGACACGGCAACTCCCCACTGGACGGGTTCTACGACTATTGTCACCGTGCCCTGGCCATGCCGCACCGCGTTTTCCAGCAGATTGGCCAGGATCTGATCAATCTTGTCCTGATCGAGCCAGGTCTCGGGGAGCTCGCCGCGCACCTCGAGGGCAAAGCGCTCGCCCGGCTCGCCGGCGGCGACCCGGCCCGCGATGATCCGCCGCACCCGGGCGGGGATGTCGACGACCTGCCGCTGGATCTGCACCCGGCCCGACTCGATGCGCGACACGTCGAGCAGCTCGGTGATCAGCCGGGTGACGCGGTCGGCGTCGGAATTGACGGTCTCCAGCATGACCAGCTTCTGCGCCTCGGTGAACCGGTCCCACTTGGACAGCAGCGTGGCGGTGAAGCCCTTCACGCTGGTCAGCGGGGAGCGCAGCTCGTGTGCGACGGTGGACACGAGGTCGGCGCGGCTGCGCTCGAGTCTGGCCCTGGCGGCCGCGTCGCGGAGGGTGATCACCACGCGGGCCACGGGGCCGCCGCGCTCGGGCTCGCGCACCAGCCGGGCCGCGACCAGCAGCTCCTGCCGCCCCGGCAGGTGCAGCGCGCGCTCGGGCTGGCGGGTGCGGATGCTGAGGCCGCCCTGTGGGTCGAGCCACTTCCACCATTCGCGGCCGTCCTGGTCGCGGAAGGGCAGCACGTCGGTGATCGCCTTGCCGACGGCGGCCGCGCGGGTGACCCCGGTGAGGCGGGATGCCGCGCGGTTGATCTCGATGACGACCCCATCGCGATCGGTGACCACCAGCCCATCGGGCAGTTCGTCGACGTCCACGCTCGTAAGGACGCGCGAGGCGCCTCCGGAGGTGTCGTCGTCGCCCACAGAGCCGTCCTTTCAAAACCTTTGTAAAGGGTTCGTCAAGGCCGACAATAGCGGGTTCCCCGGGTTCTCCGGCAGTGCGCGATCCGCTCAGGATGAGTGTTGCACCCTCGCGGATGCATAAAGACATACCGCGGCGGCGGTCGCGAGGTTGAGACTTTCCGCCCGGCCGTAGATCGGGACCCGGACCACCTCGTCCGACAGCGCGAGCAACTCGGGCGGCAGCCCCCACGCCTCGTTGCCGAACAACCACGCGGTCGGCCCGTCGAGATCGACATCGTCGAGAGTGGCGGTGCCCGACCCGTCGGCCGCGAGCACGCGCAACCCGCGCTCCCGCAGTTCCCGTACGGCCCCGGCCACCGGAACCCCCGTCACGACGGGCAGGTGGAACAGGCTTCCCGCGCTGGCGCGCACGCACTTGCCGTTGTACGGATCGACCGAGGCGTCGGTGAACACGACCGCGTCGGCGCCTGCGGCGTCGGCCGTGCGGAGCACGGTGCCCGCGTTGCCCGGGTCGCGGACGTGGGCAAGGATCGCCACCAGAGAGGCCGTCTCCGAAAGGGCCTCGGAAAGCGGCACGTGGACGAACCTGCAGACGGCCAGCAGCCCCTGCGGGGTCACGGTTTGGGCCAGGTCGGCCATCACCTCGCCGCTCGCGCGGACCACCGGCACGCCTTTGAGCGCGGCCGCCTCGACGATCTCCCCGTGGCGGGCCTCGGCCTCGGCCGTGGCGAACACCTCCAGGACCACGTCGTCGAGCGCGAGGGCCTCGCGGACGGCCTGCGGGCCCTCGGCGAGGAACGCCCGATCGCGGTCGCGGAAGGCGCGCTTGGTCAGCCGCCGGGCCGCCTTCACCCGCGGCGACCTGATGCTGGTCAGCTCCACAAGTCCCCCATCATGGGCCCGTTCATGAGCAAGGGGCCCACCTTCACTAGGTGAGCCCCTTGACAGACGCTGTCAAGACGTCAGGCGACCGGTGCGTTCACGTCGGCCGGGAGCGCCTTCTTGGCGGCCTCGACGATCGCGGCGAAGGTCTGGGCGTCGGTGACCGCGAGGTCGGCGAGGATCTTACGGTCCACCTCGACGCCGGCCAGGCGCAGGCCCTGGATGAACCGGTTGTACGTCATGCCGTTGGCCCGGACCGCGGCGTTGATCCGCTGGATCCACAGCCGCCGGAACGCGCCCTTCTTGTCCTTACGATGCGCGTAGGCATACGTCATCGAGTGGAGCATCTGCTCCTTGGCCTTGCGGTACAGCCTCGACCGCTGACCCCGATAGCCGCTCGCCCGCTCGAGGACGACCCTGCGCTTCTTCTTGGCGTTGAGCGCCCGCTTTACGCGTGCCATTTCTATCTATCTCCCCGGGGGTTTCCTACTTGCCGAGCAGCTTTTTGATCGCCGGCGCATCCGCCGGTGAGGTCACGATGTCGTTCTCAAGCCTGCGCGTACGAGTGGACGGCTTGTGCTCGAAAAGGTGCTTCCGGTTCGCCCGGCGGCGGATTACCTTGCCGGAGCCGGTGAGCCGGAACCGCTTCTTCGCACCACTGTGCGTCTTCATCTTCGGCATCTCAGCCGTCTCTCCCTCGTTCGTTCCGTGCCGTTGACCTGAGGGTCGTTCCCGGGTCGCGGGCATGCCTGACCTACACCTGCCGATGGGACTCATCAGCAGATGTCCCAGCAGCTCATCTCACTGCCGCGGGGCGGATTCCTCCACCGCGGAGTCGACCGCGGAGTCGTCCGCGGATTCCTCCCCGGCGGTCACGCCGTCGCGTTGCGCCCTGGCCGCCGCCTTCTCGGCCTTGGCCTCGGCCTTCTTCTTGTGCGGCCCGATCACCATGATCATGTTCCGGCCGTCCTGCTTTGGCTGGGACTCCACGAAACCGAGCTCGGTGACGTCCTCAGCCAGCCTCTGCAGGAGCCGGAAGCCCAGTTCGGGACGGGACTGCTCACGTCCGCGGAACATGATGGTGACCTTGACCTTGTCCCCCGCCTTGAGGAAGCGCACGACGTGACCCTTCTTGGTCTCGTAGTCGTGCGGGTCGATCTTCGGCCGGAGCTTGATCTCCTTGATGATCGTGTGTGCCTGGTTGCGGCGCGCCTCACGCGCCTTCATGGCCGACTCGTACTTGAACTTGCCGTAGTCCATGAGCTTGCACACCGGCGGGCGGGCCGTGGCGGCCACCTCGACGAGGTCGAGGTCGGACTCCTGGGCCAGCTTCAGGGCGTCGCCGATTGAGACGATGCCTACCTGTTCGCCGTTCGGGCCGACGAGGCGCACCTCGGGCACCCGAATCCGATCGTTGATGCGAGGCTCAGTGCTGATGGATCCTCCAAGAGACTTCCGCTTTGTCGCTCGACCGCGCGGATGGCTCCAGCGTCCGCAGACGCGGAAAGCCCCGCACGTCACGCATGCGGGGCCACAATGGAGTCGCACGACTCCGGGGTGATCCTTGACCCGTCCACCCAAAGGCGGATCAGGTGGGAGGAGGACCTCCGCTTGCGCGTCCAGCTGGTATGCCAGACCGATCGAGCAGTTACATTACCACAACACCGCGCACCCTCCGAATCATCCCGTCCCGCCCGCCTCATAGTCAGATCATCGGCATATACTGATGACATGAGACAGATGCAGGAACCGACATTCCTCATCCTCACCGCGCTCGCGGCCGGGCCGCAGCACGGATACGGGATGATCACCGACATCGCCGGGATCTCCGGCGGCCGGGTCCGGCTGCGGGCCGGCACGCTCTACGCGGCCCTCGACCGGCTTCAGGAAGAAGGCTTGATCGAGGCCGACCGCGAGGAGATCGTCGACGGCCGAGTCCGGCGCTACTACAAGCTCACGGGCCGCGGCGCCGAACAACTGGCCGAGGAGGCCGAGCGACTGCGCAGCAACGCCTCCGTCGCCACCTCCCGGCTGCGGCTCCGCGGAGCGCTCATGGGGGGCTGGGCATGAAGCGGCTGCTGATCTTCTACCCGCGCGATCACCGGGCCGCGCATGAGGACGAGATGCTCGGCGTCCTGTACGCCGCCGGGAAGCCCGGCTTACGCGACGCCTGGGATCTCGCCCTGGGCGGTCTGCGCATCCGGCTGCGCCGCGTCTTCGGCCCTGGAACGGCCGACGTCTGGCGGGAAGCACTCGCCAACGCCGCGGTCGTCCTGTCGCTCGTGCTCGCGGGCACCACGCTCGGACGCGTCGGCTTCGTCCTGCTCTCCGGCCCCAGTGTGCTTAAGGATCTGCTCGTTTTCACGGGGCTGTCGCTGGCGTGGTATCCGCTGATCGCCGTCCTCGTCGTCATGGGCCTGCGCTGGCCCGCCGCCGTGGTCGCCTGGGGGTGGGCGATCTACATCACCTTCTGGTCCGGATACAACTCGATACTGGTTTTCGAGACGATGGTGCACCTCACACCGGGGATCCTGCTCGCCGTGCTGCTGACCCTGGCCGCTGGACAGCGGGCCGCCGCGGCCAGGCTGGGAGTGATCCGTTGTCTGGCGTGGTTCGCGACCGGCGCGGCGGTGATGGCGTGGACGATCATGTCGCCGGAGTCGTTCTTCGCGTACGGCATGTGGCCGCTGATCACGACCGAGCTGTCGTTCGTGATCCTGGGGGTCGCCACGGGCTGGTTCTCCCGCACCCCGGCCAGCGCCAGGACGGGCGTTCTGCTGCTACCGGCGGTGCCGTCGCTTCTCGGGGGTGTGTTCCTGATCGACCTGCAGAGCGGCTACCCGCACATCGCGGCCGGCGGGCTGCTGATAGCGCTGCTCGCCCTGCTGGCCGCGCGGCAGATCAGGCTCCGGCGCGCCTGATCAGCTCCGCTTCGCCGGCCGCGCGCATGGCTTCGACGGGGGCATCCGCGCGGCCGGTCATCAGCGTCACCTGCGCCGCCGCCTGGTGCAGCAGCATGGGGAACCCGCCGATGATCGTTCCGCCTCGATCTCGTACGGCTGTCGCCAGCACGGTCGGCCAGGGCGAGTAGACGACGTCGAACACCGCCTTCGCGCGCGAGGCCTTCGCCGCGAAGGCGTCCGCGGCGCCCGACGGGAGCGTGGAGATCAGCAGGTCGACGTCGGCGTCGAACCCGTCGAACGGTTGCAACCGCACCGGCATCCCCAGGCGTTCGGCCCGGTCGAGGGTCTCCCCCGCCCGCGACGGATCCCGTACGACCAAGGTGGCCTCGGGCAGGCCGAGGTCGCGGAGCGCGCCCAGGGCCGAGGCGGCGGTGGCGCCGCCTCCGAGGATCGTGGCACTGGCCGGGGCACCGACCCCCGCCTCGCGCAGGGCCTCGGCGATGCCGTACACGTCGGTGTTCTCGCCGTGCCGCGAGCCGTCCGGCCGGAAGACGACCGTGTTGGCCGCGCCCACCTCGACGGCGAGGTCGGAGACCGTGTCGAGCAGAGGGAAGACCACGCGCTTGAGCGGCATCGTCAGGGACAGGCCCGCCCACTCGGGACCCATGCCGGAGACCAGGGTCGCCAGCCCGTCTTCGGCGCACGCGATCGGGTCATAGCGCCAGTCGTTCAGGCCGAGCTCGGCGTAGGCCGTACGGTGCAGGATCGGGGAGAGCGAATGCGCGATCGGCATGCCGAGGACCGCGGCCCTGCGCTGGGTCATCAGTTGTGGTTCCGGTTGAACTCGTCGCGCAGCTTCCAGAACTCCGCCTCGCTCGCGGTGAACTTCGTGATGTGCTTCTTCGGGTCGACCGTGACGAAGTAGAGCCAGTCGCCCTTGGCCGGGTTGAGCGCCGCGTCGATCGCGTGGTCGCCCGGGTTGGCGATCGGGCCGGGCGGCAGGCCGAGCCGGTTGTAGGTGTTGTACAGCGACTTGCTCTTCAGGTCGGCGCTGCTGGCCGCGATGCCGTACTTGCCGAGGCCGTACATGAGCGTGCTGTCCATCTCGAGCTTCATCTGCGGGCTCCGGCCGAGCCGGTTGTAGATGACCCGCGCGATCTTCGGCATGTCCTCCTGGGAGCCGGCCTCGGCCTGGATGATGCTGGCGATCGTGATGATGTCGCGCGGCGACCGGCCGAGGGCGCTCGCCTGGCCCTCCAGGTCGACCCGCTCGGCCGTCTGGGTGAAGCGCGTGACCATGGCCGTCAAAATCGCCTCGGGCGACATCTTCGGCGTGATCTCGTACGTGGCCGGGAAGGCGAAGCCCTCCAGCCTGCCCTTGGCGTAGCCGGGGAGGCCGATGTCCGACTTGGCGGCGGCCTCGAAGTCCTTGACGGGCCGGCCGGTCGCGGTGGACAGCGTCGTGAAGATCTTGCTGAGCCGCAGGCCCTCGGGAATGGTCAGGTGCGACAGGATCCGGTTGGCCGGGTCGAGCAGCGCGACCGCGGCGGCGGCCGACATGTGGCTGCGCATGGTGTATTGGCCGGGCTGCAGGGCCGAGCTCTTGCCGGCCTGGCCGATGGCGTTGACGAAGGCGCGCGCGCTGGCCACGACGCCCTTCGCCTCCAGGGTCTGGGCCACGTCGGAGGCGGTGGCGCCCTCCTTGATCTCGATCGTCACCTCGCCCGTGCCCTGGCCCGCGTAGTCCTTGGGAATGACGACGCTGCGGACCCAGGTGTAGCCGAAATATCCGACCCCGCCGAGCACACCGAGCACGACAAGAACCGCGAGGAACGACGCGGCGCGGCCCTTCCGGCGGTTGCGCCGGTTTCTTCTCCGGCTCCGCCCGTGCTGGGATCGGGAACCACGACGAGTGCGCCGAGAACCCTCGTCCTCGTCGCCACCGAGCAGGAAGTCCATATCGAGATCACTCATAGTTGCGCTGGCCAATCTCCCGGTCCGGCGGGCCCGCCGTCAAGCGGGGTGCCGAACCGAGGGGGTTCCGGCGGATTGGTCGCTGCCCACGGGTGACCCCGGAGGCTCTGGCTCCTGGACCTGGTCGTGGGCATCCGCCCGGCAGCCAGGGTCGATCCGGCGGCATGGTGGGCGGCCACTCCTCATATGCGAGGTCCTCGCACGGGTGACCCGCTCCGGGAAGAGCAGGCCGGAGGCCTCGACGCGTATTCTGTCGTCGCTCAGTGGACCCTGTCAGTGGGCCTGCAGATATTTGTTCAGCTCTTCCCGATATTTCACGAACTCACCTTCGTTGTCAGTGAATTTCGTGATTCTACGGCCTGGATCGGTGGTGACGAACCAGTACCAGTCCCCCTTGGCAGGCTTCAGAGCTGCGAGAAGAGCGCTTTCGCCGGGCGAGCTGATGGGGCCGGGCGGCAGGCCGGGATGCTGGTAGGTGTTGAACGGAGAGGCGACCTTGGTGTCGCTCTCGGAGACCTTGAGGGTGCGGCGGCCCAGGGCGTACAGCACAGTGGTGTCCATCTCCAGCTTGCCGCCGCGTGCCATCCGGTTGTAGATCACGCGAGCGATCTTAGAGAAGTCGGCCGGGCTGCCGCCCTCCGCCTGGACGATGCTGGCGACCGTGACCGCCTCAAGGGGCGTCAGGTGTCCGGCTTTGGCCAGCCGCTCGAGGCCGATCTCCGTCGCCGCCCGCCGGAAGCGGCCGACGATCGCCGAGAGCAGCGCGCCCGCCGTCATCCCAGGCTCGATCTCGTACGTGGCCGGGAACAGGAAGCCTTCGACGTGGCCCTTGGCATACCCAGGAAGGCCGATGTCGCCCTTGGCGGCCTTCTGGAGGTCGGCGAGAGGGATGTGGGAGGCGGCCGAGAGCCGGGTCAGGATCTCCTGCGAGCGGAGCCCTTCGGGGATCATGACGCGGGTGACGATCCGGGAGCCCGGCGACAGCAGCAGGTCGAGCGCCGGGCCGGGGGCCATGTCACGGTGCAGGCGATAGCGGCCGGGACGGAGGCTGCCGGACTTGGAACGTTCCTCGACTTCTTGTATGAAGGATCGGGCGTCGGAGACCACTCCCGCCTTGGAGAGCGTCTCGGCCACCTCGCTCGCGTTCGCGCCTGGGGTGATCTCCACGGTGACCGCGCCCCGGCCGACGCCGGCCGACTCGTCGGACGAGGCCGTCGGACGGACCACGGCGTACACGCCGAGCAGCACGGCGCCCGTGAACAGGGCCGCGCCCGCCATGACGACCGCGCGCTCCCGGCCCGGTTTCCGGCCTCCCGGATCGCCGCTTCCAGGCGCCCCCAGCCACACCGGCTCCTGCCCGTCGTCGGCCAGCAAGAACGGCGAGTCGTCGTCACTCAATCAAGCTCACCCCATGTCCCCCGCTAAGCCCCAGGCCCGTTTCGGGCTGCTGGGCCACTCACGCGCGGCGTGACTGCCGCGCGCGCTCACGCCCCCCTACGCTCAGGGGGACTCCTCACCGGATGCCGGCCGGCCGCCGGGGGGACGGCCGCTTCGGGGGTCTTGAGGCTTCTCGAGGGGACGGTCTCGGGGTTCTTCGATGGGACGGCCTGGGGGATCCTCGATGGAGCGGCCTGGGGAGTTTTCGATGGGACGGCCCGAGGCGTTTTCGATGGGACGGCCTGGGGAGTTTTCGATGGGACGGCCTGGGGAGTTTTCGAGGGGTTTTTCGAGGAGACGGCCTGAAGGCCGGCCGGAGGCGCGCTCGGCGTCCAGGGCGGCCTGCAGCAGCACGACAGCCGCCGCCTGGTCGATCACGTCCCGCTGCCGCCTGCCCTTGACCCCGCTGGTGCGCAGATCCTGGGCGGCCGAAACCGTGGTCAGCCGCTCGTCGAAAAGGCGGATGGGGATGGGCGAGAGCCGTACGGAAAGGGATCGGGCGAAGTCACGGGCCGCGGCCGCGGCATGTGACTCGCGGCCCGACAGCGACGTGGGCAGCCCGACGACCACCTCGATCGCCTCGTGCTCGGCGGCGATCGCGGCGATGCGCGCGAGGTCGCCGCGGCCGCGGCGCACGGTCTCCACGGGCGTGGCGAGCAGGCCTGACGGGTCGCTGCGCGCGACCCCGATCCGGACCGAGCCCACGTCGACGCCCAGCCGCACGCCTTGTCTCACGCCCGCGCTCCGCCCGCTTGCAGGGATGCTCCTGGCCTGCTCAGGCAGGCCAGAGAGGCGAGCGGAGACGGGAGCATGATCAGCTGAGCGTGGCCGCGATGGTCTGCCCCACCGCGCGGAGGGCGTCATCGATCGCCTCAGGACGGGCTCCGCCGCCCTGCGCGACATCGTCCTTGCCGCCACCGCCACCCCCAAGCGCCTTGGCGGCGACGCCGACCAGCTGGCCCGCCTTCAGGCCGCGCGAACGCCCCGCGTCATTGACCACGGCGACCACGACGGGCCGGTCGGAGGGCACTCCGGCGACGACGACCACCGCGGCGCGGTCGGACGGGAACCGCCCGCGCACATCGAGGGCGAGTTTACGCAGGTCATCAGGGGTGGTGCCAGCAGGCGCGCGGTGCGTCACGACAGAAACGCCCTGAACGTCGCCGGCGCCCGCGACCAACTCGCCGGCCACCGCCAGGACTTGGGCCGACCTGAGCCGCTCCAGCTCCTTCTCGGCCGCGCGCAGGCGGCTGACGATGCCCTCGACCCGCTCGGGCAGCTCCTCGCGGCGTGTCTTCAGCTGCTCGCTCAGCTGGGCCACGAGCACGCTCTCGCGCGCCAGGAACCGGAACGCGTCGAGGCCGACCAGCGCCTCCACGCGGCGCACGCCCGCGCCGATCGACGACTCGCCGAGCACCTTGACCAGGCCCAGCTGGCCGGAGGTCGCGACGTGGGTGCCGCCGCACAGCTCACGCGAGTAGTCGCCGACCTCGACGATGCGCACGACGTCGCCGTACTTCTCGCCGAACAGCGCCAGCGCGCCCAGCGCCCGTGCCTCGGCCTGCGAGGTGTGGAAGGCGTTGACCTGGAGGTCGTTGATGAGGACCGCGTTGACCTCGTCCTCCACGTCGCGGAGGACGCTCGGCGGCACGGCGCCCGCCGCGGTGAAGTCGAAGCGGAAGCGGCCGGGCGAATTCTCCGAGCCCGCCTGCGCCGCCGACTCGCCGAGCGCGTTGCGGAAACCGCGGTGCACCAGGTGGGTCGCGGTGTGGCTGCGCGAGATGGCCCGGCGGCGCTCGATGTCGATCTCCGCGCGCGCCTCGTCGCCGACCCGGACCTCGCCCGTGCGGACCTTTCCGCGGTGCACGATCACGCCCGCGATCGGCGACTGGACGTCGACGATCTCGACCTCGCCGCCGCTGGTGCGGACGACGCCCTGGTCGGCGAGCTGACCGCCGCCCTCCGCGTAGAAGGGGGTGCGGTTGAGGACGAGCTCGACCGTGGTGCCCTCGGACGCGACCGGCGCCGCCGCGCCGTCGACCAGGATGCCGATGACCTCGGCGTCCGCGACGATGTGGTCGTAGCCCAGGAAGTCGACCTTGCCCGCGCGCTCCAGGATCTGCCCGAACACCGAGATGTCGGCGTTGCCGGTCTTCTTGGCCTTGGCGTCGGCCTTCGCCCGCTGCCGCTGCTCCTGCATGAGCCGGCGGAACCCCTCCTCGTCGACCGACAGGCCCTGCTCGGACGCCATCTCGAGGGTGAGGTCGATGGGGAAGCCGTACGTGTCGTGGAGCTGGAACGCCTGGTCGCCCTGGAGAACCGTGTGCCCCTTGCGCTTGGTCTCCTCGACCGCCGTGTCGAAGATCGCGGTGCCGGTGCGCAGGGTGCCGAGGAACGAGGCCTCCTCCGCGTCGATCACGTGGTGGATCTGCGTCGCGTCGGCCTTGAGCTCGGGATACTGCTCGCCCATGACCGCGATGGTGGTCTCGGTCAGGTGGTGCATGTAGCGCTCTTCGCCCGAGCCGAGCAGACGCAGATTGCGGATGGCACGGCGGAGCATGCGGCGCAGCACGTAGCCGCGGCCCTCGTTGGAGGGCAGCACGCCGTCGCCGACCAGCATCACGCCTGCGCGCATGTGGTCCGCGATCACGCGGAGCGACACGTCGGCGCGGTGGTCGCGGCCATAGCGGGCCTTGGTCAGGTGCGCGGCCCGGTCGAGGATCTTGAACGTGGTGTCGATCTCGTAGATGTTGTCGACGCCTTGCAGGATCGCCGCCATCCGCTCCAGGCCCATGCCGGTGTCGACGCTCTTGGCCGGCAGCTCGCCGACGACGTCGAAGTCGACCTTTGACCGGACCTCGCCCAGCTGGAACTGCATGAAGACGTTGTTCCAGACCTCGAGATAGCGGGTCTCGTCGGCGACCGGGCCGCCTTCCTCGCCATACTCGGCGCCGCGGTCGTAGTAGATCTCGCTGCAGGGGCCGCCGGGGCCGGGAACGCCCATGTGCCAGTAGTTGTCCGCATATCCCCGGCGCTGGATCCGCGCCAGCGGAAGGCCGACCTTCTCATGCCAGATCTGGACCGCCTCGTCGTCGTTCTCGAAGACGGTCACCCACATGCGCTCCTCGGGGAAGCCGAACCCGCCCTCGGATCGGCTCTTGGTGAGCAGCTCCCAGGCGAACGGGATCGCCATCTCCTTGAAGTAGTCGCCGAAGGAGAAGTTGCCGAGCATCTGGAAGAAGCTCGCGTGGCGGGTGGTCTTGCCGACCTCGTCGATGTCGAGCGTGCGGATGCACTTCTGCGCGCTCGCGGCCCGCTTGTAAGGCGGGCGCTGCTGGCCGAGGAAATAGGGCTTGAAGGGGACCATACCGGCGTTGACCAGCAGCAGGGTCGGATCCTCGGCGATCAGGCTGGCCGAGGGCACTACTGTGTGCCCACGCTCCTCGAAGAAGCGCAGGAAGCGGCGCGCGATCTCTGCCGACTCCATCTCAGCGGCCATCCTTTACGTCGTATGCGGTGGTGTGGATTTCCCTAGCATCGCCAGCCCCGAACTGGGCCCGCAACTCGGTTTCCCGGCGCGCGGCGATGCTCTTGACGTCTTCGGCGAACAGGCGGACCTCGTCGACGGCCCGGCGGGCCACATGGTCTGGTTTCAGCGCCTGCAGTCTCCGCATGACGAAAACCGCCAGGTAAGCGCCCACGGACATCCAGAACAGCCTGCGGATCACCTGCGCCGCCCTCCTCCGATCGCACGGCGGCCGCGCGCCCCACGCAACCCGTGGAAGAACGCGTTCACCTTGATCAGCGGATTGGTGAATATCGTAGAGGTCACTCCGGTCAGCTTCGCCACGTCGCGGCTGGCCGCGTTGGTGTTCTCGATGATCGCCTCGACCTGGACCAGTTGCCGGTTGGCCTCGCTCACCGTGTATGACACGTCGTCGAGCAGTGGCGCGACCCGCTCGGTCAGCTCAGAGACGGCCTTGGTCGTCTCTGTCAGCAATCGGGCGAGCCGGACCAGCACGAAGGCCAGAAAGCAGACCAGGATCGCCCAGAACATGGCGACGATCAGGCCCGCGACCTCTCCCGCGGTAAGCATCAGCGGATCTCCTTAGATGATCCCGGCTCGGTTGGCAAGACCCTATCGCCTCCCGGGACCCTCCCTCCGCAATGCCCGCCCGCCTTGTGGATATCCCTGCCGGAAGGCCCCCGCACGAGCGGCCAGGACCCCTGGCCGTCCACACCCACTCTCACCGCCACCCCCCACCGCACACGCGGCGTCGCCGCGGAACCGCGCGACGCCGGGCGGAGGATCCGCGGCTGTGATCCTCCGCCCGGGGCCGACCCACGTCAGTCGCGCGGAGCCATGCCATCCAGCCTGTCGAGGATGGCGTTCAACAGCCTCGTGTGCTCATTCAGAGTCGACGTGTGCTGGTTCAGGACCGCGGTGTGCCGGCCCAAGGTCACGGTGTGCTGATCGAGGGTGGCCGCCTGCTCTTTCTGGGTCTGGGCCAGCTCACGGAACTGCATTTCGAGGTCTTGCTGCCCGTTCGCGAGGGCCGTGAGGCGGTAGTGGATCTTCGGGATGATCGCCCAGGCGTCCTCCGTGAAGATCCTCGCGTGACAAGCGTCGTGCCGGGCCTCAGCCACAACTGCCTCCAGCCGGCTGAATCCTGTTTCGAGAGCGTCGATGCGCTCGAGGGTTTGCGTCATGCCGGAAACTGTAACGCTGTGTCATCAGGTGCATCCTGATCTGTTAAATCGGAAGTATCCCTGGGGAGGAGAAATCTACGACCCGCGGAGGAAGGCGCGTAGCTTGATCCAGCGGTCGTGGTATGTGGCCTCGGCGCCGTGGGTGGTGGGCTCGTAGTAGCGGCTGTCGCGCAGATCCTCGGGGAGATAGTCCTGGCGGACGACGCCGTGCTCGAAGTCGTGCGGATATTGGTAGCCCTTGCCGTGGCCGAGCTTCTCGGCCCCCGCGTAGTGGGCGTCACGCAGATGCGGCGGCACATGGCCGATCTTGCCGCGCCGCACGTCGCCGACGGCCGCGCCGATGGCCTTCACCACGGCGTTGGACTTGGGCGCGAGCGCGCAGTGGATGACGGCGTGGGCGAGGTTGATCTGCCCTTCGGGAAGGCCGATGAAGTCGACGGCCTGGGCGGCGGCCACGGCGACCTGGAGGCAGGTGGGGTCGGCCATGCCGACGTCCTCGGAGGCGAAGATGACGATCCTGCGCGCGATGAAGCGCGGGTCCTCGCCCGCCTCGACCATGCGGGCCAGGTAGTGCACCGCCGCGTCGGCGTCGGACCCGCGCATGCTCTTGATGAACGCGCTGATCACGTCGTAGTGCTGGTCGCCCTGCCGGTCGTAGCGCACGGCGGCCTTGTCGGCGGCCTTCTCGACGACCTCGACGGTGATGTCGGCGTCGAGGAGGGCGGCCGCCTCCAGGTAGGTCAGAGAGCGGCGGGCGTCGCCACCGGCGAGCCGTACGAGCTGGTCGAGGGCGTCGGGGTGAAGAGTGACGCGGCCGCCGAGGCCGCGCGGGTCTTCGACGGCGCGGGAGACCACCAGGCGGATCTCGTCCTCGGCGAGCGGCTCCAGCGTCATCAGCAGCGACCGCGACAGCAGGGGCGAGATGACGGAGAAATACGGATTCTCGGTCGTGGCGCCGATGAACGTGACCCAGCGGTTCTCCACGGCGGGCAGCAGGGCATCCTGCTGGGCCTTGTTGAACCGGTGCACCTCGTCGACGAACAGCACGGTCTGGCGACCGGTCAGGCCCAGCTCCCGGCGGGCCAGGTCGATGGCGGCGCGGACGTCCTTCACTCCGGCGCTCACCGCCGAGATCTCGACGAAACGCCGTTTGGTGACGTTGGAGACCACGTACGCCAAGGTCGTCTTGCCGGTGCCGGGCGGGCCCCACAGGAACAGCGACATGGGCGCCTCGCTCTCGACCAGCCGCCGCAGGGGCGTGCCAGGACCGAGCAGATGGCGCTGCCCGATCACCTCATCGAGGGAGCGCGGCCGCATCCGGACCGCCAGAGGCTGCGGGGTGGCCTCCTCCGCGGCCGAGTCGAACAGACTCTCCACATATTCGACTCTAGCCGCCCCACACCGCCCTTGCTCCAGAGTCACCGGCGCGGAACACGTAGTAGCCGACCACCAGGGCCAGCACCACGGTCGCGGCCGACAGGGCCATGGCCGCGATCCGGTTTCCCGACAGCTCGCGCGTGGGCCTGGTCACGTACACCAGCAGGAGCGCGGCGACGCCCAATCCGAGCGTGGTGAACAGCAGAGGATTGGCGAAGCTCTCGTGCGTGGCCACGGGCGCCGGCGTCTGGCCCTTGAAGAGCCGTTCCTTGAAGGCTTCGCCGCTCTCCTTCGCCGCGAAGATCGCCGCGGGCGCGGCCACCGCGAGCACGACGACGGCCCAGGTCACATAGCGACGGAAGCGGGGCAGCACCGCGTACACGACCGACAACGCCACGAGCAGCGGGGTCAGCACAACCGCGAAGTGGATGATCAGCGGGTGGGCGGGCAGGCCGAGGATCTCGTTGAACATTTGTCAGCTCCGAGTGCGAGGTCTTGCCCTCTCATACGAATGTGATCACGATCAGGTTCTCAGAACTTCATGAGAACCTGATTAATCGCCCCCGGACCGCGCGCGCCGTCCGCCCTGTCAGAGTTGGCGCAGCTCAGCGGGGATGTGCTGGGAGAGGGCGGCGATCGTCTCGGCGACCCGGTCGCCGACCGGCGAGGGGCAGCGGCCGCGCAGCACCTGCAGCCGCTCGACGAGCAGGATCCAGGCGGGCTCGCGCCAGGGCACGGTGTTGGTCATCAGGTAGTACATCTCGAAGGACGGCCCCGCCGTCCGCCCGGGATGGTCAGGGCCGGCGGGCATGCGGGTGAGCGCGGTGCCGAGCGGGCGCAGGACGTCGGCCATCAGGCCGATGGCGGCGTCGATGAGCGCCTCGAGCTGCTCGTCTGTCTCGTCGGTGTGGGTGAAGAAGCGCAGCAGGATCTGCAGGACCACCTCGTACGCGAGGTTGCACTGCTCGGCCACTTCGAGCGTGGCCGAGTCGGTGATCAGGGGCTGCGGCTCGACCACGTCGTACGGCTGCCGCACGAACATGGGCAGCGCGGGATGGGCGGCCTGGAAGTCGAGGGCCTGAAACTCCTCGTACATCGCGAGGAAGCGGCCGTAGTGCGCGTCGCGCCAATCGCCTCTGGCGCCCTCGCCCTGTTCGATGATCTCCTCGATGGCGGCGCAGGCGGAGGCGAGGTCGGTGACCGCGATGAGCTCGGGCCAGCGGAACAGTTCGGGCGTCGCCTGGGCGCGCGGGTTCCCGCAGAACAGGATGCGCTCGCCGAGCGTGCCGGCCAGGTGGCGCAGGCCGCCTTCGATGCCGCGGTAGAGGTGCCCGACCGTGCCGAAGTCCTGCAGACGCGGGAAGGCCTCGTGCTCTCCGAGCGGCGTGACGAGCACGTCCAGCTCCGAGGTGAAGACGTCTTCGCGGTCCATACCCTCGGGGCGTTCGAGGAAGAGGAAGTGGCGCAGCGCCTCGTCGCCGAACGGCAGCAACCGCATCTGCAGGCCGGGCGGGAACCAGCCGCTGCCCTGGGGGAAGTTGGCCCGGGTGAACGTCGGGGCGGCGCCGATGGCCGACATGACGTTGGCCACCAAGGCGAGGTGCAGCATCTCCTGCACGGCGATCTCGTGCAGCTGCCCACGCCACCGGCCGACGGCGTCGGCCTGCTCGGGAGTCATCTCGTCGTCGTCGCGCAGGGTGAACGCGGCGAAGAGGTATTGGCACATGACCATGTGCTCGAGGTGCGCGGCCTGCGCGAGCAGGAACCACAGATGCTCTCGGTTCTCGACGACGATCCGTGACTCAGCCATGAATTACATGATTACACGACATTTTGCCCACGGCCAGTGAACAGGAGTCACACCACTTACATCGAGCAAACACGGATCACGGCTACGATGGCGCATCGCACGGTAATGATAGCCAAAAGGGAAGGTATAGCGGTGAGCGACACGGATCAGCCGAGTATGCGCGGACTAGGGGCGGGGCGCCGCGCTCTCCTCGGTGTCGGCCTTGGAGTTCTCGCTCTGAGCATGGTGGTGGCGGGCTGCAGCTCCTCCGGCGGAAGCAGCGCGGCCGGCAGCACTCCCTCCGCGGCGCCTTCGGACACCCCTTCAGTGTCGGAGCCCTCGCTCAGCCCCTCCGCGCCGCCGTCGCCGGTGGCCCCCACGGCCCAGCCGGCCGACCCGGCGAAGGCGAACTGCGACTATCGCAAGGACGACTCGGGCAGCCCGGCCAAGTTCGTCGGGTTCCCACCGAAGCATCCCGCGAAGGCGTCGCTCAAGGTCAAGAAGATGACGCTCAAGACCAACCGAGGCGACATCGTCATCGACATCGACCCGTCGCTGACCCCCTGCACGATCAACTCGTTCTACTACCTGGCCGCGAAGAACTACTTCGACAACACCCTGTGCTTCCGGCTGACGACCGTGGACACCAACGGCATAGGGCTTCTGCAGTGCGGCGACCCCCAGGCCAAGGGCGACGCGGAGAACGAGACCGACGGCCAGGGCAGCCCCGGCTACCTGTTCCAGGACGAGAACCTGGGCGCGCCGTACAACAGGGGCGTCGTGTTCATGGCGCAGGGCGGCGACGACGCCAACTCCAACGGCAGCCAGTTCGCCATCTCCACCGCTGACGACACGGCCCAGCTGCCGACCGCCTACACGCCGTTCGGCGTGGTCGAGGCCAAGGGCATGGCCGTCATCGACAAGATCGTCGCGGGCGGGGTCAAGAAGATGAAGGACGGTCTCGACATCACCGGCAACGGAGGCGCCAACGCCCCCAAGCTCAAGGTCCTGATCAAGGACGTCGTCCTCTCCTAGGCGACGCCGACCAGCAGCCCCGGGCTCACTGGCCCGGGGCTGTGTCTTTTCCACCGGGTCACATCCAGGTCTTCTCCACCGGTCACATCCAGGTGGCGCGCATGGCCGTGGTGACGTCCATGGGCGAGCCCCCGCGCTGGGCGGCAAGCACGCCCGCGCCCTCGGGGCCCCGCGTGTAGAGCGGCTCGCCACCGCTCACCCACCGCGCCCACTCGCGCGCGAGCAGGTCGGCGTGCCTGCGGTGTCCGCCGAGCACGGCGGGCACCGCGTGATACACGACCGGATTGGGCTCCCCGCGCCGGGTCATCAGCCGCCAGCCGGCCAACGGTCCGCGGGCCGTCAGGAAATGCCGGGGCAGGACGTAGCGCGGGTCGCCGAGGGGCGACACCAGCTCGTCGAAGGCGATGGCGAAGCAGGACGAGGCCTCAGGCGGCACGCCGTCCATCTCGATGCGGTACGCGCCGGTCTCGTCGGGCTCGACGGCCACCGCCTCCGATCCGCGCGGGGCGAGCCCGGCCGCCCGGAGGGCGTCGGCCAGCGCGCACGCCATGGCTCCGAGGTCGGGATCGTGGGACGTGTCCCGCAACACCCGCGCCCCGATCAAGGCACGCCTGGCCTCCCGTACGGCCCAGCCGCACAGCAGCCCGCCGGCGAACGCCAGGGGAAGCATGAGCCCTGCGACCAGGCACGCGGTCATCACGCCCACACCGGCCGCGACGGACGGCCAGACCCCCACCTCCGGCGCGGGCGCCACCCCATGGGCTCCCGCCACTACCGCCGGCGGCCTCGGGGCCGGCCCTCGCCTCCGATCGGCCGCGGGACGTCGCCCTGACTCGGCCGGCGCGCCGGCGGTTCTGAGGGTGACGGCGAACCTCCCGCCGCCATCGGTCGGGATGACGCGGAGCGTGTGGACGAGGCGGTCGGCGTAGGGCTCGCCGACGCGCCAGAGCGCGCGGACGCGGTGGCGTTCGGCGGCGCGGATCAGCATGGTTGCGTTGAACGCGCCGAAGTCGGCCTCGGGCGGCGGCGCGTACGGCGACAGCGCCGGATGGACGTGCGACACCCCGGCCATGATCTCCCCGGCGTCCGTGACGCCGTAGTAGCCGTCGTGCTTGCGGACGAACCGCTGCCAATCGGCCGCGCCCTTGGGGTGCCCGGCCGCGACGCAGACGACCGACCACGTGTTGGCGACCTTGTCGGGCCAGGCCGGGTCGATCCGCAGCCCGCGCCCGCGGGTCTGGACGACCGAGGTGGCGGTGGTCGCCTCGGTGAGGTCCACGAGCGTGTTCACGCCGCGGGCGTCCCAGCCCTCCCCCAGCATGGCCCGGGTGCCCACCAGGACCCGGCTGCCGCCGTCTTCGAAGAACCGGGTGGCGCGCGCGACCCACGTGCGGCTGGTCCACCGCCCGGTGAGCTCGGCGACGCCGTCGCCGGCGTCGGTGAAGGTGAGATTCTCCGTACAGGTGTCCGCGAAGGCGCGGGCCCCTTCCGCGGATCCGGCCACGGTGCGGCCGGTCACCAGGAGCGGGGCCAGAACGGCGGTGCGCGGGTCGCGGACGAGTTCCTCGAGCACGAGTCTCGCCGAGCCCGCCTCGTCGGCCAGGACGCCGCTCAGGCGCGCGGGGACGGTCGCGGCGGCGTTCTCGTAGTCGCAGATGACCACGGCGCGCAGCCGGTCGCCCAGCGACGCCGCCTCCGCGGCCAGGATTTCCACGACCGCCGACGTCTTGGCCGCGCTCCGCGCCAGCACGCGGTCGACCGGCGAACGGCCGCCGCGCACGCCACGGGCCGTCAGCTGATAGCCCACCGACGGCAGCGCCGTACGGATGGCCGCCACAGCCGACTCGTGCCCGCCGGGGCGCAGGCAGCGGATCACGTAGTCGTCGAGCAACGCCACCCAGTCGCCCGCGCCCGGCGGCTGGCGGTGCTCTTCACGCAGCCGGGCCTCGTCAGGAAGCGCGAGCAGCCCCGCGTGGTGGAACCGCAGCGCGGCGGTCGTGAGTTCGGGCCGCTCGCGTTCGAGCCGGGCCCAGGTGATGCCGTCGTGGCGGACCAGCCGCTCATCGAGCCAGGTCAGGAACGGCACGGGCGCGAACGCCGGGTCGAGCAGGTCCGTGGTGAGCTCGGCGAACCGCTCGGCCTCGGCCGCCAGCCAGCCGGCCTCCACCGGCGTCGGCGTGGTCAGCCAGGCCAGCTCCGCGAAAGGCGCGAGGTCGCCCTCGCGCACGACGGCCGGAATGGACGGCCCGGCGACGACCGGGCCGAACAGCTTGTCCACAAGCGCGGCCTGAGCGGCCGTCAGACGGTCGGGCGGTGTGGCGGTCAACCCGATCACTACGGCGTCCGGCAGGCCCTCGAGCACCTCGGCCAGCAGCTCGCCCCAGGTGTCGAGCAGGTGGTGGCACTCGTCGAGGAGAACCGTCAGCCGTCCGCGCGCCCGCAGCCTCTCGACCAGCTCGCGGCCGGACGGCCGGAGCCGGTCGAGCGGCGAGCCGGTCTCCGCGCCGTCTTCGTCGACCTCCGCCTCCGGGTCGAAGCTGGCCAGCGCCTGATAGGTGAGCACGTTGAACCCGGCGTCGGACAGCTCGCGTCCGACGCCGGCCGTGCCGCCGAAGGCGCGCCACTCGCGTGCCCACTGGCCCTGGATCGCCGTGTTGGGGGCGAACGCCACCATCGGATGCCCGAGCCTGCGGGCCGCCTCAAGGCCCGTCAGCGTCTTCCCGGCCCCGGGGGGCAACACGACCCACGCTCGGCGCCTACCGGCCGTGAACGCGCGTTCCAGGCCGTCCAGGGCGGCGGCCTGGTGAGGGCGGAGCGCGTACGGGGGTCGGGTGGCGCCGTGCATGCGCGCAATCGTAAAGATCCCGGGGGGTCAGGCCTTCGGGCGGGCGTCGATCCCGGCTTCCTTGCGCTGGTCGGTCGTGATCGCCGTGGGCGCTCCGGTCAGCGGGTCGTAGCCGGACGCGGTCTTCGGGAAGGCGATCACGTCGCGGATCGACTCACCGCCGGCGAGCAGCATGCAGAGCCGGTCGAAGCCGTAGGCGATGCCGCCGTGCGGAGGCGGGCCGTACTTGAACGCCTCGAGCAGGAATCCGAACTTGCTCTCGGCGTCCTCCTTCGAGATCCCGAGCACGTCGAAGACCCGCTGCTGCATCTCGGCGCGGTGGATCCGGATCGAGCCGCCGCCGATCTCCATGCCGTTGCAGACCATGTCGTAGGCGTAGGCGAGCGCCTCTGCGGGATGGTCCTGGAAGCTGTCGGCCCACTCGGGCTTCGGCCCCGTGAACGGGTGGTGGACCGCGGTCCAGCCGCCCTCACCGTCCTCCTCGAACATGGGGGCGTCGACGACCCACAGGAACGACCACTGCGAGTGGTCGATCAGGTGCTCGCGGCGGGCGATCTCCAGGCGGGCCGCGCCGAGCAGGTCGCGCGCGTCGTTCCGCGGGCCGGCCGCGAAGAAGATCGCGTCGCCGGGCTGGGCGCCGGTGGCCTCGGCCAGGCCCGAGATCTCGGTCTCGGACAGGTTCTTGGCGACCGGGCCGCCGAACCCGTCGTCCTGTACCAGCACGTAGGCCAGGCCGCGCGCGCCACGCGCGCGCGCCCACTCCTGCCAGCCGTCGAGGTCGCGGCGCGACTGTGAGGCGCCGCCCGGCATCACCACGGCGCCCACGTAGGGGGCCTGGAAGACGCGGAAGGTCGTGTCCTTGAAGTAGTCGGTCAGGTCGACCAGCTCGCAGCCGAACCGCAGGTCGGGCTTGTCCGAGCCGAACCTGGCCATGGCCTCTTCGTAGGTCATGCGCGGCAGCGGCAGCGGGACCTCGACCCCGAGGACGTCCTTCCAGAGCCGGCCGACCAGCGCCTCGCCGAGGGCGATCACATCGTCCTGGTCGACGAACGACATCTCGATGTCGATCTGGGTGAACTCCGGCTGCCGGTCGGCGCGCAGGTCTTCGTCGCGGTAGCACTTGGCCAGCTGGTAGTAGCGCTCGAGGCCGGCCACCTGCAGCAGCTGCTTGAACAGCTGAGGCGACTGGGGCAGGGCGTACCAGTTGCCCGGCTGGAGGCGGACGGGAACCAGGAAGTCGCGGGCGCCCTCCGGAGTGGAGCGCGTCAGGGTCGGCGTCTCGACGTAGACGAAACCCTGCTCGTTCATGACCTCGTGGGTCAGATAGGTGGCGCGCGAGCGGATCCGCATCGCGTCGGACACCTGCTGACGGCGGATGTCGAGGTAGCGGTACTTGAGCCGGGCCTCCTCCGACACCTCGGTCGAGCCCTCGATGGGGAACGGCAGCGGCGCCGACTCGCTCAGCACCTCGACCTCGGTCGCGACGACCTCGACCGCGCCGGTCGGCAGATCCGGGTTCTCGTTGCCCGCGGGGCGGACGCGGACCTCGCCGACCACCTTCACGCAGTATTCGCCGCGCAGGCCGTGCGCGTCGTCCTCCTCGCGGAAGACGACCTGGACGGAGCCGGAGGCGTCACGCAGGTCGATGAAGACGACGCCGCCGTGGTCGCGCCTGCGAGCCACCCAGCCCGCCAGCGTGACCTGCTGTCCCGCGTGCTCCTGACGAAGCGTCCCTGCTCCGTGGGTCCGGATCACTTCAACTTCCCTTTCAGGGTGGTAACGACCTCGGTGAGAGGCACCTCGGTCTGCTCGGCTGTGGTCAGGTCTTTCACTTGCACGGCCTCGGCGGCCAGATCCCGCTCGCCCAGGATGAGGGCGAAGCGGGCGCCGCTGCGGTCGGCCGCCTTCATCGCGCCCTTCATGCCGCGCGAGCCGTACGCCATGTCGGCGCCGACACCGGCCTGCCGCAGGTCGGTGACGAGCAGGAACATGCGGCGCTTGGCCTCCTCGCCGAGCGCCACACCGTAAACGTCGACAAGGCGCGCGTCGGCCGCGTCGTCGAGCAGGCCCTCGGCCTCCATGGCGAGGATGGTGCGGTCGACGCCGAGCGCCCAGCCGACGCTGGGCAGCGGCGGCCCGCCGATCACCTCGCTGAGCCCGTCGTAGCGGCCGCCGCCGCCGACGGCCGACTGCGAGCCGAGCCCGTCGTGCACGAACTCGAACGTGGTCCTCGTGTAGTAGTCCAGGCCGCGCACGAGCCGCGGATCGTCCGCGTACGGCACGGCGGCCGCGGTCAGCAGCCAGCGCACCTCCTCGTGGTAGGCCTTGCAGTCGCCGCACAGGTGGTCGATCACCAGCGGGGCGCCGGTGAGCTGCTCCTGGACCTCGGACCGCTTGTCGTCGAGCACCCGCAGCGGATTGATCTCGATCCGCTCGCGTGTGGGCTCGTCGAGGTCGAGGCCGCGCAGGAACTCCTGCAGGGCCGCCCGGTAGACGGGGCGGCACTGCCGGTCGCCCAGCGAGTTGAGCAGCAGCCGCACGCCGGTCAGGCCCAGCGCCGCATACCCCTGCCAGGCCAGCACGATGAGCTCGGCGTCGAGCGCGGGATCCTCGGCGCCGAGCGCCTCGGCCCCCACCTGCCAGAAGTGCCGATAGCGGCCCTTCTGGGCGCGCTCATAGCGATATTGGCTGCCGGAGTACCACAGTTTCACCGGCAGCTGACCGTTGTGCAGGCCATGCTGCAGGACGGCCCGCACGACCGGTGCCGTGCCCTCCGGGCGGAGCGTGATCGACCGCCCGCCCTTGTCGAGGAACGTGTACATCTCCTTGGAGACCACGTCGGTCGACTCGCCGACGCCGCGCTTGAACAGCTCGGTGTCCTCGAAGCTCGGCGTCTCGACGTAGCCGTAACCCGCGCGCCGCAGCGGCGCTGCGAGGGCGTCGCGTACGGCGAGAACGCGCTCGGAGCGCGGCGGAATCCAGTCGAAGGTGCCCTTGGGCGCCTGAAAAGTCATCTACAGTCCCCTGGTCGCGGCCAGGAACGGGTTGGAGACCCGCTCGCGGCCGATCGTCGTCTGTGGACCATGTCCGGGCAGGACCGTAGTGGAGTCGGGCAGCGTCATCGTCTTCGCGAGGCTGCGCGTCATCTCCTCGGGGTCGCCGCCCGGCAGGTCGGAGCGGCCGATGGAGCCGGCGAACAGCAGGTCGCCAGAGAAGAGCACGTCTGGCACCTGGAACGTCACCGACCCCCTGGTATGGCCCGGCCGATGATCGACGACGATCTCCAGGCCCGCCAGCTCGAGGGTCTCGCCGTCGGCGAGCTCGCGCACGTCGTCCGGCTCGGTGAAGGTGAAACGGCCGCCGAAGATCATCTGCTGGGTCTGGGCCGACAGTCCTTTGCCCGGATCGGACAGCAGATCCCGGTCCTCCGGGTGGATCAAGGCTGGAATTTCACGCGCGCCGCAGACCGGGACCACCGACCACATGTGGTCGATGTGCCCGTGGGTCAGCAGCACCGCCACCGGCTTCAGCCGGTGCTCCGCGATGATCTCGTCCAGTCCGTCGACAGCGTTCTGACCTGGGTCGACGACCACACACTCGGCGCCGGCCTCGGCGGCGACCACATAGCAGTTGGCCTGGAACGACCCGGCGGGGAACCCTGCGATCAACAACGCTGCCTCAAGAAATACGCGATTGAATGTAACCGAAGGGTACCGGTGCGGGTCGGCGGGCTGCGAACCAATACCTCAGTGCGGATACGATTCGCCCACCTCAATAGTCATTCTTGGTTGAGCTTGGAGGGCGACGTGGTCACCGGCAAGGACCGCCAGAAGGAGTTGGCGCGCAAGCACTACGAGAAGCAGCAGCAGCGCCGCGAGGAACAGCGGCGTAAAGCGCGCACCCGGACCGCCCGGGGCGCGGTTGTGGGCGTGATCGTAGTCATAGGCGCCGTCGTCGGCGGTGTGCTCTGGCTCAACAAGGGCGGAGGCGGCACCACGACGGCCACCGCATCCCCGGCGCCGACCGCGAGCGCGGCGGCCGCGGCCGAGCCGAAGCCGTACGACGCGGCCGCCGGCACGTGCGGCTACGTGGCGACCGAGGGCGAAACGGCCGCGAAGGACGTCGGCGGGCTGCCCCCGGCGCAAGTGTCGACCGCGCCCGCCACCATGACGATCGACACGAACCTCGGCAAGATCGAGGCCAAGCTCGACGCCGCCAAGGCGCCGTGCACGGTCGCCTCGTTCAAGTTCCTGGCGTCGAAGAAGTACTTCAGCGACACCATCTGCCACCGCCTCACCACGCAGGGGATCAAGGTCCTGCAGTGCGGCGACCCGACCGGCACCGGCAGCGGCGGGCCTGGCTACCGGTTCGTCGACGAGAACCTGAAGGACGCCTCGTACAAGCGCGGAGTGCTGGCGATGGCCAACGCCGGTCCCAACACGAACGGCAGCCAGTTCTTCATCGTTTACGGGGATGAGACCGACTCGCTGCCTGACAGCTATACACCATTCGGGACTATCACCAAGGGGATGGACATCGTCGACAAGGTGGCCAAGGACGGCGTGAAGGACGGCGCCAGCGACGGTGCTCCAAAGACAGAAGTCAAGCTTAAAGACGTGACAATCAGCAGCAAGAGCTGACGTAATACATCAAGGGCACACTCAACGGCCCTGGAGGATGAGAACAGTGCGGGAGGCTACGGTGACCACCGACCCGTGGGGCCGGGTAGACGATGACGGCACCGTCTACGTGCGTACGGCTGAGGGCGAGCGAGCCGTCGGGTCCTGGCAGGCCGGCGAACCCGAGGAGGCTCTCGCGTACTTCCACCGCAAGTACGACGAGCTCGCCGGGCAGGTGCAGCTGCTCGAGCAGCGGGTCAAGAGCACCGATCTCGCACCGGCCCAGGCCGAGGCCAGCATCCTCAAGCTCCGCGAGGCGGTGGCCGAGGCCCACGCGGTCGGCGACCTGGCCGCGCTCGGCGACCGGCTGAACGCCCTGTCCGAGCTCGTGGGCAAGCGCCGCGAGGAGGTCAAGGCCGCCCGCGACCAGGCCCGTGTCGTGGCCAAGGACGTCAAGGAGCGGATCGTCGCCGAGGCGGAGCGGATCGCCGAGGACACCACACATTGGAAGACCGGTGGCGAGCGGCTGCGCCAGCTGGTCGACGAGTGGAAGGCGGCCGAGCGGATCGACCGCGCCACCGAGGCCACGCTGTGGAAGCGTCTGTCGGCAGCTCGCACGGCGTTCGCCAAGCGCCGCAAGGCGTACTTCTCCTCGCTCGACGAGCAGCGCGACCAGGTGCGCTCGGCCAAGGAGCGGATCGTCTCCGAGGCCGAGGCGCTGTCGTCCTCCACCGAGTGGGCGCCGACCGCCGCCGCCTACCGCGAGCTGATGCGCCGGTGGAAGAGCGCCGGGCGGGCCTCACGCGAGGCCGAAGACGAGCTGTGGGGCCGGTTCAAGGCCGCGCAGGACCTGTTCTTCCAGGCGCGGTCAGCGGTGTTCGCCGAGCGCGACGCCTCGCTCGCGGCCAACGCCGAGATCAAGGAGCGGCTGCTGGTCGAGGCCGAGGCCATCCTCCCGGTCACCGACGCCCGGTCCGCGCGGGGCGCCCTGCGCGGGATCCTGGAGCGCTGGGAGGCCGCTGGGCCGGTGCCGCGCGAGCAGCGCGACCGGCTGGAGGGCGGGCTGCGCAAGGTCGACGACGCGGTGCGAAGGGCCGAGGAGAACGAGTGGAAGCGCTCGAACCCCGAGGCCAGGGCCCGCGCCCAGGACACCGTCAACCAGCTCCGCCGCTCGATCTCCCAGCTCGAGCAGCGCCTTGCCAAGGCTCCCGCCGGCAGCAAGGCCGCCAAAGAGGCCGAAGAAGGCCTCGTCGCCCGCCGCTCCTGGCTCGAAGAGGCCGAACGCACCCTCGCCGAATTCTCCTAACCCTCCCCACCCCGCGTGATCTTGCAAAGGTTCCCGGACCCGAGCTGACCGCGTTCGTGATCATGCAAGATCACGCGGGTGGGGTGGAGAGTCAGGAGGTGACGCGGTAGACGTCGTAGACGCCTTGGATGTTGCGGACGGCTTTGAGGACGTGGCCGAGGTGTTTGGGGTCGCCCATCTCGAAGGTGAACTTGCTGACCGCGACACGGTCGCGTGAGGTGGTCACGGACGCCGACAGTATGTTCACGTGCTGGTCGGACAGCGTGCGCGTGACGTCGGACAGCAGCCGGGGCCGGTCGAGGGCCTCGACCTGGATGGCGACCAGGAACACCGAGTCGTCGGTCGGCGACCACGCCACCTCGACCAGGCGGTCGGGCTGGGCCCGCAGCTGGGCCACGTTGGCGCAGTCGATCCGGTGGACCGAGACACCGTGCCCGCGTGTCACGAAGCCGACGATGTCGTCGCCCGGCACCGGCGTGCAGCAGCGCGACAGGCGCACCCACACGTCGGGGTCGCCGGCCACGATGACCCCGGCATTGGAATTGGCCCTGGGACGCCCCGTAAGCCTCGTGGGGAGCGCGGTCTCGGCGATGTCCTCCTCAGCCGCCTCCACGCCTCCAAGGGCCTGTACGAGCTTCTGGACGACCGCCTGAGCGCCGAGGTGACCCTCGCCCACCGCCGCGTACAACGCGGACACGTCCGGATAGCGCAGATCGCGGGCCAGCGCCAGCAGCGCCTCCCCCGACATCAGGCGCTGCAGCGGCAGCCCCTGCTTGCGCATGGCCCGGCCGATGGCCTCCTTGCCGGCCTCGATCGCGGTCTCGCGACGCTCTTTGGAGAACCACTGGCGGATCTTGTTGCGCGCCCGGCCCGACTTGACGAACTTCAGCCAGTCGCGCGAGGGCCCGGCGTCCGGCGACTTGGAGGTGAAGATCTCGACCGTGTCGCCGTT
This sequence comes from Streptosporangiaceae bacterium NEAU-GS5, assembly GCA_017592665.1. Taxonomy (GTDB): domain Bacteria; phylum Actinomycetota; class Actinomycetes; order Streptosporangiales; family Streptosporangiaceae; genus NEAU-GS5. The sequence goes on along the minus strand of JAGFNW010000009.1, from coordinate 215,917 downwards.
GCCGAGCCGCGACTCGAGCGGCACCAGCCGCCCGTTGACCCGCGCGCCGATACATCGGTGGCCGACCTCGGTGTGCACCGCGTACGCGAAGTCGACCGGGGTGGCGCCGTCGGGAAGGGCCACCACCTGACCGCGCGGGGTGAAGACGAACACCTCCGACACCGACAGGTCGAACCGCAGCGACTCCAGGAACTCCCCCGGGTCGGAGGTCTCCTTCTGCCAGTCGAGCAGCTGCCGCAGCCAGGCCATCTCGTTGACCTCTTTGGCCTTCGACTGGCCGGAGGCGGTCAGCTCCTCCTTGTACTTCCAGTGGGCGGCCACGCCGTATTCGGCCCGGTTGTGCATGGCGCGGGTGCGGATCTGCAGCTCGATCGGCTTGCCCTCGGGCCCGATGACCGTCGTGTGCAACGACTGATACATGTTGAACTTGGGCATCGCGATGTAGTCCTTGAACCGGCCCGAGACCGGTTTCCACTGCGCGTGGATCGTTCCTAGCGCGGCGTAGCAGTCGCGCACGGTGTCGACCAGGACACGGATCCCAACAAGGTCGTAGATGTCGTCGAACGCGACGCCTTTGGCGATCATCTTCTGGTAGATCGAGTAGTAGTGCTTCGGCCGTCCCTTGACCGTCGCGCGGATCTTCGACTCGCGCAGGTCGGAGGAGACCTTCTCGATCACTTCCTGCAGGAACAGATCCCGGCGCGGGGCGCGCTCGGACACCATGCGGGCGATCTCGTCGTAACGCTTGGCGTACAGCATGGCGAACGCCAGGTCCTCGAGCTCCCACTTGATCGTGTTCATGCCGAGCCGATGGGCCAGCGGCGCGAAGATCTCCAGCGTCTCCCGCGACTTCTGCTGCCGCTTGTGCTCGGGCATGTAGCGCATGGTCCGCATGTTGTGCAGCCGGTCGGCCAGCTTGATGACCAGCACGCGGATGTCGCGCGACATGGCCACGACCATCTTGCGCACGGTCTCGGCCTGCGCCGCGTCACCGAACTTGACCTTGTCGAGCTTGGTCACCCCGTCGACCAGCAGCGCGATCTTGTCGCCGAAGTCGGAGCGCAGCTCGTCGAGGCTGTAGGCGGTGTCCTCCACCGTGTCGTGCAGCAGGCCGGCGCACAGCGTCTCGTCGTCGGTGCCGAGCTCGGCCAGGATCGTGGTGACCGCGAGCGGATGGGTGATGTAGGGGTCGCCGCTGCGCCGCTTCTGGTTGCGGTGGTGATAGGCGGCCACCTCGTAGGCGCGCTCGATCAGCCGCAGATCGGCCTTGGGGTTGGTGGCCCGGACGGTCTTGAACAAGGGCTCGAGAACCGGATTCATCGCGCCACCCCCGAACCGCCCCAGCCTTCTCCTAACCGCGGAGGCAGGTCGCTCTTCCGTGACATCCTTCGCCTCGGCAGGCTGCTCCCCCGGCGCGCCTGGATCGGGCTCGCGCCGCAGCCGTACGTCCTCTGGCAAGGTCACATCACGGGGCACACAGACTCCTCACGTCGAGTCTAGATTCCTCAGTGTATCCACGCCCTCTGGGTCAAACCGTCACCAGGGAGCGAACCTCGAGATCAGGCAACTTCCCACGACCCGCGAGGAAGCCCAGCTCGAGCAGGAACGACAGCGCCACCACCTGCGCTCCCGCCCGCCTGACCAACTCGGCCGTCGCGCACGCCGTGCCGCCGGTGGCCAGCACGTCATCGACGATCAGCACGCGCTCACCAGGGGCGAAGGCGTCGGCGTGCACCTCGATCTCGGCCGAGCCGTACTCCAGATCGTAGGACGCCCCAAGCGTCTCGGCAGGGAGTTTGCCTTTCTTGCGCACCGGAACGAAGCCCGCGCCACTGTGGTAGGCCACCGGCGCGGCCAGGATGAACCCCCGCGCCTCGATGCCCACCACCTTGTCGAAGCTCAGCCCGTCGGCCAGCGCGTCCACGACCTGCACGAAGGCCGCGTGATCGGCCAGCAGCGGCGTGATGTCCTTGAACAGGATGCCCGGCTGGGGATAGTCCGGCACGTCCCGGATGAGGCTGATCCACTCGGTCATGAACGACTCCTCCAAGAACAACCTGAGATGCGGGCGCCCCCACGACCCTGATCGGGGTCGCGGGGGCGCCGATGACTGCGCGTTCCGGTGCCGCGGTCAGCGCTTCTTGCGCCGGTCCGCCGCGCCGTTGGAGGCGCTCTTCGCCGTCGCCGGCTTGGCCGGGGTGACGGTCTTCGCCGTGACGGTGTTGGCCGCGGATCCGCTCTTCGCCGCGCCCACGGTCTCCTTGTCGGTACGGCTCTCGCCCGACTGCTTGGCCTGGGACCGTTGCCGCTGCGCCACGCGCCGGGCGAGCTCCGCGAACTGCGGCTCCCGCTCCTTCAGCGTCACGAGGATCGGCGTGGCCACGCAGATCGAGGAGTAGGTGCCGACCAGCATGCCGACGAACAGCGCGAGCGACAGGTCCTTCAGGACGCCCGCACCGAGGATCGTGGTGCCGATGAACAAGATCGACGCCACCGGCAGGATGGCGACGAGCGAGGTGTTCAGCGAACGGATCAGGGTGTGGCTGAGCGCGTCGTTGGCGGCCTGTGTGTAGGTCCGGTCGCCCGTGCGGCCCAGCTTGGCCGTAACCTCCTTGATCATGTCGAAGACGACGACCGCGTCGTACAGCGAATAACCAAGGATCGTCAGGAAGCCCAGCATGGTGGCTGGTGTGACCTCGAATCCGGACCAGGCGTAGATGCCCGCCGTGATGATGAGGTCGTGGCCGAGAGCGACCAGTGCCGCCACGGCCATCCGCCATTCGAACGCCACGCTCAGATAGAGCGCGATCGCCACCAGGAAGACGACCAGGCCGATCCATGCCTTGCGCGCCACGTCACCGCCCCAGGAGGGGCCGATGACCTGCGAACTGATCTGCGCCTCCGGCACGTCGAACGCCTCGGCCACCGTCGAAGCGACCTTGTGCACCTCGCTCTGGGGGACGGTCTCGGTGGTGACCCGCCAGTTGTCGCCCGCCTGCTGGACGATCACCTGATGCGGCCCGGCGCCCTCCACGACGTCGCGGACCTTCTCGACCGAGACGGCCGCCGGCGTGCGGGCGAAGGTGAAGACCGAACCGCCCCTGAACTCGACGCCCAGGTTGAGCCCCTGGTTGACGATCAGCCCGACGATGGAGACGACCAGCAGGAAACCGGACAAGCCATACCAGAGCCGCCGTTTACCGACGAAGTCGATATCGATGTCGCCACGGTAAAGGCGGCTGATCACACCACCCGCCATCACGCCTCCTGCATGGTCTGAGCGGAGGACGTGGTCCGGCCCATCCGCTCGGGGTCGAGTCCGGAGAGCTTGTGGCCCTTGGAGAAGAACTTGGTGCGAGCCACCAGCGACATCAGCGGCTTAGTGAAGAGCATCACGACCACGATGTCGATGACCGTCGTCAGGCCCATCGCGAACGCGAACCCGGCGACGCCGCCGACCGCGAGGAAGTACAGCACGATGGCCGCGATGAACATGACCGCGTCCGCCACCAGAATCGTACGCCTGGCGCGCTTCCACGCCACCTCGACGGCCGCCCGAAGTGTGCGGCGGCCCTCCTTCATCTCGTCACGTATGCGTTCGAAGTAGACGATGAAGGAGTCGGCGGTGATGCCGATCGAGACCACGAGACCGATGATGTGCGGCAGCGACAGGCGGAAGCCCACGTTGGCGCTCAGCACGGCGACGCTGAGATAGGTGACCACGGTCGCCACACCGAGGCTGGCCACGCCGATGAAGCCGAGGCCGCGGTAGTAGAGCAGCAGGTAGAGCACGACGATCAGCAGGCCGATGGCGCCGGAGATCAGGCCGCCGCGCAGCTGGTCCTGCCCGAGGGTGGACGACACCGAATCGACCGATCCCTGGATGAACTTCAGCGGCAGCGCGCCGTACTTGAGCTGGTCGGCCAGCTCGGTCGAGCTCTGCTGAGTGAAGCCGCCGGAGATGCGGGCGCTGCCGCCCGGAATGGCCTCCTCGATCGTCGGCGCGATGATGACCACGCCGTCGAGCACGTTGGCCAGCTGGTTGCGCGGCGCCGGCAGCGAGGTGATCCGCCGGGTGATGTCGGCGAACTCGCTGGCGCCCTTCGACTTCAGGTTGACCTGGACGATCCACTCGCCGGTCGTCTGGTCGGTGCCGGACGACGCGCCGCTGATCTCGGTGCCGAGGACGGCGGCCTTGTCGAGGATGTAGCGGGCCGTGCCGTCCTTGCTGCAGGCGACCAGCTGCTTGGCCGGGTCGTCCTGCGCGCCCTGGCCGCGGTCGGCCTTGGTGCAGTCGATCGCGCGGAACTGCTTGCAGATCTGCGGATCCATGCCCGTGGTGTCGGCGCCGTTCAGCGGGTCGCTGTCGCCGGTCGAGGCGCACGCGTTGGCGGGCGCGGCGGCGCTGGGACTGGCGCTCGGGTTAGGGCTGGCGCTCGGATTGGGGCTCGCGCTCGCCTCGGCCGTCGTCGTGGGAGACGGCGAGGGGGCGGCGAGCGCCTTGGAGAGCGCGCGACCGGCGGGCGTCGCCGACGCGGAGGGCGCCGGGCTCCCCGCGCTGGCGGCCGGCGAGGCCGCAGGCGAGGCGGCGGGGCTGGCCCCGCCACTCGGCGTGGCCGCCGCGCTCGGCAGCGTCTGCGGCGCGGTCTTGGCGTCGGCGATCCAGAGGACCTGCCGCATCCGCAGCTCGGCCGTGGTCGACACGAGCCGCACCGCCTCGTCGCTGCCCACGCCCGGGATCTGGATGACGATGTTGTCGTTGGCCTTGGCGACCTCCGCGTCGGAGATGCCCGTGCCGTTGACCCGGTCGCGGATGATCGAGACCGCCCGGTCGAGGGCGTCCTGCGCCGGCGGCTTGCCGTCGAGCGTCTTCGGCGTAAGCGTCACCGTGGTGCCGCCCGCCAGGTCGAGGCCGAACTTGGGCTCGAACGCCTTCTGCAGGGCGACGGTCGCGCCCATGGCGAGGATGATCGCCAGAAGCAGCAGGAGCGTGCGCCCCGGCTTGATCTGACTGCTTGTCGGTGGAGCCACTGGTCGTCGATTCTTTCGTCAAGGGGTCTGCAATGAGCGTACTCAGGACTTCTTGGTGCTTGAGTCCTCGTTGTCGCCGGACTCGGCGCCCGTCTCGTCGCTCACGGGCCTGACCTCTCCGATCTCATCCTCGGGCTCATCGGAATCGTCGGCGTCGTCGGCCCCGTCGGCGGGCGGCACGACCCGGCCGATCGCCGCCTTGACCCAGTGCGTCTCGACACCCGGTGCGATCTCGAGCACCACGTCGTCGCCGTCGAACCCGACCACGGTGGCGAACAGGCCCGTGGTGGTCATGACGCGTGTGCCCACCCCAAGCGAGCTCTGCATCTGCAGCTGCTCCTGCTGGCGCTTCCGCTGCGGGCGGATCAGCAAGAAGTAGAACGCCGCAAACAGCAAAACCATGAAGAGGAGGGATGTGTAGTTCCCCACGTGCTGTCCTTCCGGAAAAGGGCGTAACCGGCCTCGCGGCCGAGATGTCTGCGAAAAGCCCGGGCACCGAACAGTTCAGCGTAAGCGGGCAGTCAAGCCACGCAGTGTATGCGAGCTGTTCGAAGCCCGGCAACGAGGTCACGTTTCGACGCGCGCAAAAGTTCCCTCTTTAACCGTAATGTGACCCCTTCGCCAACTACGGACTGTCATCGTAGATCATGGAAACGGCGCCCATCGCGTCGGGGGGCGGAGTCAAGCCCAGATGCGCCCAGGCGGCCGCCGTCGCCACCCGGCCGCGCGGGGTGCGCGCCAGCAGGCCTTGCCGTACGAGGAAGGGCTCGGCGACCACCTCGACCGTCTCAGGCTCCTCGCTCACGGCCACGGCCAGCGTGGACAGCCCCACCGGCCCGCCGCCGAACGTGCGCAGCAGGGCGTTGAGCACGGCCCGGTCGAGCCGGTCGAGGCCTTCGGCGTCGACCTCGTAGAGATTGAGCGCGGCGCTCGCGATGTCGCGCGTGACCGTGCCCTCGGCGCGGACCTCGGCGAAGTCGCGGACCCGGCGCAGCAGGCGGTTGGCGATCCGCGGCGTCCCCCTGGATCGGCGGGCCACCTCGAGCGCGGCCTCAGCCGGCAGCTCGACGTCGAGCAGGCGGGCTGAACGATTCAGCACCTGCTCCAGCTCGGGAACGTCGTAGAAGTCCATGTGGGCGGTGAACCCGAACCGGTCGCGGAGCGGCGCGGGCAGCACACCGGCCCGCGTGGTGGCCCCGACCAGCGTGAACGGGGCGATGTCGAGCGGGATCGCGGTCGCGCCCGGACCCTTGCCGACCACGATGTCGACCCGGAAGTCCTCCATGGCGAGATAGAGCATCTCCTCGGCGGGCCGGGCCATGCGGTGGATCTCGTCGATGAACAGGACCTCGCCGTCGGCCAGCGTCGACAGGATCGCGGCCAGGTCTCCGGCCCGCTCCAGCGCGGGACCCGAGGTCACCCGCAGCGGCGCTCCCAGCTCGGCGGCGATGATCATGGCGAGGGTGGTCTTGCCGAGGCCGGGGCCGCCGCTCATCAGCACGTGGTCCGGCGGGCGGCCACGGCGCAGCGCGCCGTGCAGCAGCAGCGACAGCTGTTCGCGGACGCGGGTCTGCCCGATGAACTCGGCCAGCCGCCTGGGCCGGAGCGCGGCCTCCATCGCCCGCTCATCGCCGTCGGCGTCGGGCGAGACCAGCTCCCGGTCGACGCTCATCGGGCGCTCAAGGTGCGGAGAGCGGCTTTGAGCAGGGCGGCGATGTCGGGCGCACGGCCGGCGGAAGCGGCGTCCTCAGCGTCGGGGGTCACCGCGGCCACGGCGTCGTCGGCGTCCTTCGCCGAATATCCGAGGCCGACGAGGCCGCTGTGCACCTGCTCGCGCCAGAGCGGCACGCGCACGGCGCCGTTGAGCGCGGCGGTCACGGCCTCCTCCGGGGTGCCGAGCTTGTCCTTCAGCTCCAGGATGACCCGCTGGGCGCCCTTGGGGCCGATGCCGGGCACGAGGGTGAGCGCCTTCACGTCGGCGCTCGCGACCGCCACGCGGAGCGCGTTGGGCGTGTGCACGGCCAGCATGGCGAGCGCCGTGCGCGGCCCGACGCCGCTGGCGGTCTGCAGCAGCTCGAAGACGGCCCGCTCGTCGTCGGAGGCGAAGCCGTAGAGCGTCAGGGACTCCTCGCGGACCACCAGCGAGGTGGCGAGCCTCGCCTGCTCCGCCACCCGCAGCGTGGCGAGCGTGCCCGGCGTGCAGTGGACCATGACGCCGATGCCGCCGACCTCGACGACGGCGCCGTCCGGCGCGATCGCCGCCACCCGCCCGCTCACCGACGCGATCACCCGGCCCACCTCCTCCTACGGCTGCCGCCAGTCTTACCAGACGCCTGCGACACTTCGCGGCTCATCGGCCCCGCGCGGTCCGCGCGAGCGCGGCGGCGAGCCGGTTCTGCGCGGCGCCGCGCCATACATGGCATATGGCCAGGGCGAGGGCGTCGGCCGCATCGGCCGGCTTGGGCGGCGCGTCGAGCCGCAGCAGCCGGGTGACCATGGCGCCGATCTGCTTCTTGTCGGCCGTGCCGCTGCCCGTGATGGCCGCCTTGACCTCTGACGGCGTGTGCAGCGCCACCGGGAGCCCGCGCCGGGCCGCGCAGGTGATGGCCACCGCCGCGGCCTGCGCCGTGCCCATGACCGTGCGGACGTTGCGCTGGGCGAACACCCGCTCGACGGCGACCGCGTCGGGCCGCACCTCGTCGAGCCAGCGCTCCACCTCGGCCTCGATGGCCACCAGGCGCGTGCCGATGTCGTCGTCGGACGGGGTGCGGATCACGCCGACCGCGACCAGCCGCAGCGGCGCGCCCGCACGGCCCTCCACAGCGCCCAGCCCACATCGGGTGAGCCCTGGATCGACCCCCAACACCCGCACGTCGGGCACCCGCGCGCCCCCCTCATCGCTCGCGAACACGTGTTCGGCGATGCACTCTACTCGGCCGCACTAGAAGTAGTCGAGCATGTACGGCTTGGCGGCGAAGGCCGCGTCGAGCGCCTCATCCGAGCCGGCCGGCCCGGTCATCAGGCCCGCGCGGCGCAGCGCGCCCGTGGAGACGCCGGCGAAGAGCGCCGACATGGCGCCTATGCCCAGCTCAGGGGCTTGCCCATAGGCGGGCGCCGGGCCGGCGGGGGTCACCTGGCAGGCGCCGCCGGCGATCTCCAGGCGCCAGGTGCCCGTGTTGGCCGGGCGCCACGGATCGGAAACGGTCACCGCCACGTCGGCGGCGACGGCGGCTGGATAGCCGCGGCCCTCGAGCGCGTCGACCAGGCCGACCAGCCGGAACATCCACCGCGTCGGATCCACCTTGTCGTGGCCGCGCTCCCGGGTCAGCCACAGGATCGGGTCGTCCGGCTCGACCGGCGCGGTGACCGTGCTGGCGATCGACGAGGCGCTGCCGACCAGCGACCACAGCGCCCGTGCCGTGGCCTCCGAGCCCGCGACCAGCGTGTCGATCTCGATGTCGCCGCCATCCCACCGGTAGATCACAAAGCCGTCGTCGGCCAGATAGCTGAAGTCGTCGTACGCCCCGAGGAAACGCCGCAGGGACGCCTCGGTCCAGACGAGGGGCCCGCAGGCGCGGGTGGCCGCGTGGACGCGGTCGACGATGGCCAGCGCCTCGGGGGCGTCGCCGGGGACCATGCGGCGCAGCTTCACGTCGGGGCCGCGCAGCGTGCGCAGCGCCTCGGCCGGGAAGGTGGCCTTGAGCTGAGCGCCGGCGTGCTCCCAGCCCATGCCGCGATAAAGCGGCGTGGTGGCCGGATAGAGCGCCGAGACGGTGTGCCCGAGTTCGGCGCAGCGGTCGAGGGTGGCCTGCATGATCCGGCGCCCGGCGCCGCGCCCGCGGTCCTCGGGCGCGACGGTGACGCTGGCGATGCCGGCCATCGACTGGGCGCGGCCGTGCCACCACTGCCGGAACTCGATGATCCGGCTGGTGCCCACCAGCCGCGGCCCGTCGAAGGCGCCGAGGTAGCGCCCCTGGGGAAGGATTTCGTCCATCATCTTCCGCCAGCGCGCGGTGTCGTCGGGGTCGGCCGGGCCGAAGGCTCGGGCGCGGTTGTCGAGCGCGGCGTCGAGGTCGTCGACGGTCAGTTGGCGTACGTCCACGCCGACACCCTATGCGGGGCCCGGACGCCGGGTCTCAGGTCACATCCCCCGGCATCCGTGACCTCTCAGGCGTCGAGCTTCTCCATGATCTCGTCGCTGACGTCGAAGTTGGCGTAGACGTTCTGCACGTCGTCGCTGTCTTCGAGAGCGTCGATCAGGCGGAACACCTTGCGCGCGGCGTCCTCGTCGAGCGGCACGCTCATGGTAGGCAGGAAGCTGCTGTCGGCCGAGTCGTAGTCGATGCCGGCCTCCTGCAGGGCCTTGCGCACCGGGACCAGGTCGCCGGCCTCGGTGACCACCTCGTAGGACTCGCCGAGGTCGTTGACCTCTTCGGCGCCGGAGTCGAGGACGGCGTCGAGCACCTGCTCCTCGGAGATCTCGGACTTGGTGCCCTTCTTCGCGTCCTCCACCACGAACCGGGGGACGATGATGACGCCCTTGCGGTTGAACATGTAGGACACCGAGCCGGGGTCGGCCAGGGAGCCGCCGTTGCGGGTCAGGGCCACGCGCACCTCGGAGGCGGCGCGGTTGCGGTTGTCGGTGAGGCACTCGATCAGGACCGCGACGCCGTTGGGGCCGTAGCCCTCATACATGATCGTCTGCCAGTCGGCGCCGCCGGCCTCGAGGCCGCCGCCGCGCTTGCGGGCGCGCTCGATGTTGTCGACGGGAACCGAGCTCTTGCGGGCCTTCTGGATGGCGTCGTAAAGCGTCGGGTTGCCGTCCGGGTCGGGCCCGCCGGTGCGGGCCGCCACTTCGATGTTCTTGATGAGCTTGGCGAAGAGCTTGCCGCGTTTGGCGTCGAGCGCGGCCTTCTTGTGCTTCGTCGTCGCCCATTTGGAGTGGCCGGACATCGCCTAGAGCTCCTTCACCATCTGTACGAAATAAGCGTGCACGCCGACATCCCCGGTCAGCTCCGGGTGGAAGGACGTGGCCAGCAACGGCCCCTGACGGACCGCGACGATCCTATCGCCAGGTTCGGCCCGGGCCAGCACCTCGACTCCGGGGCCCACCCGCTCGACCCAGGGCGCGCGGATGAAGACGGCCCGCAGGGGGCCGATGCCGGTGAAGTCGAGGTCGGCCTCGAAGGAGTCGACCTGGCGGCCGAAGGCGTTGCGCCGCACGACCATGTCGATGCCGCCCAGCGTCTCCTGACCGGCGATGCCGCCCTCGATGCGGTCGGCCAGCATGATCATGCCGGCGCAGGAGCCGTAGGCAGGCATGCCGGTCTTGATCCGCAGGCGCAGCGGTTCGAGCAGCTCGAAGGCGGTGGCGAGCTTCCACATGGTGGTGGACTCGCCGCCCGGCACGACCAGGGCGTCGACGGCGTCCAGCTCCTCCGGGCGGCGTACGGCCACGGCCTTCGCGCCGGCGGCCGAAAGGGCCCGGGCGTGCTCGCGGACGTCGCCTTGCAGGGCGAGCACGCCGATGCTGGGGCCGGTGCTGGACGCGATCGTCACTGCGGTCCTTCCTTCGGGGGTTCCTCTCAGGATATGGCCGCCGCGGGCTGGAAGGTGTGGTCGACGTCCACGCGCTCGAGCGAGACGAGATGGCCGCGGCGCAGCCGCAGGATCGCGATGGCGGCGGCGCAGCACAGGGCGCCCACGATGTACGGCCAGGACGTGCCGGCCTCCTCGCCGAGTTTGGTCATCAGGTAGGGCGCGAGCGCCCCGCCCATCCAGCGGACGAAGTTGTATCCGGCCGAGGCGACCGGCCGGGGCGCGTCGGAGACCTCCATGGCGGCCTCGGTGAAGACCGTGTTGTTGAAGCCGATGGGGATGCCCGCGAGGATCGTGCACACGATGATCCCCCAGTGGCCGGACGCCGCGATGCCGATCTGGAGCACGGCCAGCAGGGCCAGCGACAGGTAGAGCACGTTGACCGACCCGAGCCGGCGCTGCAGCCACGGCGCGCCGAAGACCGAGGACAGGGCCACGAGCACGCCCCAGCCGAAAAAGACGGCGCCGATGCCGTACGCGGAAAGGCCCAGGATGAACGGCGTGAACGCGAGGACGGTGAAGAACGCGAAGTTGTAGAACAGCGCCGTGAACGCGGTGGTGGACAGGCCGCCGTGGGCCAGCGCCCGGATCGGGTCGCCGAGCCGGGTGCGCACGGCTGGTTTGGGGGTGTCCTTCAGCAACGTGGCGATCAGCACGAATCCGACGGCCATGAGGGTGGCCGTGCCGAAGAACGGCGCGCGCCAGTTCCAGTCGCCGAGGGTGGCGCCGAGGAGCGGGCCCATGGAGATGCCGAGGCCGAGGGCCGCCTCGTAGAGGATGATGGCCTGCTCGGCGCCGCCGCTCGCGGCTCCGACGATGACCGCGAGCGCGGTGGCCACGAACAGCGCGTTGCCGAACCCCCAGCCGGCGCGGAAGCCGACCAGCCCGGCCACGGTGTCCGACGTCCCGGCGAGCGCCGCGAAGACCACCACCAGGGCGAGCCCGGCCAGCAGCGTGCGCTTGCCGCCGATCCGGCTCGACACCCATCCGGTGATCAGCATGGCCACCGCGGTGACCAGGAAGTAGCTGGTGAACAGCAGAGAGACCTGACTGGGGGTGGCGGACAGGCCTTTGGCGATCGACGGCAGGATCGGGTCGACCAGCCCGATGCCCATGAACGCGACGACCGCGGCGAACGCGGTGGCCCAGACCGAGACCGGCTGGCGCAGGAACGCGCCGCGCGACGAGCCGTCAGACCGTGCTGACATGCGAGAACTCCTTCTTCATTACGCAGTCCGGGGCACGGCCAAGGGGGGATCGTCCCGGCCGTGCCCCGGGCTTCTTGCGGCCGCGCCTGCGCGGTGGCGTCAGGCGCGGCCGAGCTTGGCGAGAGCGGGCAGCGCCGCGGCGATGGCGTCCCGCTCATCAGGATTGAGCGCGCCGAGCTGCTCACGGAGGTAGGCGATCCGGGCGCGCCGGACCGCGGCAAGCCGCGCTCGGCCCTCGCTGGTGAGCTCGACCGTGCGCACGCGCGCGTCGGCGGGGTCGGCGCCCCGGGCCACGAGCCCCGGCTCCTCCAGGCGGTTGATCTGCACCGTCATCGTCGGCAGCTGGACGCCGTGCTCCTCGGCGAGGTCGGTCATCCGGCGGGGGCCGCCCTCGAGCGAACCGAGCACCGCATACTGCTGGCTGGTGACGGGCTGGCTCGCCGCGACCCGGCGCAGCAGCAGCACAAGGTGCCGCAGCTCACGCGAAAGGCTCTCGGCCAGCTCCTCCTCCATACTTAGACAGACTAACTTAGCCTGGCTAAGTATTCAAGTGAAAAAGAGGGCGGCTCGTGCGAGCCGCCCTCGGAAAGCGCTACCAGCCGCGCTGGGCCAGGCGATGCGGCACGGGGACGTCGTCCACGTTGATGCCGACCATGGCCTCGCCGAGGCCGCGGGAGACCTTGGCGATCACGTCGGGGTCGTCGTAGAACGTGGTGGCCTTGACGATCGCCGCGGCGCGCCTGGCCGGGTCGCCGGACTTGAAGATGCCCGACCCGACGAAGACGCCCTCCGCTCCCAGCTGCATCATCATGGCCGCGTCGGCGGGCGTCGCGATGCCGCCCGCGGTGAACAGCACCACCGGGAGCTTCCCGGTCTTGGCGATCTCCACCACCAGCTCGTACGGCGCCTGCAGCTCCTTGGCCGCCACGTAGAGCTCGTCCTCGGCCAGCGAGGTCAGCCGCTTGATCTCGGCGCGGATCGTGCGCATGTGCGTGACGGCGTTGGACACGTCGCCGGTGCCGGCCTCGCCCTTGGAGCGGATCATGGCCGCGCCCTCGTTGATCCGGCGCAGCGCCTCGCCGAGGTTGGTGGCCCCGCAGACGAACGGCACCGTGAAGCGCCACTTGTCGATGTGGTTGGCGTAGTCGGCCGGGGTCAGCACCTCGGACTCGTCGACGTAGTCGACGCCGAGGGACTGCAGGACCTGCGCCTCGACGAAGTGGCCGATCCTGGCCTTGGCCATCACGGGGATCGAGACGGTGGAAACGATGCCGTCGATCATGTCGGGGTCGCTCATCCGCGACACGCCGCCCTGCGCCCGGATGTCGGCGGGGACCCGCTCGAGGGCCATCACCGCGACGGCTCCGGCGTCTTCGGCGATCTTCGCCTGCTCCGGGGTGACGACGTCCATGATGACGCCGCCCTTGAGCATCTCGGCCATGCCTCGCTTGACGCGGGCAGTACCAACTACAGCACTCTCGGACATGGTGTTACCTCACAACGGCGCATATGGATTCAACCCCTAGTTTAGGTGCTGAGTGGTCTGCCGCTTTAGTCCACTTCGTCAGGATTTATTAGGCCAAGTGGACTGATCGGCAGGTCAGGGGGAGACCGGCTTCTTCGACGCGAGGACGACCCACACCTGGCCACGGGCCAGCGGCATGGGCTTGCCGTCCGGAGTGGTGTACGTGGTGCCGCCCTCCTCGTCCGGCCGCGACCAGTTGATCCGGTACGCCATGCCGTCCCGCAGCACGAAACCGGTGCCCTTGCCCACCGAGTGGACCAAGGGCGTGTAGCTGCCGTGGAAGTCGTGGAACTGCGATCGGTCGGTCTTCACCCACTGCACGACGATCGTGGGCGCGCCCTGCTGGCCGCCTTCGGCCGCCATGTCCTTGGCGCCGTCCTGCGCGATCAGCCACCGCTTGTCGGTCTCGGACCAGGTAAAGGTGAATCGCGCGGCCGGGTAGCGGATGGTCACGGCCTTCTTCGGCGTCCCTCCGGCGGGCGGCTGGTCGGAGAAGGTGAATCCGATGTCCTTCGCCTTGCTCACCGACGGTCCCGCCTTTGCCAGCAGCTTCTTCGGACTGGCGAACAGGTTGTACGGCGCCACGCGGCCGGGAACGCGGCTGTAGGCCGAGAACACCCTGCTGTCGGACACGTCGACCAGCGAGGCCTGCTGGACGAAGGGGATCATCTTCGACTGGACCCCGGAGTAGGCCAGGGCCGGCTTGCCGAACTGCGGCAGGATGTGCAGGTCCGAAATCCGGGCCGACCGCACAGGCCCCACCTGGGGCGGCAGCTTGGACGAGAAGATCGCCATGAGCCGGGTAAGGCCGCCTTCGACCTGCTCGATGTAGACGATGTCGGCGCTGCGGAGACCGGCCTGCGGCTTGCCGGCCCCGGTGTTCTCGATCTTGACGGCGAGGACGGGCCGCCGCGCGGTGGCCGGCTTGCCGGTGAAGGGATATTCGGGCGGCGCGGTGGGCGATGCGGACACCGAGGCCGCCTGCGGCTGCTTGCCCGGCGTCTGCGACGAGCCGGACGACGAGCACGACACCAACGGCGCGATCAAGGCTGTGCCGCCCAGGGCCACCCCTGCCCAACGGATCACACGCACGGCACAGCTCCTCCCGATGACCGAAAACCGGTCAGAAGCTTACCTGTGTCCGAAGTTCTCCTGATCCGTTACGGCCAAGGATCCTTTTCGCGCAGGTGGCGAGAGCTTTTAGGGCTGTCCGCTGAACATCACCGGCGGGGTGTCGTCGATCTCGAAGAACTGCGGATATTCGGTGTGGCCGGCGAGCCGGAGCGTGCGTGCCAGCCACCGGCGCTGGGCCGTGCGGGTGACGCCGACGGCGCTGTTGAAGAAGCGCCGGGAATAGACGACCTTGGCGACGGCCGTGTCGAGCTCCTCCATCAGCTCGGGCGAGGCCGCGCCGACCTTCTCCTTGAACCGATCCTGGTCGGCCACGGCGCGCACCGTGCGCGACAGGTCGCTCTCGGCGTGCTCGCGCTCGTCGGGCCCGGCCGTACGGGCCTCGTGGGCCGCGGCGGCCAGCACGAGCGACGTGGCGGGGTCGAGGATGCGGGACCCCGCCAGCTCCAGGCACACCGCCGAGCGGCGCAGCAGGGCCGCGTCCAGGGCCGCCTGGGCGGTCTCCAGCCGGATGTGCATCCGGTCGAGCCGGCCGGCCCGCCAGGAGACGTAGACGGCGAGCAGCACGGCCAGCACGCCGATGAGGAGGATGAGCGTCAGGGTCATGCGGCCGGGTCCTCCACCACGCCCGCCGGGGAGACCGCGACGGTCTCATAGACGCGGACCACGTCGCGCGCGACCGTGGACCAGTCATAGCGGCGGACCGCGTTCCTGGCGGCGTCGGAGAACTTGAGGCGCAGCTCGGGATCGTCGAGCAGCCGCCCGGCGCCCTCGGCGAGCGAGGCCGCGTCGCCCGTGGTGAACAGCGCGCCCGCCTCGCCGTCACCGAGGACCTTGCGGAACGCCGGGATGTCGCTGGCCAGGATCGGCGCGCCGGCCGACATGGCCTCGGTGAGCACGATGCCGAAACTCTCGCCGCCCAGGTTGGGCGCGCAGAAGACGTCGACGGAGTGGTAGGCCCTGATCTTGTCGGCCTCGCTGACCATCCCGAGCACGCCGACCCGGTCGTGGAACCGCTTGGGAATCTTGTCGTACACGTCGTCGGCGTCGCCGGGGCCGGCGATCAGCAGCCGCAGCTTGGGGCGCTCGTCGGCGAGCCGGGTGAAGGCGTCGAGGAGGATCGGCAGGCCCTTGCGCTGCTCGTCCATGCGGCCGAGGAAGCCGAGCACGTTGCCGTCGGGCCCCCAGCCGGGCAGCGGCGTGCCCGTGGCGTAGCGGGCGACCGTGACGCCGTTAGGAATGAGCACGGCGTCGCCGCCCATGTGCTCGACCAGGGTCTTGCGGGCCGCCTCGGAGACAGCGATCCGGCCGGCGATCTTCTCCTGGGCGCTCTGCAGCACGGGCGCGGACACCGTCAGTGCCCGCGAGCGGTTGTAGGCGGCGTGGAAGGTGGCCACGAGGGGGCCCTTCGCGGCCCACACGGCCAGCACGCCGAGGCTCGGCACGAACGGCTCGTGCACGTGCAGCACGTCGAAGCGGCCTTCCCTGATCCACTTGCGCACCCGGCTTGCCGAAAGGAAGCCGAACGCCAGCCGCGCCACCGACCCGTTGTAGGGCACCGGCACGGCACGGCCGGCCGACACCACATAGGACGGCAGGAGCGCGTCCTCGCTCGCCGGAGAGATCACCGACACGTGGTGGCCGTCGGCGATCAAGGACTCGGCCAGATCTCTGATGTGCGCCTGCACTCCCCCGGGCACGTCCCACGTGTAGGGGCAGACGATGCCGATCCTCACTTGAGGTCGTCCAGCCAGAGCCGCTGCAGCATGTGCCAATCCTGTGGATGGGCCGCGATGCCTTCTTCGAAGACGCGCGCCATGGCCTGGGTCATCGCCGCGACCTTCTCCTTCCGGTCACCGTGCTCGGGCACGGGGACCTCGTCGTGGATCCAGATGCCCCAGTTTTCGCCCTCGTACCAGAGGGTGACGGGATGCAGCGGCGCGCCGGTCTGCAGCGCCAGAAGCGCGGGGCCGGCCACCATCTTCGCGGTGGCGCCGAAGAACTCGATCTCGACGCCGGAGTTGGTCAGGTCGCGCTCGGCCGGCAGGCAGATGGCCTTGCCGTCGCGAAGCCGCCGGGCCAGCGTGCCGAACGCCTGGGCGCTGCCGCCTTCCTTCCTGGTCAGCGGGAGCACCTCCATGCCCAGGCTCTCGCGGTAGGCGACGAATCGCTCGAACAGCGACTCAGGCTTGAGCCGCTCCATCACGGTGGTGAACGGGTAGCCGACGCCGACCATCCACGCGCCGGCCGCATCCCAGTTGCCCATGTGGGGAAGGGCTAAAACGATGCCCCGCCCCTCATCGACGGCCTTGAAGATGATCTCTCCGCCGGTGATCCGCGTGTGGCTCACGATGTGGTCGCGCGACATGGCGGGCAGCCGGAGCGCTTCCATCCAGTAGCGGAAGTAGGACCTGAGCCCTTCGCGGCTGAGCGCGCGAAGGTCGGCGTCCGGGCCGACGACCCTGGCCAGATTGGACTCGAGGCGCAGCACGCTGCGCCCGCGCCGCCGCCACATGATGTCGGCGATCCGCCGGAACAGCCACGCGGCGACCGGCTCGGGCACCTTGGGCAGCAGCACCCATCCGACGTGGTAAGCCGTGGCCACCAGCCGATCGGTCAGCTTCACTCGACAACCGCCTGCTTGTAGACGTGAACCATGCGCTGCCCGACGGTGACGGCGCTTGCCGCGGCCAGCAGCCACAACCCGGCGGGCAGGATGTACGGCACGCCGAGCCCCGAGAACCCCGCGGACACCAAAACGACCACCAGTCGCTCGCTCCGTTCGGCGATGCCGACGTTGGCCGTCATGCCGAGCCCCTCGGCGCGCGCCTTCGCGTACGAGACCAATGCTCCCGCGACAAGACAGAACAGGGCGACACCCGCCAGGACGATCTCCGGGTCGTCCTTCAGGATGAAGTAGAGGATAAGCCCCGAGAAGATGCCCGCGTCGGCCAGGCGATCGAGCGTCGAGTCGAGGAACGCCCCCCACCGGCTCTGATCGGATCCCGTCATCCGCGCCAGCACGCCGTCGAGCAGGTCGAGCAGCACGAACACGGTGATGATCACCGATCCCCACCACAGCCAGCCCAAGGGATACAGCCAGAGCGCGGCCACGACCGTGCCCACGGCTCCGGCCGCCGTTATGGCGTTCGCGGAGATCCCTCGGCGGGCCAGCGCCCGACCTATCGGGGTGAGGACTTTTGTGACGGCGGGGCGCAGGAGGTTCAGCATGGCGGTTTTGATCGTAGGCCACCCGACCTCTGGAAGCGTGCAAGCCCTTGGCGATCCGGGGGTTGTGATATGGGCCGGTTGGGTGAAGGGTGAGTTACACGCGTCCGAACAGCGGGGGCGCAGGGCGCGTGGCAGCGACGGTCTCGGGTAGCCCGGCGCAGGCGCGTCCTGCTGCCCGACTGATGGCGGGAGACGCAGTGGCGGAGAAGGCAACCAGTGGACCATCAGGAGCCGCGGGCAGGGCACCCGTGGCCGATCGGCCGGATATGGTGCGCAATGTCGTGCTGGTCGGCCATTCCGGAGCAGGAAAGACGACCCTGGTCGAGGCCCTGCTGACGGCGACGGGAACCATCCAGCGCGCCGGGCGCGTCGAGGACGGCACCACCGTCAGCGACTTCGACGAGGTCGAGGTGCGGCAGCAGCGCTCGGTCAACCTCAGCCTGGCGCCTGTCGTCCACAACGGAATCAAGATCAACCTTCTGGACACCCCTGGATACGCCGACTTCGTGGGCGACCTTCGCGCCGGGCTCCGCGCGGCCGACGCCGCCCTGTTCGTCGTCTCCGCCTCCGAAGGCATCGACGGGCTCACCCGCATGCTGTGGGAGGAGTGCGCCCAGGTCGGGATGCCACGGGCGGTCGTCATCACGAAGATCGACCACCAGCGCGCCGACTTCGACGCGGTGCTCACCTCCTGCCAGGACGTCTTCGGCGACGGCGTGGCCCCCCTCTATCTGCCGGTCGACGGCGCCGGCCTGCTCGGCCTGCTGTCGCAGCGGCTGTTCGACTACAGCGGCGGCGCACGCAACGAACAGGAGCCCTCCCCCGCCCAGCTGGACCTGGTGGAGCAGTATCGCGGCGACCTGATCGAAGGGATCATCCAGGAGAGCGAAGACGAGTCCCTCATGGACCGTTATCTCTCCGGAGAGGCCATCGAGACCAAGGTGCTGATCGAAGACCTGGAGAAGGCGGTCGCCCGGGGCAGCTTCTATCCGGTGCTCGCGACCGCGCCCGGCGTGGGCATGCTCGAACTGCTCGAAGTCATCACCCAGGGCTTCCCCTCACCCCTGGAGCACCCGCTGGCCGAGATCACCAGCCTCGACGGCAAGCCCGTCACCGATCTCGGCTGCGACCCGGACGGCCCGCTGATCGCCGAAGTGGTCAAGACGACCAGCGACCCCTATGTGGGCCGGATCAGCCTCGTGCGCGTCTTCTCGGGCACGCTCAGCCCCGATCTGACCGTCCACGTGTCGGGGCACGTCCCGCAGCACGAGCACGACCTCGACGAGCGGATCGGCGCGCTGACCTCGCCGCTCGGCAAGACGCAGCGGGCCGTCGCCAAGTGCGTGGCGGGCGACATCTGCGTGGTGGCCAAGCTGACGCACGCGGAGACGGGCGACACGCTGTCCGACAAGGACCACCCACTGCTGATGACGCCGTGGCAGATGCCCGACCCGCTGCTGCCGGTCGCGATCCGCGCCAAGTCGAAGGCCGACGAGGACAAGCTCGGGCAGGCCCTCAACCGGCTGGTCGCCGAAGATCCCACCCTCCACCTGGAGAACAACGCCGAGACCCGCCAGCTCGTCATGTGGTGCATGGGCGAGGCCCACGCCGACGTGCTGCTCGACCGGCTCGCCAAGCGGCACGGCGTCGAGGTGGAGAAGATCGAACTGCGGGTCCCGCTGCGCGAGACGTTCGGCGGCAAGGCCCAGGCGATGGGCCGCAACGTGAAGCAGACGGGCGGCCACGGGCAGTACGCCATCTGCCACATCGAGATCGAGCCCACGCCGTCGGGCTCCGGCTTCGAGTTCGTCGACAAGATCGTCGGCGGTGTCGTGCCGCGCCAGTTCATCCCCTCGGTGGAGAAGGGCGTCCGGGCCCAGATGGACCGCGGCGTCGTCGCCGGCTACCCGATGGTCGACATCAAGGTCACCCTGTACGACGGCAAGGCCCACCCGGTCGACTCGTCCGACATGGCGTTCCAGATCGCCGGTCAGCTGGCGCTGAAGGAGGCCGCCGCGAAGGTGCCCACGCTCCTTCTGGAGCCGGTCGACGAGGTCGCCGTGCTGGTCGCCGACGACTACGTGGGCGCGGTCATGTCCGACCTGTCGTCGCGGCGCGGCAGGGTGCTCGGCACCGAGCCGGTCGGCACGGGGCGCACGCTCGTGCGGGCCGAGGTGCCCGAGCTGGAAATCACGCGATACGCCATCGACCTGAGATCGATGTCGCATGGGACGGGAACTTTTACCCGCGCTTTCCTGCGTTATGAACCGCTCCCGAGCCACCTCGCGGAAAAGGTCGCCGCCAGCTCCGAATAAGCCTCTGAGCAGGGCATTCCCGGCGTCGGACGCTCTTTGCGCCCGGCGCCGGGTCATGTCCCGGTAAGTTACTTCCGTAACACAAGTATCACGAGTCGATTTCTTTTTTTCGGCCGAATCACCCGTACGCCGATGTCACACTGACTGTCCATGCGTACGGGAGGCTCTGTGAGAAACGCGGTGATCGCGGCTGCGGTGGCGCTGACTTCGGCGGCAGGGGGCGTGGCGTACGCCCTGGGATCCGGGGCGGCGGCGGACGGGGCGGCGGGCGTGCGGGCCACGGCGGCCAAGGCGTGCGCGGCCAACACGGCCTTCCCCAAGCGGCAGCTGCGCGGCGTGTGGATCGCCACCGTGCACAACGTCGACTGGCCGACGGCCACCGGCCAGAGCGTGGCGCGGCAGCAGGCCGACTACGTGAAGATCCTCGACAACGCGGTCAAGCGCCGCTTCAACGCGGTCTTCGTCCAGGTGAGACCGGCCTCCGACGCCATCTACCGGTCGTCGCTCGAGCCGTGGTCGCAGTTCCTGACCGGGAAGGCCGGCAAGGACCCGGGCTGGGATCCGCTGCCGTTCCTGATCGACGAGGCCCACCGGCGCGGCCTTGAGTTCCACGCCTGGTTCAACCCTTATCGGGCCGCGATCGACGGCGACGTCTCCAAGCTCCCGGCGGGCCATCCGGCGCGGCAGCACCCCGACTGGATCGTCAAGCACGAGGGCCGGCTCTACTACAACCCCGGTCTCCCGGCCGTCCGCGACCACGTGACCCAGGTCATCAAGGACGTCGTGAGCCGCTACGACGTCGACGGCGTCCACTTCGACGACTACTTCTACCCCTATCCCGGCAAGGGCACGAAGTTCGCCGACTCGGCCGCGTTCAAGGCGTTCGGCAAGGGCATGTCGCTGGGCGACTGGCGCAGGGACAACGTCAACAAGCTGATCGCCCAGGTGTCGGCGGCCGTGCACGCGACCAAGCCCTACGTGAAGTTCGGCATCAGCCCGTTCGGGATCTGGCGCAACAAGTCCGAAGACCCGTCCGGATCCGCCACGAGCGGCATGTCCGCCTATAGCGCGATTTATGCGGATGCGAAGGCGTGGATCAAGGCGCGGACCGTCGACTACGTGATCCCGCAGCTCTACTGGCCGCGCGGGTTCAAGGTGGCCGACTACGAGAAGCTCGTGAAGTGGTGGGCGGGGGCCGTGCGCGGCACCGGCGTCGACCTCTACATCGGCCAGGCCCTCTATCGCGTGGGCTCCAAGGACACCGCCGCCTGGACCAAGCCCGGCGAGATGCCCTCACACCTGGCGTTCAACAAGAAGTTCCCCGAGGTCCAGGGCGACGTCTACTTCAGCGCGGCAAACCTCGCCAAGAACCCGCTCAAGGTCCTCGACCGGCTGGTCAAGGAGCAGTACTCGCGCCCGGCGCTGGTCCCGCTCATCCAGGGCCTGCCCGCGCGGGCGCCGGCGGCCCCCAGGGGCCTGCGCACGGCCGCCCAGGGCGGCGCGCTGACCTGGCTCGCGCAGCCCGACGCCCGCGCGTACGCGGTCTACCGCACCACGCCGGCCCGCGCCGCCTGCGCCACGTCCGACGCCGCCGACCTCGTCGCGGTGATCCCGGCCGGCGGCAGCCCCGCGTACGTGACCAGCGCCGCCGGCGTCTACCAGGTCACGGCGCTCGACCGGCTGGGCAACGAGAGCGCGCCCACTCAATTGGTGGTCAATCCGGCACGCTGATGCCTCGGTGACCTGACTCGGCGCGGCCTGAGCGGGTAGCGGCCACGGGAGTGTCCGACCGATGCCGCCCGTCGCGAGCGACGCGCGGCAGGGCGGAAGTTGTCAGGCACGACCTAACCTCATACGGTTGCCCATTGCCGCCAGGGCGCGCGTTCGGGGAGGTCGTTCGGTGAAACGGTGGTTCGTCGCACTAGCGCTCGGGCTGATGGCCGGAGCGCTGTGCGCGGCCGGCCCGGCGACGGCGGCCCCTGCTGGCTCCCAGGTGGCGCTCATCGGGGTGCCGGGACTCATGTGGAGCGACCTGTCCCCCAGCGAAACGCCCAACCTGTGGCGGCTGGCCGGGCAGAGCGCCATCGGATCGCTGTCCGTCCGCACGGTCGGCAGCAGCACCTGCCCCTACGACGGCTGGCTGACGGTCTCCACCGGCGTGCGCACGGCCGTCGGCTCGCGGTGCGGCGAGCCGCCGGAGCCCGTCAACGGCACGATCCCCGAATATTCGTGGCTGTCCGAGGTCGCCGGGGTCGCCGGCGCCGGCACACTCGGCCAGGCGCTCAAGGACGCCGGCAAGCGCACGCTCGCGGTCGGCGCGGGCGCCGCCCTGGGAGTGGCTGACGCGTCCGGCCACGTGGACGTCTACGCCGGCGCGCCCGGACAGGTGTCCGATTGGACCGCGGGCGACGTCGTCGCGGTCGAGGTGCCCGACCTCGTCCTGCCGTACTTCGACGACGGCAAGCTCACCCGGGAGACCGAGAAGCTGTCTCCGGACGCCAGACGGCAGGCCGTACGCCAGGCGGACATGGCCGTGGGCACGGTGCTGAACGGCCTGCCCACGACGACGACCGTGCTGCTGGCGGGCCTCGGCGACCACGGCTGGGCGCCGCATCTGCGGGTCGCCATGCTGCGCGCCCCGGGCGCGGCCGGGCACGCGCTCGGCTCACGGTCGACGCACCGCGACGACATGACGATCCTGCCCGACCTGACCGCGACGATCCTGGCCGAAGCCGGGGTCCCGGCCCCGGCCACCGTGGTCGGCGTCGAGATGGCGGCCACGGGCGCGCGCCCCACGGCGGACGGCCTGCGGGCCGCGGACGTGGCCGGGCAGACGATCCGGGACATGACCGCGCTGTTCTTCACCGCGCTCGCGGTCCTCCAGGTGCTGTTCTACATCGTGGCGTTCCTGCTACTGCGCCGCCGCCGCGGGCTGTCCGCGGTGCGAACGGCCGCGCTCGCCCTCGCGTCGATCCCGGTGGCCACGTATCTCGCCAACCTCACCCCGTGGGCGTTCGCGGCCCACCCGACGTTGGCGCTGGTCGCGGCCATCGTGGCGATCGCCGCAGCCCTGACGGCGCTGGCCCTGGCGACCGGGCGGCGCGGCGTGCTGCTGCCGCTGACGGTCGTCGCCGGGCTCACCGCGGCCGTGCTCCTGATCGACCTGCTGACGGGCACCAACCTGCAGCTCAACAGCGTCATGGGCTACACGGGCGTGGTGGGGGCGCGCTACTACGGCCTCGGCAACATCCCGTTCGCGCTGCTGGCGACCGCCGTCCTGCTGGTCACCGCGGCCGGGGCCGACCGGCTGCTGCGTGCCGGGCGCAAGGCGTGGGCCGTCGCGCTCGTGGCCAGCCTCGGCGGCTTCGCGATGATCCTCGACGGCTGGCCGGGCGTGGGCAGCGACTTCGGCGGCGTGATCGCGTTCGTGCCGGGCATCGCCGTGGCCGCGCTGCTCGTGGCCGGCAAGCGGGTGTCGGTGGTCAAGCTGGGGGCGTTCTGCGTGGCGGGCGGCGTGGTCGTGATGGGCATCGCCTTCCTCGATCATCTGCGCCCCCCGGACCGGCAGACGCACCTCGGCCGGTTCGTCGGCCAGGTCCTCGACGGCACGTTCTGGCCGGTGATCGGGCGAAAGCTCGGCGCCATGCTGCACACGCTGCTCAGCCCCAACCTGATGCCCGTTGTGATCGCCGCGTTCGCGTTCCTGATCTTCGCGCTGCTACGGCCCGACGCGGCGAGCGCCGGCGTGCTGCCGGTGGCCTTCGAACGCGCGCCGGCCCTGCGCGCGGGCCTGCTCGGCGCGCTCGTCAGCGGCGTGGTCGGAATGCTGGTCAACGACTCGGGCGCGGCCGTGCTCTCGATGGCGCTGGCGCTCGCGGTGCCGCTGGTGCTGAGCGCGGGAATCGGCGTGCTCCGCCTCGGGGAGCCGTCCCCCGGGCCCCTCCCAGAGCCGTCCACGCCTCCATCGCGAGTGACGTAGCCGCGACGTACCATGAACGTCGTTCGTCCTCACCAAAAGGCACCATGGTCGACTTCGACGAGACACACTTACGGCGCCTGCTCGGCACGCTCGACGAGCGTGTGGGCCGTCCGCTGACCGGCATGACCGAGTTGCTCGGCATGCTGGCCGAGGTGGTGCCCTGCGACGCCGTGTCGTGGTCGCGGCTCGACGTGGCGGGCCGGCGGATCGTGGCCGGTCTCGGCACCCAGGCCGACGACGCCGACCCGGCAATGGACGAGGTCTTCTGGCGGCACTACCAGGAGCATCCGCTCTGCCACGGCTCGGGCGCCGCGCTCCCCGTCGTCTCGATCGGCGACATGCTCACGCCGCGCGCCTGGCACCAGACCGGGCTGTACGCCGAATACTTCCGTCCCGACGGGGTCGAGCACGAGATCGTCGTCAAACTCACGCACGCGCCGGGCCAGACCCATGTCCTGCTGCTCGACCGCGGCCCTGGCCCCGACTTCGACGACCGCGACCACCTGGTGCTGCGGCTGCTGCGCCCGCACCTGGACGCGGCCGTCAGCCGCCTCACGGCCCCGCCCACGCCGCGGCTGACGGCGCGCCAGCAGGAGATCCTGGCCCTGGTCGGCGACGGTCTCACCAACCGGGTGATCGCCCGTCGGCTCGGCGTCTCCGAGCACACCGTGCGCAAGCATCTGGAGCACATCTTCGGCCGCCTCGGCGTGAGCAGCCGGACCGCGGCCGCCGGCGCGGCGCGGACGGCCTCAGGCGCCGTGGGGCCAGGCGTCGGCCAGTAGCTCACGGGTGTCGCGCAGCAGTTGCGGCAGCACCTTGGTGTGCCCGACCACGGGCATGAAGTTGGTGTCGCCGCCCCACCGCGGCACCACGTGCTGATGCAGGTGGGCGGCGATGCCGGCGCCCGCCACATGACCCAGGTTCATCCCGACGTTGAACCCCTGCGCCCCGCTGGCCTTGCGCAGCGCCTGCAGCGACCGCTTGGTGAAATCGGCCAGCTCGGCCGTTTCGTCGTCGTCCAGGTCGGCGTAGTCGGACACATGCCGATAAGGGCAGACCATCAGATGGCCCGAGTTGTAGGGATAAAGGTTCAGCACGGCGAAGACGGCCGAGCCGCGCGCGACGATCAGACCTTCCTCGTCGGAGAGCTTGGGGATCTGACAGAACGGGCAGGCTTCCGGACCGGATCCGGCGGGCTTGTTCTCGCCCTTGATGTAGGCCATCCGGTGTGGGGTCCACAGCCGCTGGAAGTTGTCATGACTTCCGGCACCTGTCTGCTCGTTCCGCTCCTCCTGCATGACATGCAGCATATGACCCCATTCCGGAGCCCCCAGTCTCGGGGACAAATCAGGCGATCTTCGGGCACAATCGGCGCATGACTGACGTGGTCTCCGTCGAACAACAGCTGCATGAGGGCGTCTCCGCCGCGTCCCCGTCGCTCTCTTCGCTCAATGGCCCCGATCCGCTGACCGCCGCCGTCGTGAAGGGACGGATCAAGGTGGCCGACGAGGTTGTGGAGAAGGTCGCCGCGCTGGCCGCGCTCGAGATTCCCGGCGTCGCGGACCTCGGCGGCGACTTCGAACGTGGATTCGAGAACATTCGCGATCGGATCGGGCTCGGCTCCAAACGCGCCAATCAGGGCGTCAACGCGCACATCCAGGACCGGCAGGTGGCCGTCGACATCACCATCGTGATCGAATACGGCCACGTGGTCATGGAGGTCGCCAACGAGGTCAAGACCAACGTGGCCCGCTCGGTCAGCCGCATGCTCGGCATGCGCGTCGTCGAGGTCAACGTCACCGTCGATGACGTACGCCTCCCGGGTGACGCCCCACGCGGCGAGGACGGCGAAGACGGATTCAGCGCCGACGCGTGATCTCTGTCTTTCCCGGCTCCGCCGACGGTGCGGAGCCAGGAGACAGCGTCAGAGCAGGTCAGAGCCTGCGGGCGATGGCGTCGGTGATCTCGGCGATGGCGGCGTCGATCGGGACGGCGTTGTTCTGCTCGCCGTTGCGGTAGCGGAAGGAGACGGCCCCGGCGGCCACGTCGTCGTCGCCGGCGAGCAGCATGTAGGGCACCTTCTGCTTCTGGGCGTTGCGGATCTTCTTCTGCATCCGGTCGCCGGACGCGTCGACCTCGACCCGCACCCCCCGCTCGCGAAGACGATCGGCGACCTCGCGCAGATAGGGCACGTGCGCGTCGGCGATCGGGATGCCGACCACCTGCACCGGCGCCAGCCAGGCCGGGAACGCGCCCGCGTAGTGCTCGGTCAGCACGCCGAAGAACCGCTCGATGGAGCCGAACAGCGCCCGGTGGATCATGACGGGCCGCTGCCGCGAGCCGTCGGCCGCCGTGTATTCGAGCTCGAACCGCTCCGGCATGTTGAAGTCGAGCTGGATGGTCGACATCTGCCAGGTGCGGCCGAGCGCGTCGCGCACCTGGACGGAGATCTTGGGACCATAGAAGGCCGCGCCGCCCGGATCCATCACGAGCTCGAGATTCTCGCCCTCGGCCACCTCGCGCAGGGTCTCGGTGGCCTCCTCCCAGGTCTCGTCGGACCCGACGAACTTGTCCGGATCCTTGGTCGACAGCTCCAGGTAGAACTCTTCGAGGCCGTAGTCGCGCAGCAGGTCGAGGACGAACCGCAGCAGCGACTTCAGCTCGTCGCGCATCTGCTCGCGAGTGCAGTAAATGTGCGCGTCGTCCTGGGTGAGGCCGCGCACCCGGGTCAGCCCGTGGACCACGCCCGACTTCTCGTAGCGGTAGACCGTGCCGAACTCGAAGCACCGCAGCGGCAGCTCACGATAGGAACGCCCGCGCGCCCGGAAGATCAGGTTGTGCATCGGGCAGTTCATGGGCTTGAGGTAGTAGCGCGAGCCCTCGAGCTCCATGGGCGGGAACATGCCGTCGCGGAACCAGTCGAGGTGCCCCGAGATCTGGTAAAGGATCTCCTTGGTGATGTGCGGGGTGTTGACGAAGTCGTAGCCCGCCTCGACGTGCTTCTGCCGCGAGTAGTCCTCCATGACCTTGCGGATGATGCCGCCCTTGGGATGGAAGACGGGCAGGCCGGAGCCCAGCTCCTCCGGGAAGGAGAACAGGTCGAGCTCGGCGCCGAGCTTGCGGTGGTCGCGCTTCTCGGCCTCCTCGAGGAAGGTCAGGTATTCGTCCTGCTTGTCGCGGGACTCCCAGGCGGTGCCGTAGATGCGCTGCAGCTGCGGGTTCTTCTCGCTGCCGCGCCAATAGGCGCCGCCCGAGCGCATCAGCTTGAACGCCGGGATCGACCGGGTCGAGGGCAGGTGCGGCCCGCGGCACAGGTCCTTCCAGCACAGCTCGCCGGTCTTCGGGTCGAGGTTGTCGTAGATGGTCAGCTGCGCGCCGCCGACCTCGACCGACTCCTCGTCGCTCTCGCCGGCGCCGCCCTTCAGCCCGATCAGCTCCAGTTTGTACGGCTCGGCCTTGAGCTCGTCGCGGGCCTCGTCGTCGCCGACCTCGCGGCGGGCGAAGGTCTGGCCCTGCTTGACGATCTCGCGCATCCGTTTCTCGACACGCTTGAGGTCGTCGGGGGTGAACGGCTCGCGGACGTCGAAGTCGTAGTAGAACCCGTTCTCCACGGGCGGGCCGATGCCCAGCCGGGCGTCGGGGAAGATCTCCTGGACGGCCTGGGCCATCACATGCGCCGTCGAATGCCGCAGGATGGCGCGGCCGTCGGGGCTTTCGATCTCGACCGGCTCTACTTCGTCGCCCTCGTGGGCGACCGCGGCCAGGTCTTTCAGCTCGCCGTTGACGCGGGCCGCGATCACCTTTCGCCCGTCGGCTTCCAGGGCCTGCCCGTACGTCGTGCCCGCCGCCACCACACGCTCGGCTCCGGCGAGGGTGATGCGCAGTTCGATTGCGGCGGACACGGTGACTCCTTGCTCGTGGTCTCTGGTTCTCGAAATGCTACCGGGGCGGGCGGGTGGGGTCGTGCCGTTATCCAGCGAGCGCGATCAAGTCGGCCGTCGTCCCGGCGAACACGTTCCTGTTGACCGGGCTGTTGGCGTATTGGTGGATGGTCCACGAATGCCACGGGGCCGGCACGACGGGTTCGCCCATGGGGCGGCCGGGGGCCGCCAGCCACAGTGGGTAGCGTTCCAGCCCTTCGGCGCCGCCGTTCAGCGCCACGTGGGCGAAGGTGTGGATGAGCGGGCGGCTGCCGGTCCGCTCGGTCACCTCGAAGCACCAGCGCCGCGCGGCGGCCGACAGCTCCTCGGGCGGCGCGTCCAGGGGCAGCTCGACGGCCAGCAGGTCGCCGTAGCCGTGCCGTACCTGGGTGAGGAAATGCCTGGCCTGACGGACCGGGTCGGCCTCGGCGTCGAGCAGGTGAGAGGCGCCGCGCACCAGGCCGTTGTGGCCTAACTCCACCCAGTTGCGGGCGAAGCACTGGTCGACGTCCTCTTCACCCTCGCTCGCCCGGGCGATGCCGAACGCGATGTCCTCCTCCGCGTACGCCGCCCAGTCGACGACGCCCTGCCACGCGGAGACATCGATCCCCTGCAACATGGCCCGAACCCTAATGAACCGTTCAATCTCGCGCGGCAAGTTCCGCGAAGAGTCTTTCCCAGCGCGGCGTGACGGCCTCGGGCGCGTATCCGGCCGCGGTGGCGAGCGCGGCCTCGCCGAGCCTGGCGCGAAGCTCCGGATCCTCGATCAACCGGTTGATCGCGGCGGCCAGCCCGGAGACGTCCTGCGGCGGCACCAGCAGGCCGTCGATCTCGTTGGTGAGCACGTCATGAGGTCCGGTCGGGCAGTCGAAGGCGGCGATGGACAGCCCGTGCGACATGGCCTCCAGCATGACCATGGGCAGCCCCTCGAAGCGGGAGCTGAGCACGTAGATCGAGGATTCGGCCAGCTCGTCCTCCAGGCTCGGGGCGCGGCCCATCAGCCGGACGTTGTCGCCCACGTCGAACTCGTCGATCCGGTGGCGCAGCTCGTGCTTCTTCGGGCCGGAGCCGTAGATCTTCAGCGTCCAATCCGGGTGCGCCTCGGCGACCTCGGCGAATGCCGGGATCAGCAGGTCGAAGCCTTTCTGGTTGTGCAGCCGCCCGGCGGCGATCACGGTCTTGGCGGTGAGCTTCGAGCGCCGCCGGTGGGCGCCGTGGACGGCGTTCGGGATCTGCACGATCGGCAGTCCGGGCAGCAGCCGCTCGTAGTCCTGACGGTCGGTGGGGGTGAGCACCGCGAGCGCGCGCAGCTTGGGGTAGTGCCGCGTGATGGCCGCGCGCACCGGCTCGCGGTGGCTGGCGAGGTTGAGGTGCTCCTGCCCGACGGTGATCACGCTCGGGTGCGCGTGGCGGGCCGCCGCGAGGTTCAGCGCGGGACGCGTCGTCACGAGCACGCCGTCGCGCAACCCCGACACGTAGTCCACCATGGCGGCCTCGACGGCGGGGGTGAAGAACGACGCCGCGTACTCACCGCGTGGAACGATCTTGCCGCGGAGCCGCCTGAGGATACGCCCCTGGAAGGTGATCGGGCCCCGGCCGTTCCGCTCGTCGGCGAGCGTGCCGAGCCGTACCCGGGGATCGAGCCGGAACAGCAGGTGCTCGCGGCGGCGGACGACGCTGACCAGCTCGACGTCGTGACCGCGCGCCGCCATCTCGTTGGCCTGGCTGATGACGGTGCGGATGGTCCCGCCCATCCCGTACGCGTGGAGCAGGAGGTAACGGACGTTCATACGGGGTATCCCCAGGTTTTGCACATGGGCCGGAGCACCTCGGAGATGCTTGCCGGGTCGGGCAGTTCGCGGCCGGCCTGCACGGCGCCGCTTCGGATCTTGTCGCTCCAGTCGCCGAGGCCTTTTTCGAGGACCTTCTGCTCGCCGTACTGGAGCATCTGCTCCTCCCACGGGATGCCGAGGTGGGTGCAGATACGGCGCGTGCAGGCGACGGGATCGGCGACCAGGTCCTCGTAGCGGACCGTGAGGCCGTCGAGGCCGTTGCGGGCCCGTTCGACGGCCTTCATGTAGCGCAGCGCGTCCTCGGCGGCAGCCTGGAAGTCGCGGCGCTCGGGCGAGGCCTCGTGCCAGGACTGCGCGATCGACATGGGGTGGCGCAGCAGGAACAGGTAGCGGGCGTCCGGCCAGCAGGCGGCGATCCGCTGCCAGGCGAAGGCGTTGGCGGGGGTCTTGTCGACGATGTACTGCTTGCCGCTGAGGACCAGCTCGCGATGAAGGACCCTGTCCCAGAGAAGGTGTTCCAGGTCGGCCTGATTGTGACCGAGAGCTTTCATCGCGCGCTCGGCCAGCTTCGTGCCGTAGTCCACGGTCAGGCGGCGGACGTGCAGTTCGTGCGGTGCGTGCAGCCGCGAGTGCGCGTTGAGCACGGCGCGCAGCAGGGTCGAGCCGGAGCGTACGGGTGACATCACGAAGATGGGCGTGCGGAGCAACCGGTCGGCCTCGGGGTGTGCGGGCGGGCGGACCTCGGGCTCAGGCCGCTTCCGCCGTGGGGCCGCGGTCTGCGGGATGTCCGTACGCACCAGACGCAATCCCGTGAACGCCCCCAAGGCCTCGTTGACCTTGCGTTTCCACTCCATGCGCTGCGACCCTATGCCGCCTCCCTGAGAGCAAACCTAACGCTTCGTGGGAGAACCGAAAGAATCGGGTCAAACCACCACAACCTCGGACCCCCTTTTCCTGACTATTACCCATGCAATTCGTGAAGGTATTCCGACAAATGTCGTCGTGCCTGTCACGGGGGTGCCGGGAGGCCCGGTACGATCGGGCGAAACGCCGATCCGCGAGGCTGGGGGGATGCAAATATGGCGGAGAAGGTCGTCCTGATCGATGATCTCGACTTGTCAGAAGGGACCGATGTGGTCAGGCGGGAATTCCCGCTTCTGGAGCGCACCTTCGCGATCGACCTGTCGGACGACAATCACCGTCGCCTTTCCGAGGCCTTGACCTTCATCGGAACCGTCGTCGAGCGATCACGGGAGGTCAAGCGGGCCGCCCGGCCGAGGAAGGCGGACCCTGAGCCACGCCTGCGGGGTTACACCAACACAGATGTCCGGGAATGGGCACGGGCGGCAGGCTTGGAGATCTCAGCGCGGGGAAAACTGACCGAAGAGATCATTGGCAAATTCATCGAGGCCCATCCCGATGCGACATCGGAAGAGTAGGTAGTTTAAGCGATGGCACAGAAGACGATCGTCACGCTGACCGACGACATCGATGGCAAAGCCGCGGACGAGACGGTGCGATTCGGCCTCGATGGCGTCAACTACGAAATCGACCTGCGCGCCGCGAACGCGGCCAAGCTGCGTAAGGTGCTCGAGCCGTACAAGACGGCCGCGCGGCGGGCGGCGGTGGCCCGGAAGGACGCTCGTGGGGGGCGCTCGTCCACCACGCACGACCGCAAGCGCGCCGCCGAGATCCGGGCATGGGCCAAGGATCACGACATCCCGGTCAACGAGCGCGGCCGGATCGCCTCCGACCTCGCGGCGGCGTTCGAGGCCAATGATCCCAGCCTCGTCACGGGCAAGGCCGTCCCGCAGGCGACCTTCAGCTCCTAGCAGGCATTTCCGGCCTCGATGCCGTGACGGCGCTCAGGGAGCCCCTGTCCGCCCCGCAGAGCCGCTGACGCGTGCCTTGCGGGGCTTTGTGACGTGTGACGTGCGCGGGGGTCAGCTCCGGGAGCCGTTGACGGTGAGCAGCGGCTCGGCCGCGATCGCCGGGAAGGCGCCCGTGTCGACGATGCCGTGGTCGCGGAAAGCAGCCTGAATGAGCGCGTGCGCCTTCGGCTCCAGCTTCCACAGCGCGCGGAGCTCGCGGGCGAAGTCGACCGGCAGGCCCAGCTCCTGCGCCATCTCGTCGGCCTTCGGCACGTGCTTGCGCTCGATCTGCTCGTCCCAGTAGTCACGGGCCGAGCGGATCATGCTGGCGCGCTGCGCCGTGTCGACGACCGGCATGGCCGTGGCGAACTCGCGCTTCTCGTCGTCGTCGTCGGCCGGGGCGCCGGGCAGCAGCGCGTGGCGGACGCCGGGCATGGGCGCGACGAGCTGGTCCTCCGGCGTCCACGGGACGGGCGGGTGCAGGTCGAGCAGGTTGGTGGTGTTGTAGAGCGCCGCGATCTGGGCCAGCAGCGCCTCCTGGCGGGACGGGTCGATGGCCAGCCCGGTGAACTCCACCGCGCGATCCATCTCTTTGTCCAGCTTGGCGAGGGCGATGCGCATTTTCCGGCCGGAGGCGCCCGACTCGCGCAGCGCACGTGCCCGCTTGGCGGCCAGCGCCACCCGGGTCAGCTTGCGGTGGGCGTCGACCTCGCTGGCCGTACGCTCGCCGGCCTCGGCCAGGCCGAGCCGTACGAAGACGCGCTCTGGGGTGAGCCGCCAGTTGATGCGCCCGCGGCCGGTGAGCCGGGTCCGCTCGATCGCCATGCCGCGCTCCCACAGCCACGCGGCCACGAGCGGGGCGGCGAGCCGGAAGATGGCCTCGGCGAGGGAACGGGCGTCCATGCTCGAAAGGACGGCGGACAGGCCCGTGAGCGCCCAGACGGCCAGGCCGTCGATGCCGGCGGAGTAGTTCTCGCGCATGTTGCGCCGGGCGCGGACCGCGCTGGTGATGACCGCGACCTCGATGAACGCGAACAGCAGCAACCGCAAAGGCCCGTCGAAGCCCAGGACGTCGCCGGAGAAGCGCCACATGCCCTGCGCGGACACGCCGGTCGCGATGGAGGCGGCGATGATCGTCAGGATGTCCTCTGGTGGGCGGGTCGCCGCGAACCGCTGGAATAAGCGGGAGGCCGCGCCGTAGAAGGATCGGATCGCCAGCGCGGCGAGAACTAACAGGGCGACGGCGAGAACGCTGAGAGCGGCCGTGATGGCCGGATGCTCCGACGCGAAGGCGGTGATCTGCTCGAAAGTGGGCATAAGTCGCAGTCCGTCTCAGGTGTCCTGGGCGTAACTGTGCGATCATGCCAGAACCCCGCGAACCGCGCGCGCAGAAACGGCCTTGACTCCCGACCTGACATTCCAGCTTTGTCCCCATTGGGAAATGAGCACGTCGGACTCCGTCCGATGCGGCGCAGCCTCCGTTACCGCGGAGCCCTCCGGGACGGCCGGAGAGCTCACGCGGACGGATCGAACAATGGCTCAGCCAGTGGTGATGAAGTCGCCAGGCTTCATCACGACCGGAGACTCGACATAGAGGCTGCGGTATTCGTCCTGGATTCCGCCGTTGTGGATCTGGATTGCCAGCGGGCCGGAACGACCGGCGGTGGGATCTTTGAAGCCGAGCACTGGCACGGCGGTGCAGACCGTGGCCGACGCGGTGAGCGGGCAGCAGGCCATCTTGGCCACGCCGGTCGACTGATCGGCCACGAGCTCGCACTGGCTCCAGTTGTGGATGTCCCACTTGGTGTGCGGATAGCTCGTGAACAGGCTCCCGCCGCCGTTGTTGTGGCCGGGCCGGTAGTCCCAGTGCCCGCCGTTCGGCGGCTGGAACTGGATCGCGCCCAGCGCGTCCAGATAGGGCTGCTGCGTGGTCCCCCAGATCAGCACGGTCGGCGCGTGGTCGCCGGTGACCTGCCGGACGTTGAAGATCCACCGGAAGGTGCCGTATTGAGCCTTGTTGTAGTAGATCCAGCCGCGGCCGGCGGTTCCAGTGCCGTGGATGGCACCGTTCTTGACGGTCCAGCCCGCGGCGTTGTGCGGTGTCCAGCCGGCGAGGTCCGTCTGGTCGAACATGGCGACGAGGTTCGGATCGCCGTACGGATTCTCGCCCGGGGGCGGCGGGGTGGCGACCGTGAGCCTGTCGACGTTCGGACCGCCGGTGGAGGCGGTGGCGGTCAGGCGTACGGTGTTGGCGCCTGGCTGGAGGGTGGTCGTGATCGTGAAGTCCGCCCAGGTGTCCCAGTTGGCGGTGGGGGCGAAGGCCTGCTCGGTCGCGACGGCGGCACCGTTGACGGTGATCGTGAGCGGCCGGTTGGCGGTCGTGCCGTTCGCGTAGCGGACAGTGAAGTTCATCGGGTCCGCGGTCGCGGCGTTGACGGTGAACTCGATGTAGCCACCGGCCGTGTTGACGTAGTCGACGAAGCCCGAGCCGCTGAAGCCCGTGTGGTTACTGGCTGCCATCGCCTGCGACAGGGTGGCCGACTCGGCTTCGTAGACGCCAGGCGGCGGCCCGTCCGCCAGCGTCACGTCGAGGTAGTCGATGTTGGGATTGCCGTTGGCCGTGGTCGCGGTGATCCTGACCTTGTTCTCCCCCGCGACGACGGGTGCCGTCAGTGTCGACGTGGCCCAGGTGTCCCAGTTGGCGGTCGGATTGAACGCCCGCGCGGCCGACACGACCGTGCCGTTGACGGCCACGTTCGCCGGCCGGTTCGCCGTGGTGCCGTTGGCATAGCGGATGGCCAGTGACGCGTCGCCCGCGGCCGGAGCGGTGATGGTGAACTCGAGGTAGCTGCCGGAGACGTTGTCCCCGTTGACGTACGCCGTGCCGGAGAATCCGGTGTGCGTGGTCTCCAGGACGCCTTGGGAGATGGTGGCGCTCTCCGCCTCATAGCGACTGGCAGCCGCGTGGGCCGCTGTGACGGTCGCGGTGCCCAGCCCGGTCAATCCGGCCGCGACGAGGACGGCGGTGAGGAACGCCGCCCGGACTGACGACAGACGATGGGGCAGGTGAATCCGCCCTCGGTGTGGGTGCACGACTAGCCCTTCTCATCGGACACACCCACCTGATATATCAACATATCGTATGTTGACCTGTTAGTGAAAAGGTTTGCGCAAGATCTCCTGTACGGCCTGCACGAGCGCCGTCACCTCGGGCCGCCTGTTGTCCTGCCGCCACACCAGGCCGTACGTCAACCGCAATCCCCCACCCCCATGACCCCGAACACCCTGACCACCCCCAATACCCCGGCCACCCCGCACCCCCGTGTCCCCGCGCCGCACGCCATCCGCACCACCGGAACCACCCCCGCCCCGCACGCCATCCGCACCACGCGAGCCACCCCCGCCCCCCAACGCATCCTCGCCGCGCACACCAACCTCACCGCGCGAACCGCCGCCGCGCCGCACGCCATCCGCACCATCGGAACCACCCCCGCGCCCCGAAGCATCATCGCCGCGCACACCAACCTCGCCGCGCGGACCACCCGCGCGCTGCGCCTCGTCCAGAGGCACGAAGCGGACGTCTGGCCGCCTGACGCTCTGCACGAGCAGGCTCGGCGCCAGTAGCAGCCCCGACCCCGCCGCGACCAGGTCGAGCGCGGCGGTCACATCGTCCACGTCCGCCCGCACTCCGCCCGGAAGCTGGTTGGCGAGCCCTCGCGGGGCCAGCAGCAGCCCATGGCGTACAAGCTGGTCCACGGCGACGGACGCGGCGGTGGCAAGTGGATGATCAGCGGGCACCGCGACATGACCGACCGGCACATGGAAGCGCGTTGTCGTGGCGAAGCCCAACGGGAACGGCGTGGTCATGATCGCGACCCCGACCGATCCCGACACCAGATCGGCCGTCGCGGCACCCCAGCCAGCCGGACGCAGATGCAGCTCGATCGGTGGCGAGCGGTGCGCCAGCCTGCGGGCCGCACGGGCGGCGAGCGTCCCGACCAGCGGGCAGTACGCCAGGCGGACAGGGTGTCCACGCTCCTCGGTCAGCCTCGCCGCCTCCGCCGCGAACGCCGCCGCCTGTCCGAGCAGGGCCTCGGCGTACGGCAGTAGCACCTTCCCCGCGTCGGTCAGCAGGACCTCCCGGCTGGTCCGATCGAACAGCCGCAACTCCAGCGCGTCCTCCAACCGGGCCACGGCCTGACTCACCGCAGGTTGTGACAGACCCAGCTCACGCGCCGCCCGCGAGAAACTCAGCCATCGGGCGACCGCGGCGAAGCAGCCGATATCGCGAAGCGGAGGAGCGGGATACACGCCGACCAGTATGGCGACCCATCAATAAGCCCCGCGAATACCCGCCAGCACGCCTCACCCACCGTGCCCGCCGCCAGCGCGCGCCGCGCCAGCACACCACGACAACGACCACGACACACACACACACGCCGCGCCGCCCGCGCCAGCTCCGCCGCCGCGCCGCCCGCGCCGTACTGCCAGTACGACCCGCCCCCATCCTCCCCAGCACGCTCCACGCGCTGCCCTCCCCACTCACCCACCCCTTTAGCGCGCCCTGGCAGCGTGGCCCTCCCATCCACCCCGCCAGCGCGCGCCGCCCATGTGCGCCCGGGTGCCTGACGCCGCGTCGTGCGGGCGGCTCGCGCGGGCGGCTCGTGCGGGCGGCTCGTGCGGGCGGCTTGTGCGCCCGGCTCGTGCGCCCGGCTCGTGCGGGCGGCTCGTGCGGGCGGCTCGTGCGGGCGGCTTGTGCGCCCGGCTCGTGCGCCCGGCTCGTGCGGGCGGCTCGTGCGGGCGGCTCGTGCGGGCGGCTTGTGCGGGCGGCGACTCCGCTGCCTGTGCGGCTGCTTGGAGCGGGAGGCCGGCGGCATGGGTGGCGAGTCAGGACATAGTCGGACGACTGTCCGGCTGGCGGTCAGCGGCTGATACAATCGAGCGGTTCATCGCCGGGGCCACGGCCGACAAGCCGCCGCCACGCGGACAACAGACGCCCCACGACCACGGCCACGCCCGCGCGGGTGGACAGCCGAGCAGAGGAAGGCCCTCCATGGCGCGAGCTGAGACCGGACCTGACTTCATCGAGGCCCTGGCACGTGGCCTCGACGTCATCAGAGTCTTCCAGCCGGGGCGTCCGGTCATGTCCCTCACCGAGGTGGCCGCCGCCGCGGGCCTGGCGCGCCCGACGGCCCGGCGAATCCTGCTGACCCTGCAGGAGCTGGGATACGCACGAGCCGAGCAAGGCGGATTCGCCCTGACGCCGCACGTCCTCCAACTCGGCATGTCATATGTGCACTCGATGGGCCTGTGGGAAATCGCACGCCCGCATCTCGAGCGGCTTGTGTCACAGACCAACGAGTCCTCGTCCATCGCGCAGCTCGATGGATCGGACATCGTTTACGTCGCCCGCGTCGCGGTCCCCAAGATCGTCACCTTGCGGGTGCAGATCGGCACACGCTTCCCGGCGCTCCAGACGTCACTTGGCAAGGTGCTCCTGGCTGCGCTCTCTCCGGCCGAAGTCGCGGCAATCCTCGCCGAGCCGAGCCGGTCGGGCATCACGCCCTATTGGCGGCCGAGCGCTGAGGAGACCGACGAGATGCTGCGCAGCGTACGCGCCAAAGGCTGGGCGCTGACCGACGAGCAGTTGGCGCCGGGCATCCGATCGGTGGCCGCACCCCTGCGCGACGGCCTCGGCCAGGTCATCGCGTCCGTCAACGTCAACGTGCACGCCGCAGAAACGTCGGTCCGGAAGCTCACCGACGAATATCTCCCGCTCCTGCTCACCACCGCGGGCGCCATCAGCGCCGACTGGGCGCTGTATGAGTCGATCCCCGAAGTGACCGCCTCCTGACCGCCTCACCCATCGTCACCCTCTACGTCCCCACCGCCGCCGGAGGGGACACATCGGAGGGCGTCGCCTCCCGTCGGTTAGCGGAGGGGTGATCCGGCGGGGGTGGGGCGTTGCCCCTGACGGTGGTTAGCGCATGGTGATGATGACGCGGCCGGTGGCCGTGTTGTCCGCCTGGCGGCGCCAGCCTTCCTCGACCGCGGCCAGAGGAACGATCTCGTGCGCTACGGCGAGGCGGCCGAGGGCGGCCTGTTCCGCCACGTACGTGATCGAGGCGGCTCGCTGTCCAGGGGTGAGCTCGTTGTTCGTGTAGCCGAGCAGGCGAAGCGAGCGGCTGCGGAGCGTGGACGAGTCGATGGGACAGGTCTCATCGGCAGACGAGCCCAGGTTGACGAGCCTTCCGCCGGGCCGGAGCGTACGGGCGGCCGCGGCGGCTGGTGGTCCGAAGAGCGGATCGAGGACGAGATCGACCGGGCCGTCGGCCGCCTCGGAGAAGCGTCCGGCGAGCACGGCGACGTCCGTCGTGTCGAGGGCGACCACCGCGTCCGCCCCGGCCTGTTTCGCGCGTTCCTGGGCGGCCGGCGAGCGCGCGCCCGCGATCACACGCCGGGCACCCGCCTCCCGGGCCAGCTGAACGGCGCTCTGTCCGACTACTCCCCCGGCCCCGAGCACCAGCACCTGCTCCCCCGGCCCCAGCTCCCCGCGCCAGGTCAGCGCCATGTGCGCGGCGACGGCCGACAGGCCGAGCGCCGCCACGGCGATCAGGTCGGCGTCGGCCGGCAGCTCGACGATGTCCGCCAGGCGGACACGGGCGGTTTCGGCCAGGCTGCCGTCGCCGGGCGCCATCCCCGCCGCCGTCGCGAACCACACCGGCTTCCCGTCGCGCGTGCCGACTCCTTGAACCCCCGGGACGTACGGCATGGCCGGAATCCCGAAGTAGGACATGCCACTCGCGCAGAGCAGGTCGAGCGGCACGATCGGGGCAGCGTGCACCTCGACCAGCGCCTCATCCGCGCCGGCGGCGGGGGAAGGGATGTCGGCGACGACGGGCGGGTGTCCGGGCTCGATGATCTGGGCGGCGCGCATGATCAGGTGGCGATGTCGGGGTAGGGCAGGGCGAAGTGCCCGAGCCGTCGCGCGTACTCCAGCTGGAACCCGAGCGGCTCGTGGTCGCGCTCGAACATCGCGATGAACAGCGTCAACGTGAGGAACGGGTGCGCGCCCAGCTCGAACAGCCTCGGATAGTCGTGCGCGGCCAGCGCCTCACGCTCGGCGTCCTCGAAGCGCAGCCAGGTGGACGACTCGGCGCCGTGGCAGTTGAGGATCCGGTTGGCGTACTCGGACTCCCAGGCCTCGACCATGCCCTTCGGATCTTCGCGGTAGCGTTCGACCAGTTCCGGGTCGCGGTCGACGGTGAAAAGGAACTTGTTGAGCAGATACTTGCTCACGCCACGCCTCCGTTCGGATACCAGGTGAAGTAGGCCTCCATGGTGTGGAACAGGTCATAAGTGTCGACGTAGTCGGCCTTCTTGCCCTCGCCCGCCACGCCCATCATCAGCATGAAGTCCATGAAGCCGTGGGTGGCGTTACCCGGCAGGTGGAGACTGTCGAGCGTGACTTCGGACAGGCAGCCGTCGAGGTCGCCGGAGGCGATCCACTGGACGGCCTTCTGATCGAACTCCGGGTCGGGCCCGTGCGGGCCGAACTGCCGCGGCCCGCCGAGCTCAAGGGACAGGTGTCCGGTGCCGATGACGGCCACCCGCTTGTCCGACGGCCACGACTCGACCAGCTGCCGGATCGTCTTGCCCAGCTGGACGAACCGGCTGGGACGCGGCAGGGGCGGCGCGAAGATGTTGGTGTAGATCGGCACGATCGGCAGGTCGTTCTGCGGGCGCAGCGTGATTATCGGACAAGTGATCGAGTGGTCGATCCGCAGCTCGTTGGAGAACGCGAGGTCGAAACCGGCGTCGATGCCTTCGCGCAGGATGTACGTGGACAGGTCTTCCTGGCCCTCGAACAGCATCCGCGGCAGACCGAATTCGCGTTCCTCGTTGTACCAATTCGCGTCGTAGAAGGGCGCCTTGCCGACCAGGAACTGCGGCATGTTGTCCAGCCACAGCTGGTGGAAGTGGTCCGAGCCGACCATGACCAGCACGTCGGGACGCGCCTTCGTCAGGGTCTCCCGGAACGCCTCGACCTTGCGTACCCACTCGTCCGCGAACGGCGGACGGTCCTCGCCCGTCGAAGTGCTGGCGCGGTAGAAAAACGGGTGGTGGGTGGACGCGATCACCGCGACCAGTTCAGCCATGCGAACCTCCAGGGGCGTACGGTTCGGGTGCGACCGGCCGGTTGTGGAGATCAACCGACAGGAAGATGTCGTTGGCCACGGGGTGGCGTAGCTCTTCGGCCAGCTGTCCGATGAGCCCCGCCGTACGGGCGAGCAGCGCGAAGCCGCGCAGCAGTTCCAGAGGCAGGCCCAGGTCGGCCAGCGCCGCGCCGCACACACCGGCCCCGTTCAGCGGCAGCGTACGCCCGAGGACCTGCGGATGGACCCGCCCGATCGCGGCGAACAGCGACAGATGCGGCCCGACGAGCCCTTCCTCGGTCGCGATCTGGAAGAGCCGGGGTGTACGCGGGTCGACCTGTTTGTGGACGTGGTGTCCGAGCCCCGGGATGAGCCGTTTGGCGGCACGCTCGGCCCACACGATGTCGAGGGCGAGCGCGTCCCAGCCGGCGTCGTCGGAGGGCGGCGGGCCGTCCAGCGACGCGAGCACGCCATTGAGGAAGCGGCCGCTGTCCTCGGTGACGCCGAGGAAGCGCGACCCGCCGCCGAGGAGACCCGCGGCCAGCGCGCCCTGCACCGAATCGGGCGCGGACAGGTAGGTCAGCCGGGTCACGATCGCGGTCGGCGTGAACCCGTGGTCGGCCAGCGCCGCCAGCACGGCCTCGAAGACGCGGGTCTCGCCGGACGTGGGACGCCGCTGCGTGGCCAGCCAGAACGCCAGCTCGCCGAACCCGACCTCGCCCATGACGTCCCTGGCCAGGTCGTGGCCGAGAAGGGTGATCGAGGTGGGCGTCGAGGAACCCAGGGCGGTCGGATAGCCTCCGGCCTCGCCCGCGTTCGGCCCGCCGGCTCCCCCTGCAGCGCCCCGACCGCCGACGCCCTGACCGCCGACACCCTGAGCACCGACGCCCTGAGCACCACCGGTTCCCTGACCGACGGCGCCCTGTCCGTCCGTGGTCCGCCCAGCGGCGTTGTGTCCGCCGTTCGAGCGGGCGCCGTGCGCGGCGGCGTCGGAGGCGTCGGACGAACCGCCGTTGGGCTCGCCGCCGGTCATGCCGTCAGCCATGTGCGCAGTTCCGCACCGTGTTCGTCGAGCTCGGGCGGCGGCAGGCGATAGCTCAGCGGAGTGTCGGAGAACCGGATCGGGTGCCGCGTCGTCGGCATGGCGCGCTCGCCCTCGCCGGCCATGACCACCGGGTCGAGGCCGAGACGCTCGGCCATGGCGAAGCCGCCGTCGATCGTGTTGATCGGCCCGCTCGGCACGCCGGCCTTCACCAGCAGCTCGAACCACTCGTCCGCACCACGCTTGGCCAGCTGCTCGACGAGGATGGGCCGCAGTTCCTCGCGCCGGGCCGTACGGTCGACATTGCGCGCGAACCGCGGGTCGTCGGCGATCTCCGGGA
This sequence comes from Streptosporangiaceae bacterium NEAU-GS5, assembly GCA_017592665.1. GTDB lineage: Bacteria > Actinomycetota > Actinomycetes > Streptosporangiales > Streptosporangiaceae > NEAU-GS5. The sequence continues at coordinate 174,777 of JAGFNW010000009.1, read as the reverse complement.
TTCCGATCACCTCGCACAGCTTGCGGAACTGCCCGTCGTTGGCGGCAGCCACGATGATGTCGTTGTCGGCGGTCGGCAGTGGCTCGTAGGGGAACACGCTCGGATGCGCGTTGCCCATCCGATAAGGGACGCTTCCCCCGGCCACGTACGCCGAACTCTGGTTGACCAGGCCGGTGAGCGCCGACGAGAGCAGGTTGACCTCGACGTGCTGGCCGATTCCGCTCGCGTCGCGGTGCCGCAGAGCGGCCAGGATGCCGATGACGGCGTGGTTGCCCGCCATCACGTCGAAGACCGAGATCCCGGCCCTGTACGGCGGGCCGTCCGGCTCTCCGGTGAGGCTCATGAGGCCGGAGATGGCCTGCACCATCAGGTCGTAGCCGGGGATGTCGCGCCCGGCTCCGGAGCCGAATCCGGTGATCGACGCGTAGACGACGCCGGGATTGGCCTCCCGTACGGACTCGTAGCCGAGCCCGAATTTGTCCAGGCCGCCCGGCTTGAAGTTCTCGATCAGGACGTCGGCGCGGCGGGCCAGTTCGCGAGCGAGCTTGGCGTCGCCCTCCTCGCGCAGGTCGAGCGCTATCGATCGCTTTCCGCGGTTGACGCCGAGGTAGTACGTGGAGACGCCCTCGCGTACGGGCGGCATCCAGGTGCGTGTGTCGTCGCCCTTCGGGCCTTCCACCTTGATCACGTCGGCGCCCATGTCCGCGAGCAGCATCGTGGCGTACGGGCCGGCCAGGATCCGGGAGAAGTCGGCTACCAGGACGCCCGCCAGAGGTCCGTCACGCAGCGGCCCGTCGCTCATCGTCTCCACCCTCCATCGCATGCCGTCGCGCATGCCCCTCGTGCGTGTCCTCGTCGTGCCGGCGGGCCTGCCCGCACACGCGTCGCGCGTGCGTCGTTCAGGCCGTCGGACATGCCGTCGTCCGTGTAACGGACATCGGTCCGTCACACTCTAACCCTGGCATGACATACCGCAGGCGGCCAGGCCTTGACATCCGCATCGGGCCTCCTAGAGTAGCGCTGACCGTACAGCGGACACTCGTTCGTTAGTGTTGGCCAACCACGGCGAGCTCGATGAGGAGAGGCGCGATGGACTCTATGGACGGACGGCCCGTGGTGCTGCGCGGCGGCACAGTGCTCCCGATGGACGACACGCGGCAGGTGCTCTCCAGCGCCGACGTCCTCGTCGTCGACGACAAAATCGCGGCGGTGGGTCCCGGCCTCGAGGTCCCCGAGAACACGGTCGAGATCGACGCTTCCGGCGGCATCGTCATGCCCGGCATGATCGACACGCACCGGCACATGTGGCAGACCGTGATGCGCGGCTACGGCGCCGACTGGACCCTCACTCAGTACTTCGTCTGGTACTACCTGGAGCACGGCAAGCTCTTCCGGCCCGAGGACGTGCACGCCGGCAACGTGCTCGCCGCGCTCGAGGCGATCGACGCCGGCGTCACGACCGTCGTCGACTGGTCGCACGGCCTGCAGACGGTCGATCACGCCGACGCCGCCGTCGACGCGCTGCAGTCGGTGCCCGGCCGGTTCGTCCTCGCGTACGGCAACATCCAGCAGCCGCCCGCGGTGTGGACCGCGGCGCCCGAGTTCCGCGACTTCGTGGGGCGGCGGATCACCGGCGACGACATGCTGGGCTTCCAGGTCGCCTTCGACGTGCTCGGCGACCCGGCGTTCCCCGAGAAGCCGGCCTTCGAGGTCGCCCGCGAACTCGGCGCCGCCGTTACGACGCACGCCGGCGTGTGGGGCGCGACCAGCGACGACGGCATCCGGCTCATGTACGAGAACGGCTTCATGGGGCCGGAGAACATCTACGTGCACGCGGCGTCGCTGTCGGCCGACTCCTATCATCGGATCGCCGCCACCGGCGGCTCGATCTCGGTCTCGACGGAGAGCGAACAAAGCGCCGGACAGGGCTACCCGCCCACGTGGGCCATCCGCGCGCACGGCATCCCGGTGTCGCTGTCGATGGACACGAGCGTGTGGTGGAGCGGCGATCTGTTCTCCGCCATGCGGTCCACGCTCGGCGCCGACCGCTCGCGCGAGCACATGGAGGCGCATGTCAAGGGCGAGACGGTCACGCATTCCAGCCTGCGCGCCCAGCAGGTCGTCGAATGGGCCACGCGAGGCGGCGCCCACGCCATCGGCCGCGACGACCTCGGCACTGTCGCCCCCGGGCAGAAGGCCGACCTCGTACTGATCAAGAACGACGCCTCGCCCGTGTCGTTCCCGCTGCTCAACCCGTACGGGCAGGTGGCCTTCCAGGCGCAGCGCGGAGACGTGCACACGGTGCTGATCAACGGACGCGTGGTCAAGCACGAGCACCGGCTGGTCGGCGCCGATCTGGACGCGGCGCGCCGCGCGGCGGAGCAGACGATCGAATACCTGCGGTCCACGATGGGCGAGGAGACCTGGGCGAAGGGCATGAACCCCGACATCCCGCAGACCAAGATCCTCGACAACCCCTACCAGTACACCGACTACCGCAGCTCGGCGACGCACACCGCCGACAAGGAGTGACCCGGCACCGATAAGCGGAGTCAATCGATCAAGCGTTGTCGTGGCGGGACCAGGCACACTGGCCCGCCATGACGACGTTTCCTCGTGCCACGTTTCCTCGTTCGACCGTGCTCGGATACCCGCGGATCGGGCCGCGCCGTGAGCTGAAGCGCGCCCTCGAGTCGTATTGGGACGGCGGCATCTCCCGCGCCGAACTGCTCGAGATTGGGCGGAGCCTACGCGCCGACACTTGGCGACGGCTGGCCGGCCGCGGGCTCGCCGGACCGCCGTCCGGCACGTTCTCCTTGTACGACCATGTCCTCGACACGGCGGTCCGGTTCGGTGCAACGCCCGCCCGCTATCAGGGGGAGGATGCGTATTTCGCGATGGCGCGGGGCACGGACGGGGTCAAGCCGCTGAGGATGACCAAGTGGTTCGACACCAACTACCACTACATCGTGCCGGAGATCGGCGAGTCGTCCGCTTTCCGGCTAGCGGACGGGGCACTGGACGAGATCCGGGAAGCGCGGGCGCTGGGATACGAAACGCGGCCCGTGATCCTCGGGCCGGTCACGCTCCTGCTGCTGTCCGAGGCGTCGGCGGGCGCGCCGGCGGCGTTCCGTCCGCTGGACCGGCTGGACGACCTGCTCGCCGAATACCAGAAGCTGCTGGCCGCGTATGCGGCCGAGGGCGTGGCCTGGGTGCAACTGGACGAGCCGGCGTTGGCCGCCGATCGTAGTGCGGCCGAGCTTGCGGCCGTCCGCCGTGCGTACGAGCGCCTCGGGGGTGCCGCGGAACGGCCTGCGCTGTTCGTCGCCTCCTACTTCGGCGGGCTGGGCGAGGCGCTCGGCGTCCTCGCCGACTCGCCGGTCGAGGCTGTGGGTGTCGATCTCGTACGCGCCCCGGATCAGGACCTTCGTCCGCTCCGCGGCAAGACCGTGGTCGCGGGGGTGGTGTCCGGTCGCGACGTCTGGCGGACCGACGTGGACGGGGCGCTGGCCCGGTTGCGCGCCGCCGAGGAGATGGCCGGTGGTGACGTCGCGGTGTCCACGTCGTGCTCGCTGCTGCACGTGCCGTACGACCTGGACATGGAGACGGACCTGGATCCTGCGCTGAAGGCCCGGCTGGCGTTCGCTGACCAGAAGGTCGGCGAGGTCGTCGCGCTGGCGCGGCTCCTGGAGGAGGGCGCGGTCCCCACGACCCGGCCGGCACCGGAACGGACGATCGTCCGGCTGGAGTGGGACCGCCGCGCGCCGTACGCGCGACGGGCCGCCGCGCAGGCGGCGCACCTGCGGCTGCCGCCGCTGCCGACCACGACGACCGGATCGTTCCCGCAGACCGGCGAACTGCGCAAGGCACGCGCGGCGCTCGACCAGCAGGACGACACCGCGCACGACACCGCGCAGGACACGGACCTGCAGAGCACCGGTCGGCAGGACTCGGCGCGGCTGGCGTACGAAAGGCTGGTCGAGCAGGAGATCGAGCGCGTCATCAGGCTGCAGGAACGGCTGGGCATCGACGTGCTGGTGCACGGCGAGCCGGAACGCGACGACATGGTCCGGTATTTCGCCGAGCACCTGGAGGGCTTCGCGCTGACCCGCCACGGCTGGGTCCAGTCGTACGGCTCGCGGTGCACTCGTCCGCCCATCCTCTACGGCGACGTCAAGCGGCCCGCGCCGATCACCGTGCGCTGGATCACGTACGCGCAGCGGCTCACCGACCGTCCTGTCAAAGGCATGCTGACCGGGCCGGTGACGATCGTCGCGTGGTCGTTCGTCCGGCGCGACATTGCGCTGCCCGAGGTCGTCCGGCAGGTCGCGGACGCCGTACGCGAGGAGGTGGCCGATCTGGAATCGGCCGGGGTGTCCGTCATCCAGGTCGACGAGCCGGCGCTGCGGGAGCTGCTGCCGCTTCGTGCGGACGATCAGCCGGACTACCTCGACTGGGCGGTCGGCGCCTACCGGCACGCCACCGCGGGCGCGGCGGACCCTACGCAGATCCACACGCACCTGTGTTACTCGGACGCCGCTCAGATCATGTCGGCGGTCGATGCCCTGGACGCCGATGTGACGAGCATCGAATGCGCCCGTTCCGGTGGCCGGGTTCTGAGCGCGGCGGGGGGATTCGAGCGCGGTCTCGGACCTGGGGTGTACGACATCCACTCCCCACGGATCCCGGCGACCGACGAGATCACCGGACTGCTGTCCGAAATCCTCGCGTCGCTCCCCCACGACCGGGTCTGGGTCAATCCCGACTGCGGCCTCAAGACCCGCACCTACGCCCAGGTCGAAGCCGCTCTGACCGCCCTGGTCGCGGCCGCGAAAACCGCACGGGCCGCGATCTAGGTCTGTTCGTCCGGACTCCCCTGCTCCGAAGGACGATCCCCGCCGGGCTCCGAACCCGTAAGATGCGCGTCTTATGGACACCTCCCGCCTTCTCGACGATGTCCGCACGTTGCGCGGGCAAGGGCAGTCGCCCAAGCAGATCGCCCGCGCACTCGGAGTCGCGCCATCGGTGGTGGCCCCGTTGATCCGCGCCATCGCCGCCGAAACCCGGTCCGACGGCGAGCTGGGCGAGGTGATGGGCTGCTGGATCAATTCGGGGTGGAGCTTCGGCCTGACCGTCGACCCGGCGAGCGGCTGGACCGACGAGACGGCCGAAGAGGACATCACCACGGGCGGGCTGGTCAGCGTGGTCGTGGCCAGGAAACACGGCTGGGACAAGCTCTCGATCTGCGGCTACCTGGTCGACGTCTACTGCCTGGGCGTCAAGAACGCCTACGGCCCGGAGCTCGGTGACGAGCGTGACCTGCGTAAACTCCGCGAGGAGTCGTTCGCGTCGTACGAGACCGGCTACGTGCCGGCGCCTGTTGAGCTGGCCCGTCACGTGATCTTCGGCGCCGTCGACTATGCGAGCGGCCTCGGGTTCGAACCTCATCCCGACTTCGCCGAAGCCGTGGCCCACCTCGGCGAATGGGACGGCGGGTCAGCGATCACCTTCGGCAAGGACGGCAAGCCGTTCTACGTTCCCGGCCCGTACGACAACCCGCGGGCCGTGATCAAAACACTGGAGAAGACGGTGGGACCCCCGCCGAACTTCGACTACGTCTTGACGGGGCCGGAGGAGACCAACGGCTGACGCCTCTGAGCGATCTGGGTGGCGCCCGATGAACGTGAAAAGCTCGGCCGGCCACTACGAACCAGCCGGCAAGCCGCTTGAGCGGAACCTCCGGACCATCCGCGAGGCGCCGACACTGCGTTAGGCCCGTGACGCTGGCTTGCGCGTGGCTCGGGATGAGGTGCGGGTAAGTCGGGATCTGGGCAAGCTGACCGAGTTCGTGCACATGTGGTGGCTGATCGCCCGTGGCTCCGTCCACGACCTTGAGCGCGTCGGCAGATGTATATGCCAGCCGCGGACATCCAGGGATCCGTAGAGAGCCGCTCGGGGATGGCAATGGCGAGGGAGCTGCCGGTGGCCGCACGGCGTTGGGCGGCCATTAAATCGGTTGCCGGGCGGCGAAGCCGTACCGGATGATCGGCGGCATGATCCGGCACGTCTTCAGCGCGACGCCCGCCATCGCGGGCGGGCCGCGGCGTGCCTGCGTCCCCTTCTTCGGCTTCCTCGACGGCCTTTTCGGCGGCGTCGAGCGCTGACCCTTCCCTGTGCGGCCAGGTGACCCGGCGGGGAAGGGTCGGCCTCCTGCGGGTCACCGCGACCGACGCGGATCGAAGGAAGGATCATGTCTGCCAAGCAGACCTACGTGCGGTCCAAGCCGCACCTCAACATCGGCACGATGGGTCACGTCGACCATGGGAAGACCACGCTGACCGCCGCCATCACCAAGGTGCTCAGCACGCGAGGCGGGGCCGCGTACGTGCCGTTCGACCGGATCGACCGGACGCCGGAGGAGGCGACCCGGGGCATCACGATCAACATCGCCCACGTCGAGTACGAGACCGCGAGCCGGCACTACGCGCACGTGGACATGCCGGGCCACGCCGACTACGTGAAGAACATGATCACGGGAGCGGCGCAGCTCGACGGCGCGATTCTGGTCGTGTCCGCGCAGGACGGGATCATGCCGCAGACGCGGGAGCACGTGCTGCTCGCCCGCCGCGTCGGCGTCGGACACGTGGTCGTCGCGCTCAACAAGGCCGACGGCGCCGACCCCGAGCTCGCCGATCTGGTCGAGCTGGAGCTGCGCGACCTGCTGGCCGAGCACGGCTATGAAGGGAGCCCGATCGTACGGGTGTCCGGCCTGCGGGCGCTGCAGGGCGACCCTGCGTGGGCCGGGTCCGTCATCGCCCTGCTCGAGGCGGTCGACGAGCATGTGCCGCTGCCTGTCCGCTACACGGACGTGCCGTTCCTCATGCCCGTGGAGGGCGTGCTCACGGTCACCGGCCGGGGCACGGTCGTCACCGGGGCGATCGAGCGCGGCCGAGTCCGGGTCGGCGAGACGGTCGAGGCCGTCGGCCTCGACGCCGGCTTCACCGCCGTGGTCACGGGCGTCGAGACGTTCGGCAAGACCATGGAGTACGGCGAGGCGGGCGACAACGCGGCCCTGCTGCTGCGCGGCGTGCGGCGGGACCAGATCCGGCGGGGCATGGTGCTGGCGGCTCCGGGCAGCCAGCGCGCGCACCACCGGTTCGTGGCGCGGCTTCACCTGCTCACGGCCGACGAGGGCGGGCGCAGGAGCCCGGTGTCGACCGGCTATCGGCCGCAGTTCTACCTGCGGACGACCGATGTGCCGGGGCGGGTCGAACTGCCGGGCGACGGGCCGGCCCTGCCCGGGGACAGCGTCGAGGTGACAGTGGAGCTGGGTCGTCCGGTCGCGCTGGAGCCTGGCCTCGGCTTCGCCGTCCGCGAGGGCGGCCTGACCGTAGCCGGCGGCACCGTCCTCGCCCCTCTTCCTTGAGCGCGTTGCTCGACGTTCCTGAGCGCGCGGCTCTACGCCGTTCAAGCGGCCCGCCTCGGGTGCTGAGGCGGGCCGCCACGCGTCACGATCTCGCGCGCGGGCATGACGCGGGATCGAGGCTCCGCTTCGCACCATCTCGCCGCGCGTGGGCGTGGGCGGGGATCGAAGGCGAGAGATGAGTCCGTGTGGCGGACAGAGGTCCGCTGCAAAGGCGGATGCCGCCGGGGAGGGATCCGGCGGCATCCGCTTGTCGGAGGGATGGTTCGGAGCGGTGGTTCAGAGGGTCAGTTCTGGATGATGGTGAAGGTCGATGTCGTGTTCTTGATGTTCTGGAAGTTGTCGCTCATCCGGAGGTTGTTGAAGGTCGCCGAGCCGACGGCCGGGCCCTGGCCCGGTTCGGGGAGCTCGTTGACCCAGATGCCGAAGCCGGACTTGGCGTCGAAGGCGTCGCCGCTCTTGTGCGCGCCCGTGATCGACACGTTCGTGAAGATCGTGTCGGTGACCGGGTGCTGCGCCGTGCCGCCCACGTAGTTGGTCTGGAACATGATCCCGGAGTACGTCGGGTCGACGATGTCCACGTCATTGACCCGGATGCCCTGGTAGATCTTCGACGCCGAGAACATCCAGATCGCCGGGAAGGTCTGCGCGCCCCAGAAGTGACCGCCCGCGCGTACGAGCGAGATGTTCTGGAACTGCGTGGGCGGGGACGCCCCGAAGTCCTTCATCGGGATGCCGAAGTCCAGCGAGCTGATCGTGATGCCCGAGTAGACCAGCATGTCGGCGATGTAGATGTTGCGGAACGTGTTGCCGAAGCCGCCGTAGACGGCCACGCCGGCGGCCCGCCAGGTCAGCGTCGCGCTCAGGTTCTCGAAGACGTTGTCGTGCTGGTCGCCGTTGAAGTTGTCGATGGCGGCGAACAGCGCGAAGCTGTCGTCGCCGGTCGCGCGGGCGTCCACGTTGGTGACGTGGTTGCTCACGCTGCCGTTGGTCATGTTGATCCCGTCGGCGAACGTGTCGCGGATGCGGGAGTTGCTGATGGTGACGTGGTCGACGTGGGTGCCCCAGAACATGCACATCTGGTGTTCCACCCAGACGTTGTCGATGGTGATGTTCGAGACGCCGTTGAGATCGAAGACCTTGCCGGGGCCGTCGACGCGTGAGACCCAGTTGCCGAAGGAGGCGAAGCCCGAGAACGACGAGCCGTTGGCCGTCGACGCGACGCTGAAGCCGACGTCGGTGTTGTCCTGGCCGGACGGCGACAAGAACCGGGTGTACCAAGGGCCTGCCCCGACCACGTTGATCGACTTGCCGTACACCTGGAGCTTGCTGGAGACCTGGTAGTCGCCCGCCGGCAGGTAGACGCCGACCCACGTGGTCTCCATCCGCGCCTTGTCGAGCGCGTTCTGCACGTCCTGCTGGGTGAAGCCGGCCGGCACGACGTACGTGGCCGGGTTGGGATTGGCTACCTGGCTCGCCTGCTCCAGGTTGATGAAGTCGATCGCGTACTGGCTGCCGTTGGCCGCGTCCTTCTGCAGCTTGATGGTGCTGCCGGCCGCGACGGTGGTGCCGAGCAGCACGTTCGCCTCGTCGTAGATGTGGCGCGGGTTGCTGCCCGGCGAGTTGTTCGGAGCCGTCTCGTCGCCGTACAGCCAGGCGTAGTGGGACGTGAGGTTGATCGCCTTGAGGAAGGTTCCGTTGACGTAGATGTTCAGCGACGACGTCGTCCCGTCCGGGATGGAGAAGCGGACGACAAGGGAGTTGGCCTGCGCCTTTGTCGTCCACTGGACGAAGGCGCCGGTCGAGTTGAGGGTGACCGCCCGCCTGCCGGACGCCTCGCCGGCGAGGTTGCCGACGGTCCGGTTGGGGGCGAGCACCGTCGCGCCGCCGCCGGTCACGCCGTCCTCCGCCTCGTACATGTCGTACGGCATGTTGGCGCCGCGTCCGACGAACAGCGGCACGTTGCTGGTGTTGTTGGCCTGCTTGACGGCCAGCTCGTTGGCGTCGGCCGCGATGACCGTGCGCACCGTGTATCTGCCGTTGGCGGCCACCCAGGTGCCGAGGTTGACCGGGCTGGTCGTGGCGCCCGCGGCGATCGCGCCGGTGAACGAACCGGTCAGGGTCTTCACCGCGGTGCCCGCGTCGTTGAGCACGGTCAGCGTGATGCCGTGCGCCCCGCTCGCGGACGCGATCGTCCCCTGGTTCTTGATGGCGACCGTGAACGTGACCGTGTTGCCGTTGGCCGGGTTGCTGGGCGACCAGGTCGTCGGAGAGGCGACGAGATCGGAGCTGTCGACCGGGCGGACCGTGAGCGGCGACCCGGTGAAGCCGTTGTTGGCCTCGTTCTTCTCGATGACCGTGTTGGCCTCGTCGACGGTCGCGGTCAGCGGATACGTCGCCGCGTCGCGCGTGCCGATGTTGGCCGTCACCGTGCTCGACGCGCCGGCGGACAGGCCGCCGACATTGGCCGAGCCGACCTTGGTGCCGCTCAGGAAGAACGACACGGCCGTGGCGCCGGAGGCGGCGTCACCGTTGTTCTTCACGGTGGCGGACAGAGTGATCGCGTCGGTCTCCACCGGGGAGGCCGGGGACGCCGACAGGGCGGTCACGACGAGGTCGGGGTTGGGCGCCGGGGTGCCGACGACCTGGAATTCGGCCACTTGTCCGGCGGGCGCCCCCGAGTTGGAGGTGATCGACAGCCGGACGTCCGCGACCGTGGCGCTGACCGGGATCGTCACCGTGTTCCCGGACGCGGGATTGAAGGTGTAGGTCGTCGCGGGCGAGATCTGGGTGAACGACGTTGCGTTCTGCTCGCGGCCCAGGACTTGGATGGTCTGGGTGCGGGTCCCCCACGCCGCATCCGGGTTGAGCTTGAGCACGATCGACGAGACCACGGCGTTCGCGCCGAGCTGGACGGTCAGCACGCTCGGATACGCGCCGCCGGCGCCTTCCCAGTAGGTGGTGACGTCGTTGTCGTTCGCGTTGGTCGCGACGAAGGTGAAGGTGGACGAGGAGGCGGTGATCGGCTTGCCGACGGCGAGGTTGCTGCCGGGGCCGCTCGTGCCGTTGCGGGTGACGGTGTTACTGGCCGCGGACGAGTTGCCGGCCAAGTCGCGCGCCTTTACAAAGTAAGACACGGTCTGGGTGGTCGGCTGCGTGTCGGTGTAGGTGAGGACGTTCCCGGCCACGCTGGTGAGAAGCGCGTTGTTGGCGTAGATGTCGTAGCCGTCGACGCCCACGTTGTCGGTCGACGCGCCCCAGGTCAGCTTGATCTGACCGGGTGTGGTCTCGGTGAAGGCCAGGTTGGACGGCGCGGTCGGAGCCTGGCCGTCACCGCCTCCCCCGCCCGAGCCGTAGACCTCGAGTTCGGACAGCTGTCCGGCGGGCCAGCCGGTGTTCGCGGTGATGTTGATACGTACGTAGCGTGTCGAGGCCGCGGTGAAGGTGATGGTCACAGTGTTCGCCGAGGCCGGGTCGAACACACGCCCCGCCGACGCGGACAGGTCGGTGAAGCTGGTCCCGTTCGTGCTGCCCTGCACAGAGAGGGTCTGCGTACGGGCGCCCCAGCCGGCGGCGGGAAGCTTGAGGACGACCCTGTCGACGTTGACGGCGGAGCCGAGGTCGACCTGCAGCCACTGCGGGAACGCGTTGTTGGTGCTCTCCCAGTAGGTGGCCTGGTTGCCGTCGTTGGCGTTCGACGCGGCGAAGGAACCGTTGACGCTGCTCGCGTTCATCGGGCGGCCGGAGGCGAGGTTGCCCGATCCGGCGCTCGCGCCGTACACCTCGAGTTCGGACAGCTGTCCGGCGGGCCAGCCGGTGTTCGCGGTGATGTTGACGCGTACGTAGCGTGTGGTGGCGGCAGTGAAATTGATGGTCACGGTGTTGCCGGAGCCGGGGTCGAAGTTGTAGCCACCCGGTCCCGCGAGCGTCGAGAAGCTCGTGCCGTTCGTGCTGCCCTGCACGGAGAGGGTCTGCGTACGGGTGCCCCAGCCCACGGGGAGCTTCAGGACGACCTGGTCAATGGCGGTCGACGAGCCGAGATCGATCTGCGCCCACTGGGGGAAGGCGTTGTTGGCGCTTTCCCAGTAGCTGGCCTGGTTGCCGTCGTTGAGGTTGCCGGCGGTGTAAGGGGCGTTGGCACTGCTGGCTGAGGCCGTCTTGCCCGCGGCGAGATTGGGGCCACCAGCCGCCTTGGCAGGCGACAACGGGCTCGCAATGACGATTAATGTCATCGTTAATAACGCGGCAAGAGGCCGCAATAACCACACACGCATGTGCATTCCTTGGGGTTCGGAAGCCGCCTATGGCTCCGCGTCCGGCTAGGGCTGAGGGGGGAGGACGTGGCCGGGGTGCGCGCGGATCTGGGGCGGCGATCGAATGCTCACTGCCGTAGCCGACATCACCAGTGCCTCTCAACGAGAGCTGCGGTGGCGGGCGCACGGACGCAGTGCATTCCAGCCGTGACCTTGCAAAGAACTGCAATGATTGGATCTGTTAACGCAAATTCCTTACATCACGTTGGCCAGATGTTACATAGACGCTACGGCCGCGTCAACGCCCCGCGTCAACGCCATATCAACGCCCCGCCTAGACAGTTGAACCCGGCCCCGGCTCACGGTCCGACAGCGGGCCCTCGCCCGAGCCGGAGTCGCGGTCGCGGCCATGGCCGGAGGCGCGGCCTTAGCCGGAGCGGGGCCGCGGTCAGGCCCCAGCCGGAGGCACAGCCTTAACCGGAGCGGGAGCCGCGGTCGCGGCCTTGATCGGAGCGGGGCGCCGCGGTCGCGGCCACAACAGCTGAGCCCGGCCCCGGCTCACGGTCCGACAGCGCGCCCTGCGTGTTGGCCTCGCCCGAGCCGGAGGCGCGGTCGCGGCCATGGCCGGAGCGGGGCCGCGGTCAGGCCCTTGCCGGAGGCGCGGCTTTAGCCGGAGCGGGAGCCGCGGTCGCGGCCTTGGCCGGAGCCAGCACTCGGGCCGGAGCCGGCGCTGGAGTCGGAGCCAAGACTCGGGTCGGAGCCGGAGCCGGAGCCAGCGCCAGAGCTGGGGCCAGAGCCCGAGTCGGCGTCTGAGCCGGCGTCGGGGGTGGACCGGGGGCGGGAACCAGGGCTTGAGCCGACACCGGGGCGCGAACCAGGGCCGGGGCGGGAAGTGGGACCAGGGCGGGAACCGGAACCGGAGCCTGAGCCGGGGCGGGAACCGGGGCCTGAACCGGGGCGGGAGCCGGAGCGGGGGCTGATGGCCGGAGCGGGGCTGGGACGGGGGCCGTTGGTCCAGTTGGAACCTTGGGGCCCTCGGGGGCCGTCTTGGCCGACAGGGCCCTGGGGGCCGGTCGGGCCAGGAGGGCCGCTGGGGCCTTGGGGACCCCGGCCGCCAGGATCGCCCGGGTCACCCTTGTCACCCTGATCACCCTTGTCACCTTTGTCGCCCTTGGGACCGGGGGGACCAGGAGGGCCGGCCGGGCCAGGAGGGCCGGGGATGCCCTGCAGGCCCCGGGCGCCCGGCTGCCCCTGCTGGCCCCTCGGCCCGATCTTCGGGACGCCGCCCATCTGCCGCACCTGCTGCGCGAGGGTGTCGCGGTCGCGCTGGGCCTGCTGCAACTGGTCACCGAGACGCCGGACGGCGACCGAAACCCAGATGGTCAGCAGGAGCAGCACGAGCACGGTCACGGCGAGGATCATGTCGTGCCGGCTCACTCGGACCCTGATCGCATACATCACGGTGACCCCTTCACGGTGAGCCAGATCTGGACCAGCAGCGACACGAGCAGCAGCGCCGCGGGGATGACTCCCGCGTAGACCCCCTGGCGCCAGTTGGCGCCGCGCTCGCGCTCGCGCCCGTCGAGCCGGGCGACCAGGGATTTGATCTCGGCATCCACCTTCTCTTCGAGCTCCTCGATGTCACGCTCGATCGTGATGAACCGTCTCTCGATCGCGCGCTGCTCCGCCACGAACAGCTCCTGGGACATCAACCTCTGCGCGGCGTGTTGCAGATCGACGAGTCGCCGGGCGAGCTCGCCGGTCGATGGCTCATCGGGCACGGCATACTCCGAGGGGTTCGGCAAGTTCAGCTAATAGTAATGGATCTACTACACCGTGTCACAGGAACTTTACTCTCCGGAGAGGTCCTTCTCCACAGTGGCGGCCACGTCCGGCGTTTAGCCTCGGCGACATGTTGCGTACCCCGCTCTGCGACGTCCTCGGCGTGGACGTGCCGATCATCTGCGCGCCGTTCGGCCCGTGGGAGGAGGTCGGCCTGGCCGCCGCGGTCTGCGGGGCGGGCGGTCTCGGCAGCCTGGGCACGTCCGCCCGTTCCCTGCCGGAGCTGCGCGAACAGTGGTCGAGGCTGCGCGAGCTGACCGACCGGCCGTTCGCGATCAACCACACGGTGCGGCCGTTCGACGAGGAGGCGTTCGCGGCGACGCTCGGCTTCCGGCCGGCCGCCGTCTCCTTCCACCTCGCGGTCCCCGGCGACCTCGTCAAACGCGCGCATGACGCAGGGGTCCTCTGGATCCAGCAGGTCATGGACGTGCAGCAGGCCGAGGAGGCGGTGGCCGCCGGAGCGGACGTGATCATCGCGCAGGGCGGCGAGGCCGGCGGCAACGGCGGCTGGATCGGGACGATGGTCCTGGTCCCGCAGGTGGTGGACGTCGCGGTCGACATCCCTGTTGTGGCGGCGGGCGGCATCGCCGACGGCCGCGGCCTGGCCGCCGCGCTCGCGCTGGGCGCTCAGGGCGTCAACGTGGGCACGCGCTTCCTCGCCTCAGAGGAGATGCGGATCGCCGACGCGTGGAAGACGCGGATCGTGGCGGCCGACTCCGCCGACGCGGTGAAGGTGGTCAACAGCGCCCGCGTCATGCCGCCGTTCAGCCGGCCGAGCCGTCCGAACGAGCCGCGATCGCTGCGTACGGACCTGGTCGACGCGCTCAGGGATGACCCGGGCGGCGTCGACCCGGCCGTCATGGGACCGCTGGTGCTGGAGGCCGTGCGCGCGGGTGAAGGGCACGAGTTCCTCCCGTTCGCGGGGCAGAGCGTCGGCCTCATCCATGAGATCCGGCCGGCCGCGGAGATCGTCCGCGATCTTGTGGCCGAGGCTGAGGCCGCGCTCACGGCGGCCGCGGGCTGGATCGGCTCCTGAGCCTCAGCCCTGCAGGCTCCCTAGCCTCAGACCCGCAGGCCCCGAATCTCAGCCCTGCACGTCCACCCATGCGCTGACGAGCGTGTGCGGGCTGATCTGGGTGTACGACGTGACGCCCGCGGGCTGCCACGGGCCGGTGATGACGATGAGTCCGACCTCGGGCAGGAAGTGCCGCTGGACGACGTGGATCCGGTGCTGGCCGGTGCCGCTAGCGCAGAAGCTCGTGGCCCAGCGCTCCGATTGGTTGACCGTGTAGGTGCAGTCGGTGGGGGCGGCCGAGGCGCCGGTGGCCGTACCCATGATGGTGGCGCTGGCGAGTAACGCCGCGGCGGAGGTGGTGGAGACCCATCTCTTGGCGTTCATGCATGGCTCCCGCAGGTTCGGTGGCGCTTCTGTTAGGAAACTTTCCTAAGAGAAAGTAAAACGGCCACGGCTTCCCGTCAACGGCCCAGGGCGTCCGTCCGCCAGGAGCGCCGTGGCATCATGCGCCGTGACATCATTCGCTGGTGCGGAGTCCATTCGTCGGACGTGAACGCGAGCTCGGCCTCCTTCAGGACACGTGGGCGACCGCGCGGCGGCGGGAGGCGCAGGTCGCGGGGATCGAGGGCGAGGCGGGGATCGGCAAGTCCGCGCTGCTCCGGCGGTTCGCCGACATCGCCGCGCGGTCGGCGGACGTCGTCTGGGTCAGCGGCGACGAGCAGGAGACGGCCCTCGCCTGGGGCGTGCTCGGGCAGATCATGCGCCTGCTCGACTTCCACGACCCCTCCGCCGATCCCGTGTTCGCCGGCCAGGCGCTCGCACGACGCCTCCAGGACGGCCGGGAGACCGTCCTCATCGTGGACGACGCCCATTGGGCCGACCGCCCGTCCATGGCCGCCGTACGGCTCGCGGCGCGCCGTCTGCTCGCCGACCCGGTGATGGTCGTCGTCGCGTCCCAGGGCGAGATCGACGACGGCTGGCGGCGCCTGCTGGACTCCGAGCGCGGGGTGCGGATCGCCCTATCCGGGCTCACGGCCGACGACCTCATCCGCTTGTCGGCCGCGTGCGGGCATCCCGGCCTCACTCCGGCCGGCGCGGCCCGATTACACGAACACACCGGCGGCCATCCCCTGCACGCCCGTCATCTGCTGGCCGAACTGCCCCCGCACGCCCTCTCGTACGGCCAGGGCCCGCTGCCCGCCCCGCGGAGCCTGGCCACCACCGTCGCGGCCCGCATCGAGGCCTGCCATCCGGCCACCCGGGAGCTCGTGGCCGCGGGCGCCGTCATCGGCCGCCGCTTCTCCCTTTCCGCCGCCAAGGAGCTGGCCGAAGAGCCGGCGGACATCGGTGAGGCCGTGACGGCGGGACTGATCGAGGAGGTCCCGGGCGCGGCCGGGCAGGAGCTGGCCTTCACCAGCTCGCTCATCCGCGGGGTGGTCTATCACGGCGTGAGCCGCGCGCGCCGCCGTGAGCTGCACCGGCGGCAGGCGGCGCGCGGCGGGCGCGGGTCGGTCTGGCACCGGGTCGCGGCGGCCGACGGACCCGACGAGGAGCTCGCGGCCGACATCGAGCGGGCCGCCCGCGATCAGCTCACACGCGGCGGCCCCCATCCGGCCGCCGCCGATCTGCGGCACGCCCTCGACCTGACCCCGTACGGCCCGGCCCGGCCCCCGCGTCTGCTCGCCGCCGTCGAAGCCCTCCTCGTGACCGGCGACATCGCCACCACGCTCGCCTATCAGGACGAACTGGCCGCGCTGGGTCAAAGCGCCTGGGCCGACTACGTGTCGGGCTATCAGCTGCTGCTCCTCGGGCAGTTCGCCGACGCCCGGTCCCGGCTGCTCCGCTCGCTCGGCCAGGTGCGCGCCGGCGACCGCGACGGCCCGCCCGACCTCGAGGCGCGGGTCACCAGCCAGCTCGCGATCATCTCGATCCTGTCCGTCTCCTACGAGGAGATGATCGAGTACGGCGCGGCGGCGGTTGCGGGGGCGGCGGAGCCGTGGGTGGCGGCGTGCGCGAGTTTCACGCGCGCGCTGGGCCTCGCGATCGCCGGGAAGGGCGCGGAGGCGCTGGCCGAGATGGGCAACGCCGACACGCCGGGTGCCCCCGGAGGGCTCGACGGCCTCGTGGCCCGCGGAATGGTCCGTCTGTGGGCCGACGACCTGGCCGGCGCCCGCGACGACCTGACCACCGCGGTCCGGCGTGCGACGAAGGGCGAGCCACTACGGATAGCCCAGGTGCTCGGCTTCCTCGGCGAGGCCGAATACCGGGCCGGCGCGCTCGGCGAGGCCGTGCTCCACACCGAGCTCGCGATCGGCGACGCCGAGGAGAACAACCGCGTGTGGGACTACGCCATGCTGCGCGCCATGGCCTGCTACCCGCGCGCCGCGCGGGGCGAGTGGGAGGCGGCCGAGGAGCACGCCGCGGAGTCGTCCCGGTGGGCCCGCGCGGTCGGCTCCCCCGCCGGGTTGGTCTACTCCGTCGCGGCGCGCGCGGCGATCGCCCAGGCCAGGGACGACGCCGCGCTCCTGCTGGCGATCGTGCGGCCGGCCGAGCCCGCGGGCGAGCACCCCATGGGCTTCTATCCGGGCCGCGAACCGGGGACCCACCTTCTCGGGCCGCTTCTCGCCGACGCGCTCTCCCGGCTCGGCCGGCCGGCCGAGGCGCAGCAGGCGCTCGACGCCTTCCCTGCCATCTCCACCATCCGCCGCTCCACCCAGGCGATCATCGCCAGGGTCCGGGCTCAGATCGCCGCGGCCCGGGAGGCGTACGAGACGGCCCTGGAGGCCTGCGGCGAGGCCGAGCGGCTGGCCGGGGAGGCGGGACTGCGCCTGGAGGCGGCGCGCGCCGTACTGCTCGCAGGGACCGTCCAGGCGGCCGCCGGACGCCGGGCCGCGGCCGAGCGCTCGCTGCGCACGGCCATGCGGCGGTTCGGCATCATGGGCGCGACCGCGTACGTGACGCTGACGCTGGCCGCGGCCGAACGCGCCGGGCTGCCGCTCGACGGGACGCCCGCCGCGCTGGCCACCCTCACCCCCGCGGAACGGGCGGTCACGTCGCTGGTCCATCGGGGCATGTCCAACCGGCAGATCGCCGAGCGCCTGGTCCTCAGCGTGAAGACGGTCGAGTTCCACCTGACCAACGTGTTCCGCCGGCTCGACGTCGGCACCCGCGCCGAGCTGCGTGACGCGCTGACCCAGGGCGGCCCCGGTGATTCCCTGGGGTCGGACCCGGAAGCCTGACGGGGACCCGACTACCTACGCTGACGGACACACGTTCACGTAGGAGGCCTGACCCCTTCATGCGCTCGTTGCCCCGGTTCGCGCTCACGTGCGCGGCCCTGCTGACCCTGCCCGTGCTGCCGGTCGCGCTCGCGCCGGCGGCCGAGGCCCACCGGCCGATCAACGGCTTCTCGTCTTCCGGTCCCTGGAACACCAAACTCCCCAAGCACGTGCCGCTCGCCCCCAACTCGGCGGCCATCGTGCAGAACCTCAAGCTCGACCATGACGACTACTTCGGCTGGAACCTCAACACCGACGAATATTCGACGCCCATCTACCAGGTCGGCCGGCACACGCCGCGCAAGCGATGGACGTTCTCCGACTGCCTCGGCCTGCCCGAGCTCGCGCCCGTGATCGCCGACAGCCTGGCCGCCGTGCCCACTCCGGACGGCATGATCGTGTCCAAGGGGACCGACGAGTCGGTCACCATCTACCAGCCGTCCACGGACACGTACTGGGACTTCTGGCGGGCCGAGCAGGACGCCCAGGGCGACTGGTCGGCGTGCTGGGGCGGGAAGATCGAGCACTACTCGCGCAATCCCGGCATCTTCCCCAACCCGCTCGGGGCCACCGCGACCGGGCTGCCGCTGGGCGCGTTCACTATCCGCATCGACGAGCTGCGACGTGGCCGGATCGACCACGCGCTCAACATCGCCACCGTCCACACGCGGGCGAACTGCAACTCCTGGCCCGCCTCGCGCAATGACGGCAACACCGACGGCCCCGACTACCCGTGCGAGGGCCAGCGGTTCCGCCTCGACCCGGCCTTCGACGTCAACACGCTGCTCAGCCCGGCGAGCCGGACCATGGCTCGGGCCATGCAGGAGTACGGGCTGATCGTCACCGACAAGGCCGGGGCCCTGGTCACCTACGCCGAGGACCCCCGGCTGGAGATGGCACGCAACGGCGGGATCGACCCGTACATCCAGCTGATCGACCCCGACAACCTGGTGCCCGACGGGTCGGAGAAGTACGCCGTCCTCTACCAGATCCCGGTCGACCGGCTCCAGGCGCTCCCCATGGACTACGGGAAGCCGCGGTAGAAACCCCGAGCCCGCCGCCGGTCGCCACGGCCCGAGCGACCGGCGGCGCACGATCTCACGACGCGGCCTGCGGCTCCTGTTCCTCGGCGAGGATCTCCTCGAACCAGGCGATGGTGCGCCGCAGGCCGTCGTCGATCGGCGTTCGCGGCGACCAGTCCAGCACGCTGCGGGCCAGCCGAAGGTCGGGACGGCGTTTCTCGGGGTCGTCGGTCGGACGGCGGGTGAACACGAACCGGGAGTCGGATCCGGTCAGTTCCTTGATCCGCTCGGCCAGCTCGAGGACGGACAGCTCCTCGTCGTTGCCGAGGTTCACCGGGCCCATGGTGTCGGCCTGGGCCATCCGCAGCACGCCTTCGACGATGTCGTCGACGTAGCAGATGGACCGGGTCTGCCGGCCGTCGCCCGTGATGGGCAGCGGCTCGCCGCGCAGCGCCTGGGTCACGAACGTCGGCACCACCCGGCCGTCGTCGGGGGCCATCCGCGGCCCGAACGTGTTGAAGATGCGCACGATCGAGGCCCGCACCCCGTGTTCCCTGCGGAAGGTCGCGGTGAGCGCCTCGGCGAAACGCTTGGCCTCGTCGTATACCGACCGCGGGCCGACGGGGTTCACGTTGCCCCAGTACGTCTCGGATTGTGGATGTTCGAGGGGGTCTCCGTACACCTCCGACGTGGAGGCGAGGACGAAGCGCGCCCGCATGTCGCGCGCCATCTCCAAGGTGTTGAGCGTGCCGAGCGCGCCGACCCGCAAGGTCTCGATGGGATACCTGCCGTAGGCGAACGGCGAGGCCGGTGAGGCGAAGTGGAGGATCAGGTCGACGGGCCGATCGAGGTAGACCGGCCCGGAGACGTCTCCGTGCAGGAAGCTGAACCTCCCTCGTTTGTGCAGGTGGCTCACGTTGTTGCGCGAGCCGGTGAGCAGGTTGTCGACGCAGACCACCTCGTAGTCCTCGTCGAGCAGGCGCTCGCAGAGATGGGATCCGATGAAACCGGCGCCGCCGGTCACCAACGCTCTCTTGTGCATGCTGTCGGCCCTCCGAAACCGAAAACCGCTGATGGTGAAGTGGGAGCGTGTGACCGTGCGCCGAAGCCGCGGGAGCTAGCCCGCGACCCGCTTGCGCTGAGCCAGATAGTCCAGACACGACGGGAGGTCATGCTTGGCTATGACGTCGTTGATGTTGTAGAAGTTCACGTTCGGCACGTGCAGCAGGAGCCGGATGATGGGCGTGCCGTATTTTGCGACCATGCGCTTGTAGTTGGCGTCGGCCGCGTCGTTGTTGGCGCTCATGCTCTTGTCGTGCGGATAGTGGATGGCGACGGCCTCGCGGTTGAGGATGATCTTGGCTCCGTCGATGTAGAGGCGGTAGCCGATGTCGATGTCCTCGCCGCCCCACGAGGTGAACTCCTCGTCGAACATGCCGATCCTGCGCAGCTGGTCGGTGCGCGCCGACACGTTCAAGGTCCAGAAGTTCATCCAGGGAGCGGCGACGCCGGCGATGTCGTCGCCGTACTTGGCGTAGAAGACCTCGCGCACGTCCGGCCACCGGTTGTTCTCGGCGAAGTCCCGGATGGTGCCGTCGATGTCGTCGAGGTCGACGGCCTCCCTGATGCGCCGCGCGTCGTCGTCGCCGAAGTCGTATCCGAAGGCGTAGCCGCATACGGCGAGCGGCGGGTCGGCGGGGGCCGTCCGATGGCTTTCGAGATGGGCGTTGAGCAACCCCGAGTGGGCGAGGACACCGGAGTCCATCAGGACCGTGATGTCGGCGTCGGCGTTGACGATGCCGACGTTGCGCGCCCGGGTGGCCGTGTAGCCCTCGTCCTCGCGGTAGAAGTAGCGGATGTTCAGCCGGTCTTCGAAGGTCTTGACCATGCCGGCCGTGTCGTCGCTCGAGCCGTCGTCCACGACGAGGACCTCGAAGCGGTCCCTTGGGAGCGTCTGCTTGGTGAGTGAGCCGAGGGTGTGGCTGAGCAGCTCGCGGCGGTTGTAGGAGGGGATGACGACGCTGCAGATGGGCTTCATCTCGGACCCTTAGACGTAGAAGGTGTTGGGCTCGAGCCCGCAGAGGACCCGCCCGTAGAGCTCGAGATTGGTGTCGGGGTGCATCAGCGCGTGCCGGTTGATCGCCCGCACGTCCCGCTCCATCTGCTGCATGGGCACCACCTCGTATACCGAGGAGCCGCCGCTGGCGTTGCCGAGGATGTCGACCGCCTCCTGGGTGAGGCGGCAGACCGCGCCCATGTCGGCCCGCGCGCGGACGCGCTCCTCCATGGTCCAGGGCTGGGCGCCCTTCCCGTCGACCTGCCCGGCCAGCCGGCCCGCGTGGAACTCGGCCTCGTCGAACTTCAGCGTCGCGTCGCCCACCTGCAGGTGGGTGATGGGCGCCTCACGCTGGCTGGTGTAGGCGGTGTACGTGATCCCCCGCTTCGGCAGCCGGAAGAAGAAGACCTCCTGCGCCTGCTTGCCGAGGCCGATGAGCGCGCCCACGGAGGACGCCGCCGCCGTGGGAATGAGCGGCGCGCGGTAGACCGGGAGGCTCGCGTTGAGGTCCGAGGCGTACTGCTCGCGCAGCACGGCGCCCATCGGGAGGACCCGCTCGGCCGGGACGAACACCTCGCGGGCGATCGTGGTGACGCTGCCCGAGCCGCGAAGCCCGGTCGTGTGCCAGTCGTCGAGGATCTCCAGCGAGCTCATCGGCACGACCGCGAGGATCGGCCCCTGCTCGGTGGCGGCCACGACCACCTGCCACTGGCTGTGCAGCGCCCCGCTGATGAAGCCCCACTGCCCGTCGATCACGTAGCCGCCGTTCTTCGGGACGGCGGTGGCGCTGGGGCTCAGCGTGCCGCACACCCGCACGTCGGGAGTGGAGAACACTTCCTCCTGGACGTCGTCGGGGAACATGCAGACCATCCAGGAGCAGATGGACCAGACCGCGGTGGTCCAGGCGGCCGCGCCGTCGCCGCGGCCGAGGTGGGTGAGGACCTCGAGCAAAGTGCGCGTGTCGCACTGATATCCGCCGTATCGCGCGGGGATCCGCAGTTTGAAGACGCCGGCGTCGGTCATCGCCTCCAAGGACATCGGATGGATGCGCCGGTGCGTCTCGCCCCAGAAGGTGTTGCCGCGCAGCAGGAGGGCGAATCCGGCGACGCGCTGGGCGACCTCGGCCGGTTTTTGAATGGTTTCCACGGCGTGCCTCCGCCAGTCTTTTCGTGAAATAAGCCGTGATTGACGCTTATGAAGCGCTCTGTTTCGCGGTCTCGCGCTCCGCCACGTAGTCGGCGCAGCGGGGCAGCCCGCGTTCCCGGATGATGTCGTTGATCGCGAAGAAGTTGATGTGCGGCAGTTCCAGGAGCACCTTGATGATGGGCGTGTCATACTTCTTGGCCATGATCCGGTAGTTGAGCTCGGCCATGCCGTTGTTCTGCTCGAAGCTCTTCTCGTGCGGGCAGTGGATGGCCGCCGCGTTCCGGTTGAGGATGAGGCGCGCGCCGGCCCGGTGCAGCCGGTAACCGATGTCGAGGTCCTCTCCGCCCCATCGGGTGAACTCCTCGTCGAACATGCCGACCGCGCGCAGTTGGTCGGTTCGCGCCGACACGTTGCATGTCCAGAAGTTCAGCCAGGGCGCCGGCAGATCGGCGAAGTCGTCGCCGTATCGGTTGTAGAAGAATCGGTCCCGCACGTCGGCGAACTCGCCCGTGCGGCGGAGGTGGGCGATGGTCCCGTCCGGATCCTCGAACCGGATGACCTTGTTGATCCGCTCCGCCTCCTCGTTGTCGAGGTTGAAGCAGTAGACGTAGCCGCAGACGCCGACCGGCCCGTCGGCGTTCGCGTGACTGGCCAGATGCTCTTCCAGCAGCCGTGAGTGGCCGAGGACCCCCGAGTCCATGAGCACGGTGACCGGGGCCTCGGCGTTGCGGATGCCGAGGTTGCGCGCCGCCGCGGCGCGGTGGCCCAGGTCCTCCTGGTAGAAGTAGCGGACGTTGATTCGGCCGGCGAAGGACTTGACCAGCTCGGCCGTCCCGTCGCTCGACCCGTCGTCGCAGACCAGCACCTCGAACGCGGCCCTGTCCAGGCTCTGCCCGGCCAGGGATCGAAGGGTGTATCCGAGCAGCCGTTCCCGGTTATAGGTGGGAATGACCACACTGCATTTCAGCGGGCTCGTCATGTCATGCAATATCCCGGGTCAATTCCCGCCGCGCATCTTCGAGCGTGCCGTGTCGGATGGGGCTCGCGTTCCGGCAGTTCACGTCCGTCTAGACGTTCTCTGCGCGACCGCCTAGAGAACGTCTAGACGACCGCCTTAGGGTTTGCCCCGGCTCGTACGGCATGGCGGCCGTGCCGATACGCTCAGTTTTGACCCGCGTACGGAAACGTATGTCACTTGCTGCACTTGCATATACAGGCAAGTATCAGTCAGCGACCCGTGTCAGTTCCGTGATCGCGAAGCGTTAAGGTGACCAGCACGATTAAGCGGACGATTCGGAGCGACAGCATGGCACGTCAGACTAAAGTGATCTTGATTGACGATATCGATGGCGGCGAGGCCGACGAAACTGTCAGTTTCGCCCTCGACGGAACGGCGTACGAGATCGATGTCTCGAGCGACAAAGCGACCAACCTTCGTGACGCGCTCGCGCCTTTCGTCGGAAAGGCACGCCCCGTTCGCGGGGAGCGCGGCCGCGGGCGTGCGCGCCGCAGCCGCGCCGACGACGCCTCGCGGCTGACCCGCGAGCAGTCGGCCGAGATCCGGCGCTGGGCCCGGGAGCACGACTTCCCGGTCAGCGAGCGCGGCCGGATCGCCGCCGAGATCGTGAAGGCCTACCAGGACGCGCACAAGGGCTGAGCCACTCCAACCGGCGGCCCCTCCAGTGGTGGTCCCGCAGCCATGGTCCGCAGCCCATGGCTCCGTGATCAAGTTTTCCCGCCGCCAGATCAACCCGTGCGGCCTGAACGGCCTCCGGGCGGCATGAGGGTCGTCCTGCGGCCCGCCGGCCCGCAGACGCCGTCACACGCCCGCCCGGACCCCTCCAACTCCCCCTTTGAGCCGGCATTGACATGCCCGGCGGGCCGGGTGATCGTGAGCGTCCTACTCCTGACACCAGAGGGACGCCCATGCCTCACATCACGCTCAACTCCGACGCGCCCGGCATCCGTGGCCTGTTCGCCTTCCGGCCGGAGACGGCCTACCCGCTGAACCTGCTCGTCGAGGTGCTGCTCCGCGGCGACAACACGCTGAGCCGCGGAGAACGCGAGCTCATCGCCGCCTACGTCTCGTCGCTCAACGCGTGCAAATACTGCTACTCCTCGCACGCGGCCTACGCGGCCGAGCAGTTACCGCAGGGGATGGAGCTCGTGGAGCAGGTGCGCGACGGGGCCGCCGACGCGCCGGTCTCGGCGAAGATGAAGGCGCTGCTGGAGATCGCCGCGGCGGTTCAGGGCAGCGGGCTCGACGTCACGCCGGAGCTGGTGGACGCGGCACGCGCGGAGGGCGCCACCGACGCCGAACTCCACGACACGGTCCTGATCGCCGCCGCGTTCTGCATGTTCAACCGCTACGTCGACGGCCTGGCCACCTTCGCGCCCGACGATCCGACGGCCTACTCCTCGCGCGCCAAGCGCATCGTCTCCGACGGCTACCTGGCCCTGCTCGCCGAGGCGCAGGGCAGAACCGCCGCGCCGTAAGGCCTCAATGCTGGTGCTCGGGGGCCTGGATGTCGCCCCCGACCTTCCCCTGCAGCGTCAGGAGAAGGTCGGGTTCCGCGACCACCACCCAGCGGATTCCGACCAGGTAGGTCCCGCCGTACGCCTGTGCCTCCTCCAGCCACGCTCGTGCGCCCTCGTCCGCCGCGAACGTGGCCAGAGTGAGGCGGCGGGCCCCGATCTGGCAGCTGCCCTGGTGCAGGTCGGTCCCCTTGCCCTGCACCTGCAGATCCCCGCATCCGGTGCGCTCGGCCAGCTGATCCAGCGTGAGCGGCTCCGCCGAAGGTACGGCCTTCGCCGGGGCCGCCGGCTGTTGCGCGGAATGGTGATGCTGGTACTTGCCGGCATCGGCCGCGACCGTCGCCGCGTCGGTTCGCAGCGCGCACCCCGCCACGAGCCGCGCCGCCGCGGCCATGACCAGCACGACACCGGCCGTACGGACCACGACCCCCGGCTTGCCCAGCTTCCCCATCAACGCAACCATCAGCCAGCCTCCATCCGGCCGGAGATACGCGGGGTGGGCGAACGCGGTTCAGTCCGGCCAAACCCAGTCTCTGATCTCCGGCATGTCCTCGCCGTGCTCGCGCGTGTAGGCGCGGGCGCGCAGTCTCTTGTCGGCCACTCGCTGGCGCAGATGCGCGGCCGGGGTGGCCAGCCCGGGAACCCGATCGATCACGTCCATGACCAGGTGGAACCGGTCGATGTCGTTCAACATGCACATGTCGAACGGAGTGGTCGTGGTGCCCTCCTCCTTGTAGCCGCGCACGTGCCAGTTGGCGTGCCCGGCCCGCCGGTAGGTGAGCCGGTGGATCAGCCACGGATAGCCGTGGAAATTGAAGATCACCGGCTTGTCGGCCGTGAACAGCGCGTCGAACTCGCGATCGTTCATCCCATGCGGGTGCTCGCCCGGCTGCTGCAACCGCATCAGGTCGACCACATTGACGACGCGCACCTTGAGATCGGGCAGCTCGGCCCGGAGCATGGCCGCGGCCGCCAGTGTCTCCAGGGTGGGCACGTCTCCGGCACATGCCAGCACCACGTCGGGCTCGCTGCCGGCGTCGGTGGAGGCCCATTCCACAATGCCCAGGCCCCGCGTGTTGTGCACGATCGCCTCGTCCATCGTGAACAGGTCGAGCACCGGCTGCTTGCCGGCCACGATCACGTTCACGTAGTCCCGGGAGCGCAGGCAGTGGTCGGCCACCGACAACAGCGTGTTGGCGTCCGGCGGCAGATAGACGCGGACCACGCTCGCCTTCTTGTTGACCACCACGTCCAGGAAGCCCGGGTCCTGGTGGGAGAAGCCGTTGTGGTCCTGCCGCCACACATGGGAGGACAGCAGGTAGTTGAGCGAGGCCACCGGCCGCCGCCAGGTGATCTTCTTGGACGCCTCCAGCCACTTGGCGTGCTGGTTGAACATGGCGTCCACGATGTGGATGAACGCCTCATAGCAGTTGAACAGACCGTGCCTGCCGGTCAGCAGATAGCCCTCGAGCCAGCCCTGGCACTGGTGCTCGCTCAGCATCTCCATGACCCGCCCGCCGGGCCCGAGGTGCTCGTCGGTCGGCTCGATCGCGGCGTTCCAGGCCTTGTCCGTCACCTCGAAGACGGCCTGCAGCCGGTTGGAGGCCGTCTCGTCGGGCCCCATCAGCCGGAAGGTGAACGGGTTGGCGGCGATCACGTCCCGCAGGAAGGCGCCGAGCCGCCGGGTGGGCTCGGTGGTCTTGGTGGCGGGCGTCTTGACCTCGACCGCGTACGTGCGGAAGTCGGGCAGGCGCAGCGGATGCAGCAGCTCGCCGCCGTTGGTGTGCGGGCTGGCGCTCATCCGCCGGGGCCCGTCCGGCACCAGCTCCACCACCTGCGGATACGGCGTGCCGGCCGGGTCGAACAGCTCACCGGGACGGTAGGAGCGCATCCATTCCTCGAGCATGGCCAGATGCTCGGGGTTCTCCCGCACTTCGGCGAGCGGCACCTGATGGGCGCGCCAGGTGCCCTCGACCGGCAGCCCGTCGACCTCTTTCGGCCCGGTCCAGCCCTTCGGCGTACGCAGAATGATCATGGGAAGGCGCGGGTCGCCCTCCTTGTAACCGGCGATCTCGTCGAAGATCTGGTCGAGGGTGTCGGCCATCTCCTTGTGATCGGGGCCGACGATGTGCGGGCGATACCCGTACCCCTCGAACAGGCTGATCAGGTCGGTCTCGGGGATGCGGGCGAGCACGGCCGGGTTGGCGATCTTGTAGCCGTTGAGGTGCAGGATGGGCAGCACGACGCCGTCCAGGCGGCGGTCGAGGAACTTGTTGGAATGCCAGCTGGTGGCCAGCGGCCCGGTCTCGGCCTCGCCGTCGCCGACCACGCACGCCACGACCAGATCCGGATTGTCGAAGGCCGCGCCATAGGCGTGGGAGAGCGAGTAGCCCAGCTCACCGCCTTCATGGATGGATCCGGGCGTCTCCGGCGCCACGTGCGACGGGATTCCCCCCGGGAAGGAGAACTGGCGGAACAACCTGCGCATGCCCTCGGCGTCCTGCGACACCTCCGGATAGCGCTCGGAATACGTGCCCTCGAGCCAGGCGTGCGCGACCGCGGCCGGACCGCCATGCCCGGGGCCGGCGATGTAGATCATGTCCTGGCCGCGCTCGCCGATGATCCGGTTGAGGTGCGCGAAGCAGAAGTTCAGGCCCGGAGTGGTGCCCCAGTGGCCGAGCAGGCGCGGCTTGATGTGCGCCACGCTCAGCGGCTCGGCGAGCAGCGGGTTGTCCAGCAGATAGATCTGCCCGACGGACAGGTAATTGGCGGCACGCCAGTACGCGTCGATCCTCTGCAGAGTGTCCATGAACATGAGTCTGTCCAGCCACGGCCGTCGAAACCACGCACCCGTGGATCCGGAGAACGGAGGACCCCAGCGCGGCGGGCACAGGCGCGCTGGGGTCGACCGCGGCGCGCGGCCCTGTCTCCGCGCGCGATCGCGTCACCGGAGGCGGGAACGTCCCGCCATCTGGAAACACGACGTACCTGCCGCCTGGCCGGCTCAGAGCCAGGCAGCGCCACATTTCGAAATGTCGTGAAATATCTCGAACTGGCTGATCTGATGGAAAGCGGAACGCGCCGCACTGGGATCCAGTGACCTTGGAAACGCCGTGCGCACACGGCATCCAACCAGCAGCACCCAAGGGCACGGCGCGGCGCGTCCCGCCGCTCAGGACCGCACGATGAGGGCGAGGCGGCCAACCCCCCGGCCGCGCCTCGCACCTCGTTCGTGCGGATCAAACCCCCGCCTCATCCCCCGCTTCCTGCACCGGCTCGTCTCCGAGGAGGTCGGCGTCAGGAACCTTCCTGCACTTGAAAGATCTCGTCCGCGACGAGGCCGTGCGCCTCGCGGTGAACGGTCGCGGCGGCCTCGGCCGAGGGGGCCTCGACCAGGCAGAACACCTTGCCGTTGGCCTCGTCGACCCAGTAGCGGAGGTAGTTGACGTCGTGCTCGCCCTGCTTCTGCAGGTCCGCCTTGTGCGCCTGGGCGACGTCGCCCATGGCGACCCCGTCCGGGATCGTGTGAATGTCCATGTAAAGAGGCATGTGACGACCGTAGGGACAGGCCCCCTACCTGCGGATGGGGCGTGATTCCCTATGTTTGCCGGCGACTTACCTATCTTTCGCTGGGGAACCCCCCAAGCTGGTCCTGTCGCCGGTGAACAGCCCGAGCCGGGCGGCCTGCGACGCGGCCTCGGATCGGGTGGGCGCGCCCAGCTTGGTGAGCACGGCAGAGACGTGATGGCCGACCGTCTTGACCGAGATGACCAGGGTGGCGGCGATCTCGGCGTTGGTCCGGCCGGCATGGATCAGCTCAAGCACCTCGCGCTCGCGCCGGGTGAGGCCGAGCGGGTGCTCCCGGGTCACCGAACGCGCGCCGGCCGGCACCGACCTGATGCCCAGCTGCCGCATCCTGCGGCGCGTCAGCCGCGCCACGGGTTCCGCGCCGAGCTCGATGAACAGGTCGAGCGCCGCGCGCAGGTCGTCCTCGTCATCGCTGTCGTAGCGCGCGAGCGCCGCGTCGTAGGGGCTGTCGAGGTCCTCCCACAGGCGCGCCGCGCGGCCCCACTCCCCCGCCTCCATCAGCGCGTACGGCCCGGGCAGCGCGCTCTGCCGGACGCGGCCGGAGCCGAGGCGGCGCAGCCAGGCGGTGAGGCCGCCGCGCTCCCAGGCCTCCAGCCGATCCCACATCGGCAGCAGCGACTCGGCCTCCGCGAGGGCCTCGTCGTCTCGGCCTTCCAGCCAGAACGCCTCGATGCGCACGAGCCGGACCGAGATGATCCACTGGGGCTCGGCCGAACCGTCCGCGGACGCCGCGGCCTCGTCGAGCAGCTCCCACACGCCTTCTCGGCCGAGCCGCGCCCGTAGCAGCCCCAGCGTTCGCAGCGAGTTGATGCGGTTGATCGGGGAGGCGGTCTCGGCCAGCAGCTCGGTGCTGAGCGCGACGGCTTCGGCCCACCGTCCGGTGCGCTCGAGCACGACGGTCCGTTCGCCGCGAAGACAGGTCACGTAGGTGGCCATGTCGTTCTCGGAGCAGTCGACGACGCCCTCGCAGTAATACTTGTCCGCCTCGGCGAACCTGCGTTCGGCCACGTAGGAGCTCTGCAGGTTGGCATAGGCCCGGCCGCGCTGGCTTGCCAGCCGGTGGGCGATCCCGAGGTCAAGCGCGGCCTGCAGCTCCGGCGCCCAATCCTCACCCATCCAGGACTGGGCGGTGCCGACCGTGATCATGGCATCGACGAGCGCGCCGTGCACGCCGAGCCGTTTGGCGAGATCCTGCGCCCGGCGGCCGAGGCCGATGGCGAACTCGTTGTCGCGGCCGAGCATGGCGTGCCCGGCCAGGTTGGCGTACGCCCAGGCCAGCTCGGCGCTCTCACCGAGCGGCTCGAGAATGGCGACCGCCTGCTCGGCCACGGCGTAGGCGTCGTCGCGGCGGCACAGCCGCCAATAGGCGCGCGACAGATGGCGCAGCGTGTCGCCTTCACGCCGGGCGTCGCCGACCGAACGCCAGAGCGCGAGCGCGCTCTCGCCCGCCGACACGGCCTCGTCCCAGCGGTCGATGTGCGACAGCTCCACGAAGTAGTCCAGGTAGAGCTGGGCCATCGGCTCGGCGGCCAAGCCGGAGGAGAAGCGAAGGGCGCGCTCGAACTGGGCCGCCGCCTCACGGTGGGAGGCGAGTCCGGCGGCTGCATGAGCGGCCCGCGCCGCGAACTCGAGGGCGGCGCCGTCACCGGCCTCCTCGGCGTGGTGCGCGAGCCGCGCGTCGTCGTCACAGTCGAGGGAGCGGAGCGCGGCCAGGATGTGGGCGTGGATGTCCGGGCGGCGATGCGCCGCGACCGACTCCTCGACCGCCAGCCGCGCGATCTCGTGCCGGAAGCCGAGCGGCGCCCCGCCGAGCAGTCCCGAGGCGACGAGCTGGTCGACCCGGCTCGTGTCGGCCAGCACGGCCAGCTCCCGTAGCTCGATCCGGGTGCCGAGCAGCGCCGCCACCTCCAGCGTCTCGCGCGCCGCGTCGTCGAGGGCGGCCACCCTGGCCAGTACGGCGTCGCGCGCCGACGCCGGCACGGTCCGCCGGCCCGATCGGACCACCTCGGTGACGTAGAACGGGTTGCCGTTGGTCAGCCGATACAACTCGCCCGCGTCGATCCCGCTGCCCTCCGCGAGCGCGGACACGGCGCCCGGAGACAGCGGCGCCAGCCCGATCCGGCGGGTCGTCCGCAGACCGGCCAGCTCGCCGAGCGCGACCCGCAGCGGGTGGCGCGCCGGCAAGGTGTCGTCGCGGTAGGTCACCAGCAGCAGCGAGCGCGTGTTGCGAATCCGGCGGCCGAGGAAGCGCAGCAGATCGACGGTCGCCTCGTCCGCCCAGTGGGCGTCCTCGATGACGACGACGCTGACCTCGCCCATGCCCCGCAGCAACGCGTCGAACAGGGCGTCGCGGCCCGCTCCGGCGCGCGCCATGTCGAGCAGTTCCCCGCCGACCTGCTCGGCGAGGTCGAACAACGGGCCGAGCGGCCGTGGCGTGAACAGACCGTCGCAGGCCCCCCACGCCCACCAGGCGCCGGGCAGATCGCGTTGGAACTGCTCCACCAGCGCCGACTTGCCCACCCCGGCCTCACCCGAGATCAGCACGAGCCGCCCCTCGCCGCGCGCGGCCTCGGCGGCGTACTCGGCGAGCGAGGCCAGCGATCCTCCCCGATCCAGCAGCATCTCGTCATTGTCGCCGCGAATGACTGAAAACCGCCAGCAAACGAGTTGCAGGACCTTGACACCAGTGCTGGATCATGGCTGTGGCCCGGCCCGCCCCAGCGTGAACCATGGTCAGATCTGGTTCGCCTGCCAGCCCTTACGCCCGAACTGGGCGGCGATCGGGGTCCACGCCTCGATCGCGCGGCCCTTCGCCCGTTGGGCGTCGCCGGATCGGGCGAGCCCGCGCTGATAGTCGGCGTCGTCCTCGACCGAGCCGGTGCAGCCGCCGCCCAGATGGCGACGAGCCCAGGTGAGGAACGCCTCGTCGGCGTCGTAGGAGGCCCCGAGCGCCTCGGTCAGGGCCTGTTTCAGGGCCAGGCCGTCCGGCAGGGCGCCCGTGTCGAGCGCGCGGGCCCTGGCCAGCTGGTCGCGCCGGTCGGCCGTGACGTCTCCGAGGTCGGACAGGCCGCTCGCGCGGCAGGCGGAGGCGGCCGCGATCGCCGGGTTGAGGCGGGAGCGGGCGAGGCTGCTGTCGGCGAGCAGGTCGTCGACGGCGCCCGCCTGCCGGGCCGCCTCCGCGTCGGGCCCGCCGGTGGTGCCGGCGCCCAGCGGCCCGGCGGAGGCCGCCACATCGGTCGGGATGGCGCCGGTCGGGATCGCGTCGGTCGCCCCGGCCGGTTCGTCGGCCGTTATGGCCGTGCCCCGTACGGGAGGCCGGGCCTCGGGCGTCGGGGCGGAACGGCCGCCGACCATCGACCAGACGAAGTAGAGCGCGCCCGCGGCCAGCACCAGCGCGGCGACCACGGGCCACCTGCCCACGCCGGACGAACGCCGCCCGTTCCTTCGTGCGGCGGAACGCGGGGTCTGTTGAGTGACTGACATCGCCGATTCACCGACGACAGCCCCACATCGCGGACAATATGTGAGATTTCCGATATCTGCACCACACCGCGCACATCGCCGATCCGACCCCAATTCGTACATCAAGGCCCTCTCTTGAACCATTCCATAAATTAGGACAAAGCGCCTT
Source organism: Streptosporangiaceae bacterium NEAU-GS5 (assembly GCA_017592665.1). Classification (GTDB taxonomy): domain Bacteria; phylum Actinomycetota; class Actinomycetes; order Streptosporangiales; family Streptosporangiaceae; genus NEAU-GS5. The sequence continues at coordinate 142,988 of JAGFNW010000009.1, read as the reverse complement.
GGTCCCGTGTGCCACTAATTCTGCCCGCAGCCGGGCATTGAAGGCGGCTATTCGATAACAATCCACCTCGGGCGTATTTATTGTGCTTAGCTCGTCATCGCCAGCGCACGCGAGAGAGGGGGATCATGACTTTCCACGACTATGGCGCAGGAAACGGCCCTGGAGCCGGAGACCTCCCGCCCGGCCATGGCACCGGAAACCCGCCTCAGGGCACCGGAAATCCGTCCTATGGCGCCGCCGCTAACCCGCCCTACGCCACGGGGAATCCGTCTTATGGCGGGAGCCCGTCTTATGGGGGAAGCCCGTCTCATGGCGGGGCCCCGTCTTATGGCGGGAGCCCGTCCTATAGCGGTAGCCCGTCTTATGGCGGCGGAGGCCCGGCGCCTGCCACCGCGACCATGACCAGGCCGCGGATGAGCAACGTGACGCGTTACCTTTGCGCGGCCGCCTATCTCAGCACGAGTTTTCGCGAACGCGTCCTCGCGGAACTTCTGTTCGACGAGTTCCGCGCGGTCGTCCCGTCCTACGGCGGATTCGACCTCGTGCCGGTCGTCCATCACTGCCGGCGATCGCGCACCATGCTCGTGGTCCGCGACGCCGCCATCGCCCTGATCCTGGCCCTGGGGCTGGTGACCCAGCCCGTCCAGACCTTGGCCTGGTTGTCGACGCTGGTGCCTTTCGTCCTGCTCACTATGGACCCGATCCGGCGCGGTAATCCGCTCGTCCGGATCTTGATCTGGTTTTGGGCGGGCTATTCGGTAATTTCAATGATCGGGATAGCGTTCCTCACGGCAGGAGGCTCGTCACCGTCCGGCTTTCTCGGTGGGCCGGATTTCGGCCGGCGATCCGCTGGCGACGCGTCCTCTGGAAGCATCCTGGGGTCCCTGCTCAACGCGCTGGCCATTCCTCTGATCACGCTCGGCGTGGCGGTCGGATATCGGATCGCCGTTTATCTGACGCTCGCCGGAAGCCTCCGGCCCGGAGCGCTCGAGCCGTCCGTGCGGATCGCCAATCCCAAGATCGCCCGGCGGCTCGAATACGTGCGCGAGGCGCAGTGGGGCAACGTCACCATGTACGCCAACGAGGACGCGTTCCTCGGCGCGGGAACCGTCGACCGCAGATGGTCGATCGCCGTCGAACTCGACCGGATGCGCGGCGGCGCCCGGCGCGACGACCCGGTCGACATCGATCCCGTCGAATTGCACACCTACGTCCGAGCCAGGCTCATCGAAATGCGCGACCGCGTGCTGCGGCCCAACGAGAGCGTTCAGCGGCTCGACATCGGCGACAACGTGGTGACGCGCGGCACGTTCACCGTGGCCGACTGGGAGCGCGGGCAGACCGGCGGCGCGCACCCGATGATCGACCGCAACGGCCTCCCCCGGTTCTCCGTCACGCCCCAGGAGGTCGCGGCGATCATCCGCCATCCCCAGGGCGGCATCCGCTACTACCAGCGGGTCACGGTCAGCAACGCGGGCCAGGAGATCCGCGACGCGCTCGGCAACCTGGTCGCTCCGGCGGAGGATCAGGAGGCGCTGACCTCGGCGTTCATCTACCTCGCCGTCGAGGGCCGCATGCTGTACACGCAGTTCGTGGTCATGGTGCTGCCGCCGGCCGAAGACGCCTATCACGTCGTCGACCTGCTGCCGGCCATGAGCGGCGCCCGTGTCGCCGTCGAGGCCGTGCGCGTGCTGCGGCTTCAGCTGCTCCGCGACGTGCTGGCCGCGCCCATCCGCGTCCTACGGACCGCCGCCGGCGTCATACGGCAGAACGCGGTCACGCCCAACCCGGCCGATCACATCGTCTACCCGTACGGAGCCGGGCTCAGCGTCCGCGAACTCGGCGCGAGCGACACGCTGCGGACCCACATCCAGGCGCTGGACGCGGCCAAGTACATCAAGCTGATCGAGCAGCGGCTCACCCAGGCCGTGCTCGACTTCCTGGACGAGCGGCGGATCGACACCGGCGCCTACCGCCTGCAGGCGGCCAGCGTGGTCATGAACACCACGATCAGCATGGGCGCGAACAGCTCCATCAACGGGCCGCTCAGCTTCGGCCCCAACGCGTCCGCGACGGTCAACAACGCCGGTCAGCCGACCGCCTGAGCTCGAGGAGGCTCCATGGGCAGCGAATACGGGGTGCACATCAGCGGCGGCGACGTCAACGGGCCCATCGCGATGGGACCGCACGCGAGCGCGACCGTGAACAACGCCGGAGCCTCGTCCGCTGGGCGGAGCACGGTCGATGACCTGCTCGATCGGCTCGACGCGCTGATCCGCGAGCACGAGGTCGCGATCGCCGACGCGGCGAGCGCGTCGCGGGACGCCGCCGACGTCCGCGGCGAGGCGGCGCGGCCGGAGCCGGATCGGCTGCGCATCCTCGACGCGCTCAAGCGCCTGTCCATTCGCGCCGCCGAGGTCACCGCCATCCTCGACGTCGTGGCCAAGATCCGCGAGTTCTTCTCGAAGTGAGTTCAACTGTGCCGCCTGTCGCAATGCGGAGGCGTCGTGCGGCACGGCCGCTTTTGTCTGACCCGATCCGGGCCTGACGCGGGGTGTCGATCGTTATAGGTACGTGCGAATCGCTGATCTCAACGCGGCCGAGGAATCCGTCGCCAAGGCCCTGGCGTACGGGCGGAGGGTCGACCTGCGCTCGGGAGACGCCGCCCTGGACGCGCCCGAGAACGCCGGCGAATGGGGTCCCGAGCGGACCATCCGGGCCGACGTGCTGGCCGAACTGCTGCTCCGCCCGCCGCAGGAGGGGACGGCCAAGCGGGCGCTGCGCCTCCACGGGGCACGGATCGTAGGGCAGCTGGGGCTGGCGTTCGCCGAGCTCGACTTACCGGTCATGTTCCATCAGTGCGCCTTCGACGAGCGCCCCGATCTCTACCACGCGCGCACGCGCTTTCTGAGCTTCGGCGAGTGCCTGCTTCCCGGCCTGGTCGCGTCGAACATCCAGGTCGAGGGCAATCTGCGGCTGTCCGGCTGTCACTCGACCGGCGAGCTGCGGCTTGTCAGTGGCAGGATCAGCGGCAACCTGCTGCTGAACGGCGCGCGCCTGGCCAACCCCGGGGCCAAGGCCATCGACGCCGAGCACCTCGACATCGCGAGCCATCTGCGGGCCGAAGACGAGTTCAGCTGCGACGGCGAGATCGTGCTGACCGCGGTGCGGGTCGGCGCTGCCGTCGTCTTCGACGGGGCCCGGCTGCACGCTCCGGGCGGGCTGGCCTTCGGCGGCTCCAACATCATCGTCCAGGTCGGCCTGTTCGGCCGGTCGATGGAGGTGGACGGGGAGATCACACTCCGCTCCGGACATGTGTCCGGCCCGCTCACCTTGCGCGGGTCGCGCATCACCAACCCCGGCGCCATCGCCGTACGCGCCGGCGGACTGAACGCCGAAGGCGGCTTCTACCTGTCGCTGGCCGACGTCGAAGGCCAGGTGCGGATGGAGAGCGCCGTCATCGGCCGCTCCCTCAACCTCGACGGGGCGCGGCTGAGCGACCCGGGCGGCATGGCCGTACTGGCCGACGGCGTCACCGTGAACGGGGTGCTGCAGGCGCGGGACGGCCTGACGGCCGAAGGCGAGATCAGCCTTCTCGACGCGGCGGTGAGCGGGCCCGTGCGTTTCGAGGGCGCGACCCTGATCAACCCCGGCGGACGGGCTCTTTCGGCGAGCGGCATCACTGTCGGCAAGGTGTTCAACCTGTGCTCCGGCTTCACCGCACGGGGCAGGATCAAGCTGACCAACGCCCGCATCGGCAGCAGCCTGTGCCTGGACGACGCCACGTTGGAGACGCCGGGCGGAGAGGCGCTGCGCTGCTGGCGGCTGGAGACGCGGGAGCTGGCGATGCGCACGGCCACGCCCATCGAGGGCGCGGTCGATCTGCGGCACGCGACCATCGGCGTGCTCCGCGACGACCCGGACATGTGGCCGGAGGCCATCCGCATGGACGGTTTGTCCTACGAGGTCCTGGAGCCGATGCTGCCGGCCGAGCGGCGGCTGCGCTGGCTGCGCCGCGATCCCGACGGCTACCTCCCCAACGCGTACGGACAACTGGCCGCCATGTATCAGCGGCTCGGCAACGACGCCGACGCGCGTGACACCCTGCTGGCCAGTCAGCGGCAGCGCCGCGGCACGCTGGCGTGGTACGCCCGGGCGTGGGGGCACGTGCAGGACGTGTCCGTCGGTTACGGCTATCGGCCGCTGCGCGCGGCATCGTGGCTGCTCGCCCTGCTGACCGTGGGCGCCGTGGCGTTCTCGATGTCGGAGCCGGCGCCCCTGTCGATCGGACAGCTGCCCTCGTTCAATCCGCTGATCTACACCCTCGACCTGCTGCTGCCGATCATCGACTTCGGCCAGGAGAGAGCCTTCAGCCCTGCTGGTCCGACGCAGTGGCTCTCATACGGACTGATCGCCGCCGGCTGGGTGCTGGCGACGACCATCGCCGCCGGCCTCACCCGCTCCTTGCGGCGCATGTGACTCAGAGCGGGGTCGTGTAGCAGACGGCGGTGCCTTCCAGGACGACCGTGCCGTCCTGGCGGGTCACCGTGGTGCGCAGCTTGGTGATGGGCTTGTCGTCGCGGGCCTCGGTCACCTCGACCGCGCCCGTGATCTCGTCGCCGGGCCGTACGGGGGCGAGGAAGTTCCAGTTGACGTTGAGGAAGACGGAGCCGGGCCCGGGCAGGCGCTCCGCGACGACGGCGTTGAGGATGGCGGTCGTGATCCCGCCCTGCACGATGATCTCGCCGAAGCGGGACGCCGCGGCGGCCTGCTCGTCGTAGTGGAGCGGGTTGCGATCACCGCTGATTCGGGTGAAAAGCTCGATGTCGCCCGCCTCCACCTTGCGGGACAGCTCGGCGCGGTCGCCGGGCTTGGGGGCGCCGTTGGGCCATGTGGTCATCAGTGGTTTCGCCTTCTGTATCGCCGTACGTATAGCCGGATGTTCCGCCAGATGTTTCGCCTTTGCGGCGGCTCGTGTCGTGCCGCTGATTGGAGGCTAATCTCTGGACATGGTGGACAGGGCGGACGTCCGCGTCAGGCTGCTCGGGCCGGTGGACGTGACCGTGGACGACGTGATCCGTCCCGTCCCCGGGTTACGCGGCAAGGCCGTGCTCGCGACCCTCGCCCTGCGGCAGGGCGAAGTGGTGCACGCCGACCGGCTGATCGAGATCGTGTGGGACGGACAGCCGCCCGCCACCGCCGTGAACACCCTGCAGCGCCACGTGTCGTACCTTCGCCGCGTCCTCGGATCGCCCGGCGCGATCACCGCCCGCGCCCCGGGCTACCTGCTGAATCTGGACGGCGAGGCCACCGACGCGCGGCTCGCCGAACGGCTGATCCGCGACGGCCGGGCCGTCGGCGACCCCGCTCAGCGGGTCGTTCTGCTGGAGCGGGCGCTGCGGCTGTGGCGTGGGCCGACCTTGGCCGACGTCATCGACCTGTCATGGTTCCGCGAGGAGTCGGACCGGCTGGAACGGCTGCGCGGCAGCGCGGAGCAGTCCCGCGTCGAGGCCGTGCTCGCCCTCGGCGGCCACGCCGAGGTGGCGCCGGAACTGGCCGACCTGGCCGAGCGGAACCCGTTCGACGAGGATCTGCACCGCCTGCTGATGATCGCCCTTTACCGCAGTGGCCGCCAGGCGGACGCCCTGTCCACTTATCAGCGCCTGCGGGAACGCCTGCGTGAAGAGCTCGGCATCGACCCGAGCGGCCCGCTCCGCGAGCTCGAAACGGCCATCCTCCGCCAGGACCCCGCGCTCACCCACGCCGCCATGCCCCCGGCCGCTCCCGCCGAGGCCCGCGCCGACCTGTCGCCCGAGCCCTCCCTTGTGGAGCGAACCACCGAAATGGCCCGCATCGACCACGCGCTGGACCGCGCGACCACCCGCCGGGCCGGCAGCGTGCTGATCTTCGAGGGCCCCGGCGGCATCGGCAAGACCAGCATGCTGGAGTACGCCCGAGCCCAGGCGGACCGGCTCGGATTCACCGCGGCCACCGCGCGCGGCGGCGAGCTCGAGGTCGAATACGCCTGGGGCTGCGCCCGCCAGCTGTTCGAACGCTTCATCAAGGAGGCCGCCCCGGCGACGGCGGCGTTTCTGCGGGGCTCGGAAGCGGACGACCTGCCGCGCGGCGAATACCCGATCATCAACTCGCTGTTCTGGCTCGTCAGCGACCTGGCCGCGCGGAATCCGCTGCTGATGGTCCTGGACGACCTGCACTGGGCGGACCTGCCCTCCGTCCGCTTCCTGGCCTACCTGGCCGCCCGGCTGGACGACCTGCCCACGGTGGTCATGGTCGCCCTGCGGCCGCGTTCGGAGCGCGTGGAGCACACGGTCTCGGTCATCGCCGGCCTGCCGCATTCGGTCACCTGTCCGCTGCAGCCCCTCACGGCCGCCGGCTCGGCCGATCTGCTCACCACACTCATCGACGCCCAACCGGACCCCCAGATGGTGGCTCGATGCCACGAGGCGACCCGGGGAAACCCGTTCCTCCTCCGCGAACTGGGCCGCGAGCTCGGCCCCGAACTGGGCCATGAACTGACCACCGCCACCCAAGCCCACAGCACTACATCCCCACCGACGACACCCCCCACGACCGCGATCCCGACACCCGTCACCACACCCCCCGCCGCACCAGCCGCTGCCCCGCCCACGACACCCCCCAACACACCACCCACGGCGCCGCCCACCACACCGGCCCAGCCGCCAAGCACGCCCCTCGCCACCACGCCCACGCCTATGCCGGGGGCGGTGCCGGGGGCGATTCCAGGCGCTATGGCGGCCAGGATGGCGATCCAGATGCCGGAGAGTTCGCCGAGTATCGCCCGATTCGTGGGGCGGCAGTTGCGCAGCCTCCCCGAGAGCGCAACGCGCGTGGCGAACGCCCTTGCCGTACTGGGAGACGACGTCGGCAGCGCCGAACTCGCCGACGTCCTGCGGACCTCTCAACAGGACGTGCTGGACACGCTGTCCGTTCTCACCGCCGGCGCGTTGGTCAGCGCGCGGGGCGTGCCCGCGCGGTTCTCGTTCGCGCACTCGCTGATCCGGGCGGCCGTCTATGACGCGATGCCCTCCGGCGCGCGAGCGGACCTGCACCTGCGGGCCGTTGACGCGACCATGCGCGACCACGATCCGGTCAAGGCCGCCACTCACCTGCTGCGGGTGCCGCCCGGAATGGCCGTCCCACCTCAGATGGGCGGACACGACGCCGTTGCGATCCTCGGGCAGGCCACCGATGTGAGCCTGTTCCGCGCGTCAGTGGACGGAGCGGTCGCCTTCCTGCGCCGGATGCTCGAAGAGGACCTCGGGGACCGCCGCCTGGGCGTCCTGACCAGGCTCGGGATGACCGAAGCGCTGGTGGACACGGCCCGGGCGATCGACCATCTGTCGCACGCGCTCGCCCTCGAACCCGAGCCGGAGGCCCGCGCCCAGATCGCTTTCGTCCTCGCGTCCACCCAATGGCTGGTCGGCCGCCCGAGAGAGGCGGCCATGGTCTGCCAGGCGGCGCTGGAACGCGAACGCGGCGTCTCCGCCAGCGCGCGGTTCGCGCTGCAAGCGTGCATCGGCATGGTCGCCACGGGCACCCGGCACGGCCGCGATCTGGTGGACCTGTTCGACTCGTTCCGTGATCAGACGCCCGATTCCTCCGTCGGCGGGCTGCTGTTCGAAGCCACCTTGGCGCTCCGCGACATGTTCGCCAACGACCGCGCGTCCGCCGAACGCCGGGCTCAGCGCGTGGTGTCGGACGAGCGTCTCGTCGGTGACGCGCTGGGCGAGCCTACGCTCACCTGCGCCTGGTACGCCCTGGTCGCCTGCGACCACCCCAGCCTGCTGCCCGCGGTCGAGGCCATGCTCGACTACAGCCGGACGACCGGCTCACTGCGCAGCGCCGCTCCCGCGTACAGCTTCCGCTCGGCGTACATGCTCTCGCGCGGGCACCTCGACGAGGCGGTCCGCGACGCGCAGGTCGCCTGGCAGGTGTCCGAGAGCAGCGGCGTCGAGCTCGGCCTGTCGTTCATCGGCGAGTGGCTCATGATCGCCCTGGTCGCCCGCGGCGACATCGGCACGGCCGCGCACATCCTCGACCAGGTCAAGGCCATACACGGCCCCGGCCTGAGCCGTACCATCTACGCGACCGGCGAGACCGAGGTGCTGCTCGCGCAGGGTCACATCCAGCAGGCGTACGAGGCGGCCCTGTCGATCAGGGACGACTGCCGCACCCAGCGCATCCTCAATCCGGCGGTATCGGAGTGGATGGGACCGCTCGTCCGATGCCTGGTCCAGTTCGGCCGCCTCGACGAGGCCCAGGCCGTAGCCCAGGAGATGCACGCCGCCGCCCAGACCTGGGGCACTCCTCGCGTCACCGGCCGCGCGCTGCGCCTGATGGCCGCGACCGAGTCGCGGGAGCGCGGGCTCGAACTGCTCGCCGAGTCGGTCCGGCTCCTCGAGCACACCGACGCGCGGCTCGAGCACGCCAACGCGCGGTACGCCTTCGGAGACGCCCTCCGCCGGGCCGACCGCGATGCGGACGCCCGTACGCACCTGCAGATCGCCGTCGACCTCGCGCGCTACTGCGGCGCCCGCCCGCTCCAGCACCGCGCCGCGACCGCCCTGCGAATGGCCGGCGGCCACATGGCCCCGCCCACCACCGACAGCGCGACCGCGCTGACCCCCACCGAGCAACAGGTCGCCGACCTCGCCATCCGCGGCCTCTCCGACCGCGAAATCGCCGAAACCCTCTACCTCAGCGTCGGCGGCGTCCGCGACCTCCGGGAAACCGTCGCCCGTAAACAGCCCTGAACCCATCACCGTCCGCGATCCCCGCCCTGGCGGCTGAGCGGCGGTGTCGCGCCTGTCAGGCGGCCTCGGTGAGCTCGGGGATGACGTGTTCGCCGAAGAGGGTGATGGTGTCGAGCATGCGTCCGTGGTCGGTCGCGCCGGCGCAGGCGACGAACATGAGGTGGTCGACGCCGTAGGCCGCGCCGAGGGCGGCGACCTGCTCGCCGATCTCGTCCGGGGTGCCGGCGAGCATGGCTCCGCTCTCGACGAGCTCGTCGAAGGTGCGGGGCACGGGCCGGTTCTCCCCCGGGATCCGCTCCAGCAGTTGGCCGATCCAGTCGCCCACGTAGGCCAGGGCCTGCTCGCCTGTACGCCGGGCCTGCTCGTGAGTACGGCCGACGGCGAGCAGGCGGCAGAGGGCGACGCCTCCGCCGGGCTTCCATTTGTTGAGGTAGACGTTGCGGCCGTGCCGTACGGCGGCCTGGTTGTAGGTGTCGCAGACCCCCCTGATGGCGGCGGGGTCGGTGGCCGCGGTGACCAGCGTGCTGCCGACGCGGGCGGCCCATTCGACGTCGGCGTCGCCCTCCGTCAGCAGGGTGAACAGCGGCGGATGCGGAAGCTGCAGCGGCTTCGGCACGGTGCCGATCCGGGTGACGCGGCTCGCGGTCACGCCGGCTCCGAGCCGTTCGGAGATCGGATGCGACCAAGAGATTCCCGGCGGCGGCACCTGGATGAAGCGGCCGTCGTACGACCAGAGCTCCTCGGTCCACGACAGCCGCATGACCTCGAACCATTCCTCGAACAGCCGGCGGTCGCGCGCGGCCGCCGCGGGATGGGCCAGCAGCCCTGCGGACCGGGTCCGGCGGCTGCCGGTGAGGCCCACGTCCAGCCGCCCACCGGTCAGGTGGTCCGCGACGGCGATGTCCTCGGCCAGGCGGAGCGGGTTCCACAGCGGCAGGGCCAGCCCCATCTGGCCGAGGCGCAGCCGGGTCGTGTGCTGGGCCAGGAAGACATCGACAAGGAGAGGGTTGGGCGTCACTTCGTAGCCCTCCACCTCGAAATGCTGCTCCGAGAGCATCAGCGAGGTCCAGCCGGTCTCGTCGGCCGCGACCGCCTGCTCGCGCAACTCGTCCACGGCCGTGCTGTACAGCTCTGGCTCCAGACCGAGCAGCCCGGTGCCAAGCCGGTCGGGCGGACCGACCGTCACCGGATAAAGCAGCGAGAACTTCATGGCCGAATACTGCGGCACAGCCCTGAAGAAACGCTGAAATGCCAGTTCAGGCCGGGCGGCAACGGAACGGCAACAGAGCGCGGATACCCATGTCACTACACCGCTTCGCACAATCTGAGGAGATGCGATATGAGCGCTGGTTCTGGTTCAACAGTGGTCGCCCGTAACGGCGTCGACACGCCCACGCTGTTCGCCACGATCGACGCGGTCAGGGGCAACCCGAAGTTGGCCGAGTTCCAGTTCAGAGCTGTCAACCGCTGGGTCGCCGGCACCCACAACCGCACCACCATTCAGGGCTTTTACGGCGCCGGACAGGAGGACGTCAGCCGGACAGAGCCATTCACCTACGACGCCGATCACCCGGCCGTCCTGGTCGGCGGCGGCAACGGGCCGACGCCCGTGGAGTTCCTGCTGCACGCCATCGCCGCCTGCCTGACCTCTGGCCTGGCCAACATCGCCGCCGCCCGGGGCATCAACCTGACCAGCGTCGAGTCCACGGTCGAGGGCGACATCGACCTGAACGGGATCCTCGGCCTGTCGGACGAGACCCGTAACGGCTACCAGCAGATCCGGGTCCATTTCACGCTCGAGGGCGACGCGCCGCCGGAGAAGCTCCGCGCCCTCGTCGAGCAGTCGCGGGCCAGGTCCGCCGTCTACGACGTGCTGACCAACGGCGTGCCCGTCTCGATCGACGTCACCACCGCCTGAGGGCGGGATTGTCGCGGAGGCGATTCGTCATGCCCGTTCTCAGCACCGCGTCCCGCGTGGACACCGTCGTCGTCGGCGCGGGACACGCCGGTCTCGCGGTCAGCAGACTGCTGTCCGACGCGGGCCGTGACCACGTCGTGCTGGAGCGGGGCACGGTGGGTCATTCGTGGCGTACGCAGCGCTGGGACTCCCTCCGTCTGCTCACCCCGGCGTGGCTGACCCGGCTGCCCGGCTATCACCGCGACTGGCCGGATCCCGACGCGTTCCTGCCTGGTGGAGAGGTCATCTCTTTCCTGCGCGGATACGCGCTGCTTTCGGCGGCGCCGGTGCGGGAGCACACGACGGTGCTGTCGGTACGGCGGCGCGGCGACCGGTGGCATGTCATCACCGACAACGGCGAGTGGAGCGCCCGGAACGTCGTCATCGCCAGCGGACACGCGACCGTTCCCGCGATCCCCGTGTTCACGACGCGAGTGCCCGGACGCGTCCAGCAGATCAGCACACTGTCCTACCGCAATCCCTCTCACGTAGCGGCGGGACGAGTACTGATCGTGGGCGCGTCCGCCTCCGGCGTCCAGATCGCCGACGAACTCGCGGCCGCGGGCCGAGAGGTCACGCTGGCCGTGGGCCGGCACACGCGACTGCCGCGCCGCTACCGTGGGCACGACATCCTGTGGTGGCTCGATCGAAGTGGACGGCTGGATCGCGCGATCGAGCAGATGCCGGATCCCGAGGCCGCCAGGCGCGAGCCGTCCATGCAGCTGATCGGCTGTCGCGACGGCCGGTCGGTGGATCTGGCCGCGCTGTCCGCTCATGGCATCGAGCTGACCGGCCGCGTCCTCGACATCGACGGCGACAGCGTACGGCTGTCCGATGATCTGGCCGACACGATCGCCGACGCCGACATGCGGATGCATCGCCTCCTGGACCGTCTTGACGAGAACACCTGGCCCGACGCCCCCTACACCCGCCCGGGAGACGACCCCGGCCGACCCCATGACACCCGTATCCGCCGAGAAGGCGGTCCCCCCTGGCCCAGCGACGGCCGCCCCCCACTCGGCGACGACCAGCGGCGGCTCGCCCACGATCATCCGCCCCTCGACGACGATCATCCGCCAGCAGGTGACGCGTACACCTGGCCGGGTGGCGGCCACAGGCGCCTGAGCGACACCCAGGCGCGGCGTGCGAATGAGGGCCCGGGAAGTGATTACAGTCTGGCCCATTCAACTGCTTATTCCGCCAACCGGCCCACCGACCGGCCCGGCGGCCAACCCGCCGACCGGAACGTCGACCAACCCACCAACCGGGCCGGCGAACGGGCCAGCGAACAGACCAGCGACCGGACCGCCGACCGGCGCGATGACCGGGGCAGGGAACGATACGGCTATCGGGGTGGGGAGGGGTCAGGGGCGTATTGGGGGGCTCGTGCGGGGGGTCGTCCGGGGGATCGGTCGGAGGGGCGGTCGGGGGATCGGTCGGCGGGGATGGGCGGTGACTGGGAGCGGCCGGGGGCGGTCGTCTTGCCGGAGGATGCGCGAACGCGGGTTGATCTGCGGGCCGAGGGGTTCGGCGCGATCATCTGGGCGACGGGGCTCCGCGGCGACTACCGCTATCTGGACGTGCCCGGTCTGATCGCGGCGGGCCGGATTCGGCAGCGTGATGGAGCCACGCCGGCGCCGGGCCTGTTCGTCATCGGACAACGGTTCGCTCGCCGGCGCCGATCCAGCTTCATCGACGGCGCCGGCCTGGACGCCGCCGAGATCGTGGCGGCCATCATCGGCGTGCCGTCCGCCATTTCCCCGGGCGAGCCCCGCGCGGCCGCCTGCTGAGCAAGGACTGTGAGCTGACATGCCTTCGAACGGACGATACGACGCTGTGATCGTCGGCGCCCGCTGCGCGGGGGCCGCCACGGCGCTGCTGCTCGCCCGGGCAGGCGTACGCGTACTGCTGGTCGACCGCGCCGACCGCGGAACGGACACCCTTTCCACACACGCGCTCATGCGAGGCGGTGTGCTGCAACTGGATAAATGGGGGCTGCTCGACGATGTCGCCGCGGCCGGGACGCCGCCGATCACGCGGACCTGCTTCGACTACGGTGACCGGGCCGCGACCGTCGCGATCCAGCCGGCGGCCGGGGTGACGGCCTTGTACGCGCCGCGGCGTACCGTCCTGGACGCGCTGCTCGTCGAGCATGCCGCCGCAGCCGGCGCCGAAGTCGTGCACGGCGTCGCCGTCACCGGGCTCCTATGGGATCGGCATGGCCGGGTGGGCGGCGTCACCGGGCGGGGCCGCGCGCAGAGCACGTTCCGGGCGCATGCGCCGCTGGTCATCGGCGCGGACGGCATCCGCTCGACGATCGCCGCGGCCGTGGATGCGCCGACGACCAAGCTGGGTCGACATGCGGCGGCGATCTGGTACACGTACGTGACGGGGCTGCCCAACGATGCCTACCAGTGGTTTTACCGGCCGGGCGCAACGGCTGGCTTCATCCCCACCAACGACGGGACCGCGTGTGTGTTCGCTGGAATGCCGGCGGATCTGTTCCGGGTGTCCGGGCCGCGGAGTCACCGGCGGGCCCTGGCTGATGGCGTGGCCCGCGCGGCCCCTCAGGCCGCCGCCGCGCTGGAGTCGGCCGTGATGGACGGGCCCGTACGAGGGTGGCCCGGGGTGCCCGGTTACGCGCGGAAGGCGTACGGGCCGGGCTGGGCTCTGGTGGGCGACGCAGGCTATTTCAAGGACCCACTCGGCACGCATGGGATAACCCAGGCCTTCCGCGACGCCGAACTGCTCGCGGAGGCGATCATCTCGGGCCTCGGCGGATCCGAGCCGATCGAGGACGCGCTCGCCCGATATGAGCGGGTCCGGGACGAAATCTCGGCCGACATATTCGACGCGACAGACGCGCTGGCCTCCTTCAGCTGGGACGGCGTCGAGGTCGAGCAACTGCTGCGCCGCCACGCCGCGGGGATGAAGGCGGAGGTCGACCTGCTCAGCCGGTCGATGGGCCCAGCCCGCTAGGGGCATCTGGCAACTGCGGTCAGGTGCGTGCATCGCACGGCGGACGAGGAAGCCATAGCGGAAACAACCCTGCGAGGCACAGGCACGTGCCAGGGCGTCGCGGCAGAGCGGGCGAGGCGCGTGCTGGGCGTCGCGACAGGACGCGTAAGCGCGTGCCTGGGAGTCGCGGCAGGGCGGCGAGGCGCCGCATGGGCCACCCGCAGCAGGGGGCGGAGACAACGCGGCGAGGCACAGGCGCGTGCTTGGGCGTCGCGACAGGGCGGGCGAGGCGTGTGCCTGGGCGTCGCGACGGGGCGGCGGCACGTGCCTGGGGCGCGACGACGCGGCTAGGCGTGTGCTTGGGCGTCGCGCAGCAGGGCGGAAGTCGTCGGGCACGACTTGGTCGAGACGATGGGCGGGTCCGTTCAGCGATCTCCCCCGATAGACCCGATCTTCGTGGAGTCGGTCAGCGGGGGGATGGGAGTAGGGCGGTGATGCGGCGTTGGATGCCTTCTGGGTTGAGATCGCGGCTGTGGGAGCGGACGTCTTCGTAGATCGCGGCGCTCAGCATGCCGCAGACCACCGCGACGGTTTCGTCGTGGGAGAGGCGTTCACAGGATGGCACGGGGGTGCCGATGAGGCCGCGGATGTGTTCGGCCGCGCCCAGCAGCTCGGCGGCGAAGACGCCGTCGCCCTGTCGTGCGACCGCGCCGGCGAGGGTGTCGAGGACGCTGGCCTGACGCCATCGGTCGCCCAGTTCGTGGTGGAGCCGAAGGCTCGTGGCCAGGCGGCGGAGCGCTCCCTGCTGCCGGCCCTGCGCGAGGTCGACGAGCGCGAGAAGGTTCTCCGCCCAGGCGATGCCTTCCTTGAACCGCACCTCGAGGAACACCAGCAGCGCCTGCGCCAGGTGCAGCGAGGCGGCGTCGACGTGTCCCGTGTAGAAGGCGGTCGCGCCCATGTCGAGGCGGCACCAGGCCAGCCGCTCTCGGTCGCCGACCGGGTTGAGCATCCGTACGGCCCGGCCTGAGTGGCGGGCGGCCGCGGCGAAGTCGCCGGACAGCCAGGACGCGAAGCTGAGCAGCTGCAGCGTGTGCCCGGCGGCCCAGGTGTCGCCGCGGCGTTCGGCCAACTCGAGCGAGCGCAGGCTGAGGTCGATGGCCTGCTCGTAGTCGCCCAGTTCGCGGCAGACGGCGCCCAGCAGGGACTGGGTCTGGGCTACTCCGAGGTCGTCGCCCCTCTTCGCGTACAGGTCCATGGCGTTTCGCGCCAGCCGGTCGGCCTCCTGGTAGTCGCATTCCAGGGCCGCCAACCGGGCCGCCGACCACTGCGCCTTGGCGAGATCCGAATCCGACACGGACCCGGGGTCGGATTGGGAGGCCGCGGCCAGGGCGGTGCCGAGCCATTCGCGGCCCTCGTGGTAGCGGCCGCTCAGATAGTGGTAGCGCCACAGTGCCGCCGCCAGGCGCAGCGCCGACTCGGGGTCGTCGCCGACAAGCCAGGTCAGGGCCGCGTGGAGGTCGTCGTGGTGTTCCTCGACCTCTGTCATGAGGGCGCCGAGGGCCGGGCCCTGCAACCGTCGTTCGACCTCTTCGGCGCAGTGCAGGTAGTAGGCGGCGTGCTCGCGGCGGGCCTGCGCGTACTCCTCCGGGGAGGCCGCGAGCAGCTCCAGCGCGTACCCGCGGATGGTCTCGAGAAGCTGATAGCGCATGCCTGACGGCGTCGCGATGGCCTTGAGCAGCGACCTGTCCACGAGGCGGCTGATCGTCCGGATGGCGGAAGGGCCGTGGTGCACGGCGGTCGCCGTCTCGAGCGTGAACGTGCCGCCGAGGACGCTGAAACGCTTGAGCGCGTCCTGTTCCTCGGTCGTGAGCATCTCGAAGCTCCACTCGACCGTCGCGCGCAGCGCCTCGTGCTGTGGGCGTGACCCGCGCGGCCCATCGGTGAGCACCGCGTACGGATCCTCCAGGCGTGCGGCGATCGCGGGCAGCGTCAGCAGCCGGGACTTGGCCGCGGCCAGCTCGACGGCCAGCGGCAGCCCGTCGCACCGGGCGCAGATGACGGCGACGGCCCGGGCGTCGGCAGGCGACAGCGTCTCGATCGCCGCGATGCCCGCCCGCTCGGCGAACAGCGCGACGGCGCCGTATCCTGCCAGGTCCGCGGCCGAGCGGACGAGCGCGGGGTGCGGCGAGCCGAGTCCTGTGACGGTATGGACGACCTCGCCGGGCAGCCGCAGGGCTTCCTGACTGGTGGCGAGGATTTTCAGCCGCGGGCAGCGGGTGAGCAGCTCCCGCGCCATGCGCGCGCATTCGGCGATGACGTGCTCGCAGTTGTCGAGGACGATGAGCACGCGGTCGTCCGCGATCCAGCGGGCGAGTTCGTCCAGCGTGCGCGTGCCCGGGCGCACCTGGGTGAGCGTCGCGAGCGCGACCGCGTCCGTCGGCGTGGTGGGCGGGGCGCCCATCGGCGTGGTGGGCGCGGCGTCCGTCCGGGCGGTGGGCGCGGCGGGTGTCGTCGTGGTGGGCGCGGCGTCCGTCCGGGCGGTGGGCGCGGCGTCCGTCCGGGCGGTGGGCGCGGCGGGTGTCGGCGTGGTGGGCGCGGCGTCCGTCCGGGCGGTGGGCGCGGCGTCTCGGTTGTGGACGGTGGCGAGGTCGGCGAAGGCGACGTCGGTGAAGTCGGCCGCCGCGACGCGTGCGACCGCGACCGCGAGGCGGGTCTTGCCGCATCCGCCGAAGCCGGTCAGCGTGACCAGGCGGGTCGCGTTCAGCACGGCCGCGATCTCCGCGACGTCGGAGTCGCGTCCGATCAGGCTGCTGATCTCCTCCGGAAGGCCGAGGAAGCCCAGCGCCCCGCCTGGTGCATCGGTCACGTGTCCGGAGTCCGGCCGCGCCGCCTTCGCGGTCGCCGCCGCGTGGCCGCCTGCAAGGGCAGATCTCGTGGCAGCGGACGGGGGCGTCAGGCGGAGGAGTGTCCGGGGATCGGCGGCGCCGCGAAGGACCGCGGCCTCGACGTGGCGCAGGGCCTCGCCGGGCTCGATGCCGAGTTCGTCGATGAGGGTGCGGCGGGCGCGCTGGTAGGCGCCGAGCGCGTCGCCCGCCCTGCCGCTTACCTGCAGCGCGACGATCAGCAACGCCCATAGCCGTTCGCGCAGCGGATGCTCGGCCACCAGGCGCTCGATCTCGCCGACGGTCGGCTCCTGCGTCCCCGCGGCCAGCCGGGCGGCGAGGGCGCTCTCGTGCGCCTGCAGCCTCAGCTCTTCCAGGTAGTCCGCCTCGGCGACGGCCCAGCCGGACACCGGACAACCGGCCAGCGCGGGACCGCGCCACAGGGCCAGCGCGCCGCCGAGGCGATGCGCCGCGTCCGCGTAGCGTCCGTCGGCGAGGTCACGAAGGCCCGCCCTGGCCCGATCCTCGAACCGGTCCCGGTCCACGCGTACGGCATCGGCGATCAGCGTGTACCCCGGGTCGCGGCGCTGGATGACCCGGGCGTCGCCGAACTCCGACAGGGCCGCGCTCAGCTTGGCGATGTGCGCGTGCAGCGTGCGTACGGCCGTCGGCGGCGCGTACTCGCCCCACAGCCCGTCTACCAGGTGCTCGGCCGTGACCACCGCGCCCGCCCGCAGCGCCAGCAGGGCCAGCAGGCTCCTGCGGCGCGGCGGCAGCGTGACGGCGCGGCCGGCGCACCATACCTCCAATGGCCCGAGCACGTTGATCGTCCACGTGCCCGGCTCCCCCGTCCCTCGTCCGGCGACGTGCGCCGCCAGCAGGGTCGCTGATCCGTCCATCCCAGTTCCTTCGCCCGCCGAAGGGGACTGCGTGCACTATCGCCTGCCGGGCTGAAATCCCCCTGAAACCACACTGACGGCGTCGAACGCCGTTGAACTGGGGTTTCCACGTCTCCAGCCCCCTGGCCCCCGTGGCGGAAACCCCAGCGAACGCCCGTCCGCTAGGCGGACGCCATGTCCGGGCTGTCTTCGAAGAACAGCGCCTGGATGTCGGACGGCCAGTCGGCTCCGCGGTTGGTCGCCTTGTCGACGTACGCGACGACCATGAGACAGCGCGCCGCCTTCTTCCCCGCGGCGTCGATCATCGCGCACTCGACCAGGCCGTCCGGCCCGCGGAACTCGCTGACGTACGACGTGATGGTGATCTGCTGATCACCGAGGACGGGCCGGATGAAGTCGATCTCCATCCGGCGCACCCACACCATGAACGGCAGCGTTTCGAGCGTCTTCAGATTCCAGCCGACGTTGTCGCCGAGGCTCTGCATCCGGTGGTCGGTGAAGTAGGCCGCGTATCTTCCGGTGCTCATGTGGTTGTACGGATCAAGGTCGGAGAACTTGATCCGGTGTCTGGTCTCGTACACGATCGGCCTGCTGGACATGAGGATCCCTTGGCTCTGCGCTGCCGGCTGGTAACCGTAAGGCGTTCCAAGACGTTCCATCCCGTGTCACAGGCTCCCGTCGTCGAGCCGGTCGGGGGCTACCCGGTCATCGCGGTCATCGTGATCGAGACGAGCATCTCCGGCAGTTCGGCGCCGAGTTTGCTGACGTAGCGGATCGGTGGTTCGGCGGTGAAGAACATGGCGTATTCCTGGTTGAACGCGTCGAAGTCGCCGGCCCGCGCGAGCAGGACGTGCACCGCCACCACGTCGTCTCGCGTGGCGCCCGCGGCCCGCAGGATGTTCTCGCAGTTGATCAGGGCCTGCCTGGCCTGCTCCCGGACGGTCGGCCCGGCGAATTCGCCGGTCTTCGTGTCGACCCCCCACATGCCGGTGACGTACACGAACGGGCCCGCTTTGACGCCCTGGCTGTACAGCGGGGAGCTCGGGGCGTCGGTGGTGCGGATTACCTCTTTGGGCATGTTCGTCGCTCCTATCGGCGCGCTTCGTAAACGATGTTGAACGGCGTCTCGGCGGCCCGCCGGAACCCGCTGAACCCGGCGTCCGTGACGATCCGGGCGATGACCTCCTCGCCCGCCTGGGCGCCGAGCGAGTAGCCGCCCTCCTGGGAGAGCGCGTTCGGCACGCACAGGAACGTCGAGAACGAGTAGAAGACGCGGCCGACCGGGTTGAGATTGTCGGCGACGGCCGCGCCGGCGAACGGTTCGACGATCATCCAGGTGCCGTCGCCGGCCAGCTGTTCCCGCACGTGGCGGGCGGCGCCGACCGGGTCGCCCATGTCGTGCAGCGCGTCGAAGGTGGTCACCAGGTCGTACGGGCCGCCCTGGAAGGTCTGCGCGCTCGCGACCTCGAACCGCACCCGGCCGTCCACTCCTTCCTCCTCCGCCCGCTTGCGCGCCGCCTCGATCGACTCGGCGTGGTAGTCCGAGCCGGCGATCGTCGACCGCGGGAACTCGCTCGCCATCAGCAGCGTCGAGGCGCCCTGGCCGCAGCCGATGTCGGCGACGCGCGCACCCTCGCGGAGCTTGGCCTCGACCCCGTCGAGGGCGGGAAGCCAGGCGCTGATCAGGCTCGCGGCGTACGACGGGCGGAAGAACCGCGCGCAGCCGGCGAACACGTCGTCGTCATGGGTGTGCCATCCCACGCCGGCGCCGGTGCGGAACGCGCCGGTGATCTGCGGTTCGGCCCGCAGGGCGGCCACCGCCAGCTGGAACGCCCCCGGAAGGAACACCGGGCCGTCCGGATCGGTCAGCGCGAAGGCCTGTTCCTCGCTGAGCGAGTACTCCCCCGTTTCTGGGTTGTACTGCGCATAACCGCCGGCCGCCTGGCCGCGCAGCCACTCGTCGATGTAGCGCGGGGCCGTGCCGGTGCGCGTGGCGAGCTCCTGCGGCCGCATCGGCCCCTCGGCCAGCGCCCGGTACAGGCCCAGCCGGTCGCCCACCACGATGTTGCCGGCCGCCATCGCGGCCCCGAGATCGCCGACGAATCGGCCCATGAACTCCATCAGCCTCGTCTCGTCGATCGCCATGCCGCACTCCTCCGTATGTCCGTCCGATCGTTCCCGCCCAGTTCTAGGGGGCCGCCAGGGGCCCGGCATCCGCACCTGCTACCGATTTCGGGCGTCCCGGCTACGGGAACCGTCGGGCGCCGACCCCGTGCCACAATGTGGAAAATGCGGCGGACGATCCTGGAACGCGAAGACGAGCTGGCCGTGCTGGGCGCCGCCGCTCGCGACGCCGCCGATGGGACCGGCTCGGTCGTGCTCATCTCCGGCGAGGCCGGGATCGGCAAGTCGAGCCTGGTCGAAGCCATCCGCGGCGTGCTGCCGGCCGAGGGCCGGCTCCTAGTCGGCTACTGCGACGACCTCGACACGCCTCGCGTGCTCGGGCCGCTGCGCGATCTCGTGGGCAGCGTCGGCACAGTGCTGACCCAGGCGCTGGAGAGCGGCGACCGGGGCGAGGTGCTCGAGGCCCTGCGCGAGGAGCTCGGCTGGGCCAAGCATCCCACCGTGCTCGCCGTCGAGGACGTCCACTGGGCCGACGACGCGACCCTCGACGCGCTGCGCTACCTGGTCCGCCGCGCCGCCCGGCTGCCCCTGGTGCTGGTGCTCACCTATCGCGACGACGAGCTCGGCACCGGCCATCCGCTGCGGCAGCTGCTCGGGCTGGCCTCCCGGGTGGAGCGGGTACGGCGGCTGCGGCTGGCGCGCCTCACGATGGCCGCGGTCCAGCGCCTGAGCGCGGCCACGGACGTCGACGCCGCCGAGGTCTACGCGGTGACCTCGGGCAACCCGTACTTCGTGGCCGAGGTCCTGGCTGCGGGCGATGTCACAGCGGTGCCGCTGACGATCGCCGACGCCGTCCAAGCACGCGCGGCGCGGCTCGATCCGGCCGACCTGCAGATCGTCGAACGGCTCGCGGTCGTGCCGTCGGCCGTACAGCGATGGCTGATGGAGGCGCTCGTGCCGGCCGGACCGGCGGCGCTGGCCACCGCCGAGCAGCGTGGCCTGCTCACGGTCACGCCGAGCCGGGTGAGCTTCCGCCACGAGCTGGCCAGGCGCGCGATCGTGGACTCCATGCCGGCCGCGCGGCGGGTGGCGGCCAACCGCAGCGTGCTGGCCGCGCTGCTCGCACGGCCGGGGATCGAGGTGTCCCGGGTCGTGCACCACGCCGTGCAGGCGGGCGACCTCGACGTCATCCTCCAGTACGGCCCGGTCGCGGCAAGGGAGGCCTCGGCCGCGGGGGCGCACCGGGAAGCGGCCGCCCATCTCCGCCTCGTCCTCGACCATCACCCCGTGCTCCCTCCGAACGAGGAGGCAGACCTCTGGGAGAGCCTGGCCGTCGAGAACTACACCATCGACGCGCCGGTCGGCGAAACGCTGGCGGCGCAGCGGCGTGCGGCCGAGCTCCGGATCGACGACGATCCGCGCGCCCGCGGGGATTCGCTCCGCTGGCTTTCGCGAATCTGCTGGTGGGCCGGCGAGCGGGACGGCGCGGAGTCGGCCGCCGACGAGGCCATCGCCGTGCTCGAAGAAGCCGGCGACGATGACCTGCTGGCGATGGCGCTCAGCAACAAGGCGCAGCTGCACGCGCTGGCGGGCCAGGCCGACCAGGCCATTCCCGTGGCCGAGCGGGCCATCACGCTCGGCAAGGGCTCGCCGGGCACGTTGTCGCACGCGCTCAACAACAAGGCCGTGGCCCTGTACGCGCGCGGCGAGCCGGACGCGCACGCGGTCATGAAGGAGAGCCTTCGCGTCGCCCTCGAAGGAAACGAGCCGGAGCAGGCCTGCCGGGCCTATGTGAACCTCTCTTGGAACTACCTGGCGCAGCTGCGCCTGGACGACGCGCGGCGGAGCATCTCCGAGGGCATCGAGTTCGCCGAGCGGTCGGATTTCGTGATGTTCGGCCGCTACCTGCAGTCCGCGCTGGGGTCGCTCTGCTTGGCGAGCGCCGACTGGGACGGCGTCGAACCGGCCGCCAAGCACGCGATCGACGGGTCGCCGCCGGTGCGCTGCAACGCGCTGATGACGGTCGGCCGCATGCGCGTGCGCCGGGGCGATCCCGATGGCATGGAGGCGCTGCGCGAGGCGTGGCGGCTCGCGGGCCGGCTGCGCGAGTGTCAATGGGTCGCGCCCGCCGCGTCGGCCCTGGCCGAGGCGGCCGCGCTCGGCGGCGACCCGGCCGCCGCCCTGGCCGAGCTCACCGAGGGGTACGCGCTGGCGCGGAAATTCGGCACGATCCCGGTCCGGGCGGAGCTGGCGTACTGGCTGGGCCGCGCGGGACATCCGGTCGGCGGGGAGGGCCTTCGTCATCCGTACGCGCTGCAGGCCGACGGGCGCTGGCAGGAGGCGGCCGAGGTGTGGGGCGCGGCGGGCTTCCGCTACGAGCACGCCGCGGCCCTCGCCGAAAGCCCGGAACCGGACGGTCAGCTGGCCGCGCTCGCGCTGCTCGACGCGCTCGGGGCCGAGCCGCTTGCGCGGCAGGTCAGGGCCCGGCTGAAGAGCCTCGGCGTGACCCGCATCCCGCGCGGGCCCGCGCCGGCGACCCGCGTCAACCCGGGCGGGCTGACCGAGCGCCAGGTCGAGGTGGTACGGCTGCTGGCCCAGGGCATGACGAACGCCGAGATCGCCGACCGGCTCGTCGTGTCGGTGCGCACGGTCGAAAGCCACGTGGCGGCGGCCATGGAGAAACTGGGCGCCCGCACCCGCAGGCAGGCCGTCGCCCAAGCCGCCGACCTCGGCCTGCTCACCCCCATCTCGTGACCAACCCCCCGCTCGATCTCGGCCGCCAGGATCAGGCGCACGGCGTTGCACGTACGGGCCGGGACACGTGTCACATGTCCCGGCCCGTACGTGAAAGAGCCGTTAGTCGCTAGGCCGTGGCCGCCAGGTCGCGCAGCCGGAACGCGACGAGACCGAGCGCGGCCGCGACGACGGCCGCGCCGCCCATCGCCAGCAGCGGCGTCGCGTCGACGTCCTGGAGCGGCACCAGCGCGGGGATGTTGAACGGGGACAGCTTCTTCATCCACGCCGGCAGTTCGATCAGGCCGCTGAGCAGCGTGACCGCGAGGCCGAGGCCGAGCAGCGCCCACGGCAGCGCGGTCGCCGCGCGCGGGAACAGGCCGAACACCAGCGCCGCGACCCCGGCGAACAGCAGCGGGATCGGCAGGTAGTTGAACGTGGCCAGGCTGAGCGTGCCGAGCAGGCCCGGGTCGCGCAGCGCGCCCGAAGCGGTGAGCGCCAGGCAGAACCCGCCGAGGATCTGCGTGACCGTGGCGGTCACGGCACCGGTGAGCAGGGCCGTGCCCATCCAGCGGACCCGGCCGGTGGGCGTGGCCAGCACGATCTCGGCGCGCCCGTCCCGCTCCTCCGAGCGGATCCGGGTCACCGAGACGATCGCGACGATGGTCGACAAGATGGACACGTAGACCAGCATCGTGGCCAGGAAACCGTCCGTGATCCGCGACAGGTCGCCGCCGAACATCCGGATGGTGTCCGGGTTCTTCTGGAACATCCCCGAGACCTGGCTGCTCAGCCCCCCGTAGAACAGCCCGAGCAGCGCGGCGACGATCGTCCAGGTGATGACCGTGCCCCGCTGCAGCCGAAGGTGCAGCGCGAGCGTGCCGGACAGCCACCGCCCGGCGACGGCCGGCCCGGGCCGGGGCGCGACCAGTCCCGTGCCGACGTCCCGGTGCGCGGCCAGCAGGTACGCCACGGGCACGGCGACCACGAACAAGATCGCGTGCAGCGCCAGGGGCCACCAGCGCAGCTCGACGTACGGCCTGGCCTGGAAGACCCATTCGCTGGGCGAGAACCAGGACAGCGTGGAGCCGCCGGGCGCCACGAAGTCGCCGAGCACGCGGAGCAGGTAGAGCCCGCCGAACGCCAGCGCCGACAGCCCGACCGCGGTCCGGGCGTGCGCCGTGACCTGGGCGATCACCACGGTGATGGCGGCGAACGACAGTCCGGTCAGGGCGAGCCCGAGGCCGGTGGCGGCCGAGTCGGCGGCCGGCAGATTGCCGCCCGCGAGCACGAGCGCGGTGAGCGCGCCGATGACGACGTCGCCGGCCAGGCACGTCAGCAGCGCCGAGGTGATCGGCGCACGGCGGCCGACGGCGGCGGCGCGGATCAGTTCGGCGCGTCCGGTCTCCTCCTCGGCCCGGGTGTGCCGGATCACGATCAGCACGTTCACGATGATCAGCGCGATGACCAGCACCGGCAGCATCTCGTTCACGACCATCGGGCCGATGGTGTAGTGGCCGAGCCCGTAGCCGGGCCCGCCGAAGATGATGCCGACCGGGGTGCGCATGAGCTTGGCCCGCTCCTGCTGCTGCTCGGCCGTGGCGTACGCCTTGGCGAGCGCCGGCACCGACAGCGCGAGCAGCCCGACCAGCACGACCGTGAGCGTGGTCAGCCGGGCCCGCTCGCGCCGCAGCGCGAAGCGGGTGAGCGCGCCGGTGGCGGCGAATGCGGTCACCGCGCACCCGCCAGCACGGGCTCCGCCGGGGCGTCGCCGTACTGCCGCAGGAACAGCTCCTCCAGCGACGGCGGGTTGCAGACCAGGGAGCGCACGCCGAACTCGCCGAGCAGGCGGACGACCTGGTCGAGGCGGCTGTTCTCCACCTTGAAGGTGACCTTGTCGCCCTCGGCGACAAGACCCTCGACCCCGGGCTCGGAGGCGAGCGAGCGGGCGTCGCGCGCGGTCACGGCGACGACCGTGGAGCGGGTGAGCCGCCGCAGGTCGGCCAGGCTGCCGGACTGTACGGCGTGGCCCTTCCGGATGATGGTGACGGTGTCGCAGAGGGCTTCGACCTCGGCCAGGATGTGGCTGGACAGCAGGACCGAGCGGCCGGCGCGCTTGGCCTCGCGGACCGACTCGGTGAACACGGCCTCCATGAGCGGGTCGAGGCCGGAGGTCGGCTCGTCGAGGATCAGGAGTTCGGCGTCGGAGGCCAGGGCGGCCACCAGCGCGACCTTCTGCCGGTTTCCCTTGGAGTAGGTGCGGGTCTTCTTGGTCGGGTCGAGCTCGAACCGCTCGAGCATCGCCTCGCGCCGGGCCCGGTCGGCCTTGCCGCGCAGCCGGGCGAGCAGGTCGATGACCTGGCCGCCGGTGAGGTTGGGCCAGAGGGTGACGTCGCCCGGCACGTACGAGATGCGGCGGTGCAGGCGGACGGCGTCGCTCCACGGGTCGCCCCCGAGCACCTTGACGACACCCTTGTCGGCGCGGAGCAGGCCGAGCAGGATGCGGATCGTGGTCGTCTTGCCGGCTCCGTTGGGGCCGAGGAAGCCCGCGACCTTGCCGGCCTCGACCGTGAGATCAAGCCCGTCGAGCGCCTTGAACGCGCCGTAGGCCTTGTCGACCGAGCGCATCTCGATCACTGATGGCATGGCGTGGCTCTCCTTTCATGGATGGGTTCAATGGTTCGCCGACGTCGGGGCCGGTGTCTCGCGGATGTCTCGCCGTTGTCTCGCCAAAGTCAGGCCTGGTCCAGATCGTTGTCAGGCCCGGTGGCGTGGCAGGAGGGCCGGTGCGGGCCTCGATGCGCGAGGCCCGCCCGGCTTTGTATGAAGGCGCTGTCTAACGCAGGGCTTGCTGACGCAGGGCTTTCTAACGCAGGGCTTTCTAACGCAGCGCTTCTAACGCAGCGCTTCTAACGCAGGGCGCGGCGCTGGAACAGGGAGCGCGCCCACATGTAGCCGAGGACGGCTGTCGCCACGATCCAGATCAGCGCGGCCAGCAGGTCGGAGGTCTCCACGTGCCCGGCGAACAGGCCGCGGATGGACTCGATGATCGGGGTGAACGGCTGATACTCCGCGAACCACTTCAAGCCCGACGGCATCGAGTCGACCGGCACGAAGCCGCTGCTGAGGACCGGCAGGAGAAGCAGGAGCATGGGCAGGTTGCTGGCCGACTCCACGCTGCGCGCCGCCAGGCCGAAGGCCACCGACAGCCAGGAGATCGCGAACGAGATCAGGACCAGCAGCGCCAGCAGCCCGATCCAGCCGGCCCCGCTCGCCTGCGGCCGGAAGCCCAGCAGCAGCGAGACCACCAGGGAGGCGGCCATGGCGATCAGGGACTGGACGAGGCCGCCGAACACGTGTCCGGCGAGCACCGAGCTACGGGAGATCGGCATGGTCCGGAAGCGGGCGATGATGCCCTCGGTCATGTCGGTCGCCACGGAGATGGCGATGCCCTGCGCGTTGGCCGTGTTGGCCAGCAGGAGGATCGCCGGCGTGATGTAGGCGAGGTATTCGGCCCGGCCGCCACCGGCTCCGAGCCCCGCGCCGAGCGTGCCGCCGAAGACGTACACGAACAGCAGGAGCAGGACGATCGGCGTGAAGACGACCGGGATGGTGACCGCCGGATAGCGGATCATGTGCAGCAGGTTGCGCCGGAACATGGTCGCCGAGTCGGCGACAACGTGGGTGCTCATCGCACGGGCTCCTTTCTGGCGCTCGGGTCGGTGAGGGCGAGGAACACGTCGTCGAGGTCAGGGGTGGTGACCGAGATGCTCGTGGCCTCGATCCCGGCCTGCTCGACGCTGTCGAGCACGCGGCGCAGCGCGACGATGCCGCCGTCGCTCGGCAGCCGCAGGCTGAGGTCGTCGTCGCCGCGCACGCCCTCGGGGAACAGCATGGCCGCCGCCTCGAGCGCCGCCACGTCGGCGAGCTCCAGGTGGATGGCGCCGCCGGGGACGAGCCGCTTGAGCTCGTTGGGGGTGCCGTCGGCCACGATCTTGCCGCCGTTGAGCACGGCTACGCGGTTGGCCAGCTTGTCGGCCTCCTCCAGGTATTGCGTGGTGAGGAAGATGCTGACGCCGTCGGCGACGAGGCCCTTGACGATGTCCCAAATGATCAGCCGACCGCGGGGGTCGACGCCGGTCGTGGGCTCGTCCAGGAAGATCAGGCTCGGCGTGCCGAGCAGGGTCATGGCGAGGTCGAGGCGCCGGCGCATGCCGCCCGAGTAGGTGGCCGCGGTCTTCGCGGCCGCCTCCACCAGGTCGAACCGCTCCAGCAGATCGTCGACCTTGGCCTTGGCCTGGTCCTTCGGCAGGTGGTGCAGGCGGGCCATGAGGTGCAGGTTCTCCTCGCCCGTCATGAGGTTGTCGACGGCCGAGAACTGGCCGGTGACGCCGATCTTGCCGCGTACGGCGTCCGCCTCGCGCACGACGTCGTGCCCGGCCACGCGGACCTCGCCGGCGTCGGCGCGGATGAGCGTGGAAAGGATGTTGACGGTCGTGGTCTTGCCGGCCCCGTTGGGGCCGAGCAGGGCGAACACCGTGCCCGCGGGAACGGTCAGGTCGACTCCGTCGAGCACCACGTGCTCGCCGTACGACTTGCGCAGCCCGGCCAGCTCGATGGCCGGGGCTAACGTGCTGGTCATCGCTCCTCCAAGGAGTGGGGGTTAGCAGGGTCAGATATCGAGGTCGTCGATGACGGGCTCGTCGCCGATGTCGGCGAGCATCTCGAGGAACTCGGGGGGCAGTTGCTCGCGCAGGTCTTCCAGGGCGTCGACGACGTCGACCGTGGCCTCGCCCTTGACGGTGCCCCAGGTCTGGCCGTTGAGCCCCAGGTGGCTGCGCCAGCCGAAGAGCGACTCGTCGCCGAGCCGCCAGGAGGTCGTGCGCTCGCGGTGCACGACGAACTTCTGCTTGCGAGTGCGGTAGACGCGGATGATCTCGACGTAGTCGGCTTTGTTATTCCCCCACTCCGCCAGCAGATAACCCACGAATCGAACATGTTTTCTAGTCCCGCGACCGACCCGGACCGTGATCTCCTCGTATCCATCTCCGGTCGCCTCCTGCAGGTCGATGTAACGGCGCAGGGCCGCGGAGATGGCCCGCGACAGATTGCCGCCGGCGAGCTCCTGGGCCCGCTGGTAGAGCGGCAGATCCTCATCGGAGACGTAGATGGTCTTGTTCGGCACGGCTCCTCCTCTCGGCGGGTCGGCTATGTGTATATGTATAAGTGTGCTGAGGTCAGCGGCTATGGCCCGCACCACGTCCCTTCATTGGTATCCGGGCCCTATATCGCGGCTCTATCGGAGCGCTATCGTCAGCTGGCCGACGGTCGGGTTCAGATAGAGCGTGCGTGGATGCAGGGCCGGCATGCCGCGCTCCCGCATGGCCGCCGCCATCCGCACGGCGAACAGCGAGTTGCCGCCCAGGGCGAAGAAGTCGTCGGTGACGCGCACCGGAAAACCGAAGATCTCCTGCCAGACCTCGAGCAGCCCGTCGGCGATCTCGTCGCCCGTGCTCTCGACCGTCTCCGCCGGGGTGGGCGGGTCGGCGACGGGGGCGGGCAGCGCCTTCAGGTCGGCCTTCCCGTTGGCGGTCAGCGGGATCACCGGCAGCGCCGTGACCGTGCTCGGCAGCATGTAGTCCGGCAGCACCCGCGCCAGGTGCTGCCGGAGGTCGGCGGTGGAGGCGCCGTCCGAGAGCACGACGTACGCGTCGAGGCGGGCCGTGGCCGGGTCGTCGGGGTCCTCCTGGCGCAGCATGACGGCGGCCGCGGTCACGCCCGGGCTCTCGACCAGGACCAGCCGGATCTCGTCCAGCTCGATCCTGAAGCCGCGCAGCTTGACCTGGTTGTCCATGCGGCCGAGGTGCTCGAGCATGCCGTCGGGGCGCAGGCGGCCGCGGTCGCCGCTTCGATAGAGCCGCTCGCCGGTGACCGGGTCGGCCGGGAAACGCTGCGCGGTCAGCCCGGGCTTGCCGAGGTAGCCGAGGGCCACGCCGGCGCCGCCGACGTAGATCTCGCCGATCACGCCGGGGGGCGCGGGCCGTCCGGCCGCGTCCATGACGTACACGTTCCAGCCGGGGAGCGGACGACCGACCGAACGCGAGCCGCACAGGGCCATCCCGCGATCCAGGGTCTGCTCGGTGACGTGGACCGTCGTCTCGGTGATGCCGTACATGTTGACCAGGCGGCAGCGCGACTCCGGATAGCGGTCCAGCCACGGCAGCAGCGCCGGCGTCTCCAGCGCCTCGCCGCCGAATATCACCAGGCGTACGGCCAGCTGGTCGTGGCACCCCCGGTCGGCCGCCACGAGCTGGAGGAAGGCCGACGGCGTCTGGTTCAGCACGGTGACCTTCCGGTCGCGCAGCAGCGCGCGGAACTGCTCCGGCGACCGCGACACCCAGTAGGGGACGACGACCAGTTGTCCGCCGGTGAGCAGGCTCCCCCAGACCTCCCAGACGGAGAAGTCGAAGGCGATGGAGTGGAAGAACGTCCACACGTCGGCCGAGCCGAGTCCGAAACCGTCGCGGGTGGCGTCGAGCAGGCTGATGACATTGGCGTGCGCGACGAGCACCCCCTTGGGGCGTCCGGTCGAGCCGGATGTGTAGATCACGTACGCCGGGTCGGCGGGGCGTGCCGCGCTGGCGGGCGGTCCCGTGCGCTCGTGCGGAGCGCCCAGTTCGGAGATCCGGTCGGGCGTGACGGCCTGGACGCCGTCGGGCGCGGGAAACTCGGCGAGCCGGGTCACCAGGACGCCGATCCCGGAGTCCTCGGTGGTGTAGGCGAGCCGGTCGACCGGGTAGGCCGGGTCCATCGGCACATACACGGCGCCGGCCTTGAGGATGGCGAGGAGGATCGCGATCAGCTCGGCCGAGCGGTCGAGACAGACACCGACGAAGTCGCCGTCGCGCACGCCCGCGCCGCGCAGCCCGTGCGCCAGCTGGTCCGACCACTCGTCCAGCTCGCGATAGGTGACCTGCAAGTCGTCGTCGGACAGCGCGACCGCGTCCGGGGTCTCGGCGGCCCGCTCGGCGAAGACTTTCTCGATGCGCCGCGGACGAGTGTCCAGTGCGCGCGGCGGCAGGCCCAGCTCCCGGATCCGGCGCAGCTCCGCCGCGTCGTACAGCCCGGCCCGTACGGCCGGCAGATCCGGCGTGACCGCCACATACCGATGCGCGTGCGCCAGGTGCCGCAGGAACTGCGCCGCCATCTGCGGACCGACGTCCGCCAGCCGGTGCACGGCCCGCAACGACACCCCGCCCGCCATCCGGGACAGCACGATGGTCAGCGGAAACGGCGGCTCAAGGAACGGCGTCGACTCCACGTCCGCCCCCAGATCCTCCGAATCCTCCTCGCTGACATCCACCACCAACCCGACCGAAGGCGCGGGGGCCGACGCGGGGGCCATCACGAGGTCTTGTGCGATGCGGGTGGCCAGGTCGCCGAGGGTGCCGGCGGCCACGTTGGCGGTGGCGGCCCGCAGGGGGCCGGGGCGTTCGGCGTCGAAGAGGCCGACGGTGACGGACTCCTGGGATTCTTCCGGGCTGTAGCGGGCCAGCACGACGGCGATGGCGGCCAGCCAGGAGGCGGGATCGGCGGCGGTGCCGGCGGGCAGGGCGAGGCGGTGCTCGCGGACCTCGTCACCGGCACGCGGGTCCCCCATCCCCCATCCCGGCGCGACGACCGGCAGGCGGACGTCGGACCCGGTGTCCGCGGCCGGAACGACCGAGACGCTCGGGACGGCCGGGACGATCGGCTCGGCCTCGGTTTCGCCGAGGAGCGCGGCGGCCAGGCGCCGGAGGGCCGACCGCCCGACGGCGGCGCGGTGAGCAACGAGCACGAGGTCGGCCGGCCCGTCGGAATATTCGATGAGCACGGCACGGACACCGGCGGCGGGGGGCACGGGGCGGGTGGTTTCGCGGGCGCGGCGGCGGGCGGACAGGGGGTCGGTGGATGGCCCGGCGGGCTCCACCCACAAGGGGGTGTGCGGCGCCAGCTCGCTGAGGCGCTTGGCGATCAGCTCGGCGTCCGCGCCTGGGAGCCGGACGCGCAGGGCGTGGTGGTCCTTGCGGTTGAGCATGGCTGTCTCCTGCGTTCAGCGCGCGGTGAATCCGCCGTCGACGGTTAGGACGGAGCCGGTCACCTGACGCGACTCGTCGGACGCGAGCCACACGGCGGCCGCCGCGATGTCGTCCACCTCGATCAGCGCGTTCATGGGCTGGGCCTGGCGGAAGGTCTCCTCGTGGTCGGCCACCGGCACGTCGAGGGAGCGTGCGATCTCCGAGAGCATGCGCCCCTCGGCGTCGTGGTCGTCGCGCACCGACCCGGGGCACAGGGCGTTGACGCGGACCTTGGAGGGGCCGTAGTCGAGGGCGACGGCCTTGGTCAAACCGACCACGCCATGCTTTGCCGCGACATATCCGGCGAAATATCGATAACCGACCAGCCCGGCCGTGGATGCGACGTTGACGATGCTGCCGCTCCGCTGGGCGGTCATCAACTTCCCCACCGCCTTGATCATCCGCCACGTGCCGGACAGATCGATGTCGATCATCAGCTCCCACTCGTCCTCGGTGACGTCGTGCGCGGCCTTGCCGGACGGCGCGGCGATGCCGGCGTTGTTGACCAGCGCGTCGATCCGGCCGAACCGCTGGTAGGCCTCCTGCGTCACGTCCTCGAGCCCGGCAAGGTCGCGCACGTCGGCGTGCCGCACCAGCACGGCCGACCCCTGCTCGCGGCAGAGGTCGGCGGTGTGCGCGAGCTGGCTCGCCGTGCCGAGCGGGTAGGGCACCCCGGGCAGGTCGCGGGCCGCGTCGATGAGGACGAGATCGGCGCCCTCGCGGGCGAAGGCGACCGCGCACGCCCGGCCGATGCCTCGCGCGGCGCCGGTGATGATGGCCGTCTTGGCCGCCAGGCGCATGATCGTTCTCCCTAGGAAAGTACGGACTCGAAAAGGCCGAGCAGGGCCGGGATGTCGTCGGCGAGGAACATGTGACCGCCGGCCACTTCCACGAGCGCGAACTCGCGGGAGGTGGCCTTGCCCCACTCCTCGGTCTGCTCGGCGCTGACCAGGTCGTCGGCGGTGCCGCGGAGGGCGGTGATCGGCACCGGCAGCGGCCGGTCCGTGCTCGGCGCGTAGTTCTCGTGCATCTCCACGTCGGCGCGAAGCGTCGGCAGGATGAGTTCGCGCATCTCCGGATTGGCGAGGGCCTCGTGCCGGTAACCGGCGAACTCCTCGACCCGCCGCAGGAAGTCCTCCTCCGGCAGGTCGGTGGCCCGCGCGGTACGGCCCGCGTGCGGCCCGGGCGAGCCGCTCACGACGAGGTGGACCAGTTCGGCCCGGCCGGCCAGCCGGTGCGCGAGCTCGTACGCGAGCACCGCGCCCATGCTGTGGCCGAACAGGGCCACCCGGCCCGCCTCGTCGAGCACCCGGGCGATGTCGGGGAGCAGTCCCTCGACCGCCTCCGCCACGTCGCGATAGGGCTCGTCGATCAGCCGCCACTCCCGGCCGGGAAGCTGGATCGGCACGATCTTCAGGCCGCTTCCCGCCTGGGCGGCCCACGGGTGGAAGAACGAGGCTCCCGCGCCCGCGAACGGCAGGCAGACGAGCGTGATCGGCCCGCCCTTCTCAGCGCCCGCTTCGGCACCCACTTCGGCGCGCGTCCCAGCGCTCGTCCCGGTGCGCGTCCCAGCGCTCGTCCCGGTGCGCGCCTCAGTGCCCGGCCCAGTGCCCGGCCCAGTGCCCGGCCCAGTGCCCGGCCCAGTGCCCGGCCCAGTGCGCGTCCCAATGCCCGTCCCAGTGCGCGTATCGGTGCTCGCTTCGGCCCGCATCACTGGGCCTCAGGCGTCGCTTCCGGCCAGCGCCGCGCGCAGGCTCTTGGGACGGATGTCCTGCCAGTTGGCCTCGACGTACTCAATGGCCGCCGGACGCTCGTCCGGGCCGAACACGACCGTCCAGCCGGCCGGCACGTCGGCGAAGGCGGGCCACAGCGAGTGCTGCTCCTCGTCGTTGACCAGCACGTAGAACTCGCCGTTCTCGTCGTCGAATGGGTTGGTGCTCATGTCGGTGTTCCTTTCGGATCGAGCCTGCTATTCGGTGATGAGGTCCATGAGGTCCATGTCGAGGTGCCGGGCGAGCACGGCGCAGATCTCCGCCGCCGGGCCCGGCATGTTCATGTCGAGGTGCGCGCAGTCCACGTCGAACTCCTGGATCGAGCCGCGCACGTACGGCTCCCACGTGGACGCCCAGGAGTCGTCGTCCTTCTGTGCCGCGTTGAAGTAGAGGACGTCGCCGTCGAACACCGGCTGGGTGTACCGCTTCATGATCGCCATGTTGTTGGACAGCACCCCGGCCGCCGTGTCCAGCACCGAGTCGAAGTCCTTGACGTTCATGAACCGGCCGAGGAAGTCCTCGATGGAGGCACGCGCGTCGGCCTCGGGCAGTTCGTCCAGCTGCTGGAAGACGTAGCTGGGCGTGCAGTCGAGCAGGGCGAGCAGCGCGACCCGGTGTCCGCGCGCGTCCAGCGCCGCGGCCAGGGCGTGCGCCACCGTCCCGCCGTACGACCAGCCGGCGATGTGGTACGGGCCGTCGGGCTGGCGGGAGACGATGATGTCGGCGTAGTGGTCGACCATGGCCTCGACGGACGGGGCCACCGGCTCCCTGCCGTCGTAGCCGCGGGCCTGAATGCCGTAGAGCGGCCGTCCGGCCAGGTGCTGCACGTAGCTGAAGTACGTCCAGGCGAGGCCGCCACCCGGGTGGATGCACCACAGCGGCGGCTTGCCGCCCTCCGTGGCGAGCGGCAGGACCACGGCGAACGGGTCCTGGATCTCCTCGGGCGGCGCGCTGACCAGCAGGCGCGCGGCGAGGGCGGCGACCGTCGGGTGCCGGAAGACGGCCCGGATCGACAGGTCGACGCCGAGGTCCTTGCGGATGCGGGTGATCAGCCGGGCGGCCAGCAGCGAGTGCCCGCCGAGAGCGAAGAAGTCGTCGTCCACGCCCACCTGGTCCACCCCGAGCACCTCGCCGAACAGGTCGCACAGCATGCGCTCGCGCGGGTTGGACGGCCCGCGGAACGACGCGCCGCCGGCGTAGTCCGGAGCGGGCAGGGCGGCGCGGTCGACCTTGCCGCTGGTGTTCCTGGGCATCACCGGCAGCGCCACGATCGAGGAGGGCACCATGTACTCCGGCAGCCGTCCCGCGGCCAGCTGACCGAGCACCTGAGCCAGGGCCTCGCCGTCCGCGCCGGCCACCGGCACGATGTACGCCACCAGGCGCCGGTCGCCAGGGCGGTCCTCACGGACCATGACCACGGTCTGGGCGACCAGCGGATGCTCCGACAGCACCGACTCGACCTCGCCCGGCTCGATCCGGAACCCGCGGATCTTCACCTGGAAGTCGATCCGGCCGAGATACTCCACCTCGCCCTGCCAGTTCCAGCGGACCAGGTCGCCGGTCCGGTACATCCGCTCGCCGGGCGGCCCGAACGGGCACGGCACGAACCGCGATGCGGACAACCCGCCGCGCCCCGCGTAGCCGTGCGCCAGCTGCACGCCGGCCAGATACAGTTCGCCGGCCACTCCCGGCGGGACCGGACGCAGCGCCGAATCAAGGACGTAGACCTCGGTGTTCCACACGGGGCGTCCGATCGGCACCACGGCGTCGCCCGCGTGGAACTCGAACGCGGTCACCTCGACCGCCGCCTCGGTCGGCCCGTACACGTTGTGCACGGCGCACCAGGGCAGCACCTGGGCCGCCCGCTGGGCCAGCGCCGGCGGGAAGGCCTCCCCGGCCACCTCGATCCAGCGCAGGCTCGTGCATTCGGCCGCCTCGGGGACCGCGA
Organism: Streptosporangiaceae bacterium NEAU-GS5; assembly: GCA_017592665.1. Taxonomy (GTDB): domain Bacteria; phylum Actinomycetota; class Actinomycetes; order Streptosporangiales; family Streptosporangiaceae; genus NEAU-GS5. The sequence continues at coordinate 108,803 of JAGFNW010000009.1, read as the reverse complement.
GGAACGCGTCGAGCAGGGATGGCACGAAGTCGACCTGGGTGACCCGCTCGCGGACGATCAGCCGGGCGAGCGCCGACGGCTCGCGCCGCGCGTCCGGCGGCGCCACCACCATGGTCGCGCCCACCTGCAGCGGCCCGAAGATCTCCGGCACCGACACGTCGAAGCTGGGCGACGTCACGAACATCACGCGGTCATCTGTCCGCATGCCGAAGTGCGCCTGTCCCCACCGCAACCGGTTCATGATCGCCCGATGCGAGACGACGACACCCTTCGGCGTACCCGACGATCCGGACGTGAAGATCACATAGGCGGGTGCGTCCGGGTGCACGGGCATCCCTGCCGGGACGGGCGAGCACTCCGATACGTCGGGCGCCTCGTCGATCACCAGCTCCACGCCGGCGGCCGTCACCATCACCGCGACGCGATCGGCCGGCAGCTCCGGGTCGATCGGCACATAGGCCGCGCCGGCCTTGACCACTCCGTACAGCACGGCCACCAGTTCCGCCGAGCGCGCCAGCCGCACGCCGACGACCGACCCGGCCCCCACGCCCCGCGCCTCCAGCCACGCCGCGACCCGATCGGCCCACGCGCCGAACTCGGCGTACGTCCACGACCGATCCCCGTCGACCACCGCGACCGCGTCCGGAGACACCTTCACCTGGGCTTCGAACGCCGAGACCAGCGTCCCCTCGGCCGCCGGGGCCGCGGTCGCGTTGACCTCCGAGACCAGCCATTCGCGCTCCCACTCCTCCACGACGTCGACCGAGCCCACGCGGGCCGACGGATCGGCGGTGACCTGGCGGAGCACGCTGGTGAAGCGCCGCGCGACGGCCTCGACGGTCGAGCGGTCGAACAGGTCCGTGGCGTACTCGATGGAGGCGAGCACCCCGCCGGACCGCTCGGGGGCGAGCGTGAAGTGCAGGTCGAACTTGGCGGTGCCGGTCGCGGTCGGCTCGAAGGCCACCCGGAGGCCCGGCAGCGTGAAGTCGGACTTGGAGGTGTTCAGCCAGACGCAGAGCACCTGGAACAGCGGCTGGTACGCGGTCGAGCGGCCCGGGTTGAGCACCTCGACCAGCCGCTCGAACGGGATGTCCTGGTTGTCGTAGGCGGCCAGCGCCTTGTCCCGCACCCGCTCCAGCACCTCGGTGAAGGCGGGGTCGCCGGACAAATCTGTGCGCAGCACCCACGTGTTGACGAAGAAGCCGACGAGGTCGGTCAGCGCGTCGTCCATGCGGCCCGCGATGGGGCTGCCGATCGTGACGTCCTCGCCGCCGCCGAGCCGGTTGAGCAGCACGGCGAGCGCCGCCTGTACCACCATGGACGCGGTCGCGCCGTGCCGGGCGGCCAGCCGCTCCATCTCGGCCAGCAGCTCCGGCTCCAGCCGGAACTCCACCAGGTCGCCCTGATGGGAGGCGATGGGCGGGCGCGGCCGGTCGAGCGGCAGCCGCAGCGGCTGCGGGACGTCGGCGAGCTCCTTCAGCCAGTACGCGAGCTGCTTGGCGGCGATGCTGTCCGGGTCGTTCTCGTCGCCCAGCAGCTCCAGCTGCCACATCGTGTAGTCCTTGTACTGGACCGGCAGCGGCTCCCAGCTCGGCTCCCGCCCTTCGCGGCGCGCCGAGTAGGCGGTCACGAAGTCCCGGCCGAAGGGCGCCGACGACTCGCCGTCGCAGGCGATGTGGTGGGCGACGAGGACCAGCACGTACTCCTCCAGCCCGGTGCGCAGCACGCAGGTGCGGGTGGGCAGCTCGGCCGCGAGCCTGAACGGGTATGCGGCCGCCTTCTCGACCTCGGCCGCGACGTCCTCGGGCGCGACGTCGATCAGCGGCACGTCGAGCGTCAGCTCCCGGGCGGGCACGATCTTCTGGTACGGGTCGCCCGCCGCGTTCTCGAGGAACAGGGTGCGGAGGCTTTCATGCCGGAGCACCACGTCGTGCAGCGCGGCCCGCAGGGCCTCGATGTCGAGCTCGCCGGTCAGGCGGAGCACGAACGGGATGTTGTAGGTCGCGGACGGGCCTTCCAGCTTGTGTATGAACCACAGCCGGCGCTGGGCGAACGACAGGGGGATCATCGCGCTATTCCTCCTCGATGAACTTGCGGAGCCGGGGCCGGCTGGAGACGGACTGGTTTTCGGCCTGGGCCGCCAGGTCGGCGACGGTCGGGTAGCGGAACACCGCGCGGATCGACAGGTCGATCGACAGCTCGCTCCTGATCCGGCCGACCAGGCGCGTCGCCAGCAGCGAGTGGCCGCCCAGGGTGAAGAAGTCGTCGTCGGGGCCGACCTTGGGCAGGCCGAGCACCTCGGCGAACAGGTCGCAGAGCAACCGCTCGCGCGGGTTGCGCGGCTCCCTGCCGCCGGCCGATCTGGTGTAGTCGGGGGCCGGCAGCGCCCATCGGTTCACCTTGCCGTTGGGGGCGAGCGGGATCTCGCCGATCGCGACCACCGCGGACGGGACCATGTATTCCGGCAGCCGCTCCCCCACCAGGGCGGGCGCCGCCTCGATGAGGGCGGCGGCGTCGTACCCGGGCGCCGCGACGATGTAGGCGACCAGGCGGCGGTCGCCGGGCCGATCCTCGCGTGCCATCACGATGGCGGCGGCGATGCCGGGGTGCGCGGTCAGCACGGCCTCGATCTCGCCCGGCTCGACCCGGAAGCCACGCACCTTCACCTGGGTGTCGGCGCGGCCCGCGTAGACCAGGTGCCCGTCTTCGGTCCAGCGCGCGAGGTCGCCGGTGCGGTACATCCGGTCGCCGGGCCCGCCGTACGGGTCGGCCACGAACCGCTCGGCCGTGAGGTCGGGGCGGCCCCGATAGCCGCGGGCGACCTTTCCGGCCACGTACAGCTCGCCGGTGACGCCGGGCGGCACCATCGCCAGGCCCGGTCCGAGGATGTACGCGCGCATGTTGGCCAGCGGCCGGCCGATGGGCACGCCGCCCGTCCCCGACCAGCCGGCGGGCACGGTGAAGGCGGTCGCGTAGAAGCTCTCGGTCTGGCCGTACGCGTTGACGACCCGCGTGGCGGGCAGCAGCGTGCCGATCCGCTCGGCCAGCGCGCCCGGCAGGCCCTCACCGGCCAGCACCACGGCGTCCACGGCCAGCTTGGCGCCCACTTCCTCGGCCAGCGCGGCGAACGCCGAGGGCACCGAGCTGAGCACGCCGCCCTTCCAGCCGCCCGCCTCGCCGACGGCGAGCACGTCGCGGACCAGGTCCACGGTCCCGCCCGCGGTGAGGGTGGTGAACAGCTCGAAGACCGAGACGTCGAAGTTGATGGACGTGCCGGCCAGCAGCCGCGTCCCGGCCTCGATCCCCACGGTCTCGCGCAGCGCGCACACGCCGTTGACCAGGCTGGCGTGGGTGAGCTCGACGCCCTTGGGCCGGCCGGTCGAGCCGGAGGTGTACATGACGTAGGCCAGGCCGTCGGGCCGGGCCGGGCCCGGCTTCAGGACGGCGCGCGCCCGGTTCAGCTCCTCCATGTAGAGGCGGGGCGCGCCCGTGTCGGGCAGCGCCTCGGCGGCCGTGCGATCGGTGAGGACGAGCGCCGGGGCGGCGTCGGTCAAGATGGCGCCGACCCGGGCCGACGGGTAGGCGGGGTCGACCGGCACGTAGGCCGCGCCCGCCTTCCATACGCCGAGCAGCCCGGCCACGAGGTCGGCCGAGCGCGGCAGCGCCACGGCGACCAGGCTCTCCGGGCCTACGCCGCGGGCCAGCAGCGCGCCCGTCACTCGGTCGGCGCGCTCGTCCAGCTCCCGGTAGGTCCACTCGGAGCCGTCCGCGGCCACCGCCACGGCGTCGGGCGAGGCCGCCGCCCGCTCCTCGAACAGCCCGACCAGGGTCTGGCCGGGCAACGGCCGCGCCGTGTCGTTGAGCGCGGCGAGCCACGCCCGCTCCGGCTCGTCGAGGGTGTCGATCGCGGCCAGCCGTACGGTGGGGTCTGCCGTGATCTGGCGGAGGATCCGCAGGAAGCGCACGGCGACGGCGTCGGCCGACGCGCGGTCGAAGAACGTGGTCTGGTAGTCGAGCGTGAGCCGCAGATAGGGGTCGGCGGAGGCGCCCACGGTCATCGGATAGTGGGTGCCCGCATGGGGGGCCACGCCGGTGACGCCGATCCCGGCCGAGGCGTTGGCCTCGCCGATGCCCTGCCGGTCCACCGGATAGGACTCGAAGACCACGATCGTGTCGAACAGCATGGGCAGGCCGGTGGCGTGCTGGATGTCGGCAAGGTCGTAGTAGTGGTGGTCCAGCAGCCCCGACTGCCGCTTCTGCAGGCGGAGCAGCACCTGGTCGACCCGCTCTTCGGGGGCGAGGGCCACCCGTACGGGAAGGGTGTTGATGAACAGGCCGACGATCTCGTCGGATCCGGCGAGGGTGGCGGGGCGACCGGCCACGGTCGCGCCGAAGACCACGTCGTCGCGGCCGGTCAGGGCGCCGAGCAGGATCGCCCACGCGCCCTGGACCAGGGTGTTCACCGTGATGCCGAGCTCGCCCGCCCGGCGCGTCAGCTCCCTCGCCTGGTCGATGCCGAGGGCGACGTCGACCCGGCCGAGTCCGGGGGTGGCGCCGGGATCGTCCCGCTGGGCCGCGAGTGTGGTCGGGGCGTCCAGTCCGGCCAGCTCACCGGCCCAGATCCGCGCCGACTCCTCGCGGTCCTGCTCGGCCCGCCAGCGCAGATAGTCGCGGTACGACCTGATCCGCGGCAGGCGCGCCTCGTCGGCGTACAGGCGGAGCAGATCCTGCACCAGCAGCGGCAGCGACCAGCCGTCGAACAGCACGTGGTGCGCCGTGATGACCAGTTCGGCACGGTCGGGGCCGAGGGTGGCGAGGGCCAGCCGGAACAACGGCGGGCGGGAGGGGTCGAAGTGGTCGTCGCGGTCGGCGGCGGCGAACCGGTCGAACTCCGCCTGCGCCGCCGCCTCCGGCAGGCCGCTCAGGTCGAGGTGCCGCCAGGGCAGCGTCACGTGCTCGGGCACGATCTGCACCTGGTCGCCGGCCGCGTTGGTGAGGAAGGCCGCGCGGAGGATGGAGTGCCGTTCCAGCAGGCCCTGCCCGGCCGCGCGCAGCCGGAGCGGGTCGACCGCGCCGGTCAGGTGGAAGACCAGCTGCATGTGGTAGGCGTCGAAGGAGTCGCCGGCCAGCATGGCGTGGAAGAGCAACCCCGCCTGCGCCGAGGTCGTCGGCCAGACGTCCGCCAGGCGGCCGTAGCGCTCCTGCCAGGCCTCCAGCTCGGCCTGCGTGGTCTGGACGAGCGGCACGTCGGACGGGGTCAGCCCGCCCGCGCCCGGCTGCTCGACGTGCGTGACCAGCCCGTGGAGCGCCGCCACCCACCAGTCGGCCAGCTCGCGCACCTCGTCGGCGGACAGTACGCCACGGGGGAAGCTGAACCCGGCCTCCAGCCCGGCGTCGGTGACGCGGGCGTTGATCTCGAGAGCGGACAGCACGGGCATGGCGGCGTCCGGGGCCGGCACGACGTCGTCGATGTCGAGCACGGGCTGCCAGCCCAGGTCCCGCATCTCCTCCGGCAGCTCGCCGGACACCTGTCCGAGGTAGTTGAAGCCGATCTGCGGCTCGTCGTAGTCGGCCAGCTCCAGGGCGGTGTCGGGGTTGAGGTGCCGCAGCAGGCCGTAGCCGACGCCCTTGTCCGGGATGGCGCGCAGCTGCTCCTTGACCAGCTTCACGACCCGCCCGGCCGCGGCGCCGCCCGCGAACACCTCGTCCAGCGACGCGTCGCCCACGTCCAGCCGGACGGGGTACATGGTGGTGAACCAGCCCATGGTCCGGGCCAGGTCGGCGCCCGGCACGACGGACTCCTCGCGACCGTGGCCCTCGAGCCGGACCAGCACCGACGACTCGGCCACCCCGCGCGTGGCGCGCCACCGCGCCACCGCCACCGCCAGCGCCGCCAGCAACCCGTCGTTGACGCCGCCGTGGAAGGCGGCGGGCAGCGCGGTCAGCACGGTCTCGGTGACCTGCGGGTCCAGCCGCACCTTCAGCCGCTCGACCGTGGACTCCACGTCGACCGCCGGATCCACCCGCCGCGCGCCGAGCACCGGATCCGGCCCTTCCAGGATCGACCGCCACACCGGCACCTCACCGGACCGCCCGACCGCGACATCGGCGACCGAGTGCGCCCACCGCCGCAACGAGGTCCCCACCGGCTCCAGGACCGGCGCCAAACCGGCGCCGACACCGGCGTCCCCACCACCGACGCCACCACCGCCAGTGCCGCGATCGCTGCTGTCGCCGGTACCGCCGCGGCCGCTGGCGCCGCTACCACCGGCACTGGCGCGATTGCCGCCGCTGGCGCCGCTGACGACGCTGCTGCGGTGGGTCCGCCAGGCTTCGGCGAGGTCGGGCACCAGGATCCGCCATGACACGCCGTCCACGACCAGGTGGTGCAGCACGATGCCGAGCCGATCCGGACCGTTGTCCGCCTCGAACCAGACGAACTGGGCCATCACGCCCGCGGCCGGGTTCAGCCGGTCGGCCGCCGCGTCCATCGCCGCCGCGGCGACCTCCCGCCACTCCCCCGTGTGCGGCACGCGGGTGATCAAATTCCCGGCGCGCACCAGGCCCGGCGGCAGGACCAGCAGTCCCGGCTCATCGCCCGCGCCGAGCCGCGCCCGGAGCACGTCGTGATGGTCCACGACGGCCTGCACGGTCGCGACCAGCCCCGCCTCGGTGATGTCCGCGGGCATTTCCAGCACGGCCGCCATGCAGTAGCGATCAAAGGCCGAGCCCCCGGCCACGCGATCCGATGCGCCACCAGGTGCAATGCCCCCACCAGGTGTGATGCCCGCAGTCGCGCCGCCAGCAGCCGCGCCGCCGGCCGCCGCGGGGGCGGTGGGGTCGGCGGCAGCGGGTGCGGCGGCGGGAAGGGCTGGGGGGTGGGTGGATAGGGCGAGGAGGTGGCGGGCTACGGGGAGGAGGGGCTGCCAGCCCTCGCCGCCGCCTGGGAGCTCGGCCAGGGTCGGCTTGTCGTCCACGCGACCGGCGGCGGTTTCGGCGAGGGCGGCGACCGTGCGGTGTTCGAAGATCTCCTGGGCCGACACCTCGACCCCGCGGGCGCGGGCCCGGGCCACGACCTGGATGGAGCGGATGCTGTCGCCGCCCACGGTGAAGAAGTCGTCGTCCACGCCGACCCGGTCGACGCCGAGGACCTCGGCGAACACGCCGGCCAGGACCTCTTCCTCGGTGGTGCTCGGCGCGCGGTAGACGCCTTCGACGGTCACCGGCTCGGGCAGGGCGGCCCGGTCGACCTTGCCGTTCGCGGTCAGCGGCAGGCGGCCCATGACCACCAGGGCCGAGGGGACCATGTACTCGGGCAGCCGCTCGCGGAGGAACGCCTGGACCTCCGAAACCGAGACCCCGGCGTGCAAGGTGTAGTCGCCGAATTCGGCGTCCGCGTCGCCGCCGTCCGCGGGGACGATGTAGCCGACGAGCTGCTTGCCGCCGTTCTGGGCGTCACGCACCACGACCACGGCGCGCGCGACGCCGGGGTGGCTGGTGAGCGCCTGCTCGACCTCGCCCGGCTCGATCCGGAAGCCGCGCACCTTCACCTGGAAGTCGGCCCGGCCCGCGTACTCCAGCAGGCCGTCCTTGGTCCAACGGGCCAGGTCGCCCGTGCGGTACATCCGCTCACCAGGCCCGCCGTACGGGTCGGCGACGAACCGCTCCGCGGTCAGGCCGGAACGGCCGTGGTAGCCGCGCGCCACGAGACCGGCCACGTACAGCTCGCCCGTGACGCCCGGCGGCACCATGCCCAGCCCTGGACCAAGCACGTAGGCCCGCATGTTCTCCAGCGGCTGCCCGATCGGCACCCCGCCCGACGCGGGCCCGCCCTCGGGGACGGTGAACGCGGTGGCGTAGAAGCTCTCGGTCTGGCCGTAGCCGTTGACGATCCGCGCGCCCGGCACGGCCGCCGCGATCCGCCGCGCCAGCCCGCCCGTCAGGCCTTCCCCGGCCACCACCACGGTGTCGACCGCGAGCGCGCCGCCCGCGGCGTCCAGCACCGCGGCCACAGCGGACGGGACGCCGCTGATCACACCACCCGACCAGCCTTCCATCTCGCCCGCGGCGAGGACGTCGCGGACCAGGTCCACGGTCCCGCCCGCGGTGAGGGTGGTGAAAAGCTCGAAGACCGACACGTCGAAGTTGATCGACGTGCCGGCCAGCAGGCGTGTCCCGGCGTCGACACCGACCACGTCGCGCAGCGCCCGTACGCCGTTGACCAGGCCGCGGTGGGTCAGGGCCACGCCCTTGGGCCGTCCCGTGGACCCGGAGGTGTACATGACGTAGGCCAGTCCGTCCAGCGGCCCGCCGGCCGTCGCCGCGACCGGGGCGTCATCGGGGACGTCCTCCACGTAGAGACGGGGCCGGTCGCCCAGCGGCAGGTCGTCCGCCACCGCGCGGGTGGTCAGCACCGTGACCGGCATCGCGTCGGCCACGATCGCGGACAGCCGTCCGGACGGATAGCCGGGGTCGAGCGGCACGTAGGCGGCGCCCGCCTTCCACACGCCGAGCAGCCCGGCCACCAGGTCGGCCGTACGCGGCAGCGACAGCGCCACCAGGCTCTCCGGGCCGACGCCGGCCGCCCGGAGCGCGCCCGCGATCCGGCCCGCGCGCTCGTCCAGCTCTCGATACGTCAGGCGGACGTCTCCGCAGATCACCGCGGTGGCGTCGGGCAAGCGCCCGGCGGCCTCCTCGAACAGCTCGATGAGCGAGCGCGCCGGCAGCTCCACGGCCGTGTCGTTGAGATCGGCCAGCCATTCCCGCTCGTCGCCGTCCAGGACGTCGATGGCGGACAGCCGTACGCCGGGGTCGTCGGCGATCCGGCCGAGCACGCGGACGAAGCGGGCGACCATGGCCTCGGCCGTGGTCCGGTCGAACAGGTCCGTGGCGTACTCCAGGCGGCCCTGCAGTCCGCCCGACGGGTCGGGGATCATGTTGAAGAACAGGTCGAACTTCGAGGTGCTGTTGGTCGCCTGGATCGGGGTGGCGCGAAGGCCCGGGATGTCGATCCGCGGCCAGTCGAACTGCCAGGCGTACATCACCTGGAACAGCGGCTGGTAGGCGGTCGACCGGCCGGGGCTGAGCACCTCGACCAGCCGCTCGAACGGGATGTCCTGGTTGTCGTAGGCGGCCAGCGCCTTGTCCCGCACCCGCTCCAGCAGCTCGACGAAGGTGGGGTCGCCGGACAGGTCGACCCGCAGCACCCAGGTGTTGACGAAGAACCCGACGAGGTCGGTGAGCGCCTCGTCCAGGCGGCCCGCGATGGGGCTGCCGATCGTCACGTCCGCCCCGCCGCCGAGGTGGTGCAGCAGCACGGCGACGGCCGTCTGCACGGTCATCGCCGCCGACGCGCCGTGGACCGCGCCGAGGTGCTCCAGGGCCCCGCGCAGCCGCGGGTCCAGCGCGAATTCGATCAGGTCGCCCCGGTGGGAGGCCGCGGGTGGTCGCGGGCGGTCCAGCGGCAGCCGCAGCGGCTGCGGCACGTCGGCCAGTTCGCCGCGCCAGTAGGCCAGCTGCCGGGCGGCGACGCTGTCCGCGTCGTTCTCGTCGCCGAGCAGGTCGCGCTGCCACAGCGTGTAGTCGGCGTACTGGACCGGCAGTTCCTCCCAGTCCGGCGCACGGCCCTCGCGGCGCGCCGAATAGGCCTCGACCAGGTCGCGGGCGAGCGGCGCGGCCGAGGCGCCGTCGGCCGACACGTGGTGGATCACCACGACCAGCACGTGCTCCTCGGGCGCCACGCGCAGCAGGCAGGCCCGTAGCGGCAGCTCGGTAAGCAGGTCGAAGCGGTGCGAGGACGCCTCGGTGATCGCGGCCTCGAGGCCGTCGGCGGCCACGTCGGCCACCGGCAGCGCCACTTTCACCTCGCCGGAGGGCACGACGTGCTGGAACGGGTTGCCGTCGGCGTCCTCCGCGATCAGCGTGCGCAGGCTCTCGTGGCGTACGACGACGTCGTGGAGGGCGGCCGCCAGCGCGCCGGTGTTCAGCGCGCCGGCCAGATGCAGCGCCAGAGGGATGTTGTACGTCGCGGACGGCCCCTCCAGCTTGTGCATGAACCACAGCCGGCGCTGGGCGAACGACAACGGGATCAATTCGCTCGAGATCATTTCGCACGACCTTCCACGGTCAGCTTGCGCAGGCGCGGCCTGGCGGGCGCGGCCTTGGTTTCGTTCAGCGCCGTCAGCGTGGCGAGCGCGGCGACCGTGGGGTTGCGGAACACCGCGCGAATGGACAGGTCGACGCCGAGGTCGGAGCGGATCCGGGTGATCAGGCGGGCGGCCAGCAGCGAGTGGCCGCCGAGGGCGAAGAAGTCGTCGTCCACGCCGATCCGGTCCACCCCCAGGACTTCGGCGAACAGGTCGCACAGCATCTGCTCACGCGCGTTGCCGGCCTCCTTGAACGAGGACGCGCCCACGTAGTCCGGGGCCGGCAGGGCCGCCCGGTCCACCTTGCCGCTGGAGGTCAGCGGCAGCACGGGCAGCGCGACCACGGCGGAGGGCACCATGTACTCCGGCAGCCGCGTGGCGGCCACCTGTCCGAGCACCTGCGCCACGGCCTCTCCGTCGGCGCCCGCCACGGGGACGATGTACGCGACGAGCCGCCGGTCGCCCGGCCGGTCCTCGCGCACCACCACCACCGCGGAGGCCACCAGCGGGTGCGCCGCCAACACCGACTCGACCTCGCCCGGTTCGATCCGGAAGCCCCGGATCTTCACCTGGAAGTCGATGCGGCCGAGATACTCGATCTCGCCGCCGGTGTTCCAGCGGACCAGGTCGCCGGTCCGGTACATCCGCTCGCCGGCCGGGCCGAAGGGGCAGGCGACGAAGCGTGCGGCGGTCAGGCCGCCCCGGCCGGCGTACCCCCGGGCCAGCTGGACTCCGGCGAGATAGAGCTCGCCGGCCACTCCCGGCGGGACCGGCCGGAGCGCGGAGTCGAGGACGTAGACGCGGGTGTTCCAGACGGGGCCGCCGATCGGCACCTTGTCGCCGTCGGCGTGGAACTCGAACGAGGTGACCTCGACGGCGGCCTCGGTCGGGCCGTACACGTTGTGCACCGCGCATCCCGGCAGCAGCCGGGCCGCGCGCTGGGCCAGCGCCGGTGGGAAGGCCTCGCCCGCCACCTCGATCCACCGGAGGCTCGTGCAGTCGGCCGCTTCCGGGACGGCGACGAACGCCTCCAGCAGAGACGGCACGAAGTCGACCTGGGTGACCCGCTCGCGGACGATCAGCCGCGCCAGCTCGGCCGGGTCGCGCCGCGCGTCCGGCGGTGCGACCACCAGGGTCGCGCCCACCTGCAGCGCCCCGAACAGCTCGGGAACCGACACGTCGAAGCTGGCCGAGGTCACCAGCAGCACCCGGTCGTCGGCGCGCATCCCGAAGTGCGACTGGCCCCACCGCAGCCGGTTCATGATCGCCCGGTGGGAGACCACGACGCCCTTGGGCCCGCCGGTGGACCCCGAGGTGAAGATCACGTACGCCGCGCCGGCCGGGTCGACCACGACTCCGGGCGAGGTCGCCGGGTGGGCGGCGACGCCGGGCAGCTCGTCGATGACCACCGCGGCGCCCACGGCGGCCACCATGGTGTCCACCCGGTCGGCCGGCAGCGCCGGGTCGATCGGCAGGTAGGCGCCGCCGGCCTTCACCACCGCGTACAGGGCGGCGACCAGTTCCGCCGAGCGCGGCAGCCGTACTCCCGCCACCGTCTCGGGGCCGACGCCGAGGCCGCGAAGCCACCAGGCGATCTGGTTGGTCCAGGCGTCGAACTCCGCGTACGTCCACGACCGGTCCCCGTCCACGACGGCGACCGCGTCCGGGCAGGCCCGAGCCCGGGCCTCGAAGGCCGAGACCAGCGTCTCGTCGGCCACCGGGACCGACGTGTGGTTCAGCCCCACGACCAGCCACTCGCGCTCCCACGCGGCCACCACGTCGACCGCGGCGACCCGCGCCGAGGAGTCGGCGCCGATCTGGCGCAGCACCCGCAGGAACCGCGCGGCGATCGTCTCGACCGTGGCCCGGTCGAACAGGTTGTCGTGGTAGTCGAGGGTGAGCCGCAGGTAGGGGTCGGCGGCGTTCAGCGTGAGCGCGTAGTGCGAGCCGGCGAACGGCCGCACGCCGGTGATGTCGATGCCGGCCGTGACGTTGGCCTCGCCGATGCCCTGCCGGTCCACCGGGTAGGACTCGAAGACCACCAGCGTGTCGAACAGCCGCTGCAGGCCGATCGCCTGCTGGATGTCGGCCAGGCCGTGGTAGTGGTGGTCGATCAGCGCCGACTGCCGCTTCTGCAGGCTTCGCAGGACCTCGTCGATCCGCTCGCCCGGCTTGACCGGCACCCGCACCGGAACGGTGTTGATGAACAGGCCGACGATCTCGTCGGATCCGGCGAGGGTGGCCGGTCGGCCGGCCACGGTCGCGCCGAACACCACGTCGTCGCGGCCGGTGATCGAGCTGAGCAGGATGCCCCACGCGCCCTGGATCAGCGTGTTCACGGTGACGCCGAGCTCGGCGGCGCGGCGGGTCAGGTCCCGGCCCTCGTCGATGGACAGCGGGACCTCGACGCGGCCGAGCCCGGTCGCCATCTCGGCGGCCTCCCGCTCGGCCACCAGGGTCGGCGAGTCCACCCCGGACAGCTCGGCCGCCCAGACCCGGGCCGACTCGGCCTGGTCCTGGCGGGCCAGCCAGGCCAGATATTCGGGGTAGCCGTGGACCCGGGGCAGCGCCGCGAGGTCGCCGCCCGAGGTGTACAGGCGAATGAGGTCGCGCATGAGCAGCGGCGTCGACCAGCCGTCGAACAGGGTGTGGTGCGCCGTGATGACCAGTTCGGCCCGCCCGGGGCCCATGGTGGCGAGGGCCAGCCGGAACAGCGGCGGGCGGGAGGGGTCGAAGTGGTCGTCGCGGTCGGCGGCCACGAACCGGTCGAACTCGGCCTGCGCCGCGACCTCGGGCAGGCCGCTCAGATCGAGGTGCCGCCACGGGAGCGGCACGTGCTCGGGCACGACCTGGACGCTGTCGCCGACGGCGTTGGTCACGAACGCGGCGCGGAGGTTCGGGTGCCGGCGCAGCAGCGCCTGGCCGGCCACCCGCATGCGATCGGGGTCGATGGCGCCGGTCAGGTGGAAGACCAGCTGCATGTGGTAGACGTCGAACGACTCCCCGGCCAGCATCGCATGGAACAGCAGGCCCGACTGCACCTGCGTGGCCGGCCAGACGTCCGCCAGGCGGCCGAAGCGCTCCTGCCACTCCTCGAGCTCGCCCTGCCCGGCCCGCACCAGGGGCACGTCGGAGGGGGTGAGCCCGCCCGCGCCCGGCCGCTCGAGGTGGGCGACCAGCCCGCGGAGCGCCGCCACCCACAGTTCGGCCAGCTCGTCCACCTCGCCGGCGGTGAAGATCCCGGCGGGGAAGGCGAAGCTCGCCTCCAGCCCGGCCTCGGTCGCCAGCGCGTTGATCTCCAGGGCGGACAGCACCGGCATGGCGCCGTCCGGCTCAGGGACCAGATCCACCGTGCCGGGGATCGGCTGCCAGCCCTGGCCGCGCATGTCCTCGGGCAGGTCGGCCGCCGAGAAGCGGCCGAGGTAATTGAAGCCGATCTGCGGCTCGTCGTAGTCGGACAGCTCGGCCGCGGTGTCGGGGTTGAGGTGCCGCAGCAGGCCGTAGCCGACGCCCTTGTCCGGGATGGCGCGCAGCTGCTCCTTGACCAGCTTCACGACCCGCCCGGCCGCGGCGCCGCCCGCGAACACCTCATCCAGCGACGCGTCGCCCACGTCCAGCCGGACCGGGAACATCGTGGTGAACCAGCCCATGGTCCGCGCCAGATCAGCCCCCGGCACGACGCTCTCCTCGCGGCCATGCCCCTCCAGCCGGACCAGCACCGACGACTCGGCCACCCCACGGCGGCCGCGCCACCGCGCCACCGCCACGGCCAGGGCCGCCAGCAACCCGTCGTTGACCCCGCCGTGGAAAGCGGCGGGCAGCGCGGTCAGCACGGTCTCGGTGACCTGCGGGTCCAGCCGCACCTTCAGCCGCTCGACGGTCGCCTGCACATCGACGGCCGGGTCCACCCGCCGCGCGCCGAGCACCGGATCGGGTCCGCGCAGCGCCTCGTGCCACCAGTCGGGGGTACGGCTCCCGTTGGTCGCGTCCTCGGCCATCGCGTGCGCCCAGCGCCGCATCGAGGTGCCCACCGGTTCCAGGGCCGGGTCCATCCCGGCGCGCACCCGGCGCCAGGCGGAGGCGAGGTCGGGCAGCAGGATCCGCCACGACACGCCGTCCACGACCAGGTGGTGCAGCACGATGCCGAGCCGGTCAGGGCCGGCTGCCGACTCGAACCAGACGAACTGCGCCATCACGCCCGCGGCCGGGTCGAGCCGTCCGGCCGCCGCGTCCAGGGCGGCCATCGCGGCCGTGCGCCAGTCTTCGGCGTACGGCACGCGGGTGATCAGGCCGGCGACCGGCGCCGAGCCCTTCGGCAGGACCACCAGACCCGGCTCCTCGCCCGCGCCCAGTCGCGACCGCAGCACGTCGTGGTGGTCCACGACGGCCTGCAGCGTCGCCTCCAGGGCCGCCTCGGTGATGCCGGCGGGCAGCTCGACCACGGCCGACATGCAGTAGCGGTCGACCGCGGCGCCACCGGCCTCGAGCACGTGGCGGGCCACCGGCAGCAGGGGCAGCCAGCCCTCGCCGCCGCCCGGCAGCTCGGCCAGCACCGGCCCGCCGCCCGTACGGCCCGCGGCCGCCTCGGCGAGCGCGGCCACGGTGCGGTGCTCGAAGATCTCCTGGGCCGACACCTCGACCCCGCGCGACCTCGCCCGGGCCACGACCTGGATGGAGCGGATGCTGTCGCCGCCCACGGCGAAGAAGTCGTCGTCCACGCCGACCCGGTCGACGCCGAGGACCTCGGCGAACACACCCGCCAGGACCTCTTCCCCGGCCGTGCGCGGCGCGCGGTAGACGCCTTCGACGGTCACCGGCTCCGGCAGCGCGGCCCGGTCGACCTTGCCGTTCGCGGTCAGCGGCAGCCGGCCCATGACGACGATGGCCGAGGGGACCATGTACTCGGGCAGCCGCTCGCGGAGGAACGCGCGCAGCTCGGAGATGGGCACGCCGGCGTTGACGTCGAAGTCGCCGATGCCGCCCGCGCCGTCGCCGCCGAAGACGCCCTCGCCGACGACCGGCACGACGTAGCCGACCAGCTGCTTGCCGCCGTTCTGACCGTCACGCACCACGACCACGGCGCGCGCGATGCCGGGATGGGCCATCAGCGCCTGCTCGACCTCACCCGGCTCGATCCGGAAGCCGCGCACCTTCACCTGGAAGTCGGCCCGGCCCATGTATTCGAGCGCGCCGTCCTTGGTCCAGCGGGCCAGGTCGCCCGTGCGGTACATCCGCTCACCAGGCGCGCCGTACGGGTCGGCCACGAAGCGCTCCGCGGTCAGGTCGGGGCGGCCGTGGTAGCCGCGGGCCACCAGGCCCGCGACGTACAGCTCGCCGGTGACGCCCGGCGGCGTCATGCCCAGCCCTGGGCCGAGCACGTAGGCCCGCATGTTGTTCAGCGGCTCGCCGATCGGCACGCTGGCCGATCCGGCCCAGCCGTCCGGCAGCACGAACGCGGAAGCGTAGAAGCTCTCGGTCTGGCCGTAGGCGTTCACGATCCGCGCGCCGGGCACCAGTCCGCTCATCCGCTCGGCCAGCGAGCTCGGCAGGCCTTCCCCGGCCAGCACCACGGTGTCGACCGCGAGCTTGCCGCCCGCCTCGTCCAGCAGGGCGTCCACGACGGACGGGACGCCGCTGATCACGCCGCCGGACCAGCCGCCGGCCTCGCCGGCCGCGAGGACGTCGCGCACGAGCTCGACCGTCCCGCCCGCGGTGAGCGTGGTGAACAGCTCGAACACCGACACGTCGAAGTTGATGGACGTCCCGGCCAGCAGCCGCGTCCCGGCCTCGACCCGGACCACCTCGCGCAGCGCGCGCACGCCGTTGACCAGGCCGCGGTGGGTCAGCGCCACGCCCTTGGGCCGTCCCGTGGACCCGGAGGTGTACATGACGTACGCGAGTCCGTCCAGCGGACCCCGGTCCACGACGACCTCGCCGATCGGGGCGCCGTCCGAGAGGTCCTCGGCGAACAGCCGCTCCGCGGCGCAGTCCTCGGGCAGCACGTGGGCCACCTCGTGGCTGGTCAGGATGATCGACGGCGCCGCGTCCGCGAGGATGGCCGACACGCGGGCCGAGGGGTAGGCGGGGTCGAGCGGGACGTAGGCCGCGCCCGCCTTCCACACCCCGAGCAGCCCCGCCGGCAGGTCCACGGTCCGCGGCAGCGAGATCGCCACCAGGCTCTCCGGGCCCACGCCGCGGGCGGCGAGCGAGGCGGCGATCTCCGTCGCCCGCTCGTCCAGCTCCCGGTAGGTCAGCCGCGTGTCGCCGCAGACCACGGCGACGTCGTCGGGGTGGTTCGCGGCCCGCTGCTCGAACAGCTGGGTCAGCGACCATTCGGGCAGCGCGACCTCGGTCTCGTTGCGGGTCGTGAGCCACCAGCGCTCGGCGTCCTCGAGCACGTCGAGCAGGCCCACCCGGGTCGAGGGGTCGGCCGTCACCTGGCGCAGCACGCGGAGGCACCGCTCGGCGATCAGCTCGACGGTCCCCCGGTCGAACAGGTCCGTGGCGTACTCGAGACGGCCCTGCACCTGGCCGGTGGCGTCCGGGATCATGTTGAAGAACAGGTCGAACTTGGCCGTGCCGGTCGCGGTCGGCTCGAAGGCGACGCTCAGGCCGGGGATGTCCATCGCGGGCCAGGGGATCTGCCAGGCGCACATCACCTGGAACAGCGGCTGGTATCCGGGGGTGCGGCCGGGGTTGAGGACCTCGACCAGCCGTTCGAACGGGATGTCCTGGTTGTCGTAGGCGGCGAGGGCCTTGCCGCGGATCCGCTCCAGCAGCTGGCCGAAGCTCGGGTTGCCCGACAGGTCGGCCCGCAGCACCCAGGTGTTGACGAAGAAGCCGACGAGGTCGGTGAGGGCCTCGTCCAGGCGGCCCGCGATCGGCGTGCCGATCGTCACGTCGTCACCGGCGCCGAGGTGCTGCAGCAGTACGGCCAGGGCCGCCTGCATGACCATCGACGGCGTCGCGCCGTGCGCGACGGCCAGCCGCTGGATCGCCGTGACCAGCTCCGGCTCCAGCCAGAACTCCACCAGGTCGCCCCGGTGGGAGGCGACGGGTGGTCGCGGGCGGTCCAGCGGCAGCCGCAGCGGCTGCGGGACGTCGGCCAGCTCGTCCCGCCAGTAGGAGAGCTGGGTCGCCGCGATGCTCTCCGGGTCGGTCTCCTCGCCGAGCAGGTCGCGCTGCCACAGCGTGTAGTCCTTGTACTGCACCGGCAGCTCGGGCCACTCGGGCGCGCGGCCTTCCCTGCGGGCCGAGTACGCGGCGATGAAGTCACGGCCGAACGGGGCGGCCGACTCACCGTCGCAGGCGATGTGGTGCGCCACCATGACCAGCACGAACCGCTGGGCGGCCAGCTGCAGCACGGTCACCCGCACGGGCAGCTCGGACGCCAGCTCGAAGGGGTAGGAGACGGCCTCCGTCACCGCCACCGGCACGTCCTCGAGCGGCGTGTCGATCACCGGGACGTCCAGCGTCACCTCGTCCGCGGACAAGATCAGCTGGAACGCGTTGCCGTCGGCGTCCTCCGCGACGAGCGTGCGGAGGATCTCATGGCGCACCACAACGTCGCGAAGCGCCGCCGCGAGCGCGGCCGTGTCGAGCGCGCCGGTCAGGCGCAGCACGAACGGGACGTTGTAGGTCGCGGACGGACCTTCCAGCTTGTGGATGAACCACAGCCGGCGCTGGGCATACGACAACGGAACCATCATCTTCGTCCTTCTTGTCAGCGTCTGGCAGTGTCCGGGTCAGCTCGCGGCGAGCAGTTCCAGGAGCTCGGCGTTGTAGAAGTCGTCGATCTCGCACGCGCCGGAGAGGGTGGCGAAGTAGCGGTCGACCATGTCCTGGTTTCCGGAGATCTTCTGGAGCAGCGAGACCCGGTCGGCCGGGACGCGCAGCTCGGCGACGGTCAGCGTGCTGCGGTAGAAGTCGACGAACTGGTCGACCGCGTCACGCGCGTAGCGGCGAAGGGCCGCGTCGAGGGCGGCCTTGTCCCGCAGCTTGGGGCCGATCAGCTCGACCAGGAGCTTGGCCTGCAGGAACGCGTCGGTGATGCCGCGGGCCGCGATCGAGTCCTTGTGGTGGGCCGAGTCGCCGACCAGCGCCCACCCGGCGCCTGAGGCCTGCCGGAAGAAGTTCTGCTGGTCGCCCGTGCCGTACATCTGCTCGGCGTGGGTGGCGGCGGCGAGCCGCTCGTAGACGCCGGGCGCGGTGGTGCGGACCGCCTCCAGGTACTCCTCTTTCACGTTGAAGCGGACGCGGCCGAACTCCTCCTGCGGGAAGTACGTCATGACCAGCGTGCGGCTCTGGTTCGTGGGGATGATCGCGACCCAGCGCCCGGGGCGCTCGTACAGCTCGAAGTGGGACGGCAGGTTCTCCCAGTAGCTGTAGTACGTGCAGGTCATGCGCGGGTCCTCGATGACCATGGGAGCCTTGACCAGGCGCGCGACCGTGGAGCGCATGCCGTCGGCGCCGACCACCAGGTGGGCGCGCTCGGAGAACGGGCCGCCGTCGCTGGAGGTGCAGCGCACGCCCACGACGCGGTCGTCCTCGAAGATCAGCTCCATGACCTTGGCGCCCTCGCGGAGCTCGACGCCGGCCCGTACGGCGCCGCCGGCGAGGATCGGGTCGAGGACGAAGCGGCGCGGCGCGTAGGCGGCCCGGTGCCCGTTGTCCGGCAGGGAGCAGCCGTCGACGCGGACCTGGCCGGACGCCTCGTAGCTGGCGTGGTCGAGCGGCGGGCATCCGGAGGCGCGCACCTCGCCCAGCAGCCCCCACTGGTCGAGCAGCGCCACTCCTGGCTGGTGGATGTAGTGCGAGGAAAGGGTGTCGGCGGGGAAGTGCGCCCTTTCGAGGAGCAGGACGCGATAACCGGCCTGCGCGAAAAGCATTGCCGTCGGCGAGCCAGAAACGCGGGCCCCGACCACGATCACGTCATACATTGCGTCTCCCAATTGACCGGGCTGGTGAAGCTGTTGCTGATTTCCTGGAGAAACCGCGGCGCCGGGCCCGGCTGAAATGCCGGAGAAATCGCCCGGGAACCGCGGCGGAGAAGAGCGGGAATTGCGGTTGGGCCGGCGGGACGCCGGGGTCAGGCGGCCTCGAGCCAGTCGAGCACCGTCTTGGCGACGCCGTCCGGGTTGTCCATGGACAGCAGGTGCCCGCCGGGCAGGCGGACCACGTCGCAGCGGCCGCGGGTGTGCGCGGACCACTGGTCGAGGCGGCGCACGCCCGAGTCGCGTTCGCCGGCGATGACCAGCACGTCGTTGGGGATCTTGATGTCGCGGGCGTACTCGTTGAACGACTGCGACAGGTACAGGTCGTCGCGGATCAGGGGGTAGGCGTATTCGGCCAGGTCGGGGTCTTCCACGACCTCGGCCGGTATCTCGCCGCCGAGCGCCCGCATGGCGGCCGCCGCCGTCTCGATCGAGTTCACCCCGTCCAGCCGGATCGTCTCGCGCACCGAGGGCGGCGAGTTCGAGGCGGCGACCAGCCGGGGCGCGCCGAGCGCGTACACCACGCCGAGGCCGATGTAGGCGCCGAGGCTCTCGCCGTACACGACGTCGACCCGCCCGCCGAGGCGGCGAAGCACGTCGCGCACCGCGAGATCGGCGCGGGTGACCGCGTCCTCCTGGGCGCGCCGCCCGTGACCGGGCAGCTCGACCGGGCGCACGTCGACCCGGTCGCCGAACGCCGCCCGCAGCTTGTGGAAATATCCCGCGCCGCTGCACGACGGCGGGATGAACGCCATGATGGGCCGGCTCACCGCCGCCTCCGGTACGACACGGCGTCTGGTCCTGGCATGTGGACCACTCCCCTGATCGCATTTCGGAAAAGCCGTTCCGCAGCACCGTAAGCGGCCGATTCAAGCGCTCACAACGGCGCTCGCGGGTTGTCCCGCCGGCAGGACGGAACCGCCGGTCGGCTTGCCGCGGAAATCTCACGCGCCCATCCTGAGAATTGAACCTTTTCCAGCTTTCCTAGGCGAGGTCACAAGCTCCCGGTAACGACTGGAAAGGTTCGGCGCGTCATTTCGCAGGAGGTGCCGCGGCGGATGACCGGGGCGCCGATTTTTCTCCGAAAGGAAGCTGACGGTATGAGTAGAATCGCCCGGCCCCGGCATTACCTGATGTGCAAGCCGACCTTTTTCGACGTGCGCTACTCGATCAACCCGTGGATGGACCCGAGCCTCGCCACCTCCAACTCGGCCGCGCTCGGCCAGTGGAAGTGGGTGCACGACCTGCTGGTCGACCTGGGACACCACGTTGAGCACATCCAGCCGATTCCTGATCTGCCCGACATGGTGTTCGCCGCGAACGGCGCGACGGTCGTGGACGGCAAGGCGCTGGTGGCCCGTTTCCGGCATGCCGAGCGTGCAGACGAGGCGCCCGCCTATGTGGAGTGGTTCCGCCGCAACGGCTTCCGCGAGGTGCGCCAGGCCGCGTACGTCAACGAGGGCGAGGGCGACTTTCTCACCGCCGGCCGGCACATCCTGGCCGGCAGCGGATTTCGCAGCGACCCGGCCGCCTGCCGGGAGGTGGCCGAGTTCTTCGGCCGCGAGGTGCTGGCGCTGAACCTGGTCGACCCCCGCTTCTACCACCTCGACACCGCGCTCGCCGTGCTCGACGACGACGAGATCATGTACAACCCGCGCGCCTTCTGCCCCGAAAGCCGCGACCTGCTCGCCCAGCACTACCCGGACGCGCTGCTGGTCGACGAGGAGGACGCCCTCGGCTTCGGGCTCAACGCCGTCTCCGACGGCCTCCACGTGGTCGTGTCCGACAAGGTCGTACGGCTCGGCGCGCAGCTCGCCGAGCGCGGCTTCCACGTGATCGGCACCGACACAACGGAGCTGATGAAATCCGGCGGCAGCGTGAAGTGCTGCACCCTCGAGATCCGCCGGTGACCTGTCCATCCCGTGAGCAGGACCGGCGGAGCATCCGCCGGTCCTACTCGGCATTTGAAAGGAAGACGACCATGCGCCTGTTCTGCCTGCCGTACGCGGCGGGGTCGGCCGAACGGATTTACGGCGACTGGCAGCGCGCGCTGCCCGGCGGGATCGACGTGGTCCCGCTCGAGCTGCCCGGCCGGGCAAGCCGCTTCAAGGAGCGGCTGCTGCCGCACGTCGACCCGCTGGTGACCGACGCCCTGCCCCGGGTCCTGCCCCTGTCCGGCGAGCCGTACGCGCTGTTCGGGCACAGCCTCGGCGCGATCCTCGCCTTCGAGCTGGCCCGGGTGATGGAGCACGAGCACGGCCGGCCGCCCGCGCGGCTGCTGGTGTCCGGGCACGCCGCACCGGACGAGCCGCTCGAACCCAGCCTCGACTACCTGCTGCCGGACCGGCAGTTCAAGGCCCGGCTGAAAGACCTGGCCGGGACGCCGCCCCAGGTGCTGGAGAACGACGACGTCATGGAGGTGCTGCTGCCGCTGCTCCGGGCCGACTTCGCCGCCGTCGGGCAGTGGGAGCACGTGCCCGGCGCCCCGCTGTCCTGCCCGATCACCGTCTTCGGCGGCGACGACGACCACGAGGCCCCGGTCGCCACCCTGGCCGGCTGGAGCCGGCAGACCACGGCCGGCTGCTCGGTGCACGTCCTTCCCGGCGGCCACTTCTTCCTCAACGAGCTGCCGGACCGCTTGCTCCCGCTCGTCGCGGGGGAACTTCTCGGCGCCCGCGTCTGAATCCGGAGCCACTGGAACGCCCGCCCTGGATCCGGGGCGGGCGTTCCACTGTTGCGTCAAACGCGCGGCGATCACGGCGTCCAAGCACTTTGCCGCGCCGACCTGGCGGCGTCGACGCCGGCGGGTTCGCCGCGAAGTGGCGTTCCTCACGGGCGTGACGAAGCGATCGGACGTGACGAAGCGATCGGGCGTGGCCAGGCGCCGCCGGGCGCGTTTCCGCGTGCGGCGGCGCCTGGTCCGTGCGCCGCAGGTCAGCCGGTCGTCATCCGCTGAAGGCGGGGCCGCCGGGCCGCCTTCTTCAGCTGCCGAAGGCGTACGGCCAGCTCGGCGACCGTGGGCGACTCGAAGAGCGTGCGGATCGGCAGTTCCACGTTCAGTTCGCCGCGGATGCGTCCGACCAGCCGGATCGCCAGCAGCGAGTCACCGCCGAGCTCGAAGAACTGGTCGTCGGCGCCGATCCGGTCGGTCGCGAAGATCTCGCCGAACAGCGCGGCCAGGGCCTGCTCCTCCGGCGTCTCCGGGGCGCGGTAGACCCGCTCCCGGACCTCGCGCACGGCCGAGCCGGTGCGGTAGGCGGCCAGCACCCGCTGCGGCTCGGCGTGCTCGAGGACGTCGGCGACGGTGAGCTCGGGGTCGGCGGCGAAGTCGGCCAGCACGCGGGCGTAGCGCGTGGCGACCTCGGCCGCGGTCGACTTGTCGAGCTGCTTGTCCAGGTATTGCAGGTTCAGCCGCAGGTGCGGGTCGGCGGACGCGGTAAGGGTGAGCGCGTAGTGGGACCCCGAGAACGGCCGGACGCCGGTGATGGCGATCCCGGCCGAGGTGTTGGCCCGGGCGAGCCCGGCCCGGTCGATCGGATAGGACTCGAAGGCGACCAGCGTGTCGAACAGCGCCGGCAGCCCGGTCGCGAACTGGATCTCCGACAGGCCGAAGTACTGGTGGTCCAGCAGCGCGACCTGGTGCTCCTGCAGGTCCACCAAGATCTGGGCGATGGTGCGGTCGGGCGTGGCCTTCACGCGGGCCGGCACGCTGTTGATGAACAGGCCCACCATCTCGTCGACCTCCGACAGCGCGGACGGGCGTCCGGAGACCGTCACGCCGAAGACGACGTCCTCGCGGCGGGTCAGCCCGGCGACGAACACCGCCCACGCGGCCTGCACCACCGTGTTGAGGGTGACGCCGAGCTCGGCCGCGCGCCGGGCCAGGCCGCGCGGGTCGGCGACCTCCACGTCGACGAAGCCCATGCCCGAGTCGTGCGCGGGCACGCCCGGCAGCACCATCGTCGGCTCGCTCAGCCCGGCCAGCTCGGCCGCCCAGGCGCGGGCCGACTCGGCCCGGTCCTGCTCGGTCAGCCACACCAGGAAGTCGCGGTAGGGCCTGACTCTGGGCAGCGGCTCCCCCGCGTACAGCCGCAGCATGTCCTGCATCAGCAGCGGCAGCGACCAGCCGTCGAACAGCACGTGGTGCGCGGTGAGCACGAGCTCCGAGTGCGTGTCGTCGAGGCGCACGAGGGTGAGCCGCAGCAGCGGCGGCGTCAGGGGGTCGAAGTGCGCCGACCGGTCGAGGACCAGCAGCTCCTCGAGCGCCGCCGGACGGTCGTCCGCGTCGAGCGTGCGCAGGTCGGCCGTACGCCAGGGCAGCTCGGCCGTTTCCGGCACCACCTGGATGAGGTCCCCGGCGGAGTTGGGCACGAAGGCGGCGCGAAGACCCGCGTGCCGGCGCAGCAGCGCCTGCCCGGCGGCGCGCAGCCGCGCCGCGTCGACCTGTCCTTCGAGGTGGAAGACCATCTGCATGTGGTAGGCGTCGAAGGACTCGCCGGCCAGCATGGCGTGGAACAGCAGCCCCGTCTGGGCCTGCGTCACCGGCCAGACGTCCGCCAGGCGGCCGTAGCGGTCCTGCCAGGCCTCGAGCTCGGTCTGCGTGGTCCGGACGAGCGGCACGTCGGAGGGGGTGAGGCCGCCCGCGCCCGGCTGCTCGACGTGGACGACGAGTCCGCGGAGCGCGGCCACCCACAGCTCGCCCAGCTCACGGACTTCGTCGAAGGAGAACAGGTCGGCGGGGAAGGCGAAGCTCGCCTCCAGGCCGGTCTCGGTGGCCAGGGCGTTGATCTCGAGGGAGGAGAACGCGGCCATGCCCGGGTCGGGCGCGGGGATGAGCTCGCCGACGCCGCTGGCCGGCTGCCAGCCCTGGCCGCGCATGTCCTCGGGCAGCTCGGCCGCCGAGAAGTGGCCGAGGTAGTTGAACCCGATCTGGGGGTCGTCGTACGCGGCCAGCTCGGCCGCCGTTTCGGGGTTGAGGTGGCGCAGCAGGCCGTAGCCGATGCCCTTGTCCGGGACCGCGCGCAGCTGCTCCTTGACCATCTTGATCACCCGCCCGGCCGCGCCGCCGCCCGCGAACACCTCGTCCAGCGGGGTGTCGGCGACGTCCAGCCGGATCGGGAACATCGTGGTGAACCAGCCGACCGTGCGGGCCAGATCGGCGCCGGGGACGACGGCCTCCTCGCGGCCGTGGCCCTCGAGGCGGACCAGCACCGACGACTCGGCCTCACCGCGGCGGCCGCGCCAGCGCGCCACCGCGACCGCCAGGGCCGCCAGCAGCCCGTCGTTGACCCCGCCGTGGAAGGCGGCGGGCAGCTTGGTGAGCAGGACATCGGTCAGGGCCGAGCCGAGCGCGACCCGGACGACGTCGACGCTGGCCATCACGTCGACCTCGGGGTCGACGCGCCGGGCGCCCAGCACCGGATCCGGCCCGTCCAGGATCGACCGCCACAGCGGCAGCTCGTCCGTCCGATCCGCGGCGGCGTCCACCACCGCGTGCGCCCAGCGCCGGAACGAGGTGCCCACCGGCTCCAGCGCCGGTTCCGCGCCGGCGCGGACGCTCTTCCAGGCCGCGGCCAGGTCGGGCACGAGGACGCGCCACGAAACGCCGTCCACCACGAGGTGGTGCAGCACCATCCCGAGCCGTCCCGGCCCTTCGGCCGATTCGAACCACACGAACCGGGCCATCACGCCCGCTTCCGGATCGAGCCGCTCGGCCGCCGCGTCCAGCGCCTCCTGCGCGACCCAGCGCCACTCGCCCGCCGAGTCGCCGTAGCGGACGCGGGTGATCAGATCGGCGGCCCGCACCGCGCCGACGGGTTCGACCACCAGGCCGGGCTCGTCCTCCACGGTCAGCCGCGCCCGTAGCGCGTCGTGGTGGTCCACCACGGCCTGCACGGTCGCCGCGAGGCCCGCTTCGGTGATGTCCGCGGGCAGTTCGACGGTCAGCGCCATGGCGAACCGCCGCACGTCGCCCATGCCCAGCAGGTGACGCGCCACGGGCGGCAGCGGCAGCCGTCCCTCGCCGCCGCCCGGCAGCTCGGCCAGCACCGGCACGCCGCCCGTACGGCCCGCGGCCGCCTCGGCCAGGGCCGCGACCGTGCGGTGCTCGAAGATCTCCTGCGCCGAGACCTCCACGCCACGCGCCCGCGCCCGGGCCACGACCTGGATGGACCGGATGCTGTCGCCGCCCACGGCGAAGAAGTCGTCGTCCACGCTCACCCGCTCGACGCCGAGCACCTCGGCGAAGACCCCGGCGAGGATCTCCTCCTCGGCCGTGGCCGGCGCGCGGTAGACGCCCTCGGCGACCACGGGCTCGGGCAGCGCGTCGCGGTCGACCTTGCCGTTGGCCGTCAGCGGCAGCCGGCTCAGCACGACGATGGCCGACGGGACCATGTACTCCGGCAGCCGCTCGCGGAGGAAGGCGCGGAGCTCGGCCGGCGAGGCGCTGGAGTGCAGCTCGAAGTTGGCGAGGTCGCCGGCGCTGTCGCCGCCCGAGGGGACGACGTAGCCGACGAGCTGCCGGCCGCCCTGACGGCCCGCGCGGGCGATCACGAGGGCGCGCGCCACGGCCGGGTGGGCCTCGAGGACCGTCTCGATCTCGCCGGGCTCGATGCGGAAGCCGCGCACCTTCACCTGGAAGTCGGCCCGGCCGACGTACTCGAGCGCGCCGCCGTCCGTCCAGCGGACGAGGTCGCCGGTGCGGTACATCCGCTCACCCGGCCTGCCGTACGGACTGGCCACGAACCGCTCGCCGGTCAGGGCGATGCGGCCGTGGTAGCCGAGGGCCAGCCCGGCCCCGGCGACGTACAGCTCGCCGACCGTGCCGGGCGCGACCGGGCGGAGGGCGCCGTCGAGGACGTAGCCCCACATGTTGTCCATGGGGCGCCCGATCGGGAAGACGTCGCCCACCTCCTCGGCCGACGCGACCGGGTGGCACGAGGTGAACACCGTGGTCTCCGTGGGGCCGTAGCCGTTGACCACCCGCACTCCCGGGCAGGCCCGCAGCACCTTCTCGACCGCGGCGGGCGGCACCACGTCGCCGCCGGCCCAGACCTCGCGGACCCCGGCGAAGCAGCCGGGCCGCTCCTCAGCGATCACCGCGAACAGCCCGGCCGTCAGCCAGACCGATGTGATCTTGTGCTCGGCGAGCATGGCGGCCAGGCCGTCGGCGTCCACCTCGCCCGGCGGGGCCACGACGACGCGGCCGCCGCGGAGCAGCGGCACCCAGAGCTCGTAGGTGGACGCGTCGAAGGTCAGCGGCGAATGCAGCAGCACCCGCTGGTGCCCGCCGCCGTCGAAGCGCCGGTCGCGTGCCAGCCCGGCGACGCCCCGGTGGGTGACGGCGATGCCCTTCGGCACGCCGGACGAGCCCGAGGTGTACATCACGTAGATCAGCTGGTCGGGGTGCTCCTCGCGGGGCGGCAGAGCCGGGCCGTACGCGCCGCGGGGCTGGTCGACCAGCACCAGCGGCAGGCCGTCGTGCGGCAGCGCGGCGGCCACACGCGAGCTGGTCACCAGCAGCGTGGGCCGGGCGTCGCGCAGCAGGAACTCCACCCGCTCGGCCGGGTAGGCGGGCTCGATCGGCAGATAGGCGCCGCCCGCCTTGAGCACGGCGAGCATGGCGACCACGAACTCGGCGGAGCGGGGCAGCGCGACACCGACGATGCTCTGCGGTCCCGCGCCGCGGGCGACCAGCTCGCGGGCCAGCTTGTCGGCGCGCTGGTCCAGCTCGCGGTAGGTGACCGTCTCGGCGCCCGCGACCAGGGCGACCGCGTCGGGGGTGGTGGCCGCCTGCCGCTCGAACAGGTCGGTGACCGTACGGCCGGCCTCGGGCACCGGCGGATCGATCAGGCCGTCCAGCAGCGCGCGGCGCTCGGCCGCCGGCAGCGGGTCGACCGAGCCGATCCGGCTGTGCGGGGCCGTCACGGCGGCGCGGACGAACGCGAGCAGCTGGTCGCTGATGGCCGCCAGATCGGCGTTGGTGTACGGCGCGGCGCCCGGCGCGTCGAGCCGGATGTAGAGATCGCTGTCGGCGCCGCCGCCGTAGTGGATCACGATCATCAGCTCGTCGAGGGTGGGGAAGGAGCCGCCGACGGCGCTGGCGCGGGCGGCGCCGAACACGCGATCCCCGACCTCGGGGATGAAGTTAATGATCACGCCGAGCGGGCTGCCGGCCGGGCCGGCGTGGCCCATGCCCTGTTTGATGTCCGCGATCATGTGCGCGGACCGCCGGAAGACCTTGAACTGCTCGGTGACGATGGTGTCGGCCAGCTCGGCGAAGGTCGCCGACAACGGGACCCGCGGCCGGATCGGCACGAAGTTGGCCAGCATTCCGGGAGCCTGCCGGAGCCGGGCGCGGCGGTTGTTCACCGCGAGCGAGAAGACCGGCTCGGGCGTGTCGGCGACCTGCCGGAAGTAGGCGGCGGCGGCCGTGGTGACCAGGGTCGGCAGGTTCGCGCCGATCTCCGCGGCCGCGGCGGCCCACGCGTCGGCCTCGGCCCGCGGGATGACCGTGGTGTGGTTCTTGCCGCCGAGCGCGTCGGCGATCGCCTGCCAGAGGTCGTCCGGCCGCGCGGCCGCCTCGGCGCGCCCGCTGGGCAGTCGCACGACGTCGGGGGCGCCGGCCAGGTAGGACCGCCAGAACTCGGCGTCGTCGGCGAAGCGGCGCGAGGCCCGGTAGCGGGCGTCCTCCTCGGCGACCAGGGCCGCCGCTCCGGACGGCCACTCTGAGGCCGGCACACCGCGGGTGAGCGCCGTGTAGACCTCGGCGATCCGGTCGAACAACATCACCACGCCGAATCCGTCGGTCACGATGTGGTGGAAGACGAGGGTCAGCAGGTTGCGCCCGGCCGCCACCTTGATCAGCACCACCCGGGCGAGGGCGTCCTCGGACAGGTCGAAAAGGGCGCCCACGTGGTCGGCGACGACCGCGTGCGCGGCCCGCTCTGGGTCGGGCGCGGCGCTCACGTCGGCGAGGACGGCGCGCCAGTCGCCGATCGGCCGCGGGCGCACCCGAAGGCCGTCCTCGGCCTCGTGGAAATTGACCAGCGTGGTCTCGGTCTCGATCAGCACCCGGCGGGCCGCGGCGTTCAGGACCGCGAAGTCCACGGGGCCGTCGATCGCGAAGACGGCGGCGATGTTGTTCGACACGCCCGGCGCCAGTTTCTGCGCGAGCCACATACCGATCTGCGGGGACGTAGCGCTCAGCGAAGACAATGTCAACTCCCTCTGCGTTTATGGGATGTGGGCCGCGAAAATGGCGGCATGCCAATCCGCGGATTGGCTCCTCTGCGGGCCCTGAAGGGAAAAGCGCGTATCCGGGAATATGCATGCCACGATGGACGATAATCAGCCGCGGCGGGCTGCGGCAACAATTCTTGCCGCGTTTCCCGCCGCGGCGCGCACGTCTCGCCGGCGGGACGGTCAGGACACCGGGCAGCGCCGGGAATCGACGGGGTGGGCGAACTCGTCCAACTGGGCCATGAGGGCCGCCACCTCACGGCGGCGACCGAAGTCGCTGCCCGCGAAATAGCGCCGGACCCGGTCCCGGACCTCGGGTTCCTGCTCCTGGCTGAGTTTGAACATGCTGTCAACCTTGGTTACCTTGACCCGGTAGGCGCCTACGCCAGGAAGGATCTTCCTGAAGTAGTCCACCGAGCTCGTCATGTCCCAGCCGCCGCCGAATCTGCCCTCGAAGGCACGGACCGTCGACCTGACGACCTCCAGGCTCTCCTCCGGCGAATCGATCGGATGCAGCGTGCCGTGCACGTGCACCGACGTGAAATTCCAGGTGGGAGCCGCCGGATCGAGCTCGTAAACGGTCGGCGACACATAGGCGTTCGGGCCGCTGAAAACGGCGATCGCGGGCGTGCCGGGGCCGATCGCCCGCCAATGCGGGTTGGCCCGGTTCATATGCCCGAGCAAGGTGATTCCGGCCAGGTCGGTCACCTCGCCGCAGGCCGGGTCCATGATGATCGGCACACTTGTCGCGAACGGCGCGCCGGCCGGCGGTCCGGCCGATATCAGCAGCGCGAGCGGATTGCCCGCGACCAGCTCGACGGGCCACGAACTTTCCGGATCCCGGTATTGGTCGGGTACGAACATTGCCGCCTCCAATTGTCGTTGAATAGCCGGGCGATGGTAGGAAACATTGCCCCCCGGTGCGCCGCGTTGCAATCCTGAGAAAGTGCTCGTAATAGTTGCGCCCGGGCAGGGAGCCCAGACTCCGGGTTTCCTTTCCCCCTGGCTCGAAGACTCGGAGTTCACCGACCGGCTGCGCTGGCTGTCGGCCGTGTGCGGCCTCGACCTCGCCTATCTCGGCGCCGAGGCGGACGCGGAGACCATCGGCGACACCGCCGCGACCCAGCCCCTGCTGGTCGCCGCCGGGATGCTGGCCGCGCAGGCCCTGTTCCCCCGGCCCTCGGACGTGGGCCGCCGCGTCGACCTCGCGGCCGGCCACAGCGTCGGCGAGATCACCATCGCCGCCATCACCGGCCTGCTCTCCCCCGAGCAGGCCATGGTCCTCGTGCGCGAACGCGGGCGGGCCATGGCCGCGGAGGCCGGCCGGACCGAATCGGGGATGGTCGCGATCGTCGGCGGCGACGCCGCGGCCGTGCTCGCCGCGATCGAGCGGCACGACCTGATCGCGGTCAACGACAACGGCCCCGGCCAGATCGTCGCGGCCGGTCTTCGGCACGACATCGGACGGCTGGTCGCCGACCCGCCCCCGGGCACCCGAACCTTCGTCCTGAAGGTGGCCGGCGCGTTCCACACGAAGCAGGTGCAGCACGTCACCGACCTGCTCGACGGCTATCTGCCGGCGCTCGCGCCGCCCGACCCGGTGACCCGCGTGCTGTCCAACCGCGACGGCGCGGTCGTCGCCGGCGGCCGCGACGCCCTGTCCCGGATCGCCCAGCAGGTCAGCTCGCCCGTGTACTGGAACCTGTGCATGGACACCATGCGCGACCTCGGCGTCACCGGGATGCTGGAGCTTCCCCCCGCGAACACCCTGACCCGCATCGCGCGCCGCGCCCTGCCGGGTGTGGCGACGTTCGCGCTGAACACCCCTGACCAGCTCGGCGACGCGGCGGCCTTCATCGCCGCGCACGGGCTCGGAAATCAGCACATCACCCAGGAAGGAGCGCCGACATGGCCACTCTCGAAGAAATCCGTGTTGCATTCCCCCAGATCGTGAACGAGATCGCGGGGGTACCGGTCGCCGAGGTACAGCTCGACAAGGCGTTCTCGGGCGACCTCGACATCGACTCGCTGTCCATGGTGGAGATCATGGTGGCCGCCGAGGAGCGGTTCGGCGTGAAGATCCCCGACGACCAGCTGAACAAGCTCGTCACGGTCAACGAGGTCGTGGATTACATCCACAGCCAGGCCGCCTGAGAGGACCACAGTGAGCACCACCGAGGACACCGTGGTCGTCACCGGGCTCGGGGCGACCACGCCGCTCGGCGGCGACGTGCGGACCACCTGGCAGGGCCTGCTGGCCGGGCGCAGCGGAGCGCGCGCGCTCCCGGACACCTGGCCGCAGGACCTGCCGGTGCGGTTCGCCGCGACCGCCGTCGCCGACCCGGCCGAGATCGTCGGACGGGTGACCGCCCGGCGGATGGACCGCTGGCAGCTGTTCGCGCTCGTCGCCGCCCGCGAGGCCTGGCAGGACGCCGGGGCCCCCGAGGTGGACCCCACCCGGCTCGGCGTCGTGGTCTGCCCCGGCCTGGGCGGCATCTCGTCGATCCTCGCCTCGTACGAGACCTACCAGACCCAGGGCTGGCGGCGGGTCTCGCCGTACACGATCCCCTCGGTGATGGGCAACGGCGCCGCGGGGTGGATCAGCATGGAGTTCGGCGCGCAGGCCGGCGCGCACGCCCCCATCAGCGCCTGCGCGTCGGGCGCCGAGGCGATCGGCTACGCGATCGACATGATCCGGTCGGGCCGGGCCGACGTCGTGCTCGCGGGCGCGGGCGAGGCCTTCATCCTGCCGGTGGCCATCGCGTCGTTCGCCGCGATGCGCGCCATGTCGCAGCGGAACGACGACCCCGAGGGGGCCTCCCGCCCGTTCGACAAGGGACGCGACGGCTTCGTCATCGGCGAGGGCGGCGGCGTGATCGTCCTCGAGTCGGCCGCGCACGCCCGCCGAAGGGGCGCCCGCGTCTACGCGGTCGCCGCCGGGGCGGGCTACTCGGCCGACGCCCACCACATCTCAGCGCCGAGCGGCGTCGGCGCGCGGGCCGCCATGCGGTTCGCCCTCGACGCGGCCCGCGTCAAGATCGACGACGTCGTCCACGTCAACGCGCACGCCACCTCGACCCCGGCCGGGGACGTCGTGGAGGCCGCCGCGCTCGCGGAGGTGTTCGGCGCGGGCAAGGTCGTCGTCTCGGCGACCAAGTCCATGACCGGGCACCTGCTCGGCGCGACGGGGGCGGTCGAGTCCATCGCCACGATCCTCGCGCTCGCCGAGAAGGTGGCCCCGCCCACCATCAACCTCGACGACCCCGAGGACGACCTGCCGATCGACGTGGCCACCGAGCCCCGCGAGCTGCGCTCCCGCACGGGCGCCCCGCTCGCCGCGGTGAACAACTCCTTCGGCTTCGGCGGCCACAACGTCTCTCTCGTGTTCACCGCACCCTGACCGTGCGACCCTCGTGGGCCGGGCCGCGCGCCCGGCCCGCCGTATCCCGGATGAACGGAAGGAACCCATGACTCCCAAAGTCGTCGTCACCGGGCTCGGCGCCGTCACCCCGCTCGGCGGAGACGCCGCCACGACCTGGGCCGGCCTGCTGGCCGGCGCTTCGGGCGTGACCGCACTGGCCGGACCCGAATTCGCCGATGTGCCCGTACGGCTCGCGGCCCGCGTCACGGCCGACTTCGCGAGCGGCCTGCCCCCCGCCACCCTGCGCAAGCTCGACCGCTACGAGCAGATGGCCATGGTCGCGGCGCGCGAGGCCTGGCAGGACGCCGGGCTCGGCGACCGCGAGGTCCCGGGCGACCGGCTCGCGGTCTCCTTCAGCTCCTGCGTCGGCGGAATCCTGACCATGCTGCAGACCTGGGACACGATGAAGGAGAAGGGCCCCCGGCACGTCTCCCCGTTCACGATCGGCAAGATGATCCCGGACGCCGCGGCCTCCTGGATCGCCCTGGACCTCGGCGCCACGGCCGTCATCGAGACCCCCGTCGCGGCCTGCGCCACCGGCAACGACGCGATCAGGCGCGGCGTGGAGCTGATCCGCTGCGGGCGCGCCGACGTGGTCGTCGCCGGCGGGTCCGAGGCAGGCGTCCATCCGCTGATCCTCGCCGCCTTCGGGGCCATGCGGGCCCTGTGCCGCCGCAACGACGAGCCGGAGCGCGCGTCCCGCCCGTTCGACAAGGGCCGGGACGGCTTCATCCTTGGTGAGGGCGGCGCGGTGCTGGTCCTCGAGTCGGCCGGGCACGCCGCCCGCCGGGGCGCCCGCGTGTACGCGGAGGTGGCCGGCGTCGGGGTCAACGTCGACGGCTTCGACTTCGCCGCGCCGGACCCCGACGGCGCCAGCAAGGACGCCGTGATGCGGCAGGCCATGGACGACGCGCGGCTCAATCCTGAGCAGGTCACCTTCGTCAACGCCCACGCCGCCTCGACGCCCCAGGGCGATCTCACCGAGAGCATGGGCATCCGCGCCGCTCTCGGGGACCGCATGCCCATCGTCACCGCCCCGAAGGCGTCCATGGGCCACCTGATGGGCGGAGCCGGCGCCGCCGAGGCCGTCATCACGGTCCTCGCCCTCCACAACCGGGTCGTCCCGCCGACCGTCAACCTCGAGAACCTCGACGACGCGATCGTCCTCGACGTTCCGAGGGAACCGCGCGAGCTGCCCTCCGGCCCGCTCGCCGCGCTCAACAACTCCTTCGGGCTGGGCGGCCACAACGTGGTCACCGCCTTCACGAGCAGGTGATCGGGGCGGGCCGGAGGAGGAGCACTTCACCGGCCCGCGGTCACCGGCTGGACATAGGTGTTGAGCGCGGATTCCAGGAGCTGGGTGATCCAGGCGTTCAGGGAGCAGCCCCGCTCCGTGGCCAGTTCCTCGCACCGCTCCAGCTGCTGTGAGGAGAGCGTCAGCTTGACGCTGCGGACCATCACCGACGAGGTGGCGGCCGGCCGGCCGCCGGCTCGTTCGGCCAGGCTGGCCTGGATCTGCTTGCGCAGGTGGTTGCGCGACCAGCCCTGTTCCTCGGCCTTGCGCAGCCAGTAGTCCTGCTCGACGGACTCCAGGGCGGCCACTTCCGCGTGGTGGGCGAAGCTGAGCGCCTCGCGGCGGCGGTCGAGGTCGAACCGGCGGGCGACCCAGGCGTAGTTGCGCAGGGTCTGGTAGCTGAGGCCGGTCTTCTCCACGACCTGCCGGTAGCGGCCGCTGTAGGCGGTCTCCCCGTAGATCAGCCAGTCGGCCAGCCACCACGCCGACGAGCTGCTGATGGCGGCGAGCTCCTCGCCCAGCCGCTCCCAGGCCTTCAACGGCAGCAACCGGGGGAAGATGAGCCCGGTTTTGGCCAGCGTGACCGGGCCGCCGGAATTGAACGGCGACGGCCGCAGGTCACGCGCATCGTTTCGGCCCATATCGAGCCATGCTCCGGCCGGCTTCGCGCCGGCCCTTACAGTTCGTACTTCCGGTTCCAAGACCCGCATATCCCGCTCCCGATCTCCACCCGCCGGAATTGCGTGTCCGGCGGGCGCCTTCGCGGATTGCCGAAATCCCATCACCTCGAAAGTAAGGAACCGGGCGGCTTTTATGTCACCCCTACCGGCCCCTGTCCTGCAGGGGTTCGCCGACAATTGTCAAGGAATCCGAAAAGAATTGTCACAGCGGGATGTTGGCGTGGCGGCCGCGGGCCGCGGGAATGCGGGCCAGCGTCTCGATGAGCCGGGCGCGGGTGCTCTCGGGGGGTATCACCTCGTCGACCACGCCGATGTCCAGCGCCCGGGTCACGCCGCCGGACTCGCGCCGATGCTCCTCGACGAAGGCGGCCTTCAACCGGTCGTGCTCGGCGCCGGACACCGCCGCGAGGGCCTTTCGGCGCAGGACGCCCACCGCGGACTCAGGGCTCATCACCGCGACCTCGGCGTCCGGCCAGGCGAAAACGGCGGACGCGCCGAGAGAACGGCTGTTCATGGCGATGTACGCGCCGCCGTACGCCTTGCGGACGATCAGCGTCACGCGCGGGACCACCGCCTCGGCGAAGGCGTGCAGCAGCTTGGCGCCGCGCCGGATGACGCCGCCCCACTCCTGGTCGACGCCCGGCAGATAGCCGGGGACGTCCACCAGCACGACCAGCGGGACGCCGAACGCGTCGCACATGCGCACGAACCTCGACGCCTTCTCGGCCGACAGCGAGTCGAGGCAGCCGCACTTGCGCAGCGGGTTGTTGGCCAGCACCCCGACGGTGCGCCCGCCCAGCCGGCCGAGGCCGATCACGACGTTGCGCGCCCACTGCGGCTGCAGCTCCTCGAACCCCACGCCCTGCGCGCTTTCCGGATCGTCATCGTCGAGCAGGGCGTAGATGAGCTTGTGGATGTCGTACGCGCGGCGCGACGACTCGGGCAGCAGCGCGCGCATGTCCACCGAGCGGCGCCGGGGCGTGAGGTCGAACCTCCCCTGGCGGCCCAGCAGATCGGCGAACCTGCGAGCCCGGACGTAGGCCTCCTCCTCGTCGTCGACCGTGACGTGGACGACGCCCGACTTGTTGCCGTGCGCCTCCGCGCCGCCGAGCGCCATCATGTCGATCTGCTCCCCCGTGACGCTGCGCACCACGTCCGGGCCGGTCACGAAGGCGCGACCGGCCTCCGACATGATCACGACGTCGGTGAGCGCCGGGCCGTAGGCGGCCGCTCCGGCGGCCGGGCCGACGATGACCGATATCTGCGGGATCCGGCCCGAGGCGCGGGTCATGGCCTCGAACATGCGGCCCACGCCGTCCATGGACTCCACGCCGTCGGCGAGCCGCGCGCCGCCCGAGTGCCACACGCCGATCACCGGGCAGCCGTACAGCAGCGCGGTGTCGATGGCCCGGACGATCCGCATGGCCCCGGCCCAGCCGAGCGCGCCGCCCATCAACCGGGCGTCGGTGCAGAAGGCCACGACGGGGATCCCCTCGACGGTCCCGCGCACCGCGGTCACACCGCTGTCGTCGGGGTCGTGCAAGGGCTCGGCGGAAGCGGCGTCGAGCAGGCGCGCGAGCCTGGCGGCCGGCGCGCGGAAATCAACAGCGACTGTCGTCGTCATCACGGCCTGCCTAACTCGACCGGCCGCCGGGGCGTGCGATGCGGACCATGAAATTCCTCCTCGCTAGGTGGCTGCCGGCCACCGGTGAAAACCGGTGGCCGAACCCTTGCCGAAACCGGGGCGGCCCGCTTCGATAAATGGCTTCACGGCGTCCCGCCAGCGGGACGATTAATTGCCGGAAATAGGGGTCGCCGGTGGCGCAGGACTAGGGTTGTCACAAATTTTCCGCGCTGGCCATACTGAAATCAATCGATCACACGAGCATCGATAGTTATCGCCGGCGCGGGGGTCCGCGGTCCGGCGTCGATCATCGTGGAGGGATGATGACCGGCCAGGCCGACGACATCGAAGGCGTGCCATATCCGATATTCCGCAGAAGGCCGGCCGGCCCGCCCGGCTCCCCGGAAGCGGTCATGACGACCAAAGTGGGGCTGCGCATTCCGAACGGGCTGACGTTCGAGGACTGGGAGCGCGCCGGACGCCAGCTGTCCGGGCTGCTCGACGCCTCGTCGTGGTGGCTCGGCGACTGGCTCCTGTTCGGTAAGGACCACTACACCGACCGCTATGAGCGCGTCATCGGCGCGGTGGGCCTGCAGTACCAGACCTTGCGCAACTACGCGTGGGTGGCGCGGAAGTTCGAGATCCATCGCCGCCGTCCGACGTTGAGCTTCCAGCACCACGCCGAGCTGGCCGCGCTGACGATCACCGCCCAGGAGCTCTGGCTCGACCGCGCCGAGCGGATGAACTGGAGCACCAAGCAGCTGAGGGACGCCCTGCGAACGGCCAGGGAGAGCGGGCTCGCCCCGTCGGGCTCGGCGCCGGAGCCCGTGCGCCGCGTCGCGCTGCCCGGCAGCCACGTCCAGCGCTGGCACCAGGCGGCGCAGGAGAGCGGCACCAAGTTCGAGCAGTGGGTGGTAGCCACCCTCGACATCGCCGCGGAGAGCGTCCTTCGCGGCATCGAAGTGCCGGCCTGACCCCAAGGGGAGGGCGCATGCCAATCCGGGACTACCGTGTCCTCGGTCCGGTCGAGGCGCGCGACGACGGCGCCGAGATCGTCATCCCGGGCGTCAAACGCCGCACCGTGCTGGCGGCGCTGCTGCTGGCACGGGGCGCGGTGGTGACCGACGCCGAGCTGAGCGGGCTGCTGTGGGGAGACCGGCCGCCGCCCACGTCCGCGGCGCAGATCTACACCAACGTCTCCCGTGTGCGCAGGGCGCTCGGCCCGTGGGCCGGCATCCGCCGCGAGGCGCACGGCTATCGGATGCGGATCGGCGACGACCCGTTCGATCTGCGCGAGTTCGAGATCCTCGCCGGGCGGGGCCGGACGGCGGCGGCGGCCGGGCGGCATCAGGAGGCCGCCCGCCTGCTGCGGGCCGCCCTCGCGGTGTGGCGCGCCCCCGCCCTGACCGGCGTCACCGAGCATCTGATCCGCGTGGCCCGGCCACCCCTGGAGGAGACCCGGCTCGTGGCCCTGGAGCAGCGCGTCCACGCCGACCTCGAGCTCGGCGCATCCGTCGAGCTCCTTCCCGAGCTGGCCGTCCTCGTCGCCGGGCATCCCCGGCGCGAGGTCTTCCGCGCGCAGCTCGTCACGGCCCTGAACCGCACCGAGCGCAAGGACCAGGCCATGTCCCTGTACGAGGAGACCCATCGCCTCCTCACCGGACCCTTCGGCCTGCATCCGGCGCACCGGCCCCTTGTCGCCGAGCCCCGCTGACGCCTGGCCCAGGATCCTGCCTCGTCCCGTCGACGGGACACCGGGCCCCCTACCCGTCGCCCGCAATTTCCGGGGTGCGCTCTAGGGGTTTTCCCGGAGGGGGTCCTCAATCGCTAGGGGGGTCCCTACCTTATTGCTTAGCGCGGCATCGGCCGGATTTCCCCGGCCGGCGCCCGGTCGAACGCACTACGGTGGGGAGAACAGCTCTGATGAAAACGTATGACGTGGTGGGAGTCGGTTTCGGCCCGTCGAACCTGTCGTTGGCGATCGCGCTTGACGAGCATCCGGCGGGAATGACGGCGGCTTTCTTCGAGCGGCAGTCGAGTTTCGGCTGGCATCGGAACATGCTGTTGCCGTCAGCGACCATGCAGATTTCCTTCCTCAAGGATCTGGCCACATTCCGCAACCCGACGTCGCCGTTCAGTTTCGTGTCATTCCTGCACGAGCACGGCCGGCTGCCCCGGTTCGTCAACAACCAGGATTTCTTTCCGACCCGGCAGGAATTCCACCAGTATTTGGAGTGGGCCGAGACCCGCGTGTCGCACCAGGTCTCGTACCGGTCGGAGGTCACCTCGATGCGGCTGCCCCAGGGGACCGGGGCGGCGACCCACGTCAAGATCGCGATCAGGGACACCAGCAGGGGCGACATCCGCTGGGTGGGCGCGCGCAACGTGGTGGTCTCCACCGGCCTCGTGCCGCGGATGCCGCACGGCGTCATCGCCGACCAGCGCGTCTGGCACAGTTCGGAGTTCCTCGGCAAGTTCCAGGCGATGAACCCGGCCGAGCTCCGCACGGTGGCGGTGGTGGGCGCGGGACAGAGCGCCGCCGAGATCACCCGGTTCATGCACGACGCGCTGCCGCACGCGCAGGTCTACTCGATCATGCCGTCGTACGGATACTCGGTCGCCGACGACACGCCATTCGCCAACCAGGTGTTCGACCCGGCCGCGGTCGACGACTACTACTACGGCTCCGACCAGGCCCGCGAGGCCTTCTGGCGCTACCACAGGAACACCAACTACTCGGTCGTGGACGACGAGGTCATCCGCGATCTGTTCCGCCGCACCTACGACGAGGAGGTACGCGACCACAGACGGCTGCATTTCCTCAACCTGACCCGGGTCACCGAGGTCAAGCGGGTCGGCGACGAGACCCGCGTGCTGCTCGACTCCATGGCGGGCGTCACGTCGGAGCTCGACGTGGACGCGATCGTCTTCGCCTCCGGCTACGACTCCATGGACCCCACCCGCCTGCTCGGCGACCTCAACCGCTTCTGCCTCACCGACGAGCACGGCCGCCTTCGCGTGGAGCGCGACTACCGCGTCGCCACCACCTCCGACCTCGGGTGCGGCATCTACCTTCAGGGCGGCACCGAGCACACGCACGGCCTGTCATCGGCCCTGCTGTCCAACATCGCGGTGCGCAGCGGCGAGATCGTCGAGTCCATCATGCGGCGCAAGGCCGGATTCGAGGACGGCTTCGCGGGCGCCTTCGAGGAGGTGAGGCGTGACGCGGCCTGAGCCGGCGTCGACACGGCCCCGAAGGCGCGAGGAACCGGCGCAGCGGGCCCCACCATGGGTCAGCCCGCGACGCTCCGCAGGATCAGCCACGCCGCGGCGAGCACCGCCATCACCAGGACGGCGCCGCGGACCGAATCCGGCCGCAGCCGATCGCGGACCCGGCTCGCCACCAGGAACCCGGCTCCGACGAACGGCAGCAGGGCGAGCCCGCCGGTGATCTGCCCCCAGCTCAGCACTCCGACCATCCCAAGGCACACCAGCGAAAGGAGGCTTCCGAAGGTGGTGAACACCCCGAGGCTGCCCCGCATGGTCGCGGCCGGCGAACGCCGGTACACCAGCGCGATCAGCGGTCCGCCGAGCGCCACAGTCGTGCCGGCGACCCCCGCGAACACGCCCGACCCCACAAGGGTCAGCCGGTTCCTGGGCAGCCACGCGGGGGCGAGCGCCGCCATCGCGGCGACCACGAGGATCACCGCCCCACTGATCAGGCTGAGCCCTTTGGCAGTGGTCACGGCCACCGCCCACGCACTGCACGCCGTACCGAGCAGGCGGCCGCCAAGAGCCCACCGCAGCCCGCTCCAGTCGGCGTGCCCCGCCTCGTCGGCGACGGCGAGCAGGGCCAATCCGAAGGCGACGACGAGCATGGCGCCCGGCATCAATCCGGGCCGAAGCAACTGCACGATGGGGGTGGCGACCAGGGCGAGACCCGTCCCGGTGCCCCCCTGCAGCGCGGCGCCGAGGAAGACGGCCACTCCGGAAAGCAACAGCGCGGCGAGGTCCAGCATCGCGAACCCTCCCTGCGGCGCGGCCGAGCCCTTCACATTCAATGGAATAAGGCGGGCCTGGCGCCGATGACCGGAAAAGGCGAGAGGGCCGTTGCGCGATCTACTCCTCGCACAACGGCCCTCATCCGCGGACGGAGTGGCTGAGAGGAGCATCACCTCACCGCTGGTCCAAATTCTTCCAAGCCTGCACCTGAATTGTAGAAATCCCGCCGATTCCGCTGAACCCCAGCCGACCCCAGACCTCCCGGGCATCGGCTATCCGTAAAACGGCACGCGTGCGGCCGGGCTCCCGATTCTTCGGGGGCCCGGCCGTTTTTCCGCCGGGATCAGGGTTTGGCCTCGGCGGGTTCCGCCGCGATCGGCAGATCCGCGCGGCGGCTGATATTGAGTTTGCGGTAGGTGTGCGTGAGGTGCTGTTCCACGGTGCTCACCGTGATATACAGCCTGGCGGCGATCTCCCGGTTGGTGTAGCCGACGGCGGCGAGCTCGGCGACCCGGCGCTCGGCGTCGCTGAGCAGAGCGGCGGGCCCCTCGGCGACCCGCTCGGCGTCCTCGTCCTCCTCCTTGTCGCTCGCGCGGATCAGCGGCTCGGCACCGCATTCGCGGGCGTAGGCGTCGGCCCTGCGGGTCACGGTCCCGGCCCGGCGGAATTCGCCGAGCGCCTGATAGACCCCCGTGAGGTCGTACAGGACCCGGGCCAGCTCGTAGCGGTCGCCGCCGGCCACCTGCAGCACGTCGGAGGCGCGCCGCAGGATCCCCGGCCGGTGCGCGAGGTCGGCGGCGGCGGCCCGCAGCCGCAGTGCCAGCCCGCGCGTCCGCGCCGCGTGCGTGCCGCATCGAGCGAGCTGGTCCTCGACGAGCGTGACGGCGCGCTCGCGCTGCCCGAGCCGGAGGCAGGCCTCGGCCGCCTCGGCCCGCCAGGCGACCAGGCCGGGCACGTCGAGCCCCCACTCTCCCGTGAGCCGGCCGCAGGTCTCGAAGTCGCCGAGGGCGGCTTGCGGATGCCCCGCGGCGAGGCTGTGGCGGCCGCGCGCGTGCAGGTAGTGCAGGCCGTACCGGGTCTGGAACATGGCCTCGGGCACCGGCTGGGCGAGGCAGTCGGCCGCCTCGGCGAGGCGGCCCATCGCGGTGAGGGCGAGCGTCAGCGTGGCGAGCGGCTCGCCGGCGACCACGCCCCAGCTGGTCAGCGGCATGATGTCGAGCGCTCTGCGGGCGTGCCGCTCGGCTCCGCGCAGGTCGCCGTGGCGCAGCGCGATCTCCGCGCGGAGCGCCAGCAGCCGGGCCTGGCGGCTCGGCGCGCGCCGGATGGCCGCCTCCTCGATGAACTGCTCGCACCAGGGCAGGGCCAGTTCGGACGCGCCGCCGTAGATGAGCGTGAGCACCGCGTTCTCCACGGTGTCCAGCGAGATCCCGTCGAGGCGGGCGCCGCCGAGCACGCGCTCGGCACTCGCGATGGCCTCCGCCGACGGCCCGCGCGTGAGCACGGCCTCGAGCGCGGCCAGCGCCTCCTCGCGTCGGTTGGCGGCCACCGACGACATGACGACCGGCGCGGCGGGCGCGGGCTCGGCGGGCGGCCGCAGGCAGACCAGGAACGGCGGGTAGACGGTCCGCAGCCACGACCGGACGGTGACCAGTTCGGCAAGCTCCTCCTGATCGGGCGCGCCCGGCTCGTCGCCGACCCGGTCGAGCACGTCCTGCGCGTCGTCGAAGCGCCCGTGCCACAGCAGCGCCTTGGCCAGCACGACCGCGTCGTATCCGCGCACGATGCCGCGGTGCACCGCCTCGGTCAGCTCGGGGAAGTGACCGGTGGGCGCGCTGGGGTTGATCCGCCATTCGGCGCGCACGAGCGCGGTCGTGATGGCGACCCGCTGCCGCTCATCGGTGCAGGCCAGCCAGGCCAGCTTGAGGTATTCGACGGCGGGCTCCACCTGCCCGTCGCGCAGCGCCTGCTTGGCGGCCGACTCGAGCACCGAGACGCCCCACGGTTCGGGCGTGCCCCCGGCCCGCAGCAGGTGACCGGCGACCACGCCGGCCGGTGCGCCGTGGCGATGGGTGATCGCGGCGGCCCGCCCGTGCAGCCGGGCCCGCCGCTCCGGTTCGACGGCGTCCAGTACGGCCTCGGCCGCGGCCGCGTGCCGATAGCGGGAGTCGGCGAGCAGCCCGGCCACGATCGGCCCGTGCAGGTCCCGGGCCACCTCCTCGGCGCTCAGGTTCAGCAGCTCGCCGGCCTGCCGGGCGTCGCCCATGATCGCGAGCGCCTCGGCGGCCTCGGCCTGGCGCTGGTCCCCGCGCCGCAGCAGCGCCAGCACGGCCTGGCCGTACCGATCGCCGGGGATCAGCTGCGGCGGCGGCTCGCCGGCCTCCCGCGCGGCGTCCTGCCAGTCTTCGACGAGCGCCTCGACCAGCAGCGGGTTGCCGCCGCTGTAGGCGAACCACTCGGCCGCGGCGCGCCCGGCGAGCTGCGGTCCGAGCCGCGCCGCGGCGAGGGCGAAGGCGCCGGTTCTGGTCAGCAGCGGCAGCGGCACCCGGCGGCAGTGCGGCTGCCGCAGCAGTTCGGTCTGGAAGGCGGTCTCGGCGCCGTCGTCGGCGCATCCGAGCGCGACCAGCACGCGGGCCGACCGCAGCCGCCGGGCCAGGTAGGCCAGGCAGGTGAGGGAGGCGGGGTCCGCGTCGTGGACGTCGTCGACGACGACCAGCAGCGGGCAGCGTTCGGACAGCTCCAGCAGCACCGTGCACAGGGCGTGCACGACCTGCGCGTCGACGTGCTCGAGGCGCTCGGACGACAGCGCGGCGCGCGCGCCCTCGTGCAGCAGGTCGAGCGCGCGGGCCCGCACCTCGGGGGTGAGCGGCGCGTCGTGGACGAGCTGCCCGAACACGCCGAGCGGCACGTTGCGCTCCATCCGGGATCCGGTGGCCGCGACGGCGAGCGCGCCCACGTCGACGGCCTGCTCGGCGAGGACGTGCAGCAGCCCGCTCTTGCCGGTGCCGGCCGCGCCGCCGACCACCGCCAGCCGCCCGCGTCCGGTGACGGCCTCGACCAGCAGCCCGTTGAGGGCGGCCAGCGCCTCGTCACGTTCGATGAATCCCATCTGTGCCCCCTTCCGGCCAGTCCCGTGGCAGGGCCGCTAACGGCCTGTCAGCGCCGCGGGCTCGGGCGCGCCGGGCCGAGGTACGGCGGGGCGCTCCCGGTCGAGCAGTTCCTTGACCCGC
Source organism: Streptosporangiaceae bacterium NEAU-GS5 (assembly GCA_017592665.1). Lineage (GTDB taxonomy): Bacteria > Actinomycetota > Actinomycetes > Streptosporangiales > Streptosporangiaceae > NEAU-GS5. The sequence goes on along the minus strand of JAGFNW010000009.1, from coordinate 66,177 downwards.
TGCGGCGTGACTTCTCCCCCGGTCGCGTCCGCCTCGGCCTGTACGATTCGCGCGAATTCCACTTGAAGCTCACGCGGCAGCCGAACGCCGTGCCAGGCGTCCAGGATGTAGGCCACTCCGCCTTTTCCGGACTGGCTGTTGATGCGTACTACGGCCTCATAAGTCCGCCCGACGTCCCCCGGGTCGATCGGCAGATAAGGCACGGCCCACGGCAGGTCGCGCGGGCTCACCCCGAGCTCGCTCGCGGCCCGCCCGAGCGCGTCGAAGCCCTTCTTGATGGCGTCCTGGTGCGAGCCCGAGAAGGCGGTGTGCACCAGGTCGCCCCCGTAGGGGTGGCGCGGGTGCACCGGCAGCTCGGTGCAGTCCTCCACGACGGCGCGGATCAGGTTCAGGTCGGAGAAGTCGATCCCGGGGTCGACGCCCTGCGTCAGCAGGTTCAACCCGAGGGTGACGAGGTCGACGTTCCCGGCCCGTTCCCCGTTTCCGAACAGGCAGCCCTCGATCCGCTGCGCGCCGGCGAGCATCGCCAGCTCGGCGGAGGCCACGCCGGTGCCGCGGTCGTTGTGCGGGTGGATCGACAGGCACACGTGCGCGCGCCTGCTGAGGTTGCGGTCCAGCCATTCGATCTGGTCGGCGAACACGTTGGGCGTGGCGCTCTCGACCGTGGTGGGGAAGTTGAGGATGATGCCCCGGCCGTCCTCCGGCTGCCACACGTCCATCACGGCCTCGCAGACCTCGAGCGCGAAGTCGGGCTCGGTCTGGTTGAACAGCTCGGGCGAGTACTCGTAGCCGAGGTCGCAGCCGGCGAGCGTGCGCTCGCCGTATTTGACCAGCAGCCGGGTGGCCTGGACGGCGAGGTCCTTGCACTCGTCGCGGGTCATGCCGAAGACCAGCTCGCGGAAGACGGGCGAGGTCGCGTTGTAGATGTGCACGGTGGCGCGCGCCGCGCCCGCCAGGCTCTCCACGGTCCGTTCGATCAGCTCGTCCCTGGCCTGGGTCAGCACGGAGATCCGCACGTCGTCGGGGATCAGGTCGCCTTCGATCAGCATCCTGAGGAAGTCGTGGTCGTCCTTGCTCGCGACCGGGAAGCCGACCTCGATCTCCTGGTAGCCCATGCCGGCGAGCAGCTCGAACATGGCGAGCTTGCGCTCGGGGCTCATCGGGTTGATCAGCGCCTGGTTGCCGTCCCGCAGATCCGTGGACAGCCACCGGGGCGCCGAGGTGATCGTACGGCCCGGCCAGCGCCGGTCGGGCAGATCGATCACGGGGGCCGGCGAATAGCGGTGGGCTGGTTGCCGGGTGTTCATGGCGCACTCCTAACCGGCGGTTCCGAAATACGTGGAGTAGGAATGCGGCGCCAGCATGACCTGCACCTTGCACGCGTCTCGCGCGTTCTGCATGCGGAAGGTCACCGACACCTCCGGATATGCGGCGACGACCCCGAGGCCGACGAAGTACTGATCGCTGTCGAAGACGATGCGGTAGAGGCCGCGGTCGAGGTCGAGCGCCGCCCAGGCGTTGATCCGCCCGCCGTCGTCGGTCTCCGCCCTGGCCAGCGGCAGCCATACCCCGTTCGACGCCTGCTCGAGGCTGGCCCGCAGACCGCTCACCGACCGTCCGTACACCCCGTCGACCGCTTCGGCCACGATGCTCATCGAAGGCCCCCGTCCGAGCGGAGACGAGCCGCCAAGGAACATCCACGGCATGCCGACAACATCAGACAGCTCCCTACATCCACTGGCGGATCGAAGCCTGCGAACCTGGTGAAAGGTTCGGTGCTCTTTCACTGCCCAGGGTCGCCCGGGGGGCTATCGGGCCGCCTTTCGCCCGCTATCGTCCGGGCCGGAAGGCCGTCAGCGTGGGTTCTTGTGCTCGGCGGCGCGCATCCGCTCGGTCAGTTCCGCGCGCAGCCGCTCGCGCACAACGGTGTCGACCCGCTCGGCGGCGGCGAGCGCGTCCGTGAGGGCCTGGTGGGCCTCCTCGCCGTGGCCGAGCGCGCTGTGCGCGTCGGCGAGCATGCCGTACGTCCTGGCCTCTTCGAGGGGCACGCTGATGGTGCGGAACAGCGCCAGCGCCTCCTCGAAGCCGGAGACGGCCGCCGCCGCGTCGCCCTCGGCCATGGCCAGCTCCGCGAGCCCGGTCATGGCCCGGCTGCGGGCCAGCTGATCGCCGCAGGCGCCCGCGATCAGCAGCGCGTGCCGGAACCGGCCGCCCGCCTCGGCGAGCTCGCCGAGGCGCAGCCAGACCGCGCCCTGGGCGTGCAGGATGTACGCCTCGCCGACCCGGTCGCCGATCTCCTGCGCGGCGGCCAGGGCCCGGCCGAGCACGTCGACGGCCACCTCCAGCTCGCCTTCCTGCAGGTGGACCTGGCCGCGCCGGAACAGCACCTGGGCCGCCAGCCTGCGGCTCACGTCCGGCCCGTCGGCCAGCGACATCGCCTCGGCCAGCAGCTTCCCGGCCGCGACCGGGTCGCCGCACTCCAGCCTCACCTGCGACAGATTGTGCAGCACGTAGACGGCGACGCCGGGCGGGCCGAAGCGGCGTGAGCGGTCGAGGGCGCCTTCGAGGTCGGCGGCGGCCTCCTGGAACCGGCCGGTCAGCAGATAGCCGTGCCCGCGGCTGGCGAGCGCGGCGGCCAGGCCCCGCTCGTCGCCGATCTGGGTGAACAGGGCGATGGCGGCGTCGATGGAGGTGTGGGCGTCGTCGAAGCGCTGTTCGGCGACCGCGAGGGCGCCCGCGGCGTACAGCATGATCGCCTGGCCGCGCCGGTCGCCGCTCTGGCGCGCCATGGCGAGCGCGATGCCGACCGTGTCGCGCCAGTCGTCGAGGTAGACGCCCTGCTGGAAGAAGGAGGACGCGCCGAAGGCGAGCCCCCAGCAGATCTCGGTGAAGCCCGCCTGCGCCGCCTGCTGCACCCCGGAGACGAGGTTGGCCCGCTCGCGCTCGAACCAGGCGCGCGGATCGGCGATCAGCCGGTCGACGACCTTGCCCGGCAGGGTCCACAGCGGGGACGCGCCGAGCGGGATCCAGTCGGCGTTCTCCCGGCTCCGGGCCGCGTCGACGAGCGCCAGCAGCCCGCTGAGCACGCGTAACAGGGCCGCGCCGCGCTCGGCCGGCGCCTCTTCCGCGGCCAGCCGCTCGCGCGCGAAGACCCGGATGAGGTCGTGGAAGCGGTATTGGACGTGGATGCCGCGCCCGTTGCCGACGATCTCGACCAGTTGCGCGTCGGCGAGGTGGTCGAGCAGATCCTGGCCCTCGTCGAGGTGGCAGTCGAGCAGCGCGGCGCTGGTCCACGCCGCGAAGATCGGGGCCTCGAGGATGGCCAGCCGCCGGAACAGGCGCCGCGCGTCGTCGCTGTCGTCGTTCTCGTACGTCAGGGAGATGCTGGCGCGGATGCCCATCTCGCCGTGCTTGAGCTCGTCCAGCCGCCGGGTCTCGTCCTCGAGGCGTACGACGAGCTGCTCGACGCTCCAGTGGGGCCGGGCCGACAGCCGCGCGCCGGCGATGCGGAGGGCCAGCGGCAGATGCCCGCACAGCTGGGCCAGCTCCATCGCCGCCTGCGGCTCGGATTGGACCCGCTCCGTGCCGGCGACGCGGGACAGCAGGTCGAGCGACTGCGCCACGTCGAACACCTCGAGGTCGACGTGGACGGCGCCGGGCAGCCCGGCGAGCCGGATGCGGCTGCTGACGATGACGGCCGACTGCTTGCCGCCGGGCAGCAGCGGCAGCACGTGGCTCTCGGTCCCCACGTCGTCGAGGACGATCAGGACGCGCCGGTCGGCGAGCAGCGCCCGGTACATCTCGGCCCGCTCCTCGAGACCGTCGGGCACGGCCTCGCCGGTGACGCCGAGCGCGCGCAGGAACCGCTCCAGGACCTGGGACGGCGTGACCGGCCGCGCCGATCCACCGTGGAGGTCGGCGAAGAGCTGGCCGTCCGGATAGTGCTCGGCCACGCTGTGCGAGACGTGGACGGCGATGGTGCTCTTCCCGATTCCGGGCTTTCCGACCAGGGCCACGATGGGCACGGCGCGACTGGGCCGTTCGGCGGCGGCCAGGTGTTCCAGGATCTGGTCGACCTGCTTGGCGCGCCCCGTGAAGTCGGCGATGTCGGTGGGCAGCAGCCGCGGCACGGTGGGGGCGGACGGCGCGGGCGGCGCCGCCTCGGGCGCGAGCACGACGGGGATGGCCGGGGCGCGGAGGCTGGGGTCGGAGGTGAGGATCGCGTGCTCCAGATGCTGGAGCAGCTCGCTGGGCTCGATGCCGAGCTCCTCGACGATGGTCTGCCGGGCGCGGCGGTAGGCCTGCAACGCCTCGGCCTGCCGTCCCGAGCGATAAAGGGCCAGCATGAGCTGGCCGCGCAGCCGCTCGCGCAGCGGATGCTCCTCCACCAGCGTGCTCAGCTCGCCGACCAGCTCGTGGTGGCGGCCGAGGTCGAGCTCCAGGTCGATGCAGTCCTCGGCGGCGGCGATCCGGTCCTCGTCCAGCCGGGTGGCGAGCGACTGCACGAGGCGGCTCTGGATGCCTTCCAACGCGGGCCCGCGCCACAGGGCGAGCGCCTGGCGGTAGAAGGTGGCGGCCTCGTCCAGCCGGCCGTCCTTGCGCGCGCCGCGCGCCTGGCGCAGCAGCAGCTCGAAGTGGCGCAGGTCGAACTCCTCGTCGCCGACCGTGACCGCGTAGCCCTGCGCCCGGGTGGTGATGATGTCCGGCCGGCCGCGCGAGGCGAACAGGCGGCGCAGCCCGGAGATGCAGATCTGGATCTGGGCGCGCGAGGTGCTGGGCGGATCGTCCCCGTAGACGGCCTCCATGAGGCGGCCGATGCTGACAGGCCGCCCGGCGTCGAGCAGGAGAAGCGCCAGCGCGGTCTGCTGCCTGGTTCCCCCGAGGTCTGCTCTTCGACCGTCAAAGGTGACTTCCAGGGGACCCAGGATGCCGAATCCCACCCGCTCTCCGATCGAAGCAAGCACGACCGTCACGTGTTTTGCACCTACTTGTGTGGATGCTACCGCCCAGGCCCTGCCTGAGCTACCGTTTAATGATCAACCTTCAGGGAACAAAAGACCGGCTCTTCGGGAAACACAGACCGGCGCCGGTCCGCATCCCCTCGAACGGGCTCGAGGCGTACGGTCCGGCGCCGGGTGGTCGCGCTATGTCGACGTCGCTATGTAGACGATCACGGCCAGCTGCCGCAGCAGAGCGGCAGCACGACGCTCACGGGCAGTTTGACGCCGATCAGCGTGGAAGCCGAGGCGGGGCTTCCGGTGATCGGAACGACGATGAGAACGGCGAAGACGATTGCACCGACGAGACGGCGGATGTGCTTCTTCATGGCTGACCCTCACCTGCTTCGCGAATCTCTTGCTCGACAATCACGTTAGGAAGGCCCGCCATTGGTTCCTTATCGAATGGCTTCCGGTCCGCGACCGGTCCCATCGGGTGGCGATAATCGCAGCTCAGGAGGGTAGTCGGGGCACGCTGGCGACCAGTTTTCTGGTGTGCGGATGGCGTGGGCGGCCGAGGACGGCGGCGGTCTCCCCGTGCTCCACTATCCGGCCGCGTTCGAGCACGGCCGTCCGGGCGCAGAGCGCCGCCGCCACCGCCAGGTCGTGGGTCACCAGGATCACCGTCAGCCCACGGCGTTCGCGCAGGCCGGACAGCAGATCGACGAGGCGGGCCGTGGTGACGGCGTCGAGGGCGCTGAACGGCTCGTCGGCGATGAGCACCCGGTGCCCGCCCGCTATCGCCCGCGCGATGGCGATCCGCTGCCGCTGACCGCCGGAGAACTCGTGCGGATAGCGACGCGCCGCGTCCTCGGGCAGCCCCACGCAGCTCAGCGCCTCGGCCACGCGCCGCGCGAGCTCGGCCCGCCGATCCGGGCCGGTGACCAGGCCGAGGGAGCGCAGCGGCTCGGCGACGATCCGATCCACCCGCTGCCGTGGATCGAGCGAGGAATAGCAGTCCTGGAAGACCGGCTGGACCGCGCGCCGCAGCGCGCTCAGCCGGCCGTCTATCGCGGCGCCGTCCAGCAGCACCGCGCCGCTGAGCGGCCGCAGCAGGCCGAGCAGGATCCGTGTCAGCGTGGTCTTGCCCGCCCCCGACTCCCCTACGACGGCCAGGCCGTGGCCTTCCGGCACGGTGACGGACACGTCGGTCAGGACGTCCGGTCCGCGGCGATAGCGGACGGTGATGGCGCGGGTTTCCAGCACCGGCGTCACGGCGACATCCGTTCGAGCGCGCCGCGCAGCCGCCGGGCCGTGCCGACCAGCTCCTGGGTGCGGGGGTGGGCCGGGGCGGACAGGACGCCGGCCACCGGCCCCGACTCGACCGCCTGTCCCGCGTCGAGCACCAGAAGGCGGCGCGCCACGCCGGCGACCACGGCGAGGTCGTGGCCGATGAACAGCAGCCCCGCCCCGGTCCTGCCGATGAGCCTGTCGAGCAGCCCGAGCACCTCTGCCTGCACGGTGGTGTCCAGGGACGAGGTGGGCTCGTCGGCGATGAGCAGCGCCGGCTCGCAGGCGAGCGCCATGGCGATGGCCACACGCTGGCGCTGCCCGCCGGACACCTCGTGCGGATAGGCGCGGGCCATCCGCTCCGGGTCCGCCAGGCGTACGCTCTCGAGCGCCGCGACGACGGCGGCGCGTAGGGCCTTGCCGCGCAGTCCCTGCCGGTGGCGGAGCGGCTGGGCGACCTGCGCGCCGAGCCGCATGAGCGGGTCCAGCGCGGCCAGCGACTCCTGGAAGACGGCCGTCACCGCGCGCCCGCGCAGCCGGTTCAGCCGCCGCTCGGGCGCGCCCAGCACGTCCGTGCCGTCGAGCCGGATCCGGCCCTCAGCGCGCAGCCCGCGCGGCAGCAGGCCGAGGATCGAGAGCGCGATCAGCGTCTTGCCCGCGCCGGACGCGCCGATCAGCCCGAGCCGGTCGCCGCGGTCCAGCGCGAAGGACACGTCCCGGACGAGTGTCCGATCGCCGGCCGTGCGCACGGTCAGCCCGCTGACCTCCAGGTACGTCATCGCGTCACCCGCAGGGCCGGGTCGGCGGCCAGCCGCAGGCCCTGCGCGGCCAGGTTGGCGCCGGCCACCAGCATGGCCAGCAGCAGCCCCGGTGCGATGAGGCTGATGGGCGAGGTGAACACGGTCGCCTGGGCCTCGCGCAGCAGGCGCCCCCAGGAGATGTCCGGCTGCGGCGCGCCCAGCCCGAGGTAGGCGAGGCTGGCCTCGGCCAGTACGGCGAGGCCGAGCTGGAGCGCGAGGTTGACCGAGAGCGCCGGCCAGATGTTCGGCAGCACGTGCCCCGTCACGATCCGCGGCCACGACGTGCCCGACGCCCGCGACGCGGTGATGTAATCCTGCGCGAGGACGCCCTTGACCAGCGCCCGGGTGAGCCGCGCCAGCACCGCCGACATGGCGAGGCCGATCGCGAGGACCGTCGCGAACAGCGACGGGCGAACGGCCGCCACGACGAGCAGCGCGAGGATGAGGGCCGGGAAGGCGATCAGGATGTCGAGGGCGGCGGCCAGCACGTCGTCGGCCAGCCGTCCGGCGAAGCCCGCGGCCAGCCCGCCGGCCACGCCGATCAGGGCGCTGATCGCGACCGCGAGCACGCCGGTGGTCAGCGCCGTCCTCGCCCCGATCATCACGAGCGTGAGCAGGTCGCGGCCCAGCCGGTCGGTGCCCAGCAGGTGGGCGGCGCCCGGGGGCGTCAGCCGCCCGCCCGTCGTGTCGGCCGGGCCGTACGGGGTCCATGCCAGCGACACGGCGGCCAGCGCGACGATGGGCGCGAGCAGCGCGCATCCGATCACGAGGGTCCTGTTCATGGGCTGCCCGCGATCGAGCGGCGCAGCCGGGGATCGAGCAGCCGCTGCAGCAGATCGGCCAGGAACCCCGCGGCCAGCACGGCGAACGTGCTGAGCGCGAGGACGCCCTGGATCACCGGATAGTCGTGCCGCTCGAACGCCCGCACCAGAAGCCCGCCGAGCCCCGGCAGCGCGAACACGTCCTCCACGACCACGGCGCCGACGAACGTCGTGGCCAGCTCGATGCCGAGGATCGGCACCACGGGCGCGGCCGCGTTGCGCAGCCCGTGCCGCCACATGGCGGCCGGGAAGCTCGCGCCGAGCGCCCGCGCCGTCCGCAGGTAGCCGCTGTCGAGGACGTCGAGGGTGGCCGAGTGCACGTAGCGGACCAGCACCGCGGACATGACCAGCGCCACGGTCAGCACGGGCAGCGCGAGGCAGGCCAGGGCGGCCATCGGGTCGGCCCAGCCGTCCGGTGGGAATCCGCCGGCCGGCAGCCAGCGCAGCCGCAGCGCGAACACGTTCATCAGCAGCATGCCGACCCAGAACACCGGCACGGCCAGGCCGAGCTGGGTCAGCGCGGCCAGCACCCAGGAGCGGCCCCGGGCGGCCGTCCGCACCCCGGCCGGGATGGCGATGACCACGGCCAGCGCGAACGCCATCAGCGTGAGCGGGATCGTGACGTCCAGCCGGGCCGCGATCTCCTCGCCCACCGGGGCCCGGCTGACGAACGACCGGCCGAAGTCGAGCCGGGCCAGATGGTCGAGCCAGATCGCGAACTGGCCGGGAATCGGCCGGTCCACGCCGAGCTCGCGCCGCACGGCGGCGACCTGTCCGGCGTCGGCGTCCAGGCTGAGCAGCGTGGTCGCCGCGTCGCCCGGCAGCAGCCGCAGCAGCACGAACAGCACGGCGCTCGCGACCAGCAAGGACGCCGCGAGAAGCAGGGTCCGGCGGGCCAGATACGCCAGCATCAGCGCTTGACGATGTCGTACACGAAGAACTGGGCGTTCAGGCCGTTCACCGGATAGCCGGTGACCTTCGACGCGCTGACCACGATCTGCGGGTTCAGATAGAGCCAGTCGCTGGCCGCGTCCTCGGCTATCTGCCGCGCGACCTTGCGCAGCAGCTCGATCTGCTCCTCGGCCGAGCCCGCGGACTCGGATCGGATCACCCAGTCGGAGACCTTCTTGTTGTCGTAGCCCCAGTAGAAGTTGGGATCGGCGTACCAGCGGATGTCCCGGTCGTTGACGTGTTCCTGCAGCGTGGCGGTGAAGTCGTGCTTCTGGAAGACCTTGCTGTACCACTCGTCGGCGCTGATCGAGTTGATCTTCGCGGTGATCCCGACCTTGGCGAGCTCCGAGACGACGAACGCGGCGATCGTCGGGTGCGGGTCATAGGTGGGCGTGTCCAGGGTGAAGGTGAATCCGGACGGCTTGCCGGCCTCTGTCAGCAGCCGCTTGGCCAGGGCCACGTCGTAGGGGTTGACGCCGGTGAGGTCCTCGTACCACGGGTCGGTCGGCGGGACCATCGAGCCGATCACCATGCCGTGGCCGTTCCAGATGGCGTTCAGCAGCTTGTGGTCGTCGATCGCCGAGCTGACGGCGCGGCGGATCCGCGCGTCGTTGAACGGCGGCACGCGGTCGTTGAACGCGAGCAGCAGCTTGGTGGTGGAGCGGCCCTCGCTGATCGTGAAGCTGTGGTCCTGGTTGAACTGGGCCAGCGCGTCGGGGCTCTGCTCGCTGGTGACCACGTCCACGGCGCCGGTCAGCAGGGCGTTGTTCATCGCCGCCGCGTCGGTGAAGTAGTGGAAGACGACGCGCGCGCTCTTGGCGGGCGCGCCCCAGTAGCGGTCGGACCGCGTGAGGGTCAGCGTGGCCCCGCGCCGCCATTCGGCCAGGCGGTAGGGGCCGGTGCCGTCCTCCTGTGTGGCCGGATCGGTGTCCTTGTCGTTGACGATCCAGACGAAGCCGAGGTTGTAGACGAACGAGATGGACTTGCTGGACAGGGTCACCACGACGGTCGTGTCGTCCGGCGCGGCGATGGTCTTGATGACGCCGAGCGAGCTCTTGCGCGACGACTTCGAACTCGCCGCGAGGATCCGCTCCAGGCTGTATTTGACGTCGGCCGCGGTCAGCGGGTCGCCGGAGTGGAAGCGCACCCCGGGACGCAGGTGGAAGGTGTAAGTGAGGCCGTCGGGAGCCGTCAGGTAGCTCTCCGCGAGGGATTTCTCGACCGCCCCCGAGTCGGTGATCTTGAACAGGCCTTCGTAGACGTTGCCCGCGAGCGCCTCGGTCGCGCCCTGCCCTCCCCCGCCCACGTTGTCGAGGTTCTGCGGTTCATACAGGGACCCGACATTGAGCGGGATTTCGCCCCGCGGCTCGGCCGTGCGCGCGGCGCATGAGGCGAGGCCGGCAATCAGCGCGAGCGCCGAGAAAACAACTGTCAAGCGGGTGAGACATAAGCCAGTGAGCGCAGTTCCCTGCTGTTTCACGTTTTTACTCTCCGGAGCATCCCGACAGAAAGACTGACAATTGTGGCCCTGGTGATCGGCGTTCGCCACCCGGGCCGTCCCGGACGCCGGTGTCCACCGGGTGGGACGACGGCTGAACTCCCGGATGGGACGACAGCTGGACCACCGGGTGGGGCGACGGCTGGACCCCTGCCATTTCGAGGGCGCGCACGGCCGCGCCGGCCATCATGCGCGCCTCCTCCGGCTTGCGCGTGAGCAGCGTCAGCGCGCCGGCGATGAGCCGGTTGAGCGCCTCCGTCCGGTCGGCGGGCGGCTCCTCCCGCGCCAGCCGTTCGCGCGCGAACACCTTGACCAGGTCGTGGAAGCGGTAGCGGCCCGCACCCACCGCGTCGACCAGGTGGACGTCGGCCAGCTCGTCCATCAGGTCCTCGGCGTCCCGCGTGGTGCCGCCGAGCAGGGCGGCCGCGGTCCAGACGGGGAGCGCCGGGACGTCGAGGATGGCCAGCCGCCGGAACAGCCGCCGGGCGTCGTCCCCGAGGCGGTCGTAGGCGACCGTGAGGCCGGCCCGCACACCGAGGTCGCCGTAACGCAGCTCGTCCAGGCGCCGGGTCTCGTCCCGCAGCCGGGCGACGAGGTCGCGCAGCCCGCGCCCGGGCAGCCGCGTTCCCGCGATGCGGAGCGCGAGCGGCAGATGCCCGCACAGTCCGGCCAGTTCGGCCAGCTCGGCGGCCTGCTGGGGATCCTCGCGCGCCTGCGGGCCGGCGATCCGGGACAGCAGCTCGACGGACTGGTCGGGCTCGAAGACCGGGACGTCGACGTGGACCGCGCCGGGCAGCCCCGGCAGCCGCCCCCGGCTGGTGATGAGCACGGCGGAGCCCGGATCGCCCGGCAGCAGCGGGCGGACCTGCGCCTCGTCGGCCGCGTCGTCCAGCACGACCAGCGTCCGGCGGGCGAGATCGCGGAAGATCTCGGCCCGCTCCTCCACGTCGGCGGGCGGCCCCGGCACGCCGAGCTCGCCGAGGAACTGGCCCAGCACATGATGCGGGCTCACCGGGCGGGCGGCGCTGCCGCACATGGCCGCGAACAGGCGGCCGCCCGCCGGGGCCCGGTGCGCCACCTGTACGGCGAGGCTCGTCTTGCCCGCGCCGGGCCGCCCGACGATCACGATGATCGGTACGGCGAGCGCCCTGACCTGCAGCAATCTCATGATCTGGGTCATCTGCCCGGTGCGCCCGGTGAAGTCGGCGACCGCGGGCGGCAGCGCCGTGCCGTGCTCCTGGTCGGCGATGATGGCCTCGTAGGTCCGGCGCAGCTCCTCCCCCGGCTCGATGCCGAAATCGCCGGCCCAGCTCTGCTCCGTGCGCTGGTAGACGTCCAGCGCCTCGGCGCGCCGCCCGGCGCGGTGCAGGGCCGTCATCAGCTGGGCGCGGAAGCGCTCCCTGAGCGGGTGTTCGAGCACCAGCCGGGACAGCTCGCCGACCAGCCGCCCCGGGTCGCCGAGCTCGAGCTCCAGCTCCATGCATTCCTCGGCGGCCGTGATCCGCATCTCGGTCAGCCGGCTCGCCGCGGCCTGGAGCAGCGGGCTGCGCAGGCCTTCGAGCGCGTGCCCCTGCCACAGGGCGCGCGCCTCCCGGTAGAGGGCCACCGCGTCCGCCGGATGAGGGCAGCGCCGGGCCCTGTTCACCGTGGCCTCGAAACGATAGGCGTCGATCCGTTCAGGGGGGATCCGGATCGCGTACCCCTGTGGTGTGCTGGAGATCAGCCCAGGATGACCGCGCGTGCCGAACAAGCGGCGCAGCACCGACACGCACGACTGAATCTGTCCCCGTGATGTGGCCGGCGGTCTCCCGTGATAGACCGCCTCCATGAGCCGCCCGACCGGCACCATCCGGTTCGCGTCGAGCAGCAGCGTGGCCAGCACGACACGATGACGCGGCCCCCCCAATTCCAACCGCTCCCCGTCGGCTTCCGCCGCCAGCGGCCCCAGCATGAAAAATTCCACGCGAAGGCCTCCCTTCCAGAAACCACCGTCAGTATGTGCCTTTGACCTCCGGGATTTGAAGATCCGATCTTGTGTAGAAGCGGAAAATTCGGCAAAGAGCGGGCGTCTTCGCGCTATGTGCGCATTTGACTACCGACGACAGTCGAAAAACATACGCAATCTTTATGCGCTGACCATTGTTCCCGACAATTCGCAGCCGAAAGAGTCAACCGGAAAGGACCCGATGTAACCTTTGCGTGAGCACTTTGATACGTCTTGTATCGGGGGGCGGGCGGGGGGCTCTTCCTCGATATGGATGGTTTCCTCGACTACACCACCGGTGGCCTGACCGAGCTCCGCATCCACGGGGTCTCCGGCACGCCGCCGGAGGGCATGCTCAACTCGCCCACCGTCCGGCTCGTCCACGGCGACCGTACGACGGGCTTCTATCGCCGCTGGTGGCCGGGCGGGCCACCGAGCTCACCGGATGGGGACGTGCCAGGGCGCCGGCACCGGGAGGCGTACGCGTGGGGCGGGCTCACCTCGGGCGGCAAGATGGACGCGCTCTGGCTTCTGCTGCTGCCCTTCGCCCTGGCCAACCTGGCGTGCTTCATGCTGCCCCGGCCGGCGGGAGGCTGGGCGCGGCGGCTGCGGCACGCGGTCGAGGCGGGCCAGCGGCTGTTCGCCCTGCTGCTGACGGCCGTCCTCGTCAACGCCGCGATCCGGTCGAGCGTCGACCTCATCGGCTGGCAGTGCACCTCGCCCGGCAAGCCCTGCGCGGGGCCGGCGGCGCCGGTGTGGATCCGCTGGATCGGCGACCTGTCCGGGCCGGTGGTCTCACGCCGCCTGGCCTTCACCGCGCTCGTGCCGCTCGCCGTGATCGCCCTGCTGTGGTGGCTCGGGCGCAAGACCTGGCAGCGGGACGAGCGGCAGCCGATGTGCGGCGTGGGCGGACAGGACCGGCCGCTGCTGGCCCGCCCCCGGCTATGGCACGGGGCCGAGCCGGTCAGGCGCCTTCGGCAACTGCACATCGGCTTCGCCCTCGGCGCCGTCGGTCTCGCGGTGGCCGCGCCGTTCACGCCCGAGCGGACCGGTCTGACGCTCGCCGTCGCCAACGCGGCGGTCCAGGGCGCGGCGGCGCTGCTCGTCGTTCACCCTGGGATCGCGCGGCGGGTCGATCCGGGCGAACGCAATCCGGCCGAGTGGTACCTGAAGCCGCTCTGCTCGGGCCTGCGGGCCGCCGCGCTCGCGATCGTCGTGACCACGATCGCCATCGCCTTCGCCGGTCTCCGCGGATCGCACCGCGAGCAGGTGCTGCTTCCGGCGTTCGGCGACCGGCAGGCCGAGTTCGCGCTGCTCGCGGCGCTGGCCGTCGGACTGTTCGCGGCCATCCTCGTCCTCGCCGTTCTCGACCGGCCGCGTACGCCACCGGCGAACCCTCTGGAGCGCCGCGCCATGTGGGGACTGGTGAGCTGGTTCGTGATGATGTGCGCGGCCGGGGCCGCCAACGCGCTCGCGCTCGGCGCCACCTTCTGGTGCGCGTCGTTCTTCGGCGGCGGCCGGCCGCTCGAGCTGGAGGACACGGCCTGGTGGACCGCGACGCTCATCCCCGTGCTCGGCCTGTGCCTGGTCGTCGTGGTCGTGGTCTTGCTTCGGGTACGCAACGGCGCGCGCCGCCGGCTGCTCGACCAGCTCAACCGGCCTCCGCTTGACGACTTCTACGAGCGGCCGGAGCGCGGCGGCGTGGCCGGTGTCTGGGCGCTCGCGTCGCTCACCGACCGCGCCGGGCTCGTGCTCGTGCCCATCACGCTGGTCGGGCTGATCGGCACGACCGTGATCACGGTGCTGAACTACGGATATCACTCGCCGCTGACCGGGTGGATGGGCCTGCTCGCCACCGCGGGCAGCTGGGCCATCACGACGCTGGTCGTGGGCCTGTTCGTGCTCGGCCGGAGGACGTACTCCGATTCGAAGCTCCGGCGGATGGTCGGCGTCGTGTGGGACGTGGCCACCTTCTGGCCGCGCGCCGTCCACCCGCTGGCCCCGCCCTGCTACACCGAGCGGGTCATTCCGGATCTGCTGGGACGGATCCCCGTGCTCGTCACCGGCGACGACGACCGCGTCGTGCTGTCGGGGCACAGCCAGGGCAGCGTCATCGCCGCGGCCACCGTGCTCCACCTCGACGGCGACCCGGCCAGGCGGGTCACGCTGCTCACCCACGGCTCGCCGCTGCGCCGCCTCTACGCGACCTACTTCCCCGCCTACTTCGGCGCGGGCAGCCTGGCGGCCGTACGGGACACCGTGCCGAAGTGGGTCAACCTCTACCGGCTGAGCGACCCGATCGGCTGGCCCGTGTTCGAGCGGGTGGATCCGCTGGGCGGGGACGAGGCCCTGCGGGCGTACCTCGCGAGGCAGGCCAGGGGCTCGGCGGCCGTCAAGCCGGACGGGCAGGTCTGGGTGGACTGGTTCTCCTGGGATCCGGCCCTGCCGGAGTCGCCGGGCCAGCCGCTGGCCGCCGCGCTCGGGCATCTCGACTACTGGTACGACCCGCCGTACGCCCTGGCGTTCGCCTATTTGTCCCGCATGACGTAGGTCTTCTTGCCGGACAGCGGCGGCCCGGGATCCACGGTCACCCATCCGGCCAGCCCGGGCTCGGAGAAGCGTACGACGTTTCCGTGCAGCAGCTTTTCCGGATCGAAGGGGATGACGAAACGGAGCTCGCCGTCGACCCGGGCGATGAGAACCGAACGATTCGAGATGGTCAGCGTTCCGAATTCGGTGCTCGTTCTGAGGGCGATCGAGTAGGGAAGGGAGGCGGTCCGATAGAACCCGGTGGTCGTGAAAGCCGCGTCGGCATCGCTGGAGCGGAGCACGAGAAGTGCGGGCCGATCGAACTCGGCCACCGCGTCGGAGATACGCGTCCCCAGCGCCTCGTTGGCCAGGACGACTTCTATGTCGATGGAATCCTTTAGGGCCGGATCATCGGGCCCGCGTTTCGGCACGACTCCGGTCAGCGCGTATGAGAGCGGAGTGCGACCCTGATCCCCCATCGACGTCTTCCAGTCGATGCCGCGTTGGTCGGCGACCAGCCCGGCCGCCTTGCCGAGCGGATAAGCCTCGCCGGCGGCCATGCTCAAACCATCGGCGTACGTCATATCCGCGCTGCGATCGGATCGGCCGGCGGCAAGCGTCGTGGCCATTTGGGCGAAGTAATCGGCGGTGCCTTCGATGATGTCGACGACGGTCAGCCTGCGCTTCTCGTCGCCGTACTCACGCTCCCATCGCCCGGCCCAATAGGCGGCCGCGCCGAGGTGGGCCCGCCGTTCTCCGGAGGTGCCGCGGTACGCCTTCAGCAGTTCGTTGTACGCCATGCCCCGGAAATAGCGAGGCTCGGCCTTCAGCGGGAAGTCGGTGTCGCGACTGCCCGGATCCACGATGTCGCCGACCAGCACAGGCCAGGGTTTGATGTTTCGGGAGCCACCCTGCACGTAGGCATGGAACAGTTCATGCGAGGCCAGGAAGAACAGCGCCCGCGCCGTCTCGAGTTCATTCTTGTAGTGGGCCGTCGCGGCGTCCACGCTGATCGTGGGATGACCGTTCCAGTCCATCGTCCGGAATGTGCCGCCGGCGCCGACCTTCCACCGGCGTACCTCCGCCGGGGTGATGGGCGCGATTCCGTCGACGGTGACGGCCGCCGCCTCGGCCCCTTTCGTGACCACGAGCACCATCGGCCGGTAGTCGACCCTCGGCCAGATCTCGGTGGTGCGGGGCCAGGCGGCCGCCACGTCTTTTCCCAGGGCCTTCACCATGGTGAAGAAGGCGGTATGCGGGAGGGCGTCGACCGGCACAGGGCCGGGCAGGGCGGCCTGACCACTGGGCTCGGCCGCCACGCTGACCAGTGCGGCGACCAGCACGGCGACCAGCGCCGCCAGAGTCGGTAACCGACGCAGTGCCCTGCCCGCAATACGCATGCGGCCGAGTATGTCGCTGGAGCCCCCGATCGCGGTAATCGCGCGCGTGCCGGAAGGCGTCTCAAATCAGCGCACGCTCGCGAAAACCTCGAATTCCGTGGGAGCTCCAATGGACGGCACAAACCTCATGGGCCTGATCGAAGAACTCACCGAATTACACGCGGAAGGCTGGCTGACAGCCGACGAATTAGCCCTGGCCAAACACCGCGTCACCGCCGCCGCCAAAAATCCGCCCACCCCACCCACCATCGCGACACCAACTAACCCCGCCACACCCACCACCACCCCCACACCCACCACCACCCCCACACCCACCAACGCCTCCGGACCGACCAACACGCCCGCACTGATCAACACGCCCACACCCACCAACACGCCCACACCGGGTAACCTCCCCGCACCAGCCAACGCCGCCCCACCCAATGCGCCCGCAGCGCGTAGCCTCCCGCACCATCCGACGCCGTCCCACCCCATACCGCCACCAAACCAGCCGTCCTTCCCCCCTCCCGAGACCACACCAGCCAGCACCACACCAGCCCGGACCACACCAGCCCGGACCACACCGGCCCGGACCACACCAGCCCGGACCACACCAGCCCGGACCACACCGACCGTGACCCCACCAGCACCGCCGACGATGCCCACGCGAGCAACGCCCGCCGGCACCACGACGGCCGGGACCACGCCAGGCGGGACCACGACGGCAGTAGGGACGCCCGCACGAGCTATCCCCGCACGAGCAACCTCCGCACGAGCGAGGCCGACACATGCGCCGTCGGGACGGGCGCCGTCGGGACGGGCGCCGTCGGGACGGGCGCAAGCGGGACGGGCGCCGTCGGGACGGGCGCAAGCGGGACGGGCGCCGTCGAGACAGGCGCCGGCGAGATGGGCGGCATGGGCGGGATGGGCGGCAGCGACATTGGCGGCGGGGGTGCTTGGGGGGCGACCGTTCCGTTTTTGGCGTCGTCCGCCGCGTTCATGGCCTTCTTCGCGTTCCCTGTGACCTCGATGCCCTTCTTGGGGGCGGTCACGGGTCTGGACCTCGTCGGCGAGGCGGCTTCGCGATACCCGGAACTGGCCCTCCTATGGCTGATTCCGCTTTCCGCGGCGATCGCGGCGGGACTCGGAATCTGGATCTGGTCGGGATCGACCGTCCATCCCGCGACCCGCCGCCAGGTTGCGGCGTGGATCATCGCGGCGGCGTTCGCGGTGGTCGTCGCTTATCTCGCCGCACTGATCCGCCTGTCGGCTATCGCCCACGACCTCGGCGGCATGGCGGCGCAGATGCAGGTCTCGACTTCCCTGGGCGCCGGATTCTGGATGCCGGTCCTTGGGATGATCGCTACAGGGGGCGGCGCGCTGGTGAAGATGCACTCGCCGCATTCCTGACTGGGCCGCATTCCTGGCCGCGCCGCGTTCCCAGTCCCGCTCGAACGGGCATGCTGCCAGAGTCCACATCTCGGCCCTGGTCAGGAAAGGCATGTCATGACGGGACACCGGCCCATGCCGCCTGGAGTGCACAGGGCCTCGGCCCAGCTGCCCTTCGAGAGCCGCCTCCCCTACTTCGACGGTGCGACCGGGTGGCTCAATTCGCCGCCGCTCGCGAAGGAGGATCTCCTCGGAAAGGTGGTGCTGGTCGGCTTCTGGACGTACACGTGCATCAACTGGCTGCGGCAACTGCCTTATCTACGGGCCTGGGCCGAGAAATACACCGGCGAAGGGCTGGTCGTCGTCGGCGTGCACACGCCCGAGTTCCCGTTCGAGCAGGACGAGGGGAACGTGCGCCGGGCGGTAGCCGACATGCGGATCGGCTATCCGGTGGCGATCGACAGCGACTACGCGATATGGAGCGCCTTCGCCAACCACTACTGGCCCGCCCTGTATTTCGCCGACGCTCAGGGCCGGATCCGCCATCACCACTACGGCGAAGGCGAATACGCGAAGTCGGAGATGGTCATCCAGCAGCTGCTGACCGACGCCGGATCCGACCCCGGCCACGACCTCGTCACGATCGACCCGACCGGCCTCGAAGTCCAGGCCGACTGGGCCGGCCTTCGCTCGGCGGAGAACTACACGGGCTACGGCCGCACAGGCGACTTCGCCTCGCCCGGAGGCATCGTCCCTGACACGCCCACCACCTACGCCGCCCCGGACACCCTGCGGCTCAACCATTGGGCCCTGTCGGGCGGCTGGACGATCGACCAGCAAGCCGCTGTCTCGAACACGGCCGGCGGACGGATCGTCTACCGCTTCCATGCCCGCGACCTGCACATGGTCATGGGCCCGGCGGCCGCCGGGACGTCCGTACGGTTCCAGGCGCTTGTCGACGGACAACCGCCCGGAGACGACCACGGCGGCGACCTCGACGCCGAGGGCTTCGGCACGGTCACCGAGCAACGGCTCCACCAGCTCATCCGCCAAAACGGACGGGTCGCCGATCGGACCTTCGAGATCACGTTCCTCGACCCGGGCGTCGAGGCCTACGCGTTCACGTTCGGCTGACCATCGAGACTGGACTTCGGGAGACTGGGCCTCGCGGGAGGCTAATCCTCGGGAGGCTTGTTTTCGGGAGGCTTGGACGGCTGATAGCCCAGACGCCGCGCCTCCTCCGCGGAACCGGGCCCGCCGTGCAGCCACAGGTGGCCGATGGCCTGCCACTGCGCACGCTCTTGCTGCCACGACTCGGGGCGGCGCCACTTCAGAGTGTCGAGCAGAGCGAAGCGGTGCACGTCGAAGACCGCGCGGACGACCGTGCCGAAGGCCAGGCAGCGGCTGAGCGACGACACATAACCGCCCCACCCCACAAGCAGACCGCCCGCGAGCGCGATCGCGGCGCCCCACCACAGCCCAAGCACGAGGGCCGTCACGGTGCCCACGCCGGCGAACGCGTATCCGCAGACGCTGACGACCAGCATGAACTCCATGTTCGACCGCGCCGCGCCGATCTGCGTCACCACCGCCTCGGGCAGGCAGGCGTACAGCCGTGGCCAGAACAGGACCCCGTCGAGCCGATACCGCTGCCAGGGATGCGTCTCCGCGGAACGCATGATGTTGCCGAACCGGGTCGGCAGGACGCGATCGTCTCCCGCGGGGTAGGCGAGGGCGACGCGGGCGTGCTGTTCGTCCGCCACCAGGCGGTCACGCCGGTCACGCTGCCGCTGCGTAAGCGCCTCAGTGACCCGCTTCACGCGGCCACCGAGCGGACGGATGTCCGGCCAGTAGCCCTCATAGAGGCGGATCAGGGAGCTGATCTGCGCCGCCACCACGTACGCGACGAGCGTGCCGGCGACGAGATAGCCCACGGCGGCGGCCACTTGTCCGCCTGCCGGCAGCGCCGTCCACGTCGTCCGGGCGCGTGTCCACCCGTACGCGCTGAACACGATGACCAGCAGACATCCGAAAAAGGCCTGGACGGGCAGCCACACGGTGGACACGAACCGCTTGTCCAAAGTACCGAACACATCGCCGATGGCGGGGAACACGTCAGGCCCAGCTGACGGCGAGCAGGTGCGGGTTGACCGGGTTCGCGCACATCGTCACGCCGTCGTCGAACGAATGCAGCGTGTTCCGCGTCCCGCACGCCTCACAGACGATGACCAGCGGCGGTAACACGGTCTCGCCTTCCAGGGTCTCGTCGCCCATGACGCCGGTCCGCAGGACGTACGACTCGCTGAGAACCGTGAGCACGCTGCTCAGCGGCAGGAATCCGGTCGGCGCCCCGGCCTCGTCCACCACCACGGCGCCCGACGCGCCCGCCCCGAGGCTCTCCAGCAACTCCGTCGCCTCCTGCAGGCCGGTGAGCGGCATGGACTCGGGGACGAGCGGCGCGCTCCGCCTGCCTTCCGGGCCGACGAGCCAGCGATACCTGCCGTCGGCTCCCACGACGGCGGCCATCTCCGTGCCCTGCGCCGCCAGGTCGGCCACCTCGAGCGCGGGCTCCTCGTGCTCTGGTAGTCGGGCCAGCGGTGCCATCCTGTCGCGCACCGTCTCATGTACGGCATCGCTCTGATTCATCGTCCCGCTCAGCTCCAGTCACCGATCACCGCGTACGAGGCCCAAAATAGGGCTCAGCGAACAACTTGACGTTCAGATCCGGCTCGGCCCCTGCCTGGTGCGGCAAAGCCGTCCGCACAGCGGCGTCCCGTACACGCCGCGACCCCTTGGACTGAAGCCGCACGGCCGCGGCCGCGCCCATCCCCGGCTTGGAGCGCGTCGTGTAAATGGCGCGTGAGCAGGCTCATGGACAGATCGTCGATGGACCAGTAGCCCACCACGACATCGCGCGCCCGCGTGCAGGCACGCGCGCGCGATGCCGAGCCGCTCTTCCCCGCGTACGGCATGGCGGCCCCGCTCTGACACGCGCACAACGCGACCAGCGCCCCGTCGAACCGCATTCCCGTGATCCGTTCTGCCGTCAGCGTCCCATCGGCCAACACCGGCCCGGACATCATCGGCGTCGCCATCTGATAGACGCCGTACGCGGCCGTGTGGACGACAACCGTGCCCGCCGCGAGTTCCTCCTCGAACCGCGCCGACACACCCGCGTCGCCTCGTCGTCGCTCAGCACGCTGCGATTGTCCCCGCTTGGGACCTTGTGATGGAACGACGCGGCACGCCCTCCCGGGGAGGAGCGACGAGTTTCGCGCATGAGCTCCCCGCGAGGAGATGAGTGATTTCGATGAAACGTACCGCCGCGGTCATGCCGGCAGAGGTTTTTGCCGGCGCCGTGCTATTGGCCGTCGAGCCCGATGGGACAACCGCTAAGAAGGCGGCCGCGACCGTGCGCCTCGACGGCATCAGCCCTAACCCTGCCATGGTGGGCGATCAGCCCGTCACGGTCACGATAAAGGTCACCAGCGATGGCAAGGACGTCAAAGTCGGCCTCCACTCTCCGGCGCGCGGCACGCTTCCGGGCGTGCTGGCGGGCACCCGCCGAGGCGATTTATGGACGTTCCGCTTCACTATCCGGCAGTTCGAAGTTCCGGCGCAGTGGAATGTCACGCCGTTCGCCGTCGCCGCTGACGGGTCCATGACCGACGGCCGAACCGTGCTGCTCTCCGCCGTTAGTGCGGCGGCCGTCAAAGCCGACACCCGGTTCTCGGACTTCCAGATCAGCCCGCAGTCGACGCTCGAGGGACGTCCGGTCCACTTCTCAGGCAGGCTGAAGGCTCTCGTCAAAGGCAGGATGCGCGGTCTGGCGCACAAAAGCGTGGACATCGTTTTCGAGGACGGTTCGACGGTGGCCAGTGTCACCACGAACGGGCAGGGCGCATTCGTCGCTCACACGACGGCGGCCACAAGCGGCGCGTATCACGCGTCCTTCGCCGGCGACCGCAGTGCCGACGCCTCTGTTTCGGCGAGCGTTCTCGTCAGGGTGGTCCCAGATGAATCCTGACGGGGGTCGCCCCGGGCGGCGGCCCGGGGCGACTCGGTCATCACGACGGCGCTATGCCTGGGAACGCTATGCCCACGCGCCGGTGACGGCCCAGCTGACGTCGTCACTCCACAGGTTGGCGGAGTCGAAGGCGTTGGAGCCGCCGTTGCTGGCGATGTAGACGTTGTTGCTGAAGTGGCGGATGTATCGGGTCGGGAAATTGGTCGACTGGAACGAGTTGCCCTGGCCGTTCATGCCGCTCTGCGGGCAGAACGTGGCGTCCGAGGCGAACAGCGATGTGCCGTTGTTGGCCTGCATGGACACCTGGAAATTCTGGTGCCGCAGGAAACTCCCCGGCGTGTCGCGCGATTCGAACGACACGCAGGAGTTGTTGGCGAGGCCGGCCCTTACGGTCCAGGACGCGTTGGACTTCGCGGTGGCCGAACTGGTCGACGTCACCACCTGGGTGGTCACGGTGGCGCCCGAGTGGGAAATGTAGCGGGTGGTGCAGCAGGCGGTGGTGGCGCGCAGCGAAACGGCCGTGCCCGGCGTCAGCAGACCGCCCCCGCCACCGTTGAACGTGGCGTAACCCGCGGCGGCGATGTTGGCCTGGACCGCGTTCTCCGTGGCATCGGACGGATAGCCGGAGGTCATCGCGCCCTCGTAGAAGGTGCCGGCGGCGCCGATGCTGTTGTCGCCGCCGATGCCGAGGATGATGGCGCCTTCCTTCTTCATCGGGTTGTAGCCCGCGACGTTCGGGCGCGCCCCGTTGTAGAAGGTCGAAAGGCCGCCCGACTGGGCGTTGGCGGCCCGGATGGACCAGTGATTCGGCTCGCCCTTCACGATGGCGGTGAGGAATCGGAAGTTGACGGTCGGGTCGTTGGAGTTGAAGCCCGCGTTGACCCCGGAGAACAGACCGTTCTCCAGGTCGGCCATGACCCATGGGCCGTTGCCGGTGCCGAAGCCCCAGACCTTGATGCTGCCGAAGTAAATGGCCTCCATCGTGCCGTTGCCGTTGTCACGGCTGTTGGTCTCGGCGTTGCCGTAGTCGAAGCAGCAACCGCCGTTGGAGTGCGTGCCGTCGAAGATCGCGTACATGCCTTCCGCGGCATCCCCGCGCGCGATTCCGTTGGTGCTGTTGTTGCGGTAGCCGGTGCCCGGCGCGACGAAGACGCCGTACGCCTTGTTGCCGCCGATCGACAGCGGCGCCGCGGTCGCGATCGCGAGGTTGTCGAACCCGCCGGCGGCCGGACCGGAGAATCCGCCGGGAGGCGCCTGCGTGAGCCGGTTATTGCGGCCCGTCTGGTCGTAAATGATGGTGATGAGGCAGGTCGTGTTCGCGCAGAACGAGTCCTGTGTCGCGGCGTTGACGACCCCGCCCGCGCTTATCAGCCCGATGTCCCGGGTGGTGTTGTCGGACGAGCGCCTGACTTGGTACAGCGGGCCGTTGTAGGAGGCGAACAGGGCCCGGGTCGTGCTGTGCGCCGCCACGCAGGGCGTGCCACCCGACGCGTAAATGTCACAGGGCCCTGTCGCGGCCTGGGACGGCGTGGCGATGCCGGTCAGCAGAGCGCCGGTGAGTCCGATGGCCGCGCCCGCGGACAGCAACGTTTTTTTGAAATGCCAAAATCGGGACCGGACAGTCATGATTAACCTCAGCCTTTTCTTCGGGAGGTCGCCTTCTCAGGGCTTGCCGCGAATGCGGGCCATTCAGGCATGCGTCGTCCGCCGAAAGGGCGCAAAACGTTTCACCGTATCAGCTGCGCGCACGGCGACAATGCCCACTGACCTGCCAGATCGCGGCGGAAACGGAAAGAAGAGCTAATTTGTTAGCGCTAACATTTCTGCCTGCTATACGGCCTCCGAGAGATGGACCTGATGGGGTTGACGGGCCAACTATGAACGACGCCCTATGTTGCGTCAAGGTTTCGGCCACGGTGTTGAAAATTTCAGCCCGAGTTATGCGGCCGGCCGCCGATCCACCCTGGAACCTCCGCTGGGCCGCCCGCCGATCCCGTCCTGGACCCCCCGCGGCTCAGTCGCCGATCCATCCTGGAACCCTCCCCCGGGCCGCCCGCCGATCCATCCTCGAAGCTCCCCCGGGCCGCCCGCCGATCCATCCAACCTGGAACCTCCCCGGGCTGACCGCCGATCCATCCATCCTGGAACTTCCCCGCGGGCTCAGTCGCCGAGGTCGGCGGTGACCTCGTCGGCAGTACGTCCCGCGCCCTCCTGATAGGCGGCCGTGAAGGCGGCCTCGCCCAGGGCCGCGCGAGTGGCCGACGTGATGCGGTCGATCTCCGCCTGCTCCGACGGAGCCGCCGGCACGGAGATGGCCCGCCGCGCCGAGTCCGCGGCGCCCAGGAGCCGGCCCGACGTCATGTGGTCGGCGGCGAGACCGGCCGCCCCGGCGAGTCCTTCCAGCGCCATCGCGATACCGCGGGGCTGACCCAGCCTGCGAGAGATCCTCAATGCCCGCAGGTGCAGCCGCCGCGCTTCGGCGGCCTGTCCGTGCTGCTCGGCCAGGAAGCCGAGCTCGGTGAGGACCATCGACAGATACAGCGGCGGCGCCTGGCCGTCCTCCGGTCCGGCGGTGGCCAGCAGGTTGGTCAAGTGCCGCTCGGCCGCGTCGAAATCGCGTTGCCTGCGAGCGGCGAACCCGGCTCCGACCTCGGCGAAGGTCTCCCCTACCCGATATCCCTGCGCACCGGCCAGCCGCAGCGCCTGCCCGCACAGGTCCCTGGCTTCGGCATAATCGGTCTGCTGTACGGCGATCCAGCCCAGCCATGCCAGCCGTACGGAGACCTCGCTCCACAAGCCGAGCTCCTCGGCCATGCGCAGCCCCTCGCGGTGCAGCCGCCGCGCTTTGACGTGGTCGCCGACCATCTCGGCGAGCCCGCCCAGCCACGACGTGGCCTGCAGCAGCCCCCATCGGTCGCCGAGCTCGCGGAACAGCTCGGCGCTCTGCTCTCCGTCGCGTTCGATCGCCTTCTGATCGGCGCGCAGGTATCCGAGCTTGGCGCGAGTGCCCAGGACGGCGGCGATCCCCCACGTGTCGTCGAGCTCGTGGAAGGTCGCCAGAGCCCGTCCGAGCCGTCCGTCGACGGCGGACACATCGCCGAAATCAGTCTCCGCGTACGCCAGGAACCACTCGGCCCTGGCCCGCGCGGCCGGGTCGAGGACCGCCTCGCAGACCTGTCCGGCTGCCGGATCAGGCTCTCCCAGCAGGACTTCTATCCCCGACTTCCAGGCGGCGGCCTGCGCGCGCAGTCCCGCCGGGGCCTCTCCCTCCATCGCCAGCGCCGCGTGGAGCGAGCGCCGCGCTTCGGACAACCGTCCGCGCAGGAACCAGTACCAGGTCAGCGCGCAGACCAGCCGCAGCGCCCGTTCGACGCTCCCCTCCCGCACCGCGGTGTCCAGCGCGCCGCGCATATTGGCGCTCTCGGCGTCGAGCCGCCGCAGCCAGTGGCGCTGGTCATGCCCGTAGAGCCCCTCCTCGGCCCGCGCGGCCAGCTCCGTGTAATACCGCCCGTGCGATTCCCGTACGGAATCGGACTCGCCGGCTTCGGACAGCCGTACGGCGCAGTAGGCGGCCACCGACTCCAGCAACCGGTATCGAGGACCGCCGATCCCGTCGGCGACCGCGACAAGCGAGCGGTCGACCAACCGGGCCAGCAGACCCGCCACATCACCCGACGCGACCGCGCCAGACGAGCCTGTGGCGCCAGTAGGCCCGACCTCGCCGGACAGGTCCCTGGCGCCAGATGGCCCGACCCGGCCAGGAATCCCGGCCCCGCCGGAAGGCCCGACCCGGCCAGGTGGCCCGGGCTCGCCAGAAGACCCGACCGCGCCTAACAGGCTCGTCCCGCCAGGTGGCCCAACCTCGCCGGACAGGTCCCTGGCGCCAGATGGCCCGACCCTGCCGGGAATCCCGGCCCCGCCAGGTGGCTCGGACTCGCTGCGGGTGCGGCCTCGGCTGGATGGCTCGGTCTGGCTGGGGGTGGAGCACACGTGCTCGGCGGCTTCCAGGGTGCTGCCGTCGGCGTGTGCGGCCAGCCGCCGGAGGACGGCGCGTTCGGGATCGGTGAGCAGGTCCCAGCTCCAGTCGATCACCGCCGTGAGGGTCCGCTGGCGGGCGGGGACGTCCCGCCGGCCGACGTCCAGCAGCCGGAATCGGTCATCCAGCCGGGCCACGAGCTCGTGCACGCCAAGCGCCCTGACCCTCGTGGCGGCCAGCTCCAACGCCAGCGGCAGACCGTCGAGCCGCCGGCACAACATCGCCACCACCGGCGCGTTGTCCGCGTCGAGCGCGAACCCCGGCGCGGCGGCGGCCGCCCTGGCCGCGAACAGCCGTACGGCGGACGCCTCGGCGAGGCCGGCGGGATCCGGCTCGGCGGCGGGATCGGGCACCTCGAGCGGCGGGACGGGCCAGACCGCCTCACCAGGAAGGCCCAGCGGCTCCCGGCTGGTGGCGAGAACGCGCACATCCGGACAGCCGCGGAGCAGGCGCCCGGCCAGTTCGGCGGCCTGCTCGACGACGTGCTCGCAGTTGTCGAGCACCAGCAGCAGCCGCCGTGCGCGCAGGACGTCGACCAACCGATCCGCGGCACCCGGCATATCGCGAATGTCGAGCACCGCCATCACCACGTCTCCCGGACGTCCGGCCGAACCCCGCTCCAGCGCGCCCAGCTCGGCCAGCCACACGCCGTCCGGGAATTCGGCGGCGTCGTCGACCAGCCCACGCGTCGCCTCCAGCGCCAGGCGCGTCTTACCCACGCCGCCCGGGCCGGTGAGCGTGAGCAGCCGGTCGGACGCCAGCCGAGCCCGGACTGCGGCCACGGCCTCGTCCCGGCCGATCAGCTCGGAGACAGAAGCAGGCAGGTTGGTGCGTGGCCGTACAGCGGACACCTGGACGGCGGCGTCGAGCCGGGGATCGCGCGCGAGGACGGCACGATGCAGCGCAACCAGATCGGGGCCGGGGTCGAGGCCGAGCTCGTTGGCGAGGCGCCCGCGCAACTCCTCGAACGAGGCCAGCGCTTCGGACGGCCGTCCGGACCGATAGAGGGCCTGCATCTGCACGGCTCGCAGCCGTTCGCGCAGGGGATACGCGGCCAGCAGCTCGGCGAGTTCGGCGACCAGCGCCGTGTGCTCGCCGAGGGCGAGCCGCACCTCGGCGTGATCCTCCAGCACCGCGAGCCGATCCTCCGTCAGCCCTAACGCCGCGGCCCGGGCGAAGGGTTCGTCGGCGACGTCGGCGAAGGCCGGACCCCGCCACAGCGCCAGCGCGCCGGACAACAGTCCGGCCCGGACCCGCGGATCGGCCGTCCCACGGGCACGCGCCACGAGCGCGCGGAATCGGCCGGCGTCCACCGCGTCCGCGTCGACCCGCAGGCGATAACCCGGTGGTGGCGAGACCACAAGCCGCCTGCCGCCCGGCTCGGCGCGGTCGAGCGCCCGGCGCAGCTCCGTGACCTTGCCGGACAACGTGCCGGCCGGGTCGCCGGGCAGGCGCTCGCCCCACAGGGCGTCGATGAGGCGGGCGGCCGGGACGGCGCGTCCCTCATGCGCGAGCAGTACGGCGAGCAGGGTGCGGACCTTGCGGCCTGGCACGGGGATCGGTTCGCCATCGGCCGTCCACACCGCGATCGGGCCCAGGACCCCGAAGAACATGCAGGCACGATAACGGGGCCGCCGACCGCCCGTCGACAAACCGTCGACACCGTCCGAGACGGTGGACGGGCACAGCGAACGATCGATAAGCGCAGAGCCGGAGGCAGGCCATGGGAAAGATCATCAACTCCACGTTCGTCAGCGTCGACGGGGTCATCAACCACATGGACGTGTGGCACTTCGCCTACGTCGACGACGAGTCCGACCAGATCACCCTGGAACAGCTGCGATCATGCGAATCCATGCTGATGGGCCGTCACACGTACGAGATCTACGCATCCGCCTGGCCCGGACGCGGCAACGCGTACGCGGACATGATCAACGCCATGCCGAAGTACGTGGCCTCGACCACCCTCGACAAGGCCGGCTGGAACAACACGACGGTGATCAGGGGCGACCTGGTGACCGAGGTGGCCAAGCTGAAGCAGCAGGGCGGCGACATCATGATGCACGGTTTCGGGCCGGTGGCGAACACCCTGATGACCAACGGGCTGCTCGACGTCCTGCACCTGTGGGTGCACCCTCATTTCGCCGGCGTGGGCGGCCCCGGCGACCTCCTGCTCAACCAGGGCAACGCCACCCGGCTCGAACTGACCGGCGCCCAGGTCCTCAAATCCGGCATCGCGCTGCTCTCCTACCAGGCGCCGCCGGCACGCCCCTGAGCAACCGTGGCCGCTGTCGCCGTCTGGCGGCTACAGCTGTCTGGCGGCGTCGTAGGCCGCCTGCGCCTTGGTGATCTGATCGACGTGGATCTCGGCCCAGTCGCCGATAAGGGCGATCGGCTCGATGAGGGAATGACCGAGGCCGGTGAGCGCATACTCGACGCGGGGCGGGACCTCGGCGAAGATCTCGCGCGTGATCAGCCCGTCGCGCTCCATCCGGCGCAGCGTCTGGGTGAGCACTTTGGGCGCGACCCGGCCGATGTGACCGCGCAGCTCCGAGAACCGCATCGGGCCGTCGCTCAGCAGCAGGACGACGAGCGCCGTCCACTTGTCGCTGATCCGGTCGAGGACGAGCCGTGTCGGACACTCCGGATCGAACAGATCACCCTGGTATGCCTGCGCCCGCTTGGCCCGAAGGCGATCGAGTAGCTGAGGGGCATTAGTAACCACAAGGTACTTATAGCACGTTGAAGTGCTCAGTAACCAATGGTTACCTTTCCCTCGGTACGGTCGAATCATGGCCGGGCGTACGTATACGAGCAGCTGAGGGCGGTATGACGATGAGGATCGCGGTCTACGGAGCGACGGGCATGATCGGCGGCAGGGTGGTGGCCGAGGCGTTGTCGCGAGGTCATGAGGTGACGGGCATCACCCGTACGGGCGGGCAGTCGCCGGCCGGCGGCCAGGAGATCCAGGGCGACGCGGGCGACCCCGGCCTCGCCAAGCGGATCGCGGCCGAGTCCGACGTCGTGGTGTCGGCCATCGGGCCGAGCCGCACCGGCGGCGACCGGCGCGAATACCTGGCGCGACTGCGCAACCTGGCCGAGACGCTGGGCGACGCGCGGCTGCTCGTCGTCGGCGGCGCGGGCTCCCTCCTCGTGGACGGCACGCGGCTCCTCGACCTCCCCGGCTTCCCCGAGATCTACCGGGACGAGGCGCTCATCGGCGCCGAGGCGCTCGACTACCTGCGCGGCCTTGGTGAAGGGATCGACTGGACGTACCTCTCGCCGCCGCCCGTGATCCAGCCCGGCGAGCGCACGGGCGTCTACATCATCGGAGACGACTCTCCGGTCGGCGAGTCGATCTCCGCCGAGGACTACGCCGTCGCGCTCCTCGACGAGATCGACAGGTCGGCCCACCATCGCTGCCGATTCACCGTCGCCAACTGACCCGCGCCGGGGGGCGGCCGGGCGGTCGAACGAGGTGTAAGGCGTGCGCGTTCGCGGGAGCGCTGTTCGCCGGGCCGGCAGCGCTCCGCTGAACCACCCGCCTGACGTCGTCCTCAGCGATCCACGCCGCCCGCCCCCGCCCATGTCCGGCATGAAGCGATCCGTTGTCGGATACGTTTCCGGGGTGACTTCCACGGCACTGGAGCGGGCGTTGAGCGTCCCTGCGGAGCCGGCTTTACGGCCGCTCCCTGACCAGGTCGCCCGCCTGCTGCGCGATCTCGGCGCGCCGCCGCGGCTTGCGGCGCATCTGCGGGCCGTTCACGACGTCGCCTGCGAACTCACCGACCGGCTCACCCGCGACTACCCGACCCTGGTCATCGACCGAGAGGCCATCCTGTACGGCGCGGCCACCCACGACATCGGCAAGACCATCCACCCCGCCGAACTGTCCGGTCCCGGATCCGCACATGAGGAGGCCGGCTACCGGCTCCTGCTCGATTACGGCGTGACCGAGC
The DNA here is from genome assembly GCA_017592665.1 of Streptosporangiaceae bacterium NEAU-GS5. Lineage (GTDB taxonomy): Bacteria > Actinomycetota > Actinomycetes > Streptosporangiales > Streptosporangiaceae > NEAU-GS5. Next base: position 36,577 of record JAGFNW010000009.1, on the reverse strand, counting down.
CGAGAGCGCGATTCGCCCGCACCCACGCCGAGTGGACTCGGCCCGACATCACGACCGAAGACCTGTTGGTGAGCCTGGCCGACAAGGTCTGGAAGGCCAAACGCGTTCCCGACCTCGAGCAGTTGGTCGTCGACCGACTTGCCCACGCGGCCGTCCAGGAGCCCTGGGAAGCGTTCATGGCCCTCGACTCTCTTCTCACCTTCCTCGCCGAGGGCGCCGACCAGCGGCTCGCCTTCCAAGCCCGCCACCCCATCAGCACCTAAGAGCTGTTCTGAAGCAGGGTTCCGCCATACTCGAGCGTCTGCGGCACGGGCGGCCCATGATTGAGGCCGTGACAGAGCAAATGGTGGAGTTGCGCGCGATGGTGCAACGGGTGGTCGACGGCAATCACTACATGGCGCTCGGCACGGTCGAAGAAGACGGTCTCCCGCGGGTGTCTCCGGTGTATTTCACCCACAGCGGCTACCGGGTCTTCTATTGGGTGTCGTCGCCAAAGGCCCGGCACTCGGGCAATGTGGCGCGACAGCCTGGCGTCAGCATGGCCATCTTCGACTCCAGCGTCCTGCCCGGTAAGTCCGAGGCCGTCTACGTGACCGCCGTCGCCGAGCAGGTGCCGGACGGCGAACTGGCCACCGAGTGCGCCGTCGCGTTCCAAGTGGTGGGAGTTGGAGCGAAGGGCTTCAAGCCGGAGGAACTGTCCGGGGAGGCCCCGCTTCGTCTCTATCGGGCCGCCGCCAGCGGCATTGCCGTCCACATTCGCGGGAGCCATCCGACCCTTGGAACCGGAATCGACGCCCGCGTCCCGGTCGACATGGAGCCGCCGCTACGGCCATGACGTGGTCGGTCGCCCAGACATGGCTGAGCATGAGCACTCGGCCACTGTCGCGAGCCGGCGCAGGGATGATCAGGGCAGGGGCAGGTCTACGCGACGTCCGCGTCCGAACTCGGCCGCCTCGTCGTCGGTGACCATGGCGAAGGCGCCCATGGGAACTCCGTCCAGACACGACGCGCGGGACGCGACGGCGAGGAGGCCGGTTTCGTCGGCCCCCGTGAGGAAGAAGACGTAGGCCCCTTCGAACTCTTCTCCGTCGTCGAAAATCGCGACCTCGCCTTCCTGCTCCAACTCGAACAAGAACACCTCGATCTCGTCGATCCACGGGAACGGATAATCGGTTTCGGCGCGGCCGGGCGTTGGATGCAGCGGGACATGAAGCTCGACGACAGGTGCGGCCATGCCCTCAATGATGCTGACGGCGATCGTCACCCGGCCAGCCAGGCGGCGATCGTGGTGAAGTCGGATGAGCCGAGACCAAGGGTGGGATCGACGCGGTGAAGCAGCGCGTTTCCGCGGTGGCTTGCGGAGACCCATGCGCGATCATGCTCGGTGATCTCGTCGTCGACCCAGACGAACGAGCGGCCTGCGGCCCAGTCGACCAGAGCGCGGGTCTTCCAGTGCAACGGGCCTTCTTCGTCTGTGTCCGGCCACTCGACCACCGGCAACTCGGGCAGGCCGAGGATCGGGCTGATCACTTCGTTCGCATCGTCCATCCAGCTTGTCGCCCACACGAGGTCGCATGGCAGGGCCGATAACCACCCGCCGACTCGCGTATCGATTCGGTCGAGCAGTGGATTGGTTCCTTCTGGTAGGCGCATGCCGGAGCGGATCTGGGGCGCGCCGAATGGAATGAGCGGACCGTCCACGTCGAGGAACAGCACGGGGCGCCGGGAAAAATCGCGCATACCCGGCAGCCTAGTGAGGCTGGCCGCGGGAGCGAATGGTCGCATCATGCGCATGTGGAGCGGTGGTCACAGTAGTGGCCGGAACGGGTTCATGGAACGACCGAGAAATCCCCATGGACCTCTTCGTTCACCGGACGATGTTCCCCGCGCGGAAGATTGGCGGCAATTATCCCCGTCAAGGCCACTTGAGCGCAGGCACGCCGGTCCAGAGGGGGAGATCCGCAGTGTGGGGCCGACTGCGGACCGACCGAATCGTTGATTTCAACCAGGCCGCTAGTCGTTCGACGACTGCTCTCCTTTTGGGACTCCGTCTTCATTTCACCATAATTCTAGATAGACTCGCGCTCGCGTATTGTGCAGTCCCCGTCGTGAACAGTCCTCGCAAAATTGGGAACTCGAATGACACTTCCTCCCATCGATGGCGATACTCCGCCGGATTCTCCCGAAATAGCCGCTATGTCGGAAACTGACCCTGTAGCAACCGCTCTGGATCGACTGACCGAGGAGATCAAGGCCGAGTTCAAACGCGACCACGATCGCGCCGCGCATCGCGAAGAGATCATCGACCGGCTTTATGCGGAAAACCAGAAACTCCGCCACGGCTTGCTCGAAGAGGCCCTGACACCCGTCCGGGCCGGCCTCTATCGCCTCTACGACCTGGCCGCGCGGGAGGCGGCCCGGCTCGCCGCCGCGCCGGAGGACGACCGCCACTTCCGCGCCCTGCTGGAGGCGATCGCGGCCGAGGTCGCCGAGGTCCTGGCCCGGACCGGGGCCGAGTTGCTCGAGGTCGCGCCGGGCGACCCGTACGACTCCGGAAGGCACCGCGCGGTCGGCACGGCCCCGGGCCCCGACGGACAGGTGACGGCGGTGGTCGCGGCCGGATTCCAGCGGGAGGAGCGCGTCCTGCGCAAGGCGGACGTAGTGATCGGCAAGCAGGAAGACGAGGGGCGGAAGGACGGATAAATGGCTGTATATGGGATTGACCTCGGCACGACGTACTCATGCATCGCCAGCATCAACCAGGTCGGGCGAGCGGAGGTGCATCGCAACCGGGAAGGCGTGGACACGACGCCTTCCGTGGTCTTCTTCGAGACGGCCGACAACGTCGTGGTCGGCCAGATGGCCAAGGACAGCGCGGTCATCTATCCCGACCTGGTGATCAGCCGGATAAAGCGGGACATGGGGCAGGAGGTCACCCGGACGCTGCACGACCACGCCTACACCCCCGAGGAGATCTCCGCGTTCGTGCTCCGCAAGCTGGCCGAAGACGTCCAGGTCGCGACGGGAGACACGGTCAAGGACGTGGTGGTCACCGTGCCGGCCTACTTCGGCGCGGCCGAGCGGGACGCCACCCGCAAGGCCGGGCAGATCGCCGGGCTCAACGTGATCGACATCATCTCCGAGCCGATCGCCGCGGCCATCACGTACGGCGTGCTCAACCCGTCCGAGGACTGCCACATCCTCGTCTACGACCTCGGCGGCGGCACCTTCGACACGACGGTCATCACCCTCCGCGGCGGGGACATCGAGGTCGTGTGCACCGACGGCGACCACAACCTCGGCGGCGCCGACTGGGACGACGTCCTGGTGGAGCACCTGGCCGAAAGCTTCCGGCGCGAGCACCCGGACGTCGGCGACCCGCTCGACGCCAGCGCCACCGAGCAGGACCTTCGCAAGATCGCGGAGGACCTCAAGAAGACCCTGTCCAGCAGGGTCAAGCACTCGGCGCGCGTGATGCACGAGGGGCGGGTGACCACGGTGGAGTTGACCCGCGAGGGGTTCGAGGCGCTCACCCGCGACCTGCTCGACCGGACCGTGGCCATCACGCAGCGGACGCTGGAGACGGCCCGGTCGAAGGGGGTGACGCGGTTCGACCACCTCGTCCTCGTCGGCGGCTCGTCGAACATGCCGGTGGTGGCCGAGACGCTGCAGCGCGAACTCGGCCTGACGCCCCGGCTCCAGGACCCCGACCTGGCCGTCGCCAAGGGGGCCGCGCTGTACGCGTTCGAGGAGACCTACCGGAGGCTGCTCACCTCGGGAGATCGGGCCAAGGCCGAGGCGATGGCCCTGGAGGCCGGGCTGTCGACGACGCAGCAGCGCCAGATCGAGGGCCGGACGATCAAGACGGTCGCCTCGCGGGCCTTCGGCATCATCACCACGGACGGCCGCCAGACACGGCGGCGGTACGTCGCCCACCTCGTGCACGCCAACGACGCGCTGCCGGCCGCGATCTCCGAGGGTTTCGTCACGCTGGACGACAACCAGGACACCGTCCTCATCCAGGTGATGGAGCAGGCCGGCAGCATGGAGTCCGAGGAGCTCGACGACAACAACAAGATCGGCGAGGGCGAGCTGCGCATCCCGCCGGGCAAGCCCGCGGGGTTCCCCATCGAGGTCACCTTCGCCCTGGACACCTCCGGCCTGCTGCACGTGACGGCGCGGGAGAACGAGCGGGGTCAGCAGCTCGACCTCGACATCCAGATCGGCGGAATGTCCGAGGAGGAGGTCGCGGCGTCGCAGGCCTCGATGTCCCAGATCAACGTGAGCTGACCGATGCCGTTCGACGAGGCCCGATACACCCGGGACGTGCTCGAGCCGGCCCGGCAGGCGGGTGGCGCTCCCCCGGCCGACCTCCGGCAGCGCTATCAGCTACGCGACGGCATGAGCGCGGCCGAGATGGTCGAGACCGTGCGGCAGGTGCGGCAGTGCTGGCGCCGTTCGCGGCAGATGCTGAAGTTCCGCAAGCTGATCGACACGCTGGAGACGGAGCACGCCCGCTACAGCCCGCTGTTCGACGCCGCGGCCGCCGGTCAGCCGGGCCCACTGCAGGAGGAGATCAGACAGTCCGCCGAGCGCGACGCCAAACGCCGGGCGGACCTGCGGCGGCGGCTCGACGACGCGGCCGGCAAGCTGCGCATGTTGCCGCCCGACGTCGTGGCCGGCATCGCCAAGTCGAGTGGTGTGGGCGCCGAGGACGCCACCCGGGTGGCGCAGGAGCTCGGCATCGAGGTGCGCGACCCCGACCCGCTTCCGCAGACCCCGCCGTACGCGGCCTATCCGAAGGTGCGCGCGGCGCTCGACACCATGGGCGAGCGGCATCTCGCCGGTTTCGTCTTCACGGCCAGGAAGACGGGGATCAAAGTCCTCGGGCCCATCACCGGGATCCTGGATCAGGTCGCCATGCTAGAGCGGGACGCCCAGCGCAAGACGCGCGGCCCGTGGACGGTGGGCGCCGACACGGTGTTCATCAGCCTGCGCAACACTCCGGATCCGGCCGCGCTGCTGCGGTACGACATGGCCGCGCGGTTGCGCGAACGGGTCCGCGAGCATCCGTACGACGACACGCTGATGCGCCACGCCATCGACGACCTGGGTCTCGACGCCGGCGAGGCGAAACGGCTGATCTTCGCGATCCGGCAGGAGACCGGGATGTCCGGCGGCCCCGCGGGGCGGCTGCGCGAGCTTGTCGAGGCCGGGGAGATTCAGGCGGCCGCCGACTTCGTGGAGGCGCTTCCGGACGGTGCGCTGGGCGCCGAAGCCGGCGAGCTGGCCGCGGAGGTGCGTTCCCGGCTGGCGAAGGCGGTCCAATTACGCGACCAGGCGCGGGCGGAGACCGACCCCGACCGGGCGTGGATCATGCTGGAGGACGCGCTGAGCCGGGCACCCGACCTGCCCGGAATCGGGGATCTGCTGGCCGGGCTGGGCCCGCGCCCGCCCGGCGACGTGCGGGCCGCGCTGCAGGGCGATGGGGTGGTCCTTTCCTGGTCCGCGTCGCCGTCCCGGGCCGGGGAGATCGCTTACGAGGTGCTGCGGGACGGGGTCGTCTTCGCGGAGGTTCCCCGCCCGGGCGTGCGGGACGAGCGACCGCCGATCAACAAGCCGGTGACCTACTCGGTGGTGGCCCGGCGCAAGCAGGCGGCGTCGGCCCCGATCGCCGCCGCTCCCCTGACCTTCCGCCCGGAGCCCGACGAGCTGCGGCTGACCGCCGTGGACGGCATCGTCACCGGTCAGTGGCGTACGCCTCCGGAGGCGCTGCGCGTGGTCGTCACCCGCGACGGCCGCCCGATCCCAGTGGAGGGATCCGGGTTCCGCGATCGCGATGTGCGCAACGGGACCACGTACCACTACCTCGTCGCCGCCGTTTATCCGGACGGAAGGGGCGAGGTCGTCACACCCGGACTGCGGCGGGCGGTGACGCCGGAGGCGCGGCCCGAGCCGATCGCCGAGTTCACGGTCGAACAGGCCGCGGCGGACCCGGGCGCTTTGCTGATCCGCTGCGCCGAGCCCCCGTCGGGTGTGGCCGAGTTCCTGGTGTTCGCGGCCGAGCCGCGCTGGCCGTACGGGACCACGTTGCCGCTGCGGGAGGTCCGCGCGGCGGGACGGGTGCTCGCGGCGACGCAGACCCGCGACGGATACGTGCTCCGCGCCGCGAACGTGTCAGGCGTGCTGGTGGCGGTCACGGTGGTCGGGGACAGCGCCACCCTCGGCGCACATCGTGAGCACGTCAACCTGCCCGCGCCGAGTCAGGTGACCGCGGTGCGCCGCGGTGGAGTGGTCTTCGTCGGCCTCGAATGGCCGAAGGACGTGCCCGAGATCGAGGTCCGTTGGAATGGCAGGCATCAGGTGATCACGTCGGCGGCATATCGGAGCCAGGGCGGCATCCGGCTCGACATCCCTGAAAGCGAGGCGCCCACCATCGAGGTGGCCGCGACCGCGGTGATGAAGGGCGCGCGGATCCGCGGTCCCGCGGTGCGGGCGCCTCTGGCCGCTCTCACCCCCATCCAGTACGACCTTCGCCACGAAGGCTCGTTCGGCCGCAAGACGCTGGTCGTCGAGGTGACCTCCGAGCGGCCCGCGGAGATCGCCCGGCTGGTCCTGGTGATCAAGGCAGGCCGGATCCAGCCCAGCTCGGCCGAGGAAGGGCGCGTGGTCGCGGAATGGACGGCGGTCAGCACGCCGGCGCGGCTGACCGCGCCCATGCCCAAGCAGTCCAAGCCCTACTGGCTGCGTTGCTTCGCCGACGGCGTCGAACTGATCGACCCACCGGTGCGCGTCCTGAGGGCCGGGTGAGGTCATGATCACGTGTCCGTACTGCTTCACGAAGCTGGCCCCCAACCGGATCGCCTTCCGCTGCCTCGGGACCAGTGGCAAGACAAAGGGCTGCGAGGCCAAACCCGATCAGGAGCTCGGCGACTTCCGAGGCGTGGCTCCCCCGCCCGCCCTCCCGCCCGTGTTCTCGGTACGAAAACCCGGCCGGCGCGCCACCTGCCCCACCTGCTCGCGCGAGAGCGGGGTGCGGGTCTGCCCGTCGTGCCACAGCCGTCTGCCCGCCGAATACTGCGCGAATCCCGGCAAGATCGTCGCACTGGTCGGGGCCAAGCACGCGGGAAAGAGCACCTTCATCGCGGTGCTCATCCACGAGCTGATGAACCGCGTCGGCGAGGAGCTGAACGCCTCGCTCGTGGCGTGCGACGACCGGACCATCGAACGCTACAAGCAGGACTTCGCCCGTCCCTTGTACGGCGAGCGCAAGCTCCTTGTCGCCACCCAGTCGGCGGGGACGACGCCGCGCGATCCCCTGGTCTACCTGTTCACCCGGACCATTCCCGGCCGGCTGCGCAGCCGTACGGCCTCGCTGACCCTGGTGCTGTTCGACACGGCGGGCGAGGATCTGCGCCAGCGGGAGATGAGCGAACTGCACCTGCGCTACCTCGACGCCGCCGACGCCGTCATCTTCCTGCTCGATCCGCTGGAGCTGCCCGGCGCGCAGGCGGCGCTGAGCGGCGGGGCGCGAGAGCGCGGCGGGACGCTCGCCAACGACCTGCTGAGCGACCAGATGGACGTCGTCGTACGGGTCACCGAGCTGCTGCGCAAACGGGACGGAGGGCGGCTCGCGATTCCGGCGGCGGTGGCGCTCAGCAAGATCGACGAGCTGCGGGAGTCGATGGAGCGGCAGTCGGCGCTACATCGCGCCCGCGACCCGATCGGCGCGCTCGACCTGGACGACAGAGAGGCCGTCGACGAGCAGGTGCGCGCGCTGCTGCACCAGTGGCAGGCCGGCCAGATCGACCGCTATCTCGGCCAGCAGTACAACGACTACGCCCTGTTCGGCCTGTCCGCGCTCGGCGCCGTCCCCGAGGGGGAGACGGTCGCGCGCAGCGGAATCCGCCCTTATCGGATCGAAGACCCACTGCTGTGGCTGCTGTATCGGTTCAAGATGCTCAACGGCGTACGGAGGTAGCCTCGTGGCTTGGCAGCTGCACTACACGTCCGCCGAGTCGGGACCCTCGGGCCGGTCGGGCTTTCAGATCGTGGCCGAGACCCCGGGGCTGCCCGCCGGGCTGGCCGCGCACGTCACGCCCTATCTCACCTATCGGCCGCCGCCGAGCCTGCCGACGGCGCCGGCTCCGGACGAGATCCGCGCCATGCCGGTGGCGCTGTCGTACGGGCCCGCCGGCGACAGGTTCGCCCTGACCCGCTGCGTCTACCTGGGGCAGGACTATTCGGGCCGCTACGGCAACTTCCTCGGGCACGCATTGGTGCTGACCGACGGCGACCTGGTCGGATTGCGGCCGATCGAGTTCTGGCGGGCGGCGCTGTGGGCCGACGTCCCGGCCGGGCCGGGCTCGCCGTTGCCCGAGCTGACCGACCTGATGCCGGGCGCCGAACTCGACCCCGAATCCCTCGGGCAGTGGCTCAAGGCGGGCGGCCCGGTCGCCTACCGGCGTCTCGGCATCCTGCTCGAGCTCGCGCGCCGCAGCCTCGCGACGGGTCAGGGCAGGCTCGTCCTGGTGAGCCCGGACAGCGACGAGATCGTCCGGTGGATCGCGGTGATCTCCTATTCGCTGTCGTGGGAGACGGTGACGCGGCTGTCGTTCATCACCTACAGCGGAGACCCGGCCTCCACCACGCAGGTCATCGTGGGGACCACGCCTGACGTGTGGATTCCCACCGACGTGGACGCCACCGTGGTCACCCTCGCCGAGGAGCCGCAGCCGATCGAGACCGGCCGGTTCTCCGACACCGTCCGGGACCTGTGGCGTTCCATGGATCTCGGCGGCATCGACGAGCTCGCGGCGTTCAACGCGGCCGATCCCGATACGGCGGCGGCCCTGGTGGCGCTCTGCCTGACCGGCGCCGAGCTGTCCGCGGCCGAGCAGGCGGCGGTCGCGGTCCTCGTCGAGGGCGGACTGCCCGACTGGGTGTGGCCACCGCTCAGCGAGCACGCCGGTCTGCTCGGCTTCGCGCTCGCCGCGGCGGTCGCCGTGCACGGTCCGGCCGAGTTCGCCGGCCCGTTCGCCGCCCGCTGCGCCCTGCTGGCGCTGCTCGATCCCGCGCTGACGCCGCCGCACGGACCGCTGCCCGAGGCGCACCGGCGCGAGGTGACCGACGCGGCGCGGACCGAACTGGTCTCGGCCGGTGAGCTGACGCGCCTGGTCGGCATCCTGCGGGTGGCCGACAGGAGCTGCCTGGAGCTGCCGGCCGCCGACGTGGAGCACGCCGCCGCGGCGCTGGTCGGTCCAGCGCTCACCGGCGTCGTCGAGCAGGTCGGCCGCACTCCGCTCGGCTGGCGCGAGCCGCTCTTGGCGGGGCTGGTGTCCGGTCTGGAACGGTCGTCGCCGCGCACGCGCTCCGCCGTACTAAAGCCGGATATATGCCGACTGCTGGCCGATTGGGATCTGCGGTCCGCGCCCGCCACGGGCACCATGGTGATCGCCTGGCAGGTCGAGACGAGCCGCGTGGGGCGCGTCGACGGGACCGTCCGGCTGCTCTCCTTGGACCATCCGCCTCAGGGACAGGACGAACGCGAGAAGGCGCTGGCCGCCATCTGGCGCGCCGAGCCCACGGCCGACGAGTGCCATCGGCTCATCGAGCACGCCGGTGACCGGCTGCAGAGCTCTCACACGCTGAGCAGCCTGCCGGCGCGCCTGTACGTCGCGGCCGGCCTGAAAGGCCAGGACGCCGCCAAGGTCGCCACCCACGTGCAGCAGGCCCGGCTGGAGGGGTTCGTCGCCGATGACGCGGAGGCCGTGCTGGGCGCGGTCCAGATGGCCGACATCCACACCCCCGGGCAGGCCGTGTCCCAGATGGAGCGCCTGACGGTACTCAGCCCGCACATCGATCGCGAGCTTCAGCCGCTGGTCTGTGCCTGGGCGGCCAAGTCGCTCGCCAAGCAGGACACGCGGTTCCGCATGGAGCTGCTTCGCCGGCTGTCCGAGCCGGCCCGCCGCTGGCTGCTCGACGGCTGGCTCACGGCGCGGGCCGGCCGCGACGAGCAGGCCGCCCTGCTGGAGATCGCGATCCGGCTCCGCCGGGCCGACGTGCAGATCCCCCGCCTGGATCAGTGGGCCGAGGACTTCGTCAACAGCTGGTCGCCGTTCGGGTCCATGGAGAGCCGGTTCAAGAACGACCGGGAGCTGATGGCGGGGCTGCAGGAGCTCATGAAGTCCAGGCGCCGCGGAATCCGGCGCTGGGGAGGCCGCTGATGTGGTTCCTGCTGTTCATACTCATCGCCTGGGTAGTGGCGGTGGGCGCGGGCATCTTCGCCGCCCTCGTGCTCTTCCCGCTCGTCCTGCTGGGCAGCACGCTGTTCGCGGTCGGCCTCTACTCGCGGCAGGTATGGCGGATCCTGCTGCCGGACGCGGCGGGCGGCCCGGCGCCGGTCGCCACCCCCGCGAGCGGCTCCGGACGCGATCCCGCCTACCCGCACTACCTGAGCGGGCAGGTGTGGAAGGACTGGCAGGTCGTCGTCAACACCACCGTCCCGGAGATCAACGAACGCGCCGCCCGCACCTTGCGCAAGGTCACCTCCACGCTCGTCGGCGGCGAGCAGGGCTGGTTCCTGTTCCCCCTCTGGATCGGCATCTGCGGCGCGATCGTGACGGCCGCGCTTCCCGTCTTCGCCCTCTTCGTGCTGATCATGGCCCTGTACGCGCTGACGGTCGCGGCCGGGATGCTCGTCTGGCTCGTCTGCGTGGCGGTCCTTCGAGGCGTGGAGCAGGTCTTCATGCTCGCCCGCCGCATCCTCCAGACGTGTCCCTATCCGGGCTGTTACGCGCGGTTCACGCTGCCGGTGTACGCCTGCTCCCACTGCGGGAACAAGCACGCCGACCTGACCCCCAACAAGAACGGCGCCACCCGGCACGTGTGCCAGTGCGGCACCCGGCTGCCGACGACCATCATGCTCGGGCGCTACCGCCTTCAGGCGTACTGCCCGAACTGCGACCGGCAGCTGCCGACCCGCGTCGGCCGGGTGCGGATCGAGCCGCTGCCGTTCGCCGGCGGCCCCGACGCCGGCAAGACCACGCTCATGGCGCTCGCGGTCGACGCCATTCACGGCGCGGTGAGCGCCTCGGGCGGCCGGACGCTGTTCTTCGACAAGAGCGACGAGCTGGCCTTCCAGCAGCTGCGCCGGGAGCTGTCCTCGGGCAAGATCAGCAAGACGCTGCCCGACCTGCCCAAAGCCGTGATGCTGGACGTGGCGATGCCCGGCAAGACGGGCGGCAACCGGATCCTCTACCTGTTCGATCCGTCGGGCGAGCACTACACCGGCGCGAGCAAGGTCGAGGAGATGCGCTACCTCGCGCACGGCGAGGCGCTGATCCTGGTCGTGGACCCCTTCGCGCTGCCCGACGTGCAGGACAACCTGCTGGAGACCGAAAAGGTGGCGCTGCAGGCCAAGGGTCTGACCCTGTCCCGCGAGGATCCGGCCGACACCTTCACCCGCCTGCGCAACGAACTGGCCGGGCGGGCCGACGGCGGCCGCCAGCGCCGCGTCGCCGTCGTCCTCACCAAGGCCGACCTGCTGCGTGCGACCACGTCCGGCCGGGGCGTGGAGAACCTGCCGCAGTGGCTCACCCTGATGGGCCTCGGCAATCTCGTCCGCGAGCTCGGTCAGCAGGGCGCCGAGGTGCGCTACCTCGCGTCGGGGCTGCCTCCCCAGGGACCGCAGATCGCCGAGCTGCTCGCCTGGCTGGCCGGGCTGCGCATGAACGGGCACGCCGCCGTGGCCGGTCCGGCCGCCACCGAACCGGCCGCGGGCGACGCGCGCCGGCCGTGGGACGCCAAGCCACGTCCCGCCGGCCGGCCCCCGCTGAGCTATCTGCTGTTCCGGCGCACGCTCGCCGGCGCGACCATCGTCATGTCCACCGTGATGATCGTCCTGCTGGGCTGGCTTCTGCTTCGAATGTGGGTGTCGCCGGGCCAGTCGTCCTCGGCCGGCTACTCGACGTACTCGATCACCGTGGTCAAACCGGCTGGTAGCTGAAACCGCGGGCGAACGACTCCAGGTTGCCCTCCTTGGCCTCCAGCAGGCGTTTCACGTTGACGCTCTCGGCGCGGAGCTCGTCGATGCTCGTGCGTCCGAGCTCCTGCGACTCGTCGGCCGGCCAGAACGTGACGCGGTGCTTGATGAAGCCGCGCGCCTCGGATTGCCCGAACGCGTACGAGCAGGGGACGAGGAGCGTGAGCGAGCGCTGCGCGAATCCGCCGTCGTCGGGATAGCAGGCCTCGTGCTCCACGATCGACGCCTCACCCATGGCGTGCGAACGCGAACGCAGCACGACGCGCCTGCCGTATTCGTCGAGGAACGTGCCCTCGTCCGCCAGGATCTCGCCGTCCGGGCGGAGGAGGAACGCGTACTCCTTCATGGATCGCAGGTCGCGGAGGTATTCGACGCCGCTGCCGATGGGCGCGTCGACGTATATGGTCTCCGACCGCACGACATGGCGCCCCCGGGCGGCGCGCCGCATCCCCGCGCCGCGCTCGAGCGCCGCCTTCAGCGCGCGGCACTCGGCCCTGTGTACGGCGGGCATGCCCTCGGCGATCATCGGCGTGCGCCGCGCGGGATCGGCGAAGCTGACCCAGTGCACGTAGGCGCCCGGCTCCCGCTCCGCCGGCGCCACATACTCGGGCGGCAGGATGAGCACCGGATAAACCTGGTGGTAGACACCCTCCTCGAACCCGCAATGCCACTCGATCCACTGGAATGCGTCGTGCCCGCCGCGCCTGACGTGGTAGTAGAGCGGCCGCTGATAGCCCGACGCCGTCCCGAGCCACGTCGACTCGTCGACCTGGCTCCGCATGCGGCTGAACAGCGTCCACTCGTTGAGGTTCTGCAGGTCGGCGAGGTAATCGACGATCCGCTGATAGGGCGCGGCGATGTACGCCGAGGTGGCAAACGTGTTCGCTTCCATAGATCACCTTCCGGATTCATTGGCGCAGCAGTCCGGCGTTGCGGCCCTCCGTCGGGGCGCCGATCGCCGGGGCGATGGGTACGTCGACGACGACCGGCCCTGGGTGGTCGAGGGCGGCCAGTAGCGCGCCGGGCAGTTCCTCGGGGCGCCGCACCGAGATGCCGCCTGCGCCCAGCGCCCGCGCGTATCCGGCGAAGTCGGTGGCGGGGAGCGAGGCGTCCACATTGGTCAGGCCGAGCATCTCCGCCCCCTGGGCGCACATGTTGTAGCGGGAGTCGTTGAGCACCACCCAGACCGCCGGAGCGCCGGTCGCCACGGCCGTGCTCACCTCGTTGAGCATCAGCATGCTGCCGTCCCCCACCAGGGCGACCGTCTTGCGCGAGGTGGCCAGGGCGGCCCCCACGACGCCGGCGGCGCAGTGCCCCATGGAACCGACGAGCCCCGACGGGGTGCGCCAGTGCAGGGGATCGGTGAACCGCAGCCGGTTGATGGCCCAGGCCATCGCGTTGCCGGTCTCCGCCATGACCAGATGCCCGTTCTCGACGAAGACGGCCTGCACGACCTCCATCAGGTGGCCGGGGTGGACGCGCCCACCGTGCGCCACCGGGCCGGCCGCGGCGAAGGGGCTGCCGACGACGGCGGGGGTCGCTTCACCAGTGGCGGGCCGCTTCTCGAAGAGCGCTGCCAGCTCGTCGGCGAACGCGCCCGCGTCGGCCGTCACGGCTACGGTCTTGACCTCGGGGTAGCCCTTGCCCGGCACCGACGGATCCGTGTCGACGTGGATGAACGCGGTGCCCGGCGTGTATCCGGGGTGGTAGCCGCAGGCGGCGTCGCCCAGCGCCGTGCCGAGCACGAGCGTGTATTCCGGCCGTTCGCGCTCCAGATAGGCCAGGACCGCCGGGTGCCCGCCGAAGCCGGTCACCCCGAGATAGCGGGGGTGATCCTCGGCGATGACGCCTTTCGCCCGCGGGGTCGCCATGACCGGTACGCCCGCGGCGTCGGCCAGCCTGCGGACCGGGCCTGCCGCCCGCCGCGTGCCACTGCCGGCCCAGAGCACCCACCGCTGGTCGCGCAGCAGTTCATAGGTGTCTTTCACCGCGGTGCCGGGGGTGGCCGGGATGCCTCGCGTAAGGGGCGGTACGCCGGCGCGGCGGACCGGACCACGCTGCGCGGGCAGGGTCAGGCTGATGTGCGCCACGAATCGCGGCCGGGAGGCCACGGCCTCGGCCAGGACGCCGGCCAGAGCCGGCAGTTCGTCCGAGGAGGTGACGACGGTGGCGATGTCGAAGAGCGGCCCCGGGGTGAACACGCCCTCGTGCGGGAGCGTGCGCGGCCCGGTCTCCTGGATCGGCCCGCGGCCGTGCATTCCACTGTCGGTGAAGGCGCTGACCAGGATCACCCGCGCCGGCTCGTGCCGGGCCGCGTAGACGCCGGTGAGCACGTTGGTCAGGCCGGGCCCGGTGGTCACGAAGACGACCACCGGCGCATCCGACGCGACCGAGGCCTCGCAGGCGGCGAAGGCGGCGCCGCTCTCGTGCCGGAAGTGGGTCACCTCGATGCCGGTGCCGCCGAGCGCCGACCAGAAGAAGGAGATGGCGCCGCCGGACACGCCGAACGCGTGCCGTACCCCGAGATCCTCCAGGACTTGCGCGAAGGCGACCGCGAACGTCGTCTCAGTCATCTTTCCTCAGTCTCCGCTCGAGCAGATCCAGCACGGTCGCGGTGAAAGCCTCGGTGGTCGCCGATCCGCCCAGGTCGCGGGTCGCGGTGCCGCCTTGCGCGGCCGCGCGCAGGCATTCGCGCAGGCAGGTGGCCTCCTCGTCGTGTCCGAGGTGGCGCAGGAGCATGGCAGAGGCCGCCATGGCCGCGTACGGGTTGGCGGTGCCGGTGCCGGCGATGTCGGGCGCGCTGCCATGCACGGGTTCGAACAGCCCGAAACCGGTCTCCGGGCACACGCTCGCGCTCGCCGCCACGCCGAGCCCGCCCATCATGGCGGCGCCCACGTCACTGGCGATGTCGCCGAAAAGGTTCTCGGTCAGCACGCCCTCGTAGCGGGACGCGTCCCGGATCAGGTGGTAGCAGAACGCGTCGACGTACTCCTCGGTCCCGGTCAGCTCGGGGACGGCGGCGAGTTCGGCGCGGAAGACGTCCTGCCAGAGCGCGCCGGTGTGCGGCACGGCGTTGGCCTTGTGCACGAGCGTCACCGTGCGCCGGCCCTTACGGCGCAGGTCCCGCAGGCAGTATCGGACGAATCGCTCGACGGCCGGCCGCGTGTAGACGCACTCGTCCACCGCGACCTCGATTCCGGCCGGTCCGCCTGTGGTGCCGCCCACTCCGGCGTACAGGCCCTGCGTGTTCTCCCGGTAGAGGTCCACGGTCACGCCGGGCAACTCGATGGGGCGGTGGCTGACGTACAGGCCGAGGCCGCGGCGAAGGCCCAGCAGGATGGCCCGGCCGTGCGCCATGTCCGGGATCCGGGGGTCGCCGAGCGCGCCGAACAGGACCGCGCCGTACTGCCGGGCCAGCATCTCGACCCCTCCGTCGGGGATGCCGACCCCTTCGGACAGCCACCGCCGCGCGCCCCAGTCGAAGACCTCGAAGTCGAGGTCGAGGCGGCGCTCCCGGGTCAGCAGGGTCAGCACGCGGAGCGCCGCCGGTATCACCTCGGCGCCGATCCCGTCGCCCGGGATCACGGCGACGCTCACCATTCGAACATGTCCTCTACGGAGCTGAGCCGACCGGCGATCGCGCTCGCCGCGACCACGTACGGCGAGGCCAGATACACCCGGCCCGGCCCTGACCGCCCGGGAAAGTTGCGATTTTGGGCGCTCACCGTCACGTCGCCGGGATTCTCCGACACGCCGGGCCCGGCGTTGATGCACGCGCCGCAGGAGGGCGGCAGCACCGTCACGCCCACGTCCTCGAACAGCTGGACATAGCCGCGCTCGGTCGCGTAGGCCAGCACCGCCTCGCTGCCCAGCTGCACGTACGCCCGCACGCCGGCCGGCACCCGGACGCCGCGCTCGCGCGCCAGCGCGAACACGCTCGCGTACATGTCCATGTCGCGCGCCTTGCCCCCGGTGCACGAGCCGCCGTACGCGCGATCCACGGGCACGCTCTCGCCGAGCGAGGCCAGGGGCACGGCGTTGCGCGGGTCTCCGGGCAGCGACACCATCGGCCGCACGGCGGCGAGGTCGACGTCGACGACACTGGCGTACGTGGCCCCCTCGTCCGCGACCGGCGCCGTAAGCCCTTCGCCACGGACGGCCCCTTCGCCGCGGCGGGCCAGGAACTCCCACGTCACGGCATCGGGCTCGACCACGGCAGTGGTCGCGCCCGCCTCCACCGCCATGTTGCACAGCGTGGCGCGCTCGTCCATGTCCAGCTCGGCGCATCCCGGACCGGCGTACAGGAAGACCCGGCCGATCGCACGGCCGCCGGCGAGGCCGGGATGGGTCAGCAGGGTGAGCATCACGTCCTTGGCGCAGACGCCCGGCCGGAGCCGGCCCATGAGGTTGATCTTCAGCACCTCGGGCACCTTCACCAGGATCTGCCGGTTGTACCAGGCGGCCGCGATGTCCGTCGCGCCCACGCCGAAGGCGAACGCGCCGACCGCGCCGCTGGTGCAGGTGTGGCTGTCGGTCCCGATGACGACCTCACCCGGGCGCGCCACGGTCTCCACCAGATAGTTGTGGCAGATCGCACGGCTCCCACCCGAGGGGCCCGGCCCGATGAAGTGGCCGCCGCCCCGCGAGACGAAATCGCGCTGCCGCGCGTTCAGATCCTCGACCCGCGCGATCAGCTCGGCTCCGCCGCGGCGCCGCGCGAGCACCGACGGGGCCAGTGAGAGGTGGTCCTGGAAGAACCAGCACGAGCCGGGGTCGGCGAGCTCGGCGTCCGCGCCGAACTGCCGCGTGAACATCTCCGCGGCCATCGGGGTCACGTACTCGTGCGAGAACCGCACGTCCGCTTCGATGAAGTAGGACTCGCCGACACGCACGGCCGACGTGCCGGCGCATTGGTTGCCGGCCGCGAGCCGGGACTGGATGATCTTCTCGACGTAGTTGAGCGGGCGGGCGGCGTCGAAGGTCGTCCGGGTGGCCCCGCCGGCGCGGTGATAGGCGAACAGACCGCCGGCCGCGATGACGGACCGCTCGATGCCGCCGGCACGCCGGGTGAACGCGTCCAGCCCGAGCTCCTCACCGGCCAGCAACGCGTCGAGCAGGTCGAAGTCGTCGCTGGTGAGGATGCCAACGTTGCGGCAGTTCTGCTGGTAGATCCGCTCGAAGGAGCGGGCGAACACGATCCGCACTCCGGCGTACTTCTCCGCGTACACGGCGTGTTCCCGCGACGAGCCGCAGCCCTTCGCGTGCCCGCTGACGATCACCTCGGGGGCCAGCGCCCGCACCGCGCCCTCGGCCGGCGTGCCGTGCCGCAGCCCGAGGTAGGCGTAGTCGCCGAGCCGATCGTCGTACCAGTAGCAGCACCAGGCCGGGATGATCTCGTCGGTGGAGACGTTGTCCAGCAGCGGCTGCCGGACCAGCGCCGACGGCGGCGGCGTGCCCGCCTTGTCGCCGGTCAACTGGGCGGCGATGAGGCCGGGATCCTCCGTGAGGGCGAGGATCGGGCCGCGCAGCCGGATCCGCTCACCTTCGCGTGTCAACGGCCCGCCTTATCTCCTCGTCGGTCAACGGCCGGTCCGCCAGCTTCGCCAGGTGCAGCACCTCGTCGACGAGGTCGTCGTCGGCCGTCTCCACGCCGTTGACCTTCAGCCAGTAGTGCACGTTGCTCGCGCCCGACGAGCCGTCGATGAGCACCTCCTGCTCCCGGCCGAGCAGGCTGGCCGGCACGCCGGAGTACACCTGGTCCATGACCGCGACATCGCCTTTCTGGTACGCCTTGAGGATGGCCGCCGCGTGCACTCCGGCGCTCGTCTTGAAGACGTCGCTGCCCATCGCCGGATAGTTCGGTGGAATGGCGAAGCCCAGCACGCGGGAGGCGAACTCGCAGTACGCCCGGAGCGCACGCAGGTCGTGATCGCCGGCGTCCTCCAGCCGGGTGTGCACGATGAGCTGGTCGATGGAGGCGTTCCCGGCGCGTTCGCCGATGCCCAGGATCGTTCCATGGACGCGAGCGCAGCCCGCCGCCAGCGCCGTGAGCGAGTTGACCAGCGCCAGCCCTCGATCGTTGTGGCCGTGCCACTCGAACGCCACCGGATGGCCCCGTTCCGCGACGTACCGCATCGACCAGCGGACCAGCGCCTCCGTGCCGGCCGGCAGGGCGGCGCCCGCCGTGTCGCACAACGTGATCCGCGTGATGCCGAGGTCCACCGCCAGGTCGTAGATCCTGGCCAGAATGTCGGGCGGGCACCGGGCCGAGTCCTCCAGCACCAGCACGAAGTCCACTCCGTCGCGGCGGCACTCGCGCGCGGCGGCCCGGATCTGACCGGCGATCGACGAAACCGACCAGTCCTCGATGTACTGCCGGATGGGGCTGACCCCGATGAAGACGTACGCGTCGACTCCCAGCCCGGCCCGCTGCGCGATCTCGCAGATGGCCCTGGTGTCCGTCGGATGCGTCCGGCCCGCGAAACCCGGCACCAGCGGATAGCCCTGCCGGGCGACGTACTGGGCGACGGCCAGGCAGTCCTTGGCCGCGGCCGATCCCGAACCGGGGAACCCGAGGTCGGCGCAGCCGATGCCGCACCGCACCATGTGGTCGATCAGCAGGAATCGCTCCTCGACCGTCGGGTTGGCGATCCGCGGCGCCTGCACGCCGTCACGCAGCGTCTCGTCGAAGAACACACCGCCCGGCGGCCGCTCGGCCTCCCGTTGGCCGGCACGGCTCCAGTCGTACAGCATGCGGAAGATCCCCCCGACCGATCTGGTGGCACCAACCGGTAGGCGTTCCATCCAGTTCCAGTCACACGATGTTCACCATTCAGGCGGCGGCCGGAACGTGATGGAACACCAATGAATTGGGACCCGAGATCACGTGGGAGAGGAATATGAAGATCACGCGCAGGGTGGCTGGAATATTCTGCACGGTCGGCGCGACCATCGCGCTGACCACGACCGCGGGCGGCGCCGCCAAAGCGGACACCGTCTATGCGGTGATTCAGAGCAGCACCCGCGGCGCGGCCCAGCCCTGCCTCGATGTGATCAGAGAAGACGGCTGGAACAATCCGGGGGCGCGCATCCAGCAGTGGGACTGCAGCAGGCAGCCGCAGCAGGAGTTCAAGCTGCGGCTGGTCGGCAGGGACGTGCTCGGGCACGGCGGGCACAACTTCTACCAGATCATCAGCGAGGTGAGCGGCATGTGCCTGAACATGAAGGACGGCAGCACCGCCCCGCATGCGCTCGTGGTCCAGCAGGTCTGTGCGACGCACAACCCTTATCGGGCCGGAGAGCTGTGGTCCGTCCAGGAAATCCCAACCGGTATCGGAAATCCCAAGCAAGGATTTTTCACGATATATCCTTACAGCTCGCTACTGAATAATACGCAGCAATGCCTCGACATCGTCGAGGCCTCGGACGAGAACGGGGCGCTGCTCCAGCAGTGGAATTGCAACAACACCAGAGCCCAGGCATTCTGGTCGGACAATTTCTTCACCCTCTGGGTGCGGGCCGGGCAGGTCAACGGCGGATGGCTGTGATCCGAGCTCAATGATCTCCGCGCGGACCCTGCGTATCTGTGCGGCCAGTGTGCCGAGCCAGGTCTACCGAATTTTAAGCTCGAATTGGATGGGTATGAAAATACGACGGATTCTCGTCTCCTTCGGCGTGGGCGCTCTGATGTCGGGCGCACTTGTCGCCGTCACGGGACAGGCAGCCCACGCGGTCCGGATCGGCCTGTTCTCGCCGCTCTTCAACAACGGCAGCCAGAAGTGCCTCACCGTGCAACCGAACGGTAACGGCTACGGCGACAACGGCCTGCGCATCATTCAGGCGACATGCGACGGCTCAGCCGTGCAAGCCTGGAGCTTCTTCGATGCCGGACGGAACGAAATGTTCGAGATCCAGAACAAGTTCACCCTTAAATGTATAGACCTCAACAACGGCAGCAGCGCCGACCAGACTCCGATCCAGCAATGGGATTGTGTGGACAATCCGAACATGAAGTGGAAATTCCAACCATTCAACCCCCTCTCGGGCGTCTTCAAGCTGGTGAACGCCCGCAGCGGCAGCTGCATGGACGTTCAGTGGGGCTCAACGGCGGACAACGCGCCGCTGTGGGGCTTCCACTGCTTCGACGATCTCAACAACGGGGCGCAGACGTACCTCCATTCTTAGATCTGATTCAGCCACAACAGCCAGTAGGCGATGCGCGCGTGGGCGCGATCGACGTCCTTCTGCGCTCGTGACAGGCGAGGCCGGTGCCGCGCGGCGGTGATCTGGCTGGAGGCCGCGTCGCACGACAGGCCGAGCACGTCGGGCACGACCGTCCAGACCTTCGTGGCTGCTGCCTGACGACCGGCCCGGCTGTAACGCGCCGACGGCCCGGCCGGTCGTCAGGGGCTTCAGTGGGTCTGCAGAGGCCGGTAGATGCGCGCCTGGAAGGCACGCTGCCAGTCGCCGCAGTGGACCGGCTCCGTGCCGCCCTTGGCGATCTGACAGACCCGGAGGTCGAAATAGGTGGGGTTGGTGATGGGCGAAGAGAACGTCGCGGGGCTCTTGGTGTCGCACTGGGTGAGATTGTGCGCTCCGTCGACATAGCTGCCGCGGTACAGCGCCCGCGTGCGCCATTCGACGTAGGCGCACAAGCCGCCTCTGGACGCCGGGCGGGTGTCCCTGTTGTACAGGCTGCCCTCGACGTCGAGGAACGTGTACGTGGTGTCGCCCGACACACGGGAGCCGGATGTGCTCGTCGCCTTGAAGACGGCGCGGTTGTTGTCCGACTTGTACTTCCAGGTCGTGACGACGTCCTGTGGGTCGGCGGCCGCGGCGGCGGAGAATGTGGCGGAGCCGAAGACGACGGCCGCCGCGGCGCCCACGACGATCAAGAGTTTCATAGCGAGTTTGTCCTCCCCGAATTTCTGCGTGCGAACGGGAGGCGTTCCGCGACGTTCCACGCGGCGCGAACGGCGCCTCAGGCGCCCCTACGCCACGACGGGGTTCGCGCCGACCGCCGGTTCGTCGCCTGCGCCTGCCTCGGCATGTCCGGGCGCGTCACGCCAGGTG
Source organism: Streptosporangiaceae bacterium NEAU-GS5 (assembly GCA_017592665.1). GTDB lineage: Bacteria > Actinomycetota > Actinomycetes > Streptosporangiales > Streptosporangiaceae > NEAU-GS5. Next base: position 15,462 of record JAGFNW010000009.1, on the reverse strand, counting down.
ATGCGGGAGGAGCAGATGGCCACGACGGCGGCGGCGAGGGCGACGCCGCCCATGGCCCAGGCGAGTCCGGCGGCCCCGGCGATCAGGCCGATCGCGCCGGGGCCGATGAGCAGGCCGACCGTGCCCATGGCCGAGACCAGGGCGAGCGCGTCGGTGCCGCTCCCGGCGGCGGCGACGTAGACGCATGGAGCGACGGAGGCGATGCCGAGCCCGACGAGCGCGAAGCCCACGAGAGCCGGGACGACCGCGTGCAGCAGCACCGCGGCCGTGAGGCTCACGCAGGCCAGCAGGGCGCCCAGGACGACGACGCGCGCGTCGCCCCACCGCTTGCGCCACGAGTCGGAGCAGATCCGCGCGACCACCATCGCGATGGAGAACACGGCGATGCCGAGCGGGGTCAGTCCCACCGCCGCCTTCGCCACGCTCCCCAGGTAAAGCGCGGTCCAGTCGTTCATGGCGCCCTCGACGATCGTCGCGAACGCCATCGCCGCGCCGGCCCACAAGGTGACGCGGGCCGGCATTGTGATCTTGAGATGGATTCGGCGCCGGCGCTTGGCCGGAGCCTTGGCAGTGGCCGAAGTCGGGGCCGGGGCCGGCTTGGGGTCCGTCAGCAGGTCACGGCGCGCGTAGGCGACGATCAGCAGGGTCACCGCCGCCGCGATCGCGAAATGCGCTTCAAGGTTCCGCGTCGCCGCGCTCGCGGCCGAGGCGAGCAGGGCGCCGAGCAGCGCGCCCCCGCTGAACGTGGCGTGCAGTTTGCCCATGGTCTTGCGGGCGAAGCGTTCCTCGACCTGTGCGCCCTGCGCGTTCATGGCGACGTCCAGGCAGGCGATGCCCACCCCGTCCACGCACATGATGAGCAGGGCGACCGGGAAGCCGGGCGCCACACCCAGGGCGAGCGGCACGAACGCCAGCAGCGCGGCCGATCCCGCGCACACCCTCGCCGAGCCGTACCGCTTGATCAACGCCGCGACCAGCGGGAACGACGCGGCCGCGCCGATGCCGCAGGTCATCAGCAGCACGCCGAGCTCGCCATCGGTGAGGGCGAGCCGCGCCTTGATCGCGGGCAGCCGCGAGGCCCAGGTGGCGTACTGGAAGCCGAGCAGCAGGAACAGGGCTCCGACAGCCGCCTGCGCGCGCCGGAACTCGTCACGGATGTGCGGCAAGCCGATCGACCTCCGTAGCTTTGGACATGTACGTGGACTGCGTTCCGTACCCCTCGGGCACGTCGACGTCGGCTCTCGGCGCGAATCCGGACGCCGCCCAGAAACCCGCGCTCCCGCCGACCGCGACAAGGCCGATGGACGCGAACCCACGTGCCGCCGCCTCGCGCTCGAGCCGCCGCAGCGCGAGCTTGGCAAGGCCGTTGCCGTGGAACGCGCGGGCCAGGGTCAGGTCGTGCAGGTGGAGGTTCGCGGTCCGGGCGTCCGAGGCGGTCGCTGCAGGCGGCCGGCCGAGCTCGGGCACGGAGCCCGCCGGATGCGGCACGGCGAGCACGTAGCCCGCGACGCCTCCGTCGACCTCCACCACGAAGCACGTCTCGGGGGACGCGCTCCCCCACCCGCGCAGCGCCTCGATCCCCTCGGCCAGACCCAGCGGCGCGTACGCCTCGTGTTCGATCTCCGCGATCCGGGCCCAGTCGCCCGCGCGGATCGGCCGCATGATCGGGCTCGCGCTGCGCACCCACTGGTGCGGCAGCGGATCGATGCCGTTGAAGCCCTGCGTCGTGTAGCTGGCGGCGTAAGCGCCGCAGGACAGGATCCACACGGGGTCGCCCGACCTGAGGTCCGCCGGCACCTGGATCAGGCTCTCATCGTGGCCGAACGCGTCGTCGCTGTCGCAGGTCGGACCGGCCACGACCGCGGAAACGCGCGGCCCGGGCACGCGGTCGGCGGCGGGGCTCCGATGGGTTGGGAAGATCAGCCGATACTGGAGTTCGTCCATCTCGTAGAGCCCGTTGTGCTTGCCGACACTGAGATAGAGCCAGTGCTGGCGCCGCCCGTCGATCAGTTGGCGTTCCGAGAGGCGATGCACATGAGCGCGGATCGCGCCGTGGTCGGCGACGAGGTGGCGTCCCGGCTCCGCGATGAAGCGCAGTGGCGTCGCGCTCTGCGCCGACAGGTGCTGCATGCCGTCGCGGATGGTGGCGAAGATCTTGTCCAGCGGCGGTTCGAGCGCGTTGCCGCGCCGGTCGAGGTAGCCGAGCGCCGGGAGCCCGCCGCCGAGATTGACGTATTGGAGGTGCAGGCCGCGCGCGCGAAGGACGCCGATCACGTGGGCGAAGTCGTCGAACACGGCCCGCCAGGCCCCCGGCCGCATCTGCTGCGAGCCGACGTGCGCCGACAGCCCGGCCGGGACGAGACCGAGTTCGCCCGCGGTTTCGAGCACCGCGACGGCGTCGGAGACCGAGCAGCCGAACTTGTGGCTCAGCCCCCACAGGGCACCCTCTCCGGCCGTCACGATCCGGCAGAACACCCGCGAGCCGGGGGCGTGAACGCTGATGGCGGCCACATCCTGCACGCTGTCGGTCGCGAAGTCGCGTACGCCCGCGGCGTACGCGTCCGCGATGTTCTGGTCCGACTTGCTGGTGTTGCCATAGTGGATCTTGTGCACCGGCACGCCCGCGCGCAGGGCCTGGGCGATCTCGTTGGGACTCGCCGCATCGCATCCGGCGCCCCGCGCGGCGAGCGCGGCGATCACCTCGTCCATCGGGCACGCCTTGACGGCGAAGCGCACCTCCACTCCCGGTAGTCGCTCGACCAGCCGGTCGTACCGCCCCTCGATCCCGGACAGGTCGTAGATGATCCGGTCGCTGTCGGCGGCGGCGAGCGCCTCGCGCAGCCAGTGGCTCGGCGTCATGACGCGCCGTCATCGGGTGCGAGCACGCCGGGCCGCAGTCCCGCCGCCGCGCCGCGAGGCTGTAGTCCTGCCGCCGCGGCGCGAGCCCCGTGTACGAGCGCCGGCCACGACTCGGTCAGGTAGGCGAACTCCTGGATGTCGACGCGTGCCTGCTCGATCAACTCCGGGCGGCGCCGCTCGATCGACTCGGCGAACGTCGCGTACCTGCCGCCGAGCTTGCGGTAGCAGCGGTCGATGACGTCCAGGCGCCACCGGTTCTCCGCGGTGTCCAGCAGGGCGCTCTCGCGCGCCAGCGCGGCGATGGCTTCCGGACGCAGAATGTGATCGGAATCGAGCAACCCGGCGGCGCCTATTTCGCCCATGCGCGTGTAGATGTGGTTCAGATACAACATGGAGAGGAAGAACTTCACGAAGCGCAGCTGGTAGGAGGCGAATCCGGCGTCCGTGCGCCGATATCCGGTGTAGTAGTTGCGGATATGCCGGTTGTGCAGCACGCCGGGCAGACCCGCGTCATAGATCGCGTGCATCAGGAAGTAGTCGCTGCCGATCGTGTCGAGTGCCGGCAGCAGCGGGATGCGCTCGTAAGTGTCCCGGTGGAAGGCGATGTTGCTCATGTCGATCCGCATGGGGTCGACGCGCCCGAGCACGGAGTGATCGCGGACGAACCGCTCGGGCCCGGCCCCGCGGAAGGACTCGGCCACCAGATCGCTCTTGCGGGCGTCGCTCCAGTCGGTCGGCGCCCACAGCGCGACGACCTCGCGGTAGACCTCGGGGTCGAGCCGTTCCATCTCGCTGATGTCCACCGACATCTCGCCGATCATCGAGGCCCCGGCGATCGCCACGGTGCGATCCGCGTCGGCGGGAGCGAGCCGCGACTCGGTGACCGTCTCGACGATGTCGCCCGCGCGCAGGCCGACCGCGAGCTCGTGGTGGATCGGATAGAGCGGCACGCCGTTCACGCACTGGTAGTCGGTGTCGGAGTCGCGGCGGTGCACCGACTCGCAGCCGAGCGCGGCGGCGATCAGGAACACGCGGTTGGTGCAGGCGCCGTACGACAGGCCGTCCGGCAGCATCAACGAGAGCAGATGTTCGGGTCGTTCGAGCCCTGACGCGCGGATGGCCGACTCGAGAAACGGACGCTGGTCGTCTTCGTCGAGCAGGTGAACAGTGACGTTCGCCGCCGGGGGTAGCGCGTCGACGACGCCCCGATGGGCGGCGTGGGTGCTCTTGTCCGACGAATCGAGAATCAGTACATGTACCTCGATGTCGGCGGTGTCCGCGGCGTACGCGGCTTCGGCGTAGAGCGCGGCGATCATCCCCCCGCAGGCCCGATTCGTCGGCAGGGCGAGGCAGACCCTGCGCCGGCCCGCGGTCACGCCTGCACCTCCTCGAGCGGCTCGACCGCCCCGCCGCCGGCGCCGCCGTGCCATGAGCGCAGGCCGAGCAGCTTCTCACCGAGTTCGGTCAGCGCGGCGGGACCATAGCGCTGGGACTCGTGCAGGATCCCGTCGCCGACCAGCGTCGGGTCCCAATCCGGGGTGCTCAGCGTGCGCCACGAGTCGACCCGCGAACGCCTGAGCTCGTGGTGGGTCTCGAGGGCCGGCATCATCGACAGATATTGGGCCGCGCGCACGCCCCGTTCCGAGGTGTTGGCCGCGACGCCGTGGGCCAGCATTCCGTTCCAGATCAACAGGTCTCCGGCGTGCAGGCGCGGCCGGACGACGGGATACTCGTCCCGGGAGATGGCCGGGCGCACGGGATCGCGGTCCGCGGGCTGGCCGACCTTCCACCGGTCGAAGTTCCGGAAGAGCTCGGGGCAGCACTGGAAGCCGCCGAGCGCCTCCTCGGTGTCGGTAAGCGCAATGATCCCCTGCACCCGCTGGGGCTGCACGCTCTGCGTGGAGTCGACGTCCCAGTGCAGATTGATGTCGAAGCCGGAGTCGGTCGGCGCGATCAGCTTCCGGTCGCGGTTGCGCACGTTCGGCGGGTTGAGGTTGAGCCGGTCGAGGCTGACCCACAGTTGCTCGCAGTCCCAGACGTCGGCGAAGGCGTCGTAGACCCGGGGCGCCTGCCGGCTGTCCCAGATCAGCTGGTGGTGGTAGGCCTCGACGAACCCGTAGATGTGCAGCTCCCGATCCAGATCGGAGCGGTAGGGGCGCTCGGCGTACCAGGACTCGGGGTCGAGCGGGTCCATGCCCTGGAAGTCCCAGAGGAAGTCGAGCAGCGCCGCCGCCGCCTCAGGCGCGATCGCGCGCGGCACCACGACGTAACCGTAGGTCTGCCAGAACTCGAAGTCCTCGGGGCTGAGCACCCGTAGCGGCAGAGACTTGACGAGGCCGCGCAACGGGGTCTCGGCGCTGTACGTAGCGCCGTCAGCGCTGGAATAGGGGATATCGCACGATGCGCGATGGAGGTACTGAGCGGATGTCGGCACGGTGAAACTCCTTCGGCGTGGAGTGTGGGCGCAATTGCTCCCCCGGCTGTTCGCAGTGCTCCTCACACTGGCGTCCGGCCGCGCCGACGGCATCCGCTCGATTGCTGACCAAGGTCTCGCCGCCGACCCGCGGTCTCTCCATCGGGCGCGCCCGAGCCCGATGGGGCCGCGGACCACCAGGACGGATGGGAAGAGACCGGCAAGCATGCCCCGCCACCGTTGAACCAGGCCACGCGGAACGGGACGGCCGACGCGGTTGTGCCGCGACGAGCAGAGTCCGCCCGAGGCAGCTCCAGGTGTGGCGCGCCCGCCTACCCCGCGACCCGTCTGGTGATGTACGTCACTCGCGGAGAAGGACCGCTCCGGATGATCCGGAACGGTCCTTCGATCAGGCGCATCCGCCTGCCGGTGGAACGACGTAGGTGAAGTTGACCTTGGATCCGGGCGGCGCGAACGTGTCGGCGGCCGGACTCTGGGCGACAACGTTGCCGGTGTTGGGGCACAGCTTGCTGATGTCGGGAACTTGCTCTGAGTTCCCACGGTCAACCCGGCGGCGGGGATGTCGACCAGGGCCGCCGACCTGAGACCACCGACCACATTGGGCACCAGCCGGAGCCCACCAGGATCGGCCATGGCGAATACCGTGTCGTAGCCGATATCCACCCTGACCACCCCGGATAGCGCGGGGACCTGGGTCGGCTGATCGAGCTCTTCCTCGGTCCGGCCGGTGCCGCTTTCCTGTTCACCGTTGAAGCCCCAGTACCACAAGCGGCCGTCGCCATCGACCGCCGCGCTGGCGATGAAACCGGCGCCGATCTGGGTGATGCCCTGCAAACCGAGGTGGACCGGCGTCAGATGCGCCGCATCCCTATCTTCCGTGTACCGCACCCCGTCGTCCCAGATCAGGTCAGCCGCACCGATCTCATGGACCTGGATCCGCGGGGCCGCACAGCCCCAGGACCGATTCGCCGACAGCACCCCGTTCTGGTCAAGTTCCCGTATGGTGACGAACGCGCACAAGGGATCCGATTAGGTCAACGCGATGCCGCCGTGGCCAGCGTGGCGTTGATCAGGCTTCGTTCGGCGTCGAGCCATCGCCGTACGGTTGCCAGTTCGGCCCGGTGGGCGTCGATGAGACGCCGCTGGTGGTCCGCCTCCGTCGCGACCCAGATGCCGACCAGGTCTACCCTGCTCCGGCAAGCGGCGTCGGCGCGCGCCACCTCTCTCTCGCGTGGAGTGGGTCCCGCGACGACGCCGTCCGGGCCAGGGTTGGCCGCCCAGGCGGGATCGTTGTTCGCTGCCCACGGGTCGGCGTAGGACAGGCCGGCTTGCCGCATGCAGTCGCGCCACGCGTCGAAGGCGGCGTGGACACGTGGATCGCGCTCGGCCGTCGCGGATGCCGCGGCGTCCAGGCGCTCGGCCAACTGAAGGTCCGCGGCGGGGAGTCGCTGTTCGAGCAGGTGCTCCGCTTCACCGAAACAGCCTCCCAGCGGGACGGCCACGTGGCCGTACATCCTGCGCGCGCCGATCCATACCGCCTGCGCGGCGGCTGGTTGGCTGTCTTCGGCCTGTTCATCCAGGCGGGCCTGACGGTCCGCCACCTCGTCGATGGGCGGGTGATAGCCCCAGCGTTCGGCGGTCTCGATGCCGACCACTCCGTAGCGGCGCTCGGTCGTGCGCAGCCGGGGGTGAGTGCGGCGCGGCACCGGCCAGTCCAGGCTGAACCGGCTCATGCACGCCCTGCCGACGATCGCGATGGCCCGTTTGCGGGCCAGATATTCCTCGTCCGTCATCTTGAACGCGTCCAATGGCAAGCGGATCTGACTCGGTGACGAGATCGCCGGGTGCATTTCCGCGTGGGCGGCGCACCCGTAAGCGATCAGTCCTATGACCAGCGCCACCCCGAACCACCGTGCTCGCATGGTGCCTCCACGTGAATGCGATGGGAAACGTGTGGTGAGGCCCCCGGGTCTCACCACACGTTTCGGAATGGTTTATCGCCAGCAGAGCGAATCGATCTCGTCGTTCACGCCGCCGCTTCCGTCATCCCATGCGTCGATGGCGAGGTTGGCACGTGAGCCGGGACCGTCCTGGCTGAGTCGCTTGCTGTTTCCCGCGCAGTTGATGTCCTTGTAGAGGACGACATCGCGAGTGCCGTTGACCCGAAGCGACGAGGCGCTGTCGTGTCCGTTGCAGCTGGATCCGCAGAACTGGTAGTTGAAGTTCCCGAGGAACCCGATGTTGCGCCCAGCGCTGAAATCCATGATGCCGGCCACGAAGTTCTTATCCTTGTAGAAGCATATTTCGTTGTTCTCGCACCTCCCGTTGAAGTTCTCGGCGTTGGCCGCGGGCACGCCGAGTGACAGTGCCACCACCACGGCGACGGGCAGCAGAGCCAGGATCGATTTGATGTTCATCGACGACCTCCTTGTCCTCATCGAGCATGTGACGCGAGGGAAGGTCGTCGACTTAACGGATTGTTAATGGACGGGGGCTCGATGGAAATCCGCTTGCTGGGCCCGGTCGAAGTACACACCGGGACCCGGCTATTACCGGTGGGGCCGCCTCAGCAACGGCGAGTGTTGGCCGCGCTGGCCGCCGACGCCCACAGGACCGTCACGGTGGAGACACTCATCGACCGGGTTTGGGATGAGGCGCCCCCGGGCGCCCGCCGTACGCTGCATGTGCTCATCACCCGGCTGCGCCGCGTCCTGCGTGAGGGCGACCGGGCGCTGGTGCCGATCGTGCATCGCTCGGGCGGATACGCGCTGGACATCGACCCGGAGCAGGTGGATTTACACCGGTTCCGCGACCTGGCCGCGCGGGCGCGTGAAACCGGCCTCGGCGACCAGGCACGCGTCGAGTTGCTGCGCCAGGTCCGCGAGCTGTGGCGGGGCGACGCGCTGACCGGCCTTCCGGGCGAATGGCCAGCCCAGATGCGCCAATCGTGGCGGCAGGACTATGTGGACGCCTTGGTGGCCTGGGCTCGGGCGGAGCTGCGGGTCGGCAATCCAGCGATGGCGGGGCCGCTCACTGAGCTGACACAGGCATATCCGCTGGTCGAGCCGCTGGCTGCGGCCCTGATGCGTACATTGGCCGCCGCGGGGCGGGTAGGCGAGGCGCTGAAGTTTTTCGAGAGCGTACGGCACAGACTGGCCGACGAGCTCGGCGCGGATCCGGGGGCCGAGCTGCGCGACCTGCATCAGGCCATCCTCCGCGGCGAGGTGGAGCCGGCCCCGTCCGCGCCCCCGCCCGCCACCACCGGCCCAGCGCAGTTGCCCGCCGAGGTGTCCGCTTTCACCGGCCGCCAGGCCGAACTCGACGGGCTCGACGGGTTCCTCGCCGAGTCGGTCGCGTACGGCGAGCCCGCGCCGACCATGATCGCGGTCCTGTCCGGCACCGCAGGCGTCGGCAAATCGGCCCTCGCGGTGCGCTGGGCGCACCGCGAGCGTTCCCGGTTCCCGGACGGACAGCTGCACGTGAACCTTCGCGGCTACGACCCCGAGCGCCCGCTGTCCGCGGGCCAGGCGTTGGCCCGATTCCTCGCCGCGCTCGGCGTGGCCGGGCACGAGATCCCGCTGGACACCGACGACCGTGCCGCGCTGTGGCGGACGCAGGTCGCCGACCGGCGGATGCTGATCCTGCTCGACAACGCCGCGTCCGTCGAACAGGTGCGCCCGCTGTTGCCCGGCAGCCCGCGGAGCGCGGTACTGGTGACCAGCAGGGACTCGCTGGCCGGGCTGGTGGCGGTGCACGGCGCGCGGCGCCTGGAGCTCGGCCTGCTGCCGCTGCCCGACGCGCTCGCCCTGCTGGGCCGGCTCATCGGCCCCCGCCTGGACGCTGAGCCGGGGCCGGCCGCCGCCCTGGCCGAGCAATGCGCGCGGCTGCCGCTGGCGCTGCGGATCGCCGCCGAACTGGCCGCCGCGCGTCCGACGACTCCCCTGGCCGACCTGGTCGCCGAACTGGCCGATCATCAGCGGCGGCTGGAGCTGCTGGACGCCGGGGGTGACCCGCGCGCCGCCGTACAGGCCGTGTTCTCCTGGTCGATCCGCCACCTGCCGCCGGCAGCCGTACGGACGTTCGGCCTGCTCGGCCTGCATCCCGGCCCCGACATCGACGTATTCGCCGCGGCGGCGCTGGCCGGTGACAACCCGGCGCGGACCGGACGCGCGCTCGCCGAACTCGCCCGCGCCCATCTGGTCCAGCCCACCGCGAACGGCCGCTACGGCATGCACGACCTGCTGCGCGCCTACGCCGCCAGCCTGGCCAGCACCGCCGAAAGGACCGACGACACGCGCGCGGCGCTGGGCCGCCTGTTCGACTACTACCTGGCCGTCGCCGCCGCCGCGACGGACACCCTTTATCCGGCCGACGCGCGCACCCGGCCCAACGTCCCGGCGCCCCCCGGCGCCGTCCCGGACATGACCGACCCGGCCGCCGCCCGCGACTGGCTGGGCGCCGAACGCCCCTGTCTGGTGGCCATGGCAGGCCACACCGCCGAGCACGGCTGGTACGACCATGCGATACGGCTCTCCACCACTCTGCTGCGCCACCTCGACAACGGCCACTTCACCGACGCGCTGATCATCCACGGCCGGGCGCGCGACGCCGCCGCCAAGATCGGCGACCGGGCCGCCCAGGGCCGCGCGACCCTCGACCTCGGCGCCGTGCACGCCCTGCTCGGCGACTACGGGCTGGCCGCCGAGCACCACAAGCGGGCCTTGGACCTGTTCCGGCAGGCCGGCGACCTGCCCGGCGAGGCGCGGGCCGTGGCCAATCTCGGGGTCGCCGAAGAGCGGCTGGGCCGCTACCAGGCCGCCGCCGGCCACCTGCGGCAGGCGCTGGCCCTGTTTCGGAGCTCCGGCGACGAGGTCGGCGAGGCCCGCGTACTGACCAGCCTCGCCACCGTCGAGGTTGGGCTCGGCCGCGACCAGGCCGCGGCCGAGCACTACACGCGGGCGCTGGCCCTGTTCGTGAAGGCCGGCGACCAAGGCGGCGAGGCGCAGGTGCTGAACTTCATCAGCCTGGTGGAGGAACGGCTGGGCCGTTCCGAGGCGGCCACCGAACACCTGCAGCGGGGACTGGAACTGTCCCGGCAGGTCGGCGACAGACTGAGCGAGGCCGCGGCGCTGGACAATCTCGGCACCCTCCACCTCCGCCTCGGCGATCCGCGGCAGGCGGCCGAGCACTACGCGGCGGCCCTGTCCATCTTCCGTGAGATCGGCGCGCGTGACGGCGAAGCCTGGGCCCTCAATGGCCTCGGCGAGGCCGCGTACGCCACCGGCCAGGCGGCCGACGCGCTAGCGCACCACGCGCAGGCGCTCGCCCTGGCCGAGGAGCTCGCCGTCCCCGACCAGCACGCCCGCGCCCACGCCGGCCTCGCGCGCGCCCACCGCGCGCTCGGCCAACTCCCCCAGGCCGGCGAGCACCACACCCAGGCCGCGGTCTTGTACGCCGAACTCGGCGTGCAATATCGCGATTGAGTCCCGAGTCGGTCAGGTTACCGAGGGTGTAAGAGACGTTCCTGGCACGGCTGAACTGCGAGCCAACCGGCAGGCACGCTCCCCAAGCTGCACAGAGCAGAGCCGAACAGGCACTGTGGGACGTCCTGCGCGACGCGCCGAGGAGGGGCAGCGATCCGCTGAACGCCAATGTCATGAGCCCGTCCGCCGATCTATCGACGTCTGGCTCAGTTCGAAGCGTACGGCCGCGTTCGGCAGGTTAGCCGAGGGCGCTGGCGAGCCTGGGAGGATTCTCACTCTCCGTAGCTGAACGCCCGCTCAATTTCTGTACGGAGGAGCGCCGATCTCGTGGGGCACGCGGGCACCTCCCCACTACCTCGAAAATCGGAAAAGGGCCTCCGGATGACCTCCGAAAGCCCCTCTGAACTGCTGAAACCCGTGTGGGCGATACTGGGATCGAACCAGTGACCTCTTCGGTGTGAAGCAAATCTGGCCAGTCGATCTGGGTCGTGTTGAGTCGAATCGGGTGCTCCTCATCTGCATAAACGCCCTGAGGGGGTCGCGGCGAGTCTGAGGGAGTCTGAAGGCATTGGCTCCCGAAATTGGCTCCCGCGGCTCCCTCGTGGCGGGAGAGGAGCCGTATGGCCAACGAGATCAACAACACTTCTTTAAGTGATCAGAACCTATTCCCCGACGGCGCCCCCGTCCTCGTCAAATTCCCACTGACCGACTCAGCCGATCGCAACGGCCGGCAATGGTTACCCGCTTCGATCGTGGGCTGGTGCGGCCGACGAATGGTCTGTGGTGGTCGAGGTGCGCGTGTTCGCCGAACCTTACCCCGGCATCTCAGACGGCGACACCCCGACAATCTCCTATACCCCGCGTGCTTCGGCGATGCCGCGGAGCTCCCGTCGGTCAGCAGCGGCGAGTGGTGGCACGTGCGCGAGGAGTTGACGCATGGCTGACCGCCTCACACGCATGACCACGGCCCTCGCCGTACTGACGGTCGCCGCCGTCGCCGCGGTGATCTCCTACCAGCACGCCTATGAACTGGTCAGCTCGCATGGTGAGGCCGGCCTCACCGCCAGATTGGTGCCATTCACGGTGGACGGTCTGATCTGGGCCGCGTCGATGGTACTCCTGGACGCCAGTCGCCGCCGACACCCAGTACCAACGCTGGCCAAATGGAGCCTCGGCCTGGGCATCATGGCAACGGTCGGCGCCAACGTGGCACACGGCATGAACCACGGCACTATAGGTGCGGTGGTGAGCGCCTGGCCTGCTGTTGCCCTGGTCGCGGCCTTCGAACTGCTCATGCTGCTGACCCGAAACGCAGCAGCATCCGCAACCGACCAGCCTGCGGAAATGTCAGATCCAACCACTTCGGTACCAGCCGAAGCCGAACCCCTCCCTGTGGCGCAGACGCCCGAAGAGGCAATCCTCATCGACTACACGGCGAGCCTGAACGGGCCTGGACGACCTATGTCCCAACGCTTCCTCGCCATCAAGCACGGCGTCGATCGGCGCAAGGTAAAACAGATCATCGCCACTGTGGCGCAACCTGACCCAGAGCGCACCACTCGATAGGAGCACGCTCCACAACTGCGCCCATGACGGGGCCGCGAAACTCTCGCCGAGCTTCGCGGCCCTCATAGGCGTAGTGCTATGACACAGAACGTAGCGGGCCTGCTATGCACAGGTTCGAACCCCCTGCGAGACACCCAGAACAAGGGAACAGCGGTCGCACCTCTCTGAGCAGGCGATTCCTACTGGACCAACTCCCGGCACACGCCTGATCACCATGCAAATGATCAAGGCATTGCCCCGCCCCCGAGGCGGAACTGGCGCTCGGCCTAAGAGGGTGTTTGATTTGTCCTGTATGCGGCTTGTGTCTTAGTAGGTGCCTCGCCAGGTTGGGGTTGCTTCGTCCGTTATGCGTCTGCTGATGTTGTCGATGACGGCGATGTGGATCATGGCTTCGGAACTTGCGGAGCGTGTCTCATAGTCGCGGGCCAGCCGGCGGTGGAGCATGAGCCACCCGGATGGGTCGGCCGCGCGGCGAGGTGTCAGCTTGGGCTGATCCTTTTCCGCACGGCCTCCCGCCGAACCGGACTTGATGGTTTCCCGATCATCCGGCTCTCCAGTGACTACTGCGTGTGCGGTGGATCAGGCCGCCCGGTGTGGATGAGGTCGTGGCAGGGAGAGCAGACCACGAGAGTCTTGCGCCTCCGGTTCGCCATCGCCTTGGCCCACAGGGGTTGAAGTGGCCCGGGTGCGCCGAGGTCGGCCAGCTTTCGGACGTGGTGAACTTGGACCTCACCCTCGCGCTGGCAGATCTCGCAAGTGTCCGCGAGGAGACGTTGGACGATCTCCTTGTGCGGATAGTCGACCCGGATCGGCTGCCGATCGAGGACCGTCGCCGTTCTTTGCCGGTGAAGAGGAATACCTCCGAACCGTGCGACCAGTGGCTGCCTGCCGTCGCGTTCGATACGTGCCTCGAAGCAGGTGCGCACCCCCTGCGGTGTCGGGATCTTGGCCTTGTGCTTGGCGGCCATTTTCGACATCGACGAGCGGTGCTTGCCTGCCAGGGTCTTGAGCATGGAGGTCTCCATGACCCAGCGCAACCGGTGAAGCCGGTAGACGTCACCGGCGGGCAGGTAGTACTGGACGATGCCCCGGTAGATGGCCCCGAAGGTGGCCACGATGGTGTAGTCGTCGCCGTTGGTGAGGGCCTTCTGCTTGGCGGGTTTGCCGCGGCGCAGGTAAGGGACACACTTGGCCTTGATCACATCCAGCGGTACCCGCAGTGCGACCTGCCCGTTGACCGTGCGCCGGCGCCGGGTGGCCTTGCGGTTGTTGTGCTGGATAGTGATCTCGTAGCCGAGAAACCGCGCCGCCTTGGTGCGGGCGTGGGTGATCAGCGTCTTGGTGTGGGAAAGTTCCAGCTTGAGTTCGTCGCGTAGGAACCTCGCCAGCCGCTTTTTGATCTCCTCGGCTTCGGCCTTCGGCCCTGTGAACCCGAGCAGGTGGTCATCTGCGTATCTGCAATACCGTAGCCGCCGATAGTCCGGATCATCCGGGTCGGCGCTGGGCAGGCTGACCATCCGCCGCCGTAGCTGCCGGGCCTGTGGCCGGTCGCCGCGTCGGCGGGCTTTCGCCAGCTCGTTCTGTAGTTCGAGGTAGGCAGGATTCCGTGCCCTGCGACCCCCTCGGGTGTACTCCGGGATCAGAACTTTCTCGACGAACTCGTCCAGCTTATGCAGGTAGATCGAGGACAGGATCGGAGACGCGACTCCGCCTTGAGGTGCACCGGACAAAGTGGCGCCCCACTTCCAGTCCTCCAGGTATCCGGCTGTGAGCATGTTACGCACCAGCCGCAGGAACCGGTTGTCATGGATCTTCTCCGACAGGATTTCGATCATCAGGTCGTGGTCAAGCGACCCGAAACAGTCGGCGATGTCCGCCTCGACGAACCAGGCTGTTCCAGTCCAGGTGTTGGCAATCTCCCGCAGCGCGGTGTGACAGCCTCGACCGGGACGAAACCCATGGGACCGATCGGAGAACGTCGGCTCGTAGTACGCCTCCAACAGCAGGCGCACCACCTCGCCGACGAGCTTGTCCGACCAGGTCGGCAGCCCCAACGGGCGGGTCTTCCCGTTCTTCTTCGGGATGTTGACCCGCCGGGCGGGAGCGAACCGGTAGCGCTCATGGCGCATCGCATCAACGATGCGGCCGATCTTCTCCTGGGACATGCCGTCCACGGTTTCCTGCGTGACCCCCGGTGTCATCGCGCCGTGGTTAGCGTAGATGCGCCCATAGCCCAGCAGATACAGCTGCGAATTGAACAGCTGCCGATACAGTTCGTTCACCGGCAGGCCGCGCCTGCCGCGCTCACGCAGGACACCCAGCACCGTTGCGGCGCTCTGCATTACGCATACCTCACGATCTTGTGGTGTCCGATCACCTGGCCCCCTTCGCCCATGTAGGCGGCTTTCCCGCCCTCCCCGGCCGGTCGTGACTCCGGCGACTACTACGAGGCCTCCGTCGCCATAGGGCTCGCGCCCGACAGGCGATCCCGCGTTCGTCTCTGTCGTACGTAGCAGCGTGACGTAGGCGCCCCACTCATCTCCTTCAACACCCTCGCTGGGCGTCGCCCCGTGCTCCGAGGGTGCGTCGGCCACCCTCGACTCCGACGCAGAGCACGGCACCGGTTTCAGACGTCTTTCCGATGGATGGGAACTTGCATCGACTGGAGATTGGGATTCAGGCAATCAAGCTTTCGCCATATCACGCGGGTCCTCCCAACGCGCCGTCCCTGACGTCTGGACCCGGCCATCGGGCAATCTGGCATGCTGTTGTCCCCTTCACCTTTCGGATCCAGGTCAGCCAGCCGACCCAGGAACCTCCCTTCGAGTCCCTCCCGGCTCAACCGGGGATACAACAGAGCGCCTCGCGGCGCACAGCGTGCGTTCGACGACCCAGCGGCGTTTGACGACGTGGAATCCCTGGACCTGGGTGTTTCTGGGGACGACTTCGACGTCGATTCCGAGGGTGGCCCCGTGTTCGATCGCGGCGTTTTTAGAGGACGGTTCGCGAGTTGATGCCCGTGCTGTCAGGTTGTGATCCCACGACTCTGTAGCGTTACGGCCGATTGGTGAACCAGAGCCTGCTGAGATAGCCCGGTGAGCGAGCGCAAGCCCTACCCGA
>JAGFNW010000089.1 GCA_017592665.1 Streptosporangiaceae bacterium NEAU-GS5 | reverse complement strand
GCGGCACGCCCGTGGCGAATAACCCCGCGGCCTCCAAGCGGATCCGTTCCCGCTTGGCGCGTGCCTCCGGGGTCAGACCACCACCATCCGGATATCGCATCCCACCGGCATACTCACCGACCTGGCCGTCGTCACGCAACCACGCCGCAGGACCTCAACCATTCAACCTCTGTAGTTGCCGCTGCTTTAAAGGGGGCAATCTTCTCTCGCGTGGCGGCCAAGGCCGGAGCGCGTCCAACGACGTCTGTACTGGCGATTAGCGGGAGATGATGCTGATCCCGCAGCCCACGACCTTTGGTTCTCTGGATCCTGCCCTGCGCCGCCCGCGCCTCATCGACCTGGACATACCACTCCTCTCGGCATCCGCCCAAGGATTCGATGATCTTCAGGGTGGTTTCGCGCTCCGGAATGCCCTGCCCGTTGAGAAGCTTGCTGACCGTGGTCTTCCCGCAATACGCCTTGGCTGCTATATGCCGCAGACTCGGCCTACGAGCGGTTTCATACAGCTCTCGTATTCTTGCGTAGAATCCGCCAGTTGTGTCACCGTCGGCGACCTGTTGTCGCATTTGATGGGACTCCTGTTGGGTCTGACGTGGACGACAAGGGATTGTTCCATATCTCACGCCGCATCGGCCTAGCATCCGGAGCTGTCCGCAAGTGTCCGCGTCGCTGTCCGCTCTTCCGTTGCGGACAGGATCCGTATTGCCGGCGACAGTTTCAAACGCAAACCTCATTAGTGCAGGGGCACAATCCACGCACATGAGAGAGGCTCACATGCAGAGAAAACACTGGCCAGCGACTGTATTCTGCGTCGGCGCAATGCTCGCGACAGGACTGTCATTAGTGACGTCGTCAGCGGCATCGGCTGCAGCCCCCTGCGGTCTCAGCGGCCACATCCGCCAAGGCGCGGGGGCGGGTACGTACCTCTATTCCTACATCATCCGCAACTGTCATCCGTACGCGGTCAAGCGCAAGGTCGACGTCGCTCGCTATTGGGATGGGCCCTGCCTGTGGATCGGCGCCCACTCATCACGACGCGGCAGTCTCGTCCTTCCCGCATGGGCAGCGGTGAGAGGTATCAAACCCTGCTGATTGCGGAGCGCAGAGCACATCTTCCGGCCTATGCAAAATCCCCCGGCGGTTACTGTAGCCGGGGGCATTGGCCCACAGACCTAGGCGCCCACGGCCACGGCGGCCGCCGATCAGCCCCCGCATACCGTGTACGAGCCAGTCACAGCCGTGCCGGACCCAGCGACTTGATCGAGTGCGCACATCTGCCGCGATGACGGCGAGAACTTCGGTTCTCACCGCAGTGCCTCTGTTCCCGTTGCTGTAGTTAGGGGGTCTTGGTCATGGCCCCGCTGTACGTCATCACCTACCACAGCCGTGGGCCACTCGGCATACCCGCATGCCAGGTCTGCTGGCGGTCTGCCCGGTTGGCGATGTCGACGCCCCAGGAACAGAGGTGGGCGAGTTCGCCGAGGCCCTTTCGGAGCTCCTCTGGGATCCAGGTGGCAGTGGCCGCATCGAGCAGGTCGGCCAGGCCGAGGTGGCACCAGTCCCAGTGGACGGCGTTGTACGCGCGCATGATCGGGCCGACCTTCTCGCGGATCTGGAGGACGTCACCCGCGTCGAGGCCGATCTGCCCAAGGCGGCGCAGCGTGGCTGCCTGGTGCTGCGGGCCGAACTCGGTGTCGAGGAACGGCTCCAGCAGGTCACCCCAGACGTCATGCCGTCGCCGGACCGGTATCTCATTGGCCCGGCAGAACGCCGCCACGACCTCGTTGTGGTCAGCGGAGACGAACAAGATCCCCCCAGCCCAGGTCCGAATCTCCGGGGGAGCCCCGCCGGCGTCGGCATCTCGGATAGCGGAAGCAGGAAGAACGCCATCGACGAACTCGTCGGTCAAGGTGAGTGGCCGCCGAGCTAATCGCACATGATCGTCAGCAAACTCAACCTCGGCCACGGCAGCGTCATCCACTACCCCATTCTCTTTCACGCTGAGCTGGAGGGAGTCTGTGTACGGACGGTGGCGGGGAGCGGGGCGGCAGGGATGGACTCGGCGGTGCTCTGCCTCCGGGAACACCTGGAGAGGCAAGGCGTGCGACGCAGAATTTCTGGACGGCCCCAGAAATTCATCGCTTTGCCAGCGGCGTCGGCCGTACTCATCTGCCGCTGATCGCGCACCAGCCGCGGCCCATCGACTAGCTCGACGTTCATGTCCGGGTGCGTCTGTATCGCCGCGAGACCAGGTTTGGGCCGTCGTGGAATTACCCGATGATGACGCGCTGCCGATCGGTGCTGCGGCGCCCGGTGACGGGCAGCCGCGGCTTGTCCCGGCCGTTGGCGCGGCAGAGCCGAACGGTCGCTTTCAGTCGACAATCACTTGGGCTGTATCAGTGTGTGGACGCTTCAATGACGGGGAAGGCGAAGAGTCCGATCAGAGGCGGTAGCTGTGCGGCGTCGCCTTCGAGGGTGAGCGCGCCGGTCGTGATCGCCTCGGCCGGGTTGAGCCGATGAGTCAGGAGCTGGTGGAGGCTTTCGTCGTTGGTTGTGAGGATGAGGTCGGCGTGGTCGGGTGTGCCGGCGGTTATGGCAAGACTGGTGCCCTCGGCCTGGACGGTGAAAGGGCCGTCGGTCAGCCGCAGCTCCCATGTCGTCGGCTGGGGGATCCGCTGGGTTTCGTCGTGGAAGGCGAGCATCGCGGCGACAAGCCACCTTGAGCGGGAGGTGACGTCGGCGGGTAGGCGCCCCATGCTTTTGGTCCCCCATCGGCCCAGCGCCAGCAAGATCGGCTCGAGTTCGCGGCCGTAGGCGGTGAGCTCGTACACGATGCCGCGGTCCGGCATGGGTAGCAGCCGCCGGTGGATGACGTCTGAGGACTCCAGATGTTTGAGGCGCGCCGTGAGCGTGTTGGTGCCGATGCCCGGCAGGCCTTCGAGGAGATCGCCGAAGCGCAGCGGCCCGAGCAGTAGATCTCGCAGCACGAGCAGAGTCCACCGATCACCGATCACGTCAAGGGCGGTGGCGATACCACACAGCTGGGCATAGCTGCGTGTCAACGTCAGGTGTGAAGGCATGCTGCCGATCATAACAGTGTGCTTAATTAGCGCAATTTCGCTTGCAAAAAGAAAGTCCACTGGTAAGTTGGGGTCAGTGGTTGGACGGAAGGCAGTCTCGGACGTTGAATGGGAGATCGCATATGAGTAAGACCGTGATCGTCCGCTATCAAACCCGGCCCGACGCGGCCGAACAGAACGTTCGCCTGCTCGAAGAGGTCTTCACCGCGCTCGCCAAAATCGCGCCGAACGACTTTCAGTACACGGCTTACCGCCTCGCGGACGACGTCACCTTCGTGCACGTCGCCTGTCATGCCGAAACCGGCAACCCGCTGACGACCTTGCCGGAGTTCGCCGCGTTCCAGCGTGAGCTGGCGCAGCGGTGCGTCCAGCAGCCGGAGCCGAGGCCTGCGACCGTCGTCGGTTCGTATGGACGGACCTCCTGATGCGTGCATATGAAGCAAGTTCCTTCATCGAGGCGACCGCTGAGAACGTCTGGCCTCTGCTCACCGACATCGCCGCCTGGCCCGACTGGGACTCGGGCGTCACGAAGGTCGAGGGCCGGTTGGCGCTGGGCGAGAGACTGTCTATCACGGTCAAGGCCAACCCCGGCCGAGCGTTCCCGGTCAAGGTGGTGCAGCTGACCGCGCCGGAGCGGATGGTGTTCGTCGGTGGCATGCCGTTCAGCCTGTTCGTCGGACGGCGCACCTACACGCTCGCGTCCGAGGGCACAGGCACCCGGTTCACCATGCGCGAGGAGTACACCGGACCGTTCGCTGGCATGATCTTCAAATCGATACCCGACTTGGGCCCTTCGTTCCGCCAGTTCGCCGAAGGGCTCAAGCGGCGAGCCGAATAGCCGCGCTCGGCCCCGCTCCCGCTGCGGCGCGGCCAACTCACCGATCGGCGCCGCCCGGTGGCAGATTCAGGCTGGGCGGCCCGATCCGGCGTCGGCGCCGGATCGCTCACGCCGTTGAGGGAATTGTCTCCTGGGGCACGTGCCAGCATTGCGGCCAAACGCCGACATGAGCCAGACACTGGCCCGGAATCTAACAGCGACTTACTCTTCTGGCTCCCCTTTATGTCAAGGGGCGGCTGGGAAGTGGGGTTTAGGCTGGGGTGTGGCGCGTCCGGGTTGTGGCTTGTCCGAAGGGCCGATGTCCGGGGTCAGGTCGGTCACGCTGGAGTTCGCAGTCGTCCCGGAGTGCCCTTCCGGGCTCGCCGCTTCTCGTCGGTTCTGGTCGTTGACCATGCGCCGGTAGACCACGTTGGAGAGGCGTCGTTTGAGTGCGCGCATGGCTTCCATCGAGGTTTTGCCGGCGGCCTTCTTCGCGTCGTAGTAGGCACGTCCCTCGGTGCGGTTGCGCAGCTGAACGACGGCCATGATATGCAGGGTCCGGTTGATGCGGCGGTTGCCGGCGCGAGAGAGCCGGTGCCGTTGCTGCTGGCCGGAGGAGGCATCTAGCGGTGCGGTGCCGTTCCAGGAGGCGAATCGGTCACGGGTGGCGAAGCGGTGGATGTCGCCGACGTCGGCCAGCAGCCGGGCCGCCCCGAGGGGACCGATGCCGTGCAACTCGAGCAGGGTGGATCCGCGGGCGGTGACCAGCTCAGTGAGATCCTTGTCGATCGCCTTGATCTTCTTTTCGATGGTCTCGAACTCGCCGATCAGCTCGACGGCCAGGCGGCGGCGGGTCTTGCCGACGATGTCGCGTGGCTTGATGGTGGCGACCAGGGCGCGGGCCTGGCCCACGGACAAGAACCGTTTGGCGCCGCCGGGGAGCAACTCCATCAGCAGCTGGTGCAGCCGGTTGACGGTTTGGGTCTTGGCGCGGCCGAGTTCGTCGCGGCGGTCGGCCAGCATGCCGAGCACCTGCAGGTCCGGATCGACGGTGACCCGCACGAGCGTGGGCGTGCGCAGAGCGACCAGCGCGACCGAATGGGCGTCGACCGGGTCGGTCTTTCGGCCGTTGCCGACCGCGAACACGCGCACCTGCGCCGATAATTTGGCGGGTACGTCGATGACGGTTTCGCCGTCGTGGACCAGGCGGTGGGCGATGTGCTTGCCGATGCCGTTGCAGCCTTCGACGGCCCAGATCCGGTCGGGGAAGGCGCGGCCGGCGCGCAGCATCTGGGCGTAGCCGGTGTTGTCGGTGGCGTAGGTGCCCTTGGCCAGTACGGTGGCCTGCTGGTCGATCACCTCGATGGTGGCGGATCGTTTGTGCGGGTCCATGCCGATGATCACCGTCACCGGATCCTTCCCTTGGCTGAAGGTGGTGTTGTCAGCAGGGAGGGCACCGCTACTTCGAGCTGGGCAGACCCCTTTCGAGCCTCTCCATGCCACGGTGCCCGGCGAGACCGCAAGCCAGAAGAGAGCCACACCGATTCTCTGGCGGGCAGCCGCAATGAGAGAGCATCTCGCCGGGCACCTGGGACCGAGTCTGGCCAGACGTCGGCCTTACGCCCAGTGTTAAGTAGCCGCGACGCGCGCGTCGTGCTGCGGGCACCGTGACGCAGCGGGAATGGCGGCCCCGGCGGGTGGACCGACTCGAGGAGTGCCGGGACGCCCCGATGGAACGGCATCTTGTGGACGCTGACGGCTCCCGATCTTCCCATTCGGCTGGTTCACCGGCGGGGATGGAGCCTGGACAGGCACGAGGCATGGTCGGTCAGCAGGGTGGCCCACGCGCTGCTCGACGGTGGCTGCGGTCGCCTGATCCGTCGGAGTGTTCACTTTGGTATGTACGTGCCGAGTCATAGGGGTCAAGACTGGGTGCGTGGTGCCGGACAGGCTCGGTGATCTCGTCGATGGCGCCCGGCGGGAGGCGTTCGTCGGGCGGCGGGCGGAGTTGCACAGCTTCTGCGAGGCCGTGGCCGGCCGCTCCGCCCACCGGGTGCTGTTCGTGCACGGGCAGGGCGGGATCGGCAAGACCACGTTGCTGCTGGAGATGCGCGCCCGGGCCCGCGACGCGGGTGAGGTCGCGGCGCTGCTCGACGGCCGCGAGATCGAGCCGACACCGCAGGGCTTCATCAAGGCGCTGGATGGCACGGCCGGCCAGGTTCTGCTGATCGATGGCTATGAGCACCTCACCGCGATCGACGGATGGTTGCGCGCGGACCTGATCCCGGCGCTGCCCGCGCGCAGCGTCGTCGTTCTGGCCGGCCGAGACCCGCCCGCACAGGCCTGGCGCGCCGATCCGGGCTGGCGTCAGGTCGTGGCGGTCCATCCGCTCGCCCACCTCGACGACGCCGACAGTGCCGAGTTGCTGGCCCGTGCCGGGGTGGCGGCGGCCGACCGGCCGCGGCTGTTGCGGCTGGGCCGGGGGCATCCGCTCGCGCTGGCGCTGCTCGCCGACCTCGCCGACGGCGGCACCGTGCCGGCCACCCTCGCCGAGGTGCCCGACCTGATCAGCGCGCTGCTGGAGTCGCTGCTGCGGGACGCGCCCACCGAGGCGCACGTGCTCGGCCTGGCCACCTGCGCGCGGGCCTGGCTGACCACCGAGGATCTGCTCCGCGAGACCGTCGGTGAGGCCGCGCCGCAGGTGTGGGC
>JAGFNW010000088.1 GCA_017592665.1 Streptosporangiaceae bacterium NEAU-GS5 | reverse complement strand
TGGACAACGCCGTTCTCCGCAACCTCCAGCTCGACCAGGTCATCGGCTGGCCCATCGTCGGGTAATCGGCCGATGCGCACGCCCCCCTCGACCCATCCGGCTGACCCCCTTGGAATCGATCATCTAGCCAGGGTGTCCCGGGTGGGGACGACGGCGCGTGAGTAGCCCCTTACTCAATCTGCCGTGGCATGGGCGGCGGCTGCGGCAGGTACAGCCAGGTCTGGAAGAAGCCGCGGAGATCCTGGCCGCTGATGCGGGTGGCGATGCCGGTGAAATCGGCTGTCGTGGCGTTGCCATAACGGTACGCGGCGGCGTAGGCACGCAGGATACGGAAGAAGGTCGCGTCGCCGACCCGCAGTCGCAACGCGTGAAGGGTCATGGCGCCCCGGTTGTAAACGGCCGTGGCGAACAGATTCGTCCGTGGGGGGACGGCCGGGGCGGAGGATCGCGCGGCCTCCAGGTAGGCGGCGGCGTCCGCCGACCCGGGCTTCACCCCGAGCAGGCCCAGGGCCTTGCGGGAGGTGAGCTCGGCGGCCGAGCCGAGCCCGGCGGCGGCGAGGATCCGCTCGTCGGGCACGGGCCGTCCGTCCGGCTGGAACAGGCGCCGCAGTATCGGCAGGATCCGCGCCGGCGGCAGGTCGGCATCGGACAGAAGGGTCGCGTAGTCGTGGGCGTTGACCTCGTAGCCGTACTGCGTGCGCATCAGATCGGCGAGGAAGGCGCGGTCGCCGTGATGTTCCAGCCACAGCCAGCTCAGGTATGTGGCGAAGCCTTCGTTGAGCCAGATGTCGCGCCACGCGGTGAGGGTGATCGAGTCGCCGAACCACTGGTGGGCCGGCTCGTGCGCGATGCCTTCCTGGGCGACGGCCGTCGGAAGGGTGAGGATCGCGCTGCCGTACAAGGGCCGGTGGGGAGCCCGTTGGCCACCGCCGTGTAGCCCGTGGGCACGCTCACCCGGAAGGTGTAGGTGGCCTTGTCCGTGGGGGTGTCGTTCACGGGGAACCAGGTCCGCGCCCCCGGCCGGCTCGCTCGCGACGTAGACCTCGTCGCCGTCGTGGTGCCAGCCCACCTGCGCCGCCCCGGTGCCGTTGCCGCTCGCGTCCGGGATCGGCTGGGGAACGCCCTGGTAGGCCACCACGACGGTGAAGTCGCCGCCCGGCGGGATGGCGTTCGCCGGGGTGATCACGAGTTTGCCGTCCTGCCGGCGTTGGCCGGCCTCGCGGCCGCCGACCGTGACCCGCCGCACGTCCAGCCCCGTCAGGTCGAGCGATAACCACGGCAGCCGCTTGGTCGCGTGGGCCTCGATCGTCGCCGTCCCGCTGAGCGCGCCTTTGACGGGATCGATGCTCAGGTCGAGCGTGTAGTGCCTCGCGTCGTACCCCGGGTTGCCGAGATTCGGATAGTACGGGTCTCCGGCGCCGGGGATCGGGCCGGTCGGCGAGCAGGCGCCGCAGCAGAGGAGCAACGCGAGAATCCGACATTTGCGGGTCATCTGCCGGACGCTAGGCGGCGTGCCTTGCCCAGACTGGGCCGGTGACCTTACGGCGGCCTTAACGCGCCTCGCCGCCCGCCGCCTCGGGCGGGAGAATCGGAGAATGACGCAGGAACTGCCGCCTTTCAAGGTCCTCGTCGTCGACGACGCCGTCGAGATCACCGAGATCCTGCGCGACTATCTCGAGGCCGCCGGCTTCGATGTCCGCACCGCGGCCGCGGGCGCCGCCGCGCTGGCGCGACTCGCGGCCGAGCCCGTGGACTGCGTGCTGCTGGATGTGATGATGCCGGGGATGTCGGGCTTCGAGGTTTGCCGCCGGATTCGTCAGACGTCCGAGGTGCCTGTGCTCTTTCTCACGGCCCGGGACAGCGATTCCGACAAGCTGCGGGGGCTCGGTCTCGCCGACGACTACATCGTGAAGACGGCCTCGTCGGCGGAGGTGGTGGCGCGCGTGCGGACGGTGTTGCGGCGGGCCGCGCGTCCCGCGCCGCGGCGGGTGCTCGACTTCGGCCGGCTCCAGCTCGACCTGCCCGCGCACGAGGTGCGGCTCGACGGGCGGGCGGTCCCGGTCACGGCCCGCGAATTCGCGCTGCTGCGGCTGCTGGCCGAGCACCCACGGCGGGTCTTCCCACGCGAGGAGCTGTTCGAGCGGATCTGGGGCGCGTACGGCGACCAGGGGACGGTCTGGGTGCACATTCGCCGGCTACGCGAGAAGATCGGGCCCGGCCTCATCACGACCGTCCGTGGCGCGGGCTATCGCTTCGAGGCCCCGTGAGCCCGATGGCGAAGCCGTCCCTGCGGATGTGGCTGCTGGTGGCACTGCTGGGCCTGTCGATCCTGCCGCCGTCGGCCGTGCTGGCCGTACACGCCCTTGGGTCAGGCCCAGATCCGGCGGCGGCCGCGCGGAGCCGCGCCTTCGCCACAGCCGGGGCGGCACGCTGGACCGACCCGGCCTGGCGGGCGGAAGCCCTGGCCTACTTCGCCGCCGAACGGGTCGACGCTGAGCTCCGGCCCATGAGCGGCCCCTGGCTGTCCAGCGGCGCCGCGCCGTCGCATGTCGACCCGTCCGCCAAGTTCGTCGTACGAGACCTGGGAAGCGGCTGGGTGATCGCTCGCCCGGACGCCGGCGGCGATGACTGGACGCTTGCGCTGATCGCCGGCGGATTGACGCTGGCGCTCGCGCTTGCGGCCACCGGCGCCTTCCTCGGCCGCCACGTGGTCCGGCCGCTCGCCGCGACCGGCCGCGCGGCCGAGGCGATCGCGGGCGGCGAGTTCGGCACGGACCTGCCGCGCGGACGCGTGCGCGAGGTGGACGCGGTCGCGACCGCGCTCCGAGGCATGCGCGACGACCTGCGGGGCGCCCGGGCGCAGCGGGCCGAGCTGGACGAGCAGCGCCGTGCCTTCATCGCCGCGGTGGCCCATGACCTGCGCACCCCGGTCTTCACCCTGCGTGCGTATCTCGATGGGCTGGACGAGGGCCTGGCCGACTCGCCCGAGAAGGCGGCCCGATATATCCACGTCTGCCGGTCCAGCGCCGACGCTCTCGACCGCCTGGTCACCGACCTGTTCGCGTACGCGCGGACGGAGTTGCTGGACCAGGCGCCGCAGTGCGAACCGCTCGACCTGGCGGCGCTGCTGAGCGCGGTGGCGCTCGCCCACGGCCCGCGGGCCGACGACAAGGGCATCACGGTCACCGTCACCGGATCGGGCACGGCCTCGGCGGATCCGCATCTGCTCACCAGGGTCGCGGGAAACCTGCTGGACAACGCGTTGCGGCATACTCCGCCGGGTGGCCGGATCGAGCTGGAGTGCGCGGACGCGGCGTTCAGCGTCACCGACACCGGACCTGGCCTGCCGGAGGACGATCTCCCGCACCTGTTCACGCCGCTCTATCGTGGTGAGGACTCCCGCAACCGCGCCACCGGCGGCGCGGGGCTCGGCCTTGCCATCGCGCGGCGCATCGTGCTCGCCCACGGTGGCACGATCGACGTCGGCAACGCCCCGCCGCGCGGCGCCCGTTTCACTGTCCGGCTGAAGGCCGACTGAGCTCGAACCGGGTCAGGTGTTCAGGCCGCGGGGGTGACGGCTTGCTGGGCGACGGCCTTGTGCAGGGTCTCGGCGAGTGCGACGGCGTCGTCATTGGCCCAGAAGTGCATGTAGAACAGGCGAGGATCGTCGTGCAGGGCGTGGTTGTGAATCTCGACGATGCCGATGCCGCCGCTGCGGAGGCTCTGGATGACGTGCTGGACCTCGTCGGCGGTCATGGCGAAGTCACCGTTGACCGCGGCCTTGCCGTCGCCGGTGGGCTGGAAATTGATGGCCGTGGTCACGCCCATGCCGGGTGGGATGACCCGGCCGTGCTCGGTGACCGGATCGGTGCGCTTGAAGTTGAACCTGTAGATGCCGCCGTCGTTCGTGCCCTTGGCTCCCATGGCCCGGTCGATCGCGGCGGTGTCGATGGGCAGGTCAGGCGCCGAGGCCGGCGGTGGCGGCGTGTTCGGGGTGGCGGTGACATCCAGGGCGGCCCGGATCGAGCGGGCGATGGCCGCCGCGTCGGGGCCCATGGCGTGGATGTGCGTCCACCACACCGGAGGCTGGTGGGCCGGCAAGTGCTTGTGCAGCGCGGTCTGCTCGATGCCCTGCCGCTGCAGGGCGTCGGTCAGCCGCTGGATCTCCGATTCGGTGGCCACCAGGTCGCCCATCACCAAGACGGTGCCGTCGGGATAGCGGGTGAAGGCGGCATAGCTGGTCAGGGCGAAGCCCGGCTTGATGGGCACCCCGTATGAGGTCACCTCGAGATCCGAACGGGGGAACGAGACGCGGTAGACCTTCCCGTCCGAGGACAGTTTGCCCGGCCGCCCCAGAGCGCGGGCCACGCCGTCCCACTCCGCGTTCGCGCCGGCCGCGGCCGACGGGGCATCGCTGGGATCCCCGTCGTGCGGGTGGGCGCCCACCTGGGCGACGGTGCGGGTGTTCCCCTCGGTCAGGTAATAGCCGGTCGCCAGCACCGCGGCGGCCGTCAGCGCCAGCAGGCCCTTCACATGTGCCACAACAGTCCCCGTACGTCATATGCCACATCCCGGTCATTCTGTCCTGTGCCCGCCTAGACACGGTGCGTAACCATTCGCCTCACAGGGCTTGCCCGAGCGGGCCATATTGGCCGACCAACTCCTTGTCCCAGTACGCGAGCCAGTCGGGCTGGGTGCCGTCGGCGTCGGTGAATCCGTACTCCTTGTAGAGATCCCACGTGGCCAGCGCGCGGCCGGTCTTGGCCATGACGTCGGGGTCGGCGGCCAGCGCGGCGATCGCACGGCCCAGATACGCAGGGGTCTCGGAGTAGGCGAAGTGCGGATCCTTGGCCGCGCCGTCGCGCCAGGTCGCCTCGGTGACCCCGAAGCCGTCGAGCATCGCCTCCGAGCGCAGGAATCCCGGGGTGACCGCGACGGCCGCGATCCCGTGTGGCTTGAGCTCGGCGGCCTGGGCCACGGCGAGCCGGATCACGGCCGACTTGGCGAGGTCGTAGAAGAACGAGCCCCGGTAGCGGGCGGTGTTGCCGTCGGTGATCTCGGCGACCAGGTGACCGCCGGAGGCGATCATCAGGGGGAGGGCGAAGCGGCTGGTGATGATGTGGGTGTCGACGGCCCGCCGGAGCAGCCGGAACCCGGTGTCGAGATCCTGCTCCCAGAGCGGATGCTCCCAGTCGGCCAGCCCGTCGCCGCCCCAGACCGAGTTGACCAGGATGTCGAGGCGGCCGTGCTGTTCGGCCGCGATCCGGTCGACCAGCGCGCGTACCTCCTCGGGGCGGCTGTGGTCGGTGCGGACCGGGATCGCGGCCCCGCCGGCGTTGGTGATCCGCGCGGCGGTCTCCTCGATGGTCTCCGGGCGATCGAGGTCGGAGCGGCCGGCGGCGCTGCTGCGGCCCGTGACATAGACGATCGCGCCGGCGGCGCCGAGCTCGACCGCGATCCCTCGGCCTCCGCCACGGGTGCCTCCCGCGACCAGGGCGACTTTTCCGGTCAGTGGCTTGTCATCGGTCATGATTCCTCCGGATGAGGCAGATGGGGAGACAGCAGGACGCCAAGGGCCTGGGCGAGCCGCTCGGGCAGGCCGCCCTGGCGGTCGAGGGCCCAGGTCAGGCCGGTGCCCGCGATGATCGCCTGGATGGCGCCGGCGAGCATGGCCGGGTCGACGCCGGCCCGTAGCTCGCCGATGGAGATCGCCTCGGCCACCAGCTCCTCGATCGCGCCGCGCTGCGCGTTGTGAATGGTGAGCGCGTATCGGTAGAGCTCGGGATCGGTGAGGTCGAGGCAGAGGAAGGCGAGGTGGTTGGCGAACGACTCCGGTGTGGTCATGGGCGTCATCGACCTGACGGCGAGCGCCCTCAGCGCCTCCAGGGGCGAGCGGTGGATGTCGCGGAGGTGACCGTACGCGCCGCCGGCCTCCTCGGCCGACTTCCGGGCCAACGCGACGAGCAGGCCGTGCTTGGATCCGAAGCGCTGCATCAGCGTGCCGGGCACGACCCCCGCCTCCTCGGCCACCGCGGCCAGAGTCAGCGCGGCCGGCCCGACCCGGCCGATCACCTCGACGGTCTTCCGCAGTATCACCGCATCATCGACCACCCGTGGCCGAGCCATCGCCACCCCCATTAATGAATGAATGTGCATTTATTAAACCACAGCCGCCTTCGCCCTGATCCCCAACGGGAGCGGCCGGGCGCCGCGAAGGCCTTCGTGACGGTCAGACAGATCAGGCGTCTGTACCGTCCGCGTCCGCGGTCTGGAAGCTTTCCAGGCCTCGATGGGGGCTGCAGCCCGGAGGGGCGCTTTCTCGGCGCACGTCGGGGCTCGGCGAGTTTAGCTTGCCACAGCGCGACCGTCGCCGCGTCGGTCGCGCCGCTCGCCTCGAGTATCGCCGCCAGGACCTGCGGCTGGGACAGGCGGCAAACCGGTCTTCTTCGCTACAGAGGTTGAATGGTTGAGGTCTCGCGGCGTGGTTGCGTGACGATGGCCAGGTCGGTGAGTATGCCGGTGGGATGCGATATCCGGATGGTGGTGGTCTGACCCCGGAGGCACGCGCCAAGCGGGAACGGATCCGCTTGGAGGCCGCGGGGTTATTCGCCACGGGCGTGCCGC
>JAGFNW010000087.1 GCA_017592665.1 Streptosporangiaceae bacterium NEAU-GS5 | reverse complement strand
GACTGATCCTCACCACGCATCGCGGGCTCGAAGCGCTCGCCAAGGCTGGGGTCGACGCGAAGACCAGGAACCGAATCGCCGACGCCGCGATCGACAGCATCGCACTGCCGGTTTGTTGACCCTGGAGTCGGCACTTCCCGTCCGCGGCGCGGCAGACCTTGGTGCTCATTCCTCTGCGGGAGCGGCCGGTGGCACGGTCGCCTCGCCACACCTGAACGCGCCGCGACCGCCGAGCACCGCGCCTTCACCGCCGAACAAGCGCTGGCCGCCCAGAACAGCCGGGACAGCCTCGAGAACCGCACGGACCCCGGGTAGAAGGGAAGACTGCAGGGCGCGACGCGGATCCCGTCGTGCTCGTGGTCGCCGACGGCGAGCCCACGGCGCACCTGATGCGCACGGGCGTGCCGCGCTGAGTCGGTGCGGTTCAACTTGCGGTTGGCGACGGGCTCGCCACCTTGGCGAGTCGGCAGTGCGAGCAGACCAGCCGGATCGGGTAACCCGGAAAGTCCCTCCCGGTCGCGTGGGTTGTAGCTCGTGGATTGTTCGGACCAGGTGTGGCCATCAGCGCGAGCTGGAGAACGCCTCCGATGGCAGAGCAGGGGGGAGCGACGGTGCGGTCCGTAGCTTGAAGTGAAGCCTGCGGCGTCGTTACACAGCCGCATCCCGCAGCCACCATGAGCCACGGTTGTGGATGATCTTCGCGTGGACGAGCAGCGGCCGGTCGCGCGGGCTGTTCAGCCAGGTGACCACGCCGTCGAGGTCCGACACAGCGGTGACGGTGACGGCGGCGCAGCCGTAACCGCGAGCGATGGAGGCCAGGTCGACGGGTGGGAAGGCGGCGGTGTCCATGTGATGGCCGGCGATGGGGTGTATTTCGGCGCCGTACGCCTCATCGTCGTAGACCACGATCGCCATGGGCAGCCCGAGCCGAACGACGGTCTCCAACTCTGCGATGCCCATCAGCGCGCCACCGTCGCCGAGGGCGGCGATTGGCAGGCGATCGGGACGGGCCAGCGCGGCGCCCACGGCGACGGCCAGACCGAGGCCGATGGACTGGAATCCCTGGGCGAAGCAGAAGCCGCTCTCGTCGGGCACGTCCAGGAACGTGGCTGGATATCGCGTGAATTTCCCGGAGTCGACGGCAACGATGCGCTCGTCCGGAAGCAGGTCGTCCAGGGCGATGGTGAGCGTTCTGGGGTCGATGCGGCCGTTACCGCTCTCGTCCTCGTACGGCACGCTCCGCCAGGCGCCTTCGGCCGCGATCCGGTCGGCCAGCGCACGCGTACGGTAGCCGCGCAGCACCGGGTTCGACGGACGTGACCCCCTGGGACGCAGCGCGCCGGCGACGGTGGTGGCCGCGTCGGGAGTATCGCCGACCAGGCCCAGGGAGACCCTGCGATTGATGGCGATGGACTCCACATCCAGGTCGATCTGGACGACCTCGGCGCCGGGCCCGATCAGCGCGCCGTGCCGGGTGGTCAATGCGCTGAGCGAGCAGCCCCAGGCCACCACGATGTCGGCTCCGCGGATGAGCTGGGCGGTCAGCGGGGAGGAGAAGTCTCCGCTGACGTCGAGGTTCCACGGGCTGCCGCGGAAAAGTCCCTTGGCCGCCGTCGAGGTGGCCAGCAACGCCCCGACGAGATCGGCCAGCTCCTCGAGCTCGTGCCGGGCGTGTCGGGCGCCGCGTCCGGCGATGAACACCGGCTTCTCGGACCGCATGAGCATCCAGGCCAGAGCTTCGGCCCCGCCGTCTGGCCACACGCGGGTCGGCGTTCCGTCGTTCCGCGCTGGGAGGGCCAGCGGCTCGTCCTCGGCGGGCGCGCTGTCGGCGCGCTGCACCTCCAGCGGCAGGTTGAGGAGGACGGCGCGGCGGTCGCAGGTCGCCGTCGCGTACGCCTTGGCGGTGGTTTCGGCCGCGGAGCCCGCGTCGTCCACCCGCATCGACACGGCGCCGACCGCGGCGGCCAGGGCGTCCTGATCGATGTGAAAGTTGGAACGCTTATCAGTGGCCTCGCCTGCCAGCACCACCAGCGGAGTCCCGCTCTTGGCGGCCTCGGTGAGCCCGGTTAGCGCGTTGGTCAGGCCCGGTCCCTGGTGCACGCTCACCAAGCCGACCTTGCCGCTCATGCGGGCGTACGCGTCGGCCATCGTGGTGGCCCCGCTCTCATGGCGGGCGGCGACGAAACGAGCGCCGCTGTCCACCAGGGCGTTGGTCACGTGGAAGTTGCCGCTGCCCGCCACGCCGAACACAGTGTCGACGCCGAGCGCGGCCAGTGTGCGGCCCACCGCCTCGGCGACGATCATCGCTCCGCCAGGCGGCCGGTGGCGGCGGAGATCTGGCTCGTGGTCTGCGACGATAAGCGGGTGGTGGGGTCGGCGACCTTGATCGCATCCATAGTGCCTCACAGTAACGGCATACAACCGTCTTCGATGATCGGAATGACGGCCCCTAAATCGCACATGCGATCCCGATCGCCTTCGTCGCCTTCGACGAAACCCGTGACAAGTTCGCGGGCGAGGCGCCCGATGTCGTCACGGCCGGATTCCCTTGCACCGACATCAGCGGCGCCGGCCGTGGCACCGGGATCACCAAGGAGACCAGAAGTGGACGGTGGCTCACCATCGCCGACGCCATTCGCCTACTACAGCCCGGCCACGTCATCGCCGCGAACGCCTGTTCATCCATGCTTCCCACCCCGAGCGCCCGCGACTGCCGGGGGCCGACGCTCCAGAGAACAGACGGACCACCGGACGCAGTATGAACCTGCGGGATGTCGCCTGCGCGTACCTGCCGACGCCAGCGGCCTGCAGCCCGAACGACGGCGAGACGCCCGAGTCGTGGCTTGCCCGCCGGGCCCGGCAACAGCCCCGACGGGCGATGCCCCTGGCGATCGCGATCAAGCTGCTGCGACCCCGCGCGCCAGCGACACCGGGACCGCGGGCCGCCAGCCGGGGGAGGGTTTCCGCCCGCCTCTGTCGGCGGTGCTGTTGCCCACCTCGAAAGCCGGCGATGGCACCAAGGGCTACCGGACGCAGACGGACTCGAAGGGACATCCAACGCTCCCGGGGATCGCGAGCCGAATTGGGGACCCTATGCAACCGCGATCTGCCGCTGGGAACACGTCCTCGGCCGCCTCGCCCCCAATCCAACCGAACTCGGCACCCGAGGCCAGCCTCGACTGAGCGCGCGTTTCGTCGAATGGATGATGGGCCTCGAGGACGGCTTCGTCAGTGACGTGGCCATTCCTCGCATCGCCCACATGCGCGCTTGGCAACGGTGTGCTCCCTCAGCAGGCAATTCACGCGCTGCTGTATCTCCATGACGCACTGGCCGAAGCGCCTTCTCGTACGGGAGGATGCGGATGAGCGGGAACCGACGTTACAAGGCGGCCACCTCGGCCGCGCCATCCCCCTGCTAGAGCAGACCCTCGCGGGCATGGAGCGGATCCACGGCCCCGACCACACCGCGACGAGGACGGTGCGGGCGTTCTAGAGGCAGCCACAACGTAGGAGAGCGGTCTCACGCACCGCCCACATGCGTGCCCTGACCTGCGACTTCACACGGGCGTTGCTGCCGCTTGAGACATATTGGAGGTCGATCGAAGCTCAGGGCGTTTTTGAGAAGATCCAGAAGGCGGCCCAGCGTGTCGCGGTCCAGTCGCACGTCGGTGATCAGAGATGGCAAGCGGGCACCGAACACGCCGGAATGACATCCCGCTCCCGGGCCAGCTGCGAGTGGGTCTGCCGGCGCGAGACCGTGACCAGACGCCTCCATGGTCGCCGCCGTGGCGACCGGATCTGCCGCCATCCGGGTGTGTCGGGAGGTCTCCCGACTGCCACTTGCGGCGCGGGATGCTTCGAGTAAGGTCGTGATCTTTCCGTGGTCGCGGACGGAGTTCAGGTCGCCAAGCAACTCGTCAGGCAAAGTTCGTAGAGGTCGCCCCACCATCGGCGGGCCTTTTTGTCCCAAATCCGTAACCGCCGGGAACGCCTCTGGCGACGTACCTGCGCCTGCTCATTGCCGATGGCTGCGGCACGCGACTGTGGTCGGCTGTTCCGCGTCGCTGCGAGTACGAGGACCGTGAGTCATCTCCAAGGAAGATCATTTAGATGGGCCAGGCCTCCTGGCGCCAGGCGGCATCCCAGAACATCCATTCATAACGGCTTGCGGTCAAGAACGCTGTGTGCATTCGCTCGACCGTTGCCGGGTCTGCCATCGCGGCGACGCGGTCGGTGATCCGGCGGGCCTGGTCGGTGGCGGCCGCGAACTCCTTGTCGGCGTATGTGGCGATCCAGTCGCCGTAGGGATGGCTGGTCATGTCTCCGGCGGCGGCCAGCAGCCGGCTGCCGACGTCCTGATAAATCCAGAAACACGGCAGGATCGCGGCGACCAGCTCCGGGTACCCCTGTGTATGCGCTATGGCGAGCAGGTAGGAGGTGTACCCGATACACGTCGGCGACGGCCCCCACGCCGAGATGTCGCTGACGTGGGTTTCGTGCAGCATGCGTTCGACGACGATCGCGGTGCGCGCCGACTGCGCGAAGAAAGCGATCTCGTCGGTCAGATCCGCCTTCGCCGCCGCAGCGGCCAAAGTGCGCGCGTAGTCGCACAGATAGTGCGCGTCCTGGGCCAGGTAGTACGTGAACCGCTCCCGGCTCAGGCTCCCATCACGCAGGCCGCTTACGAACGGCAACGCGTCGATCGCCGCCCGGATGTCCGCTGTCGCCTGCCACGCCGCCGCGCTGAACCCGCTCACAAACAATCACGCTATCGGGCCGCGAGAGCACAAGGCATCATCCTCCTTTGCCGCTATGCGCGCGGTCGCGGCCATCGCGGTCGGCAACCCCATGTGGATCGCTCAGTTTGCGCGGAACCCGTTCCGGAGTTGCGGCTCGACCCGGACGGCTCTGGCGAACTGGACCACCGGGATCAGCAAGCTCACTTGATCGCCTTGAGGTTCAGGACCATCCTTTTGCGGGGGGCGACCAGCAATCCACTCCAGGGCGCGTAGAGGGCGAAATCGCTGGTCGCCGTCCGTCCAGTGCGCAGGTCGGCGATGTGCCTGTCCGACGTGATCGCGATCCGGCCGAGCCACAGGTGGGGCGCCTTCCACGTGGTACGTTCCCCCGGCAGAACCCGGAAGCCGCTGCCGTCCGGACGCTGAACCATGGGATGGTGCCCCTTTGTGATCCCGGTGCACCAACGCGGCTCGCAGGAAAGCCGGGTGGCACCCGGATGCGGACGCACTCGGATCGTCCGGCCGGTGACGATGTTGCGCAGAATTTTGGGTGCGTCCCATCTGATCGCCGCGTGGCCGATCCACGGCCAGGTGAGCAGGGAATCGCCGTCCTTGAGGCGGCGCAGCACCGTTTGCGTGGGCGTGCCGCCCGTCAGAGGTATCCGGTACAGCCGGGAGCCGCTCTGCCAGACGACGTCATCCGCCACGATCTGGAAGAGGGGGTTATTTCCGCGCCTCTCCGGTGAAGCGTGCTCGAACCGATGAGATGACCTCAGCAGGACCGCTTGGCCGCCCGACCGGGGCACGTACCACATCTCTACGACGAGGTCCTCGTCCGCGTTCTTGAAGGCGGTGGTCTGCCAGACGATGTGCCGTTCGCTGACCGCCACGTCGTCGATGTTGTAGTTCGTGAGCCCTGGCGTACGCGGAAGCCGGGTCAGCTCGGTGGACGTCTTCGACGCGGTGTCATACACGTCGAACCGTTCGGGGTCGAAGACGAAAGGCCATTTGCTCGGGGGTAGCCGGGGTACGGTGGCCAGCAACAGGTGCTTCGCGTCGAGCGCCATGATGACCTCGTACGCCGGCCCGTCGGGGGCGTGGGCCGGGACGCGGCTGACAGCGTGGGGCCAGACCGTGACCGCGGGGCGGACACCCGGCGAGCTCGCGGCGGCGACGGGCGTCGTCGTGAGGAGGGCGGCGATCGTCGTGGCCATCAGGAAGCACGTACGTCGGCGTGTCCGGGCACGCGTTCGGGGCGGGCGGGACGGCGCAAGACGCAACAGATCGGCCCCGGCAGGCGAAGTTTGGGCGAACCGCCCTTCTAATCGGTTGAGCATTTCGGGCATCACACGCTCCCAGTCGGCGCCAGGGCTTGGGCAGAGATAGATCAGACCGTGTCGCGGAATGCGCCGAGCTTACCGGCGATGCCGTTTCGTCGAACCGAGCCTCCACCCGAGAAGACCCGCGGCCACCGCACTGATCTACCGGCGAAGTGGCCGAATGCTCGGCTCCCCTTACTGGAGATCGCAAGGGACACGCGGCGGCGTTGTATTCGGGGCGGAGGCGTGCATGAGCACGCCACGGCGGCGCTGCGCTATCGCGGTCGGCCGTTCATGCGTGGTCTCGACGAAGCAAGGTAACTCGGTGTTTCCGTTCAGCGTCGCCGAACGTCCTGCTTTGCGATAACAGACGTATCGTTCAGGCCTCAACGCACGGGTATGCCGAGAAGCGGATATCCCGCGTCGCCAGGAGCTGGTTCTCGGTCTTCCGCTCTGGAGACAGCCGCCAAAGCGATGTGGCTCGCGAATGGTTCAACTGCTCGCCCGCAAAGCCTGATCAGGTGCTGTCCGGTTTGAGCGTCTTGGCCGCCGTGCCGAGCCGAACGCATGGTCTGGACGTGCCTGCCGTGAACGGTGCTGAAACGGGCTGGTCAGACGTGTCGGTCAGCCGGTGAGCTGGTCGATCTCGGCCAGCCCGGCCCTGGAGCCGTCGACCTCGGCGACCGCGACGGCGCGGTTGAGCCACACGATCGGCGAGGGGTCGATCAGCACCATGTAGTCGTAGAGGGCGACGATCGCAGACCAGTTGGTGTCTCGGGCGGACGCGGCCTCCGTGTGGACCGCGTTGATCGCGGCCTGCAGCTGGTAGCGCCCGGGTGGGCCACCGCCGGCCGCCACCGCCTCGATCCGCTCCCGAATGA
>JAGFNW010000086.1 GCA_017592665.1 Streptosporangiaceae bacterium NEAU-GS5 | reverse complement strand
TCCGAACCGGCCCGCCACCCGGGCGAACAAGTCATCCAGACCAGCAACCCACGCCGCAACGTCATGATCGATCACGAGCCCGGGACACTACACACCAAAGATCACAAACTGATGCTGGAGTACTAGGACGCGACGACATGAGCGAGCATGACCCCTCCGACCTTCCCGCGCCCACGGCTACGGGATCCGTCCGCGGTGCGCTCGGCGAACCCCGTGCGCTGGGTGCTGCCCGCGCGGAGTTGGATGCGGAGTTCTCGTCCTTCTACTGCGCCACCATCCGCCCGCTGGTCGGTTTTCTTCTCAACCACGGCGCCACGCTGCCCCTGGCTGCCGACATCGCCCAGGAGGTGATGAGTCAGGCCTACCGTCGCTGGAGCGAGATCCGCCACCCACGGGCGTACGTGCACACGGCCGGCTCCCGGGCGCTGGTCCGCGCGATCGCCGACGTTCGTGAAGAGCCTGTCGACCAGGTACCCGAACCGACATCACTGCTGCCCCGCTGCGACGCCGCGGCCGAATGGGAGTTGCGGCACGACATGCTGCGCATGCTCCGAAGCATGCCACCTCGGCAGCGCCAGATTCTCGCGTGGACGCTGAGTGACTTCACCCCCTCCGAGATCGCCGAGCAGCTGCACATGACCCCCAACGCGGTCAGCGCCAGCCTCAAGAAGGCCCGCCGCGCCGCCACCGAGTACCTCGCGACCTCCGGATACCTCGCGACCCGACAGGAGGAGCGGTGACCGATCACCCCGATCTTTATGACCTGTTGGAGCCGAGTTGCCGTTCCAGGAGGGTGATCTGGTGGCGCAGGACGAGGATCTCGATGTCTTTGTCTCGATCGCTCATCGGCAGCAGGCGCAGCGCGGCGAGGGTGTTCGTGACGGCCAGATACGTCAGGCGGAAGAGCACGACAGATCATCCTGCCGTGTGTGCTCGGCTCCTCGGACGGCTGTCAGGAGTCGTCGGCAGAGCCGGGTGACCTGCACGGACGACATTATCGGCAGGCGTAAGGCTGCCGCAGATCCTGGCCGACCCCCTCCTGGCCGACCCCCCTCCAGGCCACCCTCTGTGCACGCGGGGTTCTCGAGGACGTCGTCGTATCACCCCGATAAGGGTGGTGCAGCCCAGATCTTTGCGGCATGAGTGAACGTCTAGTTAAGGGGAAATATGGGCGTAACGCTGCCTAGATACTCTCGTGAGAGATGTCTGCGAAACCTGACTCCGTGGCTGTCGGCGTCGAGGAGGAGTTCCACACCGTGGATCTCGCCACTGGGCGGCTGATGCCAACGGCGGACAGCCTGCTGCAGCAGCTGCCCGCCGACCGGTTCGGCAGTGAGCTGCAGCGCTCCGTGGTGGAGACCAACAGCAGGCCGTTCGTCCGGCTCATCGACCTGGTCGAGGATCTGGCGGCGCTGCGGCGGCGGGTGGTCTCGGTCGCCGAGCCGCTCGGCCTCGGCATCGTCGCCGCGGGAACGGTGCCGATCGCGGACGTCGAGGCGCTCAAGGTCACCCCGGATCCCCGTTACGAGAACATGCTGGAGGAATACCAGGTCCTGGCGTGCGAGCAGCTCATCTGCGGTGCGCAGGTCCACGTGGACGTGGGCGACCGGGATCTCGCGGTCGCCGTCTCCTATCGGATCGCGCCGTGGCTGCCCGCGATGCTGGCCCTGTCGGCGAGCTCGCCGTTCTGGCTGGGGAGCGACAGCGGCTACTCCAGCTACCGGACGCTGCTCTGGCACCGCTGGCCCACCGCGGGCCCCGCGCCCCGGTTGGAGTCCGCGGCCGAGCACGACAGGCTGATCGCCGATCTCGTACGGACCGGCGTGATCACCGATCCCGGGATGATCTACTATGACGTACGGCCGTCCGCGCATCTGCCGACGGTCGAGGTGCGCCTCTGCGACGCCTGCCCGAGGGTGGAGGACGTCGCGCTGCTCGCCGGGCTGGCCAGGGCCTTGGTACTCACGGAGCTGGACGCGATCGAGGCCGGCAAGCCGCCGCCCGAGGAGCGGCCCGAGATCGTCCGCGCGATGACATGGCGGGCGGCCCGCGCCGGGCTGGAGGGCGAGCTGGTCGACCCGGTCAGCGGCGTGCCCAGGCCGGCCGTCGAGGTCATCCGCGGGCTGCTCGGCAGGCTCCGGCCTTCTCTGGAGAGCGCTGAGGACTGGGATCTGGTCTCCGAGCTCGCCGAAGCCGCCCTGGCGCGCGGCAGCTCGGCGGCCAGGCAGCGGGATGCGTTCACGCGCGGTGGCCTCGCCGAGGTGGTCGACCTGCTGGTCGCCGAGACCAGGGCGAACACCGAATGGGAGCCTGGCGCCGGTCCCGCGAGGACCGAGATCGTCGCGATGCTCGAGGGATACGACGCGTCCGCCGACGAGGCGATCGTGTTCGACTACAGCGCGCGTGGGCCGTACGGGATGGTCCTGACCGCGCTCGACCGCATCGGCGCCGCGGGTCTCGCCGAGCGGGAACGGCAACGCGACGAGGTGCAGCGGCACCTCGGCATGTTCTTCCACACGGAGACCGAAAACGAGGAGCGGCTGTTCCCTGTGGACCTCGTGCCGCGGGTCGTCGCCGGAGCCGACTGGAGCGCGCTACGGGCCGGGCTGGCGCAGCGGGTGCGCGCCCTGGAGGCGTTCCTGCACGACGCGTACGGCCCGCGGGCGGTCGTGCGGGACGGCGTGCTGCCGGCTTGGGCGATCACGTCGTGGCCGGGACTGCAGAAGGAGGGGTTCAAGGTCCCGGACGGGGTCGTGCGCTGCGCGGTCGCCGGGATCGATCTCGTGCGAGACGGCCCGGGACGGTGGCACGTCCTGGAGGACAACCTGCGCGTCCCCTCCGGGATCGGTTACGCGATGGCCAACCGATGGCTGTCGGCCCGGGTGCTGCCCGAGCTGGTCCGGGCCTCGCGGTCGCCGGGGCCCAGGCAGGCGATCGCGGCGCTGCGGGCGGCCCTCACGGTGTCGTCGGGCGCCCTGGCGCTGATCACCGTCGGTCCTTCGGATTCCACCTATTTCGAGCACCGGCTGCTCGCCGACGAGCTCGGCGTCCCGCTGGTCGTCCCCTCTGATCTGCGGATCGAGCGGGACGGTGTCTACGCGGGCGACCACCGCGTCGAGGTTCTCTACCGCCGGATCGACGAGGCCGAGCTGTGGGAGGGAGCGGATCCCGGGCTGCTCGGTGCGGTGGCGGACGGGTCGCTGGTGCTGGCCAACGCGCCGGGCAACGGTGTGGCCGACGACAAGGCGCTCTACGCGTTCGTGCCTGACCTGATCTCCTACTACCTGGGCGAGGAACCTCTGCTTGAGAACGTCGGGACCTATCTCCCGCGTGACCCCGCTCAGCGGGAGCAGGTCCTGGACCGGCTGGCCGAGCTGGTCGTCAAGCCCGTCGACGGGTACGGCGGGCAGGGTGTGCTGATCGGCCCGGACGCCTCGGAGCCCGAGCTGGCGCGGGCCCGCGCGGCGATCCTGGCCGATCCCGGCCGCTGGATCGCGCAGGAGACCATCTCGCTGTCCACACACCCCACGCTCGCGGGGACACGGCTCGAACCACGCGCTGTGGATTTGCGGGCATTCGTGTGCACCGGAGCGGAGACCGTCGTGTTGCCCCTGGTCCTGACCCGGGTGGCCCCCTCGGGCAGCCGGATCGTCAACTCCTCGAGGGGAGGCGGCTCCAAGGACACCTGGCTGCTCCCTTGACCCGTCCCACGATTCCCTGACCCGTCCCCCACGAAAGGGATTCGCATTCCATGTGCGGCCTCTGCGGTGAACTCCGCTTCGACGACGAACCTGCCGATGTGGAGGCCGTGGCCCGGATGGGCGCCGAGATGCGGCCACGGGGGCCGGACGGTTGCGGCGTCTGGTCGTCCGGGCCCGTCGCGCTCGGCCACCGCCGCCTGAAGATCATCGATCTGTCGGACCGGGCGGCGCAGCCCATGGTGGACAGCGAACTCGGCCTGGCCGGGGTGTTCAACGGCTGCGTCTACAACTACCAGGAGCTGCGCTCGGAGCTGAAAGCCGGTTACCGGTTCTTCTCGACCTCCGACACCGAGGTCCTGCTCAAGGCGTACCACCGCTGGGGCCGCGACTGCGTCACCCACCTGAAGGGCATGTTCGCCTTCGCGATCCACGAGCGGGATTCCGGCGTCCTGGTGCTCGGCCGGGACCGGCTCGGCATCAAGCCGCTCTACGTGTCGCGGACGCCAGGTCGGCTCCGTTTCGCGTCGACGCTGCCCGCGCTGCTGGCGGGCGGCGGTGTCGACACGACGCTCGACCTGGTGGCGCTGCACCACTACATGACCTTCCACTCCGTCGTGCCGCCGCCCCGCACGATCCTCGCCGGCGTGTCCAAGCTGCCACCCGCCACGGTCCGTACGGTGCGCCCCGACGGAACCCTCGAGGACCATGTGTACTGGCGGCCGGAGTTCACCCGGCGCGTCGCGCTGCCCGACGAGGAGTGGCCGGAGGCCGTGCTGGAGTCCCTGCGCGCCGCGGTGGACCGGCGGATGGTCGCCGACGTGCCGGTCGGCGTGCTGCTGTCCGGCGGGCTGGACTCCAGCCTGATCGTCGGGCTGCTCGCCGAGGCCGGTCAGCGCGGGCTCGCCACGTTCAGCATCGGGTTCCACGCCGCGGGGGGCGAGTCCGGCGACGAGTTCGAGTACTCCGACGTGGTCGCCGAGCGGTTCGAGACCGAGCACCACCAGATCACGATCGACGACTCGCGGCTGCTGCCCGCCCTGAGCGGCGCGATCGGCGCCATGAGCGAGCCGATGGTGAGCCATGACTGCGTGGCCTTCTATCTGCTGTCCCAGGAGGTCTCCCGGCACGTCAAGGTCGTGCAGTCCGGACAGGGCGCCGACGAGGTGTTCGCCGGCTACGACTGGTATCCGCCGCTGGCCGACACCCCCAGGGAGGAGGTCGCCAAGGCGTACGCCGAGGTGTTCTTCGACCGGCCGCACGCCGCGCTGGCCGCCCAGCTCAGCCCGGCGTACCTGTCGGAGGACTTCAGCGCCGCGTTCGTCCAGGCGCACCTCGCGGCGCCGGACGCCACCGAGGCGCTGGACGCGGCGCTACGGCTCGACAGCATGGTGATGCTGGTGGACGACCCGGTCAAACGGGTCGACAACATGACGATGGCGTGGGGTCTTGAGGCCCGCACGCCGTTCCTCGACCATGAGCTGGTGGAGCTGGCGGCGGCCTGCCCGCCCCGGTGGAAGCTCGCGGAGGGCGGGAAGGGCGTGCTGAAGGCCGCCGCGCGGGGGATTGTGCCGGACCTCGTGATCGACCGGCCGAAGGGATATTTCCCCGTCCCTGCGATCCGCCATCTCTCGGGGGCCTACCTCGAGTTGGTGCGCTCGGCGCTGAGCGCGCCGGCAGCGCGCGATCGCGGCCTGTTCCGCGCGGATTATGTGGACCGATTGCTCGGCGCGCCCAGCGATCATCGCACTACTCTTGGCGCGAGCGCGCTCTGGCAACTCGCGCTGCTCGAGCTCTGGCTGCAGAACCGCAATCTGTGATGAGCGTTTCCCGAGGGTGCATGGGGAATCATCGGGGCAAGGGACACGCACGGGGACATCCATCGTCGGCATCATGCGCCGTGATAGGCGTCGTCGATTTCCGCAGGAGGCTGAATGTGCCGTCATTTCGCCTGGTTGGGCGATTTGCGCTCGCTGGACGAGCTGATTTTCACCCCTTCGTATGGCCTGCCGAAGCAAGCCGCCCGCCCACGCTGGCAGCAGATCGAGCTCGTCAACCTGGACGGGTTCGGTGTCGGCTGGTTTCCATCCCCCGCAAATGCGACGAATTACCGCAAAACCGGCTCCATTTTGGCGGATCCGGATTTTCCGGAGTTCGCCAGATCGATCTCGGGGAACTGCCTCATCGGCGCAGTGCGCGGCGCCAGCCCCGGGATGCCCATCGAGGAGGCAGCCACCGCCCCGTTCACCAACGGCCGGGCGCTGCTCTCCCTCAACGGCCACGTCAACGTCGGCCTCAACCTCCTCTTGCTGGACGCCGGCTACCAGCCCGAGTCCACTTGTGACGCGGCCTTCCTCGCCACCCTGCTCTGGCAGCGGCTCGACCGTGGGCAGCCGCTCGAGGAGGCGGTCGCCGGGCTGCTCGAGGACGTGATCGCGCTGGACCCGCTCGCCTGCCTGAACATGCTGGCCGTCGACGGCGCCTCGATCGTCGCCACCACCTGGGCGGAGACGCTCTGCTACCGGACCGGCCCGGACGGCGTGCTCATTGCCAGCGAACCGCACGATGACGGCCCCGGCTGGATCCGCGTCCCCGATCGGCGCATCGTCGTCGCCGACGCCCAGGGACTGCGTGTCCGCGAGCTCACCCCTGCGCTGCCGGTCATGCCTGCCGTACCGGACCTGATCTCGGACTGACGCGGCGGGACTCAGTCGATCCTCGGGAGGCCCCGGTCGCCTCCACGAAGCGAATGTCGTGGGTGTCGCCCGGCGCGAGGAACCTCAGCAGCCGGGCCCCCTCCTCGGCCACGCCGTCCGCCGCCACGCCCTTGAACAGGTGAACGGCGAGAACCGCGCCGCCCTTGGCGCGGGCGACCCTGCGCCTGCCGAAATTCTCATCCGTGCAGTTCAAGCGGTGTGTAGGTACTCGTGGAGGACGCCTGTGGGGTACGGAAACTCGATTCGCCTGCTGACCTGGGGATAGGTCGTCGGTTTGAGATCTTCTATGCGGCGCGGTAGTACTCGTTGATGATGCCGCCGAGGATCGGGCGGCGTTCGATCCGGCGCTTGGTCAGGTCGAGGAGTTGCGACGGCGGATCGGGAGGACGGTGCTGCAAAGATCGGTGCGGACGCCTCCGGTTGTAGTGGTGTGCCAATACTTGTGTATGACGGTTGACCTGGGGTTATGGTCGCTCTTCGTGGGCTTCCGTCTGCTGTATCTGATCTTCATCCGAGTTGTGGGCTGGCTGGTCCTGTTGGCCCGCCGCGACGCCTCCAAGGAAGTGGAGATCCTCGTGCTGCGGCACGAGGTCGCGGTGCTGCGCCGCCAGGTCGCTGTTCCGCGGCCGGACTGGGCCGACCGCGCCATCCTGGCCGCACTCACCCAGCATCTTCCGCGCTGGCTTCGAGCGCATCGGATCGTGACGCCGGGCACGCTGCTGGCCTGGCACCGCCGACTGGTCAAGCGGCGCTGGAC
>JAGFNW010000085.1 GCA_017592665.1 Streptosporangiaceae bacterium NEAU-GS5 | reverse complement strand
GGTGATGGCGGCGATGGTCAGTTGGGTGATGGGTGAGGGGCTGCCGGTGGTGCCGACGCTGGGGCTGGGGCTGGCCCGGTTCTGGCGGCCGGAGGGGCTGGTGAACGGCACCGGCGACGGACTGGGCGAGTTGCCCCCGGGCCGGATCGCGGTGGACTCGGCGGTGGGGGAGATGGGCAGGATCGTCCGCGTGTCACCCGTCGGAGACGGCCCGTGTGAGCGAAGGACCCTAGGGCTTTTCGTCGGTTGCCCAGTTGGCCGATGTCCTGGGCCTACCGCGTACTTCTTGAATCCGATGAGGCGGCCGTCAGGCCGGAGGACCGCCGCGTCCGGCCCGTAGGGGTTGTTCAGGAAGACGATGCCGTCCCGCACGGCCAGTTGGCCGAAGGGTCCCTTGAGCCGCACCGTCCGCTCGATGGCCAGGGACGTGGGGTTCACGATCGCGATTCCGGCCCCGGGCATCCAGAGGAGAATCTTGCCCCACGCCTCGGTCACCGTCCCGTCATCGGCCGGCACGGTGAGCCAGGATCGGTTGTCGTCCGCCAGGGCGATGCCCGGCATCTGCCGGCAGGTGGCGGTGGTGGCCGAGCATACGTTGAGGATGTGGCGGCCACGCACCCAGATGTAGAACCGGTCCCCGGTCGATCCCCACACGCGTATGCCCTGGTCGTCGGGGAGTACGTCGATCGGCGCCGTACGCCGTCCGGCGGAGAACACGTCGATCCGCGCGCGGATTGGATCGATTACGACGGGTGTGTCGCCGGCCAGGACCATGGCGGCACGGGATGAGACATGCGCTCGCCCGACGCTCCGCCGTTCGCTCCCGCCATCCCACCACGAGACGGTTCCGTCGAGCGTGAGGCTCCACAGCCGGCCGTCCGACCCGAGCATGTGCTGATACGGGTTGGGCAGCTCACGCGTCTCGGCTCCGCCGAGAGTTCCGGCGTTCCAGGTCATGAGATGGCGGGTGCCCCAGGCGAGGACGAAGACCGTTTGCTGGTTGGCCAGGATGGCGTCGCCGCGTTCGGGATGGGGGGCCGCCGCGACGGCGGCGGTGGACCGGGACGCCTCCACCTTGCTGACCGAACCGTCGACCGGGTTGAGAAAGTACGCCCGGGTGCCCACTTGGGTGACGTAGCCGTACGTGCCCGGTGGGCCGACGGCGACGTTGGAAACGGCCGCCGCGGATGTGCCGTCGACCAGGGTGAGCTGCCCGATGGCGGCTGACTCCAGCCAGGCGAGCCCGGTCCGCAGGGGGAGGGGTCCCGACGGATACGCTCCGGCGAAACCGGCGAATACCACCACGCTCAGCACCGCGACGGCCAGGCACACGCCAAGGGCGCGCTTACGGCGTTGGGCGCTCGCCAGGATCCGGCTGTTCATCCACTCACCACCAAGATCTCCAGAGCAGGCGGGGGTCGAATATCGAGAGCAGCCGTCGCGCCCGGGACGGCCCGGGCCACAGTTCGGCGAGGATTCGCCGTTCGAGGCGCCATGCCCGATCCGCGTCCTCGACGCTCGGTTCGGCCGGCGCGAACAGCGCGCTGGTGACCAGCGTGGCCAGCTGCGGCGCGGCCGGTACGCCACGGTATGGCGCGGCCGTCGCCGCGGCGGCGATCTCGGTCGGGGTTTGCGACGGCTGGAACCACATTGCGGCTTCGGCGAACCGATCCAGGCATTCGCGCCACGCGCCGATGATCCGCGCCCGGGGCGTACCCGCACGCCGCCGCCGGCGACGGAGCATCCTGATCAGGGTCATGATGACCGCCCAGGCCAGGGCGACGGCCAGCAGCACGCCCGCCGCGATCAACGCCAGCCGGCCGGGCCCGGGAGGCGCGGGCCGTACCGGAACGACCCGTTGGCGTTCGGGCGTCGGCGACGGCGAAGGGCTGCTGCGGTGGACGGCGCCATCAAGGGAACTTCCAGGTGGGGGCGGCCCCTCGGATGGCAGCCGCCGCGGAGGCGTGCGCCTGCGGTCGGTCGCCTCGAACTCGACCCACCCATAGCCGGAGAAGTAGACCTCCGGCCAGGCGTGCGCGTCCCGGTTCGTGACGTGATGTATCCCGTTCACGGGTGGCCGGAGCAGATAGCCGACCGCCACCCGGGATGGAAGGCCGAGCGATCGGGCGAGCAGCACATATGCCGCCGCGTGCTGTTCGGCGAATCCGA
Organism: Streptosporangiaceae bacterium NEAU-GS5; assembly: GCA_017592665.1. Lineage (GTDB taxonomy): Bacteria > Actinomycetota > Actinomycetes > Streptosporangiales > Streptosporangiaceae > NEAU-GS5. Next base: position 6,262 of record JAGFNW010000085.1, on the reverse strand, counting down.
CACCGTCGCCGGGCGAGTCTCCGCCGGCCAGAAACCGTTCGATGGCCGGATAGGAGTGGCCTGACGGCGCGTCCAGACTGTACGGCATGGCACGCAGCGCCTTTTCGAGCATGAGGGCCTGCGCGCGTGGCGTGGCCGCGCCCCGGGTGAGCTCGCGGGCACGCTTCGCGATCAGTGTGGGGAGATCCGGGGGCAGTCGGGTGGACCTGGCAAGAGTGGCGCGACTCGGCGCGCTCTCGCCGCCCGAGGCGACCCGGGCGGTGACGACATAGCGCGTTCCCCCCAGGGATGACTGGTCCACGACCGCGGTGTCGGCTTCGTCGGCGAACTCGACGAGTTCCGGCCCCGCCGGTTCGAACCGGAGCTGTTCCGGCTGTCCGGGAAGCGGGAGGAAGGGCCCGTCCAGCCCGGTCATCACCAGTCGGGCCTGGACTGGAGTGCCCGGCTGGGTCAGCCCGAGCCGGGCGCCGGGCACGTAGAACGGTTCCCCGATCGTCCACGTGACGCCGTCGTAGTCGATCAAGGTGGCGATGTGCACCCGGTCCATCAGCGTGTCCGCGCCGTTCAGGACTTGAACGGTGAACAGCTCACGGGGAGCTTCCTCGCGAAGCTGCGGCTTGACCCGCGACAGGGGTGTGATCGGAGTCGGGATGTGGAGAGGCGGCGGGACGACGAGCCGGCGCGGGTCGAACCGTGCGTGGCTGCTTCCGTACGTCCCGGCGATGAGGGAGCCCGATCCGGCGGCGATCACCATGACGAGAACCCAGGACAGATAGCGCGGCGAGGCGTTGAAAGGCCCGTGCGCCTGGATTGCCAGGGCGCCGCAGACGAGTATGGGCGCCATCCAGGCCGCGCTGACCGCGGTTGTGCTCGCGGTCATCGCGAGGGAGAAGGAGAAGGTCGTCACGATCACGAGCAGCGCCGTGCCGGCCACTGGACGGAGGGCGGCCCGGGTAGCCGCGAACGAGCCCACGGCGGTGACCAGGATCGGAGTGGCCAGCAGCTCGGCGGTCGGGTCCGCGGGCAGCCCCACGGTCAGCATGCGGATCCATCCGTACAGCAGGCCCCGCCCGGCAGTCCCCGGCCACAGGGGGAGGGGCAGGCGGGTGGCTACGAGGGTTGCGGCGAGCGCGAGGCAGACTACGACGGCCAGGGCGGAGACGGCGGCGAGGGCCGGCTTCCTGGTGGCGGCCACGCCCGCCGCCATCCCTGTGGCGAAGAGAGCGGCTACGGCCCAGGGTTCGGCGAAGTACGTCAGATAGACGACGCTCTGCGATGCCGCGGCGGCCGAACACGCCGTTGCCACCGTGAAGGTACGCAGCCGCCCGTTCATGCGCGGGCCAGAACGTTCCAATGGGCCGCGAATTCGTCCACCGACCTGACCGGCACGTACGCGCCGAACAGCCGTTTGCCGGATGGCTCGGGAAGATCAGTCAGACAGACGACTGTTGTCAGCCGACCTCCCTTCAAGGCCATCGACAACCCGTGCAGGTCCCGGGCCGAAAGCTGGCCGGTCACGATGCCCGTCACCGCAGCGCCCCGGGCCGCGGCGACCGTCGCGGACAGGTCGCCCGCAGAGCTCTGCCGTACACCGCAAAGCAGTCGCAGCACGCCCGCGACGTCGACAGCTCCGCCCCGGCCGCGGGCGGCCGCAGCCCGGTGGCCTCCACTCGTACGGACTTCGACGGGGAAGCCCTGCCGCGCGGCGGCGACGCACAGCGAGGCCACGACGCTGACGGCGTCCTCGAATCCGTCGCCCGCGTAAGGTTCGACGCCGACGTCGAGGACGATGACGTGGGGAGGGCGGTCGAAGACGACGTTCTGCCTGACCATCAGCTCTCCCTGCCGTGCCGACGACTTCCAGTGGATCAGTCGCCAGTCCTCGCCGGGGACATAGGGCCGGAGCTCCTTGAAGGTCACGCCGCCGCGCGGCGCGAAGGCCGACGCGTCCCCGTCTTCGTCGTCGCTCGGCAGTGTCGCAAGCGCGGAAACGGCCACCATGCGGGGGTAGACGTGGAGAACGCCGCGGCCGCCGTAGTCCGCCTGGCGAAGAAGCAGGCGCAGCGGATCGGTTCTGACAATTCGGGTCGGCCCGATGACGTAAGCCCCCCGCCGATCGGTCGGCAGCGAGACGGAGATGTCGCGCGACCCCAAGGGGTCGACCGAAGGAAGGGCGAAGGGGATCTCGTGATCCCCGGCGAGGGCGACCGTCCCAATGGAGGGCGATCGTCTTCCCGCCCGGTTGCGTACGGTCACGACGGCCTGCGCCGGGTTGCCGAGCATGACGTACGGCGCGCTGAGCCGGAGCTCCACGTCGAAGTGCGGCAGCCGCCGCAGCCACGGAAGCGCGGCCACGACCATCAGCGCGCAAACCGCGCCCGCGCTCACCAGTTCAGGGTATTTCGTGGCAATTCCCAGGGCCGTCCAAAGCGCGGCGGAGGCGGCCAGCATGACTCCGGTTCGGGTCAGCATGCGCGAGTTCACATCCCGTTCGCCCAAGGAGCGGGGGTGGCATCGAGAATTTTCATGAGCAGGTCCTCGGCCGTTCTCCCCTGAATCATCGACTCCTGCGTCAGGGCCAGCCGATGGCTGAGCACGGGCACCGCCAGCGTCTTCACGTCGTCACCGGTCACGTAATTCCGGCCGGCCGAGCACGCGTAGGCCTGCGCGCTGGTCGCCAAGGCGATGGCCGCCCGAGGGCTCGCGCCGAGCTGGATCCCGGGGTGCTTCCTGGTGGCCGCGACGATGCGCGCGACATAATCCTGGACGGGCGTCGCGGTATATGTGGCCTTGGCGGTGGCGGTCATCGCCATGATGTCGGCCAGTGACACGACGGCTTCGAGCTCGTCCGGCGCCTTCCTGGCCAGCCCGTTGGCGATGATGTCGACCTCGAATTCGAGATCGGGATATCCGATCAGCACTCTCATCTGGAACCGGTCGAGTTGCGCCTCGGGCAGGCCGTACGTGCCCAGGTGCTCGCCGGGATTGCGGGTGGCGACGCAGAAGAAGGGCCTGGGCAGGACGTGTGTCACGCCGTCCACGGTCACCTGCCCTTCACCCATGGACTCGAGCAGGGCCGACTGGGTTCTCGGAGAGGCTCGGTTGATCTCGTCACCGATCACCAGGTTCGCGAATACCGGCCCGGGATGGAACTCGAATACGTTCGTCGCCTGGCGATAAATCTGGACGCCCACGATGTCTCCGGGCAGCAGATCCGGAGTGAACTGAATTCGGCGCACAGTGGCCTGGGAAACTGATCGCGCAATTGCCTTCGCAAGGGTTGTCTTCGCGACGCCCGGCGGTCCCTCGATCAAGAGATGACCAGAAGAGAACAGACAAACCAGGGCGTATCGGATTTCGGGGTTGTTCCCGAGTATTACTCGACCGACATTCTCCGCAATCTGGTCAAAACGCACCTTGAACGACTCTGCCGCCTCTGGAGTGGTCGCCGGGCTCATCTGCCCTCCTGGTATGGCGCCGTATTGATGCTGCCGAAGTTAGACGCGTGTCAGGCATTAGAAGATGGCATCGTTCTTTCTCTGTCTGAATTAGAGAGATTCGGGCAGGAAGCCGGAAATCAAACCTCGCGCCTGTTGGAGACGTTGCTCCTGGCCTTCGCGGCGGCGATGTCCGCGGCACGTGGCCTTATGACAGTCCTTGCTGAGTCAGATCCAGCCAGGCGGGGTAGGACTAAACTTGCAAACAGCCTCAGTTGCGATCATCTGTGAGCCGCGGGTCAAGCCAAGTATGGAAACCCAGGCGGTAGGCCGCGCCCACCGCTGGGCCAGGTTCGTAGGCGCAGGGCTGGGAACCCGCACCTGTTAAGCACGCGCCGACAGGTCCGGGATCGGCCGGTCGTCGACGGGTCGGCCCGATTGAGCCGGGACTGCGCGCGTCCCGCGGGGTGACTTGCGACCGGCGTGGGGTTCGGCCCGAGCCGCAGGGCAACCTGCTGGCCGAGCACTTCCCGATCGGGCAGCCGTACACCGGGCCGATGGATGCTCTGCGGCGGATCGACGAGATGCGCCGCGCCGGCTGCAAGGCATGGCTACCGGGCCCATGGCCGCGCAAATCCGACCGGCACCATCGGCGGGCAGCTGATCATCGGAAACGCACGGCGTGTTCTCCGTAGAGGTCGAGGTCGGAAATGGCGCCGAGGACACGCTCGCCAGCCACATCCGTGTCTGGCCGTTCGGTGCGCTGTACCTGCACACCGAACAGTTCGGGACATGGCTGCAACGGCGCCTGAACCCGGCCGGATACGACACCCGCGTCATCGCCCTGCCGATCGACGACTGGACCATCCGGTGGCAGCTGTGGGCTCGCCAGCACTGCTGGTCGAGCACGGATCCGACATGGATGCAGGGCTCGCTCAGCCTCGACCTGGTCCAGAAGATCTGGGGCCCGAGACGGTACGCCTACACCGACGTCGGCGGCCCTGAGCTTGCCGTCATAGAGCTGCCCGAAGGCGACTACCGGGTGAAGCTGCAACTGCAGCGCCGCTCGCACGGGCGGCCGCGCGGCCGGGCCCCGAAACTGTGTCCTGCCCGGCCAAGACCTGTTCGATTCCAGTGGCGACCGCAGCCACAACGTCGTCGAGATCGGCTTCGCCGCCAGCAGGGAGGCCGGGGGGCACGGTCTCGTCAGCGGGGGATTGCGGCGGGCGGTGGAGCCGGGTCCGAGCGAGCGCGATGATGAACGCCTCGCTGACCACGTCGGACAACAGGTTCGTGCCGACGGAGGAAACCATATTGACGCCGACCAGCACCGCGGCCACTCCCGGACCCAGGAGCCCGGCGTGTGGTGTGCCAATACTCGTGCGCAGTGGTTGACCTGCGGTTTATTGTCACTCCTCGTGTGGTTCCGTCTGCTGTATCTGATCTTCATCCGAGTTGTGGGCTGGCTGGTCCTGCTGGCCCGCGGCGACGCCTCCAAGGAGCTGGAGATCCTCGTGCTGCGGCATGAGGTGGCGGTGCTGCGCCGCCAGGCCGCCCATCCGCGACCGCGCTGGGCTGACCGGGCGATCCTGGCCGCGCTCACCCGACACCTACCTGGCTGGCTTCTGGCGCATCGGATCGTGACGCTGGGCACCTGGTCTGGCACCGCAGGCTGGTCAAGCGGCACTGGTCCTACCCGCGCGTCACCGGTCGCTCGCCGATCCCGAAGGAAGTGCGTGACCTGGTCGTCCGTCTGGCCGGCGAGAATCCCCGCTGGGGATACCGGAGGATTCAGGTGAGTTGATCGGGCTGGAGCATCGGGTGGGGGAGGGCACGATCCGCCGGATCCTGGCCGCGCCGGGGCTCGGCCCCGCACTCCGCCGAGCCTCACCGAGCTGGCGGCAGTTCCTGTCCGCTCAGGCCAGTGGTCTGCTGGCCTGCGACTTCGTGCATGTCGACACGGTGTTCCTCAAGCGGTTGTACGTCTTCTTCGTGATGGAGATCGAAACCCGGCGCGTTCACGTCCTCGGCGTGACCGTCAACCCGGGCGGGGCGTGGACCGCGCAACAAGTTCGGAATCTGCTGATGGACGTGGGGGGCGTGCCGGCCTGTTCAAATTTCTCATCCGGGACCGTGATGCCAAGTTCCCCAAGGCCCTCGATCAAGTGTTCACGAGTAGTGGCGTCCAGGTCGTCAAGATTCCGCCGCAGGCGCCTCGAGCGAATTGCTATGCCGAGCGGTTCGCTGGGACCCTGCGGCGGGAGTGTCTGGACCATCTGCTGATCTACGGTGAGTGGCATCTGCGTCGGGTGCTCGCCGATTTGAGCGGCACTATAACGATCACCGTCTGTATCAGTCCCGAGAGCAGACGCCCCCACTGCGCGGGCCCGGCCAGGTGATCGATATGACGGCACCGATTCGTCGGCGAAGGGCTGTTGGAGGCTTGATCAATCAGTGCCAGCGAGCGGCGTAGCCATGACCCGGCATCATCCCAGGTGAGAGCTAGTACGCCAGTATTGGCACGGCACACGCCGAGTTGCTGCGGCACAACGACCATGCGAGTTCGGCGATCTACGCGAAGGTCGACTTGGCCGCGCTCGCCGCGGTGGTGCGGCCCTGGCCGCTGCCAGCCGACGATGAGGTCAGCGATGAGGTCGGCGATGACGACACTGCGTGAGGCCGTCGATGGCTACCTGGTGATCCGCCGGAGCCTGGGCTACAAACTCAAGGTCGAGGGCCGGCTGCTCGGTCAATTCGTCGCATTCTGCGACATCCGCGGGCTGGACCACGTCACCGTTACCGCGGCAGTGGAGTGGGCCACGTCC
>JAGFNW010000084.1 GCA_017592665.1 Streptosporangiaceae bacterium NEAU-GS5 | reverse complement strand
TCGGGTAGGGCTTGCGCTCGCTCACCGGGCTATCTCAGCAGGCTCTGGTTCACCAATCGGCCGTAACGCTACAGAGTCGTGGGATCACAACCTGACAGCACGGGCATCAACTCGCGAACCGTCCTCTCAGGTCCTCCGAGGTCGTCGTCGGGTGTGGCCGCAGGGTTGCCAGCGCTCAGCCAGACAGGCGCGGGCCTTTGGCTCCGTCCTTCAGCAGGAAGGTCAGGCCTGATCAGAACGGGTGCGCCACCGGGACCCTAATACCGGATCCGCTGATTAGGAGCCGAGTCATAGAGATGTTCTTGGATTTATGTGTGTTGCTCGCGGCGACGGAGACAACTGCCAGTATGACAACACGACGATGGGTGCTTGTGGGAACGGCTGGGATGGTTACTGTTTGCGCCTTGGTTTTTGCAGTGGTGGGGTGGGATACAGCCAACAAGATCGCATCACTGCTGTCGGCGTTGGCTGCCGTTGGGGCTCTTGGAATAGCAGTGTGGGCGGCATGGCCGGCAACCTCTGCCAGGACGGACGTGCGGATCTTCAATACTGGGAGCGCGACAGTGCACGGCAGTGGTAGTGCGAACACAGGCTTGTCAGGGAAAGCCGAGAATCTGCCGAGCAGCGTGAGGGTAGAGCGCACGGGCAATGCGGAGACCTTCGATGGTGGGGACGCCAATACTGGTGTTCAACTTGACTGAGCACTTGGGATAGGTCGATGAGCGAGGATCGCCGGGTTCGTAGTGTGGTGCGGGGAACCGGCTCCGCGACCGCGGGGGCGGGCAGCTATGTCGTGACTGGCGCGCACCACGGCGACGTACATCTTGCCGCTCTGCCGGTGGCGCGGTCAGCGTACCTGGAGCAGGTGGAGCAGATCTTCCCGTGGCACCTGGTGGGCCGTGACGCTGAGCTCACTGAATTAGCCGAATTCTGTATCTCTGAGAACTTGCCGGGATACGCGTGGTGGCAGGGGCCGGCGTGGGCGGGCAAGTCGGCGTTGATGGCTACCTTCGTGCTCCATCCACCCCCCCGAGTGCGTGTGGTGTCGTTCTTCATTACCGCGCGCTACGCCGGGCAGAGCGACCGGACGGCCTTTGCGGAGATCGTGATTGAGCAGCTATCGGAACTGCTGGGCCAGCCTATGCCGTCGTTGCTGACCGAGGCCACCCAGCGTGGCTGGTTGAGTCGGTTGCTGAAGGAGGCCACGCGCCTGTGCCGGGAGGCGGGAGAGCATCTGGTCTTGGTGGTGGACGGGCTGGATGAGGATAGGGGGGTAAGGGTCGGGTCGGACGCCCATAGCATCGCGGCGTTGCTTCCCGCCGCCTTGCCGGACGGGCTGCGAGTGGTGGTGGCGGGTCGGCCCAATCCACCGGTGCCAGCCGACGTACCCGGATGGCATCCATTGCGTGACCCGGCGATCGTGCGCCCGCTGAGCGCGTCACCTCACGCTCAGATCGTCCGCGATGACGCCGAACGTGAGTTAGATCATCTGCTGTACGGCCGCGCCGACGACCGGAATCTGCTGGGCTTCGTGGTAGCCGCCGGCGGCGGGTTGAGCAGCAAGGACCTGGCGGAACTCACCGGGTTGTCAACTGATTTGGTGAACAAGCAGCTTCGCGCGGTCTCGGGTCGCACCTTCAGCAGCAGGGTCAGCAGATTGCAGCCACACGACGGGGCCAAGGTCTTCGTGCTAGCACACGAGGAACTCCAGCTCACCGCAGCGGCTGCACTGATCGAGGACTTGCCGGGCTATCGTGACCAACTGCACGCCTGGGCCAATCGTTACCGCGACCAAGGCTGGCCAGGTGACACGCCGGATTATCTCCTGCGGGGCTATTATCGGCTCCTTCTGGTCACAGGCGATCTACCGCGGATGGTGGCCTGCGCGACGGATCTGGCGAGACTTGACCGGATGCTCGACAGTACCGGAGGAGATGCCGCAGCTCTCGCTGAGATCATCGGCTGCCAGAGCATCATCTGTGAACAGGACGAACCTGATCTGTATGCCATGGTGCGGTTGGCCCTGACGCGAGAACATCTTGCGGACCGTAACTCCCATATTCCTATCGCGCTACCGGCAGTGTGGGTGACTCTGAGCAACTCGATACGCGCTGAAGCGCTGGCCCGTTCGATTACCGACCTAGCCAAGCAATGCCGGGCACTGGCTGGGCTGGCGTTGGCCTTGGTGGCGGCCGGGGAGCTCGACCGGGCGCGGGTGATCGTGGACCGGGCCGAGACGGTTGCCCGCTCCATCTCCGCCCCGGGTGAGCAGGCCGTAGCGTTGGCAGGACTGGTGCCGGCGCTGGCAGCGGCGGCCAGTGAGCTCGACCGAGCTGAGGCGGTCGCCCGCTCCATCACCTACCCCGACCGGCAGGCCGAGGCGCTCGCGGGGCTGGCGTTGGCCTTGGTGGCGGCCGGGGAGCTCGACCGGGCGCGGGTGATCGTGGACCGGGCCGAGACGGTTGCCCGTTCTATCCCCGACCCGAGCGTGCGGGCCCGGGCGCGGGCGGAGTTGGTGCCGGCCCTGGCAGGCACCGGGGAGTTCGACCGGGCCAAGATGGTTGCCCGATCCATTCCCACCCCGGGCGTGCGGGCCGAAGCGCTGGCGGCGCTAGCGTCAGCGCTGGTGGCGGCTGGGGAGCTCGACCGGGCACGGGTGATCGCCGAGCACGCCGAGACGGTTGCCCGCTCCATTCCCACCCCGGGTGAGCGGGCCAGGGCATTGGCGGCGCTAGCGTCAGCGCTGGCAGCGGCTGGGGAGCTCGACCGGGCTAAGAGGGTCGTTCACGTCATCCGCGACCCGGGCGTGCGGGGCTGGGCGATGGCGGGGCTGGCGTCGGGCCTAGCAGCAGCCGGAGACTTCGACCGGGCCGAGGCGGTCGCCAGCTCTATCACCCACCCGCCCGGTCAGGCCCGGGCATTGATGGCGCTGGCGTCGGCCCTGGTAGAGGCCGGAGACCTCGGCCTAGCGCAGGTGATCTTGCTCCGCGCTGATGCGGCCGTCCGGTCCATCGCCAGGCCCAACGAGCATGACGAGGCGCAGGTGGCGCTCGCATCGACCGCGGCACGAGCAGGGGACTTCGCCTGGGCCGAGAGAGTCGCCCGCTTCACCTACGGCCCGTACGACCAGGCCCGGGTGCTGGCGGGGCTGGCGTCGGGCCTGGCAGCGGCCGGAGACTTCGACCGGGCCGAGGCGGTCGCCGACTCCATCACTTACCCGTACGAGCAAGCCCTGGCACTGGTAGCGCTGGTCTCAGCCCTGGCAGCTAGTGGAGATCTTGACCGGGCGCGGGTGATCGCGGACCGGGCCGAGGCGGTCGCCGGCTCCATCACTTACCCGTATGAGCAGGCCCGGGCTTTTGCGGCGGTGGTGTCAGCCCTGGCAGCGAGCGGGGATCTTGACCGGGCGCGGGTGATCGCGGACCGGGCCGAGACGGTTGCCCGCTCTATCCCCGCCCGGGGTGAGCAGGCCGAGGCGCTCGCGGCGCTGGTGTCAGCTCTGGCAGCGGGCGGAGACCTCGACGGGGCCGAGACGGTTGCCCGCTCTCTCCCCTACGTGGGCGTGCGCGTCGAAACAATTCAAGCGATCGTTCGCCGTGCTGATGTACGCCGGGCTCGAAGGTTGATTGCGTGGGCATTGACCGAGATCCGATCGGCTGAACTACTGGTAAGGATCGCGAAGATAGAACCAGCGGTGATTATCAGGATTGCTGATGAGATCGCCGCGAGGTGATCTCTCCAATACCAGTCGCCCGCACCCCGCGCAGATGACCTGCCGTTTGCGTTCTCCCCGTACCGGACGCTGCCTCCGGAGCCTGTGAGCGCCAAGAACTCAGCCATAGTGTTGAGCTGCGGCGTCGTGTCCGCGGTCGGTGCGCAAGGATGACGGTCCATGGCGTTGCGGTTCGTGTACCTGATCTTCATTCGGCTGCTGCAGTGGCTCGTGTTGCTGTTCCGGTCGGACTCTTCCAAGACTGTCGAGATCCTGGTGCTGCGCCATCAGGTGTCGGTCCTACGCCGGCAGGTCGCGCGGCCGGGTCCGTTGTGGGCCGATCGAGCGGTGATCAGCGCCCTGGCGTGGCTGCTGTCCACGGCCCGGCGCCGGCATCTGTTCGTGACCCCGGCCACTTTGCTGCGCTGGCATGCCGACCTGGTCAAACGCCGTTGGACCTACAAGCGCCGCCGACCGGGCCGACCACCGACCCGGCCGTCGGTCCGTGCGCTGATCCTGCGGATGGCCGGCGAGAACCCGTTGTGGGGGTATCGCCGAATCGCCGGTGAGCTGGCGGGTTTGGGCTACAAGGTGGGCGCCTGCACGGTGTGGCGCATCTTGAAGAACGCCGGGATCGAACCCCCGCCACGGCGTTCGGGCCCGAGTTGGAGTCAGTTCCTTCACGCTCAGGCGGAGGGCATTTTGGCGTGCGATTTCTTCCATTGTGAGACGGTGCTGTTGCGCAGGTTGTACTGCCTGGTGGTCATGGAGATCTCTACCCGGCGGGTACACATCTTGGGCGTCACCGCCCATCCCACCGGCGCTTGGGTGGCGCAGCAGGCCCGGAATCTTCTTCTCGAGCTCGAAGATCGAGTCGAGGACTTCAAGTTTCTGGTGCGTGATCGCGACGCGAAGTTCACCGCCATGTTCGATGCGGTGTTCATCGCCGCGGGCGTCAGGATCATCAAGACGCGTGTCCGGGCGCCGCGAGCAAACGCGATCATGGAGCGTTGGATCGGCGGTGCACGCCGTGAGCTCCTGGATCGGATCCTCATCCTCAACGCCCGGCATCTGCGCTAGGTCCTGAACGAGTACCAGGCGCATTTCAATTGTCATCGGCCGCACCGATCGCTCGGCCAAGCAGCCCCGTTGCGCGCCCTCCCTGTCCCTGTCGACACCGATCTTGAGGTTATCCGACGTGATCGACTCGGCGGGCTCCTGCATGAATACACCCAGGCCGCATAGGCCATCGAATATCTGGCACCTACACCCTCGAAAAGGTGCGATCCCCATGCTCGTTCCGTTCGACACACGTTCCCCGAAAGGGTGTGGTCTCCGGGGCCGAAGCTTGCACATGCTGTGCGACGCCCCGATAAGGTCATGACCTGGGCGGATGAGATTATCGGCAGGCGCAGTGACCCAGCCGCCGTCGAGGGCACCCCAGCCGTTGAGGTTGGAGGCGAGAACCGGGTTACTGCAGGCATTGGCCGCGGCGGCAGCGGGCCTCGTGGCCGCACCGATCACGAGGGAGGCCAGTGCTACTGCGGCGCTGCCGACGGCGGCCAACCGCATTCGGAGATTGCCGTATTTCATGGCAGGGCTCCTTCTCAGCTTGCATGCTGCTGCTGATTATGTGAGCAGTGAAATACGCGTGCGGCCGGCTCGATAGTGCTGGGCTGCACTATCGGGCCAGCCGAGGAGATCGATAGGTTCAGCTACTGGGCGGGCCGAGGCAGTCGTTCGGCGCTCGGCCGGCGATTCGATGCACTTTGACGCTGGCCAACAAGACCCCGGATTTCGCCAGTGCTGTGGCGTCGGTGAAATCGTGGGAGCGGTGGGCGCGCCGAGCCTGATCAAGGTTCACCGCTACCAGGTCGATCTGAAAGTTCTGTCCTACGCTGCCATCGTCGTCCGTGCCGAAATACTGTGCGCCTTTCCACGTGGCGAGTGTGTTCGGCTGATCGTAACCGTAAACCCATTCGACATATTTGTCGGGGTTGCCGGTGGAAATATTACGCTTTACCAGGATCAGTGTGGTGTCGGGCGGAAGCGACGCAGTGCCGGAGAAGTAGGAGCAATGTTTCACCGTTGAACGGTCTGCCGGTGAGGTGATGGCTCCGGCAGCTTTGGCCGCGTTGCCAGTGGTGTGTTCCGGTGCAGCGGTTGCCTGCGGCGCGACGCTGCTCGCGGGTGAGGAAGTGGTGGTCGGTGCTTTGCCGCTGCCGCCTGTCGTGCGTGGAAGGAGCCACAGCAGCGACAGCGTCGTCGCGACGGCGGCGAGGGTGAGCATGACGCTCACGGGAGCGAGCCGCTGCCGAGGTGAGGGAGGCTGGCCTGGTCTGTTGGGTGCGGTCTCGTCGCCTGTGACCGGGGTCGCGTCGAGCAGGCTGCGGCTCCAACCACGTGGGTCGGTCGGGCGGCGCAATGCGTCGGCGTCCAGGGCCGCCATTATGTGGGATGTGAAATACGAGGAGCCGTTCACTTGTGCCACCTCGGCCACGGCCTGGAGCTCGCGCGTCATGCGGGTCGTGCTGGTGGGCGGGTCCGCGGGCGGCGGGTCCTGTCCGGTGAGGCAGAAGAAGGCGAGTGCACCGAGGGAGTAGACATCTGCGGCCACGTCTCGCGGTAAGTGCGGGGCGACCAAGACCTCGGGGGCGGTGTAGGCGGGTGTGTGCAATCCCGCGATGTCGTATCCGTCGTCGATGAGGCGCAGCGTGCTCACATCGATGAGTACCAGGCCGCGCTTGGCGTGCACGATGCAGTTGGTCGGCTTCACGTCTCGGTGGAGGCTCGGATTTCCGCCCGATCGGGTCATCGATGCAAGGCTGGCAAGCGCCTCCCCGGCCTGGGCCACGTATCCGAGACGCTCACGGATGGTGTCCCTGTTCGCTCGGGTGCCTGCCAGCAGGGCGTGCAGTGTCGGGCCTTCGACCCACTCCATCACCAGGTATGCCATGGGCTCGGTCGGGCTGTCGGTCGTCACCTGCACGCCTTGGGGATGGGGAGGCGCGCCGAGGAAGACCTCGTCGAGCCGGACTACATGCTCCAGCTGCAGGTGTCGCAGGAGCACGGCGTGGTCGCGCCAGCGCTGCACATCGCGGGCCGAGGGCCAGCCGGATCCCGCCTCGCGTAGCGGGCGGAGCAGTTTGACGGCCAGTGGCAGTGGTGAGGCCAGATCACCCCGGTAGCGCGCTTTCCACGTGACGCCCTCGCCGCCGGGAATCCCTTCGCCCAGCAGTTCAAATCGGTCGGGTGCGTCCGGCGGACCGGCGAATAGCCCGTTGGATTCGTCGGCCGCGGCAGCCGTCACATCATGCGAATCGCCCAAAGTGCCTGACGTGGGTGCCGGCGGCGGCAGATCCGGCGAACCGCGGGTGATCGGCTCGTTCTCAGGGGACATCGTCTTCGTCGGCCTCCGGCTCCGGTGGCAGGTCATGCAGGTCCGTCGCGCTGACGACGCCAGTGCGTACGGCCCAGCGCGCCAGCGCCCAACGGAAATCGTCGTGCGCGATCCCCTCGTCATCCATGGTCAGCCCCGGGACGCCGTGACCGGACAGGTTCTCTCGCAGCACCTTGACGACATTGCGGATGTACTGCGGTTGCCGGCCTAGCCGTCGCCCGATCTGCGCGTACGTCGCGGGGACCGCCTGCGGCCCGGCCTTTACCAGCAGCGGCTCACACAGTGCGCAGAGCACGAGTCGTTGCACCCTCGTGAGCGCGACCGGCGACGTGACGGTACGGGGCGCACGGGTCGTCGCCGCGCCCGCGCGGCGGTCGATGCCCGGGGTCACTGAGCTGGCGTCCACCCTCACCGTCACCGTTGTGCCGCCACGGCCGGCGAAGACGACCTTGAAGATCGGGAACGGTAGTGACGTCGTCGCCGCCCCGGGCTCGACCACCCGGTCCTCACCCGTCGGCGGCCGGACGACGAGTGGTTTGTGGTGCGAGTCATTCCGTATTAGGACGCAGTCGTTAAGAACGATCAAAGTGCCCGCTCGCCGCGACAGGTGTTCGTCGTCGGGGAAAAGCACGTCGCACGCGCGGCTGCGGCCCAAGGTCAGCAACTGCCCGCGAGACATGCGCCATTGATCGCCGTTGAACGTCACCAGCACTTCCTCGGCCATGGCCTGCCTTTCGTGGTGGCTCGGCAGCTTTCTTCGGCCCGCGGCGAACTCAGATCATGTCGATCGCAGCGCACTGTCGATTACACCACGGCTCCAGATAGTAGCGGCCGGTATGGCGCGATGCGGCAGTAATGGTGCGGGGCTGTATTACTCGGTCTCCCGCGCGTGCCCCTTTCATTATCGCCAAGGCCATTGGTCGTGACTCGTCCGGTCGCGATCCCACAAACTCGGAGGAACTATCATGAACATCCGTTCCTGGTTCGGAAGGGCATCTGCGGGTCTACTCGTCGCGTTCGGCATGATATTGCTGACGTTTTCGGCACCCGCGCAAGCCCAGTCGGTGGGCGACCGCATCGGGGTCGCCGACTTAGGCTCGAGCAATCGTCAATACCTGTGGATCAAGATCTTCTAGGCTGCGGCTGGTGACTGTTCCTCGTCCGGCCGTTCGACGAGCTTGCCGTTGACGAATCTCGCCCCGGCGCGGACCAGGGCGACCAGATGGGGGGCGTTGACCGCCCGCCAGCGCTTTTGCGCCGACTCGATGAGCTTGAAGTCCATCGCCAGCCCGTGTGGTGTGCCAATACTTGTGTATGACGGTTGAACTGGGGTTATGGTCGCTCTTCGTAGGCTTCCGTCGGCTGTATCTGATCTTCATCCGAGTTGTGGGCTGGCTGGTCCTGTTGGCCCGCCGCGACGCCTCCAAGGAAGTGGAGATCCTCGTGCTGCGGCACGAGGTCGCGGTGCTGCGCCGCCAGGTCGCTGTTTCCGCAGCCGGACTGGGTCGACCGCGCCATCCTGGCCGCACTTACCCAGCATCTTCCGCGCTGGCTTCGAGCGCATCGGATCGTGACGCCGGGCACGCTGCTGGCCTGGCACCGCCGACTGGTCAAGCGGCGCTGGAC
>JAGFNW010000083.1 GCA_017592665.1 Streptosporangiaceae bacterium NEAU-GS5 | reverse complement strand
AGCGGCGCATGGACCGCGCAACAAGCTCGGAATCTGCTGATGGACGTGGGGGAGCGTGCCGGCCGGCTCAAATTCCTCATCCGGGACCGTGATGCCAAGTTCTCGAAGGCCTTCGATCAGGTGTTCACTGGCTGCGGCATAGGTATCCTTAAGATTCCGCCGCGGGCGCCTCGAGCGAATTGCTATGCCGAGCGGTTCGTTGGAACCATGCGTCGGGAGTGCCTGGACCATCTGCTGATCTACGGGGAGCGGCATCTGCGCCGGGTCCTCGCCGAATTCGAGCGGCACTATAACGATCACCGTCCGCATCAGTCCCGAGACCAGACACCGCCACTACACGAGCCCGGCCGGGTGATCGACTTGAGCGCACCGGTCCGACGGATCAAGGCTGTCTCGGGCTTGATCAATCAGTACCAGCGAGCGGCGTAGTCATCACCGGCATCATCCCAGGTGAGAGCTAGCACGCCAGTATTGGCACGGCACACGGTTGCAGCAGCGGCCGGGTGATCTTCCGGCGCAGCACGGCGACCTCATGCCGGAGCACCAAGATCTCGATCTCTTTGCCGCTGTCGCTCCGCGCGAGCAAGCGCCACCCCTGCGGCCAGACCGCGGATAATCATGTAGAGCACCGACCGTGTCATGGGCTACGACCATGTCGGACGATCGGCCGTGATCGCCGCATAATCCCAGGTAGGAGCGCCAAATCGAATAAGTGCACCCCACAGCGTGAGCCTCGCTGACGCAGACCGGGTCATCGGCCGACGATCTTCACGCTTCGAGGCTTCCGATCACGTCTGGGTGAGCCATATAGGCGCGTCTTGGCCGGTCATCCTGCGGAAGACTGCGGTGACCTCCGTAGGGCTCAAGCTGTAGGCCTGTCGCAATAGATCGACGACGGCCTGACGTAGCGATTGGGCGTGACCAGGTAACTCCTGACACAAAATCTGAGCTTCGGTGAGCGCGGTGGCGGCTTCGCGGTAGCGACGCACCGCCATCAAGGCAAACCCCTGCGTGCTTAGGCTCTGGATGTAGTTCTGCACGTAGGCCGACGGGTTGAGCTCCATCAACTCGCGATGCAGCTCGACGGACTGCTGGCCGGCCAGCACTGCCCTAGAACGCAGCCCTGTTTGCGCCAAGAAAGCGGCGTGGTTGCTCAACGAACGGGCCAGGTCTGGCAGATAAGCCGCACGATTCAATTTGACCATCTCACTGTACATCGTAACGGCTCGTTGACTGGTTCCAGCAGCTTTACTCCGTCGCCCTGCCACGCCTAGGAAACCGGCGTGGTTCATCAGTGCCTTGGCCTGGTCAGGCACGTAAGCGGCGGGGTCGAGCCGGCTCAGCTTGCCGTACAACTTGATGGCTTGCTTGCTGATTAGGAGGGCTTCGGTGTGTCGACCGACGTTGCGCAGCTGGACGGCGTGGCCGCTCAAGGAGCTGGCTAGGCCGGGCAGATAAGCGGCACGGTTGACCTGGACCAGCTCGCTAGACAAGTCGACGGCCTGTTGACTTGCCACCACCGCCTCATTGTGCCGCCCAACTTCTGCCAGGGATGCTGCGTGGTTGTGCCACGAAGTGGCTAGGTTGGGCAAGTAAGCGGCACGGTTGACCTGGACCAGCTCGCTATACAAGTCGACGGCCTGTTGACTTGCCACCACCGCCTCATTGTGCCGCCCCACCTCACTGAGTCGGGCAACGTGATTGACCAGTGATACGGCCAGATCTGGCAAGTACGCGGCGCGATTGTGCTCGGCCATCTCGCGGTGTATTTCGACGGCTTCCAAGCTGACCGTGGTCGCTTCGACGCGCTGGCCTACCTGAGTCAACTGGATGCCGTAGCTACTCAACGCTGTAGCCAGTTCGGGCAGATATACAGCGCGGTTGAGCTGGACCAGCTCTCGGTATAGCTCCACGGCCTGGCGGCTGATGGATACCGCTTCTTCCCGCAGCCCAATCCCGACCAGAAGATTTCCGTGGTTGTTCAGCGAAGATGCCAGATCGGGCAGGTGAACTGCACGGTCTTCTTCGATCAGCTCGCGAAGTAATGTGATTGCTTTCTGGCTGATGAATACCGCTTCCCTGCGTTGTCCTGCCTCCGCCAGGCGAAGGGCGTGATTGGCGAGCGATGAGGCCAGGTCGGGCCGATAAGCGGCGTCGTTGAGCTGGGTTAGCTCTTGGTATAGCTCCACGGCGCGATGGCTGATCGGTGTCGCCTCATCGCGCTGTCCCGTCGTTGCCAACTGCATGGCGTAATTGGCGAGCGACATTGCCAGGTCGGGCAGATAGGCAGTGCGATCGAACTCGACTAACTCGGTATACAGATCTACCACCCGGCAGCTGATAGGTGCCGCCTCATCGCGCCGTCCCGCCTTCGCGAGGCTGGCAGCGAGATTGTTCAGCGCCAGGGCGAGGCCCGGCTGGTAGTTGGTGCGATCGATCTCGGTTGCCTCGGTATAAAGACTCACCGCCTGCCGAGCCGCGTTAACGGCTGCCTGATATTGACCTGCATGGCTCAACCGGACGCTGTGATCGCTGAATAGAGCACCCCGCATCGCCGGGCCCGGGGCGGATGCGAGTCGGCGTTCAAGTAGGGCGGTACTCAGGGCGGCGCGGGCCAGGTCGAATTCGACGTGCCGACCAGGTGGCAGTTCGGCGTCGACGTGCTCCAGCAAGGCCGGGTCGATGCCCGGGACACTGACCAAGCGAGCCAGGGCCGCACCTCCTGCATGCGCTGCTAGATCCGGGTGGGCGGCCATCAGCGGGACGAGTCGGGTGGATGCGATGTGCGGCCATCGGTAGGCGGTCTCGATCAGAACTGTCAGCGCGGTCCGCGTCCACCGCGGTGGTCCGGTAGGCGAAGGTGCCAGTAACTTGGTGAGCGCGGTGTCAGCCCACGGGTCGACGGAGGAGAGATCAGCACCGGGGGTGGTATTGCCCGGGGTAACCAAGGCCAAGAAGTCCTCGGCAAGTCGGTCGGGATACAACGGCTCCAGTACGGTGGCCGGGTCGGTTGGTGGATAGCACCTGCGGTGGTCGGTCAAGACCTGGTCAGCGGTCTCCGCCAGGACGGCGATTTCGGTCTGGGCCAGCACACTGACCCCATCGACATAGGGCAATGGTCCGGCCGTGATAGCTGCCCACACTGCGTGGCCCATCACCTGCGGTCTGGTGGGCAGAGGGTCATCGTGGCGTTGGCTCCATTCCTGCCAATGGCGGCGCTCACGCAACAGCAGGTAAGCCGAGATTCGCTCCGGATCTGTCGGGGGAACGTTCCCACGGGCATGGGCGTCAACGGCGGCAAGAGCGGCCATGTGGACGGTCAGCACTTGCGCAAACCGGTCATCGTTCAGCCTCGCCGGCGGTAGCAGCTGCGCACATCCAGGCACCCCCATCACGGTGGCGAACCGATCGCGTGCTGCAATGAACAGTTCCCGCCGGTCGATCTCGCTGCCCAGCGATGTCAACGCGGTCGCTTCCGCGTCAAGGTGCAGCCTGTCATCCAAAAAGCTCACCATGCCCTGCCACCATCCACCGGCCGCGCGCGACAGTAGCAACACCCGCAACCCTCGGCCGTCTGGCAGTTGAATGACTAGGTTGTGCAGGTCGGTAAGCAGGGCCCGCAGGTGCTCCAGCGGCCAACGGTCGGCGTAGTCCACCACCACCAGTATGTTCCCGGCCCCAGCAGGCCGACGAAGCCACGTCGGAGCGGTGGCAGTCGGCAACGCGGGGTGCGCTTGCCACGCTCGGCCGGTGGCATGACGCGCCAGATCGGCCGCTAAACGTGTCTTGCCTTGTCCACCTGGGCCGTGCACCAGTCGCACCGACATTCGGCTGCCCTGATCCACAGGCTGAACTGGCCCGTCCAACCAGGCAACCAACAGGGAGCGCAACGCCCTGCGGCCGATGAACGGCGCGATCTCGTAGCCAGCCAATAGCAGCCGCGATGGCTGAGCGTTCGCCTGCTCGGCCGTTGGCAAGGACCGTGGAGCGGGAAAGGCCGCTACCTGGTACCCCAGCGCGCTCCGCGCGACTGTCACGTTCCCGCCGACGCGGCCGATTTGGATCGCATCACCAAAGATGATGCTGCCGTCCATTGTCTGGGTCACGTTTGTGCCCGCGCCTGCGTCAATGGAAAAGACGTCCTCACGCCGAGCGCCCTCCTCCGAAGTGCTGTCCGGTGGGTTGGATTCGCTCATCGGCCATCCTTATCGATCGATCTCGGCGTAGCCACTGACATCCCCGATCTGTGTCACGGAACCTCCAACCAGAGAGCCAGTCACTGGCTGGCTGGCTCTCGGCATCGGTCGATGAACGACTGTCGGCGTAGGAATCACGGGCGATTGAACTGTGAGTGGTGTCGGTGGTTCCGGGCGCAAATCCGTTGTGGGTCAGGCACTGACGGGGAGTCGGCAGGGGAAGAGTTGCTGAGGTGGAGATTGCCCCTGACGCCCTTGATCTGGACGACACCGATAGCGACTGTGAAGTCGTGGACCGATTGGCCCACGTCTGGCGCCAGCGCTGGCGTCAGCGGGCCGGGGGCACCGCCCGCGCGCGTGAGCAGATAGCTAACTCCTACCACCGCGACCGAAAGGACTAGCGCGATCGGGATCCACCACCACGCCAGCTGCCCAGCATTGAGAATCTGGTTGCCCGCCACGCTGCCAGCCACTGGCAAGACTGCGGTGCCGGCCAGCAGTAATGACTTTCGCGTAGAGAAACCGGTCCTTGTCACAGCGTCATCATCAACGCAAACCCTCACCGTTGCCCAGCGAAACCCCCGAATTTGTTTCATTCCTACTCGCTGTCATCGTTATGGCGCGCCATGCGCATGAACCGTGAGTTGAACCCCCCGATCCATGTGTTCCCGTCGCGCGACCACTCGACCGGCGAGGACAGCAGGTCGGCGCCGAGCGCGGTCGTACTGCAAGCAAGCTTGAGCGCGGGCACATCCTGCCGGAGCGCAGCCTCCATCATCTGCGAGTAAGACGGATTGCCGATTGGGAACTATTCGGCGCAGGCAGCGAGCCGGATACCCACGCTGAAGACCAGCGTTTCCGATGCGAGTAGATCCAGAACACGAAAAGGGTCCCGCCCTAGCCTTGGTGGACCCTTCTGCTCACACGTCTCGTCCGAGGTCCTATCCTGCCTCGTTCACCCAGATCCACCGTCCTCGCGACGGTCGGGCGGGCTCTCGCCTCGCCGGCCTGTCCCGGGGCGAGGCGTTTACGCTGCTAGCCAGCGCTGGCACGGACAAACGCTCGACCGCGCTACGCAACGCCGTGGTCCTCGACTTTATGATCATTCTTGGATTACGCGCCAGCGAGGTCTGCAACGCCAACGTCAGCGACGTCAGAGGGAATAACCTGCTTACCGTCACACAGGTCAACGGCTGCCGGTCCGCTACTCCTTGTCATCTACACTCCCCTTGCCAGTGGCTGAGCATCTACCTCCGCGACCGCGCCCAGTAAGTCGCCCGAACCAGCGTCCCGCAAGCACGCTATTTGTGACCGAGCTCAGCGGGAGCCACCTCGGTGGCAAACGTCTCGACCGCTGGGCTATCACAAAGTTGATCCGCCGAACCACTCCCTGCGCTCACGTCCCCGGAG
This sequence comes from Streptosporangiaceae bacterium NEAU-GS5, assembly GCA_017592665.1. GTDB lineage: Bacteria > Actinomycetota > Actinomycetes > Streptosporangiales > Streptosporangiaceae > NEAU-GS5. Next base: position 3,805 of record JAGFNW010000083.1, on the reverse strand, counting down.
CCACAGCCCTGACGTCCACCACGCTGCAGGACACCTTCACGTCCCTCGCCCTCAGCGCCTGCACCGATCGCCGCGACGACATTCTGGGGCATACGGACACACGCCTTACGTTCCATCCGGAACCACAGATTCTGGTCTACCTAGCGGCGGCCGTGTCGGAGCATCATGACGACCCTTTGGCACAAAGCGCCCTCGCCCGCGGGCCCGAATTCAGCAGACAAATGATGGACGGAGGCGATCAACGGGATGGCGGGGCTGCTTCCCGACAAAGATCAGCTGGCCATGAAGTAGAATCGATCACTTCATGTCCTTTCGGGCACGACAATGTCTGCGACATTCGCGTTTTCGGTGCGGATCGCTCCACGCGCGGCATATGGGGCGTTTACGATCGGGTGCCGTCGGGGGTCGCACACATGGAAAGGGGCAACAGCGGGATGGATATCGCAGGGTTGGCGGACGCGGTGATGCCGTATGTGACGGCGGCAATCGGCGCCTACGGGGCGGCCGTATGGACCAAGGCCCAGGATGCGGCCGCCGACGAGACCGTAAGCTTGGGACGGCGGCTGCTGCAGCGACTGCACCAGGGGGAGCGGGCCCGGCCGCGATTGGAGGACGCGGTCGCCGACCTTATCGCCGCACCCGATGATGCGGACTTCCAGGCGGGGTTGCGCGGGCAGATCAGAAAGGCACTCGCCGGTGACGAGATGCTGGCGACGGAGATCACCGCGATGCTGAATGCCTCTCCGATCGTGGCGGCGCTGGGCAGCCAGGTCGTCTCGGGATCTCACGTCGGCGGAGATGCGATTCAGATCGGCTCGGCCCGTGATGTCGATATCCGCCGCCGCTCCTGACCCCGGTCATCCAAGCCCTTCTCAGGCCGATCTGGGTACCGACCATTCATGCGCTTCCACTTCCAGCTGTTCAGCCCTGCTGGAGCAGATGACGGGCAATACGTCCAGCACACGAGAGTCGGCGGGGACCTCACCCAGATCGGCTCGGCGCGCGACGTCCATCAAGGCGATGTCATCCAGCGGCCGATAAGGACACCGCTATCCAATGCTGCCCATACTGATGCTCCACCGGGAATGACCGGGCTACCACGGCCGCCAGCGGCTGTGTTCGTCGGCCGTGCCGATGCTCTGGCCGCGATAGAGCGGGCCTTCGAGACCGGAACTGGCGTGATCGCACAGGTCGCTGTGTACGGACTGGGCGGGATCGGCAAGAGCGAACTCGCCCTGCAATACGCCGAACGGCACCGCACCCGCTATCGATTGATCTGGTGGATTGAGGCTGACAATTCCTCCCAGATCCAGATCGGGCTTGCCGATCTGGGCCGGGCCATCGCCGCAGGCGGACATTCGGTCGCCGCTGTCCAAGCGACGGTGGAAGAGGCCGCCGCATGGACACTGGCATGGCTGTGCGCCTGCCGAAAACCTCATCCGTGCAGTTCAAGCGGCATAGAGGTACTCATGGAGAACTCCGCCAGGCCTGTCTCGTCGGCGTATGTCCAGGGCATCGACCTGTTCAGGATCGGCGATCGGAACCGGGACGGCACGCAATGGAACCTGTCGGGCTCGAATATTCGATTTGGCTATGAGACCTGGGCGTACTCGTTGATCAACCCTGCGCCTGCCGAAATCCTCATCCGTGCAGTTCAAGCAGCATGTAGGTACTCGTGGAGGGCGCCGCGGAGCCTGTCTCGTCGGCGTATATCGAGACCGACGATCTGTTCTGGATCCTCGATCGGTATCGGGACGGGGCGCAGCGGAGCCGTCTGCTGAAGGCTTGGTGGGCGCGGTGCCGGTTGTAGATCTTCGTATTCACGCAAGGCCCTGTACCTGCCGAAATCCTCATCCATGCAGTTCAAGCAGCATGCAGGTACTCGTGGAGAACTCCGCCTAGCCTGTCTCGTCGGCGTATGCTGAGGCCGGTGATCTGTTCCGGATCGGCGATCGGGACTGGGACGGTGCGCAGTGGAGCCGCCTGGCGAAGGGCTTGATGGGCACAGTGTCGGTTGTAGAAGTTCTCGTATTCACGCAATGCCCGGCGCAGGTGAAGTTCGTTCCACAGCAGGCAACGGTCCAGAAGCTCGCGGCGGCATGACTGTACCCAGCGCTCCATGATCGCGTTCATTCGGGGCATGCGGACACCCGTGTGCACGGTCTGGATGCCGACCTCGGCGACGATCTCCTGGATAAGAGCCGGGAACTTGCCATCCCGGTCCCGGATCAGATAGCGCGGCCGGCAGCCGGCGTCCTGCAGGTCCATGACGAGGTTTCTGATCGCCTGGATAACCCAGGTGGCGGTCGGGTGTGCGCCTGCCGAAATCGTCATCCGTGCAGTTCAAGCAGCGTGTAGGTACTCGTGGAGAATGCCGCCGAGCCTGTCTCGTCGGCGTATGTTGAGGCAGATGATCTGTTCTGGATCAGCGAGCGGGACCGGGACGGTGCGCAGTGGAGCCGCCTGCCCCAGGGCTTGGTGGGCGCGGTGCCGGTTGTAGAAGTCTTCGTATTCGCGCAAGGCGCGTCGCAGGTGAGGTTCGTTCCACAGTAGGCAGCGGTCAAGGAGCTCGCGGCGGCACGACTGCACCCAGCGCTCCATGATCGAGTTCATCCGCGGCATGCGGACGCCAGTACGCACGGTCTGGATGCCGGCCTCGGCGACGATCTCCCGGATGAGGTCCGGGAACTTCCCGTCCCGGTCCCGGATCAGATAGCGCGCTCGGCAACCGGCGTCTTGCAGGTCCATGGCGAGGTTTCTGATTGCCTGGGTGACCCAGGTCGCGGTCGGGTGGGTGGTGGTGCCCAGGACGCGGACACGCCGGGTGGCGTGCTCGATGACGGCCAGGATGTACTGGCGTTGCCCGGTGAGGGTGACGGTCTCGATGAAGTCGCAGGCCAAAAGTGCCTCGGCTTGGGAGCGTAGGAAGTCGGCCCACGTGGTGGCCGTCCGATCGGGTGCCGGATCGACGCCTTCCTGCTTGAGGATCTCCCAGACCGTGGAGGCGGCGATCTTGATGCCGAGCGTGGCGAGCTCGCCGTGCACCCGCCGGTATCCCCACGATGGATTCTCGCGGACCAGGCGCAGGATGAGGACGCGGACGGAGCGGATGGTGGGTGGGCGCCCAGGTCGTTTCGGTCGGCAGGTGCGGGCGTGACGCTGCTTGATCAGGTTCCGGTGCCAGCGCAGGACGGTGTCCGGGCTGATGAGAAGGCGTAGCCTGCGCAGGCTCTGGCGGGGGAGCGATGTTAGGAGGGCGGCCAGGAAGGCTCGGTCCTCGGGGGCGAATCTCACCTTGGTGCTGGAGCCGAGTTGCCGTTCCAGGATGGTGATCTGGTGGCGCAGGACGAGGATCTCGACGTCTTTGGCCCGATCTCCCATGGGCAGCAGGCGCAGCGTGGCGAAGGCGTTGGTGAGGATCAGGTAGGCCGGGCGGACAAGCACGGCGTCTCATCATGGCGCCTTCGTCTGGTCTCCGCGGCCGAAGCTTGCACTTGCTGGGCGACGTCCTGTAAGGCCATGGCCTGGGCGGATGAGATTATCGGCAGGCGCAGAGTCGTGATGCTGTCAGAGGAGCCAGTCTGATCGCGTGTCAATGCCGCAGGTCACAGCCCGAAATCGGATTTTCGAGCCCGACAAGCTTGAACTGCACGGATGAAGATTTCGGCAGGCGCAGACTAGCCGATCGGGTCAGCCGGCCCAGGTGACATTGTAGATCGTGATGAGCTCCTGGTCCTCATCGACCTTGAAGTACATGATCCCGTACGCCCCAAACGTGGTCTGCCGGTACTCGGTTTCCCCCGGA
>JAGFNW010000082.1 GCA_017592665.1 Streptosporangiaceae bacterium NEAU-GS5 | reverse complement strand
CCCGCAGGCGTGGCCGTCCGCGTCCTGCAGCGCATCCTCGCACTCACCGCAGCGATCTGGCACAACGACCAGACTGGCCAGCCCGTCATGCGCGCACTGACCGCCTATGACCACTGACCCTTGGAATTGATCATCTAGCCCTGTCCCAGCCAGCGGGATCGCCACCGCCGATCAGGCCCCGCAAGCGCGCCTCGCCCCGGCCGAGCCGTACCGTCCCGATAGCCCCCGCCAGGACGGCGATCGCCAAGAGAACCGCGGCCGGGCCGAGCATGCCGGCGGCGTCGCCGCGTACCGCCGACCGGAGCATGGACACGGCCCAGTAGCCAGGCGAGACCGGCGCGATCGTCGCGGCCCAACCGGACAGCGGCACGAACGCGCCGCCCAAGGCGCTGGCGGACAAGGCGCCGATATTGCAGGCCGCGCTCAGCTGACTCTGACTATGGACCAGCCCCGCGAGTGCCGTGCCAAGCGCCACCAGCGTGATCGACCACACCACGACCGCCAGTCCGGTGAGCGGCGCGGAGATCGGGAGGCCGACGAGGGCCGAGCCGTACAGGATCAGGATGGCCTGTTGCACCGCCAACACCACCAGGAGCGGGACCGCCTTGCCCAAGACCAGCTCGTGCGGCCGGGCGGGGGTGGCGCGGAGACGGTCCCAGGTGTGCCAGGCGCGTTCGGCGAGCACGACCGTGCCCACAATGGACAGCGACAGCAGCGAGAACATCACCAGCAGCCCCGTCACCACATGAACCGGCGGAAACAGCGGCTTGAAGATCAGCATGAGGATCATCGGCATGACCAGATAGCTGATGAGATGCCCAGGATCGCGGCCGTGGAGCAGGAAGCTGTGCCGCATGAGCGCGCCCAGTCGCCGAAGGCGCGGCCCTATCCCCCGCTCCGCCGAGATCGCGATCGATGTCATGAGACCGCCACCACCTTGTAGAGATCGTCGAGAGAGGGATTGCGGACGTCGATGCCGGTCAGCGGCTCGGTGAGCTGCGGGATGAGCTCGGCCAGCGTGCGCGTCGGGTCTGTCGTGGGCACGCGCATCTCCTCACGCTGCGCGAACCTGAGGCGGACCTCGCCGGGAAGGCCGTCCAGGAGCTCATCGGCCGTCCCGCGGGCGATCACGCGGCCCTGCCGCGCCACCGCGAGCGTCGCGCCGAGCTCCGTGAGCTCGGGCAGGTAGTGCGTCGTGTAGACGACGGCCGCGCCCTGCGCCGCCCGCGCCTTGACCGCGTCGAGCAGCGCCTGCCGGGTCTCCGGGTCGGCGCCCACCGTCGGCTCGTCCAACAGCAGCAGCGCGGGGCGGTGCAGCATGGCCGTCGCCGCCTGCGTGCGGCGCTGCTGACCTCCGGACAACTGTCCGACCCGCCTGTCGAGCACCTCCCCCAGCCTCAGCTCCTCCGCCGTCGCCGTGACGGCCTCGGCGAGCCGCCGGCGCCGCAGGCCGGTCAGCCCGCCGAAAAGCCGCAACGTCTCCCGGACCGTCGCGGTCGGATAGAGGGCGAGCTGCTGCGGCGCGAGTCCCAGCAGATGACGTGCGCGCTCAGGAGGAAGGCCCGCGACGGACACCCGCCCGGCATCCGGACGGATGAGCCCTGCCACGATCCCCGCGAACGTCGTCTTGCCCGCGCCGTTGTGCCCGACGAGCCCGGCGATCTCCCCTGCCTCCACCTTGAACGTGAAGCCGGCGAGCGCCGTCGTCGTCCCGTACGCCTTGGTCAGCTCGGATGCGTCAAGCATGAGCGACTCCGATCTACACTGTAGACTGAGATCTACAGTGTAGACTAAGCGGGTGCGGAAGTTGAAGACCGATCGGCAGCCGGAAATCGTGGCCGCGGCGCTATCGGTGGCGGCCGAGCGCGGCCTGGACGCCCTGTCCATGCGCCTCGTCGCCGACCGCATCGGCGTCACCCCCATGGCCCTCTACGGATATTTCCGCAGCAAAGAGGATCTGCTGGACGCCATGGCCGGACACCTCGTCAGCGAGTTCGCCGCCCACAATCCCGCCCACAATCCCGCCCACGACCCCGCCCACGACCCCGCCCACGACCCCGCCCACGGCGACGGCTCCGCCTACGACGGCGACTGGCGCGGACGACTGTCCGCTCTGGCCCACGGCATGCGCGACGTGGCCAAGCGCTATCCCGCCGTCTTCCCACTGCTCCTCGAGCGTCCATCGGTCACGCCGGATGCCGTACGCGTGGTCGACGTCGCCTTCCAGGCGCTGCTGGACGCCGGCGTCCCGCCGGCCCACGTGCCGCGCATCGAGCGACTGCTCAGCACGTTCCTGCTCGGTTTCGCGACATCCGAGGTCCGCGGCCGGTTCGCGGCCGGCACCGGCAAAACCCGCGCCCACCGCGCGTACGGCGACGAGTCCGAAGACGACCCGGCCGCCCCCGACCCTTTCCCGGCCCACCGGCGGCTGGCCCCCGTCCTCGCCCGTCCCGTCGACTGGGACGCCGAGTTCGAAGCCGATCTCGAAGACTTGGCGGCCGTCATCGCCGCCGCCATCGCCCGCCCCGCCGAGTGACTCGCGCTGCCCGGCTCCCACGCGACCTCGCAGCGCCCGGTTCGGCGTTGCGCACGAGGAGTCTGGAGAGGCGCTAAAGTCTTCTCCGTGAGCCGGGATCATTCCGGTGAGCACGCGGAAGTGGCTCAGGGGTAGAGCATCACCTTGCCAAGGTGAGGGTCGCGGGTTCGAATCCCGTCTTCCGCTCGGGTCATATCCCGGTGGAGTGGCCGAGAGGCGAGGCAGCGGCCTGCAAAGCCGCGTACACGGGTTCAAATCCCGTCTCCACCTCCGCGGAAGGCACAGGCACACTGTGCGATCCGCTAAGGTTGACCAGGTCCGGCCCTACTGGGCCGGACATGCGGAAGTGGCTCAGGGGTAGAGCATCACCTTGCCAAGGTGAGGGTCGCGGGTTCGAATCCCGTCTTCCGCTCGGACGATTAGCTCAGCGGGAGAGCGCTTCCCTGACACGGAAGAGGTCACTGGTTCAATCCCAGTATCGTCCACTCGTTTTCGCAGTCAGAAGCCCTGGTCATCCAAGGATGATCAGGGCTTCAGCATTCGTCGGCAGACCGGCCGACAGTCGTCGGCGCCAGTGATCACCTAGCGGCATCTGCCGACATCGACGACGCCGAGTCTCGGTTCAATCCAGACGGCCCCGCCAGGCCACTCAGAGCACCTCGGGCCAGTCGGCGATCTCCACGACTTCCAAGTCGGAGCCCAGCTCCGCCAGGCGCTGGGCACACCGCCCGAGAGTGACTTGTGAAAGCGTCATGAGAGCCTCAGGCGTCGCGGGTCTGCCCCCGAAAGCCCCCAGCGCCGGATGGACCGGCCGGTCGGAGATGACCCAGTCATCGGGCAGACTCCAACACTGCACCTGGCGGTGGCCGACTCCGGTGTTCCCGGGGTGGATCAGCTCATGGCCGATGGGCCCGCCGGCCCCAACTCCGCATGTGCCGGGGAGACCAGTTTGACCATTGGGTCATTCCGTCTGGTACTTCGAGGTCGAGGACGGCGGCTGGCCCGTTCGGCAGGTGGAAGCCGATGACGCACCGATTCGCCCGTGCAATCGGGCCGGTCCATCAGCAGAGCGCGTAAGCACGACGATCACATCATGACGGCGATTCCATGAGAGAACAGAGCCGGTGGCGCGGGCACCCTCAGCGCTGTGGGGGAAAACCGCTGGTCGTGACGATCTCACCGGTGGCTGTGACGACCATGCCCTCGACGCCTGGGGTCCGCTCCAGCCAGGCTGGCGCGTCGACACCCATGGCGAAGGCGGCGGTGGCATAGGCGTCCACGATGGTCAGGTCGTCACCGATCACGGTGATGGAAACCAGATCGCCGGCTGGGCGGCCGGTGTGCGGATTGATGATGTGGCGACCGCGTTCGGCGACGCCAGAGGTCGCCACTGCCAGGTCGTGCCCCTCCACCACGGCAAGGATCCGCCCTGGCCGTAGCGGGTGCGCCACACCGGCCCTCCAGGGGTGATCCTGACGAGGCCCGGCGCCCAGCCGAATGTCGCCGCCGCCGTTGACGATGTGCCGGGGGGCGCCGGCTTCCCGCAACAGGCGCGAGGCTCGCTCGACGGCCCAGCCCTTGACCAGCGCCGAGGGATCCAAGCGCCCCTGCGGCCGGAGGCTGAAGTAGCCACCGCTGGCCCGCTCCACCGACTCGCACAGGGCAAGCACCTCGGCGACCTCCGCCGGGCACTCGTCCATGCCGACCGCATCGGTGTCCAGGCGGCTGATGGCGCTGCCGGCTCGGTAGGTGGAAAACGTCTCGTCCACCCAGTGCAGCCAGGTCAGGGCCGTGTCGAGGGCCGGGCGGACTGCATCGCCGTCATGGCGGATGTCGAAGGAGAAGACGGTGCCCATGACGTGCTCGACGTGGCGCATCACAGGCCCGCCTTGTCGATGGCGCTCTGCAGGGAGGTGACGTAGCCCTCGCTGGTATAGGTGGCGCCTGAGACGGCGTCTATGTGCGCGCTCTGCGCGTCCAGGGTCTCCTGAACCAGAATGGGCAGCGCCTGCCGAGCGATCTCGATGTCACGACGATTGCCATCAGGTGAGATGGGCACCCGCACGTCAGTGATCTTCCCGTCGCTCACCGTGATCTTCACCTGGACCGGCCCCCAGCGGGTGTCCGCGGTGTCGCCCGCGACGGTCGTGGCAGCGCTGGTGCTGGGAGTGACCGGCCTTTCTGATCGCTGGGCCTGTGGTGAGGATCTCACCGCTGCAGGCGGAGCGACGGCCACCGCCATCTCGTGCGGCTTGAACGACAGCAGCAGCACCAGGCCGAAGACGGTGGCGACGACGGCGACGAACGCCCTGACCATGACGGATCCTCTCAGAAGTCGAACGATTCGTGGTGGATGCGGCGCGCCGGCACGCCCGCCTCACGCAGAGCGGCGGACGCGGCGCCGGTCATGGCGGGCGGCCCGCACAGGTAGACATCGTGCGCGCGCAGGTCGGGCACCTGGCGGCGCAGCTCGCGCGCGGTGAAAGGCGACCCGATGACGGCCCTGTCCCCCACGCAGTACAGGAGCCGGGCGCCGCGCCGGGCAGCGATCTCCTCCAGTTCGGCGCGGAAGACCAGCTCCTCGGCGCTGCGAGCCCGGTAGATCAGGGTGACCTGCCCCGGAAGGGTCTCGAACAGCGCACGCAGCGGCGTGATGCCGACTCCGCCGGCGATCAGCAGAACCCTCTCGCGACAGCGCAGGCCCGCGGTGAACGCCCCGTACGGACCTTCGGCCAGCACCCGCGTGCCGGGCCGCAATCTGGCCAACGCCGCGCTGTGATCGCCCAGGTCCTTGACCGTGATGCGCAGGGTGCCGGTGCCCGGCGGGGCAGACAACGAGTACGGATTGGCCGACCACCACAGCCGCCTGGTCAGGAAGCGCCACCGGAAGAACTGTCCTGGCTCGATCCGCAACCGGTCCAGATCTCGGCCGTACAGATAAATGGACACCACTCCCGGCGCCTCGGGCACCACCGTCACCACCCGCAGGCGGTGCCGCAGCGACAGGGCGAGCGGAGCCCACAGCCGATACCTGACCAGCAAGGCGGCCACGCCCAGATAGAGCGCATACCAGCAGGCGGTCGCGACGTGGTGCCCGGCGAACTCCTCCCCGGTGGCCAACTGGTGACCGAAGGCCAGCCATGTCGCCAGGTAGGTGTAGAAGTGCAGGTGGTACCAGGTTTCATACCGGAGCCGCCGCCGCGCCGCCCGCACCGAGATCGCGCCCACGGCGACCAGCAGCGCCATGGCCGCAGTCGCCTTCAGCACGTCGGGGTAGGACAGCACCATGGTCACGGTCTCGTCCACCACGCCGGTGGCCTCGGTGACCGCGTAGCCCCAAATGATCAGCAACGTGTGGGCGATGGCGAGCCAGACCACATAGCGCCCGCCCCGCGCGTGCCAGCGGGTGAGACGGTCGGTGCCGACGCCGCGCTCGAGCGCGGGCACCCGCGCCATCAGAGCCAGCAGTACGGCCAGGCCGTACCCGGCGAGCAGGCCGGTGATGCGGCCCGCGCCGGTCAGCCAGCCGCCCGGCCCCACCACATGGGGTGTGTCGCGCCACCACAGGGCCACTACGGCGGCGGCACCCAGCGCGATGACGGCCAGCGCGGGCCCCCGGCGGACGCGCGCTGGTGCCGGTGAGCTCTTTGTCTCCACGCGCAGATCGGTCGTGGTCACCCTGTCTCCTTTCGGCGTCGCACAGCCCACCGTGCCAACCGAACTTCTGGTTTCCCTCTGAGCCGGTGCCGGGCGGGCGTTTTCAGAGGATTCTCAGAGGCGGCGGCTGTCTACTGGAGGCAGGAGGTGACCGTGGCCGACCTGCTGCGACCAGATGGCACGCCGGTGCGCGTGCTCGTCGTCGACGACGAGCCCGATCTGGTGGAGGTGCTGGAGGCCGTGCTGCGCCAGGAGCACTTCGAGGTGCGCACCGCCGGCGACGGCGCCACCGCGCTGCGAGCGGCCAAGGAGTTCGGTCCCGACGCGGTGGTGCTGGACGTGATGCTGCCCGGGATGGACGGCCTGGAGGTACTGCGCCGGTTGCGTGAGACGGCCCCGCGTCTGTGCGTGTTGTTCCTGACGGCCAGGGACGCGGTGGAAGATCGCGTCGCCGGCATCACCGCCGGCGGCGACGACTACGTGACCAAGCCGTTCAGCCTGGAGGAGGTGCTTGCCCGGCTGCGCGGCCTGCTGCGCCGGGCCGGGATGACCAGGGCGGCGGCCGAGGAACGGCTCGTGGTGGGCGAGCTGGAAATGGACGAGGAGGCCAGGGAGGTCAGCAGAGCAGGGGTGCCCATCGATCTCACCCCCACCGAGTTCGAGGTGCTGCGGCTGCTGATGTGCAACCCGCGCCGGGTGCTGACCAAAGGACAGATCCTCGATCAGGTGTGGTCCTATGACTTCGGCGGCCAGGCGCATGTGGTGGAGCTGTACATCAGCTACCTGCGCAAGAAGATCGACTCAGGCCGTGCCCCTCTGATCCACACCGTCCGGGGCGTCGGCTACGTCCTCAAGCCGTGAGGACGCTCCGCGCCCGGCTGGTGACGGGCGTGCTGATCCTGCTCGCTCTTGCCTGCGCGGCGGTGGGCCTAACCGGCACGGCCGCCCTGCAGCGGGTGCTGACCGACCAGGTCGACCAACGGCTGGCGGCCGATGGCGGCCGGTTCGCCGCCAGCCTGGAGCATGAGGATGAGTTCGGCGATCGCGGCGACACCCGAGGTCAATCAGTGGGCACCTTCGCCGCGCGCCTCCTGGACGGACAGGTGACCGACGCGGCCGTGGTGAGCGGGCGGCCGGGCGATCCGTCCCCCACGCTGGACTCCGGTGACCGCGCCACCCTGGCCGCCCTGCCGGCTGATGGGGTCGCGCGCACGGTGGAGTTGTCGGCGCTGGACGACTATCGCCTGCGCGCGATACCCGGCGCGGACGGCGATGTGATGGTCACCGGGCTGCCGATGGAACCCGTCGAGACCGCCGTGCGCCGCCTGCAGGCCTTCGAGCTGGTGCTGTTCGGCGCTGTGCTGGCCGTGACCGGGGTGGCGGGCACGGTCTGGGTACGGCTGTCGCTGCGCCCGCTGCGTCAGATGGCCGCCACCGCCCGCAGAGTCGCCGAGTTGCCATTGGCCGACGGAGAGGTCGCACTTGCCGAACGCATGACCGACACCGATCCACGGACCGAGACCGGGCAGGTCGGCGCCGCGCTCAACCGCATGCTCGGCCACGTGGGCGACGCCCTGGCCCGACGGCATGCGGTGGAGCAGCGGCTGCGCGACTTCGCCGCCGACGCCAGCCACGAGTTGCGCACCCCGCTGGCGGCGATCAGGGGTCACGTGGAGCTGGCGCTGCGCCGCGGCGAGCCCATACCCGAGGACCTGCGCCATGCCCTGACCAGGATCGACGCCGAGTCAGGCCGAATGGGGGTGCTGGTGGATGAGTTGCTGCTACTGGCCCGCCTGGACGCCGGACGGCCGCTGGCCAGGCAGGACGTGGACGTGACCCGCCTGGCCATCGAGGCCATGGCCGACGCCCAGGCCGCCGGCCCCGGCCATCACTGGCGGCTGGAACTGCCCGCCGAGCCTGTCACCGTGACCGGCGACCCGTCGCGCCTGCACCAGGTGGTGGCCAACCTGCTGACCAATGCCCGTGTGCACACCCCTGCGGGCAGCACGGTCACGCTGGTCGTGCGCGAGCACGGCGAGGAGGTGGAGCTGACCGTCACCGACGACGGCCCCGGCATCCCGCCCGCCCTTCATCAGGCGATCTTCGAACGCTTTTCCCGTGCCGACCGAGGCCGCACACGCGCCTCGGGCAGCACGGGTCTTGGGCTGGCCATCGTCCGCGAGGTCACCATGGCCCACGGGGGGACGGTCGAGGTCGACAGCGATCCGGGACGTACCACGTTCCGGCTGCTGCTGCCCATCGCCGCAGAGCATCCGCCTGTCAGGGAGTGACCTGATAGCGGTAGGTGAAGGTGCCACCGGTCGGCACCGCGTCGTCGGCCTTGTCGGAGCCAGAGGTGCCGTCGTTGTACGGCGCGCCCTCGGCGTTCTTGGCATAGAACACGCCGTGCGGGTGGATGCTCGCGGGGAATTCCCAGGGATCGCGCTACGTCGATAGCCTCCGCAGCGAGGCTCGCTTCTCCAGCCGAATGGCCCCGGTGAGGGGGTCCGGGGCCATTCAGGCTGGGGTGCCGGCCGGTCGGGCCGGACACGTCATGGACGGGACAGGACGACCTTGAGGGCCGCGGTCTGCTGCGGGTGGGCGAAGGTCTCGTAGGCGGCTTCCATCTCGCCGAGGGCGTACCGGTGGGTGATGAAGCGGGCCGGGTCGAGGCGGCCGGCGGCGACCATGCCGAGCAGGGTGGGCGTCGAGAAGGTGTCGACCAGGCCCGTGGTGATGGTGACGTTGCGGATCCACAGGTCTTCCAGGTGCAGGGTCGCGGGTGCGCCGTGCACGCCGACGTTGGCGAGGCGGCCGCCCGGGCGGATCAGGCGCGCGCAGAGCTCGAACGTCTCCGGCACGCCCACGGCCTCGATGGCGAGGTCGGCGCCCAGGCCCCCGGTCACCTCGGCGACCGACTCCAGCGGATCGTCTCCTGCTGCGACGAGGAGGTCGGCGCCGAACTGCTTGGCGGCCTCCAGCCGTGACGGGGCGAGGTCGACGGCGATGAGGTGGCTGGGGGTGTACAGCTGCGCGGTCATGATGGCGGCCAGCCCGATGGGCCCGGCGCCGGATTGGTGACGTCGTTGGCGCCGACGACCAGGGCCACGTCGACCTGCCCGAACTCGGGGTTGATCTCGTCCATCTCCTTGAGCCGCTCGTACGGCACGCCGGCCTCGGCAGTTCGGCGAGCTCGGCGAGCTCGTGCTGGGCCTGGGCGGCGGCCAGCCCGTAGCCGGGCACCACGACCACCCTCGCCGCGTACGGGAGCTTGGTCAGGATCGTGCCCGGGGCTCCGACCAGGACGCCCGCGGTGACCAGCAGCGGGAAGACACGCTGGTAGGTGTCGGCGGCCAAAAATGGCGGCCTTGTCGCCGGCGAGGTTGTCCTGGCAAGCAGGAGGGTGAGCGGGCCGGTGAGGGCACCGGCGGAGGCTTCGGACTGGGGGCCGCACCACTGGGCCTGGTCGCCGTCAAGGACGGCAAGGTCCGCCGGCAGCCGCTCGTGGACGTCAACCGCGTCATCCTCGGCGGCCAGGCAGTCGCGCTGGCCGCGCTGGCCGCGCTGGCGGCGCTGCTGACGATCACGGCACTAGCGCGACTGCGCGCCAAGAGAGGCGGCCGGTGATGAGCACCCGCCGGCGGGACCTGTCGCCGTGCCGGCGCCGCGCGCTGTACATTCTCGTGCTGATCGAGTGCGCGCTCACCAGCGCGGCGGCCGTCGACCTCTGGATGCGACCTCGCGAGGACGTCCGCGGCTCGAAGGCCGTATGTCGCAGCTGCGCATCGCTCTCATGTCATGACAGAAGCTCTAAGTCTCCAGGGGTCGGCGGCTCGACGTGCCCTCGGTGAGAGCGATGCCGAGGCGCATGATCATCTGCGGGTGCTCCCCTGTGCAGAGCTCCTCGCTCAGGAAAGCCCGCAGGTGCGGAAACTCCAGCGCCTGCGTGTGGAAGGCGGCGCTGACGCCGTACGCGGAGGCATGCAGCAGGATCCGCTGCAGACTCTGCCCAGCGGCGATCCAGTCGATCCGATCATCGTTCATGGTGGTGAGCAACGCGATCAGACCGGGTGAGCGCTGGATCGGATCGGTGGGCTCGCTCCCCCACGAGTGGCCCTGCGCGAAGTCACGCTGAGCGAAGTGCGGGAAGGTCTGCTCGGTCTCCGCAGGATAGCCACCCGGGCCGACCCCCTCACGCCGTGTGCTGCCCGGCGGCGTCGACCAGCGGCGTAGTTCGAGAGACGAGAGCCGGTCCTGGGTCTGGCGGTCCTGCGCGGCCTGGGTCAGCGCGGCGATCACCCTCCGGTCGGCGTCGGACCGGACGATGATCAGGCGTGCGCCCTCGGCCGGGGCTTCGTGGACGAAAGCGTCGATCAGCCGGTCGGGAACGTCCATGGCGGTGAACGCGCCACGGTGCGTGCGCCGCCGCTCGACCTCGGCGTACAGGAGCTTGGTGTGCTCATCGGCGTCGTGCGGC
>JAGFNW010000081.1 GCA_017592665.1 Streptosporangiaceae bacterium NEAU-GS5 | reverse complement strand
TCCGGGGGAAACCGAGTACCGGCAGACCACGTTTGGGGCGTACGGGATCATGTACTTCAAGGTCGATGAGGACCAGGAGCTCATCACGATCTACAATGTCACCTGGGCCGGCTGACCCGATCGGCTAATCTGCCGCTCACCCAGAACCAAGAGCCGATCCAGACACTCTCGACGGACGCTTCCGACCCATCGCTCGCAGATCGCGTTGGCCCGCGGCGCGCGGACCGGCGTGCGGATGATTCGACAGCCTTCGCTGAGCAATACCTGGTCGAAGGCCGCGGTGAACTTGGTGTCGCGATCATGGATGAGGAACTTTCACCGTGACCATGCGCTCACCCAGGTCCATGACGAGGCTCCGGGCCTGCTTGTGCCGTGCCAATACTGGCGTACTGGCTGTGGGGTGCACTTATTCGATTTGGTGCTCCTGCCTGGGATTATGCGGTGATCAAGGTGGATCGTCCGACATGGTCGTAGTCCATGACATGGTCGGTGCTCTACATGATTGTCCGGGGTCTGGTCGCAGGGCTGGTGCTGCTCACGCGGAGCGACAGCGCCAAGGAAATCGAGATCTTGGTGCTCCGGCATGAGGTCGCCGTCCTACGGCGTCAGATCACGCGTGTGGGGTACAGAAACTCGATTTCATCTGTTGACCTGCGGTGGATCGGGTTGGAGATCTCCTAGAGATGGCCTGAGCTGAGGACTTGTGGTCGGATAAACTGTTCCTTGTGACCGAGCATGCTCTTCCCCCTGACGATGACCACGAGGTCGTCGAACGCGGCGGGCAGCCGGCTATCGTTGTCCCGTTGGAGGAGTACCAGGCCCTCAAGCTCACCCACGACTGGCACCACAGTCTTGATCGGGTACGTACCAGCCCGGAAGACTTCCTGGCCGTGTCGGGGCTGACCGAACAGGAACTGCAGGTGCTGCGCGATCGCTACGGTCTGAGTGATCCTGCCTAATGTCCTTCCACCTGGAGTGGGAGCGTCTGGCCGGCAGGCCTACGACCAGATCCCCGCAGAAAGCGTGTGGGGTGCACTAACTCGACTTGGTGCTACTACCTGCGGTTTCTCGGCGATCTCGGCTGACCATCTGACATGTTCCGGGTCATGGTGTGGTCACTGATCTACATGATCGTCCGGTATCTCGTGGCGGGCCTCGTCCTACTGGCACGCGGCGACGGCAGCAAAGACATCGAAATCCTGGTCCTGCGGCACGAGGTCGCCGTCCTGCGCCAGCAGATTAGCCGGCCCCTGCTCCAACCCGCCGACCGGATATGGCTATCCGCTCTATCGCGCCTACTCCCCCACATCCGCTGGAACGCCTTCTTCGTCACCCCGGCCACCTTGCTGGCCTGGCACCGCAACCTGATCCGACGGCGGTGGCGCTATCCCCACCGCCCGCCCGGACGACCCTCCACTGCCACGACAGTGCGCGACCTGGTCATCCGGTCAGCTCAAGAGAACCCCACCTGGGGCTACCAGCGCATCCACGGCGAACTCAAACACCTCCGATATCGCCCGTCCCCCACCACCATCCGCACGATCCTCACTCGAGCCGGGCTCGGCCCTGCGCCTGCCGAAAATGTCATCCGCCCAGGTCATGGCCTTACATCGCGTAGCCCAGCAGGTGCAAGCTCCGCCCGCGGCAACCAGGCGAAGACGCCATGATGAGACGCCGTGCTTGTCCGCCTGGCCTACCTGGCCCTCACCAACGCCTTCGCCGCGCTGCGCCTGCTGCCGATGGGAGACCGGGACAAAGACGTCGAGATCCTCGTCCTGCGCCACCAGATCACCGTCCTTCAACGGCAACTCGGCTCCCTGTCGGGTACGTTTATCCGATTTGGTGTCCCTACCTGGGATTATGCAACGATCACAGCAGTTCGTCTGACATGGTCGCGGTCCATGAAGTGGTCGGTACTCTATATGATCATCCGAGGCTTGGTCGCCGGGCTGATCCTGCTTACACGGGGCGATGCCGCTAATGAGATCGGGATCTTGGTGCTACGACATGAGGTCGCCGTGCTGCGCCGGCAGATCACCCGGCCGCTACTGCAACCAGCCGATCGGATGTGGCTCACCGCGCTGTCACGCCGATTGCCGCGCATCCGGTGGAGCGCGTTCTTCATCACCCCGGCAACACTGCTGGCCTGGCACCGCGCCCTGATCCGGCGACGCTGGCGATATCCACGGCGGGCACCGGGTCGACCATCGACCGCCACGGCGGTGCGTGAGCTGGTGGTCCGGATGGCCCGAGAGAACCCCGGCTGGGGATACAAGCGTATTCACGGCGAGCTCAAGAACCTGGGCCATCAGCTCTCGCCGACCACGGTGCGGATGATCCTGGTTCGGGCTGGCCTTGGTCCCGCCCCCCGCCGTTCGGGGCCGACCTGGAAGCAGTTCCTCACCGCCCAGGCCAAGGGCGTCATCGCCACCGACTTCTTCCACGTGGAGACCGTGTTCGGCGCCCGGCTGTATGCGCTGTTCTTCATCGAGCACGTCAACCGATATGTCCATCTGGCCGGCGTGACCGCCCACCCGACCGGAGAGTGGGTGGCGCAGCAAGCCCGAAATCTCGTCATGGACCTGGGCGAGCGCATGGCCACGGTGAAGTTCCTCATCCACGATCGCGACGCCAAGTTCACCGCGGCCTTCGACCAGGTGTTTTTCAGCGAGGACTGCCGAATCATTCGTACGCCGGTCCGCGCGCCGCGGGCTAATTCGATCTGCGAGCGATGGGTCGGAAGCGTCCGTCGAGAGTGTCTTGATCGGCTTCTGGTTCTTGGCGAGCGGCATTGCAGGGCTGTCTTGCGCGCTTATGTTGATCATTACAATCGAGGGCGCCCGCACCGGGCCCTGGATCATTCGCCTCCGACGCCAGCGAATGGACCCGTCGACCTGACCAAGCGCCGAATCGAGCGTCGTCCGATCCTCGGCGGCGTCATCAACGAGTACTACCGCGCAGCCGCATAGAAGATCCACAGCGCAGGCCCAGCCCGGTAACAAAACCCCACGTCAACACCGTGTGGGGTGCGAAAACTCGAATTCATGTGCTGGCCTGGCGTTATGCGGCCTGCC
Organism: Streptosporangiaceae bacterium NEAU-GS5; assembly: GCA_017592665.1. GTDB lineage: Bacteria > Actinomycetota > Actinomycetes > Streptosporangiales > Streptosporangiaceae > NEAU-GS5. Next base: position 8,012 of record JAGFNW010000081.1, on the reverse strand, counting down.
GGAGCTTCTAAGCGGCGGCCCTGGGACACTCGTTGATGAGACCGCGAGGATCTGGTGACGCTCGCTACGGCTCTTGGCGGAGTCATAGCCCGAAGCGGATTTCGACCCCGACAGCGCAGGATTCAGCCTGCCCAGATGATGTCAACCACGCGCACCACCTCGACGGAGTCCAGGATCAAGAACGTCACGAATCCGTGATCCCCGAAGTCCGCGCGCCGGATCTGCGGATCGTCGGTCGCCATCGTGATGAGGGGATCGTACGGGTTCTCGCTGACATCGCCCATGGTCAAGGCCAGGGCGCTCAGGGCATCGGAAGGAAATCCGCCAAGCTGGCTCAGAGCACGTTCGGACAAGTCAATGCGGAAGGTCACCGCCGCCGGGCCAACTCGGCGTCAAGGGCCTCTTGGAATGGGGTAACGGGACCGACGTCGTTCTTGGCGTCAGCGACCGCCTGGTAGTAGCCAGGCTGGTTAGTCGCGATGACGGCGAGGCTCCACCGGTGCAAAAGTCGTTTTAGGGCCGTATAACTGGCTAGATCGTCACGAGCGGCGCTCACCGCCTCGCGGTACTGACGCAGGAACTCCGGCCGTTCCCGGGCAGGCAGACTGCGCAGGATCTCCTCAGGATCTTCTGGATCCGCATGGATCGGTTCGGCGCTCATAGGAGCATGGTAGTGCCAAGTATCCGTACATCACAGTCGCCGTCAGCTGCCTGCCGGGCTAGGCACCTCGAATGCGTTTACTCGATTTGGTGGTCCCTGCCTGGGATTATGCGACAATCAAAGCGGGTCGTCCGACATGGTCACGGTCCATGACATGGTCGGTGCTCTACATAATCGCCCGGGGTCTAGTCACAGGCCTGGTACTGCTCACGCGAGGCGATGCCACCAAACAGATCGAGATCTTGGCGCTGCGGCATGAGGTCGCCGTCCCACGCCGTCAGATCACCCAGCCGCTGCTGCAACCGGCTGATCGGGTGTGGCTGACCGCGCTGTCACGCCGGCTGCCGCGCATCCGCTGGAGCGCGTTCTTCATCACGCCGGCGACACTGCCGGCCTGGCACCGCGCCCTGATCTGGCGACGCTGGCGCTATCCCCGGCGAACACCCAGCCGACCGTCAACCTGTGGGATGCGTTTATTCGACTTGGTGCTACTACCTGCGGTTTCTCGGCGATCTCGGTCAATCATCTGAGATGTTCCGGGCATGGTGTGGTCACTGATCTACATGATCGTCCGGTATCTCGTAGCAGGCATGGTTCTACTGGCGCGGCGACGGCCGAAAAGAGATCGAAATCCTGGTCCTGTGGCACGAGGTCGCCGTCCTGCGGCGCCAGATCACCCGGCCCCTGCTCCAGCCCGCAGACCGGATATGGCTGACCGCGCTCTCGCGCCTGCTCCCCCGCATCCGCTGGAACGCTTTCTTCGTCGCGCCGGCCACCCTGCTGGCCTGGCACCGCAACCTGATCCGACGACGGTGGCCCTATCCCCACCGCTCATCCGGACGGCCCTCAACAGCCACGACGGTGCGAGATCTTGCGCTTCGGTTAGCTCGGGAGAACCCGACCTGGGGCTACCAGCGCATCCACGGCGAGCTCAAACACCTCGGATATCGCCTCTCTCCCACCACGATCCGCATGATCCTCACTCGAGCCGGCCTCGGCCCGGCCCCGCGACGCTCAGGTCCGACCTGGAAGCAATTCCTCACCGCTCAAGCCGAAGGCATCCTCGCCACCGACTTCTTCCACATCGACCCAATGTTCGGTTCCCGCCTGTACGCCCTGGTCTTCATCGAGCACCTGACCCGCCGCGTCCATCTGGCCGGGGTCACCGCCCACCCGACCGGCCAATGGGTAACCCAACAAGCTAGGAATCTGCTCGCCGACCTAGCGAGCGCGTCGACACCGTAAAGTTCCTGATCCACGACCGCGACGCGAAGTTCACCGCCGCCTTCGATGAGGTGTTCCGCGGCGAAGGACTGCGGATCATACGGACACCGATACGCGCCCCTCGCGCCAACGCGATCTGCGAACGCTGGCTCGGCAGCATCCGCCGAGAATGTCTGGACCGGATCTTGATCCTCGGCGCGCCGCACTGCAGGGCCGTGCTGCGTGCCTATGTTGATCATCACAACCAACACCGCCCGCACCGGTCCTTAGGCCATTCACCGCCGATGCTATCGGCGCAGCCAACGGACGCGACCAGAGGCCGGATCGAGCGTCGCAAGCTCCTCGGCGGGATCATCAGCGAGTACTCCCGGGCCGCATAGAAGATTCCGATCAAGGCGCATAATGCCAGGCCAGCATCCGATTCGAGTTTCCGCACCCCACAAGGTGTCGGGTGAGCGCGGCCAGGATCGCCCGATCGGACCAGTCCGCCCGCGGAACAGCGACCTGGCGGCGCAGCACCGCCACCTCATGGCGCAGCACGAGTATCTCCACGTCCTTGGACGCGTTGCTGCGGCCCAGCAGGACCAGCCAGCCCACGACTCGGATGAAGATCAGATAGAGCAGACGGAAGCACACGAGAAGCGACGATAACCGCAGGTCAACCACCGTGGATGAGTATTGGCACACCACACCACAACTCGGATGAAGATCAGATACAGCAGACGGAAGCACACGAGCAGCGACGATAAACCGCAGGTCAACCACCATGCACGAGTATTGGCACACCACAGGACCCTGGACGACGCAGACGTCCTACATCCTGAGCGTGTTCAAATTTGCCCGCACCGTCTTGGAAAGGGGGTGGTCCGGGCCTAGCACCCGCTCACATTCAGTCAGGGTCTGCTCGAATAGGGGGATGGCTCGGGCCGGATCCCCCACCACTAGGTAGGCGCCGGCTAGGTTGGTGCGCGCCTGCAAGGTGTCGGGATGATCTCCGCCAAGCACCCGTTCCCGGTCGGTCAGGGTCTGCTCGAATAGGGGGATGGCTCGGCCCAGATCCCCCACCATTTGGTAGGCGCCGGCTAGGTTGGTGCGCGCCTGCAAGGTGTCGGGATGATCTCCGCCAAGCACCTGCTCGCAGTGCGTCAGGGATAGCTCGATCAGAGGGATGGCTCGGCCCGGATCCCCCACCGACGCGTACGCGTAAGCCAGATTGTTGCGGGAGAGCAGGGTGTCGGGGTGGTCGATGCCGAGCACGCGTTCCTGGTCGGTCAGGGTCTGCTCGAATAGGGGGATGGCTCGGCCCAGATCCCCCACCGCCCAGTAGGCACTGGCCAGATTGTTGCGCGACTGCAGAGTGTCGGGGTGGTCGATGCCGAGCACGCGTTCCCGGTCGACCAGAGTCCGCTGGTACAGGGGGATGGCTCGGCCCAGATCCCTCATCAATTCATAAGCGCCAGCCAGGTTGTTGCGAGAGAGCAGGGTGTCGGGGTGGTCGATGCCGAGCACGCGTTCCCGGTCGACCAGAGTCCGCTGGTACAGGGGGATGGCTCGGCCCAGATCCCCTGCCGATGCGTACGCGTAGGCCAGGTTGTTGCGGGAGAGCAGGGTGTCGGGATGGTCGATGCCGAGAATCCGTTCCCGGTCGGTCAGTGTCTGCTCCAGCAGCGGGATGGCACGCGTGAAATCAGCAAGAGCGGTCAGGTATCGGCCGCACACGTTACGTAGTCTGAACAGACGTTCAGGGATTTCAGTGCTATTGGTGAGGGAGTGCAGGGCGTCGGTCTGCTCCAGGAGGATCGCGACCGCAGCACGTGCCGCCCAGGTCTGGGCCCCACCCGGGATCTGGGCACTGAAGGCCTCCAGCAGATCGATAGCCTCATCGATGGCGGCGGACAAATCACCGTCACGGGCCGCGCGGTCGCGAAGGACGCACTGGATCACACGGTGCATCAGCACCGCCGAACCGTCTTCACTGAAACTGATCAGTGAGGTATCTGATAAAGCGGCCAGCAACTCCTGCTCTGCACCAGATGCACCTATATCAGTGAGCGTCACGGTGGCGCTGTCGGACTCATGGCCACCCTGCAGCAGGATGCGAGGGATACCAGCAGGGGACAGCACCGCAAGCACCCGCAGCACACCAGCGGCACCGGTTAGGGTTTGTTCAGCTTGGACCACCGATAGCAGGATGGCTTGGGCAGTACCGGTGGGGTAGGCATCACCCCGCTGACGTGGCAAGTAGTCGCTCAGCGGAAATGCCGCCATCTGCCGCAGGTAGGCCGGGTAGGTGAGGCGGCGGCGGGCGATGAGGGCAGCCGCCTGGGCCAGTGCCAGTGGCAGATAGCCCAACTCGGCGACCAGAGCGGCGGCTCCGCTTGGATCGTCCAGCCCGGTGCGCTCGGTCAGGAACCTGCTGGCTTGCTCGGCGCTGAAGGTGTCCACGTCGATCGAGGCGTACCGCTGGTGGAAGGCCCGGTTGCGGGTGGTGATCAGCACGCGGACCGCCCCGGTTGACGGGCACCAGGCGGCGACTTGTTCGACATCGTTGGCGTTGTCAAACACCACCAGCGCCGGCTGCCCGGCCATCGATCGCGCTGACAGCCACGCTTTGGCCTTGCCCGCCGCAGTGCGGGCGTCATCGTCAACCGCGCGTAAGCCGAGCCGGTGCGCAACGGTGGCGAGGCCCGTAGTGATCTGGTCGGCGCTTTCGGCCGGCACCCAGGCCACCAGCGGCCAGCCCGCCTGCTGACACGCCCAAGCATAAGAGGCGGCCAGCAGAGTCTTGCCGACGCCGGGGGTGCCGGTCACTGCCGACACTACCGCCGCCCCGGCCGCTGCTACCTGGGTGTGCAACCGCTGCAGCAGCTCGGCACGCAGCTGGAAGCCGGGCGGCGGTGCGGGGATATCGCCTTCCACGATCTGCTCGATCGTCGCCACCGGTCCGGCCGAGGTGATGGTGACGTTCCCTACCACGTGGGCGATCTGGATCAGATCGCGCAGCACCGTGGTATCGGTGACCGCCTGCAGCGGCTCGGCCGCACTCTGGCTGGGGGGACTTGCGGATGGCGTGGGCTCAATGGTCATGAGCGTTCGATGGTCACGTCGCCGCCCACGCCGTCGATCTGGTTGATCGATCCACCCACCTGCGACCCGCTAACCCGCTGACCGCCATCCTTCCTCAAGGGCTTCGGGCCTTCACCGCCCTGATTGGCTGTCTGATCGGTCGAGGTTCCCGGTGCTGGGAACGCTTCACCGAAGCCGACAAGGTCGAGGGGTGCGGCTGTGGGCAGTACCCGTGCCGAGGCATCGCGGATCCGAACGTGGCCGGTGATGCCGCGCAGCTGATCAATACTCGTGCCGACGGTGCTGCGGTCCACGACCTGACCGGACGAACCCCCAGAGTCAGCGGTGGCCGGAGATTCGGCGGATGGCCGGGTCAGCCAGTAGGTGATCATCGCGCTCACCGCGGTCAGCGCCACGGCGATGCCTGTCCACCACCAACTCCACGCGCCTTCGGTGAGGATCTGATTGCTTGCTACTGCAACTCCAACGCCGAGCACCACCGAAAGCCCGCGCAAGAGCCACCGGCTCCACACAGCCCTGAGGGCCGTCATCGCATCATCACCGAGATCATCGACCCCATCCCAGGCCCCCACCTCATACCCGCACGCCACCGTGCAGAGTGGCCATCATCAACCCCACCGCAAGATCACGCAACGTGTGTGTTTTATGACGTATCGAACGCACTGTACGTCCGGAGCTGCTGCCGTTCCAGATGATGAAAGGACCTGCAGGGCCTGTCTTCGCCTGCGCGCCCCTATTAGGCCAGTCCGGGGCTTGACGTCTTACCCAGATCGGGTGTCTACGCATGCCCTACACCCCGCCCCGCGAGCCAGGCCGACGGGAGAAGATCCACGCCGCCCAACACGCCGCCCGCATGCCAGGCCAGCGGCCAATTCGAGTTTCCGCACCCCACAATTGGCACACCACACGCACCGATCATCCGAACCAGATGATCGACACGAAAATCACACGATAGTGGAAATCTCGGCGAGTTCGACCTACGCCTGAGTCATCGAGGTTGATCAACAGGTACGCCGGCCGCGTAGCCAAATCCGAATATTCGGACCCAACACGGTTTCACACCTATCGTCTCCGGCGTCCTCTACGTGGACATGATCACCTATCACGACGACAAAAGCGGCTTTCGCCCGAGTTGACGCCATTCTCCCGCAAGGACTTCTATCAGCCCGCCTGGGTCTACATACACCAGACCCGTTCGTCGCAATATCGAACTCATACGAGCCGCCGTAACAAAATCGCCGAATTGGGACTCCAATTCAATGACCGACTTATACCGAGCAGTTATAAAATATTGTCCATACTCGACGTAGCTGATGACATTAGATCCCGTCAACGGCGAGGGGGATCATGAACAAGGCTCTGAAAATCGCACGGCGGGTCGGACTGAGCGGCCTGCTTCTCGCGCCCGCACTCACGGCGGCCGCGCCGGCCAACTCGACAGCGACCACCAGCGCGAAAGCCAAAAGCAATTGCACGCAATCCACGGATATGTCGAGGGCGCCAAAGTGGGGTAAACCGGTAGTCGTCGAAACATTCTCCGGCTCACGTCTGGAACACCGATCGCTGGTATGTCTACAACTATCCCAACGAGTCGGTAGTCCGGGTCGCGTCCGCGCTGGAGGTCAAGAACGGATCACTCCGGATATCCGGCGGCATACGCAACGGCAAGAACAGCGGTGGCGGGCTGCTGCTCGAAGGCCCACGCATGTACGGGCGCTGGGAGGCGCGCGTCAAGGTCGACGCCGGCGGCGGCTACGCGCCCAACGTGCTGCTCTGGCCTAACAAAGGGAAATGGCCCGACGACGGCGAGATCAACCTGCTGGAGATTCCGGCGGCCGACCGGCAGAAGGGCCTGCACTACCTTCACAACCGAGACAAGTTCAACAAATGTGACTGGCCACTGCATGCCGACTTCACCCATTGGCATACTGTGGCGGTCGAGTGGCTGCCACAGAGCGTCACGTTCTATCTGGACGGCCGCCGCACCCTGCGCGTCACCGATCCATCGCTGATTCCCTCCACGCGGCCGATGGAGCTGGTCCTGCAACTCGACCCCGGCTGCGACAACGGCTTCATCACGGAATGCCGCGGACCGAACACCCCACGTTGGGTCCGGATGTACGTCGACTGGGTGAAGGTGTATCGGCGCCGGTGATGTCGGCCTCGTCTGCTCCTGAAGAGCCCACAGGATCTGAATCCACGGGATCTCAGCCCTCGAGATGGCGACGCGCCTCGGCCGTGAGCGCGTCCGCGTTGCTGTGCGCCAGCGCGTTCGCCCCGCTGCTGGCCGTTGGCGGCCTCGGCGGCGAGGCGCTGGGCATCCTCGGCTCGATGGGTGGCAACATCCTGTCCGGCGTCCTAGCCGACGCCATCACACGACTCGGTGGCCGTGACGTCGGCATGGTGGAGGCGGCCCGGTTGCTGGCAGAGGAGATCAGGCGTGAGCTGGGCACGGGTGAACCCCGTGCCCAGCAGCTGACCGAGGAACTGACCTTAGCGCTGGCGGAGGGTGGGGCCCTGGAGCGAATGCTCCGGACCGCTTTCGGCGCCGCCGAGCAGGCCGTCCAGGACAGGATCCTGGACGACCTGCGGTGCCTGCGAATCGACCTTTATCACGATCTCCAAGTCGAATTCGGTGCGATCGAGTCGCAGCTGCATGAGGTCTGGCAGGACTTCCACGATGCGGCTGCAGTAGACCGCCAGCGTCAGGACGCCATTTCACGGCAGACCAGTGAGATCAGGGCACTTCAAGACCTGATCATGCGGTCGATGGCTCCCGAGCGGCGCCTTCCCGCTCTGTGGTCAGGAGGGTGCCCCTATCCGGGACTCCGCCCATACACGGAGGAACACGCGCGTGTCTTCTACAGCGAGCAACGCGATGCCCTAGTGAGCTACGTGGAGAGGGTTCGGTGGCTAGATGATCGATTCCAAGGGGGTCAGCCGGATGGGTCGAGGGGGGCGTGCGCATCGGCCGATTACCCGACGATGGGCCAGCCGATGACCTGGTCGAGCTGGAGGTTGCGGAGAACGGCGTTGTCCA
>JAGFNW010000080.1 GCA_017592665.1 Streptosporangiaceae bacterium NEAU-GS5 | reverse complement strand
GACAGGTACAACGCGACGGCGTCCGCCTTGAACTCCGGCGGATACGACTTCATCGCCACGTGGAACTCCTTGTCTCCGGACTCCATCATCCGGCACTCAAGGTGTCCACACCTCGGGGGGAGCGCCCCACCCCGCACTCGCTGCGGCATTGTTTCGCCTCGACGGCGCTGGCTGCGGGTATTCCGATCACGGACGTGTCGCGGTGGCTGGGGCATAAGACCATCGAGATCACGCACCTGATCTACGGTCATCTGCTGCCGGCCACGTTCGACCGCGCACTGGATGTTCTCGACATGGCCTATCGTCCCGACCCTCCGGTCCTGCCTGACTGAACAGATCATTCAGGGACGCGGCGAGGAGTCGTGGGCGGATACGAACGGGGCCGATCGCTTTATCCGGTGTAACCGGGTCCGGTCCGTGGGACCTCTACCGGTCGGGGTAGAGGTGGTGACCGGCTCAGGACAAGGCCCTGTTCCGTGGCGCGTGGCTAACGATCAACATTGGGGGACCCGGGGCTTGTGGCCTGGGATTTCTCGTGTGGGCGATACTGGGATCGAACCAGTGACCTCTTCCGTGTCAGGGTAGTCCCGATCATGCCGTGACCAGCAGATTCTCCAGACGGCCCAGGTCAGGGACGGTTGTTGGGGCTGGTTGACGCTCGTTCAGAGCGGTTCAGGAACATCGGTTGCTCCCGCCGGAGGGCCGGGGAGCCGGGAGCAATCGGGAGCACGGCCATGGTGTCGGCGGGGACTGCGCAGATGGGCCGCGCCACAACTTGCGTGGCGATGACGATTGCGCGGCTTGTCATCGCCGGCGGCCCTCTCTGGAACGCTCGTTCGTCAGTCGCCTCGAATCCTGAGTTGAACATTTCTACAAACCTGGGCCTCAGGATCACCAGCGCGCACCTCTCCCATCAGGACGGCGGCGCGCAGAGCGTTGCTCGTGGCCGCTATCGCGGGCCCGGTCGCGGCGGTGGCGGCGAATCTCGCCACGGATACTGTCGATATCCACGAAGTTTGGTGGCCGCCAGCGACTTGGGCCCTGGCCGTGGCAATACCGCAATCGCGGTGCTCACGCAGTACCGCGCCTCCAGGTGAGCACCGCGAAGCGGTTTGGCTCTACGGCGTGAGTGTCTGGATCATCTGCTGATCTATGGTGAGCGGCATCTGCGCCGGGTGCTCGCCGAATTCGAGCGGCACTACGATGATCATCGGCCGCATCAGTCCCGAGATCAGAAGCCGCCACTGCACGAGCCCGGCCAGGTGATCGACATGAGGGCACCGGTCCGACGGACCAGGCTGTTTCGGGATTGATCAATCAGTGCGGCGGATACATACGTCGAGCTGCCGGGAGCTGCGGTGCGCCCAGGCCCGCTGCCCTCAGACTGGCTGGGGTGGCGCCTGCAGGCCCGAGAACACGCAGGCGATCAGGCGCCGTCCCTGGGCCACCCCGTCCTCGTTGTTCGCGACGCGCCACAGGAAGCTCATCAGCATGATGATGTCGGCGGGGTCGTGCCCAGCGGCGATGGTCCCCTCGGCCACGCAGGCATCCACCAGTTTGGCCACGGCCGCTGTGGTGGGGGCCCAGGAGGCGCTGATCACCTCCTGGGCCGCCGCACTGTGCAACGCGTCACCGAGGCCGTGCTTGATGCGGATGTAGGCCGCCAGGGTCTCGAACCACTCGATGAACGCGGCCTTGGCCGATGAGTGGCGCGCCAGTACCTCGTCGGCTGTGGTGGTCAGCCGTTCGATGTCGTGCTCGTAGGCGGCCAGGATCAGGTCCTCGCGGCTGGGGAAGTGCCGGTAGAGCGTGCCGGCGCCAACGCCGGCTCGTTTGGCGACCTCGCTGAGCGGTACGAGCGGGTTGTCCGCGAACAGCTCGTGCGCGGCCTCGATGATCGCCACCCGGTTGCGCGCGGCGGCCTGGCGCTGCGTGCCGTAGGTGCTCGGCGTCTGGTCGGTCATACCTCGATGATGCCCTCCGATTGACTCGCGGACAATCCTCCGCTAGTTTGACATCACTTGCGGAGGATTCTCCGCAAGTGATGCTGTGGAGGCGCCTCATGCGTTATGTGAAGCTCGGCACTACCGGTCTGGACGTCTCGCCCATCGCGATTGGCGCGATGACCTACGGCGAGCCCAACCGCGGACACCCTGTCTGGTCCCTCGGCGAGCAGGAGGCCCGCCCGCTGATCAAGCACGCTCTGGACGCGGGCATCAACTTCTTCGACACCGCGAACATGTATTCCAACGGGTCCAGCGAGGAGATCCTGGGCCGTGCCCTGGCGGACTTCGCCGACCGCGACGACGTGGTGATCGCCACCAAACTGCGTCACCCGATGCGTCCCGGCCCCAACGGGAAGGGCCTGTCCCGCAAGGCGATCATGACGGAGGTCGACCACTCGCTCCGGCGACTGGGCACCGACTACATCGACCTCTACCAGGTGCACCGCAACGACCACTCGACACCGCTGGAGGAAACCCTCGAAGCCCTGCACGACCTGGTGAAGGTGGGCAAGGTGCGCTACCTGGGCGCGTCGTCGATGTTCGCCTGGGAGTTCGCGAAAGCCCTGCACCTGCAGAAGCAGAACGGCTGGGCGCGGTTCGTCTCCATGCAGGACCACTACAACCTGCTCGCCCGCGAGGAGGAACGCGAGATGATCCCGCTGTGCCTGGACGAGGGTGTCGGCACGATCATCTGGAGCCCACTCGCACGAGGGCGGCTGGCCCGCGCGTGGGACGAGGCGAAAACCACGGCCCGCTCGGACACCGACGGCGCCTACGCCGACCTGCTCTACTCACCCGAGCAGGAAGCCTCCAACCACGCCATCATCGACGCGGTCGGCCAGGTCGCGGACGCACACGGCGTGAGCCGCGCGGCCATCGCTCTGGCCTGGCTGCACCACCAGCCGGTCGTCACCGCTCCGCTGGTCGGCGCCGGGTCGATCACGCAGATCGACGACGCCATCGCCTCGCTGGACGTCGAGCTCACCGACAAAGACATCGACGCACTCCAGGCGCCTTACACGCCGCGGTATGACTGGCAGGGCGTCTCGGACGAGGCGACCATGGACGCCATCCGCGCCCGGGTCCCGGGAATGAGGCTGTCATGACCACGATCGTGCGCTCCGGGCCGACGCGCACAGGTCGGACGGCGCGGGTAGCAGGGGCAGGTCTTTATCGCCACCCGCATCGAGGTACGCGGTGACGAGGATTTCGACATGCTCTGATCCGTCGTGGCCTCGCGGCAGGGCCATGAGCAGCGGCAGCCCCGGCAGGACTACCATCCGCGCGATCGTTTCCACGTGCTCGGCACCGCAGGTCGAGCAGACTGGAGGGTGCATGGCGGCGTCGAGATCGGAGATCTTGCTGATCACCAGTGGGACCGCACCGACGGATCCGCACTTCCTGCACGTCCACTCATGAGAGCTCACGGGGAAGCCTCAGCGGATTCCCTTTTCGGGGCAGTACGCAGGACGGGGGCTAGCAGGCCGAACGAGGTGGATCCCGCGATCAACGCCACCCCGCCTTGCATGGGCCGATACCACTCGAGCGCCTCGAACGGCGTACCCGGCAGCGAGAATCCCCACAGGAAGAAGGCGATTGTCGCTGCGGCCGTCTCGAAGCGCGGCAGGCTCCAAGTCAAGGTCTTGGCACGGTAGATCAGGATGACGGTGAGCGGCGAGCAGGCCAGGAGGACCCAGAACGCCAGCCACTGGCCCGACCTCGATGTGGAAGCGGGGTTGTTGATCAGAGCCACGATCGCGACGTAGGCCGTGACGATTTCCGTAGGTATGTAGGTGGCGACCGACTCCAGCGCTTGCGTCAGTGCCGAGGGCTCCTGCCGCTGAGTCGATGACCTGCGGACCATCGTCCGGTCAGGCTTTGCCTCCGGGGGCGACCCGCACCATCCCCGTGATACTCATGAGCGCTCGCTCTTGCCTCGATGCTCCCGCGGCTTGCAGTGACTATCGGATGGAAGGACGTAAGTGTAACGGCGCGAAGCCGGTCCGTGGTCAGTTGGCGTCCGGGCGGCGGTGACAGGCGCTGCCCGCTCATGTGGCCGACCTCGATGTTCTTGCTCCGTTGCCAGGCGCGATCAGGACCGGGCCCGCGATGAGATGCCGGGATGATCGGCCCTGAGCGTGCGACAACTTCGCAGGTCGCGAACCCGAATCGAATTTTCGGGCCCGACAGGCTAGAAAGGCCCGGTCCACGGGAGTGAATCTCACCCTGTTCCCGCCGAGTTGCCGTTCAAGGACGGTGATTTGGTGGCGCAGGACGAGGATTTCGACGTCTTTGTCTCGATCGCTCATCGGCAGTAGCCGCAGCGCGGTGAAGGCGTTGGTGACGGTCAGGTAGGCCAGGCGTGCAAGCATGGCGCCTCATCATGGCGCCTTCGTCTGGTTGCCGCGGCCGAGGCTCGCACGTACTAAGCGACGCCCTGTAAGGCCATGACCTGGGCGGATGAGATTATCGGCAGGCGCAGACTTCCCGGCAGCCGAGCGGGGTCACCGCGAACTGGATCCCGGACTGCCGCCCATCGTGGACGATCAGTGCGGGCCGTAGGTGCAGGCCGCCGACCAGCGCGTCGTACGTACGGGTGCCGACGCTGCCGTCGGGATGCGCGGCGAGCACCAGCGGGTCGTCCAGCGTGACGATCAGTGTGAGATACGGGGAGGGGAAGGCCGCGGTGCGTCGCGGGCGGGATGCCTGATTCGCGGTAGCCGCCCAACCAGGCGACATAGGGCCGCAGACTCCGCGACGGCCGCCACCGCGCGAACTCGCTTGGCACGCTCCCAGTATCACCCGGGATCGCTACGGCTTCCGGGCCACTCCGCCTGTGAAGGTGTGGTAGGTGATGCCGGGCTGGGCCCAGTCGTCCTCGCTGGGGCGCCACTCGGGGAGCGGTACGAGCCCGGGCTCCACCAGCGTGAAACCGTCGAAGTAGGCGAGGATCTCGTCCCTGGTGCGCCAGCGGCCGGTGCCGAGATGTTCGTTGAACAGCTTCTCAGCGGACAGCGCTTGCGCGGCCACCTCCGGAAGGGCGGGGCCGGGATTGTGGAAGTGGGACAGGGCCAGGTAGCTGCCGGACGGCAGGGCGTCCTTGAGTACGGCGGCGAGCCCGGCCGGATCTTCCTCGTCCTTGATGTGGTGCAGGATCGCGAACAGCAGCAGCCCCACCGGCTGACTGAAGTCGATGAGCGCGCGTACCCCGGCGTCGTCGAGGATGGAGCCGGGCTCCCGCAGGTCGGCGTTGATCACGGTGGTGCTGTCGTTGGTCGCCAGCATGGCGCGGCCGTGGGCCAGCACGATCGGGTCGTTGTCGACGTAGACGACACGCGCGTCGGGCGCCACCGCCTGCGCGATCTCGTGCACGTTGCCCCGGGTGGGCAGGCCCGAGCCGATGTCGAGGAACTGCCGGATTCCGCACTCGCCCGCCAGATAGCGGATCACCCGGCCGAGGAACTCGCGGTTGGCGGCGCCCGCTTCCGGCGCGTCGGGCGCGACCTTGAGGACCATCTCGGCGACCTCGCGGTCAATGGCGAAGTTGTCCTTTCCGCCGAGGAAGTAGTCGTACACACGGGAGATGCTGGGCTTGGTCGGGTCAATCCCTGGTGGTGCGGTTTCCGGATCGGCCATCGTTCACCTTCTCATGCTGTTGCGCCCGTAGCGATCACATCGTAGGACGATGCATCGTGAGCGAGGAAGAGCAGTAAATTGTGGGCCTCTTCGGTGAAGTTCATCCAGGGCCTGCGGAGGCGGCGGCTCGAAGGGAGCCAGCCGTACGATCGCGGCGCCGCGCTTGCGCTCCAGCTGCCAGAGGCCCCGCGCGAAGCCGTCCCACATGAACACCGCGCGGACCCGCAGATTCTTGGTCACGACATGGGGGCGTACTCCTCGGCGATCACCGGGCGCGGTCGTCGTACGCCAGCAGCAGGCTGTCGAACTCCGGCAGGAACCGCGCTGGAGCCGGCACGTCCGCCGGTGGGCGCGGCGCGGCGGGCAGGTCATAGACCGTGCGTCCGCGCTCGTCGTTGAAAGCTGGAAGGTCCATTCTCGCCAATACGGGCTTGAGCCCCTTGAGCCCGAGGAATACCTGGGCGCCCTGGTAGGAGGCCTCGCCGTACGCGGCGACCCAGCGCTCGGCGTAGCAGTTCGCGACCGGCGCCCGTGCAGGAGTCCTGATGATCCGCACGCTGGCGGACGCGAATACCGCGTCGAAGCCGGCGACGAACTTGCTGTCCCGGTCGCGGATGAGAAACCCGCGCCGGATGGCCAACTCGATCATGAACAGGACATAGATCCGTTTGAAGAACACCGTGTCGACGGTGAAGAAGCCGCAGGCCAGCATTGTCTTGGCTTGGGCGCTCAGGAACTGTTTCCACGTTGGCCCGGATCGGCGTGGGGCGGGTTCGACGCCGGCCCTTGCCGATGTCCCTCTGCCATGAAGCCATGGTGTTTCCGGACGGAAGGCGGCGGTGATGAATGACGGCCATTGAGTCTTTTCCGTGCGCCCAGTAGAGCAGGAGGTGAAGCCGTGACGTAGCGGCTGATCTTGTTGTTCGTAAGCTCGTCGTCGCTTGCCGGTGCAAGTCCGGTCCGGGTAGCTGCCAGGAGGCCCGGTAGCAGGCTGGCGGTTTCGCCGGGAAACGGGCGGGGTCGAAGCCCAGCGTCAAAGGCCCTGCGAATAGGGGGAGCGACGGTGCGGTCCGTAGCATGAAGCGAAGCCTGCGGCGTCGTTACTCAGCCCGCCCTTGGGGGTGGGACAAGGGAGTGCCGAGCCTCTCGAAATCGGGGCGAAGGCCATGGACGCGGTGTAGAGCCTGGAAGTGCAGCCGTTAAGGACTCCCCGGCGTATGGGGCGCGGAACGTGCCGATAGTGGCGGCGGGAACTGGGGAGGCCCTCCCCGGCCCGGCAACCTGCGGACATTGGTGTTGCTGGAGCGGCATGCCCTATAACCGATGACCTCGGGAAATGGGTGGTGCGCCGGAAGGGCGTCGGAGGCGGCCGTAGTACCGATCGAGCCGACCGGACAACACAACCGGCGGTGATGGGAAGGGCCGCTGCTTCGTCGATGCGCAGCGACTGAGAAGAGGGGCCCGGTGAGTGCCATTTCGGCTATCCCCGCCGCTGGTGGATCTGGTGGACGTACTCCGCGTGATCCGGTCCGTGCTTTGCAGCATGCGCTTTACCGGGCGGCCAAGGCTGATCCCGGGCGGAGGTTTCACGCGCTGTTTGACAAGGTCTGCCGCAGAGACGTGTTGCAGCGCGCGTGGGTGGCGGTGCGCGTCAACAACGGCGCATCGGGCATCGACAAGATCACCTTGGCTCAGGTCGAGGAGTACGGCGTCGACCGGCTCCTGGATGAGGTGGACGCCGAGCTGCGGGAGCGGCGGTATCGGCCGCTGCCGGCGCGGAGGGTTTTGATCCCCAAGCCGGGGCTGCAGGATCAGTATCGCCCGTTGTCGATTCCCGTGGTTCGTGACCGGGTCGTGCAGGCGGCGGTGAAGATCGTGCTCGAGCCGGTCTTCGAGGCCGACATGGCCGACTGCTCGTTCGGGTTCCGCCCGAAGCGGTCGGGCCACGATGCCTTGCAGGTGCTCGTCGAGGAGCAGCAGGGGGGCCGCCGGTGGGTGGTCGAGACGGATATCGCCGACTGCTTTTCGGCGATTCCGCATGAGAAGTTGATGCAGGCGATTGAGGAACCGGTCTGCGACCAGTCCGTGCTCACGCTGCTGCGCGCGATCGTGCGCGCTGGGGCCATGGAGGACGGGCAGGTGCGGCGGCCGGTCACCGGGACCCCGCAAGGGGGTCCGGTCTCACCGTTGCTCTGCAACGTCTACCTGCACCGAGTGGATCGGGCGTGGGACGAGGGCGATGGGGTGATGGTGCGGTTCGCCGATGACATGGTCGTGATGTGCTGGTCACGCAGCCAGGCCGAGCGGGCTTTGGCCCGGCTGGTGGAGCTGCTGGCCGGGCTTGGGCTGGCGCCGAAGGCGGCCAAGACCCGCATCATCGGCCTGGAGGTCGGTGGTGACGGCTTCGATTTCCTGGGCTTTCACCACCGGCTGGTGCGTTCGCGAGGCGATCGGGGCCGACCGAAGGTGACGTTCCTTGCGCGCTGGCCCGCGGACAAGGCCATGCAGCATGCCCGTGACCGGATCCGGGAGCTCACCTCCCGGCGCTGGATGCTGCTGTGGCCGGAGGTGATCGTGGAAAGGCTGAATGCCTTCCTGCGTGGCTGGGCCGCCTATTTCCGTTACGGGCATTCGGCTCAGCGCCTCAGCAAGATCAGACGGTATGCGCAGTGGCGGCTGGCGCAGTTCATGCGCCGACGCCATCGCCGCAGTATGGCGTTCGGCTGGCAGGTGCTGCTCAGCTCCCGGCCGATCGATCTCGGGCTGATCAGCTTGTATGGAATCCACCGTCGCTCCCAGGGCGGGCAAGCCCTGGCGGGAAAGACCGAATGCCGTCGGTGAACGACGTCGGTGAGCCGTGTGCGGGAGAACCGCATGCACGGTTCGACGGGCGGGAGCTGGAAACGCGGCCACGAACCTGGTCATGGTCATCGGGGAGAGCACAGCCGACCGGGAAACCGGCGGAACAAAGGCCCCGAGCCCTACCGCCAGGAGACGCCAGCGCGCCAGCTCCCGACCCTACAGCCTGATGGTGCTGTGTCAATCATTGGGACCACCACCGCCTGGCGATACGTCCGCGAGAGCGCCGACCGGCTCGCCGCCCTGGCTGTCGACCTGCACGCGGCGATGACCTGGGCTTCCCGGCTGGCGTACGCCATCCTCGACGGCACCCTCATCCCCATCGATCACCTCGCTGACCAGCGGCCCTACTACTCGGGAAAACATCACCGCCATGGCGTGAACGTCCAGATCCTGGCCGATCCCGCCGACCGCCTGGTGTGGTCCTCGCCGGCCCTGCCCGGCCGCGCCCACGACCTGACCACCGCCCGCACAGCCGGGCTGATCGACGCGCTGAGCGCGCGTTGTGCACCAGCACGTCGCCGCGGGGGCATCGGGCGCGCAGCTCATCGGCCGGCCGCCGGACCTACGCCGTCGTGCTGAAGATGCCCCACGAACTCGACGTCGCCCCGCATGTCCGCGACTGCCAGGCGCCCTCGTTCCGGATTCCGCGCGACCAGCAGCACCTTGTGCCCTTCGCCGACCCGCCGATCTGCGTCGCAGAAACATCCGACTTTTTGCACGCCGACCTGGAGTGTCAGAGACGGTGACGCGATGTCATCCTCGGCAGAAACGGCGAGCGAGATCCTTGGCCGAGTGAAGGATCTTGACAACATCCGATGTTTCACCTATGTTTCGCGCAACGTGAAATCACGTAGGGGCTTGGAGCAGCGATGCGCAGGAGAACCGTCGTCACCGCAAGCACCGGGATGAGAAAGCGATACAGCCGCATCCTCACGATGATCTTCCTCGCCATCGCCGCGATCGCCGTGATCCAGCCCGCCGCTTACGCAATCACCGCGAGCACGCTGGTCAACCCGGTCTCCGGCAAGTGCCTGGACGGCGAGAACGCCGCCAACAGCACGCAGACCGTCCTCAACTCCTGCGCTGGCGGTGCCAACCAGCTCTGAACCTCGACGGCGGCCGGCGAGCTGCGGATCACCGTCGCAGGGACCGCCAAATGCCTGGACGCCTCAGGAAACGGCACGGCCAACGGCACGAAGGTCATCCTGTGGACCTGCACGGGAGGCGCCAACCAGAAGTGGGACCTCAACGCCAACAGCACGATCACCGGGCAGCAGTCGGGCAAGTGCCTCGACATCAACGCCAACGGCACCGCCAACGGCGCCCTCGTACAGCTGTGGACCTGCAAGGCCGCGGGTGACAACAACCAGCGATGGGTGCCGGGCGACGGTAGCACCTCGATCGCCATCAATGGCGCCGCCGGAGGACGCACCTTCGACGGGGTCGCCGCGATCAGCGGCGGAGGCGGGAACAGCCGGCTGCTCGTCGACTATCCGGAGCCGCAGCGCACGCAGATCTTGGACTACCTGTTCAAGCCCGGGTACGGCTCGGCCGTGCAGCTGCTGAAAATCGAGATCGGTGGCGACGCCAACTCCACCGACGGGTCGGAGCCAAGCGTCGAGCACACGAAGGGCGCCGTGAACTGCGATGCCGGATACGAGTTCTGGCTCGCTGAGCAGGCCAAGGCCGCAATCCCGGCATCCGGCTGGCAGGCCTCGTCTGGGCGGCGCCAGGCTGGATCGGCGGCGGCGCCGACTACTGGACACAGGACTCCATCGACTACATCATCACGTGGCTGAACTGTGCCAAGGGCCGCGGGCTCACCATCGACCACCTCGGCGGCAGGAACGAGAAGGGCCACGACAAGGCGTGGTACGAGAACCTGCGCAGCGCCCTGGACAGCAGGGATTCGCGAGCGTGAAGATCGTCGCTGACGACAGCGTGGGCTGGAAGGCCGCCGACGACATGGTCGCCGACTCGGCCTTCAACGCCGCCGTGAACGTCGTCGGCGTGCACTACCCATGCGGCTACAGATCCGACTCCAGCACCTGCAACTCCAGCGCCAATGCGATCTCCACCGGCAAGCCGCTCTGGGCCAGCGAGAACGTGTGGGTGCCAAGAACTCAGTCACAGCGTTGAGCTGCGGCGTCGTGTCCGCGGTCGTGCGCAAGGATGACGGTCCATGGCGTTGCGGTTCCTGTACCTGATCTTCGTTCGGTTGCTGCAGTGGCTGGTGTTGCTGTCCCGGTCGGACTCTTCCAAGACTGTCGAGATCCTGGTGCTGCGCCATCAGGTGTCGGTCCTACGCCGGCAGGTCGCGCGGCCGGGTCCATCGTGGGCCGATCGCGCGGTGATCAGCGCCTTGGCGCGGCTGCTGTCCACGGCCCGGCGCCGGCATCTGTTCGTTACCCCGGCCACGTTGCTGCGCTGGCATGCCGACCTGGTCAAACGCCGTTGGACCTACAAGCGCCGCCGACCGGGCCGACCACCGACCCGGCCGTCGGTCCGTGCGCTGATCCTGCGGATGGCCGGCGAGAACCCATTGTGGGGGTATCGCCGAATCACCGGTGAGCTGGCGGGTCTGGGCTACAAGGTGGGCGCGCCTGCACGGTGTGGCGCATCTTGAAGAACGCCGGGATCGAACCTTCGCCACGGCGTTCGGGCCCGAGTTGGAGTCAATTCCTCCACGCTCAGGCGGAGGGGATTTTGGCGTGCGATTTCTTCCATTGCGAGACGGTGCTGTTGCGCAGGTTGTACTGCCTGGTGGTCATGGAGATCTCTACCCGGCGGGTACACATCTTGGGCGTCACCGCCCATCCCACCGCCGCCTGGGTGGCGCAGCAGGCCCGGAATCTTCTTCTCGAGCTCGAAGATCGAGTCGAGGACTTCAAGTTCTGGTGCGTGATCGCGACGCGAAGTTCACCGCCATGTTCGATGCGGTGTTCATCGCCGCGGGCGTCAGGATCATCAAGACGCGTGTCCGGGCGCCGCGAGCAAACGCGATCATGGAGCGTTGGAT
>JAGFNW010000008.1 GCA_017592665.1 Streptosporangiaceae bacterium NEAU-GS5 | reverse complement strand
CACCTGCGGGCGTTCCTGCGTGGGCGCGGCATCATCCCGCGCATCGCCCGCCGCGGGATCGAGTCCAGCCAGCGCCTGGGCCGCCACCGCTGGGTAGTGGAGAGAACCGTGTCCTGGCTGGCTGGATGCCGACGCCTACACCGCCGCTATGAACGCCGCGCCGACCACTTCGGCTCCTTCGTCGCCATCGCCGCAGCCCTGATTTGCTACCGCCGACTCACCAACTGAGACGACGTCTTACCCGCGCGGCACAGGCCGCGCGCCGATCCTGGAGGAAGTGCGTGACCTGGTCATCCGCCTGGCTACCGAGAATCCGCGGTGGGGCTATAGGAGGATTCGGGGCGAGTTGATCGGCTTGGGGCATCGGATGGGGGAGGGGACGATTCGCCGGATCTTGGCAGGGGCAGGGCTCGGCCCGGCACCGCGCCGGGCCTCACCGACGTGGCGGCAGTTCCTGTCCTCCCAGGCCGCCGGCGTATTGGCGTGCGACTTCGTGCATATCGACACCGTGTTCCTCAAACGGCTGTACATCTTCTTCGTGATGGAGATCGAAACCCGGCGCGTTCATATCCTCGGCGTGACGGCCAATCCGACCGGGGCGTGGACCGTTCAGCAGGCCCGGAATCTGCTGATGGACGTGGGGGAGCGTGGCGGCGGCTTCAAGTACCTGATCAGGGACCGCGACGGCAAGTTCTCCAGGGCCTTCGACCAGGTGTTCACCGGCGTCGGCGTGCGGATCCTCAAGATTCCGCCGCGGGCGCCTCGAGCGAATTGCTATGCGGAGCGGTTTGCCGGGACCCTGCGGCGGGAGTGCCTGGATCATCTGCTGATCTACGGTGAGCGGCATCTGCGCAGGGTGCTCGCCGAATTCGAACGGCACTATAACGATCATCGTCCGCATCAGTCCCGAGACCAGAAGCCGCCACTGTACGAACCAGGCCGGGCGATCGATATGACGGCACCGGTCCGACGGACCAAGGCTGTCTCGCGCGTGATCAATCAGTACCGGCGAGCAGCTCAGTGATCGCTTGCATCCCAGGTGAGCCAGTGCACGAGTATTGGCACCGCATAGGCGAACGCCGTCCATCGGATCCGGGGCAGCAGCCGGGACAATAGTGCCAGGATCGCCCGGTCGGCGGGAGCGGGCCGCAGTGGACCAGCCTGACGACGTAGCACGGCGAGTTGGTGGCGCAGGACGAGTATTTCGATGTCTTTGGCGGTGTCGGTGCACTGAGTATCTTGAATGTCAACGGCCGGGCAGGAGCGGATGAGGGTGAATTCACCGGGATGAGGTAGGAGGCTTTGCCGTTCTCATTGTCGGGGCCGGGGAGCCGGGTGCGGGTGGCGGGTTGAGGGCGACGGTCACCTCCAGTCCGCCTTCGGGAAGAGGCCGGACATCCAGCGCGCCCTGATGTGCCTCGACGATGGCCGCCACGATCGACAAGCCCAGCCCGAGACCGTCGCCACTGGCCTTCCTGCCCGTGTCCAGACGCTGGAAGGGCTGCACAAGCAGGTCCACCCGGTCGGGCGGGATCACCGGGCCGTTGTTGAGAACCCTGAGGGCGGGGCGCCCGGATCGTACGGCGGTCTCCACCCTGACGCGGCCGCCGGGCACGTTGTAGCGCACGGCGTTGTCCAGCAGATTGACGACCAGACGCTCGATCAGGGCGCGGTCGCCACTGACCGGCGCGGATTGCAGGGAGCGCTCGATGCGGACTGCCGCCTCCCCATGGTGATCGAGAGCCTGTCCCACCACCGTGGCCAGATCGAAGGGCTCGCGGTGCCGCAGCCCCTGCTGACTTCGAGCCAGCGTGAGCAGGGCCTCGATGAGCCGCTCCTGATGCGTTCCAGCGGCCAGCATGCGTTCCAGCACCTTCCGCAATGACTCCGCGTCAGCCGCGGTATCAGTGAGCGCGACTTCCGCCATGGCCCGCTGCAGCGTCAGCGGCGTACGCAGCTCGTGGGAGGCGTTCGCGACAAATCGCCGCTGCGCGGTGAAGGCGGCCTCCAGCCGGTCGAGCAGGTCGTCGAAGGTGTCAGCCAGCTCCTTGAGCTCGTCGTCGGGCCCCGAAGCGGCCAGCCGCCGGTCGAGCCGATCGGCTGTGATCCGCCGTACGGTGGCTGTCATCTCACCCAGCGGCCGCAGCACGCGCGCGGCCATGAACCAGCCGAGCAGCATCGCCGCGACCGCCATGGCCGCCAACGCGATCAGGGAGTTGACCAGCAGCCGCGCCGCCTGCTCCTCCTGGGGCGCGGTGGCGGGCAGGCCTGCCCCGCCGGGCGGCGCGGGAGCGGCCGGCGCCCTGGGAAAGGGGGAATACTCGACCAGGACGTAGATGAGGGCGACCAGCACCACCGCGGCCATCAGGAACAGGCCACCGTAGATGAGAGTCAGGCGGAGCCGTACCGTCCGCCTCATATCCGATACCCAGCTTGCGGCACCGTCTCTATCAGCGGTGGATCGCCGAGCTTGCGGCGCAGCCGGCTGATCGTCACTTTCACGGTCTGCGTGAACGGGTCGGCGAACTCGTCCCACACCCGTTCCAGAAGCTGCTCCGCCGACACCACCGCTCCTTCCGCGGCCAGCAGGAGTTCCAGTACGGCGAACTCCTTGGGGGTCAGTGGAAGCCGCCGCCCGTCACGGGTGGCTATCCGAGTGGCGGAATTCAGCCGCAGGTCGCCGTGGCCGAGCACCGGAGGCAACGCGTGGGATGACCGCCGGGCCAGCGCCCGGACCCGGGCGACCAGTTCGGCGAAGGCGAACGGCTTGGCGAGGTAGTCATCGGCGCCGATGCCCAGCCCGGTCACTCGATCGTCGATCGTGCCGGCGGCGGTGAGCATCAGTACGCGCGCCGGATATCCGTCCGTGGCCAACGCCCTGCACACTTCATCACCGTGCAGTCCAGGCAGATCCCGATCGAGGACGATCACGTCGTAATGGTTGACCATGGTGCGCTCGAGTGCGGCGTGACCGTCCAGCACCACGTCGATGGCCATGCCCTCACGGCGCAACCCCGCAGCCACCGTCAAGGCCAGCTCCTCGTGGTCTTCGACGATCAGCACCCTCATGATCCCCAGGATGCCCCGGCCCCGGTTACAGGCGAGTAACTGCCGCCGTTCCCGCCCTGTAACCACTCCTCCGCTTGTCTGAGCGCATCGACGACACCGGAAGGAACCACAATGCCCGGCTTCCATTCGACGATCAGCAAGGCGGCCCTCGCCGTCGGGATCCTCGCCGCAGGCGTGGTGATGACCACCCAGTCCGATGCCCCCGCCCCGGACGCCAAGGCATTCACCGCCTGCATGCGCTCGCACAACCTGCCCGACTTCCCCGAAGTCTCGTTCTCCTCGGAGGGGTTGGTCAACCTCGACATCGAGGGCGAGCGTGTCGACGCGCTGTCCGAAAAGTACGGCGCCGCTGTGAAGGCATGCGAGTCGCTGCTGCCCGCAGACGCCCGCCTGCCCGCCGCACCCGAAGCACCGTCCGCCCCGTCATTGCCATCCTGAACGAAACAAGCACGACCACTACCGGCCTGTTGCGGTGCCGCGCGCATCCCCGACTGATCATCCTGTCCTGCTCGGCTTGTCCCGCGTCGATGGCGGGCAGGATGATCAGGCTTCCCCTCAGCCTCTGACGGACTTCAGACCCGGCACCGTGATCATCCCGTGGTAGGAGCCCCCGCCAGAGGCACGCGTCCTTCACCCTGACGACGAGAACCGGCCGGTGGTAGCCGCAGTGGAACGGTGACAACATGAGGAGCTGCTCGCCTGGCTCCGATCACGAACCGCCGGTGGCCGAATGCCCGACCTGAACTCAGGGACCCGGTGAAACGGGCTGCTTCAAGCTCCATACGCGCGCTGTGTGATCGATGCTGCCGGAGACCACGATGGGATCTCCGTCCAGCATCCCGAGTGCGAGCGACCCCACGCCGTCGGTGTGGCCCACCATGGCCGAGCCGATCTCCCCGGCCGTGCTCAGGTCCCACACATGGACGTCCGTCCGCGCCGCCGGATACCACGATCGAACGCCCGTCCATGTTCCCGGTCGCCGGGCTCAGCACTGCGGATGCCGATTATTCGTCCGTGCAGGTCAAGCCGCATGTTGATACTCCCGGAGGACTCCACCCAGTCGATCACGCCGGCGGATGTTCAGGCGCGTGATTTCCGCCTGGGTGGCGCTCGGATGGGGGAGCGGGCGAAGCGGGGCTGCCTGATGGAGAGCTCGATGGGGCCGGTGGCCGTTGTAGAACGTCTCGAACTCGCGCAGCGCGTGGAACAGATAGCGGCGGTTCCAGATGAGGGTGCGGTCCAGCAGTTCGTGTCGGCAGGTCTGGATCCACCGCTCCATTACCGAGTTCATCCGTGGGACCCGAATCCCGCTCAGGACGACCTGCACGCCGGCCTCGGATAGCACAGCGTCGAAGGCGGCGGTGAATTTGGCGTCTCGGTCGTGAATGAGGAAGCGGGCCTTCCTTCCGGAATCCTCAAGATCCATGACGAGGTTGCGGGCGAGCTGGGTGACCCATGCTCCGGTGGGGTGGGCGGTGGTGCCGAGGATGCGGACGCGGCGGGTGGCGTGCTCGATGACCGCCACGACATACAGTCGCGCGCCGGTCAGGGCGCGGACCTCGAAGAGGTCGCACGCCAGCAGCGCGCTGGCCTGGTCGAGCAGGAAGTCGCCCACGCGGTATGCGCACGTTCAGGGGAGGGCGCGATGCCGTGCTGTTTCAGGATCTCCCAGACGGTTGAGGCGGCGACCTTGATGCCGACCGCGGCCGGCTCGCCGTGGATGCGCCGGTAGCCCCACGAGCTGTTCTCCCGGGCCAGCCGCAGCACCAGGGCTCGGATCGAACGGACGGTGCGGGGACGTCCTGGCCGTCTGGGCGTGCAGGCCGCGGCGTGGCGACGCTTAAGCAGGTCACGATGTCAGCGCATGATCGTGTCCGGACGGACCAGCAACGTGAGGGACCTGAGCTTGTCTGTCGGCAGATGGTGGAGCAGGCTGGACAGTAGGAACCGGTCAGCCGGGGTGAAGACGGGTTTGGCCACCTGTCGTCGCAGTACCATCATCTGATGTCGGAGCACCAGGATCTCGATCTCCTTGTCGCGGTCCCTTGCCGGTAGGAGCCGGATGAACGAGAAGGTGTTCGTCACGGCAAGGTAGGCCAAGCGCACCAACATGGCCGACCATAATGCCGTGGCGGCGCATCCTCTGCGACTCCACCCCGCCTCGAACCATGCAAGAACACCGATCATGCCTGCGACCTGCACGGATGAATTTATCGGCACACACAGCGCCAAAACCCAGCACGCCCGGCCCCGGACGACCCAAAGGCTCCACGAACCGCGTCACCGCCCGCCGCCACGACGTCGGCAAGACCGTCAAACGCGCCAAAACACTCATTGAGCGGAGCCACGCAGGTTAAACGACAAGCTAAGACGATGCCGCGGACCCCGCAGGTGAACGCCATCTGCGAACGCGTCATCGGAACCCTCCGCCGCGAACTCCTGGACCGGATCCTGATCCTCGGCGAACAACACCTGGCCCTGGTGCTCAGCGATTACCTGATCCACTACAACGGTCACCGACCGCACCAATCCCGGCAACAACAGCCTCCGGACACCGAGGCTCGGCCGACCTTCGACAGGGCCGAACTCACCGACCTGAGATCCATCCGGCGAAGACCCGTAGTCACTGGCATGATCAACGAATGCCACCACGCCGCATAACCCCAGAACAGGCCGCATAACTCAATATTCGAGCGGCACAGGATAGTCCTCTACAAACCCGGCCTCGGTCGTGGGGGGGGGGGGGGGGGGGGGGGGGGGGGGGGGCCGCCCCCCCCCAAGCGGGGAGACCAAAACGAAGGCGCACCCCCGGCGGGGGGGGGGGTGCGGGGGCCCTGGCCGTGTCCCGCCCACTACCCCCACGACGAGAGCGGCTACTCATTCACCAGGCCGGCCTGTGGGATTTCGAGCGCTCTACCTCAGTCGATCGGCCATTCGTCGAATTGATACACCTTCACCAATCCCTGGCCGCCGGTGTTCGGGGCGGGCGACAGCCGCTCGATCAGCGCCCATGGGCGTCGGTCAGATCGGAGAGGTGGCGGCGATCACGCGGCACCCGCCCGCTATCGCGACCGGCCGACGCGGTGCTACGGCGACAAAACGATCGTGATCGACCCTTTCCACATACGTACCAAGCGCCATTCGAACTGCACGAATGAGGTTCCGGCAGGCATAGTTCGAGATGCAGAATTCCCTTAATCTGCATCTTCCGTCGCTTCCTCACGTGCGTAGCACGTCGGTTCTTCGTCGAAGCCGCTCCAGAAAACCCAGAGGCGGTCACAGGTCGGACATCGGAACATCGATTGACACGCCAGATATACATCCTCGGCTTGCACAAGCCCTTCAAAGTGATCGAAATCGATATCCGAGAGAATCCTCCATTCGATCGGGTTCGGAATGGATCCACTAATCTGGATCAGCGTGTCACATCTACAGAAAAACTTGGTCACTCTGGTAATATTACATCTCCGACGCGAGCGCCAGTCCCGGCTACGCGTTGTTTGATGTTCGCCAATTGCTCAGGCGTCACCGGACTCTTGCTCAAGTCGATGATGACGCCGCCGCCGTGGACCGGACTCCCTTTTGAAGCCACTGCGCTGACAATACGATTGACGCTGCGCTTTCAGGAGTATACACGTCCCATAAACACCGTCGACTAATAAATCACTTGTCCTGCCCTCCTTTTCGAGTGCCTTCCGGGTCGCGAAGAGTTACTCGTTTCCCTTGTGATGCCAGATACCGGGCAGCACGCAGCTCACTTTCCGATGGATTCTTCGCCGTAATCTGCAGAAGGTCATCGACGATGTCGTCGTCGGCTTGGTCGGGGACCGTGACGGCAAGTTCTCGAAGGTCGTCGACCAGGTGTTCATCGGTGGCGGCGTACAGATCCTCTAAATTCCACCGCGCGCGCCTCGAGCGAATTGCTATGCGGAGCGGTTTGCCGGGACTCTGCGGCGGGAGTGTCTGGACCATCTGCTGATCTACGGCGAGCGGCATCTGCGCAGGGTGCTCGGAGATTTCGAGTGGCACTATAACGATCATCGTCCGCATCAGTCCCGAGATCAGACGCCGCCACTGCACGAGCCCGGCAGGGTGATCGACATGACCGCACCGATTCGCCGGCGCAAGACTGTCTCGGGCTTGATCAATCAGTACCGGCGAGCGGCGTAGTCACTATCACCTGCATCCCGGTGAGAGCCAGAACGCCAGTATTGGCACGGCGCAGGAAAAAGACCCCAAGGTATTCCCCCACGCCACGTCCGGGGTTGCTGCTCAACCCCCGAACCGGGCGGGATGGCTGCGGATCGGGCTCCGGCGCATGTCACAGATGGGCCGGGTGTGTCGTCTTTACTGCGGGGACCGCGTTGGTGGTCAGGTGAGAAGGGATGCAGTATGCGCAAGAAGACGTCACTGATCAAGCTGATGCTGACCGTCGGGCTGCTGGCGCCGCTGTCGTTCATGTCCGCAAGTCCGGCACAAGCCGACGCACAGCGTTATACGACCGTTCAATTTTGGGCTAACAACAATCCATGTTTGGATGTACAGCGGGAGAGCCGAGAAGAGGTCCAGCTATGGGAATGCAATGGCCAACCCCAGCAGCAGTGGAATGCCATCCGACTCGACCCGCTTTTTTACGGCCCTAACCCCTACGGCCTCGACAGCTTCGCGATCGTCAATAAGCTCGACGGAAAATGCCTCACCGGAACAGACGTCGCTCCGGATATCATACGCGTCCAACCGTGCACTTTCGCCGCGAATCAGATATGGTGGAACGTCGACGACCGGAATATCGGATCCCCCCCTAGTGGCTGGATGGCTTTGATGCAGAACAAGGCTTTCGGGGGTTGCCTTGCTCCCCGTAACTTTGACACCGTTAACGGCACCCGCGTAGTCGGCCATGTCCCCGGTGTAACGGGCTGCGGCGACAAACGTGCGTGGTGGCTCCATATGCTCGCCTGAATGGTCGAGCGGGGCCGTTTCGGCTGGCGTGTGGTGCCGGGCGAGAAACGGGATCAACATACGAGCGCGCAAACCAACGGATCGCTAAAGAGGCTGAAAGGTCGGGGTCTCATGGTGGAGCCGGGCTGCTGATCAGGCCGGTGTGCGCCACGAAGGCGTCCAGGAGTGCAGGCCGGTCTCTGCGGCGTGAGTGTCTGGATCATCTGCTGATCTTTGGTGAGCGGCATCTGCGCCGGGTGCTCGCCGAATTCGAGCGGCACTACGATGATCATCGGCCGCATCAGTCCCGAGATCAGAAGCCGCCACTGCACGAGCCCGGCCAGGTGATCGATATGAGGGCACCGGTTCGACGGACCAGGGCTGTTTCGGGATTGATCAATCAGTACCGGCGAGCGGCCTAGCCATCACCTGCATCGCAGGTGAGAGCCAGTACACGAGTATTGGCACGGCACAGGGGACGGCCAGGCGCGGTGCCGTACAGATCACAGCTTCGTGTAGTGCTGTGCGGCGTTGCCGGGGTCGAAGCAGTTGTAGATCTGGAGCCGCGCGCCGTTCTCGAACGATCCGTCGGTGACGTCGAGGCATTTGCCTGCTTTCATGTTGATCAGCCGAGCCCCAAGAGTGCTGGGTTCGTACACCTCGTCCCAAACCCAGACCATCGAGGTGTCGCCGTTACAGGTCCACTGCTGCACGGGGTTCCGGTTGGTCGTCCGGCCGTCCATGTCGTCCAGGCACTGCAGCGTCATCCTGTTCACGATGTGATAGATCGGCCGAGGCGGCCCGGAAATGACAGCGCCGCTATGGGGTGTCGCCCCGCCGGACGGGGCTTGGACCAGGGCCGCCCCGGGCAGCTGATCCAGGAACCACTGCTGTTGGGGCGCGCCGTCACAGGTACGCTGCTGGATGCGGTTTCCGGTGACGAAGAAATTGCCGCTCGCGTCGGGGACGACCTCGAGGCATTTGCCGGTCGCTGCTTTCAGCTCGACTGAGCCGTCCGCGTTGACCGCGGAGGCGGGCTGAGCTCCGATCAGTACGGTCCCCGCCATCACCGATACACCGGCGATGGCCGTGCTAATCCAGCGCCACCTATTCATTTCGCCGCCTGTCTTTCCCATTCGCCATCAGGTATTGACGAGGAACTCGCCACATACAGCCGGGCGTTCCGTCGCGTTCCATCTCGCTGGCACACCTGGCAGGCCGTCATCAGCTCCAGGTGGCGTGCTTGAGGATGACGTCCAGGTTGTCGGTCGCCCACTGCTCCACCACGAGGATCTTGGTCTTCGGGAGGTACCACTCACGCTGGCCGTCGTGCAGCGCGCCACGTAATCCCGGTAGTACGCCTTGTGCCCCTTGCCCACCTGACGCAGCCCCTTCGTCGCGGCATTGTCGATGTGCTGGTAGAGCTTGCGGTTCGACGGGCACGGCTCGACGTCCTGGGCAGGATAGAACGCGTGGGCGGGGGAGTAGGCGAAGCCTTCCGTGCCCTTCTTGAGCGCCTTCGGCCCGAGGATCCAGAAGCTACGGCAGGGCGGCCCGAAATATCTGCCGGAGTAGTCGCACTTGCCGGTGACGACCTGGGTCCAGTCGGTCGCGGTGATAGACGTTCCACTTCGCCGGGATCCGGATCGTGAGCCCGCCGCACAGGTGCAGCGGCTTCGTCGCCCGCTGCACGTCGGCCTGCGCGTCGGCCGCGGCCGCGGTGCCGCTCACGAGCACCGGTGACCCGCCGATCAGGCCGCATATCAGGATGCGTTTCATCGCTCCTCCTTCGGTTCTCCTCTGCGTGGGCGTGCCGTCGCGTTCCACGTGTCACGCGATGGAACGCGGTCAAGGTTGAGGCGGCCGAGGGGGGAATCTCGGGCCGGCTCAGGCACAGCAAATCGGAGGGGAGTTCAGTGAGTATCAGACGAAAGATCCTGGCCGTGGCGGGCGTGGGTGGCGTGGCGGCCGGCATGTGGATGGCGACGCCGGCGCAGGCCGAGGTCGGTGCGATGAACAACGTCGGTACGTACCACAACGCCGACGGCGAGGTGGTCTCGATCCTGCCCAGGGGGCTCCGGGCCGGCGACTGCTATATGGCCGGAAACGGCACCCTGCGCGGCAACGCGTCCGCGATCTACCTGACCAAGCCTGAAGAGGGATACTCCAGCTTCTACTGGGACATGACCATGGGCACCGTTCACACGTATACGAAGGACCTCTGGCACGCGACGTACACCTACAAGAACGCCGCCGGTGCCACTGTCCTGACCGTCAAGATCGACGGGTATCCCATGTCCGACGACCGGGTCTACCGCGTCCGGAAGTACTACATCGGCGCCGTCCGGATCAGCCAGGCCGCGTTCGACTCCATCAAGTCGGTCGACTGGCGCGGTGACTGCTGACCCAGCGTTCCGGCGGCGGCGATGTCTGAGCCGTCGCCGCTCGCCGGGCATTGTGGGTGCCGAGAATTGTGTCACCAGCTTTGAGCAGGCACATCGCCGGAGCGCGTTGGGCGAGTTCGTCGCCGGCTTCGATGCGGTATTCGCTTCCCTGGGCGTGCAGATCATCGCGACCCCGCCCCGGGCGCCCGTCGCTAACTGCTACGCCGAACGCTGGGTCGGCACTGTCCGCCGCGAGTGCACCGACCGGATGCTGATCTTCAGTGAACGGCAGCTGCGGAAGGTCCTGTCCGAGTACATCCGGCACTACAACGCGCACCGCCCACACCGATCACTCGGCCAGCGGCCGCCAGACCCGCGCCCCGTGGTGGTCGACATCGAGCAGACCCGTATTGCCCGGCGTACGGTCCTCGGCGGACTGATCAACGAGTACGCCCAGGTCGCATAGCCAAATCGAATATTCGAGCCCGACAGGCCACCCCAAGACATGCCGTTGGTTGGACGGAAACGAAGAAATCCCAGCTCAAAGCTATGAGCTGGGATTTCCAATGGGTGCGTCGCCAGGGACTCGAACCCCGGACCCTCTGGTTAAGAGTCCGTTGCATTGCGTGATTGAGCGTCCGGCTGCTATGGCATCCAACCTGTGTTGCTTTGTCGGTGATTTAACCCGATTTTCGTGCTGGTCCATGATGGCCCGTACCAAATGGGTCAGCGACCCCTGAGCCCGAAACGAGCCCACAGCGTCGACGTGGAACCGCTGACTTCGACTAGACGGGCATCGTTCGACGCGACGAAATGGGCCCCGATCTCGAAGCACGTGATCCAACGGTGGTTGGATCACAGCTCAGTTCGGCGGGTGCGGATCGGCACTGGTCCGGGAGCGGCGCTGCGGTGAGGGGTGGCGGAAGGGACCGATAAGCCCCTTTTGGGGTCGGTCGGTGCCATAATGCTGCGGGGGCCCCTGGTTCTCCTTCAAGCTCTACCGCAGCTGCGTCGTCGGGCGTATCTCCATGCCGTCAGGCACTCCGCGTACGACGCCGGAAGGAAAGGTGCCTACTTCATGACGGCACGGGGTGATTTCCCGCGACCCAACGCGGTTGCGCGGCATCTGTGGTGGATCGCTCTCGCCACGGGAGCGGCGGCGTTCGTGTTCGTGTGGCTGGGGACGCCGCACGGGCGGCCCATCGGCGCGGCCTGGGAACTGCTGGCCAAGCTGTTCGCGTTCGCGTGCCTGTGCTGCGCGATCGCGTTCTTTCCGTGGACGTCGCGGCGGCTCTACTGGCTGCTGTACGTTCCATTCATTTTCTTCACCGGCTATCTGCTGCCGCGGGTCAGCTATTTCTACTATGGGGACGTCACCCGTTCTCAGGGTGACAGCTTCTACACGCACCTCTACCTGCTGCTCTATCCGGGGATCGTGCTCACGGTCGCGGCCGCGTATCGGCTGGGCGGCGGCACTCCTGGGCGCTGCCTGAAGGTGGCGCTCACCGGGATCGTGATCGTGTTCTCCGGCTTCCTCGACATCATGTGGCAGCTGGTCAACCCAGTGCAGATCCCCAAGACCATCGAGGCCCCGCACATTGTGATCTTCACGGGGCATCCGATCTCGTTCGGCGCGACGATCGTGTTCGCGCTCGCCCACCTACCGATCCTGGTCGCGATCAACCTGCTTCCCCTGGACCGCTGGTTCGGAACCCACCATGAGGAGGCCACGCTTGCCGGAGATTCGCAACGCACCTGACACCGTCGGCATATCGGTGGCCGCGCCCGCGTACAACGAGGCGGCCAACATCGCGGCGGCCGTTGCTGAATGGCAGCACTACCTGGAAGCCCATCCGTCTGTCGGCACCTGGGAGATCGTGGTGTGCGACGACGGGAGCACCGACGGCACCCGGGCCATTTTGGCGGGACTGCACGAGACCTGCCCTGGGCTCGTGGTGGTCGGCTTCGACCGCAACCGCGGCGCGGGGGCGGCGATCGCCGCCGCGATCGCGTGCACCCGGCTGGACTGGGTGGTCCTGCTCGACTCGGACGGCCAGTTCCCGATCGCCAACCTCGACCGCTTCATCGGCCGCATCCTGGCCGGCGACGGCCTCGCGTTCTCGGGGGCTCGGATCCGGAAGGCGGACGGGCTGCCGCAGCGCTGGGGCTCGGCGGCCAGCAGCGCGGTCAGCAACCTGCTGCACGGCACCCGCTACCGGGACTTCAACTCCATTTTCAAGGTCGTGTACGGCCCGCTCTTCCGGGCGCTGCCTCTGGAGTCGGGCGGGATGAACTGCTCCACCGAGATCACGGCGCGGGTCGCCGAGCTCGGCCACACCTGGGTGGAGGTCCCGATCGAGCATCGCGAACGCGGTGGTGGGCAACGAGGGTGGCGGTTCTGGCGCGGCGCCCGCGACCGGGCATTATTCGTCGCCTACCTCGGCTACCGGTGCTGGTTGCTCCGCCGCGGCGTGCTCCGCGCCGCCGATACCGATGCCAGGGTGGCCGGCGGTGGCAAGCTGTCGGAGCGGGTCCGATGACGGCGGTCGTCCTGTTCGCCGGGGGGCGCGGCAGCGCGAGCATCGCGCGCCGGCTGCTGCGGATCCGGGGGATCAGGCTCTCCCTGGTGATCAACGGGTACGACAACGGGCATTCGACCGGCGCGCTTCGCCGCTATCTGCCAGGAATGCTCGGGCCGTCCGACTTCCGCAAGAACCTGCCGCTCCACCTCGATCGCAGCGACCCGGCGGAGGACGCCCAGGTCCGCGTCCTCGAACACCGATTACCCCCGGGGACCACCCGCGCCGGCCTGCGCGACCTGGTCGACGCGCTCGCGGTGGGCCGCCATCTGGGGTTCGCGGCGCTGCCGCGGCAGGTCCGCGCCGCGGTCGCCCGGGATCTGACAGCCTTCGCCGACCGGCTGGACCGGCGGCCGGACGGGTTCGACCTGGCCGACTGCGCGCTCGGCAACCTTGTCCTCGCCGGCGCGTACCTCCGGCTGGACGGCGACTTCAACGCGGCGATACGGGCGTGCGCCGCGTCGTTCGGGTCGCCGGCCCAGCTGGTGAACGTGACCAACGGTGAGAACGCCTTCCTCGTCGCGGTCAAGCGGGACGGCCGGCTGCTCGCGGACGAGGCCGACATCGTCGCGCCGCAGGACGCCGCCCCCATCACCCGGCTGTTCCTGCTGCCCGGCCCGCTGAGCCCAGCCCGGCGGGCCGAGCTGGCCGCGCTGCCGCCCGACCGGGTCCGCGAGACGCTGGCCGGCGGTGCCGCCTGGGTCTCGCTCAACCCGCACGCACGTGAGGCGATCCTCGGCGCCGACATCATCGTGTACGGCCCGGGCACGCCCCACTCGTCCCTGCTGCCCACCTATCTGACCCCGGCCCTGGACGACGCGATCGCGGCGAGCCGGGCAAGGGCCAAGGTGTTCGTGGTCAACATCGGCGCCGACCACGACGTCCAGGGGCTGACGGCCTTCGACCTGGTCGACCTCACGCTGTCGTACCTCGGCGACCCGCTCAACGAGCGGCGGGCCGTCACCCACGTCCTGTGCCACCGGCCGGTGGCCACGCCGCGCTCGGTCACCCGGGAAGGCGTCCGCTGGGTCGTCGCCGACCTGGAGGATCCCGGCCGTCCCGGGACGCACGACGGCCGCCGGACGGTACGCGCCCTGAACGCCATCGCGTGCGAGCACACCCTGACGAGGGCCGGATGAACCCGGCGACGGTCCGGCCCGCGAGCCTGGCGGAGACGTTCGCCGACCGGCGGATCTGGATGTGCGACCTCGACGGCACCCTCGTCGACTCCACGCCCGTGCACGAGGCGGCCTTCCGCGCTGCCATCGCCGAGCTCGCGCCCGGCCTGCTCGGCTCCTTCCGGTACGGGCCGCTGGCCGGCACGACCACTCACGAGACCACGGCGAGGCTCGGGGTCGAAAGCGCGACCGCCGACCGGCTGGCCCGGCGCAAACAGCAGATTTACCGCGAGTACGTGGACGCCGGCCGGGTGCCCCTCTTCCCCGGAGCCCGCGAGCTCCTCGATCTCCTGACCAGACGCGGTTTCGTGCCCTACATGGTCACGAGCGGGAGCCGCGGCTCGGTCGAGCGCGTCCTGACCGCCTCCGGGCTGGATTTCGTGGACGTCCTCACCGCTGACGAGCTGCCGGCGAGCAAGCCCGATCCGCTCGTCTACCGGTACGCGTGTGAGCGCTGGGCGGCCGACCCGGCCGAGGTCGTGGTGCTGGAGGACTCGGCGAACGGGGTCGCCGCGGCCGTGGGCGCCGGCCTGCTGACTTTGCACGTCCACGTCGATCTGGCGGCCCCGGGGGCGACAGCCGTACAGGACCTGGGGCGGATCGTGTCGGCGCTGGAGCGGCCATGAGCGGGGCCCGGATCTGCGCGGTGATTCCGGCGGCGGGGCGCGGCACGCGGCTGGGCCACGACGTGCCGAAGATCATGCTGGCGCTCGCTGACGGCGTGACCGTCTGGGACGTGCTGACGCGACGGCTGCGGCCGTGGACGAAGCATGTCCACGTGGTGCTGTCGCCTGCCGGCGAGGCGCCGTTCCGGCGGCTGGCACGGGCCGAGATCGAACGAGGGGACGTCTCGGTGAGCGTGCAGGACGTGCCGCGTGGCATGGGTGACGCGGTGTTCGGGGCCGCCGATCATTGGAAGAGGTACGACGCGATTCTCGTGACCTGGGGTGACCAGGCGAATCTCGCCGCGGAGACGGTACGCCGGGTGACGTCCGCGCACTCTCGGGGGCTGACGCTACCGCTGGTGCCGATGCGCGACCCGTACGTGGAGTACGAGATGGCCGGGCATCGGCTGCTTCGCGTGCGGCAGTCGCGGGAAGGCGACGCGTGTCGTCCCGGCGGGCTCAGCGATGTCGGGATGTTCTGCCTCAGTACGGACGGGCTTGCGGCGGCGTGGGCCGGCTATCTCGGTGCGGCCGACCTCGGGGCCGCGACCGGGGAGGTCAACTTCCTGCCGTTCCTGCCGCATCTGTCCCAGGTTGAGGGCTGGCCGGTCACGGTCATCCCGGTCGCCGATCCGGACGAGGCGCGCGGCATCAACACCGAGGCCGACCTCGAGTTCGCCCGCGCGGCGTATCGGCGATGCGCCGGCTGAGCCCCGGGCGCGTCTCCGTGGTCTGCGCCGAGGTCCCGCCCGAGGTGGTCGGCGGCCTCGGCCGGTACGCCGAGCGAATGATGCCGGCGCTCCGCGCCCCCGTCACGGTGTACGGAACCACCGCCGGGCGAACGCGGACCGAGCGGATCGGCGGCGTCACCCTGCACCGGCTTCGCACCCCCGGCGGTACGACCCGGCTGGGAAGGGTCACCGGGATGCTCGCCTTCAACGTGCGCGCCGCATGGCACATTCTGCGCACGAGCCGGAGCGGGTCGGTCGTGGCGGTGCACGACTGGATGGGCTGCCTGGCCGGCATCCTCTGCGCCGCGGTCGGCCGGCGGCCGGTCGTCTTCCACGTGCACACCCAGGAGGGCGGCGCGCTTTCCCTCGTGGGAGCGGGCATCGCGGCGCTGGAGCGGGCGCAGGCCAGGCTGGCGCGGCTCGTCGTCGTGCCGAGCGCCGGGATGCGCGACGACCTCACGGCGCGTGGCTGGCCGGCCGCCCGGCTACGGGTGATCCCGCACGGCTTCGAGGATCCCGAGCTCGTCCGGCTGGCCGAGGCGCCGGCGGAGGAGCGCGAAAGGCTGCGGGACGAGGTCCGGGCACGCTACCTGCCCGGGGGAGCAGGGCGTCTGATCGTCTTCGCGGGCCGGCTGTCATCCCACAAGGGCGTCCGCGAGCTGATCCGGGCCGTGCCGATCCTGCTCGGTAAGCACGACCACGTGCGGGTTGTCCTGGTGGGTGCGCAGGCGCCCCGTACGGACGACAACGCGGCGATCGCCCGGCTGATCGACGAGTTGGGAGTCGGCGCGCACGTGGTCGCGGACTACCGGTTCCTGCCTCCGGCGGACGTCTTCGCGCACTTCCTGGCCGCGGACGTCTGTGCGTTTCCGTCCACGTACGAGCCGTTCGGGCTGGTCGCGGTCGAGGCGATGGCGCTGGGCAGGCCGGTGGTGGTCGGGCCGGGCTACTCGGCGGAGGTGGTGGGGGACGGCGCCCTCCGGTGCGCGGACGACCTGTCGGCGGCTCTCCTCCAGATCCTCGACGACCCGGTGGCCGCGGGACGGCTGGGGCGCAGCGGCGCCGCCCACGTCCGCGACCGCTACAGCTGGGCGCGGACGGCCGAGCTCACGCTCGCCGCGTACGCGGAGGCGGCCCGATGATCGAGCGGCTCCTGGCAGGCCACCGCTGGGCGGTCGGGCCGACCGCGATGAGCATCGCGGCCAGCGGCGCGGCGGCGGCGACCACGCTCGTGGTGGCGCGGGGGATCGGCGCCGCCGCGTTCGGCCGGTTCACCGTGGTGCTGTCGATCGCGCTGATCGTCACGGCGGCGATGCAGATGAGCCTCAACTACGTCATGTACCAGGAGCTGCCGCGATCCGCGCCGGAGGACCGCCCGGCCCTGGTCACGACCGCCCTGTTCGCCACGCTGGCGCTGGGGACCGGCCTCGCCGCCGCCGCCCTGCTGGCCGCGCCGCTGCTGACCGCGCTGCTCGGCGTCGACCTGCGCGCGCTGTGCCTCGCGCTGGGGCTGGCACTCGCGATGACGCTCAGCCAGCTCAGCGAGAGCTTCCTCCGCGGGCTCAAACGATTCGTGTTCGTGGCCCGGGTGAAGCTCGCCGTCGCGGTGGCCTATCTGGCTGCCGCCGCGTTCTGCCTGCTGGTTCTCGGGATCCGGAGCGCCGACGCCTACCTCGTCGCGTTGATCGTCACGAACCTGGTCTTCGCCGCGGTGGCGGTGGCCGCGGTCGAGGTCGCCCCCCGGCGCTGGTCGGCGGCGCTGGCGCGGTCGCTCTACCGGCACGGCGCCTACGTCACGGCCATCGCCGCGCTGACCGCCGTGGTGTTCGGCCTGGACGTCATCTTCCTCAACCACTGGGCCGATCCAGCCGAGGTCGGGGTGTACTCGGTCTACAACGGCTTTCCCAAACGGCTGCTCGGTGTGGTGTTCACCGAGGGCATCGGGCTCGTGCTGCTGCCGGCGATGGCGACGGCCGACAAGACCGTCCTGCTGCGCCGGATCAGACGGCTGATCCCGGTCGTGGCCGTGGCTACCGCGGTCTTCTCGCTGGCCGCGAGCGCCGTCTTCTTTCTGCTGCTGCGCGCCGAATATCCGTACTCGCCCGGGTTGATGGCGCTGTCGGCCGCGGGCATCAGCGTCCACACAGTCTTCAACCTCTACTTCTTCGCCCTGTCGATGGACGGGGTGCGCGGCGCCAAGGTGTTCCTCGGCTGCCTCGCCGCCGGGGCGCCGGTGACGCTGGTCTGCCAGGCCGCCTGCATCGCCTGGTGGGGCGTGACCGGCGGACTGGTGGCGTTCATCGTGACCAACCTCGTCCTCGTCGCCGTCGTGGCCGCGGTCGCCGCCCGCGTCTACCGGTCGGCGCCCGTCCCGGAGGCCGCCCGATGAAGATCGCGTACGTCACGAACCAGTACCCGCCCAACATCACCGCCGGGCTCGGCCGCTACGTCGAGCAGATCATCCCTCATCTGGCCGAACGGCATCGGCTCGCGGTCTTCACACTCGGCGACGGGCGGTCGGCCGCGTACGAGCGGCAGGGCAACATCACCGTGTATCGGCCGGGTCTGGTGGGCGGGCGGGGTCGCCGGCTCAACCGGACTCGGCGGGGGGAGTTCGCGCTCCTCGCGGCCAATGTCGTGGTCAGCAACTGGCGCTACTTCCAGCGGCTCAGGCGCGCCCGGCAGCGTGGCGGCGCGCCCGACCTCGTGGTGGTCCACGACTCGACGAACTTCCTGTCCGGCCTGCTCTGCCACTACGTGCTGCGGCTGCCGGTCGTGCTGCACGTGCACACCACCGAGTACGGCGTGGCGCCGCAGCGCAGCGCGACCGACCCGCTCAACCTGTTCGCCGCGCTCGAACGCCGGCTCGGCCGGATCGCGCGCCGCGTCGTCGTCGCCACCCCGGAGGTACGCGACCAGCTCGCCGCGGACGGCTGGGATCGCGCGTCGATCGACGTGGTGTGCCTGGGCGGCACGTTCGAGCGCGCGCTCGCCGAGCCCGGCTTCGACGGCGGCAAGCTCCGGCTCGGCGCCGCCAGGCTCCGCGACCGGCTCGGGATCGCCGCTTCAGAACAGGTGCTGTTGTTCGTCGGGCGGCTCGAGCGGCAAAAGGGCGTCTACCAGTTGCTGGAGGCGATGCCGGAGATCGCGGCAGGCGTTCCCGGGCTGCGGCTGGTGATCGTGGGGGAAGGGGATGCCGCCGGAGTCGGTCGCATCGTGGCCGATGGTGGGCTGGGCGGGCGGGTCGTGACCGTAGACGGTTTCTTCAGTGGGTCGTCCCTGATGGAGTTCTACGAGATGGCCGATCTGTGCGTCTTCCCGTCCTTGTTCGAGCCGTTCGGGCTGGTGGCGACCGAGGCGATGGCGCTTGGCAAGCCGACGGTCCTCGGCGACGGCTTCTCGCGGGTCTTCCTCGGCGACTCCGGCCGTCCGGCCGTCCGGTTCGTCCGTGCCGCCGATCCGGCCGACATCGCGCGGACCGTCATCGAGGTGATGCGCGACCCCGAGCTCCGCCGTGCGCTCGGCGCCCGTGGCCAGCGCTTTGTCCGGGATCGCCTGAGCTGGTCCCGTACGTCCGATGAGACGCTGGCCGTCTACCAGGCCGTCCTTCAGGACTAACCTGTCGGCCCGGAAATGGTGTCGCGTCACGCGACCCGGGTGTATTCGTAGATCAGGCCGCCGAGTCGGTCGCGTCGGACGATACGCGGCGGGGCGACCTCTCGTATGCAGACGGACGCCGATCTCCTGGCCCGGCTCCCCGACACGGCCCGGCACCGAATGCTGGTGCTGTTCCGGCCTGCCCTGTCCGCGCACGCCCGGCACGCGCCCGGGTGCGCACTGGAACGCTGGTGGCTCGAGCGGCGCTGCGAGCAGGCATGGGGCGCATGGTCCTGCCCGACGGCATCCGAACGGCCCGACTCGCCTGCGATCACCCGGAAGGCAGTGGCAGGCGTAGGGTGAAGGCATCGCTCGGGACCTGGTGGCCAACAGTGCGGCGAAGGCGGACGCATCCCACCGGTCGAGGTCCCAGCATCGGTGAAATCTGATTTGACCTCGTGGCCATTGCCATTCGTCGGTGCCGCTCGAACAGACTTCACGCGCTGCATCCAGCCGTTCGCGGCGTGCGGCTACAAGGAGAAGGAAAGCAGCCATGTCCGACACTGGCAGAGCCACTACCGTCGCAGCCACCACAGCGCAGGTGAAGGCCATCCCCGACAACTACCCCCAGGTCGTGCCCTACCTGTGCGTCGACGGAGCAAGCGCCGCGATCGAGTTCTACCGCAACGTGTTCGGCGCGACCGAGCGGATGCGGATGGCCGAGCCCGACGGCAGGCTCGGCCATGCCGAGCTCGAGATCGGCACGGCGGTGATCATGCTGGCGGACGAGTTCCCCGACCTCGGTGTCCGAGCGCCAAAGACGATCGGTGGTACTCCGGTCACGATGACCCTGTACGTCGAGGACGTCGATGATGTCTTCGCGCGGGCGACCGACGCCGGCGCCATTGTCCTGAGCCCGGTCAAGAACCAGTTCTACGGCGACCGAACCGGACAGCACTGCTGACGCCGCTGCCCGGCCAGATCCTGCACCGGCTACGGCTCCTGGTCCACCCACTGGTTCTACCGGCCAGCCCCGAGGCCTACGCGGGGCCTGGCCGTACGGCTGTCGGGGCGTCGAGGATGGCTTCCACGAGGGGGCGGGCCTGTTCGGCGGGACCATCGGCGCCAAGCGCCTGCGTGGCGGCCTTGGCGCCTTCCATGACGAGGTAGAGCCGGTCGGCGAGGGCCGCCGGGTCCTCGATCGGGGTAGTCGCCGCCAGTCGCCGGGTCAGCTCGCGCAGGGTAGTGCGCAGCCAGGTCTTCGCCATGACGGCGTGCTGGTGGGCCGGCAGGGCGGGATCGGGGAACTCGGCCAGCGCCATCATGCAGACGCAACCGCGGAACCGCTCGGGCCGCATCTGTTCGGTGTGGGCGTCGAAGGCCGCGAGGATCTGGTCTCGGGGGTGCGGGCCGGCGGCTTCGATCGTGGCGTCGAACCCCTCCCGAGTCCACTGGTCGGCCCGGTGGACATAGGCGGCGACGAGGTCGTCCTTGGACGGAAATAGCCGATAGAGGGTCGTGGTGGTCACCTCGGCCGCAGCCGCGACCCGGTCGATGCCTGTGGCACGGACCCCGTGCCAATAGAACAGGTCGTGAGCGACCTGGAGCACATGCTCGCGGGTCTCGGTCGCGCTGCGTCTCACCGGAATCTCCCCTTGCTCTGCCGTCTCGAAAGTACTACATTCACCAATGATAGGGAACGTTCCCTATCATTGCAAAGGGGGCGCATATGACCACGCAAGCGGTCTATGGTCGGACTCGAACTAACTTGGTGCTGGCCACGCTGTTCTTAGGCACGTTCGTCCTGGGCAGCGCCGAACTCGTCGTCGTCGGCCTGCTGGATCTCATCGCCAGGGACATGGCGGTGTCCATCAGCCTCGCCGGCACCCTGGTCACCGCCTATGCGCTGGGGATCTCGATCGGCGGGCCGCTTCTCACCGCGGTGAGCATCCGGTTCGGCCGCCGCCTGCTGCTGTCGGCGTCGCTGGTCGCCTACCTCGCCGGAAACGTGCTCGCGGTGGTGGCCTCCAACTTCGGACAACTCCTGGTGGCCCGCGCCGTCACGGGCGCGCTGCAAGGGCTGTTCATCGGGGTGGCCTTCGCGGTGGGAACCAGCGTGGTGCCGCGTGAGCGGATGGGCCGGGCGATAGCCACCGTCTTCGGCGGCATAGCGGTGTCCACCGCGCTGGGCGTGCCCCTCGGCACGTTGATCGGCCAGGCGCTGGGCTGGCGTGCCGCGTTCACCGCCATCATCATCCTCGGGGCCGTCGCCCTGGTCGCGACGCTGACCTTAGTCCCGCGGGTCCGGAACACCGGCAGCGGTGGGTTCGCCGCGCAGGCACGTCACGCGCTCGCTCCCCGGGTGCTCGCCGTGCTGGGCGTCGGGTTCCTGATCATGGGCGGCCAGTTCGCCGCGCTCACCTACATCACGCCGTTCCTGCAGCAGGAGACGGGCATCTCCGGCGGGCTGATCAGCGCCTTCCTGCTGGTGTACGGCCTCGCCAACGCCGTCGGCACCTTCATCGGCGGGCGGGCCGCGGACCGCGACGCCTCAATGACACTGGTGGCCGCCACCGCAGTGCTGGTGCTGGCCCTCGGCGCGCTGTACCTCTTCGGTTCGAGGCCGGTTGTGGTCGCCGTGGCGATGGTGGCCTGGGGCTTGGTCGGATTCGGGCTGGTGCCGTCGCTGCAGTACCGCGTGGTCAGCCTGGCCGGCCCCGGCCGTGACTTCGCCGCGACGCTGCCCGCGTCCGCGGTCACCGCGGGAATCGCGGTGGGCTCGCTCATCGGCGGCTGGGCGGTGGCCGGTTACGGCCCGACCGGTGCCGTCGTCACCGCAATCGTGATCGTTGCCCTCTCCGTCCCCGCGGCCTGGGCCACCGGCCGCCTGAAGGCCCCCGCCGCCACCAGCGAGGCCCCTGCGGTTTCGAGCGTCCCGGAGCCGGCCGTGGAACTGGCACCCTGAGGGAACCGGACCGATGTTTACCGCACCGGCCGGGAGGCGCGTCACGTCTCCCGGCCGGTTTCCTCTTGGTCGGCGCGATCACTCGAAGCGTACGGATTGGGGGGACATGAGACGCTGAGCTTCCCTCGTAACGTCGAGGCCGAACCGGAGAGGTTCGGTCGTGGCTGGTACGACGAGGCGTCGCTTGATCCGGAGTTCCGGGCTGGGGCGGTGCGGATCGTCAACGAGACCGGCAAACCGGTCGCGCAGATCGCGTGAGATCTTGGTATTAACGAGTACACACTGCATAACTGGGTGCAGATTGATCGTGTGAGTGCCGAAAACTATGTCACTGGCTTTGAGCTGGGGCGTTGTCTGACAGCAGGCGCGAGGGTTCCACAAGGGGGCCAAATCCATTGGTGCTGAGCTGGTGCTGACCCTGGCGGTCCGAGGAGGCTGCTGACCTGCGGTAATTGGGTATAGCTCGACGGTCTTCACCATTTTCGAGGGCACGTCGGAGATCCAGCGTTTGATCATCGGCCGCGCCGTCACAGGCTTGCCGGCCGCTGCTCGTCATCCGCGGCCGGACTGGGCCGACCGGGCGATCCTGGCCGTGCTCACCCGACATCTTCCGCGCTGGGCTTCGGGCGCATCGGATCGTGATGCCGGGCACACTGCTGGCCTGGCACCGGCGACTGGTCAAGCGGCGCTGGACTTACCCGAGCTGCGCCGGTCGCTCGCCGATCCCGAAGGAAGTGCGTGACCTGGTCATACGTCTGGCTGGGGAGAACGCCTGCTGGAGTTATCGCAGGATTCAGGGCGAGTTGACGGGCTGGGGCATCGGATGGGGGAGGGCACGATCCGCCGGATCCTGGCCGCGCCGGGGCTCGGACCGGCGCCGCGCCGCAGCGCTTCACCGAGCTGGCGGCAGTTCCTGCCCGCAGATCGGCTCGATTCCAACGGCATCGCCCCGGCCCGACCCAACAACCTCGGCGAGGCCGTCTTGAAGGAGGCCGCCGCGCACAGAGCCTGCTGGGCCAAAGCCGGGCCACCCATGCAGGACGGCAAACGGGCGCAGACCACCCGCGAACGCTGGCGTCAGGTGCACGACCTGCTCGACAACGGCGTCGGCCTGCTGGAATGCGCCCGCCGCCTGAACCTGTCGCTCAACACCGTCAAACGCTACGCACGTATCTTCGAGCCGGAGCGGATGCGGCGGGCCCCGCTGTATCGGCCGACCCCTACCGCGACCACCTGCGGCAACGCCGCGCCGACGACCCCGCCGTCCCGATCGCACACCTGTTCACCGAGATCAAAGCCCCCGGATATGCGGGCAGCTTCAACCTGCTCTACCGCTACATCACTCAAGGCCGCGTCGAAGCCGACCGCCCTGCCAGTCGCACCGCGCCGCTTGACCCGGCTCCTGCTCACCCGGCCCGGCAACCTCACCGACGAGCACCGCCGACTGCGCGACGAGTTGTCGGCCGCCTGCCCCGAGATGATCGCCCTGGCCGAACTGGTCCACGGCTTCGCCAATCTATTACGCTCGCACGAGGACAACGCCGGCCGCCTCGGCGCCTGGATCGCCGCTACTCGCGCCGCCGACCTGCCGCATCTGCACGCCTTCACCCGCGGCCTGGACCACGACCGCGATGCCGTCCACGCAGTCGTCACCTTGCCCCACCATGACGGCGGCACCGAAGGCGTGAACACCAAGACCAAACGCATCATGCGCCAGAAGCACGGCCGAGCCGGCTTCGCGCTGCTCCGCCACCGCATCCTGCTCGGCTAACGCTCCGCCACCACCGAATCTGCGACAGAGCCGAATCTGCGACAGAGCCGAATCTGCGACAGAGCCGAATCTGCGACAGAGCCGTTATTTGGACAGACCCGGCCAACCCGCCCGCGTGTACGTGGTGACAGCTCCCTTGACGACAGCAAGCCGGTCAGGGGGCGTGCTGCTCGGCGACCAGGCGCTCGCGTGCCGCCCGCTCGGCGTCGGCGATGGCGTTGAGG
This sequence comes from Streptosporangiaceae bacterium NEAU-GS5, assembly GCA_017592665.1. Taxonomy (GTDB): domain Bacteria; phylum Actinomycetota; class Actinomycetes; order Streptosporangiales; family Streptosporangiaceae; genus NEAU-GS5. The sequence continues at coordinate 247,961 of JAGFNW010000008.1, read as the reverse complement.
CCGGGTTGGGGGCTCATTCAGCGCCGGTTGCGGGATCGCGATCTTCAGGGAAGAGGGTCGCTGCCACATGCAGGGTGTCGGCGTATTCGACAACAGAGGTGATCTGGCCGTCCCTGACCGTGTAGATCCCGATGCACCGATTGTCGTAGGCGCCGCCGTACACGGTCTGCGCCTTGGAGGTCCACTCGGCGACCACTCGGTCGCCCTCGGCGATTGTGGTGACCAGCTCGACCTGCATCGTGCCGGGAACGAGGATCGGGCCCATGCCGCCCAGGAACTCGTTGACGATCGCGTCGCGGCCCTGCCACACCTTCGAGATGGGCAGATTGCCCGGGTAATACCAGGTCGCGTCCTCGGCGAAGCTGCTGTAGATGACGTCGGCGTCCCCATCGCGGACGGCCTCGACATAGCGGATGACGACGTCCCTGGGCTCGGTGAATGCGTTCATGATCTGACTCCTGTTCAGGAAAGGGTGAGCACGGCCTTGCCGCGGATGTGGCGCTCGCGCAGGTCGGTGAGGGTGGTAGCGGTCTCGGCCCAGTCCGCGATGCGGCCGATCTCGGGGTGTAGGCGGTCTTCGGCGACCAGCCGGACGAGCGCGGCGAGATCTTGGCCGAGGCTGGTGTCCGCGTCCAAGTAGTGGAAGTGGCGGATGAGGGCCGACTCGGGTCCGTTGAAGAAGTCGAAGAAATTCAGCGTCGCCGGGGTACGGCTGGCCTGACCGAACCAGATGAGCATGCCCCGCTTCGCCAGCCGCGCGAGCGCCACGGGCATGGCCTGGCCTCCCGTCGACTCCAGCACGATGTCGTACCGCCCGCGCGCGGCGGCCACATCGTGGACGACTTCGGCCGCACCGAGTTCGGTGAGCCGGGCACCGCGCTCGGCGTTCCGGGTCACGGCTGTGACCTCCGCTCCAGCGGCGGCTGCGAGTTCGGTCACGTAGTGCCCCACGCCTCCCGAGGCTCCGGTCAGCAGCACGCGTCGGCCCACAACCGGCCCGGCCGCACGCAGCAGCCGTAGCGCGGTGAGACCCGCGAGCGGCAACGCCGCCCCCTGGACCGTGGAGACGTGGTCCGGCAGGATCGCGAGGGCCTCGGTCGGAACCGCGGCGTACTCCGCCCAGCCCCCCGACGCGGGGTGGCCGACGACCCGCGCGATGCCGGTCGGCCCGCTGCCGTCGGCGGCGGGCTGGATGACGAGGCCCGCGATGTCCTTACCGGGCCGTTCGCCAGGCATGGGCGCTTCCAGCTTGAACGTCTCGCCGCGGTTGATCGAGAACGCCTCCACCCTCACCAGCGCCTCGTTGGCGCGCGGCGTGGGCTCGGGGACGTCAGCGAGCACGACGGGGGCTGCGAGATCCCCGGACGGTATGAGAGCTTTCATTGCTGTTGCGCCTCCTTTGGCGGTGTTGAGAACACTTCACCGCTGGAGGGGGCATCCGGGCCAACAACGAAGCCACCAGACCGACAACGCCGGGTTGTCACGTATGGTCAGCGGCATGGATCTCGACCTCACCTTGGTCAGAGCGTTCGTCGCAACCGCTGAGACGTTGCACTTCGGTCGCGCCGCCCACCAGTTGGGAACCAGCCAGCAGGCGCTGTCGAAGCGCATCGTGCGCCTGGAATCACTGCTCGGGGTCCGCCTCTTCGAGCGGGAGGGCGGCACGCGGCTGACCGAGACCGGCGCTCGGTTCGCACCCGCGGCGCGCGAGGCTCTCGCGGCGGGTGAGCGCGCGATCGCGGCGGCGGTGGGAGCCGGGCAGGCCGTACGCATTGATGTGTGGGGACATCTGTTCGCGCCCCTGCGCACCCTCGCCCAAGCGGCCGAGACACTCGACGCGATCAGCCTCGAACCCGGCCCGGCACGCGATTGGCCGTCGGCAGCTCAGGCGCTCCTCCGCGGTGACACCGACCTCGGCTTCGGCCGGGTGCACCCACTGCCCGGAGGCCGCGAGGCCGGCATCGCTCACCGGCTCGTCCGTCTGGAACCCGTCGACGCCGTCGTCAGCGCCTCCCACCCTCTGGCCGGCGCGGACGAACTGCGCCCGGCCGACCTGCGCGACAGCACCCTGTGGTGCCCGGCCGAGCTGACCCGCCTGGACTTCCTGCGACGCTTCGCGGAGACGTTCGAGATCACGCGCGTCCAGGACGGGCCCAACCTGGGCCTGGATCACCTCGTCCAGCACGTTCGTACCGATGCGACCTGCTTCACCCTTTTCCCCAGCGACGGGCCCCTGCCCGACCACCCCGACCTGCGCTCCATCCCGCTCACCGCGCCGACCCCGCTGTACGCATGGTCGCTCGCCTGGCGCGATTCCCGGCGCCACCCCCGCCTTGACACCCTGCTACGCGGCTTCGTCGAAGTGGGTCGCGCCCGGCGCTGGCTGGACTACACGCCCGAGCGAGACTGGCTTCCAGACACCGACCACGCGGAACTCGCGCACGGGGAAGGCGACGAGGCCACTCTCCCGCCGACGAATCCGGGCCCATCCGCGCCTCCGCTCAAGTCGTAAAGGATCTCGGAACTCGCACCCTGTAGCGCATGGGCACATCGGGAGGCGTCGTGACCCCTCCGGTCCAAGACTCTAGGCAAGATAGCGATCACACATCGGGGGCGACCTGGGGACGGGTCCAGCCCGACGGACGGTTCGATTCCCGGCTATCTGGCAACTTCGCGGATCGTGGAGGGAAACGGCGGGATCCGGTCCTGATCGAGCAGCTCGGCCGCGACCACCCGCTCGCCACGCACCTGGACGACTTCCTCACCTGGTCCAGGTGTACTCGATCTGCCCTAGGCGCACCAAGGGAGCTCACGAGCCTATCGACTGTTGCTCACCCTCACTCGCGCTGCGCAGCAACGCCTTGGTCGGTATGCAGGCCCAGTATGAGACTCACCACCGACCAGTTCCCGCTCGACGACGGCGGCGGTCAGGCCGCCCTGCACGACCCGATCGGCGACGTTCTCTCCGACCGGCCCCGCGCCGATGACGACGACGTCATACGTAGCGTTTTCCATGTCAGTTTTCCTTCACCGCGCGGCCGAGACGGATGGCCGAGATGAGAAAGAAGATGGCGCCGGGGATGGCGTAGCCGATCGCGCTGGTCAGCGCCGGGTTATCCGCGGTCGCAGTCGCGATGAACGACCCACCGGCGAGTACGGAGATGCCGCCGCTGATGATCATCGGCCACTGGCCGCCCATCTTGCGGCGGGTGACACCCACGATCAGCTGAATCAGCCCGGCCACGACCGCCCAGGCACCCCACACGCGCAGGACCGCCGGTATGCCGGACGCGCCGGCGAAGGCCAAGCCGACCGCGGCGATCAGGCTGATCGCGACGTTCAGGTACAGCAGGGTGGGCGATCCGGTGGCGCGCGACGCGCGGGCGTCGATGACCGCGGCGGCCACGTCGAACAGCGGGTAGAGCACGAGCAGCGTCACGGCGAGCGGGCTGAGGTGCTTGTCGGTCGTGAACATCACGAGGGCCCAGACGATGGCGAACGCGAAGCGGACGAAGTACAGCCGCCGCAGGGTGGACGCCGTCGTCGAGATGCCGGGTGCGGTAACGGTGGTCATGGTGATCCTTTCGGTGGTTACTGAGGGGCACCGCGACCAGCGGGCGTCGCGGTCGGAAACACCACCTTGAAGAACGAACGTTCTGTCTTGCCAAGAGTGACGACTTTGCGCCGACCTGTCAAGACAGAACGTTCTACCCCGCTACCTGCGACTGGTTCGCGCTGGGCGCGGCCCTCGAGCCACACGCAAGGACTGGCCGGAGCCCGATGGACCGAGGTGCAAGACCGAACGTTCTATCACTACTATGGGCTCATGGCACGTAGCGAGACCGACATCCGGCCGTCCGAGGCGCGACAACGGCTCCTTAGCACGGCGACCAGGATTTTCTACGGAGAGGGAATCCACTCGGTCGGTGTCGATCGGATCATCACCGAGGCGAAAGTGACCCGGGCCACTTTCTATCGGCACTTCCCCGGCAAGGAGGATCTCGTCCTCGCTTATCTGCAGGCGGCCGATCAAACCATCCGCGGCCAAGTGGACACGGCCATCACCGCCGGCCTACCGGCGCCCGACGCCCTCCGGGCCGTTGCAGAGTCGATTGCCCAGGGCATTCAGTCCGCCGGCTTTCGCGGTTGCGCCTTCCTGAACGCCGCGGCTGAGTATCCCGATCCCGACCACCCCGTGCACCGGGCCGTCCTCGCGCATCGGCAGTGGTTCCTCGACACGATCAACACCTTGATGGCGAGCGTCCAGAAAACCGAGGCCGAGCCCGCCGCGCAGCATTTCGTCATGCTCCGCGATGGCGCCATGGTGGCCGGCTGCCTTTTCGACCGCATACTGATCTGCGAGACCTTCCTCCGGGGCGTCGAGGGACTCATCCGGACTCACGCCGCACGCCAGCCATCCTGAGCTACGTTTTAAGCCTGCGTTGGGCACGCCGAACCGCGGGCCGTCGAAGAGGATCGCCGTGATGCGCACGGCTTCGTGCTTCCAGCCGTACGCGGCGTGCACTCCGCAGGCGCCTCCCAGCGCGCGCAGCATGGTGCGGTCGCTGACGTCGCCACGAATGGTGCCTGCTGCCGCGCCCGCCTTGAGTAGCTGATCGAGAGCGTGTGCCGTCTGTGTACGGGCGACGTCGAAGACCGGTGAATCCGTCGCCATGATGCTTTCCAGTGCGACCGCCATGCCTTTGCCCACGGCTTCGTGCTCCACGAGCAGCAGCACGAAGCGTCGCAGGGCCTCATCCGGGGCGTGCCGGTCGAGCAGGTCCGCAGGGGCGGCGCACAGCTCATCGACGCCGGCGAACTGGAAGCCGAGAGCGCGTTCTGGCACCAGTTGCTGGGCCGCTCGATCGTGAAGACCTGTGACACCACTTCTGGCACCCACAGCCCGCACCTTCCACCCGCGCGATCAGGCTGACGGCCTATATGCGGGCAAAGCTGGAGCCGCTGCGGGCGAAGCTGAACCGGCTGGCCGACCGGGCCTGGCTGCGGAAACTCGCCGAAGGCCAGTTCACGATCGCCCTCTGAATGGTGGATCTTCAGTGAAGATTCACCTGGACCTCGGTTAGTCGATGCCTTCGACGATGCGGAAGTCGCGCTCGACGCCGTCGGAGAGGGCGACCAGCGCCTCCTGGTAGGCCGCACTCTCGTACGCCGCAACGGCCTGCTCGAAGCTGTCGAACTCGACCAGGACGGTGCGCTCCGCGATTCCGGCGTCACGCGCCACGACCCGACTGCCACGGACGAGGGTCCGACCGCCCCCGGCCTTGACGGCCGGACCGGCCAGCTTGTTGTAAGCAGCCAGCTTCTCAGGGTCTGCAATGGTGCGGTAGACGCTGACCCAGTAGCCCTTGGGCATGGAACCTCCAGTGTTGGCATGAGTGCATCTGACGTACGGGTTGGTCTCGGACGAGCGTCGGCGGGCGAGGGCGAGGCTTGTAGCGTCCTGATCGCCATGACGCCGATGCCGACCAGCGCCGCGGTGGTGTAGGCCGCCGATGGCGCTGCGCGGTCATGGCACACCCCTTATCGTCGAAGTGACGATACCCATGATGGCACATCATCCGGAGTGGGACATATGTGACGAATGCCACGGGAGTAGCCGACGCAGCGGACGAGTAGTTGAAGCTCATGGCGCTCGACGTCTCGCTCTCGGGGTGACGGCCAGGATGACGCCGGGCATCGGCGCCGTGCGGCGTCTGCGCGTACCGGGTGATGAGCGTGAGCAGGACGTACATGCCGATCCCGCCGACGAACATGGCGAGTTTCGCCCCGGCGACCGCCGGGTGCCGCACCGCCAGCACATCGACCAGGGGCGTCGTGCTGCGCAGCTCGATGACGGCCCAGACGCAGAGCAGCAGCACCACCGCGACGACGGCGAGGCCCGCCGCCACGGCGAGGTGCCGGCTCCACAGATCCCGTTCGCTGGCGAGGAACAGCACCAGGAGCAGCGCAGCGGCCTGGACGACCGCGCCTGCCACGTCCACGTGGGCGGAGCGGCCTTCGGTGGCTTCGGGCATGGAGCGCGACGCGGTCAGGAGGGCGGCGGCGGTGACGACCGGGCCGAGGCCGTAGGCGGCCCGTACCCCGCCGAGCTCGGCGAGCAGTGTGGCCAGCGGGTAGCCGACGCCGGCCCCGATGATCAAGACATCGAGATCAGGGCGATCACGGCCGCGCTGCGCTCCTCGGGGAGGTGGTCCCGGGCCACGCCCATCATCAGCGCCGTCAGCCCGAGCCCGACGCCCTGGGCCGCCCTGTCGACCAGCAGCCACGCGAACGGCAGCGGCAGCACAGTGAGCGCGCTCCCGGCGACGACGACCAGCCAGCGTGGCGAGGATTGTGGCCCGCCGGTGAGGGCCGGCTCCTAGCCGGCCCAGGACCCTGTCGGGCTCGAAAACCCGATTCGGCGCTGTGACCTGCGGCATTGACGCGCGATCAGGCTGGCTCCTCTGACACCATCACGGCTCGTGTTCGTCTCGCTGCTCTACGTGACCATCCTCCGGATGAGCCAATTCCTGCTACTCCGCCTGCGCACCGACACCAGCAAAGATATCGAGATCATCGTCTTGCGCCACCAGCTTGCAGCGTTACGTCGTCAGGCTGGTCCGCTGCGGCCTGCTCCCGCCGACCGGGCGATCCTGGCGCTATTGTCCCGGCTGCTGCCCAGGATCGGATGGACGGCGTTCGCCGTCACACCCGCCACGCTACTGCGCTGGCACCGCGACATGGTCCGACGAAAGTGGACCCATCCACGCCGCCGTCCCGGTCGCCCCTCGACCACGCCGGAGGTTCGCGCATTGGTTTACGCTTGGTGGCCGAGAACCCAACATGGGGGCACAGACGCATCCACGGCGAGCTGATCGGCCTGGGCTACACCCTGGCCGCCAGCACCGCATGGCTCATCTTGAGACGGGCCGGCGTCGAACCCGCCCCACGCCGCACCGGCCCAACGTGGAAGCAGTTCCTCACCGCCCAGGCAAAGTCGATGCTGGCCTGTGACTTCTTCACCGTCGACACGGTGTTCCTCGAGCGCATCTACGTCCTATTCGTGATCGAACCGGCCAGCCGCCGCGTGCATCTCGTCGGGGTCACCGCGCACCCGACCGGAGCGCGGGTCACCCAACGAGCCTGCACGCTGCTCATGGACGCCACCGATTGGATCGATCGGATCAAGTTCCTTATCCGCGACCGGGATGGCAAGTTCGTCGCCGACTTCGACGCGGTACTGACCTCCATCGACGGACGCTGGTCGCCGATTGCTTCGCCGAACGTTGGGTGGGCACCGTCCGCCGAGAGTGCACCGACCGGATGCTGATCTTCAGCGAACGGCAGCTGCGGAAGGTCCTGTCCGAGTACATCCAGCACTACAACAGCCATCGTCCGCATCGATCACTCGGCCAACGTCCGCCAGACCCGCGCCCTGAAGTCCTCGACCTCGAGTACACCCAGGTTACTCGGCGCGAGGTTCTCGGCGGGGTGATCAACGAATACGCCCAGGTCGCATAGCCAAATCGAATATTCGAGCCCGACAGCCACGATAACCGTCGTTGTGGAACCCAATGCCATCGGCTCAATCACGGGCGAGGCCACCGTAGATGCGGCTGAAGACGACCCCGGCACGTCGAACAACATCGCTACGGAGATATCAACGATTAACAACGCTCACGCTTGCACCATCATCGGGACACCTGGCAATGACGCATTGAACCGCACTGTTCACAACGTCATCTGCTCTCTTGGCGGAAACGACACCATCGACACCATCGACGCCAGCGCCAGCGCCAGCACCGTCTACGCCGGGCCGGGCAACGACGTTGTCAACGGAGGCAACGGACCCCCAGGTCCAGTAGGCCGCCTACTTCAGCGGCCTCGATCCCAGACGCTCCAAGGCGTTCGCCGCATCCTCAGGGGGCGCAGGATGCGAGGCGTCGGCCAGGCGCAGCGTGCGGCGGGCCCTTGGCCGGTCGCTCCGTTGAACCCGAGGTCGCCGGTAAAGGTCGTCCCTTTGTACCAGGCGCCGCTGAGAAAGGTCGCCCGCTCGAACCTGGCTGTGTGGGTTAGACAATCGGGCGTACTATCACTAGCCGGATTTAGGATCGCGGGAGGGATAGTGACCGACGGATCGGGCGAGATCACTGAGGCGATTGAACAATTACGCGGGCAGTTGCTGGCGGCGCAGAAGAGCGGGGAGAATGAGAGTCTTCGCTTCCAGATCGCGGAGGTGGAGATGGAGTTCGCCGTCGAGGTGCGCAAGGACGGCGGTGGGAGCTTCGGTGTCCAATTAGGCGTGGTCAAGGTCGGCGCGGACGGCGCGCTCTCGCGCGGCCAAACCCATCGGCTGAGGCTGAAACTCAACGTCACCGACCGCACCACCGGCAGGCCGGGCGAGATTTTGGATCGGCGGTGACGAGTGGACGTCCACGCACACCCGGGTCTGGTGGCCATCACCGCAGGCCCGTCCGACCAGCATGAGGACGGTAGCTTCAGCTCAGGCTATCTGGTCGCCCCGCGCGTGGTGCTGACCGTCCGTCACGGTGTCGCCTCAGCCACCGGTCAGGCCCATTCCAGCCTGTCGGTCATGTGTCTACTCGGCCCCCGGGGCTCTGTACGGCTGGGCGACCCGATCGAGGCGCGGTTGGCGTGGGCGGGGTATGACGACTTGGACGCCGCGCTGCTCCTTCTGGAGGCCGATCCACCTGAAGGCTTCGCGCCGAATCTGGTCCCCTGGGGCAAGCTGGTCGGCACCCAGCCGGTTCGAGTGCGATCGACCGGACTGCCGCGGGCCGCCTACGACGAGCGTACGCGTATCTCTGACACCGAGTCGGTCGGGGGCGCCGTCGATCCGGGCACCTACGCGGCCAGCAATCGCTACGCGATCAATGTGACCGCCTGGCCCGGCGTGGGTAATCCACATGAGCGTAAGGATCAGTGGGCCGGCATGTCCGGCAGTGCGCTGTTCGCCGAGTCCGGCGTCAGCGTTCTGATCGGGGTGGTCGCGTGGAATGAGGCGGTCTATCGAAACCGCCGGCTGACAGCCGTCCCGGTTGCCGCTCTGCTGGACGACGAGGGCTTCCGAACGGCTCTGCGCGAGCACCTGGGGGCGGTCCCCTCCTTGAAACCTGTTGAGGGTGCCCACGTCCGGCTTGACGCGCTGACTCTCACGCAGCTCAATCCACATACTGCCGCTCGTCGGCTGGCTCATTTGCCGGACGAGGAAGCCGCAGACCTGCTTGCCGATCGAAATGCATCCGCGGCGGACATGGCCGAGGTGTTACGGGCACTTGTATCGCTGGACGAGAAGTTGGCGGTTGCGCTTCTAATCGACGTTCGCCATGATCGGGCGCTCGAGCTCGTGCGATTCATGCCACCAGAGCTGGGCTGGTTGAAGGAGCTGCCGGCAGCGGCCGACGCGATTCAGTCCGCGCTCATTTCGCGACGTGATCTCGGGGCACCGACCGAGCCGTTCCGCCGCGCGAGCACCTCGCCACAAGAAACACAGGGCTTCTACCAGGGGATCAGCAAAGGCCAGGTCCATTGGAGCGCCCGGGCTGGCGCACAGGCGACAACGGGTGCCATCGCTGAGTATTGTGCGGCACTGGACGGCAGCAGGGGTGCGCTCGGATTTCCCTTGACCGCTGACGAGCCTGCCGGGCGATCGTCATTCGAGACCGAGGGCAGCTATCAGCGCTTCGAGGGCCCTCGTGACTACTCCCAGGACATCTGCGAGCGCTTGGGGCTGCGCTGCGGGGCGACTGTTTACTGGTCGGCGAAGTATGGAGCGCATGCTACGGGAGGCGTTGTCGGCGAGACCCACGAGAAGCTTGGCGGCACGTGGGGAGAGTGGGGATTTCCGGTAACGGATGAATCTGAAGCCGGCCCCTCGCGGAGCGGCCTCGGCATGACCGGCCGGGTTCAGCGCTTCGAAGCGGGAAACGTCTACTACACCGAGCAAACTGGCATCTTCATGGTTCCCGGCCCGATCGCCACTTTCCACGACGGGTGGCCGAAGGGTGCGGCCGGGGTATTAGGGTTCCCGGTCAGCCCAGCACTCGCGGCAGCGCCCTCCCCGTACGGGACGAGCGGCACGTTCCAGCGGTTCGAGGGCCCATTTGATTATCCTGAAGACATCCTCAGTAACTGGTCTGAAACCGAAGGCCGAGGCGGGGCCACCGTCTATTCCTCCAAAGCGTGTGGCACTCATATGGTCAGATCGGGCGTAGGACGTGTTTACGAACGCATGGGCGGGACCGGGAGCTGGCTCGGTTTTCCTACCTCCTGTGAGCGCCGAGGCACGTTGAGCGCCGAGGAGAAGAAGCGCGTCCACCAGGATTTTGAGGGCGGACGTATCTTCTGGAGGGGGGGCAACGCATTCGCAGTATTCCAGCTGGTCGTGGATCTGCTCGAACGCCAGAGCGACGCCGACCAACGACTGGGCTTCCCTATCTCGGCGGCGAAATCATTGGCAGCCGACGCCAATGAGACGATCCAGTTCTTTGAGCATGGCGTGGTGACAGTCCGCGACGGCATGGCTGAGGCATGGATGCGTCCATCGACAACCCCTGACGATGCGGATGGTTGACGCTGCGCCTGCCGATAATCTCATCCGCCCAGGTCATGGCCTTACTGGGGCGTCGCCCAGCAGGTGCGAACTCCGGCCACGGCGATCAGACGAATGCGCCATGATGAGACGCCATGCTTGTACGCTTGGCCTACCTGACCGTCACCGACGCCTTTGCCGCGCTGCGACTGCTGTCCATGAGCGATCGAGACAAAGACGTCGAAATCCTCGTCCTGCGCCACCAAATCACCGTCCTCGAAAGGCAGCCCGGCGAGAACCGGGTGAAGTTCGCCGACGAGGACCGGGCTTTGCTGGCTATCGCGGGGGCCCGCGATTCCGCCCCTGGCCCACTGCCTTCGTCTCCAGGTAGGCCACGGGCGGCGACCCGGCCGGGTTCTGCGCAGGAGCGGGTTCGCGCCGATGCGCGGCTCGAACTCGCCCGAGTGCCACCTCACCGTGGGGTGAACGAGCGGGCTCCCCTTTGTGGCGGCGTCAGACCCTGAAGCCCCCGCTGTCCTTTGCCGCGACGACCCCACCGATCAGGAGCCACGCGCTCACCGGCCGCGGATTGTCGGTAAGGCTGGGAACGGCCTCAGGCTGCGCTTCGAATTCGATGAACCCGGCGCCTCGTGTGGTGTCTTCGGTGTCGATCGCCTGCGTGGCGGAGTTCACCGAGACCCATTGGTAGGACGTGGGATATCCGGGAGCGCAGGCGGAGTTCGCCGCCTGCGGAGTGTCGCCGGTGTCGGTCGCCGGTGACCTGGTCTGCAGGTCGCCCGAGTTCTGGACCAGGTTGGTGTAGAAGTCCCCGGGCTTCGCGTAGACGCACTGCTGCAGGTTGATGTAGCGCCGGGTCAGCAGGTCCAACGCCTGCGTACGGCTGTTGCTGGGCACCCATCCGGCGCCGGGGCACGCGGCCGTCGGGCTGGCCTTCACGTTGCTGGAGTTGGTTTGCGGCTGCTGTACGGCGACGGTGGCCAGGTCGGCGCCGGAGTTGTAAACGCATTGCTGGAGGTTGAAATAGCGCATCCCGAGGAGGCTGATCGCCTGGGTGGCGCCGCTGCCCGGCTTGTAGCGGTAGCCGGCATCCCCCGGCCCGCACATGAGCGGCTTCGGCCCGTTGGAGACTCCCGTCCCCGTCTGGAACGGCGTATTCGGCACATTCGCCACGAAGGACATGAAATTGTCCGTACTACCGTTCCCATAGGTGCATCCTTGAAGGTGGAGAAATGCCTTCTTCCCACGCTCCAGGACCCCGTTGGTAAGGTCGCTGGGTTCGGCGAACAATCCGGCGGTCGGGCTGATCCGAAGGTTCCAGTTCTGGCCGTCGATCGTGCCCAGGCCTGCTTCCGGGAGTCCTCCACCCCATACCGCTTTTTCGTCGATGGGTCCGGTCTGGCCGACGTCGGTGTTGCAGGCGAGTTCAGTGTCGTCGGGATTGACGGGATCGGAGGTTCTCGGGGAAAGGCAGACCCTCGTCGTGCCGGGGACGAGCCGCGAACGGATGTGCGCGAGAACGGACGCGTCCCGGTAGGCGGTGGAATCGGTGTTGTTGTACCAGACGCGCGTCAACCATCTCGACGGGCGCGGAACCGGCAGGGTACTGCTCCAGGTCACTCCGTTGTCAGTCGAATAGACGATGCTGATGGTGGTGGCGGCGTACGCTGGAGTGGCCGCGACCACGCAATATCCGGCCAGGGTTGTCGCCGCGGCCAGGGTCGCGACCAGTGAACGCTTCATATATGGCGTTTTCGTCATGTGGTGCACACTACTCATTCTTATTGGTTTAACGGCTTTGACGCCATATAGCGCCCGATTCGCCGATGTCGGATTTCTGCCCAAAAAATGCCGTCCACGGAAGATGTGAACGTTCTGTGTGGGCATTTCGGTTGCGAGAATATCGGAGGCACGGCACGGCACATCGCTGCCAGAAAAAGTGTCGCCTAATTCGACCCCATTTCGTGTTGGTCCGACAGATCGGACGTGGGACTGTTGCCTGGTCCTGAGCAGAAGCCAGATCCGGTGGCAGATATGCGGTAGCGCGCCCACCCGGCGGCGTCGGCCACCTGATGACCGCCGGCATCGACGCCTCGATGGGCAACGCCCTGGACACCCGCGGCCCCTGGCGCAGCCCGGCCGAGGTGGAGTCGGCCCAGCGAACCCGCTGGAATCACCACTCACGACACCCGGAGCAACTCAGTTTGCGCAAGGCTGGCGCAGAGCATGAGGCGGCCGAGATAGCCGAGCGGGCTCTCATCCATGCTGTTCTCAACCCGAATGATGTGGCCTGGCTAATAGAAAGTCTGCGGGAGGCGGGCGCGTGGGATCGGGCGAACGCCCTGGCCGAGTGCGCGGTCTTCCACGCCGTGAGCCGTGGCCCGTTCGTTGTGGGCTGGTTGATGGACGGATTACGTGAGGCGGAGATCGGTGATCAGCTGATCGTCCTGATCGAGCGTGCCGCTGCTGACGTCGCCCTGGACGACCTATGGGCTGTCGACAGATCGGTGAGCAGTCTCCGCGAGGCGGACGCCGAGCATCAGGCCACGGCACTGGTTAGACGTCGTCTCGGTTGGTGAGTCGGCGGTAGCAAATGAGTGCTGCGGCGATCGCGACGAAGGAACCGAAGTGGTCGGCGCGGCGCTCATAGCGTCGGTGTAAACGGCGGCAGCCGGCCAGCCACGCGACCGTCCTTTCCACCACCCACCGGTGCCGGCCCAGCCGCTGACTGGATTCGATCCCGCGGCGGGCGATGCGCGGGATGATGCCGCGCCCGAGCAGGAACGCCCGCAGGTGCGCGTAGTCATAGCCCTTGTCGCCGTGCAGCTTGGCCGGTCGCCGCCGCCGTGGTCCACGCCGGGAGCGGATCGGCGGGATGCCGCGCACCAGCGGCTCCAACACCAGGCTGTCATGGGTGTTGGCAGCGCTGATCCCGACACTGATCGGCAGACCGGACCGTTCGGTGATCAGGTGGATCTTCGCGCCTTTCTTGCCCCTGTCGACAGGATTCGGGCCCGTCAGGTCCCCCCTTTGGTGGCGCGGACGCTGACCGAGTCGATGGCGCACCGCGACCAGTCCAGTTCGCCGCGCGAGCCGAGCTCATCGAGCAGGATCCGGTACAGCTTGGCCCACACCCGGGCCGCGCTCCAGTCGGTGAAACGGCGGTGCACGGTCTGCCAGGACGCGCCGAAGATCGGTGGCAGCTGCCGCCAGGTGCAGCCGGTGGTGGCCACGTATACGATCGCCGCCAAGATCAGCCGGTCATCGGCGCGGCGGCGGCCTCCGCCTTGCGGCCGCACCGGAGTGGCGGGCGCCACCCGCTGAAACAGCTCCCACAGCTCATCGGGGACCAGTCGCTGCATGAACGCTTCCACGATCACTACAACTAAAGATCACCAATCAAGACACGGTCTTATGCGTCGGGCTCGGTGGAACTATTGAAGAAGCTGCGGGAGATCTGGGCGAACGATCAGGCCGCCAGACTCGCCCAGCGGCTGCCCGCGATCTGCCATTTCACCCAATTCACGGAAACCGGAGATCACGCGGAGCGGTTCCGGTTCGGACGGGACCCCGACGGCAGTGCGGCCTCTCCGTGGGGCTGGGATGACCTGGAGTGATCATGTCCTCGCATTGGTCGTATCAGGCCTGTGGGATGCCGAGATTTGTGTCACTGGTTGAATTGGTGGCGGGTTGGACTTCGGCGAGAACACCGTCCGTGCGGGCTGTGGCAATGGGCCTGTATTGGTGAAGTGTCATATGTCGGGGGCGCGGGACCGGCCCGTGCTGGTGCCGGATCGCGCCTTACCTGCCCGGACTCGGCTGACCGCGGCGGCAGCTGTGGCCGCGCGGAGATTGGGCCGTCAGCGCGGCCACGATGGCCGCTGTCGTGTCCGCGGCGCGTGCCGGGGATGGGGGCGCCCGGCTCAGGGCCCGGCGGCCGTCGCCCATTGAGCCGCGGCAACGCTGGAGGGCTTGCGTCTCGTCCTGGCCGCCATGTGCCTGCCCGAGGGCTTGGTGGGCTCGGTGCCGGTGTGGAAGTCTTCGTAATCGCGCAGGGCGGCACGACTGTGTGCATCGCTCCATGATCGAGTTCATTCGGGGCATGCGGACACCTGCACGCATGGTCCGGATGCCCGCATCAGCGATGATCTCCTCCATCAGGTCGGGAACTTCCCATCCCGGTCCCGGATCAGATAGCGGGTCGGCAGCCGGCGCCCTGCAGGTCCATCACGAGGTTTCTGATCGCCTGGATGACCCAGGTGGCGGTCGGATGGGCGGTGGTGGCCAGCACATGGACGCGCCGTGTGGCGTGCTCGATGACGGCCAGAATGTACTGCCGCTGCCCGTTCAGGGTGATCGTCTCGATGAAGTCGCAGGCCAAAGCATCTCGGCTTGCGAGCGCAGGAAGTCGGCCCACGTGGCAGAGACCCGATCGGGTGCCGGATCAACGCCTTCCTGCTTGAGGATCTCACAGACCGCGGACGCGGCGACCTTGATGCCGAGCGTGGTGAGCTTGCCGTGCACCCACCGGTATCCCCAGGCGGGGTTCTCCCGGATCAGGCGCAGGATGAGGACGCCGATGGAGTCGACATCGGGCGGCCGGCCACGCCGCTTCGGCCGATAGGTACGGCTGTGACGCCGTTTCAGTAGGTCGTGGTGCCAGCGCAGGACGGTGTCCGGGCTGATGAGAAGTCGTAGCCGGTGGGGGATTCCAGTTTCGACTACTCCCGGCTCGAGGTGGCGGGGCCGTGCTACAACCTATGTTGATCATTACAACCGGCGACGTTCGCACCGGTCACTGGATTATTGGCCCCCGATGCCACTGAACGGATCCGTCAACCTGGCCAAGCGCCGCCGCATAGAAGATCCACAGCGTGGTCGCGGACGGGCGACAAAACCGCACGTCAATGTCCGAATTCGAGTTTTCGTACCCCACACCCCCAGAGTTTCCGTCTTCGGCCGGCTGATCGTAGCGGCCGCGCTGAGGCGGCCGGATCATACGGACGATGGTGGGGGACACTCGATGGCCCAGATGTTTGAGCTCGCCAGCAGCGTTTGCGGTCTAGCGCCAGCGGCCCGCCAGCGGCACACCACAGTGCCCGCAGCCCCCAGCGGTGATCGACACCGCCGTGGTCTCCCATATCCCACGCCGAACCACCAGCTGACCGCACCCTGGGCAGCGCGTCGACCGGCCGGCCTCGCCCAGCGCGCGTTCTACGTAGACGTACCGCAGCCCCGCCTCCCGGCCGATGTCGACTGCCCGGGCGAGCGCATGCGGGCTGGTCGGCGAAGCCGAAGCCAGCCGGAATGTCGGTGTGAAGCGGAGCAGATGCCAGGGAATCTCGCGATCTACGGCGGCGATGAGTCGGGCGATCGTCTTCAGCTGGCTGGGGTGGTCGCTCACTCCGGGAATCAGGGGAGTGGACACCTCCATCCAGACGCCGAGCGCGGCGAACGCATGGAAGGTGTCAAGGACGGGCCGTAACGGCGCACCCGTGAGGCGATGGTGGGAATGCTCGTCCGCCGCTTTGATGTCGAGATTGACGGCCGCGAGAGCGGGGGCGACCAGGGTGACGGCTTCAGGAGTGAGGAAGCCGTTGCTCTTCCAGACCACGTCGACACCGGCGGCCGACCCGTGCTCGGCCAGGGCGAGAGTCAGCTCCGGCGCCAAGGACGGCTCGGTGTAGGAGAGCGCGACGCAGGCCCCTGCCTCCGCGGCGGCGGCGACCACTTCGGCGGGATCCACCGGTGACGCCGACCAGATCCGGCCGGGCTCCCGGCCGTACTGAGAGATCGTATGGTTCACGCAGTAGTCGCAGCGGAACGTGCATCCAGGGGCGGCAAGGGTGATCGCCCGGCTTCCCGGCTTGTAGTGGTAGAACGGCTTGCGCTCGATGGCGTCGATATTCCGGACCGAGGTGGCGAAGGTCGCCGTCTCCATCACTCGTCCAGTCCGGCGGCGCACGTGGCACCGGCCCACCTCGCCGTCGTCGAGGAGGCACCTCATGGGGCACGCGTCGCAGCGGATCCTGCTCTGTGCCGGGCCGTCCGGGCTGTACAGCACGGCGGGCGTCCACCGCATCCCCTACACCAACCCGGGTTCCGCGGGGGCCAGGAGCCGTTGGACCGCGTGCGCCACCTGGCCCGGCGCCGGGTCCACAGGGAGGTGGATGTGGTGACGGTGTCGTGGACGGTCAGCCGGCTCGTCTCCTGGCGCGTGCGCGGTCAGCAGCCGGAGCCGGGGGCCGGGCAGGATCGGGTGATCACGGGCCAGGTGATGGTGGGTGAGCACGATCGTCGTCTCGTTGCCGGTGCCGTCGGCCGATGCCAGTGCGGCGGACAGCTCAGGGGCGGCCAAAGTGCGCGCCGACCAGATAGCGAGCAGGTCCGTGGGATTGTCCAGCAAGCGAGGGTGATGCGGTCGGTCGAGGGTGATAAGCGTCGGCGAAACGTGCTCGGCCCACATGGTGGTCGTGATCGCGTGGGCGACGATCCTGAGGATGGTCTCGATCCGGCCGAAGGTGGGTGGTGTCGTGTCGAGGACTACGGTGACTGGCGTCGGCGGGGCCACCACATCCGTCTCGTGCAGCCTGTAGATGAGCTCCTGTCCGGCATAGCGGTGAGTGAGGATGTCCTCGGGAAGCGCCAGCTGCGTGGGAAGCAAGTTAGTAATCTTCCCTTTCCTGCTGACCCCGTTGAATCCGGGTCCACCTGCGGTGGAGCCGGTGCGTGCGAGGGCGTCCGAGTGCATGCCCGTGGCGACGGTGGAAAGGACTGTGTTCTGGCGGGACGTGAGCAGGGGGAACGTCGCGATGCGGTCGCGGACCCGGAGCGGAAGCACGGGATCTGCGGCGACGGTCTCGGGCCCGAGGATGGTCAGCATGGTGACGGTCTGCGCGTTGACTCGCTCGGCCGCTGCGACGATGGCGGGAACCGGCGACGGCTGAGGACGCGTCGGGCGGTTTCCTCCCTTGCGCAGGGTGTTCATTAGGGCTGCGCGCAGATCAGACGCTGACGAGGCGGGTGGCCGGAGGGCCGGATCCGGCGGCAGTTCGCCGAGCAGGAGTGCCGCCAGGCCGACCCGTGCGGTGAGCGGCCATTTCAGGTCGCGCAATAACCTGACCCCCTCGGATCTGACCAGGGGACGCAGGGTCCGGTCATGAGGTTCGGATCCGCCCAGCATCCCGATGAGATCCACCAGCAGCCCGAAAGGAACGATGAGTCCGCCGTCGGACAGAGCGGCCAGACCGGTGGCGCAGCCGCTCGTGTCGGCGCCGGAAATCGTTCCGCCCAGTGTGGCCGTCTGAACTGCGGCCCATTCCTCTATCGGACTCAGACGCGGTCGTGAGGATGGAGCCTGGGCTCTCTGAGGGGAGTGGCCGAGCATTCTGAGCAGTATCGCGCGGCACTCGTCGACCGTCACGCCCCGATCGCGCAGAATCTGTCCTGCGCTGTTCTGCTCATCTCTGACGATGGCGCACAGCAGATGACCGGTGGAGATGAAGTTATGGCCGAGTTGAAGCGACTCTCGGACGGAAGCCTTACAGACTCCCTCCGTCTGTATCTCGAGTGGGATGTGATCACGTGCCGGGCTTTCGCCTGATCTCATCGCGTCCATGAGAGCGGCTCCCAGTGTCTGCTGGTCCAGGCCCAGCAGGATGAGCATCACAGTCGCATAGCAATGCGAGATCAGGGGATCCTGCGCAATCATATAGGGTTGAGACGCGGGATACTCGCGAAGGAAAGTCAGGATAAGGTTCTCGCCAAGGACGGGACCGTGACCCAATGCTTCTGACCGCATTCCGGAGTTATGGACGGCTCGTCGGGCTGAATCGGTGAATCTGGCGAAGAGGCCGGATTCATCCCTTGGTGCGCGAAGCTCTTGCATGGGTCGAAGTACAGTCTGGACCCGCTCGCGAATTTCGTCGAGATCTGCGCCGAGGGCGGAAAGAATGGCGGCGGTATCCAGTGCGGGCAAGAGACCGAGGAGGATGTGCTCGGTGCCGATCTGCGCATGACCGAACGCGTCGGCCTCGCGCACGGCAGCCCCAAGGACCTCCACCGCCTCTGGGCTGAGCGCGGGCTCAGACCTTTCTATGTGCGGATTCCCGTCGATGCGGCCGTCGATGAAGTCCCGGGCAGATTCCAGCGAGATGCCGAAGGAGCCGAGGATTTTGGACGCGTGACCGTCGCTCTGGCCGATCAGGCCAAGAAGCATGTGAGGGGTGCCTATCGTGGTGTAGCCCGTTACCTGGTGGGCCTCGGCGGCCGCCCTTTTCAGGGATTGCCGTGCGGGATCGTCGAATCGCGAGTAGCCGGGCACCGGCTCAGATTCCTGTGGCTCCTGCCCGCGTAGCGTCGTCTCGACTCGGGTGCGGAGCTCGGCCGGGTTGACATCAAGTCTGCTGAGAGTTGTTCCACTGAAAGACGGCAATTGGAGCAGGCAGAGTAGGAGATGGTCGACGGAGAGCCGATCCGCCTGCCAGGACGCGGCTTCTGCCGGGCCCAAGTTGTCCAACACGAATCTTAAAGTCGATGTCCGCTGACCCGTATGTTTCCCCCTGCTTATCGGGGCCGCTTCCACCATGCGGTAGACGGCTTGCCAAAAGGCGCCCAAGGACCGCAGGGCCTCCGCTGCGGCGCCATACTCGGTCTTCGCGATCGACAGCAGAAGATGCTCACAGCCCGTCACATCGTGGCCGAACATTCGCGCCTCGGCGTCGGCTGCGGCCAGCACGTCCGCCGCCTCCTCGGTATAGGGCACTGGGGAGAGGGCTGTGGCCGGCACGTTTACTGCCGGCCCCTTGCCTTGGTAGGAGTGCAGCAACTGGATCACCTGCTGGCGCACCCGATTCAGATCCGTCCCCAGCGTCAGCAGCACCTGCGCCGCGACGCCTTCACCCTCACGAATCAGAGCCAGCAGAATATGCTCGGTCCCGATGTAGTTATGCCCCAGCTGCAACGCCTCGCGCAGCGACAGCTCCACCACCTTCTTGGCCCGCGGCGTGAACGGAATATGCCCCGACGGCGCCGAAATCCCCTGCCCGATGATCTCCTCGACCTGCTGACGCACCCTCTCAAGACTGATCCCCAGGCTCTCCAACGCCTTGGCCGCCACGCCTTCACTCTCATGGATCAAACCAAGCAAAATGTGCTCGGTCCCGATGTAGTTGTGGTTGAGCATCCGGGCTTCTTCCTGAGCCAGGACGATAACCCGCCGCGCACGGTCGGTGTACTTCTCGAACACAGGAACCTCCTATTGCTCCGGCTCCGGCTCGGGCTCGGTCGGCAGGACCAGCCGGGTCCCGAACATTCGCTCAGACCAGCTCTGCCAGCGTCTGACCGCGCCTGTCCGACGCGCTTGGACCGACGTGGCGAAGATGAGCGCCACATGGTCGAAGCGGGGCATCGCGGTGGCGACTGTCACCGCCCAGTCCTCGGTCCGCTGATCTGTGGCCGACTCCGGCCACCGCAGCGCTGCCCGGGCGTCGGCCAGCACTGGCAGGATCTGCCGCTCGGGTGCCCGCTCCGCCACATCGCAGCGGGCGAGGACCAGCCGCTCAAGCAGCGATTGCTGCTGCTGGGCGCGGGACTCCGAGCCCATGTCAGACAGGATTTGCTGCATCGACTGCATGCGCCTCTCGACGTCCCGGAAGGCGGCCGCAGTCTCGAAGTCCTGCACGTCGATGCCGCCCTCCTTGAGATCACGAGCCTTCCGACGACTCATGTCGACTCGCTGCGTGATTTCTGGATCATCGGGCGTCAGGGCAAGCGTGACCAGCGCGTTCTCTATGTCGGTCCTGGTCGGACGCGGGAGAGCGCCTAGATGAGCTCTGGAGTCGAATTCTGGAGCCAGGATTCGCCACGCCTCCTCGGCGCTGCCAAGCGGGGTGCCGGCCCAGGGAGAGCGCCCGGGATCGGGGACACGGCGGCGTGCCTCCGTTGTGTCCCCGAGACGGTCGGCGAGGATCCACGCCGCGTCCATCGAAATCTCGCCGGCCGTCAGCGCCTCCACGGCACCGCGATAGTCTCCCACCTGCTCGTACAGGTTGGCGGCGCGTAAATAGGCCCCGGCGTCCAGGTAGCAGCGGGCCGCGGACGCCAGGTCGCCGGCGCGCAGGTAGCAGGAGCCGGCGCGCTCAAGTGGACCCAGCTCAGGACTGGCCATGCCGTCGCCGCTCAGCACGTTGCTGGGATTCGATGTCCGCGCGTTCGTGGATCCGTGGTGCGGGCTCCTCGTCGGGGACCTCGTCGATCGTCGGATTCTGCGCTACGACCCGGGCGACGTCGCTGGTGGCGGCCTCGTGGCGGCGATCGTGATCCGGTGTGCGTGGTGCGTCGTCAGCCTGGCTGACCTGGAACACCTGGACATCGCCGGTGGAGCTGTCGTAACGGAAGCTGACTCTGATCCGCATCTCACACCTCGAGCTCAAACTGGATGTCCACCACTCCGTCCCGCTCCGCGCACACGACGCCGAGCGCCCCGCGTGACCTGGCGTAGGCGAGGATCGCGTCGCGATACGCCACCGCCAGGACCCGATGGAACGCGTTGCGCGCCTGGACTCCGACGGCCTCCAGCCGAAGCGCCGCGTCCCGCCGCAGTTCCTCGGAGACCTCCGCGGTCCGCCGGTCAAGTTCGTTTCGCGCCCGGGAGCCGGCGTCGGATTCCAGGGCGGCGGCCTCGCGCAGCTCGGCTGCCTCCTGCGCGGCGTGCAGGGCATCTCTGACCTGGTGATCAAGCGCATGCTGGGCGCGGGTTTCGGCGACCCGCCGGGCCGACGCCGGCGTGTGGCCGCCTTCGCCGTCGGTGTAATACACCCCTTCGCCCTCGGCCTCGAAGGTCTCAGTGAGCTCGCCGCGGAGCAGCATGCCCGCGTCGCCGGCCGCTTCCACGCCCCGCTGGCCGGTGGCGACGATCTCTATCTCCCGGCTTTCTGGGAGATAGGCGACATAACCGCCTTCTAGCGAGTGGACGTATCGGTGTTCTTCGCGCCGCCATCCCTCAGCATGGGCAAGTGCCGCAGGTAACGCGGCCAGGGTGGGGGCGCCGAGGGACGTGCCGAGTGGTTCTCGGATGCGAGCCTCGCCGTGAGCCGTGCCGCGGAGCGTGACTCGTCGGCGCACCTCACGCTCCCAGGATTGAGCGAGTTCCCGAGTCGTGCGTACGCGGACGCGGCGGGGGTTACACACCGTAGAGTCCCTCCTCTGCGTACTTCTCCCGATACATGTCGAGGACGTCTCGCTGCGCAGCGGCGACGTCCGCCGCCAGCTCGCGGCTTTCCGGGTGGTCCCGTCGCAGCTCGACGGTCAGCCGATGCAGGCGCCGCAGCAGCTCGCGGCATTCGTCGTGGGACGACACATGCTCGCGCTGCCGGATGAGCTGGCGCAGCTCGAACTTGACCTCGGCCGGATCCCTCACCACTCGCGTGCCGACGTCCACGGGGATGTCGTGGTCGGCGACGATCCGGCGGATCGAGGGCTCGTCGCGGGGGGAGGACCACAGATGCACAAGCGGGGCCAGGTCCAGCAATTCCGCCTTCTTCCGTCCGCCGAGCAACGCATGTGCGGCGAACGTCTTCATGGCCTTGACCGCTCTGCGGTCGGAGAAGGCGACGCCCTCGGCACGGAACGACCGAAGGATCGTGGCGAACGGACCCCGGATCGCCGACAGGTCGATGTCGGCGACGGCACGCTGGAGAAGCTGCAGGTCCTCCAGGCTGAATCCGGGTTTGGCGCCGCCGTTCGCGGCCGAGTCGCCGACGGCTCGCAAGATGATCTCCTGTTCGCCTCGCCAGCCGAGGTCCAGCACGTTGTCCAGCGCGTCGTCGGCCACATAGTCGAGCCGGCAGCGCAGCAGGAAGCGGTCGGAGAACGCGGCGAGCAGCGGATCATCGGGGATCTCGTTGGACGACCCGAGCAAGGTGACCAGTTCGACGTTGACGCGCTCGGAGCCGTTGTAGATCCGGCGTTCGTTGATGATGGTGAGCAGCGAATTCAAGATCGCGCTGCTGCCCTGGAAGATCTCGTCAAGAAAGGCGATCTGGGCCTCGGGCAGCATGCCGGCCGTGTTCAGCCGGTAAACGCTGTCCTTCTTGAATCGCTGGAAGTCGATGGGGCCGAACAACTCGGCGGGCTCGGTGAACCTGGTCAGCAGGTAGGCGAAGTACCGCGCGTCGAGTAGCACACGGAAGCGCTCCATCAAGCTGGTCTTCGCGGTTCCCGGAGGTCCGATCAGCAGAGCGTGCTCACGGCAGAGCAGGGCCAGCGCGATCAGGTCGACCGCCTCCTCCCTTCCCACGAAGCCGTTCTTCACATCCGCCAGCCTGGTCGCGTACGTCCTGCCCTTGAGCAGCGTCTCTCTGTCCAGCACGCTCTCACTCACGTCCGCCTGTCCTCCTCGGGATTGCTCGGGCCGGACAACACCGGCAGGTCTCTGCGTCCCCGTCCGCCATGTCCTCGGCGGCGGAGATTGGCGTCCGGCCCCGCGTCGCGTTCCTGCTGCGCCAGGCGGAGGGCACCGACGAGTTCGCCGAGGCGGCGGGGGCCGGCCGGACGCGGCGGCTCTCCGACGAGCTCGTCCGCGCGGGCGTCGCGGAAGATGGACCGGATCTCATCGCCATTCATCTTGTCGGTGGCCTGGGCGACGCGGTCGAGCAGCGATTCTGAGATCGGCACGCCGAAGTGCGCGGCGTGCACGGCCGCTATCTTTCTGCGGGCGACCTTGTCCGGCAGGTCGATCTTCACGGGGCGGAACCGGCTGGGTCTCAGCAGCGCGGAGTCGATCAGGTCGATGCGGTTCGTGGTGCCGATGATCAGCACTGGCACCTCCGGCCGAAAACCGTCCAGTTCGGTCAGCAACTGGGCCACGATCGCGTTGCCCGCGCGGCTGCCGCCGTCGTCGCGCCCGGTTCTGCGGGCCGCGATCGAGTCGAACTCGTCGAAGACCACGACGCTGGGAGCGTTCCTGCGGGCTTCGGCGAACAGCTCGCGAACCTTGCGCTCACTCTCGCCCACGTACATGTCGGTGACCTCGGGGCCCGAGACCACCAGGATCGTCGCCTTGAGCGCGTTGGCGGCGGCTTTGGCGAAGAGCGTCTTGCCGGTGCCGGGTGGCCCGTGGAATATGAATCCGCGCGGCACGAGGTCGGGACGGAGCCTGTCGGGTAGGTCTCCCGCACCTCCGATGATCTTTATGGCCCGCCGCAGTTCTACCTTGACCTCGTCGTATCCGCCTATCTCACCGAACGTGACCGTCGGCACCTCGAACGAGCTCGACGTCCTGGCCTTGAAGCTGCGCAGCTCCTGCAGCAGGTCGGCGAAGGTGGTGTCCGGCGCGGTCGCACGGTTCTGGTGATAGGCGAACCTGAGGGCATGACGCAGTCGTACGGCGTTCATGCCCGCGATGTACTTGTAGAGGCCGGATGCGTCGAAGCCGTGAAACAGTGCGGCCTCGGCCTGGGTGACCAGCGCCGTCCCGATCGGCATGACCGTGCCTTCGGCCGTACGCACCTGCCGGGGCAGGATGTCGATGGCCAGCCGCACCGCGAATCTGTTGGCGAGGACCTCGGGCACCATCAGCGACGGGTCGGTGAAGGCGAGCAGGATGCAGTCGCTGCGCTCGTAGAGCACGTCGGTCAGTTCGCGGGCCTCGGCGGTGAGCGCCGCGTCACTGCCGCCCGCCAGCAGGTCGAGATGCGGCACCACGACCACCTCTCCAGGCTTGGCGTCATGGACCGCCTGCTGGAGTGCCGTCAGCAGCGCCGCCCGTCGCCCGCCGCCCAATCCCATGGGGTCGGCGGCGCTGTTCGTGGCGGCCGTGACGAACCGGGGTGCGCGTCCGGCCCTTCCGGCGATCTCCTGTGCCAGGTGCTCGACCAGCAGCTTCTCGCTGCGGATGAGGATCGAAAGACCACTGTCGAGGTAGGCCGCGGCGCGCGTGATGTCCGAGTCGTGGGCGATGAGCACGGCGCTGCGCTCACTGAGCTCCTCCGGGTGCCCGGTGCCGGCGGGCGTGATGACCACCGGTTTGGGGGCCGGCGTCGCCGGTGCGGCCCGCTCCTCGGCAGATCGTGACGCCGCCCTGGTCAGGTCGACGAACGGTGGCAGATAGAGCGGCACAGCGGGGTCGGCCGCGCAGACATGGATGATCAGGCGGCTGAGCGGGATCTCCAGGAGATCGGGATCGATGGGATCCAGGCTGAGCGCGGACTCCTGCCGGAGGAACGCGCCCAGCGTGAGATCGGGTTCCTCGATGCCGGCCAGCAGGAATCGGTCGTTGAACGACTGAGGATCCAGGGGAACGAAACGCAACTCGATCATCGGCCCTCCGCTCCTATCCGAGTGGTCAGCCGGTATTGCTCCGCCAAGCGGATCGCGCGGCCGAATCCGGTGAGGTAGGGGCGCACCCGTACGAGGTCCGCCTGACGTCGCGCCAGCAGCGCGAGCGGCACGAAAAACCGCACGATGGCGAGCGGCGCCTCGTCGGGAAGCTCAGGACGGCACAGCTCGCGGGTCGCCCATCTCACGTGACGGTCCCATTCCTCGCCGTATGTGACCCGCGCGGTGACATAGGTGTCCAGAACCACGTCCACACGATCGAGCGTGAGCTGGGACAGCACATGCGCGCGCCAGTTGAGAGTGACGGGATCCCGTTCTGGCACAGCCATTCGCCGCGACAGCATGGCCCGGCCATGCGGCCGTGACACGAGGCGCCGCGCCGTGTCGATTCCAGCGCCGACGGTCCCCTCCACCAGTTGCCGCGCGGCGGGGCGGCACAGCACGGTGGTCAGCGGCGAGGCGACGATCAGGGCCTCCTCCAGCGGAGCGGGCGAGATGGCGTGGTCGGCGGCCGGCATGGCGAGGAAGGGAGCGAGAACCGCATGCCGAGCCAGCAGATCGCGCCAGTGGGAAAGGGACGGCGCGGGGGCTGCGGCGGCAAGGCGCTCCGCGTCTGAGGGGCGGTGCCGGCCGCCGATCGCGGCGGCCAGGAACAGCGCGCCGAGCCCAATGGGTGCTCGATCACCGAGAGGCGGATCTCCCGCCCCCAGGCGGGCGGCCACCTCACAGGCGAGTCTCTGCAGTGAGGCGACAGTCCGACCTCCTGGAGCGATGAGTGTTTCCAGCTCACGCAGCGTCGCGCGGGGAGCATGGCCGGTCGGCTGCCGAGCCCAGTCGAGGATCGCCCGCGCCGTTTCCTCGGCCGATCCTCGGCCGAACGCTTCGATGGCCGGAAGGGCCTGTCCCGTGGTCATCGCGTGCTCACCTGGAAGGGAACGGGGACGACCTGCCCCGCGTGCTCCGCGTAGAAGCGCAGCAGGCGAGATCTCCGGTCGATATTGACGAGTCCGGCCACCTGCCACGGTTGGCGGAACGTGCCCTTGTGCAGTTCCACGTCGATGGAGGACAAGCCGAGTTCGTCACTGGCCGGGAACAGATGCGTGTGATACCAGCCGAGGAGCCGTTCCCCCATGGAACGGTGAGCGATCAGGTCGTTGAGCCGGAGAAAACTTTCCCCTGTGAAGGTGAAGTGCAGCATCGACGCGCCCGACTGCTCGGCCTTGACGGCCTCGGTGATCAGGATGACCATGCCGCCCTGCTCGGCCCGATAGACCTCACCGATAAAGAAGCCGCCCTCCTCCAGGTCGTCGGAGAACGACATCGACGAGAGCAGCTGGTCGTAGACGATGGCGGTCAGGACGACCGCGAGCGGCGGGTCGATCGCATCCGGCCAGGCCGGGACGCCCAGCTCGGCCATCGTCGTCACCCGGGGCTCCGGCTCGGGCAGCTCCTCCACGTGGAACAACGCGCGTCGGCGTGTGCCGACCGAGATCTCAACGCTGCCGGGGAGCACGGGCTTGGGGCGGACGAGGGAGATGTGATCAAGGCCGGGTCCGGAGATTCCGAACCCCCATCCGCCGTCTCCTGAGCCCTGATGTCGGGAGCCGGGTGTGCGGCCGTCCGCTCCCCGTGCCGCCAGCAGGCGTTGCAGCGGTCGCGCGACAACCTCGCGGACTGAGTGCGGATGCTGGTATACGAGCAGGCCGCCGAGTACGACACGTACATTGAGATAACCGTGGCTGCTTCGTAGATTGATCAACGGTGGATGTCCGTCCAGCACTCCCAGGTCGGGCACGGGCAGGAAGACGAGGTTGAACCGCGCGCCGGCGAGAGACTCGCCGAGCAGAGGCTCAAGAGCCGAGCGCAGCAGGCCCGTCAGGGGGACGCTGTCCTGCTTGGTGAAGTCGTCTATGCGATAGACGTCGACCGTGATCTCGCTCACGTGACAGCCTCGATGACGTTGCGATACTCCGGCTCCACTCGCATGGGCCGACCTCCCGGCGATCCACCCATCTGGAGGATCTCCTCCGGATGTTCTGCCACCCAGATCGCGGCGGCCCTGTCGTAGAAGTTGACGCGGGTCTCCTCGCGGCCGTCCGCGCCGACGACGCCTGTCGGCTCCAACAGGCCGTAGTTGCGGAAGGCCGCCATGTCGATCAGCAACTGGAACAGGTCCCCGAAGTCGAGGGACGGCCGGTAGGACTCCGCCAGCATGCCGAGGCAGACGAGGCCGCTGTGCTCGGGATGATCCAGGGACATGTCGCCGTAGTTGGGGTAGACATTCGGATGAAAGATGAGGCTGTCCCAGAAGACCACCGGCGGCGTCTGGGGAAAGTCGCCGCGCAGGCTGATGCTCACGACATGCCGTTCCACCCGGGTGGGGTCGCCGTCCTGCGTCCGTGGCGGACCGAGGCTGGGCTGGGTGAATTCCAGCTCATATTCGGTCGGGAGCATCGGTGGGAAACCTCGGACCACCAGATCGGGGCGGCTCCTGGCGAAGGAGAGCAGCTCGTTGCGCACTCTGCTCAGCGCGTCCTGGCGGTCCAGCGGATTGATCGCGCCCGCGGTGGCCTCGAACCCGACGCGGAGATGAGCTCCTTCCCGGACCCCTTCGTCGTGAAGTGTCGCCTCGGGGGCGAGCCTGCGGCGCCGTCCGTCATCCTCGACGTGATCCACCACTGTTGGGCGCGCTTTGTCGGCGAAGGTCTTGCCGTACTGGTCGACGACCTCGGCGGCGATGTTGCCGACCGTCTGCTGGGCAGGGGCGTCAAGGAAGCGGAAACGGCGGCCGTCAGGTCCTTGTACGTAGACCTCGCGCAGTAGGTAGTCGCGTGCGCCCGCGGGGACGACGGTCCAGCCGAGATCTGTCGAGTCCAGCTGCCGACGGACATGAGAGATGTCGTCGGTGTTCAGGCGGTAGGAGATGGCGTGAGCGGTGGACCAGACATCTCTTGGGTCGAGCTCGAGAGCCCGCAGAATGTCGGCGGCCTCAACCCTCGCGTCCTCCGAGCTCGCTCGGATGATCACATGGCAGGTCGGCGGCCCGGCCTCCTCGGCGTCTGCGAGCCCTGCCTCCTCTGGCGCTCCGACAGCTTCCGCGGTGCTGTCCGCTGAGGCGTCCTCAGGCTCGTCCGGGTGCACCTCAGGCATGCTCGGTGCTTGCGGCTCTGGGGCGACCGGGTCTGTCATGTCCTGCTCTCCGGCGGTGCCCTCGTCCAGGTTGATCAACCCATGTCGTTGGGCCAGCGGGCGGAAGACCGGGTTGTGCTGGTAGACGCGGACCGCGGCACCGAGCAGGCGGCGGTGCGGAAGGTCGATGATCCCGTGATGCAGTGCCAGGAACACCTCGGTCCACCACGTGTCCGCGTTCTGGCCGGCCCACGTGGGCAGATGCTCTCTGGGGTATCCGATCCTGGCCAGCAGGTTCTCGGCACTCGTCTGATCGTTGAACACTCGTGCCACGGCCCATCGGAACTCGTCGAGCTCGTCTGACTCCAGGGGGATCTCCCTGGCCGGCCGAAGCGTCGCGGTGGGAGGACGGCGTGGTTGTCTCAACGGCTCAGGCGAAGCCATCGAAACTCACCTCCCGGCAGCCGGACGGCGATGATCTCTTGTGGTGCGACCCCGAGGTGGGACAGACGCAGGTCGGGTTCTCCCATGGCGTCCCGTAACCGCTGGCTGAACCGGGGGCGCACGATGCCGCCGCACTCGTGACATGTCATGGCTCTCGCGTGGATCTCGTCTCGTGGATGGCGACGGCCACATCCGCGGCAGTCGGCTGTCAATGGGAATTCGGTCCAGGTGAGCGGGTCGGCGTCATCTGGCAATACGGCCAGGAAGGCATCGACGGTCGCGCGATGGCCGAACGGGACGCGCTCGACCTCTCCCATGGGGTGATGAAGCGGGCAGCCGGGATCCCTCGTCACGGTCACAGGACTCGATTCGCCGTCTTTGCCGTCGATCCTGATGAACCGATAGGGCGGAGTCTGGCCCAGAACGGCGCGGAGTGCCGCCCCAGTCATCCAGGCCGCGACCAGGGCCGTGCCGGCAATCGTGGCGGCCGGTGGAAGCTCCTGTGAGGCATCCTGGCATCGCCAGGGCACGTCGGACTCCCCGCGCTGGGCAGGTGTCAGCGAGCAGCCGTAGCAGGGGTCGGCGCGTGAGAAGCGGAGCCGGATCTCGCCACCCCAGGGATCCGTGCCTCCGTCCACCAGGTGTGCTCCCGCGAGTGCGCACCGGCCCAGCAGTTGCAGTCTGGCTCGCCGGTTGTCAAGGCAGCCCATGACCACGTCGGCGTCGGCGAGCTCGCCGAGGCCCACTCCAGATGTCAGCTCCGACCTGCGGCAGTCCACCTTCACACCCCTGGACATGCGCGTCAGCTCGGTCTTGGCCGCCTCGGTCTTCGCCAGCCCGAGATCGGCGGCGCGGAATAACACGCTGCGACTCAGATTCGACGCGCTCACAGTGTCGGGATCACAGAGGATGAGGTGGCCGACACCGGCCAGCGTGAGGTTCTTGGCGACCTCGTTCCCCAGCGCGCCGACCCCAACTACCACTGCCGTGGCCGCCGCCAGACGCTCCTGGTTCCAGCCCGCCACGAGGCGCTGCCGCGCATATCGGTCGGTGGCCTCAGTTGTCATCGCCGCGCCTGGCCAATGTGACCGGGCAGGATCCGATCCGCCCGTCGGGACGCCAGCTCTCCCAGCAGACCATGCCAAGGGCCGGATCACGGTGCACGGCCGAGCCGCACTGCGGCTGTCCGGGGCCGCAAGGGCAAACGATCACCAGCTCGCCCGACCGGAAGGTGTGCGCGCAGAACAGGCAGCGTGCCCGCATGAGCGGCGGGCCTGACCAGCTGCTACGCCAGTCATCATCGGTAAGCCTGGTGACCGGCGCGTTGTCGTCACCGGGCCAGGCCGCCAGAACGCCCGCCCCGAAAGCCGTCAATTCGTCGTCCTGGCCCCGGTCCGCCGATTCCGCCGCGCCGCATCCGAGCTGCGGGTTCGTGTGGATGACCTCGCGCGCGAGGAAATCCTGAATCACCGGATCGCCTCTGCGGAAAGTATGGCCGCATCGGCCACAGGGCAAATGGTTCCACCAGGATGTGATATTGGTGATTGCCGGGCCCGCGGGCACGTCAGCCTCGATCCGGCGGTCGACGGCAGCGGCGTGGCCCAGCTCGAATTCGACGGACTCCCGCCCGTCATGGTCGCCTAGCCGCACAGCATCTGCTCCACTGGTCCGCCACCCAGATTGCCGAGGAGCGCGTCGAGGACGTCTGGGCGAAACGCGTCGCCCAGGACCTCGACCCCGTCCGGGGTCACGCTGATGCATAGCCGCACCAGCTGTCCCTCCGGATGAACGCCGTACTCGCCGGCGTCGATCAGGTCAGGAAGATCTTCGACGTACTCATTTTGTGCCATTTGCGCCTTCCTGCTTTTCGAACACGACCAGCTCGTCAGGGACCATGCCACATAAAGCGCGCGCGTTCGCCGCGTGGCGGGCGGCTATGCGGGCGGCGCCGCCAAGTGAGGCTGAAACAGGAAGAACGCGATAGAGTTCGGCGGCGAATTCGATGGCGCAGACGTCGAGCAGATCTCCTTGATGAGCGATGATGGTGTCCGCGTATGGGCGCAGCAGCTCGGCTACGGCCGCACTGTGGCATGCGGCGAGGACCACCCCTCTTAGGACGGCGCCTGCATCGTCCTGATAAAGGCGAAGGGTGTCGGCCAAATGACGGCCGCTGACTACCTGTCGTGTTCCGTCCGGTGCCTCGAAGTAGACGGAGTCCGAGTTGCCATGGCACGCCAAATGGAGGATGTCGGTGCGGTCCTCCAAGACTGCGGCCAGATTGCCGGAATCCGCGGCCGGGCGATAGCGCACCTTGATCCGGTCATTGTCGGCACGTCGGATTATCTCACGCAGCTCGCGGTCAGGCCGGAGCGTGCTCATCCGGTCGGGACTCGCTCCGATGAACAGGACGTGGCGAAGCGTGCCGCTGCCCTGAAAGATCGGATTGGCGGGAAAGATTTCGGACGCGGCGGTGAGAACCCGGCGTGCTCCATTTTCGACAGTGCCGGCGGCGATCAGGTCACTGATCATGGTCCAGTATTCCCGTGACGTTACGCCGCCCAACGCGCCGGGCAGGTCCTGCCGCGGGATGCCCGCGCGGGTGAAAAGGGTCAATGCCGCCGGGCCTGGAGCGAATACGCGAGCCAGTTCGCTCAGTTCGCGGTCGGTGAATGGCTTGGTCATCCACACCTCTATTGATCACATTGCGATGGCCCTCTAACTATCGCTCCATGCTAGCGCGGGATCACCTATTCTGGCGGGTGCGTCCAGTTATTCCAGAGCTATCGGGACGCGCCCGATTTGGGATGGTTTGTGCGTGAAGGTGCTTAGTATCTGGCTTTTAAGGGAGCGGGCATGTTCGAGCGATTCACTGATCGCGCCCGGCGAGTGGTGGTCCTGTCCCAGGAAGAGGCCAGGATGTTATACCACAACTACATCGGCACCGAGCATGTCCTTCTCGGCCTCATTCGCGAAGAAACGGGCATTGCCGTCAGAGTTCTCCGGGCTTTAGGCGTCACCTTGGAGGATGTGCGCGCTCAGATCGAAGTGATCATCGGGCGAGGACCGACCTCTCCGCCGGGGCACATCCCTTTCACCCCTCGCGCGAAGAAAATTCTGGAGTTTTCTCTTCGTGAGGCTTTGCAGCTCGGCCATAACTACATCGGCACGGAGCACATCCTCCTCGGCCTGGTCCGCGAGTGCCTGGCCGGCGAGCGCGAGGCGGTCGCGGCACAGATCCTCACCCATCTTGGAGTGGACTTCAATCAGATCCGCACCGAGGTGCTTGAGCTCATGCGCACAGAAGCGGAAGCAAGGCGGGGAACGGTTCCCACGACGCCTCCTGGGACGAGCCAGGGATCCGGTCAGGGGCGCTCGCTGTCCAGGATCGAGCCAATCGAAGATCCGCCGGGTGCTTCCAATCAGCCCGTCGCGGGGCCTTCCGTGCTACCGCGGGCGGACGTTTCCGCCGCACCTGAACCTGTCCGCGAACGGCTCCGCCTGGCCGTCCGGCTTGGGTCGGCGGCTTCCGCCCTCGTCTATTTCGAGCACATTCATGCCGCCGGGCGCGGATCCGGCGCTGTCTTCGCCCGCGAGCCACAGGAGACGTCCACGGCGGGAGCCTGGTGGGTCAGCGCGGAACTCGAACTGGACCTTGCCAGAGAACTGACGGACACAGTGGCGGCCGAACTCTTCACTGAGCGAGACGGACGACTCGTGCGCACCCCCGGATGGGGCACGCCGTCCGATGACGCCGAGACCGTGGATCCAGACCTCCATCCTGTCACGGTGCGAGAGCTCATCCGGATCGCCGGGCTGAGCGCCGCCGCCCGGCCGAGGCTTCGGGACGCCCGGATCGTCGCGCCCGGGCATCGCGTGGCGCGCATCGTCCATCGTGCCCTCGACCTGGGGCTGACAGTCAGGCACCGGCCCATCCGGCTGTGGCCGCTCTTCGAGGCCGAAGACCGGCGAGACGCCGCGGGCACCATGATCGAGGTGTCGGTGAGCGCCGCCGGCGAGTCGGAGATCTCGACCGCCTTTCTGGCCGCGATGGCGCGCTGGCCGGGAGTGACGGTCTGCCGGAGCACAGGGGAGGCGCTCCTCGTTCAGTACGACGTCGCGGCCCCCGTGGCCGACCGGACGCTGGCGGGCTTGACGGGATCGGAGACGTGGATACTCGCCCGCGCCCCCTTCGGCTGCTGGGTCGGCGAGGCGTGCGGCGAGTACGTGGACAGCACGTCTCTCCTGCGCCTGGCCGACGGATATGGACTGGCCTCCACAGAGCCGGCCGAGAACGACGTGCACATCGACCCGCCCGGAGTGCGACTGGCGTCCGCGCCGACCCCGCGTGAATCCGTCGACGCGATCCTGCTCGACGACTCGGACATTCCCAACCTGGCGTTGCTTCTCGAAGGCCATCCGCTGGCCGAGATCGCTTCTCTGGTGAAGGGCGACGGCAAGTGCCTGCTGATCGCGCCGGGTGGAGTGCTGGAGCGGCTGCCGATGGGCGAGCTTCTGTACTGTCTGGGGCCTGGCCCACTGTTCGTGCCCCTTGGATTCCGACTGCGTCCCACCCTGCCGACGGCCGCCAGGCGGACACTGTTCGGCGTCGGCCCTGGCGCGGGAGTGGTGCTGCTGCCTGACTCAGGGCTTGTCTTCGATCTGAGTGGCCGGCAGCCCGTCTGGAGGCAGTGGATCGGCCAAATGCCAGAGGTCGACCGGAGTTTGTCACCCGAGTCGATCGCGGAACTGGAGGACCTCGAGCCGGCGGCGCGACGACGGCCGCAGGAGCCGCATCCCGCGAGTGGCGAGCGCTCCTCCGGTCTCCTCCAGTTCGTCCGGCGTCGCAGGGAAAGGCTTGACCCTGCCGACGCCGAGCCGGCCACGTGGGAGGAGGAGGCCCTGATCCGCGAGCTGGCCGGAGACCTACTCGGAGCGGCCGAGTTGCACGAGCGCAACGGCGACCTCGTGAGGGCAGGGCACTTGTTCGAGCGGGCCGGCCGAGAGGCCGCGACCCCCTGATCCGTCCAGGCCGGATGGCGCCAGGCCGCAGCCCACAGGCGGCTGCCTCGGAAGGCTGGAAGACCGGGCCAAGGGCGACTTCCGCCGGCCGTGGGCGTGGCGCCAAGCCGATTACTTCCACGACTGGCTCTCACCGAAAGCATGAATAGAGTCGCTTAACTGCCGCAAACTGGTATCTGGGTGCGCCCGGAGGGGGTTATATGGCTGACGCGTTTCAACTATCGGTTATCGAGGATCCAACCGGTGATGAGCTGCTCGACCTGGCGAGGTGGCTGTCCGACGATGACGTCGCGCGGCACATTATCCTCAAACGTGTTCAACGGCCGGCGCGACCAGGCGAAATGGGCTCCGTGGTGGAGCTTCTCGAGGTGCTGGCCGCACCTGAGAGCATCGGCGTTGCGGTAGTCACAGCGATCACCACCTGGTTGTCGACCCGGTCCAGAACAGTCAAGATCCGCATCCAGCGGGGCGACCAGGTGGTGGAGATCGAGGCGGCCAGCGCCAGGGATATCGCCAAGACCGCCCACCATGCCATCAGCATCCTTTCGGCCCAGGCCCAGGCCCAGGCCCAGGACGAGACCGCGAAGACGACTATCAATGTCGCCAACGGCGACTTCATCCTGCAGCACGGGTCCGGGAACATCGGCAAAGCGCGACACGGCGGAGCCGGCGATATCGTGGCCGGCCGATGAATGGTGACCACATCATCCAGCACGGCTCTGGAAACATAGGAAAAGCCGAGCTCCGGGGCTCCGGCGATATCGTCGCCGGAGGCCGGCCCCCAGTCGGTGACCGCAGCCAAGACCAAGACCGGTCGGCGGCGGTCCCGGATTCCACGATTCTTTTCCTGACCGCCGATCCCACGGACGCCAACCGCCTGCGCCTGGGGGAAGAACTGCGGGAAATTCAGGAGAAGCTGCAGCTCTCGCGGCTCCGCGCGCGTTTTCGGCTGGAGCAGCGCCCGTCCGTCCGCCCGTTGGACATCACCCAGGCGCTGCTCGATGTCCAGCCGTCGATCGTACATTTCTCCGGACATGGGACGGCCGCGGGAAGGCTCTGCGTGGAGAATTCGCGCGGCAGGTCGCACCCCCTCGCGCCAGAGGCATTGAGCGACCTGTTCAAGAACTTCGCCGGCCACGTGCGATGCGTCGTGCTGAACGCCTGCTACTCGGCGCAGCAGGCCGAGGCGATCGCCGCGCACATCGATTACGTCATCGGAATCAGCGATGAAATCGGCGACCGAGCTGGGATAGCGTTCGCGACCGGCTTCTACCAAGCCCTCGGCGGCGGTCGCAGCATAGAGGACGCATTCGACTTGGGGCGCACCCAAATTCGGCTGCTGGGATCCTGGGAGCATTCGGCCCCCGTCCTCATGAAGAAACACGCCTGAGTCGGCTGCCCATCTGATCGGCATCAGGCGGGGCAAACAGGCCGGAAATCCAGATCGGGAATGTAGGCCTCCCATTCGTGCCGGGTCAGCTCGCGTCCGGCCACCGCGCACGCCATGACCTGCGGAAACTGCACGATCTGAGTGACCTGGGCGATGTCGAGCAGCAGACCGGCAGAGGAGGGCGACGCGGCTCCCGGCCCGATCGGGCCCGTCACCACCAGCCACCTCCCGTCTGGGCTGAAGGCGCCGACCGTCGAACCGGCCAGAGTGGTGAGCTGCCGTGGGTGGCGGGCATCGGCGAGATCGAACAACGTGACCCCCATCTCCCCGCCGCCCCCGTCGACGGCGAGCACGTTCTGTGGGGACACCACCAGCCGATCGAACAAGGTGCCGCTCGACTTGATCGAGGTGAGTTTTACCGGGTGGGCCGTATCGCGGACATCCCATAAGATCAACTCCCTCGCGCTCTCCTCCAGGGTGATCAGCACGGCGCCGTTGTGGGCGAATGCGACAGGGCCGCGCGCTCCGGCCAACGACGCACGGACGAGGGGTTTCCCGGGATCGCTCAGCTCCCACAGCATTGCCTCTTGGTCGGATGAGCCGGCCAGAGTGTGCCCGTCGGGGCTGAATGCCAGAGTCGAGCCGAAATGCTGGGCCGTGGGGAGCCAGTGTTCCACGGTAGCCAGTTGCCGCGGGTTTTTTGGATCGGAGATATCCCAAGCGGAGATGTCGTCGTCGCCATTGACTATGGCCGTTCTGCCGTCCGGGCTCAGGACTATCTCGCGGAACGGCCTGCCCGAAGAACTGCGCGCCTGGCCGAGAAGAACGGCCTTGCCTGACTCGCTCAGCCGCCAGGTCATGATCCAGCCGCTTCGATCGACGGTGGCCAGGACTCCGTTTCGCGGGTCGTAAGCCAGGTGGTCGACACTGGCGGCCACCGTGCCGAAAGCATCGATGGTCGTGGGGTGCCGCGGATCTGTGAGTTCGACCAGCCGTGGCGGCCCGCAGCAACTTGTGTGCACCAGCAACGTGTTCTTGACGGCGAAAGCCGCTTGCACGGGGCCGTTGGATTCTTTGTCGCCACCCGCGGACGAGGATGTCAGAGAAGCGGTGACGGCCGGGTGCGCCGGATCGTCGACGTACCAGAGGGCTGCTGTGCCGTCCGCGCCGGCAGTGGCTATGACACGACCGTCATCCCTGACGGAGAAACCCGCGATCGCCTGGACCTGGCGTGCGAATACACGCTCTGTGGAAGCCGCCGGAGGCTCGGCCGCATTCCACGGTTTCATCGTGAGATCCGCGCCGGCCACGAAAAGACCCGCGCCGTCCGGCGTGAATGCCAGGGAATTGACCCGGTCCGTGCCGGAGATCGACGAGGGGTGGGAAAGCCGGCCGGACGACGCGACGTCCCAGCGTGTTACCGAACCGTTCAGTCCCGCGGCGGAGACCACATAGCCGTCAGGGCTGAACGCGGCACTATAAAGCGTGTCCTTGACGGGGCTCGTCTGTATCCGGGTGGGGCGGTCAGGCCGGTCCGTGGCCCAGATACTGAAATCTCCATTTTCGTTTGCGGTGGCGAGCAGGGCGCCGCTTCGTCCGAACGCCGCTCCGCGGATCGTTCCGCGGGCTCCCGGCAGTGCCGCGGCGTGCGGATCGGCCGCGTCACGGATGTCCCACAGCGCGGCATAGCCCTCTGATCCACCGACGAACAGGGTCTGTCCGTCCGGGCGGAAGGCGAGTGTGTAAATGCTCGTCCGGGCTTGGACGTACAGCCTGGCCAGCAGCCGAGGCCGGGCAGGAGCGGAGAAGTCCCACAGGAGCGCCATGTGGTCGTCGCCGCCGGTGACCGCGAGCCTCCCGTCGGGGCTGAAGGCGGCGGCGTTGACGGTCGCGTCGTGCCCCGTCAATGTGCTTATGAGCCGGGGATGCCGCACGTCGGTCACATCGATGAGGGACACGTCGCCATCCGCGCCCCCAGCGATCATGATGCTGCCTCCCGGCTGGAAGGCGACCGTCTGCAGGGGCGCGGCACCTGTCCGTACCGTGCCTGCGAGGTGATTGGACATCAGGGCGGACACCATCGACACCCGTGCGGCCGGCGTTGGATTGATCAGCATGGAAGCGCGCCGCAGCAGCAGGGAGGTCGCGGGCTGGCTCGTGGCCAAGGATTCGGCCTGTCGAAGCAGCCGCTGGGCCACCTCCGCGGCCTTCGCCGTGTTGGCCGCGCTGATCTTCTGTACGGCGAACGCACCGGCTCCTGCGATCATGATCAGCACGGCCGCCATGGCGACCCAGCGCAGATCCGCGACTCGGCGCTGCCTGCGCCGCTGACGGTCCAGGCCGGCTCGGATGAACCGGACGGCCACCCGGCTGGGCTCGACCATGTGATCGGCGTCGAGCCACTTGCTCGCCGCCTCCAGTTCCGCGTCCTGAAGGAGCAGTTTGTCGTCCCGCGTACGGGTCCACAGCTCCGCTGTTCCCACGTACGCCTGTTCCTTGACGATCACTTCGCGGCTTTCGGCGATCCAGGTGCCCAGCCGCTTCCATGCCGTCACCAAGGTCTCATGGGTGATCTCGATCGAATCCTGGTCGAACGAGACGAGCCGAGCGCCGTCGGCGGCGAATGCGGCGAGCACACGCTGGACTCCGGACGTATCCGATATGTCCGCGTACAGCGCATCAGGCCGGACGGCCCGGCGGGTCGGTGTCCTGCCCTCGTCGCCAGGGTTGACCAGTCGTACGAAGACGCCCCGGGCGACGACGCGGGCCTGCTCATCCAACTCGTGATAGGTGCGCTCCGCCGTCGCGTCGAGGGCGCCGTGGATGCCCCGGGTCTTTCGATAGCCGGAAATGGTGAGGGCTTGATCGCGGCGGTTGATCCAGGTCGCGTACAACGCGTGGGAGAGCAGCGGGAGGCGGTGCGCCTCGTACGCGCCTGCCGCGGAGTCGAGGGAGAATTCCTGGACGCCGAAGTCTCGCATGATCAAGGGCACGAGGCCTGGCTCGAGCGTGAGCCGCGCCGCCGCCGCGGGGCCTTCGATGACGGACCTCACCTCATCGACGGTCATGGCCGTGATGATCACCGGCCCGTCGTCGAAGGTGGGCAGGAGGGTGGGTAGCTCGATGCACTGCGTGTAGTAGTCGGCGCGTACCGCGAGCACGACGAGGGCGACCGGGCCGTGCTCGTCACCCGTGGACAGCGTCGTCAGCGCCTTGATGTAGCTGTCGCGCTCCTTCGGATCGGCGGCGAACAGCTCCTCGAACTGGTCGACCGTCAGAACGATCCGATCTCCCGGCGCGACCAGTGGCCGGAAGAGGGCCGCCGCGCGCCGCGGATCGGTGCGTAGCGTCTGGACGATGTCCTCGGCGGGCAGATCGCCCAGCTCGCGGAGCCGATCGACGAGCCGGGTCAGCGGCGTGGGCCCGGGCGTGAGGTAGACCTGCGGCCAGTGGGCTGATCCGAGGATCCCGAGGCCAGGCGACGCGGCTGATCGGCGCCGCGGCGCGTCTGACGACGGCCTTGAGGCGGGGGAGTGGGCCGTCCCTGGTCGATGAGCTGCAGCCCGCTGGGTCAAGCCGGCCAGGAAGCGGACGCGGTGATCGGGGTGACTGGGCTATGGGCCACGTACCCGCTACTGGTCCCCGCACTGGAACACGCCGTGGTCGCCGGCTCAGGGAGCCGCCCTGAAGACCTGCAGGCGGACCGAGACGTCGGAATCCCAACCGATGAATCCCCGGACCCTCACCTGATTTTCCTCGGGGACGACGTTATGAATCTGCATGCTCGCCGCACCCTGAAACGGCGTATTACCTGGGACGGTGAGTTCGCAGATAGATACTAGGACGACGCTCAACGGGCCGGTTCCGAATAGGGGAACAACCTGCTCGAATCCTTGGTGATGCCTGAAATCGTGAACCTTCGACGCCGACATCAGTGGCACTCCTCTCCTGGTCTTAAGCGCCCAGGTCGCGACGCTAGCGTGTCTCGCTCCGGTTTGTAGAGCGACCTCTTCAGCGTAGGCAGCCGCACCTCGAGCGCACTTGAGTACCCCTCTACTCAACGTTGCTTGGTGCGGGCGGAGAAATTCGAAGAACTGGGCGATGGCTGAGGAGGCTCTAATTGCAGGGCGCTTTCCTGATTCGCTCGGCGTGAGTGGGCCGACGGCAGTCCGTAGGCACGCCTGTGGGATGGGAAACTCGAATCGGACGCTGGCCTGGCACCATGCTGTCGCGTTGGATCGATTAAGCGGCCTGGATAACTCGTTGATGATCCCGCGGAGGACCTGGTGACGCTCGATTCGGCCTCTGGTCACGTCCATAGGCTCCGACGGGGGCATCGGCGGTGATTGGCCCAAGGACCCGACGGTGCGATGCCGGATCGATGCCGGCCCGCTTCATGATGAGCTACACGGTGCTGGCGGCCCAGGGTGTAGTCCCAGGCCGATCAGCTCACCGTGGATGCGCCTGTGCCCCCACGGTCGAGCTCTCGGTCGCCAGGTGCCGGACCACCGCGCGAACACATCCGGATGACGGTCATGTACAGCCGTGCGGCCAACTCAAGTTGTGATGCTGCCAGGCCGTCTCCTCTGATCGCGGGACAATGCCGCAGCCCGAATCGAATTTCGGGCCCGACATGCTTTCGACCGGTCGCGTCAGCCCGTGAAACCGAAAATGTAGAATTCCTGCGCGTAAGTGCCGTTGCAGCGGTATTGCTGGACGACCGTCCCGTCGTCATCGTCGTTGCCGCGGACGTCGAGGCACTTGACGCTATTGATGTTGACCAGGCCGACCAGACCGTTGGCCACGGGCATCCACCAGAGCTGGCTGGCTCGATTGGCATCGCAGGTGAACAGGTCGGCCTGCGTGCGATCGGGGGCCGTCGAGGGCACACTGTCCGGGATCTCCAGGCACAGCCCGGTGCGCTTGTTCACGACCTGAAATACTCGCCAGTTCTCTCCGTGATAATTGTAGTTCTTGACGAAGTCCGCGCGCCACGTCTGTTCCGGCACGAGCGTTCCGTTGGGATAGTGGCAATCCCAGAGCTGAATCTTGGCGTGCAGGTTGGGATCCTGTTTCCGCTCATCCACGCACTTTCCGTTATGTGAGATGATCGGAAACCAGGTAGCGGCGTTAGCGGATTCGGGCGTAAACCCGACCGCGAAGACCATCACCGCGCCCAATAGCAGGGCAAGCAGTGTTCTGTGCTGGATGCGCATTGCGTTGTCTCCCTGTCAGCGATCGGCCAGGGCGCTCGGGCGACGTGCGCGCCGGCCGGTACGGCGACTCATACCTGTCGCGTTCCAGCCCGTTCCATGGCCTCGGCCTGCGCGGTGGGGTCAGGTGGGCATCAGGCCGCCGTCGAGGAAGGCGGCTGTTCAGTGCGGTGTGCGGTTTCTCACGCGCCACCCGTCCGTTGTTTAGGGGAGATCGGGCTACCGAACAACCAGGACCGCTGTTGGACTCGCCGGGAACGAATCCACGCTTCGGATCCTGGAAGGAGAATGAACATGAAAATCAACGGGAAACGCCGACGGTGGAGAAACCGTCCGATGGCTGTGCTCCTGGCCGCCATGACGGCTCTCGGCGCGCTGGGGGTCGCGGCTCCCGCACAGGCGTCCTCCGGTCCTTACCTGATGGAGTTCTACATCGGGACCTGCCTCACCGTGTACAACGGGACCGGAAATGGGCAGCAAGTGATGCAGTGGAGCTGTGACGGCTATCCGAACGGCCAGTGGTGGTTCGACTGGACGGACAGCGGCTGGGCCAAGATCCGAAATGACGCGACAGGCAAGTGTCTCACCGTCTACAACGGGACCGGGGTCGGCAGCGCGGTCATGCAGTGGAACTGCGACGGCTACGCCAACGGTCAGTGGTACGGGACCAAAATCCTCACGGTTCACGGAAGAGACTTCTACTACCTGAGGAACCGGGCGACCGGCCTCTGCATGCAACTGGCGCAACGGGGCCTGCCGAATGGCATCGTGGTGGTCCAGGCGTCCTGCCGGTCAGACATTCCCGAGCAGAGGCTTACCTGGTATCCGGCACTCGGCTAGCGAAAAGCGGCACTGGCGTCGATTTTCGCGGCGTGTGTGACGTGGTCGCCTTGGGGGATCGGCGCTGCCTGCGGCTCGTCTCGGGCCCCGATCCGAGACCGGTTCCGACGTCGCCGACCGGGTTATCGCTCGCTACTGAGGGCCGCGCCAGTGTGCTCTGATCCCGTCTCATCCCTGCGCCGGGACGGGATCAGAGCCGGGGACATCAGCTGTCGACGAGGCCCAGATCGGTCAGCCGGCCACCTGGTCGGCGGCCGGCGCCTTGATTGTGCGGTGCGGGAAAGCGAGAATCTTCAGCCACCGTCGCGTTGGGCTTGTTTTCTCGTGATGGCGGACAAGACCTCGGCGAGGTGGTGTTCGCAGACCGGGTCGCGGGAGCGGCGTCCGCTGAACCAGTTCGTCTCGACGATGAAGTCCGCGCGATCACCGCACAAGCACTCACTCGGTATCTCAGGGTCAACGGGCTGAACGACTGGTCGCTCCGCGGTCCGCCGGGAGACGAACGTCGATGCGTAGAGAAGTCCAGGCGAGATCGATCCCTGGGGTGTGCTGCGCGCTCCATAGCCGGAGGATCCCGCTCGTGGGCTGCTAGGCGATGCGGCCGCGTTCATACGGCGCCGTCGCGGTGGTGGGGAGCGAAGCAATCGAGATCGGCATGGGGCCGCGCCGTCTCGAGTCTCGGGGTGCGGTGCTGCCGGGCGTTCACGGCGAAGCCGGACGCGGTGACCTGCTGATGCATAGTACCCATTTGACCTGCTTCGGCCCCGTACGGGACCAGACTCGTGTGCGGCCGGGGGTGAAGCGACGCGGCTGTCAGCATGCGAGATATCCTCGGTCCCCACGAGCTTATCCCACGCGCCTGTGCGAATGGGATGCTTGGCCTCGTCTAGCCCAGCTCAATGCTGTTCCGGACAGGTCGGTGGCCAGGGCGCCGACGACCGCGGTCAGGAAATCGCTGATGTAGAAGTGGTGGCCGGGATATAGGTGGATCTGGACCGGGCCGTCCGAGTGCCGCCGCCACTGATGGAGCGCATCGGGGGCGGCCAGCGGATCGGCGTCCCCGCCGAACACGGAAAGCGGGCAGGCGAGGGGTGGTTCCTCCTGATATTGGTAGGTCTCGGACAGCGTGAGGTCTGCCCGTACCGTCGGGAGCAGGAAGGCCAGGAGATCGGATTCGCGGCGGATCTCCTCCGGTATGCCACCGATCGCCACGAGCGCCGCGGCGAGCCCCTCGTCCGGTAGCAGGTGCAGGCGGTCGCGTGGGGCCGGTAGGTGTGGCGCTCCGCGCGCCGACACGCCGAGGAGCTCTGCCTGGGGCAGCCCTCTGCGGCGTAGCTCACGAGCGGTCTCGAAGGCCAGCAGCCCACCCAGGCTGTGGCCGAACAGGGCGTACGGGCGGCCCGACAGATCGGTGGCCAGGCGGTCGGCCAACTCCGCGACGAACGGGGCGAGCGCCACGTGCGGTGCCTCCTGCCACCGGTCCTGCCGTCCCGGAGGTTGTACGGCGCACAGGTCCACCCAGGGTGGTAGGAGGTTCGCCCAGGGGCGGAAGAAGGCGGCCGTGCCGCCGGCGAACGGCAGGCAGTACAACGTCAGGTCCGCCTGCCTCCGCTCCGTGAAACGCACGAGCCAGCGCCCGCCGTCCATGCGCTCACCCCTCATCGATCGCGGCCGTGATCACGTCTGTGAGGTCCATGGCGGTCGGATGTTTGAACAAGGCCACGGTCTCCAGCTGTACGCCCATGGTCTGGACGAGCCTGCGCCGCACTCGCACGCTCATCAGCGAATCCAGGCCCAGCTCGAAGAAGCCGCCGTCGGCAGGCACGGCGGCGGCGGACGGCAGGCCGAGCACCTCCGCGACCACCGCCCGGACGTGGTCGAGGACCAGGCGGCGACGTTCGTCCGGGAGGCTTTCCACCAGCCGAGCGCGGAATTTGGTGTTTGTCTCGTCGCCGGCCACCGTGGTTCCACCGGCGTCCGCCAGCTCGGACACCAGCGGGAGCGTCGATCGGCCGGCGTACGCGTCGGCCAGGCGGCCCCAGTCGGCATCGGCCACGACGGTCTGGGTGCGCGTGTGGCCGAGCACCATGCCGAGCGCCTGGATGGCCAGCTCGTCGGCCATGGGACGCAGGCCGGACAGCTCCACCACGGCCTGATGTCCGGAGGCCGCGATCCGGTCTCGCCACGCTCCCCAGTCGATGACGTGCGCGGGAAGGTCCGCCGCCCGCCTGGCATGGGCGTAGGCGTCGAGATAGGCGCCGGCGGCGGCGTAGTGCGCCAGCCCTCGGGAGCCGAGCAGCCCCGTAGTGGACGAGAACAGGCAGAACACGCGCGGCTCGTGCGCCGCGGCGAGCGTGTGCAGCAGATCGGTGCCGCGTACCTTGGCGCGGAACATGGCGGTCACATGACGCTCATCGAGCTCCTCGAACCGCACCGGCGCGCCCTCGAACGCCGCGTGATAGATCCCGGCCAGGGGTGGCAGGTCCGCTCCGAATCGGGCGAACAGCGCGCGCATGGCGGGCTCGTCGGCGATGTCCGCCATGACGTCGGTCACGGGGACGTTGCCGGCGCGCAGCCGGTCGCCGACGTCCGCCGCCGCGCCCGACAGGCCATGCCGGCTCACCGCGACGAGATGGCCGGCCCCGAGCTCGGCCAGCGCGTCCAGCAGGCGAGGTCCAATGGTTCCGGTGGCTCCTATGACGAGGTGGGCGCCTGCGGGTAGCGCGGCCGCCTGACGCGGCAAAGGCGCGCGGCGCAACCGGGGTACGTGCCGGATGCCACCGCGCAACGCGATCTGAGGCTCATCGCGCGCGGTGAGTTCGCCGGCAAGCAGGTCCAGCATGGCTTCGTCCCACGTGGGGGGCAGGTCGATGAGCCGGGGGGCCAGATCGGGCAGTTCCAGCGCGACGGATCGCACCAGTCCCCAGAGCGTGGCCTGCGCTGGATTGACGGACGCCGGACCGTCTTCTACGGCCTGCGCTCCGTTCGTGACCACGCTGAGGCGGGCATCTGGGGGGATTGCCGCGGCCAGCCGTAGGAGATCGGATGTGAGCCGGGCCGCGGACTCCGGGGCGCTGATGTGGCCCAGCGCGGCGAAGGAGACGACATGAACGGTCCCGTCGGGCCGGTTGAGGGTTTCTCCGGGAGGGATCAGCCGCACCCGGCCGCCGCGGCGGCGAACTACGTCGGCGCAGGCCGCCGCGACGCCTCCGGTGTCAGCGACGAACAGCCACTGTCCGGTGACGCCTTCGGCCGGCGGGGGCGGCACAGGCACCCACTGGACCTCGTAGAACCACTCGGCGGGCGGGCCCGCCGGCGTACGGAGCTCGATCCAATGCCGGGTGCGCTGCCACTGGGTGAAGGGGACATCGGCAAGATCGCCGTCCGGGTAGAGGCGCTCCCAATCGACGGGATATCCGGCGCGGTACAGCTCGGCGAGCGCGGACAGGATGCTTACGCGATCGTCTCCGTCCCGTCGCAGGCTGCCCGCCGCGAGAATGCCATGCACTCCCGCGTCGGCGGCGATCTCGTGGACGGCGTGCGTGAGGGTCGGATGCGGGGACATCTCCACGAAGCCGCGCGCGCCGTCGGCGAGGGCGGCCGCGATCGCATCGGCGAATCTGACCGGCCGGCGCAGGTTGGCCACCCAATAGTCGGCGTCGAACGCCGGGATCTCAAGCGGGTCGTCCAGCACCGTCGAGTAGAAGGCGGTTTCCGGCGGCTGGCCGCGCAGCCCGGCCAGCTGCTGTCCGAGCACCGGCAGCAGCTCGTCGACGTGCGGCGAGTGATAGGCGATGTCCACCTTGACCAGCCGCGCGAGGCACCCTTCCCCGGATACCTGGGCGACCAATCCGGTCAGCTGAGCGGGGTCGCCTGCCACCACGACCTGGCCGGGGGCCGTATGGATCGCGACGGACGTGCCGGGAAACTCCTCGCACAGACGTTCGGCCGCGGTCGGCGTCAGTTCGAGCGCGGCCATGCCGCCGCGGCCGGCGATCTTGGTCAGCAGCCGCGCACGCCG
This sequence comes from Streptosporangiaceae bacterium NEAU-GS5, assembly GCA_017592665.1. Taxonomy (GTDB): domain Bacteria; phylum Actinomycetota; class Actinomycetes; order Streptosporangiales; family Streptosporangiaceae; genus NEAU-GS5. The sequence continues at coordinate 202,998 of JAGFNW010000008.1, read as the reverse complement.
GACGACCACCTCGAGTCCCTGCTCCGGTTTCAGTGCCCCTGAGACCACTGCGGCCGCGACCTCGCCCACCGAATGACCGATGACCGCGGCGGGATGGACGCCGTAGTGCCGCCACAGGGCGGCGAGGGCGACCTGGACGCCGAACAGGACCGACTGCACGCGGACAGGTCCTTGGAGGTCCGCCCCCGCGGCGAGCGTCTCGCGAAGCGAGAAGCCTGCCTGCCGTCGGAAGTCCGGGTCCAAGGCGTCCACGGCTGCGGCGAAGGCGGGTTCGTGGTGGAGGAGCGCCCTGCCCATGCCGGCCCACTGCGTGCCCTGGCCGGGGAACACCCAGACCAGGCCCTGCGCCGTATCGACCTTCGCGGGCCCGGGAGTCGCCTCGCTCGACGCGAAGGCGCGCAGCCCGGTCACCGCCTCCGCCCGGTCGCGGGCCAGGACGGCATGCCGTACAGGATGGTGGTCGCGGCGGCGTGCCAGGGTGTAGGCGACATCGCCCAGGTCGGCCGGGTGCTCGTCCAGCCACTGGGCGAGGGCTCCGGCGGCTCGGCGCGTCCGGACATCGGATTTTCCGGAGATGGGGAGCACGACGACATCCGGTCGGGCTACGGGTGGACGCGGCCGCGGAGGTGGCGGTTCCTCGATGATGACGTGCGCATTGGTGCCGCCGAATCCGAACGAGCTCACGCCGGCCGTTCGCGGGCGCGCCGGGCTCGGCCATTCCTGCGGCGTCACCGGCACGAACAACCGATCTGCGGGCGACCTGTCTTGGGGCAGCCGGTCTGCGGGCGGGCGGTTTGCGGGCGATCGGTTTGCGGGCAACAGGCCTGCGGGCGATCGGTCTGCGGGTGACCTGTCTTCGGGTCTGTTCAGCGCCGGATTCCACTTCTCGAAGTGGAGGTTCGGCGGCACGGTGCCCTCGCGGACGCACAGGACCGCTTTGATGAAGCCCGCCACTCCGGCGGCCGCTTCCAGATGCCCGAGGTTGGTCTTCACCGCGCCGAGCGCGCAGCGCCCCGGGCCGCGCCCGTAGATCTCGGCCAGCGCCTCGAACTCGATCGGGTCGCCGAGCGGGGTGCCCGTCCCGTGCGTTTCGACCATGCCGACCTGATGCGCGGGCACGCCCGCCCGGGCCAGTGCGGCGGCGATCACCTCGTGCTGGGCGGCGGGATTGGGCGCGGTCAGGCCGTTGGAACGGCCGTCTTGGTTGACCGCGCTGCCCCGCATCACAGCGAGCACCCGGTCGCCGTCGCGCACCGCGTCCGACAGCCGTTTCAACACCACTATCCCGCAGCCCTCGCCGCGCACGAAACCGTCCGCGCCGGCGTCGAAGGCCGCGCACCTGCCCCGTGGTGACAGCATTCCCCAGCGGCCAAGGGCGGTCGTGGTCTGCGGCGTCAGCATCAGGCTCACGCCACCGGCCAGCGCCAGGTCGCATTCCCGCAGGCGCAGGCTCTGCCCGGCCTGGTGCAGCGCGACCAGCGACGAGGAGCAGGCGGTGTCCACCGCAACACTCGGCCCGCGCAGATCGAGGGTGTACGACAGGCGCCCGACAGCGGTGCTGCCCGCGTTGCCCGTGCTGGTGTACGCGTCGATCGCGGCCGAACCGGTCAGCTGGCGCAGCAGATACTCGTTGTAGTAAATCCCGGCGAACACTCCGGTGCGGGTCCCGGCGAGCGAGCGGGGCGGGATTCCGCCGTATTCGAGCGCTTCCCAGGTGACTTCCAGCAGCAACCGCTGTTGCGGATCGAGCGCCGCCGCCTCACGCGGTGAGATGCCGAAGAACTCGGCGTCGAAGCCCGCGACGTCACCGATGAAGCCGCCGGTGAAGCGGTCGTTGAAGGCGCCGTTGAAACCACCGTGCCGTGCGTCGTGCGCGGATCCGGGGTACTCCCCGGCATCCCACCGATCAGGCGGGACTTCCCCGACACCGGTCTGGCCCTCCATCAGCAACTGCCAGAATTCCGCCACCGATCCGGCCCCAGGGAAGCGGCACGCCATGCCCACCACTGCCACCGGCTCGGCCGCCACCGTGAAGGCGGCCGCCCGCATTCGTGTGTCGAGCCGGTCCAACTGGTCGGGCGCTAGTCGCGCGAGCCGTACGCCGATGCCGTCAGCGCTCATGTCCTGCCTCCAGCCACGGGATGTCAGCGAAGTCTGCAGAAGGGAGGTCGGTCTCCGCGTGGGTCAAGATCACGTCGAACGCGCTTTCCCCGAGATCGTCCCGCTCCTCCTCGGGCGGTGGTTCCATGAGGCGCCGCCACAGATACTCACCCAGGAGGTCCGTCGTGGAGCGGTTCCACAGGAGCGTCACGGACAGGGCCAGTCCGGTGAGCGTCTCCAGGTCACGACGGATTCCGAGGGCCATGATCGAGTCCATGCCGAGCTCGGACAGGGGTCGCTCCGGGTCCAGGTCGTCGGGCTCAAGCCCGAGCCGGCGCGCCGCCAGCCCGTGGACCTCCGCCGCGAGGTCCGGGCGGCAGGTCCACTCCCTGGGACGTGACCGGCGGGGCGCTCCCGGGAGGCGTACCGGAGGCATGACCAGCGCCTGCGCGACGCCGGCCGCCTCGGCGCGCGCCCACGCGGCGAGGGCGTCGGCGGGCTCCAGTCCTCCGAGGCCGCCGACCTCCTGGTCGAGGGCGCGGCCGCCCCGTCCGGCCGCCAGTCCGAGACCGCGCCAGGCGTACCAATTGAGGCTGAGCGTCCGGTCGCCCGCGGCTCGCCTCAGGTGGGCCAGGCCGTCGAGGAAGGCGTTGGCGGCGGCGTACGAGCCCTGCCCCGGCGCGCCGGTCAGTGCGGCGGCCGACGAGAACAGGACGAAGAAGTCCAGCTCGCCGGGCGGGAAGTACTGGTGCAGCCAGTACGCCCCGGCCGCCTTCGGCTCGAACACCTCGCGCAGCCCGGCCGCGGACGTCTGCGCGAGCAGCGCGTCGTGAGTGACTCCCGCGGCGTGCACGATCCCCGCGATCGGCGGGCGCAGCTGCCGCCGCCACGTGTCGAGAAACGCGCGCAGCCGCATCCTGTCGCCGACGTCGACATCGGCGACGTGCACGCTGACGCCCTCGGTCTCCAGTTGGCGTACGAACGCCACTCGTGCTGCGATCTCGTCGTTGTGCGCTTCGCCCCAGTGTTCCCGATCCGGCAGTGGGCGGCGGCTCAGCAGCACGAGCCGGCGCGCCCCTTTCCTGGCGAGGGCGCGCGCGGCGTGCCGCCCCAGCGCACCGAGCCCGCCGGTCACGAGGTACGCGCGGTCGCGGCGGCACCGCACGGCCGGATGAGTCGCCGGCATGGCGTCCGACAGCACCGGCGCCAGCACGTGATCACCTCGGACGGCGATCGTGCCCTCGGGCTCGCCGGACAGGGCACGCGCCAATTCGTGGGCGTTGACCCCGAGATCGCCGTGCGGGCCGAGGTCTGCGACGCCACACGGTATCTCGGGGTACTCGCCGGCGATGACCCCGGCCAGCGCGCACAGCGGGCGCATGGCGGCGGCCGTTTCCGTGTCGCCCTCCATGACGCCGATCGTCGTCAGCCACAGGCGGCTCGCCCCGCCCGCGTCGTGCCGGCGCCCCAGGGCGGCGGCCGTCTCCGCGGCCGCCAGGCAGGCGGCTTGCGCGGCCGCGATGCAGTCGTGTCCCACGGTGGGCGGCAGGACTACGACCGTCAGCGGATCCGTGCCGGTGAGCTCGGAGACGCCGTCCGCGTGGTCATGCTCGATGCCGGCTGAGGTCAGCTCGCGGCGTACGGCCTCGGCGAACGCGTCGCGAGGGCCGAGGAGAAGCACCCGGCCATGCGCTTGGCCGTGCACCTGGCCTGCGGCGGGCCACTCCCGCGGGTGCCAGATTGGCACGCGTGTGCTCACCTGGCCGCTGCCGTCGAGAGACACATAGCGGACCCCGTCCACCAGGAGGGACCCATCGCCACTGCATATCCACAGGTCGACGGTGAAGGCGTGGTGATCGGCCGCGCGGACGAGCGCGGTCACCTCGGCGCGAGCCTCTGGCCGGCCGCGGGCGATGACGCGATCGGCGCTCTGCGGCACATAGGCGTCGCCCCCGTCCGGAGAGCTGTCCGTCATTACCGCCAGGTGGAGCGCCGCATCGAGCGCGGGCGCCCATGTGCCGCCCTCTGTACCCAGGTCGAGAACGGCATGGGCCATGCTCGGGCCGCTCCGCAGAGCCCGCACCACCCACGGGTAGGCCGTGCCGGACACGCCCGCCGCGGTGAGGCGGCGCACCACCTCGTCCTTAGACACAGGGATTCCGACGTCTGCTTCACATGCGGCGGCGGGCGAGTCCGAGGCGGCGGCCGGGACGGCTGAGACTATGGTCTGCCACGAGCCCGTCTCACTGTCGTCACGGGCCGCCAGCCGCAGCCCGCCCTCATCGGAGACGACCTGCACGCGGTGGTCCGTCGACAGCGTGAGCGGCTGTTCGAACCGGATGTCCCGCAGCCCGGCACCGCCTCCAGCCACGGTCAGCGGTGTGTCGAGCAGCGTGTCGAGCAGGGTGTTGAGCAGGGTGTTGAGCAGCACCGACGCAGGGACGACGGGCACGCCGCGGATCGCGTGCGTGCCTGGATATGGCATCGCGCCGACCTCGGCCACACCCTCCCAGACGCGCGCGGCGCCGCCCGCGATCGTGATCTCCTGTCCGCGCAACGTGTGCGGCGCGAGTCCGCCGGGCCGAGCTCCGCCGGTGACGGCCCGGCAGGACGTCCAGTGCCGTTTACGGTGAAACGGTGTCGTGGGCAGGTCCACATGCGGCGCCACGGGATAGTGGGCGCTCCAATCGATGTCGTGACCGGCTTCGTACACCTCCGCCACACCGGCGAGCAGCGGGTGCCGCTCGCCCCGCCGCATTCCAGGCGTCACCGACCCCGGCAAGCCCGCGTCGGCCAGGGTGTCCGCGATCGCCTCGGCGACCAGGGGACGCGGGCTCATCTCGACGAAAGTGGTGTATCCGGCTTCAGCGCCCACGCGCGCCGCATCCGTGAACCTGACCTCCCGCCGCAGATTCGCGGCCCAGTAGTCCGGGTCGAAGGCGGGGACATCGCGCGGGTCGTCCAGCACGGTCGAGAAGAAGGGGAGACCGAGCGGCCGAGGACGGAGGTCGCCGAGTCGTTCGCGCAGCTCGTCGAGTAGGTCGTCGACATGCGGGGAGTGCGCGGCCAGGTCGACCCTGACCAGGCGGGCCAGGCCTGCGCCCAGGCCGCCCGCCAGTCCCCGTACGGCTTCCGCGTCGCCCGCGACCACCGTGGAACGCGGCCCCGATCGGACCGCGACGACCATCCGGTCCGTCAGGCCGCGCTCCCGCAGCAGGGTCTCGACGTCACAGGCGGCAAGCTCGATCACGGCCATCGCGCCTTTGCCCGCGACGCGCGCCAGCAGGCGCGAACGGCGGCAGACCAGCCGGGCCCCGTCCTGCACGGACAGGGCGCCCGCCACGACGGCGGCCGCCGCCTCGCCCACCGACTGCCCGATCACCGCCGCCGGGACCACTCCTGCCGCCTGCCACGCGGCGGCCATGCCGACCTGGATCGCGAAGATCAAAGGCTGGAGCCGGTCGACTCCATGCGGCTCGGCGTCCGCCTCGAGCAGGGCGCGGAGCGAGAAGCCCGACTCTTCGGCGACCACCGGCTCGATCTCGGCCAGCGCATCGCCGAACGCGCGGAGCCCGAGCAGCTCCCGGCTCACCCCGGCCAATCGCGATCCCTGGCCCGGGAACACGAACACCGGGCCCTTGCGCGCGATCTGCGGCCTGGTGGTCGCGCGTACGCCCGCCGCCAGCCCGGCTTTCAGATCGCTCAGGTCGGCCGCCACCACCGCGAGCCGGGCGGGCAGGTGGGAGCGGCGCCGGGCCAGCGCCGACGCGACATCCTGGACCGTCGTATCGGGATGGTCCGTCATCCACGTGAGCAGCCGGTCGACCGCCTGCCCGAGCCCTTCCCGGTCGCCTGCGGAGACGGGGACGACCACAGGCAGGTCGCCGCCGACCGGACGATCCGCCTCCTCGACTCCCTCGACGATGGCGTGCGCGTTCGTGCCGCCGAAGCCGAAGGAGCTCACGCCCGCGAGCCGTCCGGGCGCGTGCCAGGGCGTGCGGGCCGCGGCCACCCGGATCGGAACGCGGTCGAAGGGAATGCGCGGATTGGGGTCGGCGAAGTGGAGCGTGGGCGGAATCTCCGCATGCCGTACGGAGAGCACCGTCTTGATCAGACCCACCACTCCTGCGGCAGCCTCAAGGTGCCCGAAGTTGCTCTTCGCCGAGCCGATGAGGAGCGGCGCTCCGGGAGCCCGGCCGGCTCCGAACACCGACGCCAGGGCCGCCACTTCGATCGGGTCGCCCAGCGGCGTTCCCGTCCCGTGCGCCTCGACGTAACCGACCTCGGAGGGCCGCACACCCGCGGCCGCGCAGGCGGCGCGGAGGACATCGGCCTGACCGGCGGGGTTGGGGGCCATGAGACCGTTGGAGCGGCCGTCCTGGCCGACGGCCGAACCGCGGATGACGGCCAGCACCCGGTCTCCGGCGGCGCGGGCGTCGCTCAGCCGCTTGAGCACGACCACGGCGCACCCCTCGCCTCGGCCATATCCGTCGGCCGACGCGTCGAACGGCTTGCAGCGTCCGTCGGGCGCCAGCGCCCCCGCCCGGTCGAAGCCGATCGTTACAGCGGGGGACAGCAGCAGGTTCACGCCACCGGCGAGCACCATGTCGCTCTCTCCCGACCGGAGGCTGCTCGCTCCGAGGTGGACCGCGACCAGGGAAGAGGAGCACGCCGTATCGACGGTGACGCTCGGGCCCTTCAGGTCGAAGTGGTAGGAGACCCGGTTGGCGATGATGCTGAGCGCCGAGCCCGGCGCCGACCACGCCTCGATCCCCGTCAGGTCGTTGAACTGCCGCCTGCCGTAGTCGTCGCCGCACGCGCCGGCGAACACGCCCGTCGCGGATCCGGCCAGGGAAAGCGGTGGAATCCCGGCGTGCTCGAGCGCCTCCCAGCACACCTCCAGCATCAGGCGTTGCTGCGGGTCCACCGTGGCGGCTTCACGTGGGCTGATGCCGAAGAACGGCGCGTCGAATCCCGCCACGTCCTCGAGGAAGGCGCCGAATCGCGTTGTACGCGCCACGAGCGCCGGATCCGCCGCCGCGTACTCGTCCCAGCGGCCGTGCGGGACCTCGCCGACCGCGTCCCCGCCGCGGCGGAGGAATTCCCACAGGCGGGCCGGTGAGTCCACGCCGCCGGGAAGCCGGCACCCGATGCCGATGACGGCGATCGGCTCGCACGCGTCCACAGCGGACGGTTCGCTCGCCGGGGATGCGCCTGCGGTGAGGTGCGCGGCGAGCCGGTGGATGGTGGGATGCTCCCACAGCAGTGTCGGCGAGACGGCCGTGTCCAGAAGCTCTTCCAGGTCGCCCGCGACGGCCACCGCCTGGACCGAGCCGAGCCCGAACTCGCTGAACGGGCGGTTCACGTCGACGTCCGCGACGTCGATCCGGCACTCCGCGGCCAGGCGTGCGACCAGCCAGGTCATTACGTCAGTCATGGTTCTTCCCAGGTGAGCGCGTCGGTGTCAGGACGCGGGCCGCAAAGATCCGGTCAGATATCGCTCCCGGCACTCCGTGCGGCGGATCTTTCCGCTGGAGGTCTTCGGCACCCCGCCGGGCCGTACGAGGACGAGGCGATGCAATTCGACTCCGTGCGCGGGGAACAGCACGCTCCGGACCGTGCGCAGCAGGACCTCGGCGTCGAGGCCGGCCGCGCTGCCCGGGTCCACCTCGGCGACGACCACGAGGCGCTCGGCGTCGGACTCCTCCACGGAGAAGGCCGCCACGGTCCCGCGCCTGACGGCCGCGTGCGCGTCCGCCACGATGGCCTCGATGTCGTCGGGAAAATGGTTGCGCCCGGCGATGAGGACCAGATCCTTGATCCGGCCCGCGATGTAGACGTCCCCCTCGAACACGAACCCGAGGTCGCCGGTGCGCAGCCAGCCGGACTGGCCGTCCAGCGTCGCGCCGAACGTCTCATGGGTGCGCTCCGGCTGGTTCCAGTAGCCACTGCAGACGTTGGCGCCGCGCACCCACACCTCGCCGACGCGCTCCGGGGCGGTTTCGGTCAGCGTCCGCGGATCGGCGATCCGGACCTGTTGATCTACGGGCCGCCCGCAGGACACCAGGGTCCGTGCTGGTGTCGTGCTGTCATGCGCGAGCCGTACCAGGCCCTCGCCGAGTGCGACGGCGTCGAAATCGCGTGCAGACGCTCCCTCGCCGACTGTGGCGGCGGTGACCGCGAGCGTCGCCTCCGCGAGACCGTAGGCCGGGCAGTGCGTCTCCGCCCGGAAGCCGTTGCCGGCGAACGCCTCCGTGAACCGCTGGAGCGACTGCCGGCGCACGGGCTCCGAGCCGTTCACGACGGCCCGCAGGCTGCCCAGGTCGAGCCCCACGCGCTGGCTCTGGGAAACGCGTTCCACACACAGGTCGAGGCCGAAGTTGGGGGTGGCGGTCGCCACCGCCCGATGATCCGAGATCAGCCGCAGCCATCGCGACGGGCGCAGGATGAACGCATACGGACTGGTGAAAACCAGGTGTGCGCCGGCGAACAGCGGCGTGATGAGCGTGAAGACCAGCCCCATGTCGTGGAACAGCGGCAGCCAGCTCGCGATCGCCTCGCCGGGCGTGAGCCGGATGCTGCGGAGGATCTGGAAGGCGCCGGCCTGGATGTTGCCGTGCGTCACCTCCACCCCTGCGGGCCGCCGGGTGGAGCCGGAGGTGTACTGCAGGTAGGCGATGTCGTCCGGGCCGATCACCACGGGCCGGTACGGCGGCACCGCGTCGATCTCGTCGACGCCGAGCACCTGGATGAGCGCGAAGCGCGGGTCGTCCGCCATCACCCGCCGGGCCGCGTCACGGCCGTCGCCGGAGGTGAGCAGGATCGCCGGCGCCGCGTCGGCCGTCACGGCCAGGAGCCGCTCGTTCGAGCGATGGTCGTCGGGCGGGTACAGCGGCACGGCGATCACACCCGCGTAGAGGCACGCGAGAAACGCGACGACGTAGTCGAGCCCCTGCGGGCACAGGATCGCCGCCCTGTCACCTGGGACGCATCGGGCCTGCAGCGCGGCGGCCAGGCGCCGGGCCCGTTCGTCGAGCTCGGCGTAGTCAAGGCTCTGGGCGATCCCCGCCCGCTCCGTCCCGTAGTCGACGAACGTGCACGCCGTGTCGTTTCCCCCTGCGGCGTGCGCGGCGACGGCCGTCATCAGATCAACGAATCCTGCCTGTCGAGCCACTCTTCCCCCCTCGTCGGAATTGACGAGACAAGGAGACCGGGCCGCGCTTGTGGTTACCTTGTGGCGGGCCGAGGGCCTTGTCTCACCCCACAGGAGTGGCCTGGTGAGCGATGAGGTCGGCGTAAACGCCGGCGCGGGCGACCAGGTCGTCGTGCGTGCCCACCTCGGCGACGCGGCCCTCGTCCAGCACCACGATGAGGTCGGCGTCCCTGATCGTGGACAGGCGGTGGGCGATCACGATCTGTGTGCAGGCCAAGCCCGCGATGTTCGTGCTGATGCGCTCCTCGGTCACGGCGTCGAGGCTGGCGGTGGGCTCGTCGAGGAGCAGCAGGCGGGGACGGCGGAAGAGGGCGCGTGCCAGCGCGATCCGCTGCCGCTGACCGCCCGACAACCGGCGTCCCGCCTCGCCGATGTTCGTCGCGTATCCCAGTGGCATCGCCGCGATCTCGTCATGGATCGCCGCCATGCGCGCCGCCCGCTCGACGTCGCCGCCCAGGCCCTCGGGCAGCCCATGCGCGCCACCGCCGATGTTCTCGGCCACCGAACCCGCGAACAGGTGGGTCTGCTGGGTCACGACGCCGAAATGGCGGCGCAGCCAGGAGCGGTCGATCCGGTCCAGCGGCACCCCGTCGAAGGTGATGCTCCCCGTGGCCGGCTCGAGCAGGCCGAGCAGCATGCGGCCCAGCGTGGTCTTGCCGGACCCCGACCTCCCCACCACGGCCACCCGCGCTCCGGCGGGCACGCGAAGGCTGACATCGCGCAAGACCGGATGCCTGCGGTCGTAGCCGGCCGTCACGCCGCGCAGCTCGATCGCCCCCGTGATCGCGGGGCGTAGCCCTCCCGTGGGCTCCGGAGGCGTGCCGAGCACGTCCGCGATCCGATCGAGGTGCCCGTACGCCATGTGGAGCTGCTGCACGGTCGCGAGCAGGCTCGCGAGCGGGGTGATCGCCGAGGTGGCCAGCGCGGCCAGCGCCAGCAGTGTGCCCAGCTCCGCGCTGCCGCTTCGGAACGCTATGACCACCAGCACGCCGAGCGCCAGCGCGAGCTGGAGCCCGCCGGTGACGGCCTGCGCGCCGGCCAGCGCCCGGTCCCGCCCGGCGGCGGCCGTGAGTTCCTGCTCATAGCGCAGGTGCCAGCGCGCGACGGCCGCGTCTTCGTCGCCGCTCGCCTTGACGCCCTCGATGCCCGAGATGCTCTCGACCAGGCTCGTCTGGGTCTGCGACGACGCGTGCAGCGCTTCGAAGGTCCTCTGCAGGCCGACACGCCCGACCAGCACCGTGACCGCCGCCTGCGCCGTCGCCACGACGGCGGTCAGAAGCGCCAGCCAGGGCGCGGCCACGGCCAGCACGGCCAGGTAGCCGAGGCTGGTCAGCAGATCGAGGACAAGCGCCAGCGAGCGTTCCGTCACCAGGTCGCGGAGCACCGCCACCGCGCTCAGCCGCGAAAGCAGGTCGCCGCTGGTCCGCCGCTGGAAGAACGAGTACGGCAGGGCGAACGAGTGCGTGACCAGCCGCCGCATCATGGCTCCCGCCACGCCGGTCCGGACCCTGATCAGAAGCAGCGAGCGCACCTGCGTCAGCAGCATGTGCACGGCCACCGTGGCGGCCGCCGCCACGACCAGCGCACCGGTCGAGGCCGCACCGTCGACGACCAGCTTCGTGAACAGCGGCACCACCATCCCGAGGCCTTGGACGGCGATCGACGCCAGCACCACGCCTGCCAGCAGCCGGCGGTCGCGTAGTGCGCCCGTCACGAGCGGCAGCCATGCCGGGCGCGTACGGCCGGCGGGGGTCAGCGCTTCCGGCACGTCCGCCAGCAGGACCGAGGCCCCGAAGTCCGGCACCTGCCGGCGTCCCTGCGCCGGGTCCGCGATGTCGACCCGTCCGGGCCGCACCCGCTCGACGACCACGAAATGGTCGCCCTCCCAGTGCGCGATGAACGGTGTGGGCAGCCCCGCCGTGGTCGGCACCCGGAACGGCCGGAGCCGCAGGCCGAAGGCGGCGCCCGCCTGGATGAGGTCGCGCAGCGTCGCGCCGTCGGCGTTCTCCGGCAGGTGGGCGCGCGCCTCGGCGACGCCCGTGCGACGGCCGAACGCGCTGAGCAGCATCGCCAGGCAGGCGGCCGCGCAGTCGGTCTGGGTGAGCTGCATCCGCAGCGGCACGCGGCTCACAGCCAGTGCCAGCGAATGTGGCTGGTGCTGCGGCGCTCGGCCAGCCATGCCTTGTACGCCACGTCCGAGGGGAACCTCGCCCTGATCCGCGCGATCTTGGCGTCGTTCTCCATGTGATCGGCGAACGCCTGCTCCGGCAGCCCGATCTCGGCCAGCCAGGCCATCGTCTCGGCCCGGCCGTGCAACCCCCGGCGCTGCCGGAACGCGTCCGCGGCCCGCTGCAGTTCCTCGCGCGACACCGGTTCGCCGTCCCGCTCGATCTCGCTCATCAGGATGCGGTAGTCAATGAGCTGTTCGTGGACCTGACGGTCGCGAGTGCCGAGGGAGCGCAGCGCGTACAGGGCGGCGGGCATCGACAGCCCGACGCCGTCGACGCTGAGCACCTGTCCGGCGGCCCAGTGGGTGGAGTGGTCGACGATCCACGGAACGCCGTCCTCGGTGTGGGCGGTGAGCCCGACCGTGCCGCCGTCGGGGTGGGCGAGGAGCAGGTCGTAGCTCACCCGGCCGGTGCCGGGCGTCTCGTCGATGACGAGCTCCGCCTCCCGCCCGGGGTGTGCCGCCGCCCACTGCGCCACCATGGCACGTGCCTCGTCCCGGCGGTCACGGTGCCGGGGCAGCTCACGCAGCAGTCGTACGGCGTCGGCCAGGTCGCTCTCGAACGTCGTCGTTGTCATCGTGGTCATCGGTGTGTCTCTTTCGCTGTCAGCCAGTCGGCGATGGCGTCGCTGATGGGGAGTCCTGCGAAGATCTCGACGAAGGCCCACTGGCCGTTGACGTTGAGCTCCAGGAAGACGTAGTCGCCGGCGGGCGTGCGGATCAGGTCGATCGCGCCGAAGCTGAGCCCCAGGGCCCGGACCAGCTCGACGCACCGGCGCGCCACCTGCGGTGGCAGATCGTGCGGGCGGTAGGCGACACCCTGGTCCTCGTAGTGCCGCCAGTCCTGCGCGGTGAGGCGCGAGGATTGGGAGTCGATCTCGGCCGCGAACACCCGGTCGCCCACCACGGTCACCCGGAGCTCACACTCCTTGGGCACGTTCGGCTGCAGCATGACCGGCGCGTGTCGTACGCGATGGCGGCCGGCGAGGTGACGGCGCTCCACGCGCGTCGTGTACATGTGCCGCGCCTCGCCGTCGAGTTCGAACGGCAACTTCTCCGGGGTCTTGCAGATCAGCCGCCCGCCTGCGCGATGCCAGGCGGGCACCAGCTCCGCCGGGTCGTTCGTGAAGACTGTGCCGGGCACGGCGAAGCCGCGTTCGGCGGCCATGGCCAGGTGGAGGGCCTTGTAGTCGATTCTCTTGGCGTCCTGCGGACGGGCGGGCATCCAGCGGTCTGTCATGAGCGCGTAGGCGCCCTCCAGCGTGGCCCGTGTGACAAGGTCGGCGTAGGCCCGCTGGGTCTCGTCGCCGACGGCGGTGGCCTTGGGCCGGCGCGGGCGGCGGTGCCAGACGGCGGTCACCTCCGCCAGGTCATACGCCCGGCCCTCGTGGGTCAGGGTCTGGCGGACCGCTGCGCCGTCCAGGCCGATCGTCAGAGTGGTCTCGGCGGCCAGCGCGCTCTCGTCCCACCACAGCGTTTCGACGCCGCGCTCCTTCAGTTTGGGGAGCACCAGCGCGGCCGACGCGTCGGCAGGGTCACTGATAATCATCAACATGATCGATCCTGGTTGTGCTCGGCGGCCGGGGGGATGGGGCGGTGGGGCCGGGTGATATCGGCCCCACCGGTGGGTGATCAGTCGAAGTAGCAGTCGCCGTTGATGCTGGCGGTGCAGTAGTAGGCGGACCAGCGCTCGGGGGCGGCGGCGCCCGCGATCACGTCGAGCTCGTCGTCGGCGATGGCGACGGCGCCGACGGGCAGGTCGACAATGTCGATCTTCATGAGTTTCTTCCTCTCGGATTCAGCGGGAATTTCGCTCCCGCCGATTAACGTGACGGGGTCTGCTCTCGAGTGCTGGAAAGACCCGAGAATTGTTTCCCCTTTTGCTTTCGTGGTTTGAAGATATTCGGCTGCGGCGCTCCGTCTCCATGAAGTTCCACCCACATTTCACCCACAGGTCGGCTCCTGTGTCGTCCGCGGAGCTAGCGGCTCCGCCCGGCGGCAGGGTTCACTCAGGACGAAGGGAGCGTGACGTGAGCCCGGCCGAACACGAGGACTACGAGAGAATCGGGCGGGCGCTCGAGATGTTCTTCGACGCGCCCACCTGGTTCGAATCCCGGCGGATCGCCGAGTCGAATCGGGAATTGCTGACCGACGAGGTCGATCATTTTCTCGGCGTGCTCGAGTCCGCCGCGTCCGATGCGAATGACGGCGACCAGGCCGAGTTGATACGCCGGCATCGGCACCTGCTGCGCCAGGTCCGCGCTGAGAAAGACCCGGTGGCCCGGGTTTCCGGCGAGCCGGAGCTGCGCCGGCGCGCGGCGGCGCTCGCGCTGCGGGGAGAGTTCGAACAGGCCGCCGCCGACCTCGCGCGGATCGCGGAACTGCGCTGGGAAGCGGGCGATTTCGTGGAGGCGGGGCGCGCGGAGTCGGCCTGCGGCACCTGCCTCGCCAGGGCCGGCCTGGTCGCCGCGAGCCTCCCGCACCACGCCAGGGGCGCCCAACTGCTGGATGCGTACGGCCCGCCCGATGACAGGGTCGCCGCGCTGGCCGGGTGGCTGGAGGTCCTGGCCAGAGTGGATCAGGACGACCAGGCTTTCGCCCTGTGCGACCGGATCATCGACCTGACCGCTGATCACCAGGGCGTGGAGCCGTTCCAGGAGGCGCGGACGCGCGCGCTTTACCACAAGGCAATGCTCATAACCCTGCGGCGGCACGATCTCACGGACGCCGAACAGCACGAGGCGGCGACCTGCGCCGGCGAAGTCCTCAGCATCCTCGCGCGGGATCCCACGCCGGATCTGGGGGTCGAGGCGCAGATGAGGATGGTCCTCGGCGAGGCGCATCTCACGGAGGGCCACATCGGCGAGGCGGCCGACGAGTTCGCCCGTGTCCTTCAGATCGGGCAGGAGCGGGGCGATGAGCAGCTCATGGAAGTGGCCCTCAACGAGCTGGGGAGCGCGCTCGAACAAGTTCCCGAGGTCGGGGCCGACCGCTTCCGAGAGCTGGCGGAGCGGTATCGCGCGTCCGGTGACCGCTACCTCGAGGCGATGTGCGTCGCCCAGCGCGCGGCGTGCCTCGAAAGGGTGCGTTCCCAGCCGCGGTCAGTGAAGAAGAGCCTCGAACGCGACAAGGCCGTCGCGGAGGCGGCCGAGCGCGCGGCCGTTCTGTTCGACCGGCTGGACATGGCGCGGGAGGCGGGGGACGCGTACTACCGTGCGGGATACGCCCTCCTCAAGGTCTCCGGATTCGAGAACGACAAGCGCGACGCGTGCCTCGCCATGCTCGAAGCGGCGGCGGAGCGCTTCGGCGCGGCCGAGGCGTGGCAGGGCCGAGGGCGGGCCGAGAGCGCCGCGGCATTCGTGTACTTCCGGCACCCGAGGATGCCGTCCGGAGACGTCCGATCCATGGAGTTCCTGCATCTCGCCGCACGGTCTTTCGGGCGAGCCGATCGGCTGGCGGACGAGGCTTACTGCCGGCTCCAGATCGCGACGCAGTTGGGAATGCGCGGCCTGTTGGACGACGAGTGGCTGGCCGCGGTCGGTGCCTGGCTCGTCAGCCATGAACGCGGCCGTGCCGCCATGCTCTTTCCGCATGAGCGGGAGACGCGCGACCGCCAGATCGCCCAGATGCTGATGTTGCTTACGGGGCAACTGCTCGACGCCGCCCCCGCTCTTCGCCGGAACGACGCCTGGCGCGCTGCGGTCTGGGGCACCACCCAGGCGGTCAAGGGCCGGGCCTTCCTGGATCAGCAGCTTCAGCGGGACGTGTGGAACCACCTGCTGATCGCTGATTCGGATCTGCGGGAGCGGACCAAGGCCGTGGAGGAGGCGCGGATCCGGGTCGAAACGGCCGAGCGCGACGTTCAGTCCGCCTTCTTCTCGGCGGGGATGGGCGTCGTCGAGCCGTACGTACAGGCGCGTGAGGCGGCTCAGCAGGAGCTGCGCGACCGGGAACGCGATCAGGCCGAACGGCTGAGGCTCATCACCCGAGGCCGGTCTCCCGCCGTCCGGCTCATAGGCGGTGAGCCGACCACCGTGGCCGATCTTCAGGCCGCCCTTCGGCCGGGCGAGCTGTACCTGGAGTATCTCGGGCGCTACGGCCGCCTCATCCGCGCCTCGGTGACCCGGAACAGCTACGACGTCGCCATCCCTGAGCTGGATCAGTCGGTCTTCACGAACTGGCTCCGAGGGATGGACGAGCGGACGCGCCACGGCACGGGGTTCACGGCCGACGACTCCGAGAGCATACGGCTGGCGGGTCTGCTGGTCGGCGACATCCCGGCGGACATTCACACGATCGTCGTATGCCCGCACGGAGAGCTGGTGCGGACTCCCTGGCATCTGCTTCCGCTGGAATCGGGCGGCGCCGTGGGCGACGCGTACGTC
Organism: Streptosporangiaceae bacterium NEAU-GS5; assembly: GCA_017592665.1. Taxonomy (GTDB): domain Bacteria; phylum Actinomycetota; class Actinomycetes; order Streptosporangiales; family Streptosporangiaceae; genus NEAU-GS5. The sequence continues at coordinate 187,073 of JAGFNW010000008.1, read as the reverse complement.
ACGGCGATCGTCCCGGCCGCCGGCTCCTTCCTCCAACTGCGCCGCGATCCGCCGGAGCCCGCGCGGTCCGGATACCTCGGGGTCTCCTACGACGCCCGGGACCGGCCGGGCCTCGCGCGGCTGCCGGGCGTGGACCGCGAGGTGACCCAGGTCGCCGAGCGCTACTTCCGGGGTGCGGACGTCGACGGCCGGCCCAACCTCATCACCAGCGCCGAGGCCGACGCCTTCCTCGGCCTGACGTGCCGCGTACGGCTGCTGCACGTGGCCTGCCACGCCAACCGCAACGGTCTCCAACTGGCCCGGACGGTCACGCCGGTCGACCTGCTGGACCTCGGCGTGCGCGCGGACGTCGTGCTGCTGACCGGCTGCGACACGGGTGACTTCGCCGCCGACGACGCCAACGACTTCCTGGGGATCGTCCGCCAGCTCATGATCGCCACGGAGGCGCGCGCGGTGATCGCGAGCGTCACCCCGGTCCGCGAGGCCGCGGGGTTGGCCTTCAGCGACCTCGTGGTCGCGGCGCTGACCGGGCAGACGGCGAGCACGTCCGGCGCCACTCCGCCGAAGCCGCTTCCCGTCGGCGAGGCGGTCCGCTGGGCGCGGCGGCTGCGGGAGCACTACACGTCGAGGATCAGCACCGACGGGGAGTCGCGGTCATTCCCGATGTGGTCGCCGTGGTTCGTGATCGGGGATCCCGCGGCGTTCCCGACCTGACCGCAGGGTCGGAACGCGCAGGTCGTGCCGGCCTCGAGCGGGCACACGTCAACCGGCGCGAGGTCTTCGGCGAACTGGCCATCGAATACGCCCAGGGTGCGACGGTGGGTCTGCGGCGCTTGTGCGCGCAGGCGGTTGTGTGCTCCGGTGTAGACGTCTGCGCAACCACGTCGAGCGAGGCCGTGATGTCGGCTCAACTCTTGCTGGAGCTGCCGGGGACCCGAGTTCTGCTGATCGGGTCGGGGTCTTACCTGCCTGGGTCCCGATTCCCCGCGCTGCCCAGCGTGTCGGCGACCGTGCGGGACCTCGGGCGGGTCTTGGTCGAGCGGGCCGGGCTTGATCCGGCGCGGCTCAACGTGGTGCTCGACCCGGCGGACCCCCGTGAGCTGGGCGCGGATGTGGTCGAGGCGGCCAATCAGGCGACCGACGTGCTGATGATCTATTTCGTCGGGCACGGCGCCGTATCCGACGGGGAGCTTCATCTCACGACGCGGGCCGCACGCGATCTCGCCGAGGGCATCGCGGCGCACCAGGCCCTGCCGTACGCCGAGATGTCGCATGTCCTGGCCCGGACGCGAGCGCCGCTCACGGTGGTGATCCTCGACTGTTGCTTCTCCGGCCGGGCCAGAGCCAGAGGGCGCCTCGACGAGGTCTTCGACGCGGCCGCCGCCGGCATGTACGTGCTCACCGCCACAGGTGCGAACGGGCAGGCGTGGGCGCCGCCCGACGAGCCGCATACGGCCTTCACCGGAGCCTTGATCAAACTGCTCACCGACGGCGATCCGGCCGGCCCCGCGCAGCTCACGCTGGAGGACGTATATCGATCGCTGTCGGCCGGGCTCCATGGCCGGGGGTTGCCCCGGCCGCGGCGGCAGGCGGCTGACTACGTGGACCAGCTGCCCTTGGCATCCAACCGCGCGTACGTATCCGCGGTCCCGTCGCCTCCGGTGTTCCAGCCAGGCGACTTCAGCCCTTACCGAGGGCTGGCCTCCTTCGGCCCGGAAGACGCGCGCTATTTCTTCGGCCGTCAGGAGTTGACCGCGGCCCTGCGTGCCAGGGTCGAGACGGCGTCCGGGCTGGTGCTGGTCACCGGCCCGTCCGGCGCCGGCAAGTCATCGTTGCTCCACACGGGACTCGCGCGATGGCTGGGGCCGGTGTCGGTGATCACGCCCGGCGAGGACCCGATCGGCTCGCTGGCGGACCGCTTCCAGCCGCTGGACGGCCCAGGCATCCGATCGCGCCTCGAAGCCGAGCCCGGCCATCTACGGGACATGCTCGCCTCGGCTGGAAGGCCCGTGCTGATCGTCGACCAGTTCGAGGAGGTCTTCACCGCCTGTTCCAGCGAGGAGCAGCGCCGGATCTTCATTCGGGCGTTGCACACCGCCGGTGAATCGGCCCGGATAGTCGTGGGATTGCGCGCCGACTTCTTCGGGCATTGCGCCGCCTATCCGGAGCTCCTGGAGTCCATGGAGCGTCCCGTGGTGGTGACCCCGATGACGGCGGACCAGCTGCGCGAGACCATCGAAGGACCCGCGAGGCTCGCCGGTCTCACCTTGCAGCCCGGTCTGGTGGAACTGCTGCTCGAGGACATCGACGGCGCGACCGGAGCGGCCGTGCTCCCGCTGCTGTCGCATGCGTTGCTGGCGACGTGGCAGCACCGGGAAGGCCGGATGCTCACGCTGGCCGGCTACCGCACCACGGGTGGCATCAGCCGGGCGCTGGCCCGTAGCGCCGACTCGGCGCTGGCCGATCTGGACGCCGACGCCCGCCACGCGGCACGGCTGCTGCTGCCCCGGCTGGTACGCATCGGCGACGAATTCGACGACAGCCGACGCCCGATGACCGTGGCCGACCTGCTGCCATCTCCGACCACCGCCGACTACGCGCCGGCGCGCCGGGCGCTGGATCAGCTTGTGCGGGCGCGCCTGGTGACCGTCGACCGGGATCGCGCGCAGCTCACCCACGAGGCGTTGATCAGGCGCTGGCCGCAGCTGAACGCCTGGATCGCGGCCGACCGGACTCTGCTCATGATCGAGCAGCAGATCGCCGAGGACGCTCGCGACTGGCTGCGGAGCGGACGCGATCCGGCCTTCCTCTATCGGGACACCCGCCTGGCCATGGCACAGGACGCGGCGAACCTCGGCGAGCTGGAAGACGCGTTCCTGGCGGCCAGCCGCGCGCTGGAGGCGGCGGGGAAGGCCGCGGCCCGCCGCCGCCAGCGAACCCGCACCCTTCTGACGGCCGCGCTGGCCGTGCTGCTGATCGTCGCGCTCGGGATGACGGCGCGACTGGTCGCCGCCCTCGATGAGGCCGGCCAGGAGCGCGATCTCGCTCTCTCGCGCGAGCTGCAGGCCACGTCGCAGGCGCTGGCCCGGACCGATCCGGTGGTGTCGCGGCTCTTGCTGGTGGCCGCCTGGCGGCTGTCGCCCCGGCCCGCGGAGGTGATGCCGGCGTTGAAGGCGGCGGCGCTGCGGCCCGAGGTCGCGGTGCTGAACGGCCAGGGGGACGCCGCCTCGTCGCTCGCGTTCAGCCCGGACGGAAAAGTCCTGGCCATCGGCAGCGACACGACGTTCAACACCAGAATCGACCGGGTCGCGAGCGTCCAATTGTGGGACCTGGCCACCCGCACGCCGATCGGGGCTCCGCTGCTCAGCCAGGCGTCCACCGAGTTCCACCTGGCCTTCAGCCCTGACGGCCGCACTCTGGCGGTCGCGCGGGCGTGGGAGGCCGGCGCCGGCGACGGAACGCCCGGTGAGGATGTGCGGCTCTGGGACGTCGCGACCCAGCGGCAGTACGGATCCTCGATCACCTTCGATCACGACCCCGGCCGGCTCGGCAGCGGCCCCATTCGATCGATGGCCTTCAGCCCTGACGGGAAAACGGTCCTTCTCGGCCGGGGGAACACCACCACCGAGCGGGTGACCGTACAGCTGTGGAATACCGACACCGGGGCGGTGCACGTCCTCACAGGACCAACGGGTCTCGGCGTCTTGGATTGGGCGGGTTTCAGCGCGGGAGGCACCTTCTTCGCCGCTGCGGTCAGCGGGGAAACGGATGCTCATCCCAGGGTCCTGGTGTGGCGGACCGGCACCCGCGACCCTGTCGCTCTCCCGCGTGGACGTGGCGACGTTCGGGCCGCGGCGTTCACTCCAGACGACGGCGCCCTCGGCGTATTGCGTGCCGACGGCCAGGCCAGGTGGCTTGAGGAATGGGATCTGATCACCGGCAGGCGCGCGGGTCCCGCCTACGTCGATCCGCCTGCCGGGGCCGGCGCGATGGCGTTCAGCCGCGACGGGCGCACGCTCGCCGCCGCGGATGTGGACGGGGTACGCCTGTGGGACAGGACGTCGCGGCGGCCGTTGACGGGATCGCTGACCGGTCACGGCGAGCCTGTCGGAGAGATCGCCTTCAGCCCTGACGGCGCCACGCTCGCGGGCCTGGCGGACCCTTCCGGGCACGACTCGAGTGGCGCCGGCGACGTCGCCGGCCAGGCGACGGTGACGCTGTGGGACGTCGGTTCGCTGCGCCCGGTGGGGGAGCCGTTGATCCCGAGCAGCGACTTCACCTGGGCCTTGGCCTTCAACCACGATGGCTCGCTGCTGGCCAGCGGTGGAACGGGCGGGGGAGCGGAGCGGGGCGCCAAAGGTTCCGCAGCGCAGGTGTGGCGGGTGGACAGGCGGGAGCTGATGGCCGAGGTGGCCCGTGCCACCCGCGTTCGCACCAGCTACAACGTGGCCTTCGACGGCAGTGACACGCTGACGGTCTGGTCGGGTGTGCAGGACGCCGGCTGGTCGCTGTCGAACTGGGATCTGCGCTCGCGCAAGCCGATCGGCACGGTGACCAGGGATCCGCGAGGTGTCGGCGCGCTGGTCGTGCTCAACCCGGCCGGGTCTCGGCATCTGATCATGGACACGAGGCAGGTGTCCGATCCAGGTGGCGGATTCCATACGAGGGTGACCGTCCGGGCATGGGACAGGGACACAGGCAAGTCTTCTCGGTTGCTGGTCGACAGCACGGGCGACGTCGGTATCCCCGCCTTCAGCGCCGATGGCAGGCAATTCATCACCACGAACGGTCTCCTGGACGGTGTGGGCGCCTGGCAGGTGTGGGACACCGCGACCTTGCGCCCGTTGTATGCGCCCCGCGTCGACGCCACCGGCGACATGAGTGCCGCGGCTTTCAGCGCCGACGGCAGGACCGTGATCACTGTCACGCAGACGGACGAAAAGGCCGCGCTGCAACTGTGGGACGTCGCCACGGGCACGTGGCTGGGCGCTCCGCTCGTCACCGATGAGGAGGTCTTGACATTCCTCGCGCCCAGCCCAGACGGACGCTCCCTCGCCACCGTCGGACTGGAAGGGAAGATCCGTTTCTGGACGCTCGGCATCACCGATGCCCGTGCCGTGCGCATGGTCTGTGATCAGGCGGGCCGCGCTCTGACCAAGGCCGAGCGCGACCGATATCTGGCAGGCCGCACCGAATTGACGATCTGCTGACTCTGCCTGTCCACGCGGGCGCCCCTCGGCAGCAGCCGCAGGCCGGCGACGGCGTTCGTGACGGTCGGACGTGATGGGGCCTCGCGCTGGTGTCAGAGGGCCAGTTGCCGGGTGATCGTCGGGTCGGTGATGGCCGTGTCGTTGGCGAGCAGGAACGCCTTGGACAAGATGATCGACAGCATGCCGCCGTCCTCCTCGAACGGGAGGAATACGTTGTGGCCGGCGCGGTCGGCGCCGGCGACGATGCACAGGTAGGCGTCGTTGGGCTCCATCAGGATGTTGCCCGACCCGAGGTGGATCTTGTAGGTGCGCAGGTCTCCGCGTACGCGAAGGAATCGGTCGGTCACCTCGGCGCGGCCCGTGATCTTCAGCCGGGGCAGGAGCCTGGCCAGGGCGTCGCGGCGGGACTGGGCGGTCTCGGTGAGCTCGCCGAACCCGTAGGACTGCCAGTAGTCCTCGTGCCCGCCGGCAGGCTGGACGTCGAGCCCGACAGAAGTGACCCCGACGGCGAGATCGGCGTCCCGCAGGATTTCCGACAGGACCAAGGGCGGCACCTCGGTCAGCGGCACGCCTGGATAAGGCGCCATGTCGTAATGACGGGGCACGCGCTGGTCGGCGCGGTAGATGCCGATCTCCTCGCTGACGCAGTGCGCGGCGGTGCCCCAGCCGTCGGATGCGGGGTCGCCGGTCACGTGCATGCCCCAGCGCGCGTGCCACCCGGACAGCTCCTTGATCGCCTCGCCCTGATCGCTGCCCAATTCGCCGTCCCAGTAGCCGATCGCGAGGTCACTCCACCCACGCTGGTTGAGCAGCGCCTTGGCCTGCCCATAGCGCAGCACATGCCCGGCGAACCGGTTCGAGTGCGTGCTGGTCTGCTCCTCGGCCGGGGTGAGCAGGTAGATCTCCCGAAACGCCTGCTTGAACGGCTGGCGCACGCCGACGGAGATGAGGTGGTCGCGCCAGGCCCACACGTCGCCGGCGGTCTCGCGGATCGGGTGCCACAGCCGGACCGGGCTGTCCGGGTCGGGCCGGATCTCCTGACCCGCGGGATCCATGAGCCGCCATCCGCCGCCCGTCTTGATCGGGATTCCTGCGGGCCCGTCCACGAGCCGCCAGATCAGCTTCCGCGCGTACGTGGTCGTGACCGGATGGTCGAGGAAGTGCGCGGTCACCTGCTCCCAGGGCCACATTCGGTCGGTGATCAGCGCCCGTTCGAGGCGGAACCGCTCGGCGGGCAGAGCCTGCCTGAGCTCCTTGACAGCGGCCTTCAGCTCGGCCAGCGCCGGCTCCTGCCGGATCGCGGCCGGCGCGGATTTGACCTGCTTGCCCGCCGGGTTGACATACCGCAGGGCCGGGCCGGCGGCCTCCAGCCGCACGAGATAGCCGCCGATCTTCTCCTCGCGTACGCCATCGGAGTCGAGACCGTAGGTGGGCACGGTGCGGTCGAGGAGCTGCTCACGCGACAGGCCCGCCTCGGCGGCGACGGAATCGAGCGAGCGCCCTATGTTGGCCAGCACGGACTTTCTGCGGACCTTGGTCTGCAGGCGGGCGAGCGCCGACACCGTGTCGAGCCCGCCGCGCCGCGCCAGGACGTTGACAGCGGCGTTGGCCAGCCTCTCGCTGCGGCAGTTGGCGCCCGTGCCACCCATGCCCACCCCACAGGTCAGCGCCACATCGCCCAGAAGCGGGGTGACCCATGGCTCGTCGATCAGCGAACACGTCCACACCATTCCGCGGAGCGGCCGGGCGGTCCGCTCGTCCAGGAACATGGTCTGCGGCGTCTCCCAGTGATCGAGAAAGGGCGTCTCCCGATAGGCCGCCAGCCGCGTGAGAATCTCCCGGACCAGCTCGTGCGTCTCCGGGGTCAGCAACGGGCCGGCCTTACGCAGCCAGGCGCCACTCGGCTTCGAGGATCTGGCGGTATTCCAGTGGCGCAGCAGCGCCAGCGCCCGCGGGCCGGCCAGGCGCTCGCCGTATTCAGTGGCGAGGACGCAGGCGAAGGCGTCGCAGTCCCAGATCACATTGCGCACCGCCGCCGCGGGATCACCCTCCTCAGGCTCGGTGAGGCACTCGATGATCTGGTCGCCATGCGCCTGCCAGACACTGCGGTGGATGTCGCGATACCAATCCAGATCCCACCGCAGGATGCGGCGGCGCTGAACATGATCCAGGTGCTGAATCGCGGCAAGGGGGATGCGGTAGACCTCCGCGAGATTGGTGTGTCCACACGTCATCTGCGCGTTGGCGATGCCCCAGACGAAGCGGACGTCCGCGACCTGCCACGGCAGATCGGCGCCGGCGACATGGCGGACGGCCGCGAGCAGTCGTTCGTCGTAGTCGTGTCCCCCCGTCCAGCCCAGGGACAGCCGCAGTTGCACCCAGCGCGCGAACCGCACGCGCCCGTCGTCGTCAAGCCCGGCGACGAGGTCGTCGAGCGGGGACGCCCAGGCCGGTGGGCCGAAGACCGCGTCGAAGTGCGCCAGGCTCTGTTTCGCCGCCTCGTCGAGGTGGGAGATCAGGTGGCCGTGGGCGGGGTGCAGGTCGGCGAGAACGCCCACGTCAGCCTCCGACCAGGGGGATCAGCTTGATGAACGACACGATCGGGTCGACGGTCAGGTCGATCACCTCGGCCAGATCCTCGACCTGGCGCTCGCCGACCAGCAGGACGAACGCGTTGCGCTCGAACGCGCGCTCCGCGATGTCGGCCTGCCTCTCCCAGTCGATCTGGCGGACGGCGGCCATCCGGTAGCCGTTCAAGGCGACCTCGGCATCCACCGGGCGGACCAGCCCGCTGAAGCGGGCCGACGGAGCGGCGTTGTAACGCGCCACCTCCTCGCGGACCCGGAGCCTGACCAGCTCTCGCGCCGAGATCCGCTCGGGCAGCCCGGGAAGGGGGAACTCGTCCAACGCTCTGCCCGTGGCGGTCTCATCCCGCACGATGACCGTAGCCATCACTTGCCTCCACAACGCCGTGAGGTTGCCGTGACGGATCATGAATATCAGTCCCGTCCGACAGAATCGGCGTCGCCAGGTCCGCGAGGGCGGCCGCGCGCTGTGTGGTCAGCGGATGGTGTAGTGCTGCGCAACGTTGCCGGTGTCGAAGCAGTTGTAGATCTGGAGCCGGGCGAAGTCCGCCCAGCTCATGCTGTCGTTGCCGTTGCAGGGCCACTGCTGGACCGGATTTGCCACTGTTGTTTCGGGACACCTGGATAAGGAACCAGTGCTGCTGCGGCGAGTGGTCGCAGCCGCGCTGCTGGATGCGGTTTCCGGAGACGTTGTGATTACCCCCACGGGGTGGGGGCGACCTCAATGCATTTGCCGGTCGCGGCGACCAGCGAGACCGAGCCGTCGGGATTGGCCGCCGAGGCGGGCTGGGCCCCGATAAGCGTGGCCCCGGCCGGCATCATCACCGCGCCGATTGACGTGACCAACAGGTGCCGCAGATTAATTTCGTCATTCTCTTACATCCTCAAGACCGATGAGGGACGGCCGTTACGTAGAAGCCGGCGTTCCACTGCCTTCCGCCTCGCGGCCGTGGCCGGGTTAGGACACGGGCTGAACCGGCGCCTGGGCGGCGCCGTGATGAGGTCGGACGATTCGGCGCTGAGAGGGGACGAGCGTGGAACGATCACCGACGGCCGTGCGCAGGATGGCGGCGTCCTTGGGGGCTGTGGCCGTGGCCGGGGCGATGCTCGCTCCCTCGACGCCCGTCGCGGCCGCGGCGGGGGCGTGGAGTGTGGTGTCCGTGCCCTTCCCCAGCCTGCACCGGGCCGGGCTGGTCTCGGTCGACAGCCGGGCCGACGACGACGCGTGGGCCGTGGGGACCGTGGACGACAGCCAGCCGTACGCCGTGCACTGGAACGGCGCCGCCTGGAGCCAGGTCCCGTTCCCCACCCAGGCCAACGGCAAGGGGACGCCGCTGTGGGGCGTCAGCGGGAGCCGGGCCGACGACGTGTGGGCGGTCGGCAACTTCTTCCTGCCCAAGGGCTACTCGTCCACCTCGCAGGCGGCCGCGTTCCACTGGAACGGCACGTCGTGGACCTCGTTCCCGGTCCCGGACTCGGGCCTGCTCTACGACGTGGCGACGCTCGGCCCGGCCGACGCGTACGCGGTCGGTGGCGGCGTCAAGCACTGGAACGGCTCCGCCTGGTCGAGCGTGGCCACCCCGTCTCCGCAGCCGCCGGTGGCCGGGTCGACCCTCGCCGTCTCGGCCCGTACGCCGTCGGACATCTGGGTCGTCGGCCTCTACAGCCCCAAGCGGCGGACGACCGCCGCCTACTCTTTGCACTACGACGGCACGTCCTGGCAGGTCCTGCCGTTCGCCGAGCCGACCACGCACAAGTTCTGGTCGATCGTCGCGGCCGGCCCCGGCGACGCGTGGGCCGTGGGCGAATCCGACTCCCTCGCCTCCACCCAGCCCGGCCTCGAGCACTGGGACGGCACATCCTGGTCCGTGGTCCCAGCGCCGGCCAGCGCCCGCGGCGGCTACCTCCGTGACGTCACCGCCCGCTCCGGCACCGACGTCTGGGCGGCCGGCCTGAACTTCACCGGTGACGCCAACACGGCCGCCGTCTCCACCCTGCACTGGGACGGCCGCGCCTGGACCGCCGTCGCCACCCCCGTCGGCGTCAACGGCACCCTCTGGTCCATCTCCACCCGCCCCGGCGCCACCCGCCTCCTCACCGTCGGCGATTCCATCCCCGGCGCGCCTCTGTCCCTCGAACGCCACTGAACGGAGCGCCGATTGACCGCGCGCCGGCCGTCCCCCTAGATTCGTTATACGTATGATGTATTTCGGCTCGCGGGTATGGCCGGGTGACGTGGAAGGAGCCCGCCGCATGGCGCGTCTGGATGTGGCGACGGCGGAGTGGAGTCTCTCGGCAGATCCCTTGAGCGGGAGATCGGTGCGGCAGTACACCTCCGCCGCGGCGCACAACTACCCGCTGTACTACTTCGTGCCCAGCATCACTCCTGACGCGCGTTACCTGGTGTTCCACAGTGAGCGCTCGGGGTCGGTGCAGCTGCACCGGCTGGATCTCACGGACGGTTCCAGCCTTCAGCTCACGGAGGGGACGACCCGAGACGCCGGCTGGGCGATCTGGTGCGCCTACCACCTCGACGGGATCTACAACCATCTCAGCGCGCTCAACGTCGTGACAGGCGACGTCTACTACTTCGACCATGAGCGGCTCAGGTCGGTATCGGTGACGACCTGCGAGGACCGGGTCGTCGCCGAGCTCGAGGGCAGGATCCCGGTGGGGCAGTCGGCCTTCTCGCCGGACGGGCGTCTGTTCGTCTTCGTCGACGCCGACCGCGACACCTTCACCTACGAGTACGGACGTCGCGAGCAGCGGGAATCGGACGGCACGTTCCCATGGTCGGAGCACCACGCCTGGCGGGCGAAGGTGCCGACCAGGATCGGGCTGGTGGACACACGTACGGGTCGGGTCCGGACCTTGCTCGACCTCGACTATCACGTCCACCACGTGTTGTTCACGGACAACGAGACGGTCCTGGTCAACCACCCGAGAGACGGCGCCGGGATGTGGACGGTCGGCATCGACGGCAGCCGCCCTCGCGTGCTGAGGCCGGCGGACGGCCGCGGGTCGGTGTGTCACCAGGTGGTCGTCGACGGGGGCCTTCTCTACGAGACCTCGCCTCCGCCCGGTAGCGACCAGACCTGGTTCGGCCGCTACCGGTTCGCGGACGACGCCTGGACCGAGTGGAGCCTGCCCTCGGGGATCGGTTACGTCCACACCGGCAACGACCCGGCCGGCCGGTTCCTGTTCGTCGAGGCCTGCGCGCCCGACCGGCACGCGCTCTATCACCTGCTACCGCGATACGAGGACGGGCCGGCGGAACTGTCCCTGCTCCGCGTTCTGAACCCCGATGTCTACGATGCGCTCGACCTTCAACGGCATCACGCGCACCCGTTCCTCGGCCCCGACCGGCGGCAGTTGTTCTTCACCGACGTCATCGACGGCTATTCGCAGATCTGCTCGCTGGATGTCGCCGATCTCACCTAGCGACCCTCTCGCCATGGTCGGCCGATAAAGTCTCTTCGACATGATCCGGCAACTCGCGGCCGTAGTGGTGATGGCGGGAGCGCTGACGGCGTGTAGCGGCGGCCAAGACGTCACGCGGCCCTCCGCATCGGCGCTTGGCGGAATCGAGACCGAGCGCACCACGCCGTCCGCCATGCCGTCGGCACTGCCGCCAGTCACGCCGGCGCCGTCGGTGAGCCCGCTTGGGTCGGCCCAGGAGGTCCGGCTCGCGCCGGCCCCAGGCGAATGGAAGGACGCGGTTCAGGAGAAACGCGCCGGATTGACGAGTGTCGTGGCCCTCGGACCCGCGGACGCCTGGGCGGCGGGGTGGGCCAATGACGGCACCGAAGGGCTCGTCGAACACTGGGATGGGCGGCGATGGAGCAAGGTCACGCCGCCGTCCGGGCGGCGCGTGGCGCTCAGCATCGTGTCGGCGTCGCCGGGCGGCGAGGTGTGGGTGTTCGAATGGAAGGGCGACGCGTGGCGACGCGACGGCGACGGCTGGGCTGAGATGGGGGCCCTCGCCGGGCTGTCTTCATTGCGTGCGGCGGTCGTCACCGGCTCCGGCGAGGTGTTGGTCGCGGGATTCACGGACACGACCTACCAGACCCCGATCTTCGGTCGTTGGTCGAAAGGCCGATGGTCGGTGCTGCCGGCCCCCTTCCGGATCCAGTCGCTGAGCGCCGCCTCCGGCCAGGATGTGTGGGCCGTCGGCACGGACGAGAGTGGCGGTCTTTCCGCCGCGCGGTGGAACGGCGAACGCTGGCGCTCCGTGCCTCTGCCGGCCGGGCTGCGGATGCGGGCCGGCGCCTGGCTCCGTGTCGATGCCGTCTCACCTCGCGAGGTGTGGGCCGCGGGAACACTGTCCGAGACCCCTTCCCAGCCCAGCGCGGACGGCTTCGCGCTGCGCTGGAACGGACGTGCCTGGCAGCTCCTCAAGGTTCCCTTCCTCACGCGGAAAAACGCGTTCCGCGAAACCGGCGTCGTCGCGGCCGATGGGCGGGGCGGCGTCTGGCTCGTGGAGGACTACGGACGCGTCTGGCACTACGACGGTCGCGGGTGGGGCGCCGAGGACGGTCTGTCCTCGAGCGACGCGAAGTCCGTCAACGACATCGCCGCCGTTCCCGGCGGCCGCCGGGCGATCGCGGTCGGAGACGAGCCGCTGGCCGAGGATGACGGCGACGCCTGGATCTGGATGTGGCGCCCCACGTCTCACTGACCCATGGCGCTGGGGTGGACCATCGGGCGATAACCCGCGGCGAGGACACCGACGATCTTTGGCGGCGTCAGCAGCTCGACGACCGTGTCCGCAGAGACGGCGGCGCCCTCGCTGTAACCCTCGAACGACCAGTTCAGCAACCGTCCGCCGGTGACCAGGGCCACAGTGCCGTTGTGGCGGACCATGGCGCCGTCGGGCAGGGCGCCGACCGGCCAGGGGCGGGTCACCTGGCGGCGGGTGCGCCGGTCGACCCGTTCGGCGTGCAACTCCTTGTCCATTTCGGTGGCACGCGGGCGTTCGGCCAGCCCCTGGGAGACGCGCCAGCACTCGCCGAACGTCCGGTATTCGGCGCGGCGGCAGTAGCCGCACGGGCGATGCCCGGCCGCCAGCGCCGTCACCTCGTCGAGGAAGAAGAGCGCCGTCCATCGCCCGGGCGGCATGACGTCGCGCCGCACGTCGCGCCAGGAGAGCACGCAGCTGATCCACAGCTTGGACCGCCAGCGTGAGGTGCCGAGCGTGCGCTCTGGGTGATGGATGCAGCCGCGATTGCCCATGAGCAGTCCGCGAGACGGGGTCGAGACGATCTCGCCGGTGGGCATGACGCGGTTCTGGAGCGGTGAGGTCACCATCGCGTGTCTCATTCTGCGGCCCAACCAAGATCCGCGGAAGATGCTGAAGCCGGTCTTGCGGGCATCCGACGGCCTCCAGGCGCGCTGCGCCCCCTCGTACGCCCGGGGCTGCGGACGCCGAAGCCTGCCGGCAGCGACCCGGAGCGTACCGCTTGGCGGGGCGCCCGATCAGTGGCGATGGGGCCCCTCACGGGTGAGGGCGACGTTCAGCGACGATGTTCGCCCGAGTGCGGCTTGATCACCTTCACGAAGATCGTCCTGGATGTGGCGTCCTCGTTCTCCGGGGGCTGTTTGTCGGTGAATTCGGCGTGATAGCGGGTGTCCTTGTCGGGCGTCACGTCGATGGAGAACCTGCCGTGCCCATCGGTGACGGCGGTGGTGACCGGAGGCGGGGCGGTCCCCGAGTCCGCGATGATCCGGATCTCCCGGCCCGCCAGAGCGACCCATCTGTGGTGGATCTGGACCTGCAGACGACCGGAGACGGTCGTGGCGTGTCCCGCCAGGATCACTCGCGGGCGAGCGGAGAAGTCGGCGATGCGCGTGTGGTGCTGAAGGAACACCGTCGCAGCCCGCTGGGTGGAGCTTTCCGCCCCGGTGGCCACGACTGTGCTGCTCCATGCGCCCACGGGGTCGGACGGCAGGAAGGTGGTCTGGAACGTCCACGTCTGGCCACGATGAAAGACCCTCGACGTCTTGTTCACGTTGCCGGATTTGATGGTCAGGCTGACGTCCACGGCGTTGGTGATGTACGAGCTGGTGATGGTTACAGGCCGATCGTCGATCAAAATCACAGCGGGGAAGCGGCGGCCGAACGCGAATGTGAGATCGTCCGGCGCGGCGGAAGCCCTGCCCATGAGAAGCAGGGGACTGCTGATCGCGCCGGCCAGCACGATTGTGGCAATACGTTTGATCATGGTGCTCCTAAGCGTCGCCTCGCGGTAGGGACGGACGCCGCATGGCGATGCCGGCCGCACGGCGCCCTGTCTCGTGAGCCTCGACATCCGGCGTGGAATCCGCGTGGAACGGGAGCAGGCTTCGCGTGGAATGAGCGCTACTATCCCCCAGGCATCGGTTGCCTCAGGGGGCATTATGAGGATCGTCGTTCTGGTTGTGGCGGTTGCGGCATGTGTCGCGACGGCGTGCAGTTCCTCCGCGCCGGTGGCGGCGCCGTCGGGCGGGCCGGGCGGGTCGAGCGCCGCCGCGCCGGTGCGGGTGGTCGCCACGGGGCTGGAGGATCCGTACGAGATCGTGTGGGGTCCCGACGGCTTCATTTGGGCGACGGAGAAGAGCGGCAAGCGGGTGACCCGGATCGACCCGAAGACCGGCGAGAAGAAGGTGGCGCTGTCGCTCGACGACGCCGTCCACTCTCCGCAGGCCCAGGACGGCGTGCTCGGGCTGGCCCTGGATCCCGGCCTGCTCAAGGCGACCGGGAACGACTACGTCTATCTGTCCTACACATACAAGACTCAGGACGGCAACCGCACGAAGATCGCGCGGTACACCTACGACAAGGACCGGCAGGCGTTGCAGGACCCGGCCGACGTCCTGACGGGGCTGTCGTCGAGCATCGACCACCAGTCGGGCAAGCTGCGGTTCGGCCCGGACGGCAAGCTCTACTACACGATCGGCGATCAGGGCGCCAACCAGTTCACGTTGTACTGCAACCGGATCGAGGCGCAGACGCTGCCGACCGCGGCGCAGGTGCGCGCGCATGACTGGAGCGCCTACCGCGGCAAGGTGCTGCGGATGAACCTCGACGGCTCGATCCCGCCCGACAACCCGATGTTCAACGGTGTGCGCAGCCACATCTACGCGTACGGCTTCCGCAACGCGCAAGGGCTGGCCTTCGCGCCGTCCGGCCTGCTCTACAGCGACGAACAAGGCCCCAAGAGCGACGACGAGCTCAACCTGATCGAGGCGGGCAAGAACTACGGCTGGCCGTACGTCGCCGGCTACCAGGACGACAAGGGCTACGTCTACGGCGAGTGGGCCGCCGCGAAGGACTGCGCGTCGAACACCTACGACGACTACGACTTCCCGCCCGACGTCGCGCAGCACAAGGAGAGCGACTGGAAGGGCAGCGACTTCGCGCCGCCACTGGCGACCTTCTACACGGTGGCCGCCGACTACGACTTCCGCACGTCGGAGCACTGCCCCGACCCCAGAGCCCAGTTTCAGTGCTGGCCCACGCTCGCCCTGTCGAGCCTGGAGGTCCATCCGTCGGGCACCCTGTTCATGACGTCGTTGAAGGAGGGCGCTGTCTATGCGGTGCCGCTGACCGGCGGCGGCCACACGGCCGGCAAGCCCGTCAAGCTGGCCGACACCACCAACCGCTACCGCGACACCGCCTTCGACCCGACCGGCAAGACCGTCTACGTGGCCACCGACAACAGCGGCCTGACCCGCGATCCCACCGGCACTCCCACGGACACCCTGGAGAACCCCGGCGCCATCCTCGCGTTCACCTACGACAAGTAGCGCCTGCCTGTCGGACTAAACCAAAACGATCTCCGTGAAGACACCGCCAGGAGGTTCGATGCGATTCCGAAAAATCATCATCATTGTGGCCACTCTGGCGGCGGCCGCGGGCTTGGTCGCGTTCGGGCGTGTGACGGCCGACACCGGCGCGGCCTACCGCAGCGGCCGCGAGGCCGGCCTCAACGAGGGCCTGCGCGACGGCCGCGTCGCCGGCCTGCGGGAGGGTCGCGCCCTTCAGGTCACGACGGAGCTGCCCGCGAGCGTGCGCCCGCCGACCAAAGCGGCGTTCGAATCCGGCTACGTCTCCGGGATGAACGATGTCTTCAGCGGCTACGACGGCGGCTGGTCCCTGTCCACGCCCTACGTGATCACCCTCCAGGCGGGCACGAACGGTGTCACATATCGACTGGCCTCCCGGATCGAATTCGCGCCCGGCATCAACTACCACCTCTGCCCGGCCACCCACACCCTCTGCCAAGAATCGCGCCCTCGGTGATCGTTTTGTCGGGCACGACCCACGATCGGCGAACGATTCAGGATCCATCTGGGTGAACGCGCGGCGCCGCCGGCGAGAGTTGACCGTTCGATAAGACGGGATGACGCTCCGCGGGTCGGGACCCAGTCCCGGCTTCCCGCAGTCCGCAAAGGAGTCGTCTCATGCTCGCCAATCGCATCCGCTCCACCGTCATCGGGTCGCTGCTCGCCGCGGCCGCCCTCCTCCTCCCGGCCGGGCTCGCCACCGGCGGCGCGGCCGACGCGGCGACCACGTCGGTCACCGCGACCCAGGGCCTGTCGTGCGGCGCCACCCTCACGGTGATCGCTCAGTTCCCCGACTACTTCCAGGCGACGATCACCGTGACGAACACCGGAACCGTGCCGATCGGCCACTGGTACGTGGCCATCGCGTTCCTCACCGGCCGGCAGCAAGGCCAGCAGACGGCCGTCACGAGCAACCTGTTCAACGGCGCGATCCCGGTCGGCGGCAGTGTCCAGACCACCGTGCCCATCGGCGGCTGGGTGTCGTCGTCGCCTGTCATCATTCGCTGCATCGCGGCGGCGTAGCAGTATCCTGAGGCACCGCTGGGGCCGCGCGCGGGAGCGGGCCGACCGATAATTGGACTCGGCCCCAGCGACCGAGGGAGTTTTCATGGCCCAAGGCACAGTCAAGTGGTTCGACCCCGCCAAGGGCTACGGCTTCATCGCGACGGACGATGGCAGGGATGTTTTCGTCCATTACTCGGCGATCACGATGGACGACCACGCGAAGCTCGTGCCGGGCCGGCGCGTCGAGTTCGACATCACGCAGGGCCGGAAAGGCCCGCAGGCGGAGGCCGTGCGCGTCCTGGTCGGAAACAGCGGAATTCAGGACCACGTTTCAGGCGGCGGCGGTGACGAGCGCGCCGGTTCGCCCGAAGACCGCGTGACGGGGCTCTATTACGACGACAACTGGAGTGGGGTCAGGGCGCCGCCGCCGAGATGGAGAGCCTCGTCCGGCAGGTCCTCGGCCGAGCCGGGCTCGAGGTCACCCGGGAATTCCCGCCGGTCTTCGGCTCCTGGTTCAAGCGGATGGTCGCCCGAGTGCAGACGGAGGCCGCGGACGCCGGGCTCGACAACGCCGGGCGCAAAGCCGTCCGAGCGGTTGAGCTGGCGCAGGTGGACACCCGGCAGGCCGAGGTGAACGCCACCAACGTCAACGCGATCGCCAACCTGATCGAAAAGCTGGAGAAGACGCCGTGCCGTCATTCAGATGGGGTCGGTCCTGCTCGTGAAGACCGATCAGGGCCTGCTCGTGCGCGAGCTGACACTGGACGAGCTACGCCATCTGGAGGCCGATCCCGGACTGCTCCGAAATCCTACGGAGGCCGCTCGGGCGTTTGATCACCAGCGCGCAAGCCCGGTCATCCCACCACACGTCTAAGCGCGGCAGGTGGGGTCGTGGGGCATGCCGGGCAGGTAGGAGTCCCATTCCTGGGGCGTGAGATCGCGGTGGGTCTCGGCGCAGATCCGGGCGGTCGCGGCGGCCGGCCGGAGCGACCAGCGGATGATCCGGCCGTCGTCCCCGCCGGACACCAGGTCGCCGTCCGCGGTGAAGGCGAGGCCCTGGATCCGGGTCTCGTGCCCGGTGAGAGTGGCCGCGGGCCGCCCGGACGGCAGATCCCACACGATGATCGTCCGATCGTCGCCGGCGGACGCCAGCGCGCGGCCGTCCCGGCTGAACGCGAGGACCTCGACGGGGCCCGAGTGGCCGGACAGCGTGGCCACCAGCCGCCCGGACGTGGCGTCCCACAGCTTGACGGTGTGGTCCGACCCGGCCGTGGCGAGGCGGCGGCCGTCGGGGCTGAAGGCGACGTCGAGGACGGCGCCCTGGCCCGCGTTCGGCTGCCGGACCGGACCGTCGGCGGCCAGATCCCAGACGAGGATCCCGCCCGAAGGGCTGATGGAGACGAACTGGGCGCCGTCCGGTCGGAACGCCAGGGCGGTCGCGATCGTGGGCGGGCCCGGCAGTTTCCACTCTGAGAGCCTCCCCGCGTCGTCGACGCTCCATCGGAACCGGCCGAGGGCCGCGGCGGCGATGGTGTGGCCGTCCGGCCCGAATGCCACGTCGGTCGTGGCGCCGAGCCCGGCATAACGGGTGGTGCTGAGTCGTCGTCGCGTCGCGACCTCCCAGAGGGTGACCGTGTGATCGCGGGTGACGGCCGCGAGCCGGGCGCCGTCCGGACTGAACGCGATGGCCGTCACCCGGTCGGAATGTCCGGAGAGCGTCGCGAGTGGCCGGCCGAGGGGGTCCCACAGGCGTACCGTCGCGTCGTCTCCGGCGGAGGCGATGACCCGCCCGTCGGGGCTGACCTCGATGTCGTTGACGGCGTCGCCGTGCCCGGCGAACGCGGGGACGGCGGGACCACGGACGATGATCGTCCGGCCGACTCCGGCGGAGACGAGCATGGCGCCGTCGCGGCTGAAGGCAAGGGCCCGTGCCTCCGCGCGGCTCCTGTCCTGGTAAGTCTGGATGGCCTGGCGCCGCTCGATGTCCCAGATCGTGATCAGGCCGTCCTCGTCGGCGGCCGCGATCCGGCCCTGGGTGGGAGCCGACACGTCCCAGATGTACGGCTTGCGCCTGGGCAGGTCGGAGTGGAAGGCGACCCGGTCACGGGCGACCTCCCAGAACCGCACTCCGTGGCTGATCGAGTTGGTCGCGAGCATGCGGGTGGTCAGGTCGAACGCGACCCCCTGCACATCCTCCGCGGGAACCGCCGCGATCCTCCGGCCGGTCCTGACGTCCCAGATGGCGGGCGGCTCGGGCGCGGCGGCCGAGACCAGAAGCGTCTGGTCGGGGCTGACGGCCAGGGACGTCACCCCGTGATGGTGGCCCGGCAACCGGCGACGGGTGTGGGCGGCCAGGTCCCACAGATCGATCCCGCCGTCCCCGACCCCCACCGCGACGTGCGTCCCGTCGGCGGTGAACGCCATCGCGCCGGTGAGGGCCGCTTCCGGCTGCGCGAAGATCGGCGTACGCGTCCGGAGGTCCCACACGATGACGGATCCGGGGCTGGCCGTCAGCGCGGGCTCGCTGGCGACCGAGGCCAGCAGGTCGCCGTCGTCGCTGAAGGCCACGGTCCGCACGTACTGCGCCATCTTGGGCCGGGCGTAGGCGCGGTGCCCCACCAGCTCGGCGATCCGGATCCGGCGCACCGGATCCCAGAGGCCGATCAGCCCGTCGACGCCGGCCGAGGCGATCATCGCGCCGTCCGGGCTGACGGCGACGCCGAGGACCGGCGTCCCGCCGGCGTTGAGCTCGACGCGGCGGCGCGCGGCCGACGCGGCGCTCAGCAGGCCGCCCCGGCTCTCCGCGTCCGGATGGAGCCGGAACGCCTGTACGGCCAGCACTCCCGCCACGTCGGGATCGGAGGCGAGCAGCGACCTGGCCTGGAGCGAGAGGCGGTGGGTCAGCGCCACGAGTTCCTGGTCGCGGGCGTCGCGGCGCTGGGATTCGGCCACCCCGCCGGCGAGGACCGCGACCAGCAGCAGGACCGCCATGCCGGCGAGGAGCCGCTTGAGCGTCCGGCCCCGCCGCCTTGCGGTGACCTGCTCGTGTTCCTCCAGGGCGCGGCTCGCCGCGAGAAAGGCCCCTTCGACCTGGTTGAGATCCTGCGGTCGGTCCTCGATCCAGGCCCTGGTGGCCAGCAGCTGGGCGCCCCGGTACAGCGCGCCGGGATCGCGCTCCAGCTCCTGCCACGTGTGCGCGGCGGCGGTGAGCCGCCGGTGCGCGAACAGGTAGGCCCGGTCGTCGCTCAGCCACCGGCGCAGCCGCGGCCATGAGCGGATCAGCGCCTCGTGGGCGACCCTCGCGGTGTCCTCGCCGAGCACCACGAGACGCGCGTCGGCGAGCCCGTTGAGCACTTCGTCGATGATCGCCGGATCGGCGAGGCCGTCGAGTTCGGTCCGGGTGATGGGGCGGCTGGTGTCCTCTGTTCCGTCGCCGAGCGCCGTGAGCCGCAGGAAGATCCCGCGGGCCACCCGCCTCCGGTCCTCGGACAGCTCGTCGTAGACCCGTTCCGCGGTCTTGGCGATCGCGCCGCGCACGCCGCCGGCCGCCTGATAGGCGGACAGGGTGAGGGTCGTGCCGGTCCGGTGCAGCCAGGTCGAGAGCAGAGCGTGCGAGACGAGCGGCAGGGCGCCGGGCTCCGCGTCGGCGTCCGCGAGGATCGTGGCCAGCAGATCGGGGGCGACGCGGAGGCCCGCCTGGGCCGCGGGCCGTACGACGATCTCCCGTAGGTCGGCGGCCGACATCGGCCCGATGAGCAGTTGCGCCTCGTCGGGGAGCGCGGCCATCAGGCCCGGATGGCGGCTGAAGGCGGCAAGGAAGTCGGCGCGGAGGCCGATGACGACCGTCACCCGGCGTTCGGGGCGCAGGGCCGCGTCGAGCAGCGCGGCGATGAAGCGGTCGCGTTCCGCCTCGTCGGCGCAGAGCGTGAAGGACTCCTCGAACTGGTCCACCACCATGAGCACCCGCTGGTCGTCCGGGCCGCCGGCGAGCGCGCCCCGGATCGCCAGATCCAGGGCGGCGGGGTCGGCGGCGAGGTCGGCACGCAGCCGCTCGGCGTCCTGGCCCGAGAACTTGGCGACCGCGCCGGCGAGCGCCTCGATCGGGTGCTCGGTCGGCGTGATGAGCAGGGTCTGCCGGTCCTTGGGGATCCGGCCCAGCAGCCCGGCGCGAAGCAGCGAGGACTTCCCGCTGCCCGACGCGCCGAAGACGCCGACAAGCGGCTGCCGTTCGACCCGATCGAGCAACCGGTCGATCAGCCGCGCGCGGCCGAAGAACCACGCCGCGTGCTCCGGCTGGAAGGTCACCAGGCCCTGGTAGGGACGCTCGGCCGGGTCGTCGGGCTGGTCCTGCGCCGAGATCGCGTCGGTCTCGGCCCACCAGTCGCGATCCGGTCCCGCCAGCCGTTCGTCGCCACGCAGGATGGCCTCGTGCAGTCGCTGGAGCATGGGGTTCGGCTCCACGCCGAGCTCGCCGCTGAGCAGCGCGCGGGTGGCCCGGAACACCTCGAGCGCCTCGGCCTGGCGGCCGGAGCGGTAGAGCGCGAGCATGAGGTGGGCGCGCAGGATCTCCCGATAAGGGTGTGCGGCCGCGAGCGCGGCCAGCTCCGGCAGGAGCTCGGTGTGCCGGCCCAGCCGCAGGTCGGCGGTCACCCGGTCTTCGGTCGCCCGGAGCCGGGCCTCTTCGAGCCGGAGAGCGGCCGACTTGAGCGCGGGGGTCTCGGCGAGCTCGCCGTACGCGGGTCCCCGCCAGAGGGCGAGCGCCTCGGCGTACAGGGCGCTGGCGCGCGCGAGGTCGCCCGTGGCCAGCGCGCGCCGGCCGTTTGCGGCGCTCTCCTCGAAGCGGCCGGCGTCGAGCTCGCCCGGGTGCACGGTTATCGAGTAGCCGGCCGGGCCGCGGCTGATGCGCGTGTCGACGCCGCCGTTCAGGGCCCTGCGCAGCTGGTAGACGTACAGCCGCAGGTTCTCCGCGGCCGACGCGGGCGGCACATCCCATAGCGCCTCGATGAGGCGCCGCGGTGGAACGGGAGTGTTCGCCTGGCTGAGGAGTACGCCGAGCAGGGCGCGCTGCTTGACGGACTTCAGGTGCGTTTGCTCACCCTCAGCTACCACGACGAGCGGGCCGAGCACTTTGAACTCCACGGCGGCTCCTGTCTGGTACCGGCGAAAGCGCACGCTATCCGCTCGGTATACGTGCCACAAGCCCGATATACGGCCGATATACGCCCGAATAACAGCGCACCCGCGACAGTGACGCAGTGTGCCCGGCCCTGGCCGGGCGTGATCACTAGAGACGGGTGGAGCGGGGATGGGCGTGGGCAGTTGGACGCGGGTCGGATCGGCGGTGGCGCTGCTGGCCGCCGGGCTGGTGTTACAACCCGTTCCGCGGAGCGCCGCGGCGCCGCCGCCATGCGGGGTAGCGGCTCCGACCCAGCGCGGCGCGCTCGTGGACGCGGCCCGCTGCGGCAGGCGGATCGAAGATCTGTCCGCGCGGACCGAGACGGATCAGGTGCTCGCGAACCCGGACGGCACGCTCACCGCGATCAAGGCGCTGGAGCCGCAGCGGGTCCGCACGCGGGACGGATGGCGTCCGATCGACACCTCGCTGCGGTTCGACGCGGACGGCGGCGTGGTGGCTGGCGCGATCACGGCCGACGTCCGGTTCTCAGGGGGCGGCCTTGCCCCGCTGGTGACGCTCGGCGCGCCGGACGCGCAGGTCGGCCTGCTGGCGCCGTGGCCGCTGCCCACTCCGGTGCTGTCGGGGGACACCGCCACCTATCCAGACGTGCTGCCCGGCGTGGACCTGCGGCTCAGTGCCACACCGGCCGGGTTCACCCAGCTGCTGGTCGTACGGACCGCGCAGGCTGCCGCCAACCCCGCGCTGGAGCGGCTCCGGTTCCGCCTTGACCGCAGGGGCGCCTCGATCCGGCACAACGGCGACGCGCTGGAGGTGGTCGACGGCGCGGGCACGGTGCTGTTCGCCTCGGGCGCCGCGCTGATGTGGGACACGCCCGTGAGCACGGCGCTGCCGATCTCGGAGCAGGTCCCGCACCGGGTCGAGCGGATGGCGGTCGCGGCCACCGACACGGAGCTGACGCTCACGCCCGCACTCGACATGTTGCGTGCCGCGGACGCCACGTTCCCCATGTACATCGATCCCGCGTTCAGCAAGCCCAACATGGGCAGCAACTGGACCCACGTCAACGAGTGCAGCCCGGGGACCTCGTACTACACCCAATATCGCGCGGGCATGCGGGTCGGCAACCAGTGGAACACCGACTGCACGTGGCGGACGTTCATGCAGTTCGCCATCGGCGAGATGAGCGGCTCGAAGATCATCTCCGCGCAGTTCGTGGCCACCGCCGATCACGTGGCCGCCTGTGACGGCGCCGACGAGCAACTGTGGCGGGCCAGCTACATCAGCAACATGTCGGCCGCCACCTGGAACTCCACCAAGGGCTCCACGTTCACGCTGGTCGGGACCAAGAAGTTCGAGGCCAACGAGAGCAGCTGTCCCGACCCCGACGACCAGCAGATCTTCGACGAGGGCGCGGGCGGGACCCTGGACGGCCAGCTCCAGTCGGCCGTCACCGCCGGCAACACCACCATCACCTACGCCCTGCGGGCGCGCTACGAGACCGACCAGTACAGCTGGTCGTACTTCCTGCCGGGCAGCATCGCGCTGCAGGTGACCTTCAACCACACCCCGAGCGTGCCGAGGACCCAGCAGATCACCACCGACTGCGGCTCCTCGTGCGCCGCGTCCGGCGCGCAGGTGCGCTCCGGGACGCCGACCCTCCAGGCCATCCCCGACGATCCCAACGGCGGCACCCTCAGCCGGGTCGAGTTCGAGGTCTACGACCAGGCCACCCGCGCCACGCTGAAGGCGGCCTCCGGTACAGCGGTGACCAACCGGGCGGTGGACCAGGCCGCGCCATGGCAGGTGACCCCGGCGCTGCCGCAGGGCGCGTACTCCTGGCGGGTGCGCGGCTGCGACGCCTACCTCTGCGGCGGATACACGAGCTGGTTCGACTTCACCGTCGACACCTCGCCGCCGACGGGGCTCGGCGCGTCGTCGGCCGCCTATCCTGCCAAGTCGACCGGCGTCTGGAGCGGCGGCTCCGGCCAGCCGGGCACGTTCACGATCACCGCGAGCGGCGCGTCGAAGTTCGAGCTGACGCTGAACGGCGTGAACAAGGGGTGGTCCGACGCGACGAGCGCCGACACCTGGACCGGTGACGTCACACCGGATCGCGACGGGGTCAACGTCCTCAGCATGCGGGCGGCCGACCTGGCGGGGAACCTGACCACCGCGACGTACGAGTTCCTGGTGAAGCCCGCCGCGACCAAGTCGTGGGTGTGGGGCCTCAACGAGGGGACGGGCACCTCGGCCGCGTCCGCGCCCACGGGATATCCGCTCGCCCTCGGCGCAGGCACGGCACTGTGGACCCAGGGCAGGGGCGGAGCCGGCGGCGCGCTGTCCTTGAACGGCACGGCCCACTGGACGACCGCCAATCCGGTCATCGACACCACGGCCTCGTTCACGGTGACCGCCTGGGTGCGGCTGTCGGGCCTGACGGCCGCGCCGATCACCGCGGTGTCGCAGGACGGCGCCTCGGGCTCACAGTTCCGGCTGCAGTACCGGACGGATCTCGACGTCGACGGGGCCGCCGGGGCCGACCCCGCGTGGTGCTTCGCGATGTTCGCCGCGGACGGCGGCGCCGAGACGGCCGCCTGCTCCACCGAATCGGCCGGTACGGACTGGGTCCATCTCACGGGCACCTACGACAAGGCCAACGGCAGGATCCGGATCTTCGTCGGCGGCCTGAACTTCGACGACACCGACACCAAGGCCTTCACCAGCACCTGGTCGGCCGCGGGCGGCTGGGTCATCGGCGGCGCCAAGGCCGTCGGAGCCAGGACCCAGCTGTGGTCCGGCGCGGTCGACCGGGTGGCGGTCTATCAGAAGGTCCTCACGGCGAGTGAGATCTCCAGCGACATGGCACAGGCGTAAGTCGTGTCTGACACTCCCTGGGAGCGACGATGAAGAAGAGCATCATTGGGGTGATCGTGCTCGCGCTCGCCGGAGTTCAGGCTCCGGTGTTCGCCGCGGCACCGGCGTGGGCGCCGCCGGTGCCCGTCGATGTGGTGAGCATCCCCGTCAAGGACGCGGTCGGCGGCACCGCCCTCCCGGTGAAGCCGCCGCCACGGGTGGGCGTGCCGGAGCAACCGGCCTTTCCGCCGGCTTCCACCGATGTGGTGGATCTGAGCGGAGCAGCGGCCGTACAGGCCGGGTTGACCCGCGCGGGGCGGTCACCGGTGTCCGTGGGCAGACCGGCCGGTTTGAGCGCCAAGGCGGGCTCCCCGCCCGGCAAGGTCGGGGTCAGGGTGTTCGACCAGCAGGCGGCGCGGCGGTCGGGGATCCCGGGCGTGCTGGTGTCGCTGGCGCGGGCCGACGGTCTGGCGCAGCCCGGTCCTGTGGCGGTGAACCTCGACTATTCAGGGTTCGCGACGGCGTACGGCGGCGACTGGGCGTCGCGGCTGCGTCTGGTCCAGTTACCAGCCTGCGTGCTGACCACGCCGGAGGTGAAGGGCTGCGCGGCGGCCACCCCGGTGCCGTACACCAAGGCCGCAAGCTCCCTCGAAGGGCAGGTGACGCTGGCCTCGGACGGTTCGCCGACCTTGCTGGCGGCCACCGCCGGGCCATCGGGGGAGAACGGCGACTACACGGCGACGTCGCTGACGCCGGCGTCGACGTGGCAGGTGTCGCAGCAGACGGGCGCGTTCTCCTGGTCGTATCCGCTGCGGCTGCCGGCCGCGGCGGGCGGTCCCGCGCCGTCGCTGACCTTCTCCTACTCCTCGCAGTCGGTCGACGGGCGCACCGGCGGCACCAACTCGCAGGGCTCCTGGGTCGGTGACGGCTGGGATCTGTGGACCGGCTACATCGAGCGGACCTACAAGTCGTGTGCGGAAGACACCGACAAGGTGGACGACCAGGACCCCAACAACAAGGACCTGAAGACCGGCGACCAGTGCTGGTGGAAGGCGAACGCGACCATGTCGCTGAACGGCCGGTCCACCGAGCTGATCGACGTGGGCGGCGGCCGGTGGAAGGGCGTCTCCGACGACGGCTCGAAGGTGGAGTCGACCGGCGGCTACTGGAAGGTGACCACGCTCGACGGCACGCAGTACTTCTTCGGCAAGCAGGCCGACTCGAACGCGATCTGGTCGACGCAGGTCTACGGCAACCATCCGGGCGAGCCCGGTTACACCGCCGGCGACTTCGCGGCGTCGCGCCGGACGCAGCCGTGGCGGTGGAACCTCGACTACGTCGTCGACCCGAGCGGCAACACGATGAGCCTGTTCTACGCCAAGGAGACCGGTGCGTACGGTCGGGAAGGCGACCCGGGGAAGCGGACCACCTACGATCGCGGCGGCTGGCTGGCGCGGATCGACTACGGCGCGCGGACCGATCAGGCCCAGCCGTCGTCCCGGGTCGTCTTCGACGTCGCCGACCGGTGCCTTCCGGGCGCGACCTGCTTCGACTCGTCGAACCAGGCGGTCGCCGCGTCATGGCCGGACACGCCGTGGGACCAATACTGCGTCTCGACGTGCACCACGCAACTTTCCCCCACGTTCTGGACGCAGAAGCGGCTGGCGAAGGTCAGAGCCCAGGTCTGGGACACCTCGATGAGCCCGGCGCAGTTCCGCACGGTGGAGTCGTGGAACCTGCGGCAGTCGTACCTGAACGCCGGCTCGAGCCGGCGCGAAGGCGTGCCGATGTGGCTGGACGGGCTCACCAGGACCGGCTCCGGGATCAAGAACGGCGCGTCGGTCTCCGATCCGGAGGTCGTGTTCT
Organism: Streptosporangiaceae bacterium NEAU-GS5; assembly: GCA_017592665.1. Classification (GTDB taxonomy): domain Bacteria; phylum Actinomycetota; class Actinomycetes; order Streptosporangiales; family Streptosporangiaceae; genus NEAU-GS5. Next base: position 160,593 of record JAGFNW010000008.1, on the reverse strand, counting down.
CGCCGGGCGCCGATCCGTTCCCCAACCGCGTCGACGGGCCGAGCGACGGACGTACGGCCCTGAACCGGTTCCGGATCGTGTCGATCACGACCGAGTCGGGGGCCCAGATCGGCATCACCTATCTGCCGGGGGACTGCACCCGGGCCGCGCTGCCGAGCGCTCCGACCAACACCAAGCGCTGCATGCCGCAGTATTACTCGCCGGACGGCGCCGAGCCGACCTTGGACTGGTTCCACAAGTACGTGGTGTCCCGCATCGACGTGTACGACAACACCGGCGGATTCACCCACGAGCAGACCAACTACGACTACCTCGACACTCCGGCGTGGCACTACGACAACTCCGAGCTGGTCAAGGAGAAGAAGCGGACGTGGGGGCAGTGGCGCGGCTACGGCAAGGTCCGGGTGCGCACGGGCCTCGAGTCCGGGCCGCAGACGGCCATCGAATATCGCTACTTCCGCGGCATGGACGGCGACAAGCAGACCACGGGCGTACGGGACGTGTGGGTGAAGGACTCGCTGGACGGCACCGGCGACCCGCACTCCAAGGCCATCGAGGACCACGACGCCCTGTCAGGGATGGAGCGCGAGCGGATCACCTATGACGGGCTGGGCGGGACCTGGCTGACCGGGACGCTGACCGAGCCCGCGTTCACCCAGACCGGGACCAACGCGCAGGGCGGGCCGCTGCGGTCGTACATGACCTCGACCGCGGTGACCGCGAACCGCACCCACCTGACGTGGAACGACACGACGCGCTGGGACAAGACGATCACGAAGGTCAACGCCGACAACCTGCCGATCGAGGTCGCCGACCTGGGCGCCGAGTCGACCACCGCCGACGACCTGTGCACCAGGACCACCTACCTGGCGGGCGACGCGATCCGCGACAAGACCGGCGAGGTGGACGTCTACGGCGCGGCCTGCACCGCCACCCCGAGCATTCCCGGTGACGTCGTGTCGATGACGCGCAGCTACTACGACGATCCGGCCAAGCCGTACGGCACGCTCCCCACGCGCGGCCTGGTGGTCAAGACCGAGGAGGTCGGCTCGTGGTCCGGCGCCACCCCGGCGTGGGTGACCACCGCGACCACGTCGTACGACGCGAACGGGCGGACGACGTCCTCGGCGGACGCGCTCGGCCGCACCACGGCCACGGCCTACGTTCCGGCCGTCGCGGGTCCGGTGACCAGCGTCACGACGACCGACGCGCTCGGCAGGAAGACCACCAAGACGATGGACATCGCGTGGCAGCAGCCCACGTCCATCCTCGACGTCAACCACGGCACGACCGAACTGCGCTACGACGCGGTCGGCCGGCTCACCAGCGCCTGGCTGCCCGGCCGGGACCCGGCGACCCAGGGCGCAAACCTGATCTTCGCGTACGCGCTGACCGGAACCTCGCCCACCGCCGTCACCACCAAGAAGCTGCTGCCCAACGGGACCAACAAGTACCTGACGTCGATAGCGATCTTCGACGGGTTGCTGCGCTCCCGGCAGACCCAGGAGCAGGCGGTCGGCGGCGGCCGGCTGATCAGCGACACGGTGTACAACACCAGCGGCCAGATCGCCTGGACCTCGGCGCCGTACTACCAGGACGCGAGCCCGCCGGGCACGACACTGGTCACCCCGCTCGTGGCCATCCCGTCGGTGACCGAGAAGCGCTACGACGGAGCCGGCCGGGTCATCGAGGAGGACTACAAAGCCAACGGCGTGTTCAAGTGGAAGACGGTGACCACGTTCGGCGGTGACCGGTCCACGGTGACGCCGCCCGACGGGGGCACCACGACCGAGACGCTCGTGGACGCCCGCGGTCACACCGTCGAGCTGCGGCAGTACCGCGGCGCCGCCTTCGACGCGACCCGCTACACCTACACCCACGACGGCGACCTCGCCACGGTGACCGATCCCGGCGGCAACGTGTGGACCTACACCTACGACCAGCGCGGCCGCAAGATCAAGACCGTGGACCCCGACCTGGGCACGGTCGACTCCACCTTCGACGCCGCCGGTCAGCTCCTGACGACCAAGGACGCGCGGGACGTCGTGCTCGCCTACACCTATGACGACCTCGGGCGTAAGACGAGCCTCCGGGACGGCTCGGCGACCGGGGCGAAACGTGCCGAGTGGTTCTACGACACCGCGGCGGGCGGCGTGGGCCGCCCGGCCAAGACCATCCGCTACGACGGAAGCAACCAATATGTCTCGGAGGTCACCGGCTACGACGCCGAGGGCCGCCCTCTCGGATCCACGCTCACCATCCCGCCCGCGGAGGGGGCTCTGGCCGGTTCGTACACCTTCGGCACCACCTACAAGCAGGACGGCCAGATAGCCACGACCACCACGCCCGCCGTGGGCGGCCTGGCCGCCGAGACCATCTCGTACGGCTACAACGCCGTGGGCGACCCCACCTATCTGATGTCCGGATCGCAGACCTACGTCAACGACGCGATCTACAACCAGATCGGCCAGCTGACCCAGCGCATCCTCGGCCAGGAAGGCGCCCGGGTCTGGCAGACCAACCTGATCGACGAGCCCACGGGCCGCGCCGTCAGCAGTTCCGTCGTGCCGGAGCTGAAGAACGAGGTGTTCGACTTCGGCTACACCTACAGCGACGCGGGCGACATCACCCGGATCGCCGACACACCGAACGGCGGCCAGATCGCCGACTACCAGTGCTACGCCCGCGACTCGCTGCGCCGCCTGACCGAGGCGTGGACGCCGCGCCTCGGCGACTGCGCCCCGGCGTCCCGCACCGTCGCCGCGCTCGGCGGACCCGCGCCCTACTGGCACTCCTACGCCTACAACACGACCAGCGGCCGGGACCTGGAGACCTGGCACGGCGCCACCGACACCGTCCGCGACTACGTCCAGCGCGCCCAGGGCCACGCCGTCGCCCGCGTGGACAAGACCGGGGGCGCCTCGGACACCTATGGCTACGACGCCGCCGGCAACACCACCAGCAGAACCGCCGGCGCCACGACTACCACGATGACCTGGGACAGCGAAGGTCGGCTCGCGACCTCCACCCAAGGCGGGCAGACCACCACGCTGCTGTACACCGTGGACGGCGACCGGATGCTGCGCCGCGATCCCGGCGGCACCACGCTCTATCTCCCGGGCGGCCTGGAGCTGCGCAGGTCGGGCGGCACGGTCACCGGCACCCGTTACTACAGCCATCAAGGCACGGCCATCGCCGTACGGACCGCCGCCGGTCTGGCGTGGACGGCGCAGGACCACCACAACACGGCCGAGGCCGTCATCAAGGCGAGCGACCTTTCGGTGAGCCGCCGCCGGACCCTTCCGTTCGGAGGGCTGCGCGGATCGTCGCCGGCGTCGTGGACCGGCGACAAGGGCTTCGTCAACGGCACCAACGACCCGTCGGGCCTGACCCACATCGGCGCCCGCGAATACGACCCGCTGATCGGCGCCTTCCTCAGCGTCGACCCGGTCGTCGACGTCCAGGACCCCCAGCAACTGCAGGGGTACATCTACGGCGGCGGCAACCCGGTGACCATGGCCGACCCCGATGGCCGCATCTTCGGGATCAAGCTGCCCAGCCTCAGCACGGTCGCCAGCTTCGTCGGCAACAAGGTGGCCGCCGGGGTCAGCGCGGTTGGCGACTTCGGCGCGTCAGCCGGCAAATGGGCCTACGACCACGCGGGGCAGATCTCGGCGGTCGCCGGGATCGCCGCGATGGCCTGCTCGGTCATTCCGCCCCTCCAAGTTCTGGCGCCGGCGTTGACCGCGGTGTCGGTGGTGGCGGGAGCCGTACAGGCGGGCAAGGACTGCTCGTCGGGCAAGGGCTTCGACTGCGCGGTCGGAGTGGTCGCCCTCGTTCCTGGTCTCGGATCCCTGCGCGCCGGCACGAGTGTGCTCCGCGGCACCAGGGCCCTCGTCGAGGCCGACAAGGCGAGGAAGCTGGCGCTGGGCGCGATGGATCTCGCGCAGGTGGGCAGGTGGAACAACCCGATCAAGGAAGGTCTGCGATACGGCCGCCAGACGTGGGAGGTGGCCAGCCGCCAGGCCGACGTCCTGCAGAAGGCGTTCGCCTTCGACAACATCGCCGCGGGTCTGTCCAGGGCGCGCCGCGCCGAGGAGTTCTGGGCGCCCATCCACGCTGGTTTCCTCGGCTACGAAACCCAGCACGCGTTCCACGGCGTCGTCCACCGTGCTGTTGAGGAGGTCCACTCGGCCTGGAGTTCGCTCACGTCGGTCAGCTTCTGGGCCAGGCACGGCGGCATCTGACCATCTGTCCCACCCCCCGGTACGGCCGGCGGCGCCCCCCCCGCGCCGCCGGCCGCGCCGGGATCGGCGGACCAGTGAGCGGGCGTCAGGCATGGGAGACCAGGCCCGTCAACGTCTCGACAGCGGCTCGGTCGGGGAGCGAGGGGCTGGCCCCGGCACTGGTGGTGGCGAGCGCACCGGCCGCCATGCCGTGCTGGATCGCGGTGTCGTCGTCCAGCCCCGCGGCGAGGGCGGCGCCGAAGAAGCCGGTGAAGGCGTCGCCCGCCGCTGTGGTGTCGACGGGCGTCACCGGATAGGCGGGGTAGTGGCGCGTGCGTTCGGCGGTGACCGAAAGGGCGCCGCCCGAACCGAGGGTGATCAGCGCGTGGCCGACGCCCCGGTCGAGGAACCAGGCCGCGGCGCGCGCGGCGGACTCCAGGTCGGTGACCGCCACCCCCGTCAACACCTCCGCCTCGCTCTCGTTCGGCGTCACGACGTCGACGTACTGCCACACGTCCTCGGGGAGCGCCTGCGCGGGGGCCGGGTCGAGCACCACCGTCAGCCCGGCGGCCGCCCCGGTCTTCGCCGCGTGGCAGGTGACCGGCCCGGGGATCTCCAATTGCAGCAGGAGCACGCTGACCTGCCCCTGAAGGGCCTGGATGCTCGCCTCGGCCATCGCGGCGTCGAGGGCGGCGTTGGCCAGGGGCGTGATGACGATGTCGTTCTCTCCCGAGGCGTCGACGCGGATGTGCGCGACGCCGGTGCGGCCTTCGACCGTGCGGATCTGCGTCAGCGCGACCCCGTGCGACCGCAGGCCGGAAATGACGATGTCGTGGAACGGATCCGTTCCCACGCAACCGGCGATCCAGGTGGGGGCACCGGCGCGAGCGGCGGCGACGGCCTGATTGGCGCCCTTGCCCCCGAGCACGAGGGTGAAGTCGTCGCCGAGCACGGTCTCGCCGGGCTGGGGGAACCGCCGGCTGAACGCCGTGACGTCTGCGGTGATGCTCCCGACGACGAGAACGCCATGTGGTGCCATTTTCTATCGTGTCTTTCGTGCTCGTGATGGGGAGGCGGTCCGCTCGCCGGATGTGCCGGGTGGCGCCGTCGACGCCCGCTCGACCAGCGTGGTGCCGAGGACGACGCGGCGGGGCATGTCGTTGGCGTACTGCGGATCGAGCCGGCGTAGGAGCAGGCGCATCGCCAGCACTCCCTGCTCGACCATGGGCCGGTCGATCACGGTGAGCGGCGGCCGCAGCAGCGGCCCGGTGTCTAAGTCGTCGAACCCGATCAGGCTCATCTGGCCGGGAACGTCGACGCGCATGTCGTGGAGGGCCTTGAGGGCGCCGAGGGTCATGAGGTTGTTCGCCGTGAAGACGGCGGTGGGAGGCTCCGGCAGCGAGAGCAGGGACAGCGTGAGCTGGTAGCCGCTGCGCTCGCGGAAGTCCCCGATGAGGTCGTGTTCGGGAGCGATGCCGACGCCCGCGGCCGTGAGCGCGTTGAGAAAGCCCTCGCGCCGCCGCCGGCCCGGTGTCGTGTCCTGCGGGCCGCTGATCGCCGCGATTCTGGTGTGGCCGAGCCCCAGCAGGTGCTCGGCCGCCTGCCTGGCCCCGTCGGCGTTGTCGACCAGGACCGCGTCGAACTCCTTGCCTTCCACCAGATCACGGTCGATGAACACCAGCGGCACGCTGGCTTCCCGGGCGTTCAGCGGGGCCCGGTTCTGTTCCGTGACAGGGGCGAGGATGATCCCGTCCACCCTGCGCGCCATGTCGGCGAGCACCTGGTCCTCCAGCTCGCTGCTCTCGTCGCTGTTGGCCAGGAAGATGCGGTAGCGCTCGCTCCGGGTCACTGATTCCATGCCCTTGACGACCGCGGCGAAGTAAGGATTGGTGATGTCCGGTACGACGACCCCGATGGTGTCGGTCCGTCCGGATTTCAGGGATTGCGCCGCGTGGCTCGGCCAGTAGCCCAGCTCGTCCACCGCCGCCTGGATGGCGTCCGATGAGCGGACCGACCGGCCGCGCAGGAAGCGCGAAACGGTCGCGGGGGACACACCGGCGCGCGTCGCTACCTCATGGATGGTCACCACGTGCGCTCCAAGTGAAATCGTTGTCAGTGCATGGTTGCACCTTCACCTGCGGAAACGTCAATCTCCCGACCGTGCTCGTTGCAGACTCGTGACATTGGTGCGATTTCAGCTGTTTTGGGGTATTTCGAGGGCGGCATGGCGCACGTTCACCAGCCCAGATCAGCCAAAGTGAAATCGTTGTCAGTACGGCCATGGGCCCGGATGTCACAAACACGTATCGTTGTGTTACTTCCACAGACACCCCCTTGACAGCGGATCGCCGCCGGAGCAATCGTCCTACCAGGAACTATACGGAACGACCCCATCTGATGGGGGCATGTCAGTCAGAGGAGTGCCGGTGACTGGTCCTGAAGGGCGGCGCGGAAGTTGGCGCCTGTCCAACGCCAGAGGGACACCGTTGTCAGTTTGACCGCACCCTCCGCCGAGCTCGTTCCGCCCCACGTTCGCCCGCCGGTTCTGTAACAGGCGCGAATTCGCTGTGCTCTCCGTGGCCACGACGGCCGTCCGTGGCCAGGACGCCTCCGCTGTCGCCTTCTCAGCCCCCCAGAAAGGCCTCTCCCATGCCCGTTTCTCGTCGTGCCTTCCTTTCCGGTGTTGGTGGCGTGTCGTTGCTCGCCGCCGGAGCCGCGCTGAGCGCATGCTCCTCGTCCTCCACCACCTCGGCCTCCGGCCCCGACAAGGTGAACTTCCAGCTCGGATGGCTGGCCAACGTCGAGAACATGGGTCTCTTCATGGCCGACCACGCCGGCTACTTCCGCGACGAGCACCTCGACGTGACGCTGACGCCGGGTGGCCCCTCGGTCGTCGTCGAACCGCTCGTGGTCAGCGGGAAGGCGCTGGTCGGTCTCGACTCCGTCGACACCATCGCGAAGGCGCGCAACGAGGGCGCGGCCCTGAAGATCGTCGCCGCGACCATGCAGATCAACCCGACCGCCATCATGTCCCTCGCCTCGGCGCCGGTGAACACGCTGAAGGATCTGGTCGGCAAACGACTGGGCGTCCAGCAGAGCGGTGTGGAGATCATGAAGACGGTCTTCAAGGCGAACGGCATCGACCCGGCCAGTGTGACCTTGGTGCCGGTGCAGTTCGACCCGTCCCCCCTGGTGGCCGGGGACTGCGACGCGTTCATGTCGCTGCTGGTGAACCAGCCGATCCAGCTGGATCTCCAGGGCGTGCAGACCAAGACGTTCACGCTCAACGACTACGGCTACAACGTCTGGGCCGACGTGCTGCTCGCGCACGAGAAGACGCTGGCCGACAAGGCCAAGCGCGCGCAGCTCGTCAAGGTCGTCCGCGCCACGGTGCGCGGCTGGCAGGACGCGCTCAAGGACACCGACGCCGCGGCCAAGCTGGTCGTCGAGAAGTACGGCAAGAGCCTCAACCTCGACCTGAAGGCGCAGCAGAAGACGGCCGCGGCCTTCCGATCGGTCATCGAGACTCCGGACGCCGCGTCGAACGGCCTGCTGACCATGAGCCCCGAGGGCATCGCGGCCAACATCGCCACGCTGAACTCGCTCGGCGTCAAGGCCACCGCCCAGGAGCTGTTCGACACGAGCGTCCTCAGCGAGGTGTACGCCGGCAAGACCCGCCTCTGACAGCAATCGCCGTCCTTCTACTCACCCCGCCACAGGAGCGCACCGCAGTGACCGTCCCGTCAACCGAAGATCCCTGGACCCGCGTCACCAGCCTGCGCGGCATCCCCGCCGATGAGCTGATCTCCACGCTGCAGAAGTCCGTGCGTCGCGGCCTGCTGGAGAACGCGCTGCTGGTCGCGCGTGAGATGTACGAAAGCAGCGCCGAGCTGGAGGAGGTGATGTGGTCGCGGCTGCTGGTCATCTCGTGTGAGGACACCGGGACCGGAACCTTCGCCGAACCCGTCGTCCTCGACACCCTCTATCGGATGCACCAGCGCCTCACCCGGGACGCGGGCGACCGATGGCTGTTCGCGGTGCACGCCATACGCTTCCTGGTCAGCCGTACGAAGGATCGTACGACCGACGAACTGGCGCTGTGGGCGGCCCACATGTTGCGCAGCGGGGAACGACTGCCGCAGATCCCCGACTACGCCCTCGACATGCACACCCGCCGCGGGCAGGAGATGGGCCGCGGCATCGAGCACTTCCTCGAGGAAGGCTCGAAGGTGGAGAACGAGGTCCCCGGCCGCGACACCTCCTACCGCCGGCGACTCCTCGACATCGTGTCGGCGGGAAAGTGGGACGGATGATGCCCGCCGCACACGCCACCGACGCGCCCGTCACGGGCTCAGCGAGCGCTGAAGGCCTTACCGCGTCGGCCATCAGCCGGACCTTCAAGGTCGGCAGGACCGAGGTCGCCGCACTGAGCGACGTCGACCTGCGCACCCGGCGCGGGGAGTTCACCGCGCTGCTCGGCCCGTCCGGATGCGGCAAGTCGACGCTGCTGCGCATCTTCGCCGGTCTGGAACGACCGTCGTCCGGCACGGCGTACATGCATGGGCGCTCGCCCGACGAGCTGCGGCGCGAGCATCGCATCGGCGTCGCCTTCCAGGACGCCGCCCTGCTGCCCTGGCGCAGCGTCGAGGCCAACATCGCGCTGCCCTTCGAGGTGGCGGGCCGGTCGGTGAGCCGGACGGCGGTGGCCGAACTGGTGCGCCTGGTCGGGCTGACGGGCTTCGAGAAGGCCCGTCCGGCCCAGCTGTCCGGCGGCATGCGCCAGCGGGTGGCGCTCGCGCGGACGCTCGCCGGCGAGCCGGAGGTCATGCTGCTGGACGAGCCGTTCGGCGCGCTGGACGAGATGACCCGGCAGCGGCTCAATCTGGAGACGCAGCGGATCTGGCTGGAACGGACGGTCACCACCCTCCTGGTCACCCATTCGATCAGCGAGGCGGTGTTCCTCGCCGACACCGTGGTGGTGATGGGCGCGCGCCCGGGGCGGATCATCGACGTGGTGCGGATCGACCTGCCGCGTCCGCGGGGCGTCGAGGTGACACGATCAGCGGAGTTCCACGCGCTCTGCGACCGCCTGAGCGAGCGGCTCTTCGGCCAGGACGAGGGCGATCCCGGCTCTCACGAGGAAAGCACATGAGCTCCGCGACCCGGCGAGCGGCGCTCCCCGCCGCCGGAGCCCGCTCCCGCTCCCGCGTCCGCGGATGGGCGGCCACGGCTGCCGGTGTGGCCATATTGATCCTTGTCTGGGTGATCCTCGCGCGGGTCCTCACCGGCTTGCGGGTCATTCCCACACCCTGGGCCGTCGTCCAGGCATTGTGGGACGACCGCGACGTCTACTCGGGCAACCTCACCACGACGCTCACCGAGGCGGGCGTCGGCTTCTTCTGGGGCAACCTGCTGGCCATCGTGCTCGCCGCCGTCTTCGTCCAGGTCCCGGCCGTGGAGAGGCTGCTGCTCCGGGTCGCCGTGGCGAGCTACTGCGTGCCTCTGGTCGCCATCGCGCCCATCCTCGTGATCGTGTTGCCGGGAAACGCCCCCAAGGAGGTGCTGGCCGGGCTGTCGGTCTTCTTCACCACCTTGACGGCCGCCGTGCTGGGGCTGCGGTCGGCCGATCGCAGCGCGATCGAACTCATCCGCTCGCTCGGCGGCGGCTCCTTCCTGGTGCTGCGCAAGCTGCGGCTGCTCGCCGCGCTGCCCAGCCTGTTCGCCGGGCTCAAGATCGCCGCGCCGGCCGCCCTGCTGGGCGCGATCATCGGCGAATACCTGGGCTCGAGCAGCGGGCTCGGCGTGATGTTGGTGCAGGCGCAGTCGTCCTTCCAGGTGGCGCGCACCTGGGCGGTCGCGCTGGTGATCTCGGCCCTTGCGGGGGCCGGCTACGGGGTGGTCGCGGTCATCGCGCGCCGGCTCACCCCATGGGCGGCTCGCGACGTGAGCGTGGGCGTTGGCGCCGTGGCGGCGCAGGCCTCCGGCGGCCGGCTGCGGACCCTCCTCATCGGGGCGGCCGGCGTGGTCGGCTCGATTCTCGTGGTGGTGGCCGCCTGGTATGCGGTGATCCGCGGTTTCGCGCTGGATCCGTACTTCGCCAAGACCCCGGCGGACGTCGCGGCCCACCTGTTCACCGGTGACGACGCGGCGGACAATCGGCATCGTCTGCTGGCGGCGCTGAACACGACGCTTCTCGACGCGGGCGTCGGCTATCTCGTCGGCATGGTCGCCGCGTCGCTGGTCGCGTGCGTCCTGGTGGCGTTCCGCAGCGCCGAACAGGTCGTCATGCCGCTCGCCATCGTGTTGCGGTCGATCCCCCTGGTGGCCCTGACGCCCCTGCTCGCCCTCATCTTCGGGCGCGGACTGCTCGGCGTCACGGTCGTCGTCGCCGTGGTCACCTTCTTCGCCACCCTCGTGACGGTCGCCCAGGGACTGCGCGCGGCTCCCGCGCTCGCCTGCGAGGTCATCGCCTCGCTCGGCGGCGGGCAGCTCGTGATCACCCGGAAGGTGCGGCTGCTGTACGCGCTGCCCTCCCTGTTCGCGTCGGCCCGCATCGCGATCCCCGGCGCGATCGCCGGGGCCACTCTCGCGGAGTGGCTCGCCAGCGGCACCGGGCTGGGCAGCCTGCTGGTCGCGGACTACACCGCGTCCCGTTTCGCGGCCCTCTGGTCGGGCTCCGTGATCATCGTTCTGGTCTCCGTGGGTCTGTACGCCCTTCTCGCCGCGCTCGAGCGCCCGGTGGTCGCCCGGTATGCACCGCAACGGGTGGAATGATCACCATCGGCGCGAGGGGTGAACGCGCAGGGCCGCGAGCGTAACCTCTCCCCATGACACGGGGCTTGCCGGGCGGGATCACGATAGTGCGGGTGTTGGTCCTGACGTGTCTGGCGGGCTGCACCTCCGCGCCTCCGGCCGTACGCCCGGCCCCGGCGACGGCCACCACGGTCACGTCGGCACCTGTTCAGGGCGCCCATGCCCCCATCTCCGGCCGGCCGCTCGGCCCTGGCAGTGGCATACGCCTGCTCATCAGCGGCTACGGCTCGGCCGACCCGGCCCCCGCCGTGCTGGATGTCGACACCGGCGCCTCGACGCCCATCACCGGCCTGCCGGATCCGGACCCGAAAATCACCGTCTCGTCTTCCGTCCAGGGCAGGCACACCTTGATCCATGTGGGAGGACCGGCGGTCGACCAGGGCCGGGTGTATCTGCTGGAGGGTTCCACGGCGCGGAAGCTGGCCACCGGCTGGAACGCGTTCCCCGCCTTCGACGACTCGGGCTTCTGGGTCACCGACCGGCCGGTCTATGGCGGTCCGTGCACCGTGCGCAAGCAGACCGAGAGCGGAAAGGTCCTGCGTCGCGCCCGCTGGAGCTACTGCGGCGCCCTGCCGTTCTACGACACGCCGTACGGCCTGCAGGGCATGTACCGGGGGAAGTCCATCCTCCTGGCCCACGACAGCCTGCGTAAGATCGCCACGTACCCACGGGTTCTGGCGACGACGCCGGGGGAGTGGCTGGTGGAGCGGCCGGACAAGGGACTTGCCCTGGTGGTCCCGGGCACCGGGAAGGAGCGGCCGATCTCCAGGCCGACCGGCGCCGACGAGGTCAAGGACGGCGCGGCCAGCGCCGACGGCAGACACATCGCCGTTCCCTTCCTCGCTTCCGGCCCGGGAGTGCCTGAGTATCTCGACGTCTGGGTGCTGGACGTCCAAACGCGGCAGTGGACGCGCCTGCCGTCGATGCCGGTGCCCGTCGACGTCAAGACGCGCAGGATGCGCTGGACGCCGGACGGCCGGCTGGTGCTCGCGGGAGCATTCGTCACCACCACGAACGCGTACGCGCTGGACGGCGACTACGCCGGCATGGTCGGCGTCTGGAGACCGGGCGATCAGGCGCTGTCCGTCAAGCGACTCCCCGTGCCGTGGCAGACCAACCTGGAGATCATGTAAGGGCGGTCAGAGCATCCTGTAGTGCTGCGCGATGTTCCCCTGCGGGTCGAAGCAGGCGTAGATCTGCAGCCGCGCGCCGTCCTGCAGCGCGTTCCATCGCGTTCCATTCGCCGGGTGGTCCGGCGCTGCGGCCGGGCCTTTCAGATCGAGAGTTGCGGCCTTCTCCCCGGCATGTCGTGCTGCCACGGGGCGATCGGCACGCGGCGAATGAGGCGGCCCTGGGGGTCGAGCACGTTGCCGCCGATTTTGTACGACCGCAGGGTGACGGCCCGGTCGGTGATGACAAGTTCTGGTATCTGCCGCCGGACGCGCGCTTCCAGGTCGCTGCAGTCCTCGATGTTCCTGAACCAGGCTCCGAACATCAGATTGTTGGGACCGGTCAGCGTTGCGCAGAACCGTACCTCCCGCATGCCGGACAATTGCGCGGCGACCCGCGGCAGGTGTTCGGCGGCGATGTCGGCCCACAAGCACACCTCGATGGGCCAGCCGAAATCGGCCTGGGCGACGTCGCAGCGGTACGCCACGCTCCGGTCGCTCTCCAGACGGCTGAGCCGGCGGTTCACCGTGCTGGGGCTGAGGTTCGTGATCTCCGCCACCTCCGCGATGGGGCGGCGGCAGTCCTTGGCCAGGGCCGTGATGATGTCCATGTCCGCGGGGTCGAGAGGGCGGGCGCCGACGTTGTCCGTACGGTGCGGGCGAAGGCCGGCGAGTCGTCGCGCCTCCAGCCGATCGAGACGCCACCGGCTGCCTTCGCTGTGCAGCGCACCCGCCAGACTGCTGCGCGTGGCCTTCACGCCCGGCAGGACGCCGAGCCGGTTGTCGAGATACCGCGTCAGCGAATCACGGTCGCTGAACGCCGCGATGATCAATATGTCGCGCGATCCGGTGACGATGTTGGCCGTGAATATGTGCGGGTCCTGCGCGATTTCGGCGGCGACCGCCTGCGTCTGGCCGGCGACACATTCGATCTCGATGACACTGACCATGGGAGTCGCTTCGGGTATGCGCATCGGGTGACAGCTCAGCCACGCCATCCCGGCCTCGGTCATCCGGGCCCACCGTCGCGCCGCCGTCCCCGGCGTCACCCCGAGCACATGTCCGATGCGCTGCCAGTCCGCCCGCGGCTCGATCTGCAATGTGGTGATGAGCTGAAAGTCCAGCGCGTCAAGCTTGGCCGGCACGGTGGCCCGGACAGGGGCGGTGGCAGGCGGGCTGGTCGCCGCCACGGCCGCCGGCGTCGGAGGCGGGGCCAGCGCCGGGTCCTGGCGAAGAATGGCCGTTTCGAGGTCGCGTAGTGCGATGTCGGGGAGCACGCCCAGCTGTTCGTCGAGCGTGATCCGCAGCCGGTGATAGGCCTCCAGCGCGTCGGCCTGACGGCCGGACCGATAGAGGGCCGTCATCAGCCAGCCGTGCAGTTGCTCGTCAAGCGGGTGCTCCCGGGTCAGCTCCTCCAACTCGGAGACCAGATACCGGTGCTCGCCGAGTTCGAGCCGGGCGTCGATGAGCAGCCGCCGCGCCTGCAGAAGCAGCCGCCGCAGCCGCTGCGCGTGGCTGTCGAACCACACCATGTCGGTCAGATCGCCGAGCGGAGGGCCCTGCCACAGCGCGATCGCCGTACGCAGCCGGTCCTCCCGCTGCCGCACATCAGTGGACCGGATGGCCTGGCCGATCAAGTCCTCGGCCACCTGGACGTCGACGCCGCCGCCGCTCAGTTCCAGGGCGTACCCGGCCGGCCGCGCCACGACGGCGGCCCCCTCGGGCAGGATCCGCCGCAGGTAGGACAGATGGTTGCGAACCGTGTCGCTGGCGGTTCGAGGCGGCCGATCACCCCACACGACGTCCACCAGGCGATCCACGCTGACCGAATCGCCCTGCAGCAGCGCCAAGGCCGCCAAGACCGCGCTTCTGCGTAGGCCGGGCACCGCGCGCCACTCGCCGCCACTCGCAACCGTCACCGGGCCGAGGAGTCGTACCCACACCGCTGCTGGTGCCGCGTTCTGCCGCATCTCGCCCCCTGGCCCCATATCCGGGCATCTCAACCAGCAGGCGTTCCACGCCGTTCCACATGGCTCCACGCGGCCTCCACACCCTGTCGCTTTGCTTGCCGGCAAGGTTCCACAGAAAGGAAGATCATGCAGACAATGACGTCTCGGCCGCCGCGACGTCGAAGGTGGGGATCCGGTCCAGCGGTCGCGCGGCCGGGCATGACCCTCGCCGCGGTGGCCGTCGTGCAGTTCATGGTGTCGCTGGACCTGTCGGTCCTGAACGTCGGACTTCCCCAGATCGCGGCCGGCCTCGGCTTCAGCCCGATCGGCCTGACCTGGGTGATCCACGCCTACGCCCTCACCTTCGGCGGCCTGCTGCTCCTCGGCGGCAAGCTCGCCGACCGCTTCGGCCGCAAGCGGGTCCTGCTGGTCGGGCTCGTCCTGTTCGGGTTGGCTTCCCTCGCCGGCGGCTTCGCCCAGCTGCCCGGCCACCTCGTCGCGGCACGCGCCACCCAGGGCATCGGCGCGGCCGCCCTGGCGCCGGCCGCGCTGGCCCTGCTGACCTCGACGTTCCCCGACGGCAAGGCCCGCGTCCGGGCGTTCGGCATCTGGAGCGCCGTCAACGCCGCGGGCGGTGCCTTCGGCGTCCTGATCGGCGGCCTGCTCTCCGAGTATTCGGGCTGGCAGTGGCTCATGTTCGTCAGCGCCCCGATGTCGGCGGTCGCGCTGGCCCTGGCCTGGCGCGGCGTCGCCACCGACCCGCCCGCCGAACGCCGCGGCCGTCCCGACGTGATCGGCGCCGTCCTGGCCACCGCCGGTATGACCCTGCTCGTATTCGGCGTCGTGCGCACCGACCAGTACGGCTGGACCGCACCGATCACCGTCACGACCCTGGCGGCCGCCGTCGCGTTGCTGACCGCGTTCATCGGTTCCGAGCGGACCAGCACACGCGACCCGCTTGTCCGGCTCAGCCTGTTCACCACCCGCGCGGTCGCCGCGGCCAACGCCTGCAGCTTCATCCTCGGCGCCGTCCTGGCCTCGTCGTTCTACTTCATGTCCCTGTACCTGCAGCGCGTGCTCGGCACCGGACCGGCCTTGACCGGCCTGGAGTTCCTGCCGTTCGCGCTCGGCGTGATCGCCGGGGCCGCGGCCACCGTCAGGCTCGGCTACCGCGTCGCGCCCCGCACCCTGCTGATCGCGGGAGGACTGCTGACCGCGGCCGGGTTCGGCTGGTTCGGCCTGATCAGCCCGGAGGGCACGTACATCGCCGACATCCTGGGACCCTCGATCATCGCGGGCATCGGCTTCGGGCTCTGCCTCGGACCGGTGGTCGCCACCGCCACCGCGGGCGTCGCGGCCCACGAGGCCGGCGCCGCGTCGGGCCTGCTCAACAGCACACGCTGGGTGGGCGTCTCACTCGGGCTGGCCGCCCTCGGCACGGCCGCCGCGCATCGCACCGGCCACAGCACACGGCCCCAGGCGCTCACCGACGGATATGCGCTCGGCATGACCCTCAGCGCCGCGCTCATGGCCGCCGCCGTCCTCATCGCCCTCCTCTTCCTGCCCCGTACGAGGAACACCGCGGCGCAGGCCGACATCGCTACCGGGTGATCCGGGCGCGCAGGACGTCGGTGACGGACGGCCCGCCCGCCAGGCACCAGATCGCGATGACCGGATCACAGAACGCGCAGCCGAGCGACGAGTCGTGCGCGAACGGGATGATGGGGTTGCCCCGAATGTGGTGCACGACGTCCCACGCGGTGTGCAGCAGCCAGCCGATCCCGATGAACGTCCACGAGTCCAGCCCGCGATACGCGACGTAGGTCAGCACCGCGGTGAACGCGAACTCCCAGACCCCGAGACCACCGCCGCTGAGGTAGGCCGCTCCCGCCCCGGCCAGCATGACCGCGTTGAGCCTGCGCCGATATGGCTCTCGAATCAGCGAGCTCGCGCCGACGTACAGGACACCGATGAGCAACGGCACGACAAAGGTCATGACCGGTGAGCGTAAGGAGGGCGGGCGCCACCGAGAAGTGGCCGCCACGCCGGTTATCGACGGGATCGCGCCACAATGGGCCCGTGCATCGTGTCGCCATCCTCGCCTATGACGGCGTGGTCCCCTTCGACCTGTCCGTGCCGATCGAGGTCTTCGGACGTGCCACCCTTGCCGACGGCCGGCCGGCCTACGAGGTGCGGATATGCGCTCACGCAGGGGAGGCCGACGCGGGTCTGATCGACATCCGCACGCCGTACGGCCTGGACGCCGCGGCCGAGGCCGACACCGTCGTCATTCCCGGGACCTCCGACATCGACGGTCCGATCCCCGCCAAGCTCATCACGGCCATCACCGCCGCCCGCGGCCGACGGGTGTCGATCTGCACCGGGGCCTTCGCCCTCGCCGCCACGGGCCTGCTCGACGGGCGCCGCGCGACCACCCACTGGGCCGCGGCCGCGGAACTGGCCCGCCGCCATCCCG
This sequence comes from Streptosporangiaceae bacterium NEAU-GS5, assembly GCA_017592665.1. GTDB lineage: Bacteria > Actinomycetota > Actinomycetes > Streptosporangiales > Streptosporangiaceae > NEAU-GS5. The sequence continues at coordinate 143,960 of JAGFNW010000008.1, read as the reverse complement.
CCGTCGACGTCGATCCCGCCGCCCTCTTCGTCGACGAAGGCGACATGCTGACCTCGGCCGGCGCGGCGGCAGGACTGGACCTGTGCCTGCACATCGTGCGCCGTGACCACGGCGCCGCGGTGGCCGTGCGGACCGCGCGAGCCTCGGTCATGCCGTTGGAGCGGGCGGGCGGCCAGGCGCAGTTCATCACCCACGAGCCGGCCGCACCGGCGGGAGCCTCCCTGCAGCCGTTGCTCACCTGGCTGACCGGCAACCTCCACGCCCACCTCACGCTGGCCGACATCGCGCAGCGCGCGGCCATGAGCCCCCGCTCCCTGAGCCGGCACTTCCACCGCCAGATCGGCACCACCCCGCTGCGATGGCTGAGCCGCCAGCGCGTCCGCCGGGCGCAACAGCTCCTGGAAGAAACCGACCAGCCGGTCGAGCAGATCGGCGAGCAGGTCGGATTCACCTCCCCAACCGCGTTCCGCGAGTCCTTCCGGCAGATCGTCGGCAGCAGCCCACGTGATTACCGCCGCGCGTTCCCCCACGTTGACCCACGCTGAATTGGGCTTGACGTGCGTCGGCGTACTGTCGGTGGGATGAGAGGGAGGTCCGACTCGGCAGGCGAGGTCAAGGTTCGGGTGCGGCGGGTCTATGAGGAGCCGGCGGGGGACGACGGGATCAGGGTGCTGGTGGACCGGCTCTGGCCCCGAGGGCTGGCCAAGGCCAGGGCCCGTCTTGACGAATGGTGCAAACAGGTCGCCCCGTCGACGGAGCTGCGCACCTGGTATCACCACGACCCCGAGCTCTTCGCCGAGTTCGGCCGCCGCTACCGCATCGAGCTGGCCGAGCCGGAGCGGGCGGCCGCGGTGACACATCTGCGCGAACTCGCTCAGGGCGGCGTGCTGACCCTGCTCACCGCGACCAAGCAGGCGGAGATCAGCGAGGCGGCGGTGCTCGCCGAACTGCTCCAGCAGTGACGACGGGCGCGTCGCAGTCGCCGTGAGCTGCGCGCCGTCCACCACTGCTGCCGACTCGGCATGTAAGGATCTGTACAGGATTGTTGGCAGATGCGAAGGTGTCGGGCATGCACGCGATGGCGGTCAGCCCGGTTTTCGTGGGACGACGGGAGGAGCTCGCGACCCTGGCGAATGAGGTGGCCAGAGCGCGAGCGGGCCATGCCTGTTTCGTCCTGATCGGTGGCGAGGCGGGCATCGGTAAGACGCGGCTGGTCGACGAGGTGGTCCAGCTTGCCGAGACGTCCGGCCTGCGCGCCCTCACCGGCCGCTGCGTGGAGCTCGGCACGGAAGGACTGCCGCTCGCGCCGCTGGCCGAGGCGGTGCGGGCACTGATCCGGACGGCTTCGCCGGAGCAGGTGGACCGGTGGCTGGGGCCCGCCCGGGGCCCGCTGGCCCACCTGCTGCCCAGTCTGGAACCGATCCCCGGATCGGCCGCCGATCGAGCCGTGCACCTTCCCGAGCTCATGCTGGGGATGATCGAACGGCTCAGCGCCGACCAGCCGCTGATGCTGGTGCTGGAGGACCTGCACTGGGCCGACCAGACCACCCTGAACATGCTCACCTATCTGATCCGGACCCTGCGCGAGGCTCCGGTGCTGCTGGTGGGGACCTACCGATCCGATGAGATCCACCGCAGGCATCCGCTGCGCCCGCTGCTGAGCGGCTGGGAGCGGATGCGCGAGGCGCATCGGCTTGAGCTGGCGAGATTCGGGCGCGAAGAGGTGGCCGCCCAGGTCGCGGCCATCCTCGGCGGTCCCGCCGACGCCGGCACGCTCGATCTGGTGCTGGATCGTTCCGAGGGGAACGCCTTCCTGGTCGAGGAAATGGTCGAGGTGGTGCGCGACGGAGGCGGCGATGTCGGCGGGGTGTCCCCGTCGCTGCGCGATCTGCTGCTGATCCGCGTCGAGGCTCGTTCGCCGCAGGCTCAGCGGTTGCTCCGGGCCGTGTCGGCGGCCGGGCGCCAGGTGCCCGAGCGGCTGCTCGCGGCTGTGGCGGGAATGGAGCCGGCCGCGCTGTTCGAGGCGCTGCGCGAACTCGTGGAGAACCACCTTCTGCTGGTGGACCAGGGCGGCCAGGCGTACGCCTTCCGGCACGCCCTGGCCAGGGACGCGGTCTATCACGACATGCTCCCCGGTGAGAGGACCGGGTGGCATGTGGCGTACGCGCAGGCGCTGACGGACAAGCCCGAGCTCGCCGCCGATCAGGCGGGGGCGCCGGCGGCGCTGGCCCATCACTGGCTGGCCGCGATGGACCCGCCCGCGGCGCTGCCCGCGCTGTTGGCGGCGGCCGAGGCGTCGGCGGCGTACGCGCCGGCCGAGCAGCTCATGCATCTGGAGCGGGCCCTGGAGATCTGGCCTCGGGTGCCCGACGCGCCCGAAGTGACCAGCACCGACCTGATCGAGGTGCTGACAAGCGCCGGAGACGCCGCCTACCGGGCCGGATCGGTGGACCGGTCACGGTCCCTGGTGGGCCAGGCGCTGGCGGAGATGGGGGAAGACGGCTCGGCCTCCCGGCGGGCGCTGCTCATGTGGCGCGTCGGGCGTACGCTGCTCGACCTGGGACAGCATGACGAGAGCATCGCCATTTTGCGGGCGGCGCTCGACCTGCTGCCCGCCGAGCCTCTGGAGTACGCGCACGCCGCGCTGCTGACCGCGCTCGCGGCGACGTACCTCCGCGAAGGATCCATCCAGGAGGCCGCGGCCGTCGCCGAACGCGCCGTCGCCGTGGCCACGAAGGTGGGCGCGAACACCGAGCAGGCCGAGGCTCTGATCACCCTGGGCTCCGTGCGGGCCTACCTCGGCGACTCCGAGGCCGGCATCGACACGCTGATGCGGGGAGTACGCCTGGCCGACGGGATCGGCGCGGTGGAGACGGCCATGCGCGGCTGGATCAACTCCAGTGACGCGCTGGAGTTGTTCAGCCGCCACCAGGAGGCGATCGACAGCGCGAACGCGGGCCTGGAGCTGGCCCGCCGCCACGGCAGCGTCCGCACCTACGGCGCCTACCTGGCCGGTAACATGATCGAATCCTTGGTGCGCATGGGGCGCTGGCCGGAGGCGCGGCAGGTCATCACGCAGGCGCTGCGCAGTGAGCCGGAAGGGGTCTTCTACGCCACGCTGCTCGTAAGAGCGTCGCAGATCAGCGTGCTGAGCGGCGACGGCGAGGAGGGCGCCCGGCTGGCCCGCCAGGCCGCGGCCATGATGGTCGATTCCCATGAGCCCCAGTTCCTGCAGCCGCTGGCCGCCCATCTGGCCGAGGCGCAGCGCATGGCCGGCGACCTGACCGGCGCCATGGCCACGATCATGGACGCGCTTCAGCCCTCCGGTGGCGCCCGGCCGGCCCACGACGCCGCGTCGCTCATCTGGTCTGGGCCGCTCCTCTGGCTGGGCGTCAGAATCGAGATCGACCGGGCGATCCTGGCCCGCGACAGGCGAGAGGCCGCGCCGTCCGCCGAGGTCGTCGAGCAGCTGGTCGCCGTGGCCGTCGAGTTCCCCGCGATCACACCGCCCACCCGGGGATACACCCTGGCGATCACGGCCGAGCAGACCCGGCACCCACAGGCCGAACACCCGACCGGCCACGCGAACGGCGACACGTCCAGCCAGGCGTGGCGCGACGCGGTGGCGGCGTGGCGGGCCGCCGATGAGCCGTACATGCTGGCCTACTGCCTGTTCCGGCTGGCGGAGCGGCAGTGCGCCACGGGTGATCGCGGCGACGCGGCGCAGGCCGCCGCGGAGGCGTCGCGGCTGGCCGCCGGGCTGGGCGCCGCGCCGCTGTCCAGCGAGATCGACGCCCTGGCCAGGCGGGCCCGGCTGGTGCTCACCGACAAGCCGCCCGCCGAGGCCGAGGCCGTTTCCGCCGCGCCGGCGGATCCGATGGCGCGGTTCGGCCTGACCGAGCGCGAGCGCGAGATCCTCGGCCTGCTCGCCGCCGGGTGGTCCAACTCCAGGATCGCGACAGAGCTGTTCATCAGCCCCAAGACGGCCAGCGTGCACGTGTCCAACATCCTCGCCAAGCTGGGTGTGACGGGGCGCGTCGAGGCGGCCGCCCTGGTCCACCGGCTCGGCGCGAGCCCCGATCCCGGCGCCGATCACCCGCTCTGACGGACTTCGGCGTCGGGCCGCTCGCTTTGGTCATGGGACGTGGGGTCTCGCTCGGTGACGGCCGCGAGCGCGGCGTAGCGGCCGGGGCGGCGGGCGCGCATCCAATACGCGTACGCCACGCCGCCGGCCGCGAGCGCGCAAAGGGCCGCGGGCAGGGCGTTGACCACGGCGTTCCCGGTTCCGACGAGGACGTGGAAGTTGCCGGCGAGCAGGACGACGCCGGTGGTCAAGCCCGCGGCGCCGAGGATCGGGGCGGCGAGGGTGCGCCACCAGTGCCGGTCGGGGCGGCCGCGGAAGAATCCGACGACCGACACCGAGGCCGCGGCCTGGAGGACGACGATGCCGAGCGTGCCCAGGCCGATCATGCTGGTGGCGAGGTTGAGGTACGGATCCAGCCCGGCGAGCGCGAAGACGCCCACGGTCGCCGCGGTGACGGCGGTCTGCGTCAGGCTGGCCAGGTGGGGGGAGCCGTGCCGCGCGTGGACCGCGGCGAGGCGGCCCGGCAGCACGCGTTCCCTGCCCAGCACGTACATGTACCGGTTGGACGCGTTGTGCAGGGCCAGGATCGCCGCGAACAGGCTGGTGACCAGCAGCACCTGCATGACCGTGGTCAGCAGCGCTCCGGCGTATCTGTCGCTGAGATTGAAGAACAGGTCGCCCAGGTCGTGCTCCGCCGTGCCGCGCAACCGGCTGACTCCGACCGCGCCGACCGTGACCCAGCTGGTGAACGAGTAGAACACCGCGATGATGACGACCGAGGAATAGGTGGCCAGCGGCACGCTGCGGCGCGGATTGTGGGCCTCCTCGCCATAGAGGGCCGCGGACTCGAAGCCGATGAACGAGGCGAAGGCGAACATCAGCGTCACTCCGGCGGCGCCCGCGGCGATCGTCGAAGGGGCGAGCGAGGTCGCCGGGAAGGCGTCGAGGCCCTTCCTGGCGATGACGTACAGGTCGAGGACGAGCAGCACGCCGACTTCGGCCGCCATCAGGATCCTCAGCACCCGGGCGGACAGATCGATCTGGCGGTAGCCGAGCACGGCCGTCGCGGCGATCACGAGCGCGGTCCAGGCCTGCCACGGCACGTCCAGGCCGAACTCGTCGGCGAGCCCGAGATGCAGGAAGTAGCCGAACGCGCCGGCCAGCCCGATGCAGGTCACGTTGTACGACAGGACCGCGATGAGCCCGGCCGCCACCGCGGGCGGCTTGCCGAGGCCGGTGGCGATGTAGGTGTAGAAGCCGCCGGCGTGGACGATCCGGCGGCTCATGGCCGCGTATCCGACCGAGAAGCACAGCAGGATCAGCCCGGCCAGGGCGTACAACCCCGGCACGCCCGGGCCGTTGCCGACCGCGAAGGCGAGCGGCACGGTGCCGACGATCGCGGCCATCGGGGCCGCGGCCGCGATGACCAGGGCGACGATCTTGGGCGTGTCCAGCGAACGGCGCAGGCCGCTCATGACGCGTCCGCGGCGAGCAGCTCGTCGAGGGCGTCGAGGGCCGCGTCGGCCTGGGCCGCCGCCTCGACGCCGTCCGGGTCGAAGGCGAGCGCGAAGAACAGGTCGCGCAGGCTGTCCTGGGCGGCGGTGATCTCTTCGGTGGTGGGCATCGGGAACCTCCGGTTCAGAAGGCGTTCGCGACCTTGAAGACGTGGATGAGCCCGGCCGCCTGGGTCCGCTTGTGGAAGGCGATGTACTCGGGGAGGACGACGTCGGGCGCCCACTTGTGCTTGTAGGCGAGCTGTGACCGGGCCGGATACACGAAGTCGCCGTTCTCCCACAGCCAGCGCATGAACCAGGCGTACGCCCGGCTCGCCCCCGGCACCTCGTGCTCGTCGGCCAGACCGGTGAACGGCGTGAACCCGAGGTGCAGCCAGGGCACCCCCTCGGACTGGAACGCCTGGATCGCGAACGCGTTCACGGCCTCCATGGCGCCCGTGTGCCCGGGGAGCCGGCGGCTGAGATCGTGCATCCAGCCGGGCCGGGCGCCGTACACCGGGCTGTAGGAGATGTAGGCGACGGCGCGGCCGTTCACCAGCCCGAGGAACAGCCGCCGGTGACGCTGCATGGGGCCGCCGGTCTGGCCGACCAGGAACTCCAGCTCCTTCGTGTTCTCGCCCTTGGAGCCGAGCCAGGCCTGATCGATCTCGGCCAGCGCGCTCGTGTGCTCGGCCGGATCGGCCTCCGCGACGGTCAGGCCGCACCGCCGGGCCCGGGATATCTTGTTGCGCAGCCGCATGAACCGCGTGCCCTGCAGGGTGTAGCCGGTGAGGTCGATGGCGTACGACGCGCCGATCTGGTTCACCGCGAACCCGTGCTCGGTGTAGAACTCGGCGTCCTGCCGCTGGAGCTGCACGCAGACCAGCTGTTTGCCCAGGTCGTGGGCGTGCTCGAGGAATGCCCGCAGCAGTGCCTCCCGGGCGGGCGGCGGCGCGAACGGCCCGCCGAACTGCACGAGATAGCGGCCCGACGAGCGGAAGACGATCACGCCGGGCTCGCCTGGATGGGCGAAATAGGAGTTGCCGCTGTTGACGGCGAGGAACCCGCTCGGGTTGTCCCCGTACGCGCGCACCGCGTCGAGGACGGCTTCCTGGCTGATCATGTCGCCTCGGTTAGAACGAGGACCGCGTTCTGCCCGCCGAAGCCGAAGGAGTTGCTGACGGCCGCGCCGATCCGGGCCGGCCGTCCCTCCTTGGCCACGACGTCCAGCTCGATTTCCGGGTCCTGAGAAGACAGGTTGGCGGTCGGCGGGACGTACGCCCGCTCGATCGACAGCGCGGTCACGGCGGCCTCGATGGCGCCCGCCGCGCCGAGCGCGTGCCCCGTGACGCCCTTGACCGAGGTCACGCTGACCTCGTCGCCCAGCGTCCGCCTGATCATCCGGGCCTCGGCGACGTCGCCTAAGGGGGTGGCGGTCGCGTGCGCGTTCACGTGGTCGATCGCGCCGGGTTCGAGCCCGGCGTCGGACAGCGCGTCCCGCAGCGCGAGCTCGCCGCCGAGCCCGGCCGGGTGCGGATGGGTGGGGTGATGGGCGTCGGCCGAGGCGCCGTAGCCGCTGACGGCGGCGTACACGTGGGCGCCGCGGGCGCGGGCGTCGGCGAGGCGCTCGAGGATGAGCACCGCGGCGCCTTCGGCCGGTACGAAACCGTCCCGGGCGAGGTCGAAGGGGCGCGAGGCGCCGGCCGGATCGTCGTGACGGGCCGTCAGCGCGCTCATCTGGGCGAAGCCGGCGACGATCGAGGGGATCACGCAGGCCTCGGTCCCGCCGGTGACGACCACGTCGCAGCGGCCCGAGCGCAGCAGTTCGCGCGCGATGCCGATCGCGGTGGCCCCGGAGGCGCACGCGGTGGCCGTCACCAGGTTCGGGCCGCGCGCGCCGTACTCGATCGCCAGCTGCCCGGCCGTCATGTTCACCGCGAGCATCGGGATGAGCAGCGCCGAGACCCTCGACGGGCCCGAGTCGAGCAGCGTGCGATATTGGGTCTCCCAGGTGGAGGCGCCGCCGATGCCGCTGCCGATCACCACACCGACCCGGGCGCCGTCCCACCCGCCCGGGTCGAGGCCGCTGTCCTCGACCGCCTCCCGCGCGGCCACCAGGGCGAGCTGGGTGCAGCGGTCGAGCCGCCAGGCCTTGCGCCGCCCGAGGATCGCGTCGCCGTCGAAATCCGGGACCCGCGCGGCGAGCCCCGGCAGCGCCGCGTCGAAGGCGGCGGCGGTGCCCGCGCCCGCGCAGATGCCGCGCCAGGTCGCGGCCGTCCCGATTCCGGCCGGCGTCACCAGCCCGATCCCGGTGATCGCCGCGTCGCATCTCATGATGTGCCGTTCACCTTGGCGATGAGTTTGGCGGCCTTGGTGAGGTCATCGGATCCGGACAGCTCGCCCTCGGGCACCGTGATGCCGAACTCCTGCTCCACCACGAGGACGAGCTCGACCAGCGCGATCGAGTCGAGCTCCAGGTCGGCGAAGGTGGACGCCGGGGTGATCTCGTGCTCCGGCACGCCGAAGTTCGCGACCAGGATCGTGGTGAGGCGGCTGTAGATGGTGTTCGTCACGTGGTGCCTCCTGAGCTGAGTCCCATGTAGTCGAGTCGGGTGCGTTGCATTCGCCCGGACCACTCCAGCGCCGTCTCCAGCCGTTCCTCGGGTGTCGTGTCGGCGAGTCGCCGTCCGGGCCAGATCTCGTAGTCGCCGACGAGGCCGGCGTGCGCGCGAAGGCCCTCCTGGAAGAGCAGCTCGCGGCGGTAGACCATGTCCTGCGTCGGCAGCGTCGCCCAGAGCCGGTGGCCGTCCTCGATCAGTTCCAGCAGCCGCGGGCGCTCGTCCGGCCGGGCCAGCAGGTGCTCGCGCGCGATCGAGCTGCCCACGACCAGATGGCGTATCTCGTCGATGCCGGCGCCGCGTTCGACGTCGGCGGCGGCGGGGTCCAGCGGCCGCCATTTGCGCTCGCTCAGCTCGGCCGCGGGAGCGAGCACGCCCTCGACCAGCACGGTGAGGATGATCACGCCGCCGATGAAGTCGCGCCGGTCGCGCAGCGCCCGCAGCCCGAACTCCTCCAGCGGGACCAGGATCTTCTCCCGGTCGGCGGACACGTCGGGCGGTGTGCGCGTGAGCTCTTCCATGTGGGTACGGAAGACCATCGCGTGGCGGGCCTCGTCGATGAGCTGGGTGGCGTAGAACTCCATGGACGCGGTGTCGGGCGCCAGCGCCACGAGATGGCCGAGGGCGCGGGTCGCCTTGTCCTCGGCGATCGAGCGGAAGGCCAGTTCCTGGGTCAGCGCCTCGTTCAGCGGCCCCGGCTCCCGCATGAACGCGGGGGTGACCGCCTCCGGGCCGTGCCCGTACACGTGGCCGCGGAGCGTGCCCTGCGGGACCGCGCCGAGCCAGTACGCGACTCCGCAGTCGGCCGCGGTCAGCTCGGCCGTCATCGCCCCGTCGATCAGCGAGGGCGCGCTCTCCCAATCTGCCACGCCGCTCATTGCCGCGCCCTGCCGTACTGCACCAAGGGTGAGCCGTCTCCCGCCACGGCCGCGCGCACCCGGGCCACCACGAGTTCGTGGTCGCCGACCGGGAGCGCCAGTTCGGTGCGGCACTCCAGCCATCCGACCGCGCCACGCAGCGCCGGGCCGCTGACGACGTCATGACACCAGGCCGCGGCGGCCGGGCGTGCCAGCCCGTACGCCCTGGACGCCGCCGCGAAGTGGGCCGCGAGGGCCCACTGCTCGTGGGCCAGCATGTTCACCGTGAAGACCTCCTCCTCCTTGAGCCGCGCCAGTCCCGCGCTGTCCCGGCGGAGCGCGACCGAGATCATGGGCGGCACGCGGGACACCATGGCGAAGGAGCTGACCGTCGTCCCGTGCGTGGTCGGCCCGCTGCCGGTCGTGACCACGGCCACGCCGGTGGCGAACCGCCGCACGACGTCCCAGGCCTGCTGGGGCGGGCACTCCTGCGGCGCCTCCCGGCGGGCCCAGTCGAGCGTCATCGGGACCTGACCTGGACGCCGGGGCGCGCCGCGGGGGGCGCCGCCCGTACCTCTGCCAGCAGCCGGGCGAACGCCGGATGCCGGCGCGGCTCGAACTCCACCGCGAAAGGCTTGAGGAAGTTGCCGAAGATGGACCGGTCTCCGAACAGGTGAATGGGGATGACCAGCAGCGCCCATTCCGGCTTGATCAGCCACATCCAGGCGAGGACCACCAGCGACTGGGTGATCATGCTGTGCATGACGTTGTACGCCACGTAATAGCCCCTGGAGATCGGCCGGCCGTGCGCCCTGTGATGGGCGATGGCGCCCGGGATGTAGCCGATCAGGTCGATGTAGGCGAACAGCGCGACGGCCGGCAGCCAGCGGACGTCGGTGATGTGCCAGAAGAACAGCGTCACCGCGACGACCAGCCCGAATCCGTACTCCAGCCGGCTGTGGGTGTAGGTCGCGCGGGTCTCGAACCAGTTCGCGGCGTCCATCACGAGGCTCCGGTCATTTCCGGCACCACTTCCGCGGATCCGAACAGACCGGTGAGGACCCGGGCGATCGTCTCCTTGAAGACGCGTTCGGCGATCGGATCGAGGATCCCCGCGAGGCTGGGAATGCCGAAGTCGAACTCGGTCTCGAACGTGACCGCGCAGGCGCCCCCGGCCGGCGCAACCGACCAGGATCCGTGGAAGCTGTCGAAGTCGCCGTCGGTCTGCTCGAAGGTGATGCGGTGGGTGCTGCCATCTTTGCGGTCCGCTTCGGACCACCGCAGGATGCCGTTGCGGAAGTAGACCTCCCAGTCGCTGTGCTCCAGTCCGTCGGCCGCCGGCGGGTGCACCGCCACGGACCGCACCACGTCGACAAGCTCCGGGTAGCGTGCGAAGTCGCTGATCCTGTCGAAGCACATGCCGGGATCAGGCCCGGGGACTTTCGCCCTCAACATCACGCTGCGCATGTCAGCCCTCCAGATAGTTCGGGGCCTGAGCCTCACAGGCCCGGTCCAGTGCCGCGTACAGGAACTCGAGGTCCGGCTCGGTCAGCACGGCAGGCGGGGTGAGCCGCATGACCAGGTGGGAGTTGAGCGAGTGGTTGGCCACCACGCCCTGCTCGGCCAGCTCGATCAGCAGGTCGCCGGCCAGGCCGGGCGCCGTGAACTCCAGGCCGATCAGCAGCCCGGCGCCGCGCACCTCGCGGACGAGGCCGCCGAGCCGGTCGCGCACGATCCGGGTGATCTCGGGGATCATCCGGGCGCCGAGCGCCGCGGCCCGCTCGACCAGCCCGTCCTCCTCGATGGCCGCGAGCGCGCCGCGCACGGCCGCCATCGCCAGCGGCGCGCCGGAGAAGGTGGAGGTGTGCAGGTAGGGGTCGGAGTCGAACACCCGGAAGGCCGCCCGGGTGGCGATCGCGGCCGCGACCGGCAGCACCCCGCCGCCGAGGCTCTTCCCGGCGAGCAGCACGTCGGGCGTGACGGACTCGCGGTCCGCCCCCCACCAGGTCCCCAGCCGCCCGAGGCCGGTCTGGACCTCGTCGAGCACGAAGAACGCGCCGTGCTCGCGGCACAGCGCCGCGACGTCGCGGAGGTAGCCCTCCGGCGGGAGGATCACCCCGGCCTCGCCCTGCACGGGCTCGACGATCACGCAGCACTCGCCCGGGTGCTCGGCCAGGACCTTCCCGAGCGCGCCCGCGTCCCCGTACGGCACGTGGTGCACGCCGGGCAGCAGCGGCCTGAACGGCTTCTGGAAGACGTCGTTGGCGGTCACGCTGAGCGCGCCGAGCGTCTTGCCGTGGTAGCCGGAGATCGCGGAGACCAGCCGGTGCCGGCCGTGCGTGCGGGCCATCTTGATCGCCGTCTCGACCGCCTCGGCGCCGGATCCGGCGAAGTGCACGCGCTCCAGACCGGCGGGCGCCTTCGCGACGAGCGCGTCCGCCGCCAGGCCGAGCTGCGGCTCCAGGAAGATGCGGGTCGCGACCGGGTGGGCCTGGAGCTGCTCGGCCACGGCGGCGATCACCCGGGGATGGCGGGCGCCCATGAAGAACACGCCGTAGCCGCCGCAGTTCAGGAACCTCCGGCCCTCGGACGAGGTCACCCACGCGCCCTGCGAGGCCACCTCGACGTGCCCGCCGAACATCTCGCCGAGCGTGGCGCGGCCCCGGTTGAGCCGGGTGCGGTAGAGGCGGCCCAGCCGTTCCCGGTCGGTTTCCGTATGGGTGGTCATCAGGCCAGCCGCATCGGCCGGCCGCCGAAGTAGTCGGCCAGCGGTTGCGCGACGCTCGACCGCGACGGCGGGTGCAGGGTGAGGGCGTGCGTGACGGCCGCCAGATAGGCGGTGTCCCGGGCTTGGACGAACGCCATCCCGCCGAGCAGTTCGACGGCGCCGCGCACGGCCTCGCCCAGCGCGTCCTGGACCGCATATCGGGAGACGAGCGTTTTTCCGAGCGCGTCGTTGGAGGTCTCGCCGTCCATGACCATCCGGGCGACGCCCTCGAGCAGCAGCGCGGCTGTCTCCAGCTTCGAGGCGACGGCGGCCCGCTCGGTGACGTGGCCCCGGCCCCTGGCCAGCACCCGCTCGACCAGGGCGCTGGCCATCCCGAGGTAGGAGGCGGAGATCAGCAGCTCGAACCAGATGAAGCCGATGGTTTGCAGCTCGTCGAGTTCGCCCAGCTCGCCCGCTTCGGTGGGCATCATGAGCTGCTCGTCCACGAAGACGTCGGTCAGCCGCACCTCGTCGCTCTCCGCGCCGGCCAGCGCCCACGCCATCCAGAACGGGTGGACCTCGATGCCCGGCGTCTCCTTCGGGATCAGCAGCACCGCCATCCGCGGCTCGGCCCCGGCGGGCCCGTCGGGCCCGTCGGGCACGTCGACCGGCAGCGCGACGCTCGCGGTCAGCAGGTCCATCGAGACCGACAGGCTGCACGGCCGCTTGGCCCCGCTCACCAGGTAGCCGCCCTCGACGGGGACCGCCGACATCGTGGGGGACAGGATGCCCTGGCCCGGCCGTCCCTCGGCGAAACCCGAGGCGACCAGCAGGGACTGCTCGGCGATGCCCTCCAGCAGCGCCCATTCCATGCCGCTGTTCTTGACGCTGTCGGCCAGCGCGAACAGGGTCGCCACCGAGAAGTGGTGCATGGTCGTGGCGACGGCGGTCGAGGGGGCGGCCGCGCCGATCGCGCGCAGGGTCTGCACGGCCCGCAGCGGGTCGGCGCCGATCCCGGAGTACGCCTTCGGGATCACCAGCGCCGGGCCGCCTCGGCGGCGGAACGCCTCGATGCCCGGGTTGCCGGCGCTCTCCAGCCGTTCGAGCGGGATCTCGGCAAGTTCACCGAGCAATCCGGGAAGGAACGTCTCGCAGACGTCGCGGGCCGAGTCGAGCGATCTCATCGGGCGTCCTCCCTGGCGGCGAGCGCCTCCCAGGCGCTGAACACGGCCTCCCGCGGCCGTTCGCCGGGGGAGAGGCTGACACCTTGCAGATGCGAGGTGCGCAGGACGGGATAGTTGGCCTCGCCGTAGACGCCGCCGGTCAGGCCGGTGCCGCCGTGGGTCGGCAGATACGGCAGGAAGCCGATGTGCGAGTCGTTCACCTTGAGCAGGCCGCCGTTGCCGATCCGGGAGACGAATCGCTCCACCACGGCCTCGTCGCGGGCCCAGATCGAGTTGCGCAGGCCGTACTCGTTGGTGTTCACGAAGCCGATGAACCGGTCGAGCAGCACGTCGTCCGGCGCGGGCTCGGCCACGACGACCGGGATCAGCGGGAAGAAGGTCTCCCTGCGGACCGCCTCGATCTCGCGGGCCCGCGCCATGCCGTCGACCCGCACGACGGTGGGTTCCAGGAACATGCCGGTGTCGTCGCGGGTGCCGTCCAGCTGCATGGCGTGGCCGCCGCAGACGAGCGTGGCCCCCTTGCCGAGCGCGTCGCGGAGGCAGTCGAAGAACTTCTCGTTGCGCAGCACCGGGGTCAGCAGCACGCCGTCCTCGTCCGGATGGCCGGGACGCAACCGGGCCAGCTCGCCGACCAGGCGCCGCAGCAGCTCGTCGGCTGCGGCCGGATGGACCAGCACCTGGTTGGGGACCATGCAGAGCTGGCCCGACCCGTAGCACCCCTCGGTGACGGCCACGGCCGCCTGCTCGAGGTCGGCGTCCTTCCAGACGGCCACGACGTCGTTGCCCGCCAGCTCCAGGATCGGCTTCTTACCGGCCGCCACGCAGCGCTCCTGGAATCGCAGCCCGTTCTCGCTGGTACCGAAGTACATGACGTCGTCGACGAGCGGGCTCTCCAGCCAGAGCGACAGCATCGCGGCCGGATCCCCGCAGACCAGGTTGAGCGTGCCGGCGGGGGCGCCCACCTCTTCGAGCGCCGGCGCGACCAGCTCTCGCATGACGAACATGACGCCGAGCGGTGCGCTGCGCGGGGCCCGTACGACCAGGGCGTTGCCCGCCATGATCGAGGTGGCGCCGAGCAGCGCGCTGGACAGCGGCGCGTTCTGCGGCGGATTCAGGCAGACCACGCCGTCGGCCCGCCGCCGGATGACGATCGTGCGGCGCCCGTGGGTGTACTCCTGTCGGCTCTGCTGCAGGTAGAAGCCGAGCGACTGCGGGCCGAAGCACTCGAGCATCCCCGACACCTGCCAGCGCGCGAGGCTCACCGGGTGGCCTTCGTGGACGAGCACCTCGACGATGGTGTCCGCGTGCCGGATCAGCGCGTCGTGGATGCGTTTGCCGACGCCGGTGATCCGGACCTCGGGCGGGGTCGCGCCCCACTCGGGGGCCGCCTCCGCCGCCGACCGCAGCCCGGCCAGCACGGTCTCCCGGTCGGCGCGCGCGACCTTGCCGACGATCGCCGGCGGAAGGTCGCCGTCGGGCTGCCCGCCGCGCTCCAGCCGCCGCTTGAGCGCGAGACTGGCGAACGCGTCGTCGAGCAGAGCCCGCCCGGAGACGACGTAAACGGAGGCGGCTCCCGGAATATCCCGGCCGCCGACATAAGAATGGTAGGTCCGCAAAGCCGGCTCCCTTTTCAGATCCCGCTGACGTCCTGCGCCGAATTTATCGAGGACCACTGAAAAGCCATTGACACCCTGCTGACGCCGCCACGTCAGCACAATGTCAGACCCCGTGCCGCATATTTGAATCGAGCACCAGGAGAGGTTCTCAGAGAGGCCGAATGAGGGCCGGACATCAGTCCGGTCGGGTGCAAGCCCGCGCAGGTTCGAATCCTGCCCTCTCCGCTCCCACAAGCCCCCCGGGGCCCCTGCCCCCGCCCCCCACCGCGGAGCCGCCGCCCGGAGCCGCCCCCCGGGACCGCCCCCCACTGCGGAGCCGCCCCCCGGGACCGCCCCCCACCGCGGAGCCGCCGCCCGGGGCCGCCGTCCGGGGCCGCCACGAGAGAGGCGTCCTCCGAATTCCCCCTCGCCCCCAGCGCAGCCATGCTCTGGAATCCGCCTCAGCCCGGTGCCGCCGGTTCTGATTTCCGCCCCAGCACCCAGCGCCGATTTCCGTCTCAGCCCCAGCGCTGCCGGGCACGGTGCCGTTGAGCCGCCCCGTTGAGCCGCGCCATCGAGCGGGGTGTGGTGTGCCGTTGAGCGGTGCCGTTGAGCGGGGTGCATGGGTGTGCTGTTGGGCGGGGTGTGTGCGGCGTGCCCTTGAACGGTGCTGTTCGTGCGCGGGGCTGTTGCGGGGGAGTGCCTCCGGCGGGGGCGCTCGGGCTCCGGGATGGGGTCGCCCCTTCCTGTCTGCCCCCCGACCCTGGGCGAGCTCAGCAGACCGTCTCCTTCGGTTCAAGCCCGGCCGTGCGGGATGGCGTCGGGGTTGCTGTGGAAGGTGCCCGTGCTGATGCACACGCGAGGCCGGGCTTGCACCTTCGTCACCGGCCCGCTTCTGCTTCGCTGCGGGTCGAGGCAGACGGGAAGGGGCTTTGGGGGACATGCGATGCGGGCCGAGCCCCATCACCCGCATCTGCTTTGTCGGCGGCGCATAGCCATGCTTGAGGTTGCGGCCCCGCTCGGGCCTTTCCGCGCCCGCGACTCGTGCCATGCCAAGCGGCGGTGCCAAGCGCGCCGTGACGCGCGCCCGCTGGGGAGCGTCGAGGGCGCATCGAGCAACGCGCCGTAGCTTCCGCTCGAGGCACTCACAGACCGGCACGCGCACAAAGACCGGCATGCGCACCCCGCGCTCGGGAACGCACACGCGAACCAGCGCGTGCGTTCACAGACTGGCATGCGCACACGGATCGGCATGCGCACGCACGGATCAGCGCACGCGTGCGTGGACAAGCATGAAGATGCACAGGCTGGCGCGCTCAGCGCAGATCAGCACGCTCAGCGCAGATCAGCACGCGCAGACAGGCCGGCACGCGATGAACCCGGAGCCGTCGTGGATGGAGCCGTGGATGGCTGCAGACGTCGCGGGCGAACGATGCACGTCAACGCGTTGAATACGACGACGCCACGCCCGCGTCGCATGTCCCCCCAAAGCCCCCTTCCCGTCTGCCTCGACCCGCAGCGAAGCAGAAGCGGGCCGGTGACGAAGGGGCAAGCCCGGCCTCGCGTGTGCATCAGCGCGGGCAGCTTCCACAGCACGCGGACGCCATCTCGCACGGCCGGGCTTGAACCGAAGGAGACGGTCTGCTGAGCTCGCCGGGGTCGAGGACAGGCAGGGAAGGGGCGCCCCTTCCCGGAGCCGGAGCGCCCCCGCCGGAGGCACTCCCAGGTCAAAGGAGCTGCCGGGGATGCCCTCGCGTCGTACGAAGTCGCCGGAGGCGCCCTTGCGTCGGAGGGGGTTGCGGGAGGTGTCCTCGCAATCAAAGGGAGCTGGCGGGGGTGCCGTCGCGTTGAAGGGGGTTGTGGGGGTGCCGCCGCTTCGGGGGGAGTTGTGGGAGGCATTTCCGGGGCGGCGGTGCTGGGGGC
This sequence comes from Streptosporangiaceae bacterium NEAU-GS5, assembly GCA_017592665.1. Lineage (GTDB taxonomy): Bacteria > Actinomycetota > Actinomycetes > Streptosporangiales > Streptosporangiaceae > NEAU-GS5. Next base: position 127,499 of record JAGFNW010000008.1, on the reverse strand, counting down.
CGGGCGGCGGCGGTGCTGAAGGGGGGAGGTTCCGGAGGGCGGGGGGCGACGGTGTTGGGGGGAGGTTCCGGGGTGGCGGCGGGAGGGGGAGGTTTTGGGATGGGGCTTATGGCTTGTTGTCCAGGATCTGTTCGGCGGTTCGGTGGGCGAGGGCCATGCAGGCGCACATGGGGTTGGCGCCGGAGGCGGTGGGGAAGGCGCTGGTGTCGCCGATCCAGACGCCGCCGGTGTCGTGTAGTTCGCCGCTCGGCCGGGCCACGGAGGTCGCGGGGTCGGTGCCTATCCGGGCGGTGCCCATCTGGTGCGCCGAGGACGGCATGATGCCCCCCGCGCCGATCGGGAGCTCGCGCGCCGCGGCGATCCACGACTCCAGGTCCTCACCCTTCGACCAGGGCGCGAAGCCCGTCAGCGGGACCCGGATCCGCTCCGCCCCCGCCGCCTCGTGCAGCCTGATCAGCGCGGCCATCGCGGTGCGGAACCGGTCGAGGTCGCCCGCGTCGTCCATCGGGTAGTGATGCACCGCCTGGCCGTTCTCGTCGACGGTGACCCGCCCGGCGCCCTGGTCGCGGACGATGCCGAGGAACAGCGCCGTGTGCGCCAGCCGGCTCATGGCCTCCTTGTGCGCCCGCCCGCCGTCCCAGGGCATCAGCGTCGCCCAGCCGCCCGGATGATAGTGCGAGTTCTCGATCAGCACTCCGTCGTCGCGGAACTGCTCGATCACGGCCGCCTGCGGCGGGCCCCACCAGCCGTCCACCTTGTCGGCGTACTCGCCGAACACCAGCGCCGCCGGGTGGACGCGCAGCCCGGTCCCCACCGCCGGGCCGCCGATGCCGCTGCGCAGCAGCAGGGCCGGGGTCTCCAGCGCGCCGCAGGCGACCACTACGTGCTTGGCCCGGACGGTGACCGTCCGGCCGCCGAATGTGGCGATGACCCCCTGAGCCCGGCCGTCCGCGGTGATGATCCGCTGCGCGCGCGTGTCGGTGAGGATCCGGGCGCCCGCGGCGTGGGCGTCGGCCAGGTAGGTGGTGAGCGTGCCGCGCTTGCTCCCGGTCAGGTCGCCGTAGTGGGTGAATCCGGCCAGCCCCGGGTCGTAGGTTGCTGGGTCGGCGTTGCGTACGGCCCGGCGCCAGCGCCAGTCGAGCCGCCGCGCGCCGTCGATCATCCGGCGGTGCGGACCGTTGAGATCGGAGGTCTCGCGGCTGGCGCCGACCCGCTCCGACACGGCCGCGATGTGCCGGTCGAACTCGGCGGTGGCGATGTCCGGCATGCCGTGCCCGGCCCATTCCGCGCGTACGGCCTCGGCCGGGGTCACCCAGTTCTGCCAGTTGACGGTGGTGCCCCCGCCGAGCGTCGCCCCCGCGAACAGCACCGCGTTGCCGTCAGCGGTCACGACCGGGCCGCCGCGGTAGAGCAGCGCCAGGTTGGCCCACAGCTCGAGCTGCTGGAAGTCCCTCGCGGTGTGCGCGCCGCCGGCCTCGAGGACGACGACGTCGCGGCCGTTCGCGGCCAGGGTCCCGGCGATCGTGCCGCCCCCGGCCCCGGATCCGACGACGACCACATCGCAGTGGAGGGTCTCATCGGCGCCGGGAACATACGGGACGATCAGCGCGTCGGCGTCGGCCCGCGGCTGCGCCTGCGGGCCCGGGTAGCCGATGCCGGGCCACAGCGGGTTGTCGGCGGCGGCGTAGGTGAACAGTCTCGCCAGGGCGACGAGGGCCTGGACGCCGAGGGCGGCCTCCGGCGAGAACGCCGCCATCTGCCCGAGGATCTTCTCGCGGCCCTCCTGCGAGGCCGACTCGAACTCCATGGCGGCCAGGCCGTCCAGCAGCAGGCCGAATCCCGGCTCGGCCAGGTTCTCCAGCCACCAGCACAGCAGTTCGGCGGAGCCGGTCGCGGTGCCGGGGGTGGCCCAGAAACCGGTCGGGTCGTCGTCGCGCGGCAGGGCCGGTACGACGGTGTCGGTGAGCGTGCGCAGCATTGTCCGCCGCATTTCCGTGAGGTCGTTCATGAGCCACCTATCGCATGACACCGGAAATGAGACAATGCGGTATCAGTAATGGGTCAGCCCGGCATCAGGCCGCTTATTCACTATGAAGGACGTGAGAATAGAAAAGCGGCTGAAGTGTCTTGTCATCGCCAATCCGGCGGCCGGGCAGGCCGATCGGTCGCTGGTCGACGACGTGGCCAAGATCTGCGCCGCGCACGGCGCGGAGGTGCGCATCGCCTGGACCGCCCGGCCCGGCCATGCCGTACGGCTGGCCTGCGACGCCGTGCGGTCACCGGCGCGCGACAGTTTCCAGGTGGTGGTCTCGGTCGGCGGCGACGGGACCACCCGCGAGGTGGCCTGCGGCCTGGTGGTCGGCGGCGCAAGCGCGGCCCGGCACGCCCTGCTGGTCGTCCCGGCGGGCACCGGCAACTCGACATATCGGGGCCTGTGGGGTGACCGGCCCTGGCAGGAAGCGGCCGAGCTGGCCCTTGCCGATCCGGCCGGATGGGTCCACCGGCTCGACCTCGCTCGCGTCGCCGAGTCGAAACGTCTCGTGGTGCTCGGCGCGGGCGCCGGCCTCACGGCCAAGGTGATCGAAGGCACGAGGGACCTGGCGACTTCGGGGACCGATGCCGAGCTGACCGGTCCGGCCCGGTTGCAGGCCGGCCTCCAACGCGCGCTGGCCGGCTTCCGGCCGTATCCCGGCCGGGTCACCGTCGACGGGACCGTGCTGCACGAGGGCCCGACCCTGTTCGCCAACGTCGGCGGTGGCCGCTACCGGGCCTGGCACTACCAGGTGCTGCCGCGGTCGGTTCCCGACGACGGCCTGCTCGACGTCTGCGTCGTGGGCGCCGGCGTCGGGGTCGAGTTCGCCGAGCTTCAGGCGCGTCTTCGCGAGGGCGCCCACCTGGACCTGCCCGACGTGTTCTACCGGAGCGGCCGGAGGGTGGTCATCGAGCGCACCGACGGCGAGCCGCTGTGTTTCGAGCACGACGGCGACCTGGTCCCCGATCCAGGGCAGCGGGCGACGCTCGAGGTCCGGCCGCGGCTGCTTCCCGTGCTGTGCGACCTCGGGCGGTGATCCGGTGAACAACGAGACCACAGGAAACAACGGAGACAAGGGCGCCAGCCTGACCGAGGAGCTGTCGGCCTGGGCCGGCGCGCTCCGATTCGACGACATACCCGCCCGGGTGGTCGCGTTGGCGAAGAGCCAGGTGCTCTCCCAGATCACCGCGATCCGCGCGGGGGCGGGGCTGCCGCTCGGCAGATCGCTGATCCGCGCGTTCGGGCCGCCGCTGCAGCCGGATCCACGCGGTTCGGCCCGCGTGCTGGCGGGCCTCGGCTCCTGGCTCAACCTCGACGACACCGCCTACGCCGGTCACCTGTCCAACTCGACGGTGACCGTGCCGCTGGCCTACGGCCGGGCGCTCGGCCTGGACGGCGCCCGGCTGCTGACCGCGATCGTCGCGGCGAACGAATGCGCGGCGCGGGTGACGGCGGCCGCCACGCTCGGGCCGTTCCGCGGCCAGACCGCCGCGCACACCAGCCTGGTCGGCGCGGTCGCCGGGCGGATGCACGCCGAAGGCTTGCCGGCCCACGCGTGGGTGGAGGCGCTGGGATTGGCCCTGTCGATGCCGCCGTGGACGCTGGCCCGCGCGTACGTGGGCAGCGACGCCCGGGTGCTCGGCGCCTACCTGCCGGTCGCGATGGCGATGGACGCGTGCGACGCGCAGGCCGCCGGGATGGCCGGGGCGGCCGACATCCTGGAGCATCCGGCCGGCTTTCTCGCGCAGTTCGCGACCGTGCCGCTGCCCGAATCGGTCGTCGCGGGACTCGGCCGGAGGTGGCACACCGAGACGCTGTCGTTCAAGGTACGGCCCTGCGGTCCCGGAATAGACGCCGCCGTCGACTGCGCCGTGGAGTTGCACCGGGCGCTCGGCGGGCCGCGGATGGCCGAGGTGCGCGAGGTGGTCGTGTCGGCCTCGGCGTACACCGTGGCCGTGCACGGAATCGTCGCCGACTACGAGAACGGCCCGGACACCGTGGTCGGCGCGTTGCCGCTGTCGCTGCCCTACACGGTCGCCACCGCGCTGCTGAGCGGCGGCCTGTCGGTCGCCGACTTCACCGCGCCGGCCGTGCGGGACCGGGAACGGTGGGCCCTGGCCGCCAAGGTGCGCGTACGCCACGACGGCCGGATGACCCGCGACCTGCTGCGCGGCGAGGCGCCGTTCGGCGAGGCGATCCGGCAGGCCGGCGACCGCGCGCGGCCGTGGCTGGATCGGCTCGGCGTGGCCGGGGTCGTCCCCATCGCCGGCCCGGCGCCCACCTTCGAGCGGGCGACCAAGCACACGGGGGCCCGGGTGGAGCTGCGCATGGCCGACGGGAGCAAGTTCTCCCGTGGCAGGTCGATCCCGCTCGGCGGCGCGGGCCCCCATACGAGGTCGCACCACCGGGCGCTGGTGGTGCGCAAGTTCGTGGACGGCGGGGGAGACCGGGGCATCGCCGGTCGCTTCGCCGAACTGGACCGTCTGAGCGGTCCCGAGGTGGCCGGGCTGCTGGAACGCTGCCTGACCGAGGTGGAGGGATCATGACCACGGCGGTCCTCGAGGGACTCGGCGGCCGGTTGCCGCCGGTGGTCGTCACCAACGCCGACCTCGCCGCCCGTCTCGACACCACCGACGCCTGGATCCGGGCGCGTACGGGGATCGCCGAGCGACGCCGGGTGGAGCCGGGTACCGCCACCCGCGAACTGGCCGTAGAGGCGGGGCGGCTCGCGCTCAAGGCGGCGGGCGGCGGGGACGCCGACGCGGTCGTCCTCGCCACCACCACACCGGACCGCCCGTGCCCGGCGACGGCCCCGGAGGTGGCGGCCATGCTCGGGCTGACCGGCGCGGCCGCGTTCGACGTCGCGGCCGTCTGCAGCGGCTTCCTCTACGGCCTGGCCACGGCGGCCGGGCTGATCGCGGCCGGCGTGGCGCGGCGGGTGCTGCTGATCGGGGCCGAGACCTACAGCGCGATCCTCGACCCGGCCGACCGGAGCACCGCGGTGATCTTCGGAGACGGCGCGGGAGCGGTCGTGCTGCGCGCCGGTTCGCCGGACGAGCAGGGCGCGGTCGGCGGCATCGTGCTCGGCAGCGACGGCGATCACTGCGATCTGATCGCGGTGCCGGCCGGCGGCGCCCGCAAGCGCGCCTCCACCGAACCCCGCGACCACTTCTTCCAGATGGCGGGCCAGGAGACCTACCGGCACGCGGTGGCCCGGATGACCGCCGCCGCGCTGGACGCGCTGGAGCGGACCGGATGGGCGCCGGCGGACGTCGACCGGTTCGTCGCGCACCAGGCCAACGCGCGGATCACCGACGCGGTCGGCCGGCGGCTCGGAGTGCCCCCCGACCGGGCGCTGTCCAACATCGAGCGGGTCGGCAACACCGCGGCCGCCTCGATCCCGCTGTTGCTGGCCGAATCGGTGCTCGCCGGGTCGCTGGTCCCGGGCGACCGGACGCTGCTGGCCGCGTTCGGCGGCGGGCTCACCTGGGGCGCGGCGACCTTGGTGTGGCCCGATGTCACGGCGCTCATGAGCGGGCAGCGGTGACGACCGTCGCGCCGGTGGGCGCCCGGGCCGCGATCGCCGGCCTGATCGACGACGGGACGTTCGTCGAGATCGGCAGCCAGGCCCGGCACCGCGCCACCGCCTTCGGCATGGCCGCGCGGCGGCCGCCGGGAGACGGGGTGATCACCGGGCTCGGCGACGTGGACGGGCGGCCGGTGACGGTGTTCGCGCAGGACTCCGCGGCACTGGGCGGATCGCTCGGCGAGGTGCACGCGGCGAAGATCGTCCAGATGGTGGAGTGGGCGGCGCGGTCCCGGATACCGATGATCGGGCTGCTGGACTCGGGCGGCGCCCGGATCCAGGAAGGGGTCGCCGCGCTCGACGGGTATGGCCGGATCTTCCGCGGCAACGTCGCCATCTCCGGCCGGGTGCCGCAGATCAGCGTCATCCTCGGCGCGTGCGCCGGGGGAGCGGTGTACTCGCCGGCGCTGACCGACGTCGTCATCATGAGCCGGGACCGCGCCCGGATGTTCCTGACCGGGCCGAGGGTGGTGCGCGCGGTGACGCACGAGGACGTCACCGACGAGGAGCTGGGCGGCGCCGCCATGCACGCCCGGCGCTCCGGCGTCGCGCACCTCGTCGGCGTGGACGCGGCGCACGCGTTCGAACTGGCCCGGAAGGTGCTCAGCTATCTGCCCGCCTCGTGCTGGGATTCGCCGCCCATCGCCGTCCCGGCCGATCCGGGGCCGCCGGCGGCCGTGCCGCAGGATCCGCGGCAGGTGTACGACGTGCGGGGGGTGATCGGCGGCCTGGCGGACGGGGGCGGCCTTCTCGAGCTTCAGGAGGGATTCGCGCGCAACCTCGTCGTCGGGTTCGGGCGGATCGAAGGGTTGCCGGTGGGGTTCGTGGCGAACCAGCCGCGAGCGCTGGGCGGTGTCCTGGACATCGCCGCGGCCGAGAAGGGCGCCCGGTTCGTACGGCTGTGCGACGCGTTCGGGCTGCCGCTGGTCGTGCTGGTCGACACACCTGGATTCCTGCCGGGATCCCGTCAGGAGGCGGGCGGGGTGATCCGCAAGGGCGCCAAGCTGCTCTACGCCTTCGCCGAGGCCACGGTCCCACGGGTCAGCGTGATCTTGCGCAAGGCGTTCGGCGGCGCGTACATCGTCATGAACTCCAAGGCGCTCGGCGCGGACGCGGTGTTCGCCTGGCCGGGGGCCGAACTGGCGGTCATGGGCGCCGAGGGCGCGGTCGACGTCATCCATCGGCGCGAGCTGGCCGCCGATCCAGGCCGCCGGGCCGGACTGGTGGCGGGCTACCGGGAGGAGGCGATGACGCCTCTGATCGCCGCTGAGCGGATGGCCGTCGATGAGATCATCCGGCCGGAGTCGACCCGTGCCCTGCTGGCCGCCACGCTGCGGTCGCTGCGCGGGGCCTGCACCCCCCGGTTTCGGCATGACAATCTTCCGCAGTAGCGGAAGGCCGCGTGAAATCAGGTGAGAACCGCGGGTGGATCCGCGTTCAGCCGCGGATCCTGTTCGAGGATGGCACGCTCGTAGTAGCGCATGGCGGGAGACGGCTCCAGACCCAGCTCTTCGGTCAACCGGCGGCGCAGCTGGCGGTAGACGTTCAACGCGTCGACCTGGCGGCCCGACCGGTAGAGCGCGACGATGAACTGCTGCCAGAACCGCTCGTTGAAGGAGTGGCGCACCAGCACTTCCTGGATCTCCGAAATTATCTGCTGATGGCTGCCGTTGCGCAGCTCGGCGTCGAACAGCAGCTCCCACGCGCCGATGCGCAGCTCCTCCAGCCGGTGCGCGGCCGCCCGGGTGATGGGCCCCCAGGCCAGCCCGCCGAGCGCCGGCCCGCGCCAGAGCCCCAGCAGGCCGCGCAGCTCGACGGCGGTCTGGCGGGGGTCGGCGCCGTGCTGCCCGCGGATCCTGTCCAGACGGTCGACGAGCACGGCCGCGTCGAGTTCGTCGTCGTCGACCATGAGCTGGTATCCGGCCGGGTGTGTGACGAGGCGGGGTCGGGCCGCCTCGGGCTCCATCGCGGCGAGGCGCCGCCGCCATCGGCTCACGTGCGCCTGCAGGGCGTTCTCGACCCGGGCCGGATGCCGGCCGCCCCACAACTCCTCGATCAGCGACCCGGTGGGGACGACCTTTCTGTAGTTCACCAGAAGTGTGGTCAGGAGAGCCTGCTCCAGGGAACCCCGGGGACGAATTACGTATGCCGCGGTGAGTATTTCGAAGTCCCCGAGTATGTTGAATCTGATCACTGGCGCCCTCCCGCTGAAAATTTCATGAATCCCCCGGGACAGTGAAATTTACCATTGACCATTACTCTCAGTTAAGAATCTTCTCGTAGCCTAGCCGGACGATTCTGACTGCGGACTGACAAGCTGCTGATATGCGAGATGCGGTCAATGGTGGTGACGCTGCGTAATATACGATAGAAATGCATTCTATGAACAGGTGTTCAACCCCTGGAGCAGGGTTATCAGGAGTCCCGGGAATATCGTGCGCACCGCTGGCCCCAGTGGTCCACCGCGGGAACCGGGGACACTCTTCCCAGCGCGTCGGGTTGGTGTACGTTGAAGCGCGCGGACGTGGCCGGATGGCGAGCGATTACACGGAGAACGCGGTGCTGACATTTCGTGTGCTGGGTCCACTGGAAATAATGTCGGAAGGGTCTCCACATTCTGTGCAAGGGAGTTTTCAGGCAATTCTTCTGCTGGCCCTGCTGCTGCGGCGGGACCGTTTCACCTCGGCCGAGGAGCTCATGGACGAAATGTGGGGCCAAGGCCACCCGCACAAGCCGGAGAACGCGCTGCAGGCGCACGTCAGCAGGCTGCGCCGCTGGCTGCGGGCGGTGGAGCCGGGCCGTCCCGAGTCCCGGCTCACCTCGCAGGGCTCGGGCTACCGGCTCCTGTACGAGGCCGGCGACGAGTTCGACGCGGCGACGTTCGAGCAGGTCGTCACCGGGCTGCGGCCCGAAACCGGCAGGCCGGCCCGGGCGGCCGCCGACCGCGCCGCGCGCCTTCGATCGGCACTCGGCATGTGGCGCGGGCCCGTGCTCGGCGGCATTACCGGCGGACCCATCTGCCAGCGCGGCGTGAAACATTTCGAAGAAATACGCCTGGCGGCCTACGAGATGCTTTTCGACGCCGAGCTCGAACGCGGCGACCACGCCGCCGTCATTTCCGAGATAAGCGAGCTGGCCGGGCTCGAGTCCGCCTTTCAGGAACGCTTCTGCGAGCAGCAGGTAATAGCGCTGTGCCGGTCGGGCCGGCATGCCGACGCGCTGGACGTCTGTCGCGGTCCGTGGTATCGCCTGGTCGCCGCCGGGGGCGGGTCTTTTCGGGCGCTCCGATACTACGAGCACGCGATCCTGCGGCACGACCCGATTCTGAACACGCCGCAGGCGAGAATGGCGGGATGGCTGGATTCCGGTCCGGGCGGAATTGCGCCACGGAACGGCCGTCAGGGTGCTGTCAGTGGAACGGCTAACACGGGGGTTAAGCTGGCGCCGCGCGTGTGAATTCGCCGGATGAATGTAGGTGAGTCTCATCGTCGTCGACGCCGACCGGGCGCTCCACCGTAAGCAGGGCTGGACGGTGGGAATTGCGCTCATATCCACGTTCGTGATCTACGCCGACATCGCGATCGTCAATATCGCGGCCCCCGTCATCGAGCGCGATCTGGGCGCCGGCGTGACGGATCTGGAATTGATGGTGGCGGGTTACCAGATCGCCTTCGCCGCGATCCTGATCACCGGCGGGCGGCTGGCCGACATCCTCGGCTGCCGAACGATGTTCGCCGGTTCCTTCGCGGCCTTCGTGCTCGCCTCGGCGGCCTGCGGGCTGGCGGCCACGCCGGGCCAGCTGATCGCCTTCCGCATCCTGCAAGGGGTCGCGGCCGCCGCGCTGTCCCCTCAGGTAGTGGCCATCATCCAGGTCGTGCTCCCGCCCGAGCGCAGGTCGGCGGCGTTCTCGGCGCTCGGGATGGTCATCAGCGTCGGCTCGACGGCCGGGCCGCTGATCGCGGGCTTTCTCGTGTCGGCGGACCTGTTCGGCTCCGGCTGGCGGCCGATCTTCCTGATCAACGTCCCGATCGGCCTGGTGGCGATCGCCTTCGGCCTCCGGCTCGTTCCCGGTTACACCGGCGAGGAGGCCAAGCGGATCGACTACACCGGAGCGGTCCTGCTGATGGCGCTGATGGTGGCGTTGATGACGCCGCTGACGCTTGGACCTTTCGACGGCTGGCCGGCCTGGACCTGGGCCTCGTTCGCCGCGGTGCCCGTGCTCGGCGCCGTCTTCCTGTGGTCGCAGCGGCGGCTCGGCGCCAGCGGCCGCGACCCCATGCTGCCGCCGGAACTGTGGCGTGACCACGCCTTCCGCATGGGCCTCGTGCTGTACGCCCTCACGTTCAGCGGGGTCATCGCCTTCTTCCTGTACCTCGGCATCACGCTGCAGAACGGGCTGGGCATCAGCCCGCTGTGGCAGGCCGTGACCACCACGCCGTTCGCGGTGAGCCTCGCGGCGTTCTCGGCGTACTCGGGGGTCGCGGTCCGCCGCCTCGGCGGTGCGAAGACGCTGGCGATCGGATGCCTGGTCGCCGGGCTCGGCTTCCTGACGATGATCCTGCCGGTGGCGGTGGTCGGCGACCGCTCGATGGTGCTGTGGACCATCCCCTCCCAGATCGTCGCGGGCGGCGGCCTCGGACTCGTGGTGGCGCCGCTGCTCGGCGTGGTCCTCGCCCAGATCCGCAGCTCGGCGGCGGGCGCCGCATCCGGCCTGCTCGGCACGGCCCAGGTGATCGGCGGAGCGCTCGGGGTCGGCCTCATGGGACTGCTCTTCCAGACCCAGTTGCCCGGCGGCCTGGCGGAGGCGACCTCCGGCGACCTGCGGGCCGGGCTCGCGCTCAGCCTGCTGGTCAACCCCGTCGCCTTCGCACTGTCCGCCTGGATCGTCACCCGCAACCTCGGGCCCGTACGAGAGGAACAGCCATGACAACCTACGTCGACCTTCTCCTCGACGCGCTGCGGGACGGCGGCGACCACGAGGTTCTGGTGGACCACGACCGGCGGGTCTCGGCCGCCGAGGCGCACGACACCGTGCTCCGGCTGGCCAACGCGCTGCGCGGCCACGGGGTGGGCAAGGGCGACGCGGTCGCGGTGATCACCGGCAACACCTCCGACGGCATCCTCGTCTGGTTCGCGCTCCACCTGCTCGGCGCCCGCCTCATCCTCACGCCGTTCGACGAGGCCGCCGGCGAGCGCGGCACGTTCCTGCGGCGCGCCGGCACCGACGTCATCGTGTACGACGAGACGGGCGCGGAGCTGGCGCCGGAGGGCGGCGCCCGCCTGCTGCTGACGGTGGACGACCTGCTGCGACGCGCCGCGACCTGTCCGGCGACGCGTCCGGACGGATGCGCCGGGCGCGACGATGTCTCCACCGTGTTCCACACCGGCGGCACCACGGGGCGGCCGAAGATGGTGCTGCACGGCCATCCGTACTACGACGTGATGGTCTTCGGCGCCGACCGCCGCTACTTCACCTTCCCGCCGCCGAACCGGTTCCTGGTCATGACCCCGCTCACCCACACCAGCGGGCAGATCTGCGTCGTCGTCACGCTGCTCTCCGGCGGCACCGTCGTGCTCCTCGACAGCTTCGAGCCGGGCGCCTTCATCGACACGGTCCGCCGCGAGCGCGTCTCCGCCGTGATGCTCGTCCCCGCCATGCTGTACGAACTGCTCGACCACCCGGACATGCCCGCCGACGGGCTCGGCCTGGCCCGGGTGAACTACGGCGGCGCGCCCGCGAGCCCGGTCCGGCTGCGCGAGGCGCTGCGGCGGTTCGGCCCGGTGCTGCGCCAGACATACGCGTTGACCGAGGTGCCCACCATCGCCGTGCTGCCGCCCGAGGAGCACGACGAGTCGGCCCCCGGCCGGCTCGCCTCCTGCGGCAAGCCGATCCCGCTCGTGGAGGTCGTCCTCCGCGACGACGGCCGTGACGTGGCGCCCGGCGAGGTCGGCGAGGTGTGCGTGCGCGGCTCGATCGTCATGACCGAATACTGGAAGGACCCGGAGCTGACGGCGGAGACCGTCCGCGACGGCTGGTTCCACACGGGCGACCTCGGCACCTTCGACGAGGACGGCTATCTCCATCTGGTCGGCCGGCGCAGCGACACGATCATCACCGGCCGCCGGGAGCTCGGGGTCTACCTGACCCACATCTATCCGCGGCTGCTGGAGGACGTCCTCAACGCCGTGCCGGGCGTGCGCTCCTGCGCCGCGGTCGGCGCACCGGACGAGGCGTACGGCGAGGCCGCGCACGTGTTCGTGGTGCCCGGTCCGGACCTGTCCGCCGATCCCGCCGACCTCCGCAAGCGCGTCGTGGAGGAACTGGGCCCGGTGTACGAGCCGCGGACCATCACCTACGTCGAGGGCCTCCCGTACACCCCCTTCGGGAAGGTGGATCGGAAGGCCCTGCGGCGGATGATCGAAAGCGCGTGACCGTCAGACGGCCGCCTCGCGCCGGATGTGCCGGACGAGGTCGGCCGTTATGGCGAGCGCATGGTCGGGGACGTTGATGTAGAAATGGTCGCCCTGGAACTCGCAGTTGCCGTGGTAGCGCGGGGTCCGGGTCTCCCAGGAGGCCATCGCCCCGGGCGTCATGAGCTGGTCGGAGCGGCCGCTGTAGGTGGCGACCGGGCAGCGCAGCTTGGCGCCGTCGTCGGCGTAGCTGGCCACCACCGCTAGGTCCGCGCGCATGGCCGGGATGATGAGGGCCAGCGCCCGAGGATCCTCCATGATCTCGGTGGGCACCGAGCCGAGGGTCCTGATCCAGCCCAGCAGATCCTCCTCAGGCATGTTGGCCTGCTCGAGGGTGGGGGTGAGGAACCCCTCCGGGGCCCACCCCGAGGCGCCGACCATCACCGGCCCCTGGCCGCCCGCCTCCTCGACGGCTAGGGCGAGCCGGTAGGCGATCTGGGCGCCCATGCAGTGCCCGAAGAAGGCGTACGGGCGCCCGTCCAGCTCGGCGTCGAGCGCCGCGTGCAGCGCCTCGACCAGCGGCTCCATCTCGGTGAACGTCTCTTCCGCCCAGCGCTCCTGGCGTCCGGGGAGCTGGACGCACTGGTGCGCGACGTCGGCCGGGAGCAGGGCCGGCCACTGGCCGTAGATCGAGGCGCCGCTGCCCGCGTGCGGGAACAGGAACAACCTCAGGCGGGCGTCCGGGTTCACGTGGGCCGGCTGGAACCATCCTGACGTCATCGGTTTCCTTCCATGGGGAGGTCCGGCCATCCGTGGACGGCCGGCAGCAGGGTCTCGGCGATCTTCTGCAGCTGCGCGATCGGATCGTCGAGGGTGCCGATCCGCAGCACGATGTGCCGGGCCCCGGCGCGGAGGTATCCGGCAAGCCAGGCGGCGCACTGGTCCGGCCCGCCGTGGCCGTAGGCCTGGATGGCGCGGACCAGCTCCAGCGGATAGCCGTAGTAGGCCTCGACGTAGGCCGAGAGCGTCGCCTCGGCTCGGGCCGCGTCCGGGTCGACGACGACGGTGGCGTACAGGCCCGGCGTCACGGCGGTCGGCTCGCGGCCGGCCGCCGCCGTCAGCCGCCCGATCTCGTTCCAGGCGGTGCCGTACGCCTCGGGGGTGGGCACGAAGGGCAGCCAGCCGTCATAGTGCGCGGCCACGCGGCGGATGACCCGCGGGGTGTCGCTCGCGGCCAGCCACAGCGGCGGCCCGCCCTTGGCGTGCGGCGGCGGCAGCCGGTCAAGGCAGTCGACCTCGTAGCGCCTCCCCTTGAACGGCTCGCCGGGCGTGCGCCAGGCATGCCGCCAGAGGTCGGCGATCTCGTCGAGCCGGCCCGCCCGCCCGGCCGTGGGCACGCCCGCGGCGGCGAACTCCTGCTCGGACTCGGGAATCGGGAAGCCGGAGCCGAGGCCGACCGTCAGCCGGCCGCCGGCCGCGTGGTCGAGCGCGGCGATCGCGTTGGCGCCCTGCACGGGACCGCGCAGCGCGGCGGTCAGCGCGGCCGTGCCGAGCCCGATCCGCCGGGTCACGGCGGCCACGCCGGACAGCACCACGAGCGGGTCGAGCCGGGCCCGCGCGGTCAGCGAGTCGCCGGCCCACAGCGAGTCGAAGCCGAGATCCTCGGCCGCGCGGGCGAAGTCGAGCAGCGGCCCGAAGCGGTAGTCGCCGCCGATGGCCATCTCCCGGGTCGGCAGAAGCACGCCGAGTCGAGCCGTCGTCATGATGTGATCCCTTCTCGGAGGACGCGGCGCAGCACCTTGCCGGACGGATTGCGGGGGAGCGCGGTGATGAAGACGTACTTGACCGGCGCCTTGTAGGCGGCGATCCGTCCCCTCAGGTGCGTGGCGAGGTCGCTCGCGGTGAGTACGGCTCCCGGCCGGGGGACGACGAAGGCGTGCACGGCCTCGCCCCAGCGCGCGTCGGGCACGCCCGCGACCGAGACGTCGGCGACCGCCGGGTGGGTGGCGAGGGCCTGTTCCACCTCGGCCGGATAGATGTTCTGCCCGGCCACGATGATCGTGTCGTCGATGCGGTCGCAGAGGAAGAGATACCCCTCGGCGTCCAGGTGGCCCGTGTCGCCCATGCGCAGCCACTCGCCGTCCAGGGCACGGGCCGTGGCCTCGGGCATTCGCCAGTACTCCACCATCCGGGCCGGGGTACGGACGCAGATCTGGCCGATCTCACCGGGTGGCAGCGCGTCCCCCGACGGGCCGACGATCTTCACGGCGCTGCCCGGGCAGGGCAGCCCGACCGACCGCAGGCGGGCGCTGCCGGGGATGTGGTCCGCGGGGGGCAGGACGGTGGCGACGCTGCCGGTCTCGGTGCTGGCGTAGACCTGCGCGAAGCCGCAGTCCATCTCCTTCATGCAGCGTTCGAGGAGCTCGCCCGGCATCGGCGCGGCGCCGTACACGACCTTGCGCAGCGATCGGAAGGCATCCGGCCCGGCGCCGGGCTCGGCGAGCATCATGGCCAGCATGGCCGGCGCGGCGAAGGTGATCGTGACCCCGTGCGCGCGGGTCAGCCGCACCGCCTCCTCGGCGACGAACATCCGCATGACCACGTTCGGCACGCCGGCGATGAAGCTGTGCATGAACCAGGCCATCCCGGCCACGTACGAGGCGGGGAACGACACGAGGCTGACGTCGTCGGGCAGCCATTCGAACCAGCCGGCCCGGCTCTCCCGCATCGATTCGAAGAAGGTGAAGAAGGCCCGGTGCGCCAGCACGACGCCCTTCGGCAATCCGGTCGTCCCGCTCGTGTAGACCTGCAGGACGGGCTGGTCGGCGTCGGCGCCCGGATCCAGGGCCGAGTCCGGATGGCCGTCCTTCCACGGCTCGTCCAGCCGGACGACCGTCGTGGGGCGGGCCAGGCCGTCCAGCGCCTTCTCGAAGTCCGGGTCGACGAACAGCAGCCGGGCCGTGGAATCGGTGATGATGTGCTCGATCTCCTGCGCCGTCAGCCGCCAGTTGATCGGCACGAGGACGGTCGCGGTCTTCGCGCAGGCGAGCGCGATCTCGAAGTAGGTGTCGCAGTCCTTGCCGAGGTAGGCGACCCGCGCGCCCGGGCTCAGCCCGGCGGCGAGCAGCGCGTGCGCCGCCCGGTTGCTCTCGCGATGCAGTTCGGCGAAGGTGACCTCGCGGTCCTCGAACAGGACGGCGGTGGCGTCCGGGCGTTCCGCGGCGTGCAGCGCGGCGGCCTGGTGGATCGTCGTGGGCGGAAACGGCGAAGAGGCGGTCATGTCAGCTCACAGGTTCGGGGACGAGTTGCCGGTCGAGGAATTCGGCCAGCCGCTCGGCGCTCGGGTGGTCGAAGGCGAGCGAGGCGGGCAGCGGCATCCGGAGCGCGCCCTCCAGCGTGGCGCGCAGCTCCATCGCCATCAGCGAGTCCAGGCCGAGATGGACGAACTCGGCGTCGGGCTCGAAGGCGTCCACGTCGTCGGAGCGCAGCACGGAGCCGAGCGTGGCCAGCACGAACTCCTCGATGGCGGTACGTCGCGCGCCGGGCTCCATGGTGAGCAGCGCGGTGAGGTCGACGCCGCGGCGCCGGTCGTCCACGGCGACGACCTCGTCGTAGAGGGCGTTGGCGATCGGTTTCGCGGCCGCGAACCTGTTCCAGTCGCACTCGCCGACGCCGACCTGGGCGACCGGGGCGGCCAGCAGCCCGGCCAGGGCGCGCAGGCCGCGCGCCGGCGTGAAGAACTTGATCCCCTGGTCGTCCCACGCCTGCCGGATCGCGGGACTGAGCCGGGCCGACATGCCGGCCTCCGACCAGGGTCCCCAGTTGATGCTCAGACCCGGCAGCCCGTGCCCGTGCCGGCGGCGCATCAGATCGTCCATGTACGCGTTGGCGGCCGCGTAGTTGGACTGGGTGACGCCGCCCAGCGCCGCGGCCGCGGACGAGAACCCGACGAAGAACTCGAGATCGGGCATCGAGCGGGTGGCCTCGTGGAGCCGCCAGGTGCCGTAGACCTTGGCCTGGAAGACGGCGTTGATCGACTCCTTGGTCTGCGCGGTCACCGGCCCGTCCGCCAGCACGCCCGCGGTGTGGACGATTCCGCCGATTCGGTATCGGCTCAGGTCGCCCAGGTCGTGCAGATCGCTCCGCACGAGGGTGACCTCCGCCCTGCTCCGCAGCTCCTTGAGCAGCGCGGCCGACTCCGCGCCGGGCGCGCCGCCGCGGCTGACCAGGATGAGGTGGCGGGCGCCAAGCTCGGCGAGCTTCAGCGCGCTCCGGATGCCGAGCGCGCCGAACCCGCCGGTGACGAGGTACGCCCGGTCCGGCCGGAGCGCGGGCGTGCGCACGATGGCAGGATCGCTGGGCACCAGCCGCCGCACGTGGCGTCGTCCGGACCGGTGCGCGATCTGGAACTCGGCGGTCTCGGTGGCCAGCAGCTCGCCCAGCAGATCGGCCGGGCGCCCGTCGAGATCGACCATCGTGACCCGGTAGATCGGGTATTCGTTGAGCAGCACGTGGCCGAAGCCCCAAAGGCTCGCGGCGGCCTGCTGCTCGGCAGGATCGCCCGGCAGATACTGCGCCCGTTCGGTGATCAGCCACAACCGCTGGTTGCGCCCGAAACCGGCGTGGTCCAGCCGCGCGACCAGGTCGAGGAGGTCGGCGTAGTTGCGCTCGCACTCGTCCCGCAGGCCGTCGGCCCCCGGCTGGTCCGAGCCGGGCCGCCAGAACCAGCACACGTCGGTGGCGTCCCGGAGCTCGGCGTCGGTGCCGCTCCCCGCGAACACCCGCACGCGCGTGTCCCCGGCCAGGCCGTCGGCCGGCCGGTTCAGCAGCAGGACGCGCCGGTCGCGCGGCGTCCCGGGTTCGGGGAGGGGTTGCTCGAACCAGCGCTGCTCGTGCAGGAAGCGCCGAGCCGTAACGCCGGCCGGCGCCGCCAGGGTCATGTCGCGTAGCTCCGCGATGGGGCGGTCGCCCTCGTAGAAGACCAGGTCGGCCGTCTCACGCACCCGGAGGCTCACGCGGAGGGCCGTGGCGCGCGGCTTCTTGATCAGCCGGGCTGCGCCGACCCCGGTGGGCACCAGCCCGGTCAGCGCCGTGACCGCCTGCAGCCCTGCGGCGACGACCTCGAATGGCGCCTGCTCGGAGGGCGCGGCCGCGCGGGTGCCGATTTCGGCGACGGCCCGCCATTCGCCGTCCGCCTCGGGGGTCGCGAGGACATCGAGCCGCTGGAGCAGGCGCAGCCCGGGCGCGTAGTCGAGGCCCAGCTCGGCGAGGTCGGCGTACACACTGCCGCCGTCCCGGCTTTCCACCGGTACGGTCCCGGGCGGCATGTCGGCGTCCGCGTGGCCGGGGGCGGGGACGGCCATGATCGCGGTCGCCAGGATCCGATCGCCCGCGTCCCGGATCACGGCCTCGCCGGCCTCTCCCGCGGACAGCCGGGTGCGGATCGTCGCGTCCTCGGCCGGGACGGGTGATTCGAGCAGGCGCAGGTCGTGGATCTGGCGGCGCTCGCCGTACACCACGTCCTGGAGCGCCCAGAGCATCTCGAGGAAGGCCGCCGCGGGAGCCGCGGTCACGGCATCGGCGAGCGGAGCGGTGAACTCGCGTACGCCGCCGGCCCGCTGATCGGGAAGGGTGGTCTCGCGGCCCAGCAACGGGTGGCCGCCGGTGCCGCGGCCGTGCCGGTTGGCGCGGTTGGGCAGCCAATACGAGCGGCGGTCGAAGGCGTAGGTGGGCAGCTGGACGCGGCGGCCCTGCCTGCCACGGTGGAACGCGGGCCAGGAGATGGCCAGGCCGGAGGCGTACGCCCCGGCAACGGCCGTGCGCAGGGTGCGGCCCGCGGCGTCCGAGCGGGTCATGCTGGTGACCCAGGTGTGGTCGGCCGCGTGCTCGCACTGACGGCCGAGCGAGGTCAGCGCGGTGGAAGGGCCGATCTCGATGAGCACATGGCCGCCCCGGCCGCCCAGGGTGCTCATGCCGCCCGTGAAGTCGACCGGTTCGCCGATGTGGCGCACCCAGTATTCGGGCATGGCGAGCTCGTGCGCCCGGGCGACGGCGCCGGTCAGATTGGACACCAGCGTCAGGGTCGGCGCGCCGAAACGGATCTCCTTGAGCACGGTCCTGAACTCGTCGAAGACCTCGGCCATAAGCGGGGAGTGGAAGGCGTGCGAGACGCTCAGCCGGGTGACGCGGACCCCGGTCACGGTGAGCTCCTCCTCGACCTTGGCCAGCGAGCCGAGGCCACCGGATATCACGCACTGCCGGGGCGAGTTGATGGCCGCGATGGCCAGGTCGGGGATGCCGTCGAGCAGCGGCGCCACGCCGGCCGCCGGCGCGGCGACCGCCGTCATCCCGCCGGGCGCCCGGACCGACTGCATGAGCCGGGCCCGGGCGGCGACCAGCTTGACCGCGTCCGGCAGCGAGAACACCTCGGCGACCGTCGCGGCCACCACCTCGCCGATGCTGTGACCGATCATGGTGTTGGGCCGGACGCCCCAGGACAGCCACAGCCGGGCCAGCGCGTATTCCAGGGTGAACAGGGCGGGCTGGGTGAATCCGGTCTGGTTGAGGAGGGCCTCGGCGCCTGGTGTCTCGTCCAGCATGAGCTCGCGGATCGAGCGCCCGAGATGCGGGGCGAAGAGGCGGTCGCACTCGTCCACGGTCTCCCGGAAGACCTGATATTGGTCGTATGCCGCCCGGCCCATGCCGGCGTACTGCGCGCCCTGCCCGGCGAACAGGAACCCGACCTTGCGCGGGCTGCGCCGCCGCTCCCGGGCCGGCTTGGCGAGCTCCTTGGCGATGTGCGCGCCCAGCTCGGCCGTGTCGGCCACGACCCGGGCCATGCGCACGCCGAAGTGGTTGCGCCCGACGTTCGTGGTGTAGCAGACGTCGCGGACGTCGGCGTCGGGGTGGTCCGCCAGGAACCGGCCGTACGTCTCGAGCTGGCGGCGCATCCCGGCCCGCGTCTTCGCCGACAGGGTGAACACCTCGCCCGCGCCGTCGGGAGGCGCGGGCGGCGGCGTCTCACGCCGCGGCGCCTCCTCCAGCACGGTGGCGGCGATCGTCCCGGCGAAGCCGAAGCTGTTGACGACGGCCCGGCGGACCGGCGCCGTCCAGGGCACGCACTCGGTGGGCACGGTGACCGGATAGGCGTCCCAGGGGATCCGGCCCGACGGGGTGACGAAGTTCAGGTGCGGATAGATCAGCCGGTCGCGCATCTGGGCGACGGTCTTGACGACGGCGGCCACGCCGGACGCCGGCTCCATGTGGCCGAGGTTGGTCTTGACCGAGGCCACGGTCAGCGGGGCGGCCTTGGTGTGCGCGTCGCCGAACACGTCGTTGATGGCGCCCATTTCGATCGGGTCGCCGAGCGCCGTGCCCGTGCCGTGCGCCTCGACGTAGGAGATGTCGCCCGGGGTCAGGGCCGCGCGGGCGAGCGCGGTGCGGATCACCGCTTCCTGTGCGATGCCGTTGGGGACCGTGAGGCCGGCGCTGTCGCCGTCCTGGCCGACCGCCGTGCCGCGGACCAGGCCGAGCACCTCGTCGCCGTCCCGCTCGGCGGTGGACAGCCGCTTCAGGACCAGCACCCCGCAGCCCTCGGCGCGCACGTAGCCGTCGGCGGCCTCGTCGAAGGTCTTGCACCGGCCGTCGGGAGCGAGCATCTTCGCGTGCGAGAAGGTCACCAGGACCCTCGGGTGGTGGATGGCGTTCACTCCGGCGCAGAGCGCGATGTCGCACTCGCCCGCGCGCAGCCCGGACACCGCAAGGTGCAGCGCGGTCAGCGACGACGAGCAGGCCGTGTCGACGGTCATGCACGGGCCGCGCCAGCCGAGGAAGTACGACAGGCGGCCGGACAGCGGGAAGACCGTCGTACCGGCCGCCAGATGACCGTCCAGCTCCTCGAGCTCGAGATCGATCGACTCCAGGGCGTAGTCGACCGAGCTGGCGCCCACGTACACCCCGCCGTTGCCGCCGCGAAGCGGAGCGGGGTTGATCGTGGCGTTCTCCAGCGCCTCCCAGGTGGTCTCCAGCAGCAGCCGCTGCTGGGGGTCGACGAAGTCGGCCTCCTTGGGGGAGATGTTGAAGAAGGGGGCGTCGAACTCGTCGATCCGGTCGAGGAACCCGCCCCCGGCCGTATGGATCTTGCCCTTGTCGCCCTCGTCCGCCGGGGCGAAGGCGGCCACGTCCCAGCGGTCGTCCGGCACCGGACCGACGCCCGAGCGGCCGTTCCGCAGGAAGTCGGCGAATCCGTCGAGGGTGGTGTTGCCACCGGGGAACCGCAGACCGACACCGATGATCGCGATCGGCTCCGACATCGCCTCTCCGTTCAGACTAGATCGTTCAGGTGGTCGACCAGGGCGGCCACGGTCGGCCGGTTGAACAGGGCGTTCGCGCTGATCTGAACGCTGAGCAGCGCTTCCAGGCGCTCCTTGAGCCCGACCAGCAGCAGTGAGGTCATGCCGAGGTCGAAGAAGCTCTCGTCCAGCGGGAGGTCCTCGTGCTCGGGCAGCATGAGGGCGGCCCTGAACTCGGCCACGACCAGGGACTCCAGCTCGTCGGCCCGGTCGGGGGCGGCCAGCAGGCGCAGCCGCTCGGTCACCTCGGTCATTTGCCGGCGTCGATGGTCGTCTCGACTTCGGCCCGGCGTGCCCCGTCGAGTTCCTCGGCGATCCGCTCGTCGTCGCGGGACATCGCCTCGGCGTCGGCGTCGGCCATGCTCAACACGCCCATCTCCCGGAACGTGTCCTGGACCCGCGGGCTCCACAGGCCGATGTCCTTGACGACGGGCACGATGCGGCTGAACAGGTACGACCGGTAGCCGCGCATCATCTCGGAGGCGTCGACGATCTCGGTGCACTCCTTGACGTCCATGCCCAGGTGCTCCCAGATCTCGGGCCCGCGCAACCGGTCGCGCATGAGATGGCAGCCCTCGATGACGAAGTCCTCGCGCTCGGCCAGCTCCATCGAGGTCATGTCGGCGTAGGAGTCCTTCAGCGCGATCCGGCCGAACGCGACGTGCCGGGCCTCGTCCTGCATGATGTACGTCAGGAGCTGCTTGGCCAGCGAGCCCTGCGGCGCGATGTCCCGGTAGACGCCGAACGCGGCCAGCGCGAGGCCCTCGATCAGCACCTGCATGCCGAGATAGGGCATGTCCCAGCGCGAGTCGGACAGCGTGTCGCTGATCAGGCGGGACAGCGGGTCGGTGATCGGATACAGCATCCCGACCTTCTCGGTGAGGAAACGCGCGTACGTCTCGGCGTGCCGGGCCTCGTCCATGGTCTGGGTGGCCGCGTAGAACTTGGCGTCCAGGTTGGGCACGGTGTCGACGATCCGCGCCGAACACACCAGGGCCGCCTGCTCGCCGTGCAGGAACTGGGACAGCTGCCAGGCCTGGATGTGCTGCTTGACCATGGCGCGGCGCTCGTCGCTCAGCCGCTCCCACGCGGGCGAGCCGGCGATCGGCACCAGCGCGTCGGGCAGCCCGATCGGGTTGAGCGGGTCGACCTCGAGCGACCAGTCGATCCGCTCGACGCTGTCCCACTGCCGGTCCTTGCCCTTCTGGTACAGCGTCAGAAGACGGCCCCGGCCCTCGTCGTACTCCCACTGGAAGCGCGACTCCCCGTCGCGTGGGACGGTCCAGTCGATGTCGTTCGGTGGAATCGTGTACATGTGGCGCATGGGCATGGTGACCTCCGTTTTCTAGCGGGCTACTGGCAGCGCGGTGACGCCGTACACGAGGTTGGGGAAGAGGAAGTGCAGCTCCTCGGGGTCGGCCGCCAGCCGCAGCCCGGGGAAGCGCTCGAACATGGCGGGCAGCGCCAGCTCCAGCTCCATGACGGCCAGCGGCGCGCCGGGGCAGTAGCGCGGCCCCCAGCCGAAGGTCATGTGGCCGCCGGCGTCCCGGTGGAAGTCGAGCCGCCCGGGGTCGGGGAAGTGCCGCTCGTCGTGGTTGGCGGCCGGGATGGCGATGACCACCGCGTCGCCCTTGGCGATGTGCGCCCCGCTGATCTCGATGTCCTCCAGGGCCAGCTTGCCCATGTTGTCCTCGGAGACCGCCCAGTACCTCAGCAGTTCCTGTACGGCCGGCTTGATCAGGGCGGGGTCGTCGCGGAGCTGGGCCAGGTGGCCGGGGGAGCGCAGCAGGGCGAGGAAACTCAGCGCGAGCTGCTTGGCCGAGGTCTCGTACCCGGCCACGAGGATGAGCCGCGCCATCGCGACGAGGTCGTCGTGGGTGAGCTCGCCCTTGGCCAGATGGTCGGTGACCAGCCGGCTCAGCAGATCGCCCCCGGGGTCGCGTTCCTTGGCCGCGATGAGCTGCTTCAGGTAGTCGCCCATCTCCAGAGCCGCCGCGTAGACCTCCTCGGGGGTGAGGTCCTGGGCGAGGATGGCCCGGGTCATCCGGGCGAACATCCGCTGGTCGGCCTTGGGCACGCCGAAGACCGCCGCGAGGACCAGCGTGGGCAGCGGCTGCGTGAAGGCCTGCACGAGATCGATGACGGGCGGCCCCGCGGCCATCTCATCGAGCAGTTCGCCGATCAGGCCTTCGACCACGGGCCGCAGCTCCCTGGTCGAGCGGGCCGTGAACTGCGGCATGATCATGCGGCGCAGCCGGCCGTGCTCGGGCTCGTCCATGCGGAAGAACGACTGCCCGCGCGGAGTGGGCGGCACCTGGATGCGCAGCGGGAAGCCGGGCTGCGTGTGATCCACGCTGAACCGAGGGTCGCTGAGCGCGAGCTGGACGTCCTCATAGCGGGTGACGATCCACGCCTCGAGGCCGTTCGGCAGCCGGACCTTGCGCGGCGGTCCCTTGCGCAGCTCGGCGTACTCGGGTGGAGGGAGCCACGGACAGGTGCGCCGCATCGGGAATTGCAGAATCGTCTCCATGTCCGCCCTTTCCAGGCTCTCTTCGGTCGCCTCCATGCTGCGATCGGGCATCTGACGACGGGCTGACAGTGCACTGATCCCCGCTGTGACGCGCGCCCGGGGCGTGTGACCATGAGGGCATGCGCAGCGACCCTTACGTGATCGGAGACGACGCGGCGGCGGCCCTGCTCACCGGCATGCCCTGGGCGCGCTTCGCGGCCGTCGGGGACAGCGGCGCGGCGGGGGAGACCGAGGCGTTCGAGGGTTACCGGACGCGGTCCTGGTTCGACCAGGTGGCCGAATGGCTGCGGATGGCGCGGTTCGCGCTCGTCGCCCGCAATTTCGGCCGGCGTGACGTGCGGGCCGCGGAGGTGAGGGCCTGGCAGCTCGGGCCGGCGCTGGAGTTCGAGCCCGACCTCGCCGCCGTGCTGTCAGGCGGCAACGACCTGCTCCAGCGTGACTTCGACCCGGGCGCGACCGGCGATGAGATCGCGAAGGTCGTCGGCGCGCTGCGGGAGGCCGGCGCGACCGTGCTCATGACGGGCCTGTTCGACATCACCGTCTCGCCGTACGTCGAAGAGAGATACCGGAAGGTGATGAGCGAGCGGATCGCCCGCCTGACGGCGGTGATCCGGGAGATCGCCACGGCACATGACGCCGTTTACGTCGATCTCCCGAACCACCCCGCGGCCACCGAGGCGATCTACAGTTCCGATGGCCTGCATCTCAACGCGCGCGGCCAGGCGATCCTCGCCACCGAAGTGGCGCGTGCCCTGTCCCTGAGAGCCGGGCTCGCCGGCCCAGGGCGATAGGGGCGGGTCACTTCTTCGGCAGCACCTTCACGGGCACCTTGTCCGCCTCGGTGGTTTCGATGGGCGCGTCCGTGCCACCGACGTTCACGCCGTGGTAGTAGGCGAAGAACAGGTCGCTAGTGGCCGCGGTCGTCCAGGTGTAGAACCGGCCGCGACCGTCGGTGGTCGTGTCCACGTCAACCTTTCGGTCTTCCCGGGCGAAAATGGTGACCGTCGTGTTCGCCAGCGGCTTCCACCTGCCGTTGACGTTGTATTCAAGGCGTCCGGAGAAGTAGATCGGCTTTCCTTCCCGGACTATCCGGGGATGGACGCGGAATTGGCTGATGCGACTGCGATACGAGGTGTAGACGGTCGTCTTGTCGGTGCTGGACTCCCCGCCCGAAGTGGCCGTGGCGGTGGCCAGCCATGTCCCCGCAGGAGCGGACTTCCGGAAGATGGCATGGAAGGTCCACTTTTGCCCGTCCTGGTGGCCGGGAAGAACCCGCCACTGATTCGGCGAGGTCCCCGTGGGCGGGGTGAGCGTCAGCGTGACCTGCGAGGCGTCGCTGGTGATCTCGAATGTGAGGTGTCCCCGCTGGACGCCGATCCGCGCCGTGTTGGTCGGATCGACGTTGTCGATGTGCACCGTCGGCGCGGTCCTGACCGTGGCATCCGCGTTTCCGGCGATGAAGAGGGAACCGGCTATCAGGCCGGCGACGATTCCGGCGGCTGTGCGCCTCAACGCACTCATCTCCTTCGTGTTGCGCGTAGGCCCGCACCTAGTAGGTGTGCCATCGCGTTCCAGCGCAACGCGAAGGCCCTAAAGCGGGTTCCTCGGGCACTTCGGTGGCCTGACCCACACGGTGAACCGGACCGTTGAGCCGCGATCGACCAGGGTGCCGTCCGCCGGATTCTGATCGGCGACCTGCCCGAGGTTCGAGCACGACTGATCGGTCGTCGTGTGCCGCTCCGGCACCAGGCCCGCCGCGGTGATGGCCTGGCCGGCCCCGTCCTCGTTCAGCCCCACGACCCGGGGAACCGCCACCGGTGTCGCGACACAGGCGATGTTCCAGGAGTAGGAGCCGTCTCGATGCGACCCCGCGAAAGGCTCCGGCCGGAAGTTCGCCACGCCGCGCCCCGGCCATCCCGCGGGCGTGGTGCACGAGCCCCAGCCGTCCACGATGGACGGCACCACGCCGGCCACCCACGCCAGCTGGGCGTCCGTCAACTCGGTGAAGCCACCCGCGTTGTCGCATCCGTCGTCGAAGGGGGAGGTGTAGTCGAAACTGTAGACGCCGACCGCGACCGGACCACCGAGAGGTTCGACGACGAGCGGACTCCCGCTGTCGCCTTGGCAGCCCGTGGCGTACCACGCGCCGGCGCCGATCATGTGCGGGTCGTCCCAGCCATCGGGCCCATACCACGGGTCCCAGATGTCGTTCATGAACGCGTCGCTGCGAATCAGCGTCTGGACGACCCGGAACACCCCGTCAACGGCGGCGTGGGCCGACGTGCGCCCGTAACCCATGATCTTGCCGAGGTAGGTCCCGTTGTAGTACTCCGGGCGCCAGGGCGCCCCGATCTTGATGGTGCGGCCGGCTCCGACGGGTTCGGCGATATGGACCAGCGCGAGATCGTGGACGTTGTAGTGGTACTCGGGATAGCGCATGACCTCGGTCGCTATGTAGTCCCGCCTGGTGATGGTGTCGACCACCCGCACCTCGCCGGGCTGGGCGACGCAGTGCGCCGCGGTCATCACCCAGTTGGGCGACGCCCAGACTCCGCCACACCCGCGTTCCACGCGCTCGCTGGTGCTCACCACGCGTCTATGACCACGTTGGATCGGATCTCCACTCCATAGGAGACCGCGGCCTGGTCGAAATAACGTTCTAACGCGACGCTTCCGTCCGGCATTCGAAGGCGCGGGGGCGCCTCCAGCGGCAGCATCGCGCTGGTCACCAACCTGGCCGCGCCGGCGATCGGGGTCGCCGGCGTCGTCGGATGGGCCGGGCTCGTCGCTTGGCTCGCAGTCTCCGCATTCTCTGTCGAGTGCACGCCGACATTGAGCCAGACTTCGATCAACTCAGCCACGAGGCGGGGGCGGTTCAGCTCTGTCGCCATCTCGAAAGCGGCCCGGGAGCCCTCGGCGATGCCGGCATTCCAGGCACCCCTGGTCTGCGACGACGAGAACTCGAAGCGCATCGAGTCAAGCGTGAGAATCGCCGGAATCAGAAGATCGAGAGCCTCCTCGATAAGCGCGATCCGGTTGCTTCCTGCTGCCTTCGCCGCCTTCTTCCGCCGCACGTACGACAGGCTGATGTCGCATCGGACGACGTATTCGACAAGGCCGAGGTCCGCGTAGACGCGCCGGGCGGACCCAAAGGAGCTCTCGGCCTCAGGCAGGCGACCCAGATCCAGGAGCAAACCGCCGAGATTTCGGGCCGACGTCGCCTC
The DNA here is from genome assembly GCA_017592665.1 of Streptosporangiaceae bacterium NEAU-GS5. GTDB lineage: Bacteria > Actinomycetota > Actinomycetes > Streptosporangiales > Streptosporangiaceae > NEAU-GS5. Next base: position 101,365 of record JAGFNW010000008.1, on the reverse strand, counting down.
CATGCGGTGCATCCCGAGGTCGACGAACGTTTCCTGAGCCGCACGGTAGGCCCGCTCAGCACTGTCGAGCCGCCCGCGGGCCGCATGAACCAGCCCCAGGCCGTGCTCGCACAGTCCGGCGTCGGCGCGGAGCCCCAGGCTCGCATAGACCCCCCGGGCACGTGTGTACGCGTCGTGGGCGGCCTCGTAGCGCCCCTCCGCCCAGCTGATCTCACCGAACCGTTGACTCCAGCGCGCGAGCTCATGGTCCATGCCCTCGGAGGCAAGAAGATCGCGCAGGCCGGCGTCGACCGACGCGGCCTCGTCGAAACTCATCGCGGCGCCGAGCAGCTGACTCAGGATCTGTGCCGTCTGGTCGGGTCGCAGCGGCATCGTGTGCTGTTGGGCGAGTGCGAGGATCTGCCGCAGCGCGGCGAGGAGAAGTCGGGCGGCCCGCTCATTGATCATGTACTTCCCAGCAACCCGCCGGATCGGTCATTCCTTCTCCCGCAGCAGTTCCAGTGCCTCCTGGGGACGGCCCGTGGCCATATAGACCTGGGCGAGCCCCAGATTCACCCCGGTCATGTCGCGGCCGAGCCTCCCGAAGAGCGCACGCGCGGAATGGTAGCGACGCTCGGCCTCCGCGTGGCGGCCAAGTGCGAAATAAATGTCGCCGAGCACATATTCGCAATCGGCGGCCGGCTCGTCGAACCCGGCCAGGCGGGACAAGATGTCACCGGCATTACGGAACGCGGCCTCGGCGTCCGCGAGCCGGTCTTCCGAGCGATAGAGCCGCCCCAAGTCGAACTGGCACCGGGCAAGCTGAGGGTCGTCCTTGATTGTTGTGAAAGCTTCCCGCGCGGCCTCGAGGCTCGCTATGGCGGCTGCTCGCCGCCCCATCTCTTCGAGCAGTTCCGCCGCGACGACGTCACTCATCGCCCGCGCACCCGCCGCGGCCCAGGCTGTTTCTCCGGTGAGATTCTCATCCGCTAGGGCGGACTTAACCCCACTGAGCATCCGCAGTAGTTCGGCCGGGTTCGCCGGACGGCCCTGCCGCAACTCCTGAAGGATGGCCTCGACCCCTGCGGAGTCGCCCGCTGCGGCCAATTTGCCGCGTTTTTCGATGAGGCCTTCGGAACCCCGTTCTCCGTGCGGCGGTGTGATGCCCGGCATGGCAATCGCTCCCAATGTCGCGAAGGCCAGGTTGCGCTCCGCCATCGCCAACTCGTCAGTGAAAGCTCCGGGGTTGGCGGTGACCACGCGCCGGAAAATCTCGACGGCCTCCGTCGCCGCGGTCACGGCATGGCGGCCTGTTTTGGCCAGATGCACGGCGAGGTTCATCAATGCTCGGGCAAGATCCGGCTCGAAGGCCAGCGGCTCATCCTGGGCGAGGCGGCGATACGTGGCGACCGTCTTCTCCATCACCGCCATACCCTGCTCCGCCCGCCCCAGTTGGGCCAGCACGACGCCCAGATTCGTCGAGGCCAGCCCGTACTCTTTGGCGAACCTGTCCGGCTCCCGTTCCATCAGGCCGCCCAGCAGTTCGACGGCCTCCTGCGTAGGATCCAGGGCCTCGGCCACCCGGCCCAGTGAAAGCAGATCTTTGCCGAGGTTCATCAAGGCCGCGGCCAAGGAAACGCGGAAGCGGCCCGGATCCGCGGCCGCCATTCTCCGGCGCAACTCCACGAGCCGTGTGTTGACTTCCAGCGCCGCTGGAACCCGGCCCAGGCCCACCAACGCGCTCGCCTGGTTCAACATCGTCGTCGCGATCTCGCTGTCAAAGACCCCGACGAACCGCTCGTTCAACATCTGAAATGCCGTCATGGCCTCCTGGGTGTCCGCCAGCGAGTCGTCATGCCGGCCCATGACGGCCAACACGGTTCCCCGCGTCGCAAGGGCATAGGCGAGGTCCACGGCGAAGGTCTCCGGGTCGCTCTGCGCAAGCCTTCGACACATGCCGAGCGCCTCATCGATGGCGGCTTCCGCCTCGCGTAACCTGCCGCCTGGCCACAGGCACTGCGCGAGGGCTTCCAGAGCGTCGGCGAGATACGAGTCGAACGCCGCGGCCTCGATCGCGGCAAGGTCCCGGTAAATCGTGACCGCCTGCGTCGCGGCGGACGCCGCCTCGTTCCTCCGGCCGAGATCCAGCAGGTTGAAGGCATGGTTTCGGAGAGCCCGGGCCAGGTCGGCGACGAAAAGCGGTTTCCCGGTGACCTCGGGCAGCCGTTGATAAAGGGTGACCGCCTCCTGGCTTGCGGCCAGCGCCCGATCGGCGTCGGTCTCAAGGAATCCGAGCACGTCAAGCGAATACGCCAGCCGAGCGCTGTGAGAATTCAATCCAGCGACGGCGTGGCGGCGATGGACCTCGACGGCCTCGGCCGCGACGAGAACCGCTTCCCGCCCATGGCCCAGGCGTCCAAGTTGCCGGGCGTGGGTCGAAAGCGCATCCGCCAAAGAGCATTCATGGGATTTCGGGTCGTCCTGCGCCGGCCGCCGCAGGATCGACACGGCCTCCTCTGCGGCTTCCAGCGCCTCAGTCCGTCGACCGAGCCTCGCGAGCACCATGGCCGAGGCCTCTTGCGCGGCGGCCAGTCGCGCGTCAAGACCTTGCCGGCTTCCGTCGCGCATCGATCGGAGAAGCCGGATCGCGTCGTCAACGGCGGCCGACGCCTCATGCCGCATGCCAAGGTCCAATTGGAGCCGGCCCAGCTTTACGAGCGCGCCGGCGAAATCAATGTGGTCTTCCGCGGCCGATCCGGATGATCCGGATTCTTGACCTTGCTCGACGACGGCTGCGGCAGCAGAAATCTCCATCCTGAGATGGTCGACATACCAGGCGGCGTCGTCTCTGGAAATCTGCATGATTACGCCACCATATTCCGGCCAAGGGCCAGATGCGTGGTCATCGAAGCCCATACAAGGGGAGTATCGCTCATCCGGCCAGAATTAATCCAGGCGTGGAGTTTTTCGCGCTGCCAATCGGAGAGCAGCCGGGGCGCATCGGCACCGTCATGACACCGGTCGACATTGATCACGAGTTCGGTTGTCGGCCCGAAGCCGGGCGTGGTGCAGGACGCGAAAAGTGCGAATGCGCGGTCGGTCGGCAGGGTCCACCGAGTCGCGCTGACAAGTTCCGCTCCCGCGTTGAGGCACGAGATGACCAGCCCGAAGGGCTCGTGATATTGATAGTCGCCGCCGCTGTTACAGCCGATGAGCGCAACGCGTGGGGGCATGGGCCAGATCCGGTGGCCGGGAGACATGGCGGTGCCGACAAGAATGTCAAGGGCGGTGAAAGGCCGGTGCCCGGCAATGGGCGCGGCCAGTCCATACACATCGGCACTGTCCGCGAGGTGGATCGCGGCTGATCCAGGTTCCTGATCAGCGGCGCTCGCATGGCCGTAGTAGAGCAATCGGGAGTAGGCGTGACCGCGAAGCCGCCTCCCCAGCCACTCGCGGCCGGCCGCACCGCTGAAGAGCGCCGCTTCCCGGTCATCGGGCCGGATTCTGCCGTCGTCACGCCTTTGATCCAGCCAGGCTTCGACCGCGTCGTAGGCGTCGTCGAGGACGGGCGGCAGACAGTGCGTCTGCGGATCCAGGACGTAGAGGACCGGGTGCTCGGCGAGATCCTTCCAGCGGCCGGGCAGCCTGCCGCGTTTCACGTGCAGGACGGCAGGTGGATCGGTGAAGACGTCGGCCACCTCGAGGAGCCGGCGACCGTCGGGCAGCACCAGCAACTCCCAGGGGACACGGGCAAGTCGTCTGCTCGGGGTGATCCGTAGTCGTACGGAAGGCCGGCCGTCGCTCAAGGCGAGTTCGGCGGCGAGTCCGTCCGGCAACATCGTCTCGCTCAATATCCTCGCGAGGGAGAGTTCCCTGACGGGGTCGGCGAAAGGGCCGTCGATCAGAGCTCGCCGCGCAGCGGCATCAATTGATTCCGCCCGCAGGGGTCGTGGCAGTGCTTCATCCAGGCCGGCCAGCGCACCAGAAAGGGCGCCGGCGTCCACAACCGAGTATTTGACGTTGCGCGGCCGATCCAGCCACCGCCAGGCCAGATAAGTGTCACGCTGGTCGACCGCACGGATCAGCAGTTCGCGTGGCACGACGAACCTCCTGCTCACCGTGGCGGGGCACTAGGCACGCTTGTTCAGCACATTGTTGATCTGACTTCCCTGCACCGGAGTGACCCGCTCATTCGGCAATGGAATTCCGACCGCGTCGGCGAGGGGCTTGGCGTAGAGGTCGACCGCGGATTCGATGACGTCGGCGACGACCAATCCCGCGTCGGCGACCCGGCGATAACCCACGACCAGAATCACCGCTCCCGCGACGCTCGCCGGCCACCATATCGATCCCAGCGCCACGTACAGCAGCCCCCAGCCCGTGAGCATGGTCGCCGCCCGATAACTCGCGTAGCCGTCCCCGATCTCACTGCGCGCTGCCTCGGGGAGCAGTAGCCATATCCGTGGCCAGGCAAGTGTGACATCAAGCCCATATTGAGCGTTGATTCGCGGGCTTATCAGCTGGAAGCGATCGCCGACCGGGCTTATCCGGGTAGGCAGGTAACTCTCCGGCCGAGGATCTCCTGCTCGCGTAACGCGGGGGGCTCTCCTACGCCGCAGACCCACCCACCAGTGTGGGCGGGTGCTCGTCAGGACTTTGTGCACTGTGACGCCGAGTGCCTGGGCGGCTAGGCCGGCGCCACTCGCGGCGACCAGAGCAAGCGCGGCGACAACGACAGTGGTGGCCGGCGGCCGGACGTTCAATCCGTCGATCAAATCTTGGATGCCCGCGGAAAGCCGGTCGACGTTGAACGCATCCTGGTGTCCGAGTATGTGGCCGCATACCGCGACGGCCGTGGCCAGCAGCCCGGGGAGAAGCACAGCCGTCAGCCATCGGTCCGCGAGCTTTTTCCCGAGTTCCGACAGCAGGTCGCTCATGTGGCCAACGTCATTGTCGTCCGCGGAACCGCATCGGGGTTGCGGGCTCCATCAGGTGGCATAGCGGCTCACGGCCATTGCTGTCGGTTTGTCCTCGGCGTCCACATTTGTCGAAAGGACATACATAGTCGCCCGCGACGATGAGCGCTTCAACCGAGAGGGCCTTGCCCAAGGAAGCAAGGCGTGGATCGCCAAGAGTCAGACCAGGGGGCCCGTGCCTGAGCCTCTCACGCGTCCATTCCGCGGTCCTGCGCCCTTGCAGCACATCCGTGACGGCCTTTTCGAGTTTAACTCGATCTTGTGTGGCGTCACGAAATTCCGGCAGGCAAAGACACAACCACGCCCAGGCGTCGATTTCATCGATGCTCGCCATAACAGGCCTCTCGCCGACGATATGCCAATGATGGCCACCGCCGACAAACTGTTCAAGATGCCATCGGCTCGCGCCGGCGGCTCAAGGGACGCAGGCTAGGAGGGAAGCGGTTGGGAAGCGGTCGGGTGGTTCTGACGGAAGCGGAACGCGTGTTCTGCTCGCCGCATGACGGACGACACGACGCGGCCCCTTCTCAACGGGCCGACGCTGGGCGCCGTCCGCGCCTGGCTTATACAGGAACGGCTAGCTCAACCCGCGGCGAACGGCCTGCTCCTACCCCGCGTGGTGACCACCGGCAAGACGCGTAGCGGCAAATCGACCCTGGGGAACCTGCTCGTGGGCGCCGACGACCTGCTGTGGTCGACCGGCATGCCGGACTCCACCGACACCGTCGTGATAGTCCGCTTCCCACGTGGCCTGACCTATGTCGATCTGCCGGGAGTGGCCGGCGACGGTCGGCTGGAAAACCAGAACCGGGCAGCGCTCGGCCTCGAGCAGAGCCTGGAGCCGGCTCGCGTCGACTCGTTGCGCGTTCTGGAATTCACCGATCATCGCGTGGTCCATGATCGGGTCTATCCGGCGGCGCGGATTCCGGTGGCGAAGGTCGGCCCCGACCTGATCTTCTATCTTCTTGCCCCGCACGAAGCGGTGCCCCAGGCCGAAGAGTCCTATGCCAAGGACGTGTTGCGCGCGTTCGGCCCCGAGCGCGTGGTGTTCGTGCTCAACCTGTTCCACGACGCGGTCGGTCGCCGTGCCGCCACGGAGCGGCAGGTGGAGGACGTACGGCAGAGGCTGGAGCGCTGGCACCGCGAGGTGGGACAGGCCTTCGACCCGCGGCGGGTCGTGTCCGCCGACTGCAGGACCGGTGCGGGCCTGCCGGATCTGCTCCGGGCCGCCACGGACGCCCTCGGTGGAGACCGCGGGCTCGCCGAGGTGATCACGTACCAGAACGAACGCGCTCTGCCGATCTGCCGGCGGAAGGTTCAGCAGGCGGTCGCGGCCTACGCCGCCTCTGCCGCGTCGGCCGTGCCCGGTGCTGACGATCCCGCCGGGAGCGAGGTCATCGCCGCCGTGCGCACGCTGTTCGAGTACGCCGGCCGTCTCGCCGGACGGCAGGTCACCGTCACCGACGCCCAACTGCGACCGTTCCGCGCGCTGCTGGCCCGTGTCTCGCCCGAGGACGGCGAGGACTTCATCGAAGGATTCACCAACTGGATCGGCCGAGGGGAGGTCGCCGCGGACAGATGGGAGACCGAGCGCGCACGCGCCGGAGGGGAGCGCGGGGCCGCGGTCCTGCACGAGGCCGTGTCCGAGCGGAGGCCGGCCATCGTCCTGGCCGCCTGGGCGCAGGCGCTCCGCAATGCGCTCGGCCGGCGCGGCGGCGATCCGGCGGCCATGGCCGAGCAGGCCCGCCGTGCTCTGGACCGGATCGGCGCCACGCACCTCGCCGAGCGATACGCCGAGGTGCTGCCGGATGACTGCGACCACCTGCTCGACGGAGTGCTCGCTGCGGCCGGCCATGCCTGATCCGGATGACGGCCGTCTCATGTGGATCGCGGTGGGCTACCGGTTGACCGGAACCTGCCGGACCTCGCAAGCGAGTTGGGCCGGCCTTCCTCGATCTCGGCCGAGTGTCGGCCGAACCGCGGCGCCCGGTCCGCAGCGCCTGGCCAGGCCAAAAGATGTGCTGCTCGCGCAGCCGGCGACTGTCGTCGAGGGGATCGGACGGCGGTCTGCGACGTGCCCATCGACGTCGTGCTCGCACGCGGGCAACCGCTCAGCGAGACGGCCTGGGGGTTCACGGAGTGCGCGTGCGTGCGACGAGACCGGCGAAGTCTCCGGCGGACAGCCAATCCTGATTGTGCAGATCGACCGGACATCCGGCCAGCGTGAGGCGGCTGGCGAGCTTGCTCCGGAACTGGGACGAACCGTTCGCGGACACGTAGTTGACCCCGCCAAGATCGGTGGCAAGCCGGTGGTGGCCGATGAGCAGCAGGGTGGTGCGCTTCGGGTGGATGGCCAGCGCCATGCCCAGTTCGATCAGAACGTTGGGCCGGGCCTGAAGCGTGTTCCCCGTCTCGTCGGCCGGCTCGTCCGCGGCGTACAGATCCGGATGGAGCCTGACGATGTTCTCCGGCGTCAACACCACCACGACGGCCTGGGCCAGCGGCATGGTGTGGGCGACGACCTCGTTGAGGGAGGGGGCGCTCTTGCCCGTACGTCTGACGAGCTCCTCCCACTCCAGCGGCCGCAGCCCATAGGCGCGCAGCAATTCGAAGACGGCCTGGCGCGCCTGTTCGTCTCGGCCGTACACGACGAAGACATCCCGCGCGTCGGCCGGCGCCGGGGCCTCGCGGACCCGCTCGCCGACCTGCTCGGCGGCACGTTTGGCGGCGCCTTTGGTGCTTGTTTCCCGGGTGAGGCCGGCGGCGACCTCGGCCCGGTCGGTGAGCAGGCCGAGGTCGGCCACCTCGTCGTCGAGGCGTTCGAGCAGGGAGGCGGCCAGCTGCGTGTCGTCGGCGAACGGGCCGCCTGGCGTGAGCAGATCCGTCAGATCGAGCGACCGGCCCATGTTGTCCGTCGCGTACTCCACCGCACGCCGCAGCACGCTCAGGTCCCCGCGCAGGAGCAGCGCCTCGTGCCGCTTCAGCGCCAGCAATTCGGGCTCGGCGGTCGGGTCGAGCCGGCGCACCCGGGCGCTCAGATCGTCGATCGTCCGGGTGAGGAGCCGGGCCTGGCCGTCCCGCTGCCACACCCGGAGTTCGTAGCGCATTTTGGCCGAATGGAGCAGGTAGCGCCCCAGCGTTGGGATCTGCGGACGGCCGTCGGACCAGACCAATCGGCTGGCCGCCGCGTCGTGGTCGGGCTCGATCGCGAGGACGAACCGCCGGAGCGGGCGATCGTCGGCCTCGCTGCCGCACTCCCACAGCGCCAGCGCGCCGCCTTCCATCGTGACGCCGCGCCGCCAGGTCGGCACACTCGGCTCGTCCGGCAGCAGGCCCCGCACCTCGTCGTAGGCCCCACCGGGGTCGTCGACGCGCGTCAGATAAAGGCGCGCCTCGCCGACGAAGTGCGCCGCGTGGCCAGCGACGAGGCCCTGCCATTGCCGGTCGAACGTACGCCACCACGACCACTCGCCGTCCAACGGCGCGCCCGCCTCGGGCGGCGCGAGCGCGACGGAGAGGTTGAGCACGTCGTGATGGTGGCGGAGCACAGCTTGGCAGTCGGCGTGCGGGCGCTCCTGCGCGGCCAGTATGACCTCGCCTTCCCCAGGAATGTCGGCGGCCTGGGGAAAGACGTCGGGCACGCCGACGCCGGGGATGGGATCGGCCATGTCGAACAGAAAGCGGCAGCCGCGCCAGATGTCGCCGAGGGCGAGGTGGGCGGCGGCCGCGTCCGGCCCTTCGGCGGGCACGTAGATATGCGCGACGAACTGCTGGTCGTGGATCACCCGTCCTTCTCCTCGCCGCCGTCGGTCAGCTGGTGGATGAGGTGGTTGAGCCGTTCGTGCATGGGGGGAGGAATGGGCTCCAGGTCCTCCGGCGCGGCGCCGATCCGGGTGATCCGCGTGGGGCCGGCCAGCTCGAGCTCGATGATCGCGGACTGGAACTCCGCGGCGTCGCCGGCGCCGAGGGCGATGGAGAGCGCCTCCAGGATGGCCGCGGCCTTGTCCCAGCGCGCCGGGGGCAGCCGCCAGGCGGTGGCCTGCCGGAGGGTGGCGACGGCCTCGTCTCGAAGTCGCGGTGCCATGCGCGGTTTCATGCGGAACCCTTTCCGTTTCGCGTCGAGCGTTTCCACGAACCCGCGTCACATCCGGAAGACGGATCTGGGACGGCTGATCCGGCGAAATGACCATGCGCAGCTCAGGCCCGCCCGCGGAGCGCCCGGCACAATTCGAGAACGCGTTTCCGCAAGCACCGCCACATGCGCGGCAATCATAGCAAATGGGGTGGCGGAGTATGGCAACGGGATTCATGCTGAATGCGTCCATATTGGTAGCGCTCCTTCTGGCGGAGGCGGTGGAGGCCGATGGATCTCGACAGAATGCGAAAGTCATTTACCATGACCGCGCAGGACGTCTTGGATCGCGCTGCGGGAGAATGCGATCAGGACCACCCGATGACGACCCTCCGGGTCTTCGTCATGCTCAGCCGGGTCGACGCCAAGGCCGAATGGGCGAGGATCTGGCTGCACTTTCCCGAGCCGGGTCCTGACGACGAGCAGGACCCGGAGCCGCCCCGTCACGATCGGTGGAACGGCACACCCCTGACAAGGACGTGTGCTCTTGCGATACGCGCGGCGATCATGTTGGCGGCCGGCTCGAAGATGATCCCGGCGTCGGCGGGAGTGCTCGGATTGTGCATGGTGGGCCGCCGGACTACCGGTGCCTCAAAGGCCCTTGCCGGCGACACGGCCGCAGCTCATCGGCTGCTGCTCGATGTCATTCAGAAAGTCCTGGTCGGGGGATCCTGGCAGAATGTGGACGAGGCGCTCGCCCGGTGCTTCAAAAGCGCCGAGGAGTACGCCGACACGGAGGAAGAAATAGCGGAGACCGCGCGTGGAATCGCCGGTGAGTTCAAGCAGGTGCTCGACTGGGTCAACGCGTTCTACCGGGCGGAGACCGTGGTCGAGCGGGGCCGTGTGCTGGCGGCCCACCCTCAACTGCAGGCCCCGGAGGTCGACCGGATCATGGCCAAAGCGCAGGAGGACGCCGTGGCGCAGAACGACGGAGCCGGCGCCGCGCGGTGGGCGGAAGCGCGTGCTTTTCTCGCCAGATATCGTCGGCTGGCCGGCGAGTAGCGAGATGAAAAGATCCCCCCTCGAGATCCGCCTGCTCACGTACATGGCCAGGATCCTTTTCCGGCGCCGGCCCCGTCCGTCCGACCAGGCCTTGATTCTGGATCCGCAGGCGACCCGGGAAGCGGCCGCCATGATCGAGGCGTCGCCTGATCTGACAGGTGATCGACGCACGCTGACCGCCGCCGGCCAGTTGCACTTCTTCAGGTTCACCGCGACCAAGAAGGACTCGGAAGACAACGGGGACATGAAAGACGCGGACCACCTGCAGTCCGCGAGCATGTTCTTCGGCCCACTGCTGGCCATCCGCCCCCGGGCCATTCCTCGTCCGCTCCGCGAATTTCTGGTCACGCTGCGCGACGAGCCGCCGGACCCAGGCGCCAATCGGGCCAGTTCAATGCTGCGCGCGGCACTCAGGTCCGAGGGGCCGTGGACGGATGTCTGGCGGGAACTCGGGCGCCATCTGATCGTGCAGGATGACGACGACGAGGCGGTGGCCGTGCTGCGCCATTCCGCACCCGCTGATGAGCCCGGGGAGAGACCCGCACGCGATTCCGGCTACGCGAAGGGGATGGCCAACAGGGCGATCGACCTGTTGCTGGAATATCGCCAGACCGGCCGGATCGCGCTGCTCGACGAGGCGCGCGTGCTTTTGCGCGAGGCGGTGGCGGATATCCCCGACGACGATCTCGATTACTACGCGTACGTGTTACCCGCGCTCGCAAGCGCGGTTCACGAACTGTTCGATGAGTTCGGCGATCAGGACGCCCTGCAGGACGCTCTCGCGATTCACCGCCGCGCGGTGGCCAAGGTTCCCACGGATCATCAGCGATATGGCGGGCTGGTGGCGAACTTGGGCGGTTGCCTCGCGGTGTGCGCCATCGTCGGCGGTGATTCAGCCATGCTCGATGAGGCGATCGATCTGCTGCTCTCCACACGTCCGGAGTCGTCGGAGGAATTCGTGGTGGCGAACAACCTCGCCATCGCTCTCCGCCACAGGCACCTGCGCACGCGTGAGATGTACGACCTGGAGCGGGCGCTCGCCGAGGCGCGATCCGCGGTCCGGCTGGCGGCCACGACGGCCGAACGCCGGGCCGCGCTCCATGTCCACGCCCAATTGCTGATGGCGAGGGTCGAGGTCAACGGACTTTCGCCGACGTCGGGGAGGGATCTGCGGGAGGCGCTGCGGCATCTGCGCGCCGCGGTCGACCTCTGCTCGGACGACGATCCCGTGATCGCGTCAAGTCTGTTCAATCTGGGCATGGCGCTGCTGATGGCCAGGGAGATGGGGGATCCGCGAGCTGCGGACGAGGCGGCGGCGGCTTTCCGGCGAGTCGCCGCGCACCCACTCGCAGCGCCGCGTAACAGGGCACGCGCAGCGATCAATGCGGGACGACTCGCCGCCGACGCGGCCGACTGGGAATCGGCGGTCGAGCAATTCGTGATCGCGATCAGTCAGCTCGAACAGGCCGTTCCTCGCGGCCTCGGCAGGAGTGACCAGGAGCGGCAACTGCGCGACCTGCGTGGCCTGGCCGCGGACGCGGCGGCCTGTGCCCTCCGGGCCGGAGCCCCGGGTCAGGCGGCCGTGCTTCTCGAACAAGGGCGTGGTGTGCTGCTTGCCCAGGCGATGGACACCCGCCCCGACGTCAGGCTGCTGGAGAGCGTCCCGCGCGAGCTGGCAGAGCGATTTCATCGGCTGCGGGAGTCGATCGAACGCGTGGGCAGTGGCCCGCTTCCCGGTGCCTCGCCCGACATGATGACCACGACGGAGTTCCGCCGGCGGCTGCTCGCGCGCTGGGATCAGTTGATGACGGAGATCCGGGCCGTTGCGGGGCTGAAGGACTTCTTACGGCCGCCGTCCATAGAAGACCTGACGCGCGCCGCCGCCGAGGGGGCCATCGTCCTGGTCAACTCGAGCACGTACGGATCAGACGCGATCGTCGTCCAGGAGAACGGCGTGACGAGTGTTCCGCTGCCCCTCCTGAGCCCGCACACGGCACGCGTGATGGCGGCGGAACTGCACGCCTGCCTTGGTTCGAGGCACCCCAATGAGCGGTTGACCGCGCTGCTCGGCGAGTTGTGGGACGCCGTCGCCGGGCCTGTCCTCCATCATCTTGGGGTGGTCGAGCAGTTGCGGGGAGACGCCTCGGATCAGAGGATCTGGTGGTGCCCATCCGGCTTCCTGTCGTTTCTGCCACTGCACGCCGCTGGTTATCACGAAACCAGGAACGATCGGCATCCTCGTACGGTCATCGATCGGGTGATCTCTTCGTACGCGCCCACGATCAGGACGCTGAGGCACGCGAGAGGGCCCGCGCCGTCGGATGACGAGGCCGGGTCGATGCTCGTGGTCGCCATGCCGCAAACGCCGGGTCAGTCCTCGCTTTCCGGAGCGGCTGACGAGGCGGAGATCCTGAGCGAACTGCTGGACGGGGTCACCGTCCTTCAGAACGAACAGGCCACCCGCGCAGCGGTCACAGCGGCGCTCGGCGAACACCGCCGGGTGCATTTCGCCTGCCACGCGATGAGCGATCTCGACAATCCCTGGGCCGGCCATCTCCTGTTGCACGACGGGGCCCTCGCCGTGGCCGAAGCGGTCGCGCTCCGGCACGAGCGGGCCGAACTCGCGGTCCTGTCCGCGTGCTCGACCTTTCAATCAGGGCTCGACCTGGCAGACGAGGTCATCCATCTGGGATCGGCGTTCCAGCTGGCCGGCTATCGGCAGGTGATCGCCACTCTTTGGGAGGTCCCCGACCTCACCGCGGTCGACCTCACCGCCGAGACGCACCGGCGCATCGCCGGCGAAGACGGCCTGGCCGGTACGGCGAATGCGGTCAACCGTGCCATCCGCGAGTTGCGTGATCTGGTCCCCGAGTCTCCCGTGGCGTGGGCCGCGCACGTGCACTCCGGTCCATGATCTGGCAGCACTTCGGAAGCAGATCGTAAGCGGCGGGCGGCTTATGACGGAAGCGCCGGTGGCGGCCGAATTTGAAATGTGTACAGAAGTAATCGTTTCCGGCAAGTCGATGGGGAGAACGACCGGATCGACCTGTCCTCGGCTGTGACGCTGGGGGAGGCCGACGGCCGGGATCCACAGTATGTCGACGTGGCCGATCGTGCACCGCTGCTTGCGCCGCGCGGGCTGGCCGCGATTCTCGCCCAAGCCCATGAAGACCTGCGCGCGCTCATCACCGATCGCGACGAACGCGTGAGCGTGCTCGATGCGACGGCCGCCGAGAAGTACATCGCGGTGGAGAACCTGCTCAACCGCAAGTTGGAGCTCGACCGCAGGCTGCGTGAGATCGAGGAACGGCTCAGGAGGCTGCACCAGGCCCTGCCGCCGCCCGGTCCAGGCCCGGCATCCACGGGCCGCGACAAGTGGGGCGTCGAACTGGAACGCGTCCAGATCGACCGTCGCAAGATCATCGCTGATGACGAGAAGATCCGTCACGACGTGCCGGAGCTGGTCGGCTGGATCAACCGTGCCGATGTCGAACGGCGACATGCGCATCGTGACTTCCTGACGCGGGCCGGCGCCGTGCTGGAGCACGCCGAGGCCTTGGTCGCGGCGTACCTCCATGGCTTCAACCAGCGGCATCCTCGGCGCGAGCGCGTCCGGGCGACGTGGCGGCCGCCGTCTCCGGACCTGCCTCCCGAGGGCAGGGCCGGCCTCCCGCCGTTCAGCGTCGACCTCGCCATGCTCCGTGAGCTCTGGCGCGTGTTCCTCGCGCTCTACCGCCGCCCCTACTGACATCGCGGAATCGAGGAGGTTGTCATGCCCCGATGGATCCATATCGTGGCGGTTTCGCTGGCGCTGCAAGCAGCGGGTTGCTGCTTCGACTGTCCCCAGACGCTGGCCAAATGCGGCACCGCTGTAGACACCACGAGTTTCGCCACGCATGAGGAGACCAAGAGATTCATCGACGAATCCCTGGTTCCCTTCGCCACGCAGAGCTGCGACTGGATGGGCTTCGCCGCGATCACAGGGCGGTCGCAGGGGACCTCATGCCAGCGGCCACCGGTCGCCCTGGTGCCGACGAAACTGGAGAACCCCAACTCGAGCCCGCGCCGTGCTGAGCAGATCCGGCGGCTCCGCCTCGGTCAGCTCAACGCGTCCGCCCAGTGGCTGCGGGCCTGTCACGACGGCAGCACGGGTTCGGACATCCTGGGATCTCTTCGTGCGCTCGCCGACACCATGCAGGCAGGCCCGCAAAGGCTGGCCGGTAGTCACATCGTCATTTACAGCGACCTGATGAACAATGTCGACCCGCTCCGGCTCGACAAGGGCGACTACTCGAAGGCCGATGTCCGCGCGGCCAAGGTGCGTGACCTTCGGGCCGCGAACCAGCTGCCGGTGTTCCGCGACAAGCCGACGATCACGGTTCGTGGGTTCAACCTGCTCGTCGGCCGAGATCCCAGCCGCGCCCCGCAGATCAAGCTGATGTGGCTGGACGTTCTCGCTGCCAGCGGGGCCGGCGAGGTGAGTTTCCCATGAATTGGGAGCCCGTGCCGTACACGCTGCCCGACTTCACCGATCTCGCCCAGCAGGTCCGCCGCGCCGCGTCCGAGACGGCGCGGCGCTCTGGTGCCGACGCCGCGGCCGTCCTCGGCGCGGGCTACGAGCCTCTCGGCCTTGACGAGATCTGCGCGCGACGTGCCGTACATCTCAGTGAACTGGCCGCGCACGCGGAGGCGCAGCGGCGCACCGCCCGCGAGCTGCTGACCGGCCACGACGGATCAGCGCTTGACGACGAACTCGCCAGGCTCACGGCCGAGAGGCAGGACGCCGTGCAAACGGTGGCGCGGCTGTCGGCCATGAGCTCGGTTCGCCCCGGCGACGGGTACGCGAGCGAGGTGGCGATCAAGGGCGGCTTCGGAAGGTGGCTGCGGCGGATGGGCCCGCCTGTCCTGCTGCTGATCGCGCTGCTCGCGGTGGACATCCCGATCTACTACGAGACCTTCCTCGACCTCGGGCTCAGCGGCCTGATGACCGTCGCGCTGGGCGTGGCGGCCGTGCTCGTGTTCGGCTTCGGCCCGCACATGTACGGCCGCAAGTTCCGCGTGTGGCAGGAAGAGGGCACGGCGCCTCGGAGCGCACGGGAATTCGGTTGGCGGGATTGGTTGTCCCGGCCGTCCATGATGGTCGTGTTGCCGGTCATCTGGTTCGTCACGATCGCTGCGGTCACGTGGACGCGCCTGCAGACGCTCGTCTCGCTCGCGCAGCCGTTTCCGGGGGATCCGGCACCCGTCATCGGACCGGCCATCGCCACGGTCGGCGCCGTTCCTATGCTCATTCTCCTGCTCGCGCTCGTGCTCTTTACCGGGATCATCGCGATGGAGACGGGCCGCCGCATGGGAAATCCGAATGATCGGCTCCTCGCGGACGCCCGTTCCAAGGTCAAGGAGTTGGATGAACGGCTGTCCACGGCCGCGCAGGATGCCCGGGCCGCAGCTCGATATCGCCACCGGCTGGCCGAGGTCTCTGATCCGGGTAAACCGTACGAGAACGAAATGATCGAGCAGATTCGCCGCGGTTACGACTTGATGGAGAGCACTTATGTCAGTGCGCACATCGAAGAGTTCGGCGCGATGAGTCCCGACGTGGCCGCGCGTGCCCCGGATATTCTCGCGGACCATCGGAGAGCCCACCACTGAACGCGGTAAAAGAGAATCGGAGGTGGTGCGCATGTTGACAGCGGACAGCCGATTTCGCCGGGCATGGGAGCTGGCCCGCGAGGGGGGACGAGCATTGGCTCGCGGGACGGCATGCCGCGGCGCTTTCCTGTTACCAAAAGGCCGCGAAGATTTTCCGGAGCCTGCGGCGGATCATCGTCGGACGCGACGCCCGGCAAGCCGTCGTGCGCGGCCTCGGATATGTGCTGCTGAGTTGGGCCTATCTCGAATACCCCCTCGGGGGTGATCCGGCCGCCATCGAGGGCAGGTTCCGCGAGGCCTACGACTGTTGCGTCGCGGCCGATCCCGGCGGCCGGGAAGTCAACGGCGCCCTCTGCGGCCTGGCGACGGTCCTCCGTCACCAGGGACGGTTCGATGACGCCGACCGGGCCAGCCGGGCAGCGCTGGAACAGGCGCGCGCCTTCGGCCTGCCGGCGCTCGACCAGGCCACCCCCCTCAACGACCTCGGCGAGAGCGCAAGCCAACGAGGGGACTACGCTGCGGCGCGCCAATTGTTTCACCAGGCGCTGGCCCTGCTGACGCCGTCGACGGATATGCGCCCGCTGGCCTCGGCCATTCGTAACAATCTCGGCCTGCTCGAGATGGCCGTCGGCAGGTTTTCGCAAGCGCTCCAGGAGTTTCAGGCCTCACTTGAGCTGATGGAGGGCTGTCCGCCCGATTTCACCTTCGATCCCGATGAGCACAGAGCCCTGACCCTCGGCAACATAGGAACGACCTATAACACGCTCGGGGACACGGCGCAGGCGCTGCGACATCTTGACGAGGCGTGCGCCATTCTCACGCGCATCAGGCCCGATACCGTGCAAACCGCGATGGCGCTGCAGCAGCTGTCCGCCACCCTGCTCCAGGCCGACGATCCCCGGGCTGAGCAGCGGATGAGGGAGTCCGTCGCGATCGCCAGGCGCGCCGCCCCGAGGTCGCTGACCACCGCCCACGTTCTCACCGGTCTCGCCGATCAGCTCTACGGCGAACGCGAGGGCGAGGCGCGCGACCTCCTCAAAGAAGCGTCGGTCATCCTGGAGGAGGTCGCCCCCCGTTCTCGCGCGATGGGGAACGTCTTGGCCGGCCTCATCGGTCTGCACATGTTCAACGGGGAGACGAGCCTCGCCGACTCTCTGACGATACGGCTCCTGAACATCGCCCGGGGCTTGGAGGATTCCGAACTCACCCTTCGCAGCCTGGAACTGCTGGCGCTCAGCGCGGAGGAGGCCGGCGACGCACAGACGGCCATCCGGCACCTGGACGAGGCGATCGCGATCGCGGAGCGGATGCGCGTTTACGCGCCGCCGGGGCAGGCGCGCAGCCAGGCCGTCGGCGCGTTGAAGCCCATGGCGTACGACGTGCTGATCGCCGTTCTTCTGGACAACTGGCGGCCCGGAAACGACGAACGGTCTTTCGACGTCATGGAGTCGTTCCGCGCGCGGAGCCTGCTCGACCTTCTCGACGAGCGCGATCGCGGCGACCCCGGCCGTCCGCCGGACGACGAGAGCGCGGTCGCCGCCCTCCTGGCCCAGGTCAACCACGAGATCGCCGCCACGCCCGATCCAGCCGACCTCGAAACGCTGGAACGCCGCCGCCTCGAGCTCCAGGAGCGCGCCGAGACGCTGGCGCGACGGCGGTATCTGGCGCTGCCGGAATACGACCAGGCGTCCTTCGCTCCGCGGGACGTCCTCGACGATTTGCGCGGCCTGCTCGCCGAGGACACGCTCTACATCGCCTATGAGGTGACGGTGCGGGCCACCTATCGGTGGCTGGTCCGCAAGTGCCGCATATGGAGCGGCTTTGTCTCGCTGAGCTCCGATGAGCTGCCCGACCTCGTCACATCCGCCGTGGGCTCGCGGGACGACGGCGCGAGGGTCAGGCTGGCTCAGCTGCTGGACCTGCCGGAGGCGAGCGTCGCCGGGGTGACCAGGTTGATCGTGTCGTCCAGCGGCGCCTTGCACCGCCTCCCCTTCGAGATACTGCCGCTTCAGGCCGGTGGTATCGCGGCCGATCGGTGGACGATCTCCTACGTGCCGTCCGCCGCGGTGATGCTCGCGATCCTCCGGCGAGGAACGAGCCTGGCGAAACCCGGCACCTTCATCGGCTACGGAGCCGACAGCGAGCGCTATGGCACAGTCCCCTTCGTCGACGAGGTGAAATCCATCGCCGAGCTGTTCGGCGATGGCGGCCGGTTCTTTCTCGGCCCGCAGGCGACGAAACGTCGCGTGACCGAAACCGTGGCCGGACACAGATATGTGCACTTCGCCACGCATGGGCTCGTCGACGACGCGCGCCCCGCCTACTCCGGCCTCGTCCTGTCGCCGCCGGAGCCGGGCGACGGTCCCGTTTACGGCATCCCCGACACGCTTCAGACGTACGAACTCTTCCGCCTGCCGCTTGTGGCCACCGAGCTCGTCACCTG
This sequence comes from Streptosporangiaceae bacterium NEAU-GS5, assembly GCA_017592665.1. GTDB lineage: Bacteria > Actinomycetota > Actinomycetes > Streptosporangiales > Streptosporangiaceae > NEAU-GS5. Next base: position 83,181 of record JAGFNW010000008.1, on the reverse strand, counting down.
CTCGGCCTGCGAAAGCGGGGTCGGCGTCGTCCGGACGGGAGACGGCCTTGTCGGGATGGCCGAGGCCCTGTTCAGCGCGGGAGCACGTTGGGTCGTGGTGAGCCTGTGGGAGGTATCCGACGTGGCCACCAAGGACTTGATGATGATCTTCTACCAGGGCCTCGAAGCAGGTCTCGACGTGCCCGACGCCCTGGCGGCCGCCAAGGCCGAAGTGCGGGGATGGCTGGACCTGGAGAAGTGGGGGGAGGAACCTTTCTGGGCGGCGTTCGTGGCGCTGGGCGCCACGCCCCGTCGTTAGGACATCCCGACGGTTTTCGTCACACCAGCCTGCACGCAGGTCAACAGCCAATGCGCGGTCTCGTCGCTGTGCCCGGCCGGCACGGTCTTCCTCCCGTACGCGGCGGTGATGTCACGCCGCCCGGCGAGGACCACCATGAAGTTGTCGAGATAGGTTTTCGAACCCTCGTAGTGCCAGGCGGCGCGGAGCACTTTCGCCCCATCGAGGAACGGGATCTGGAGCAGTTCCTGCGCCTGTGGCGGGAGGTTGCCGATCAGGCCGATGTCGTCGGCCGCAAGCCCGGCGATCGCGGGCTTGCCGGATCCGGGACGCCTCGGGTCCCAGGGACGCCTGCCGCCGTTCGCGAGCGTGGAGCCCGGCCGGTAGTCCACTTTGAAGCGCCGAAATGACTGAGGATTCAGTACGCACATGGACACGACGTAGACGGGCCGGCCATCGGCGTCGAGCCGGGGATCGGCGAAACAGAGACCTTGATCGCCCAGGACGACCGCGCGAGGACGCCCTCCGGCATCCGTGGCGCCGTCGATGCCGGCCGACCATTCGATGACGGCGCCGGCGTGCGTGCGAAGCACTCGCCCCACGGAGGGGCCCAGCCGCTGCCAGCACTCGTCGCGGAGCGGCCCCGGCTCGAATGTGATCTCCTCCCCGGCGTAGATCGGCGCGACGCGTTTCCTAGCCGGTTTCGGTTTCTGCTGAGAATCCTTCCACGTCATTTCTGGCGACTCCTTCCAGTTGCCTTCGAATAATACTTCCGCAGCACTCCGGGGTCCGCTTGTGGAAGCGTTTCAGAAGCAGTTGAGAAGGTATCCGCCAGCGTCGGCGGTCTTTTGCGCACGCCGTTTCGCGTGCCAAGCTGAAAAAAACTCCACGACGACTGGAGGAATCAGTGGCAGATGATGTCGAGTCGATCCTGAACAACCAGGCCGACGACGTTCCCATCGTGATCTCCGAAGACGGCACCGTGCACGCCGCCTCCGACGGCGCCCGCGGCGTCTCCATCCACGACGGCAAGGGCGATTTCTGACCCTGACGCCGATCCTGAGGAGGCGGGACGATGGCCGACAACAACTACGTCATTCCCAAGGGAATGCTGATCACCGAGGGAGGTTCCTCGCGGCGGCTCTTCCTGGAGCAGCAGAAGCTGCAGAAATACTTCCCGCAGTTCGGGTTCACCAAGTCCAGGGACGGCTCGCTCGCCGTCTCCGGCTCGCTGCGGACCAATTCCGGCTACGTTTACGCGCTGCGGATCGAATTGGGGGAGCACTATCCCCATCAGATTCCGCACATTCGCCCGGTCGGCTGGAATTCGACCTGCCCGCACGTCTACGAGTCGGGGGCGCTCTGCATCATGCGGCCTGATCAGTGGCGGTCCATCTTCTCGATCGCGTTCGTGGTCGCCAAGAGCGCCATCTGGCTGAACAAGTTCGAGGTCTACCGGCAGCGCGGCTACTGGCCGGGCAACGCACAGCCCCACTGATCCGGCGTACGCAGGAAGGACGCGCAATGAATGAATCGGCGGACGCGCTCCGGGAGACCTTGAACACCGAGCGCATCGACCATCTGCTCGACGGGTTCGACGTCGGCGGGATCGAGCTCACCCTCGTCGGGCTGGGCAGCGGCGGGGCGAGCGTGCTTCAGCCGCTCGCGATGTCCGGCATCCGTCGCTGGCACCTCTTCGACCCCGACGTCCTGGAGCCGGTGAATCTGGTCAAGCATCCGGCGACCCGCAGGTGGCTGGGCAAGCCCAAGGTCGAGGCGATGAAGGATTGGCTCCTCGATCGCAATCCCTCGGCCGACGTCCAGACTCATCAGGACGACGTACGCAAGAGCCCGGACTTCGCGGCCGCGGCAGGGGCCTCGGCCCTCGTGTTGTGCGCGGTGGACGACCCGGCGGCGCGCAGCTGGCTGAACGCCGAGTGCGTCGAACTGGGCCGCCCGTGCCTGACCGGGTCGGTGATCCGGACCGGCCTCGGCGGCCAGGTATATCTGTTCGTGCCGGGGGAGTCGGGATGCTTCTCCTGCATGCAGGCGGTCGCCGACCGGCACCACACAAACCTGGAAGACGCCATCGACCTGACCGATGAAGAGCGCCACCACCGCTATGGCCTGGGCGAGGAGAATTTCACCACGTCGGGTCTGGCGATCGACATCACGCTGGTGGCCGCTTTCCAGGCGCACATGGCGTGGAGCGTCCTCGTGGGCGGCCGGTCGCGGTACGTTCCGAAACTGAACTTCAACTGGATGACCGTGGGGATCCGGCCGGAAAAGGGCGTCTTCACCAGCCACTATCGCACCAGCAGGCTGCTGGTCCACCCGCAGGTGGACTGCGCGCTGGGCTGTTCGGAGGCGCGGAGATGACACCGTCTCCCTCGAGCGGCCGGGACCCGGCGCGCTGGCGGCTGATCGGCCAGGGCCGCCGTCAGAGCCGGCCCCGGACCGTCAGGCTCCAGCTCGACGTGCACGAGCGCGTCGTGACCCAGGCCTTAGAGGAGATCAAGGCCAATCCGACGATCGAGGTCGGCGGCAAGTTTCTCGGCTACGTCGAGGGCGCGTTCTCGGCCGGCAACGGCTGGGTGGCCGGGCTGGCCAACCTGAGGGTCACCGTCGTGGCGTATATGGACGCCGGCCCCGGCAAGAGACGGTCGGCCGTCTACCACTACTCGGACACCGATTATCAGTTCCGGCTCTTCCAGGAGATCATCCGCGACTATCCCGACCTGTTGTTCCTCGGGATATGGCACAGTCACCACCCCAACGGCCTGGACGTGCTGAGCGACGGCGACACCGACACCGGGTCGACGACCGTGAACAACCCGGGTCACGAACAGGACTTCCTGCTCTCGTCGCTGGCCGTCGACATGGGCGGGCTACGAGAAGGCCGGCATTTCGTCTTCTTGCGCGGGCATCAAGGCTTCCTGGAGATCGATCCGAGCTCGGTCCGGATCGTCGGAGGGCCGAATCCGGTCGCGGACCGGCTCGCAGAGATCGCTCAGCGGCTGGGCGGCCTGCATGCGGAGCGGCCGGAGGACCCAGTAGACCAGCAGAGTGCAGGAACGGCCTGGATGACGACGTCAGAAGGTAAGGCGGTGCTGGCGGAAGACCGGGTCTGGCTCACGGAGCTAGGAGGTATGCGCTCCTTCCTCCGCAGCGGTTCGCTGGTGTGGCGCGGCGGCGTAGAGGTGGCGGGCATCCCAGCCGAGTGCGAATACACCTATCCGGCCGGATTTCCGAACAAACCGCCCGTCGTCGATGTCCGCAGTAGAGACGGCGGCCATGCCGTTCGTTTCACTTTGCCCGCCGTGTCCCGTCGGCGCGAAGGGTTCGAACACGCGCTTGAGGCTTTCGCCGCGCTGGTCCGGACAGCGCACGCCGAGCAGCCCGCCAACGACGGTCCTGCCGACCAATCGATTTCCGATGGTTAATTGAAGTTATTCGCGGTTGGTGGCTGATTGTTATGCCCGTTAGAAGCGGGGTCGGTACGCTTCCGGTGTGAGCCGGATCCGCGTGAATATCCTCGGCCCGATGGTTCTTACCGTGGACGACGCCGCCGCCCGGTTGACCCCGCTGAACGTCAAGTTGCTTTCCCGGCTCATCGTGGCGGACGGGGAGGCCCTCTCGATCAGCCGGCTTTACCTGGACGTCTGGGGACCGCCGGCGCGTGGCGTCCTGCGCAATGAGCGCACCCAGGTGCAGAAGGGGATCGGTGAGCTCCGCAAGGCGATGGACGAGGATGAGAATTCGTCGATCCTGCGCACGGCCCAGACGATGACCGCGCAGCGGAAAGAGGCGACCTACGCGCTGGAGTTGGATCTTCCGCAACTGGACAGCGCCGAGTTCGCCGATTTGGTCAATCGGGCGCTTATCGCGCCTCCTGCCACTTCTGCCGCACTGCTCATCCAGGCTCTGGAACTGTGGCGCGGCAAGCCGATGGCCGAGGTGTCCGACCTCGATTTCGCCGCCCCGATGGTGCGATGGCTGAACAACCTGCACGTTTCCGCGCGGGTCGGGCTCGCCCGTGCCCATCTCGCGTTAGGACGGCCGGAGCTGGCGCTGCCGATCGCGGAAGGCCTGGTCACCGACCTGCCCGGCGAATCCGGTGTCGCCGAGATCCTTACCGAGGCCAGAGGACGGCTTCAGGCGAGACACGGCGACGAAGTGCTGCGCCGCGACTTCCCCGGCCTGAGGACCACTCTGGTCGTGAAGCGCGGGGACCTCTTCGCTGAAGACGACGCCAACCTGGTCGTCGGGTTCGGCGACACCTTCGACACGTTGACCGATGACGACGTGATCAGCCGCGAGAGCGTACAGGGACAGCTGTTACATCGGATCTTCGGCGGTGATCGCAAGCTTCTGGACAAGGAACTCCAGCGGGCACTGAAACCAGTGGAGGTGATCGAACGGCTGCCCGACAAGCCGAAGGGGAAGCGGGCTCGCTATCCGATCGGCACGGTCGTTTCGCTGCCCTCACCGGGCCGCCGTATTTTCGGCATCGCCTACTGCCACCAGGGGGCGGGATACGTCACGCGGTCGGACCCGGAGAAGCTGCGGCTCAGCCTGGACCGGCTCTGGCCGTCGGTGGTCGCGCACGGAATGCTGAAACCGGTCGCGATCCCCTTGGTGGGCGCCCGTCTCGCGCGAATCAGCGAACTGAGCCGAGAAGGCCTGATGACGATGATCGTCGACTCGTTCATCCAGGCCTGCCGATCAGGCCCGGTCACCTTCGAGCTTCGAATCGTGATTCCTCCCGACGACCTGGAGCGAATACGTCTCTCCGAGGTGGCGCAGTTCATCGAGACGCTCGACCATAACGGAATGAGGCCATGATCCGAATGATGCAGGATCCCTACAAGGATGCGGCCGGCGTGCTCCGGCGTGCCATCGGGTGGGAAATGTCGCCGGCCCGCTGGGAGAAAGTCACGGAGATCCTCTCGGCGTTGGAATCCGCCCTGGAGAAGGCCGACGACGAGGACCTGCGCCGTGCGACGGTCCAGCTGAAACTGGCCAGCCCTACGCGAATCACGCGAATCACCGGCAAGCAGGATGCCGACGTGAAGGAACCCCCTCCCGGCCCCATCCGTGAGCGGCTCAATCGTCTCGTTCATGAGCTCGCGAGCCATGAAAAGGACGTGGGGGAGTGATGGTGCCGCCGATCGCGGCAGTGCACGTGCCTGGGGAGATCAGACGAGCTTCAGCTTGAATCCCTCGTGCGAGGCGGAGAAGCCGAGCGCCGTGTAGAACCTGTGCGCTTCCATGCGGTGCTTGTCGCTGGTGAGCTGGACAAGCGCGCATCCCCGGCCGCGTCCCCGCTCGATCGCCCACTCGAGCATCGCCCGGCCGAGCCCCCTGCCCCGATAAGCAGCCGCGATCCGGACCGCCTCCACCTGCAGTCGCCACGCGCCGTTGCGCGACAGGCCCGGCAGATACGACAGCTGCATCGTGCCCACCGTCGTCCCGGCGAGCTCCGCCACGATCAACTCGTTGTTGGCGTCGGCCTCGATCGCGTCGAACGCGGCCCAATGACCTTCGGTGATCCCGTCGACGGCCCCCCGCGACCGGGCTATGTCGTCGTCGTTGAGCAGGCCCACGATCGAGGGCACATCGTCCCGTGCCGCCAGACGCATGACCAGCTGATCCACAAGAGCTCCCTCACCTGCCCGGACCCGTCGACCGCCATCATCGCAGCGCCCGCCACCAGGGCTCTCAACCAGGCACGTTGTGCGTTCATCTCGGCCATGCCACGACTTTCTCGCATGGCGCGACGATGACACCCTCGGCTGAAACGCCATCAAGATCCGACTGAAACGGCAGCGTGGCCGCCATGCGAAGCCCATGGGCCGATTGCCGGTTCTTGGTGGGTGAAATCGTATGCCTGCATCATGATGCTAGGGTTGCCTCGATGTCCGGAGACCAATCGGCCAAGCGGCCGGTGCCTACCATGCGTGACATCGCCGCCGCCGCGGCCGTCTCGCAGAGCACCGTGTCCCGGGTCCTGAGCGGCGCGCCCACCACCGTGCCCATCGCGCCCGAGACCCGCCAGCGAGTGCTGCGGACGGCACGGGAGCTGGGATACCGCCCCAATCCACTGGCTCGCGGGCTGCGCGGCGCGTCGACCAACCTCATCGGCGCCGTGGTGCGCGATTTCAGCGACCCCTTCTTCGCCGGGGTGATCGAGGCGCTCGTGGTCGAGTCGATGGCGCACGGTTACAACGTCGTGCTCGGCCACGTGCCGGGCCGGGCGGGAGAAGAGGCCGGCGACAGGGCGGGTGAAAAGGCGGGTGAAAAGGCGGCCGCGGTGGCGGGCGAAGAGGCCGTAGCGCTGACCGCGGTGCTGGAGACCCGGCATATCGACGCCGTGGTGCTGCTCGGCGACATGCAGGAGCACCCGCAGCTCCTTGCCGACCTGCGCAATTCGATCGTGCCGGTGGTCGCGCTCTGGCCGGGCACGAGCCCGCGTGAGTTTCCGACGGTCGACGCCGATGACCGGGCCGGCATCCGGGCCGGGCTGAGCCATCTGGTGTCCCTCGGCCACAAGCGGATCGCCTTCGTCAACGCCGAGCTCCCCAATGATTATCGGGTGCGCGAGGACGCCTATCTCGATTTCATGCGTGAGCACTTCGGCGCCGTGCCGCCGGGTTACGTCGAGCGCTGCGCGAGCACCTTGGCCGGCGGCGATGCCGCGCTGCGGCGTCTGATGGATCGGCCCGACCCGCCCACGGCCGTCGCCGCGTCCACCGACGTGGTCGCCATAGGCGTGCTGCACGCCGCGCACAGCGTGGGCGTGACCGTGCCGGGTGATCTGTCGGTCGTCGGCTTCGACGACATTCTCATCGCCGCGCACACCGTGCCCGCCTTGACGACCGTACGGATGCCGATATCGGAGATCGTCGGATACGCGGTGACGCAAGCGGTCAGGCTGGCACGGGAGCCGGTCGACGCGCAGCGCGTGCCGACTCTCGAGATCTTCAAGCCGGCGTTGACCGTGCGGGATTCGACCGCGCCCCGGCGCTGAGATGAGATCGATCAGGCCGGGATCCAGACCCGCATCGCCTCCACCTGCCGGTTCGCCCAGGCGAAGTAGGGGATCGCGCCGGCCGTGAGGTCCGCGCCAGGCGACGCCGAGCCTCGGTCGACGACCGGGACGGCGACGCCGATCATGGCCGGCTCGATGTCGGGCCGTGGCGCCTCCTGGAGTTGGCGGCTGCCGTCCCACACCAGGTCCTCCAACTGGGTCGCGGCCGGAGCGTCGACGGTTTCCAGGCAGTAGACCAGCGGGCCGCGTTCGATGGCGACGCAGCCGCGGATGGCGTCCACCCGCCGGTCCGGCCTGGTGACCCGGATCACCGGGTCGAGGTCGAGCGTGACGGTGTCACCGACGTTCCACTGCCCCGAATGCTCGACCACGGGTCCGTCGGCCGCGCCGCTCCAGGACGGCACACGCAAGGACAGCGTCCACGGCCGAGCCGGCGTCTGGAGGACGCGCGCCGTGACGCGGCCCTGCCACGGGTAGTCCGTCCGGATCGCGAGGCGGACGTCGCCCACTGTCACGTCGGCGTCCGCGTACTGGTGGATCTGGACGCCGCTCTCGTCGCCCGTGGCCAGATAGTGGTGCCAGGAGCTGAACAGGCGCATCAGATTGGGCGGGCAGCAGGCGCAGGGATACCACGGCGCGCGCCGGCCGTGCCCGGCCGGCTCCGCGGCGCGGTGGGTGCGGCGCTGCAGCGGATTGGTGTAGAAGAACTCCTCGCCTGAAAGCGAGATCCCGGGCAGCACGCCGTTGTACATGGCCCGTTCGATCACGTCGGCGTATTCAGGCTCGCCGGTGGCGAGCAGCAGGCGCCAGGCCAGCATGACGCTCGCGATGGCCGCGCACGTCTCGGTGTAGGCGCGGTCGGGCGGCAGCTCGTAGGGGTCGCCGAACGCCTCGTCGCGATGCCGGCTGCCCATCCCGCCGGTCAGGTAGGTGCGGCTGCGGATCAGATCGCTCCAGCGCCGCCGTACGGCCGCGAGCAGCTCCTCATCACCGCGCTCCACGGCCACGTCGACCGCACCGCAGTCCAGATAGAGCTGGCGTACGGCATGCCCGGCGACGGTCGCCGCCTCGCGTACGGGCTCGTGGTCCTGCCAGTATTCGGCGCCGAAGCGACCGGGCCCGATCAGCCCGTGGCCGCGCAACCCGAGCATCCGCTCGGCGAGCGCGAGATGGCGCTCTTCGCCCGTGACCCGGGCGAGCTCCACCAGCGCCATCTCTATCCCCGGGTGCCCGTCGATGCCGGGCCTGCCCTCCGTGCCGAACTCGGCGTCGATGTGGGCCACGGCGCGCGTGGCGACCGCGAGCAGCCGGTCGTCGCCGAGCCCCCGGTGCCAGGCGATCGCCGCCTGGATCAGGTGCCCGACGCAGTAGAACTCGTGCCCCCAGGCCAGATCGCCGTAAGGGATGCCGTCCCTGACCAGCTGGACGAAGCTGTTGAGATAGCCGTCGGGCCGCTGCGCCGCCGCCACCACCCCGATCGCCTCGTCCGCCGCGGCGATCAGGCCGGGATCCGTGCCGCGGGCCAACTCCCAGCCGACGGCCTCGAGCCATTTGTATACGTCGGAGTCGAGAAACGGAAAGGTCGTGCCACTGGTGTCGATCTCGGCCTGATACCGGCCCTGCCCGTTCGCGGCAAGCCGGAGATTGCCGAGCGCCCCGCTTTTCCGCAGCCGGTCGAAGCCGTGCGGGATGGTCTTCTCACGGTTGATCCGCTGCCACCGCGCCCAGAATCCGCCGACGATCTCCACATCGGACCCGCCGATCGGGGACAGCCGCAGTTTCGCCGTCGCCGTCGGCGACACGCCGCCTACGTTCACTTGATGGCTCCGCTCATCAGACCCGACACGTAGTACCGCTGAAGCAGGAAATAGACGAGGACACACGGGATGATGGAGATGGTGACGCCGGCCTGCAGCATCCCCCAGTCCGTGCCGCCGAGGCTGGTCTCGGTCCTCGACGTGGCGAGGATCAGCGGGAGCGTGAATGTGGAGCTTCGGCTCATCATCACCAGCGCGCCCAGGAATTCGTTCCACGAGGTGACGAAGGCGAACAGCGCGGTGGTGACGATCGCGGGCATGGCCGAGGGGATGAAAACCCAGCGCAACGCCTCCCACGACGAAGAACCGTCCATGATGGCCGCTTCCTCCAGCTCCCGTGGAATGGCGCTGAAGCTGTTGCGGAGCACGTACAGGCTGAACGGCAGCTGGATCGCGGTGTGCAGGATCGCGAGGCCGAGCAGCGAGTTGGTCAGGCCGATCTTCGCGAACATGAGGAACATCGGCGTGAGCAGCGCCTGGTACGGAATGATCAGCGCGAGCAGCAGCACGACGAAGATGACTTCCTTGAACGGGATGGGGAAGCGGGCCAGCGCGTATCCCGCGGGAACGGTCAGCACCAGGGTGAGCACAATGGCCAGCACCGCCGTCCCCAGGCTGTTGGCGAGGTAGACCGGGAGGCCTTCCTGGTAGTTCCACAGCCGTTGGTAACTGTCGAAGCTGAACCCGTGCGGGATGTACGTCGGAGGCGAGGCGGCCGCTTCCTTCGTCGGCTTGACCGAGGCGAGCACCGACATCGCGAGCGGCATCAGCATGACCGTGCACACGGCCAGGCAGACCGCTCCGGCCAGGTATCTTCCGCGCCTTTTCACTGATGGCTCCGGCGGGTCAGGAACAGCTGGATCACGGTGAAGACGAGGATCGTGACGGCCAGGATCATCGACAGCGCGGCGCCGTAGCCGAGTTTCAGATAGGGGAACGAGTTCAGGTAGATGTAGAAGACCGACGTCGCCGTCTCGTTGCCCGGCTGGCCGGCGGTCATGATGTAGAACTGGTCGAACGCGAGCAGTGAGCCGATCACGCTCAGCAGGGTGACCAGCAGGACGGTGCGCATGGTCAACGGCAGGATCACCCGGGTGATCCGCTGCCGGTGGCTCACCCCGTCGACCAGGGCGGCCTCGATCACCTCCGACGGCACGGCCTGGATGGCGGCCACGAACAGGATCATCCCGAAGCCGATCACCTTCCAGATCACGGACGCGCTGATCGCGACGCTGGAGACGCCGGCGTCCACGCCCAGCCAGAGCACGGGCTTGTCGATGACGCCGAGGTCGAGCAGCGCCCTGTTGACCAGGCCGAAATCGGCGCTGAAAAGCCAATACCAGAGCAGGCTCGACACCCCGAGGCCGATGACGACGGGGACGAAGACCACGGTGCGGGTGACCCGGCGAAGGACGGTGTTCCGGGCGGTGAGCAGCGCCAGCAGGTAGCCGCCGATGATGAGGCACGGCGTGATGAGCACGGTGTAGAGAAGGGTGAAGCGCACCGACACCCAGAACTGGGAGTCGGCGAACGCCCGCTCATAGTTCGCCAGTCCAACGAATGTCGGTGGGGTGATCAGGGACCAGTCGTGCAGCGACATCCAGGCCATCTGCACCAGTGGATAGGCGGTGAAGGCGAGCACGAACAGCAGAGCCGGGGCCAGGTAGGCGAATCCGACCAGGCGGCCGCGTGAGCCGTGGCGCATGGCAGGTCCTCTTGGTGATGAGATTCCACCGGGCGGCGCGCCGCCCGGTGGAATCGTGCGGATTTCGTCTCGGAGCGGGGCTAGTGCCGTGACCGGCAAGGTTTGCCCTAACGGAGCGGTGTCCAGAGTGGTGCATCGCAAGGCGGAGGAGGGAGCCAGCCTGGTGGGCTGGTGACCGACGACAACGCGGCGAGGCGCCGCTCTGGGCGACGCGACGGGGCAAAGATTGGCGGGCGGGGCACTAGGACCGGCCGGCGATGGCCTTCATCTCCTTCTTGGCGTCGGCGATGACGGTGTCGAGGTCGTCGTCGCTGTAATAGGCGCGCTGCAGCATCTTCAGCCACGGCCCCTGCGGCGAGTTGATCTGCTCGAAGAACGTGGTCGAGTAAGGCGTGCGGCCCACGGTGAGCGCTTTGGCCACGTCGCCCACCAGCGGCTCGGCCTTGAAGTATTTGTTGTCTGCCATGTCGGATCGCGTGGTGAGGTTGAGCGCCTTGGCGTAGACCTCGACCTGCGTCTGGTCGGAGAGCAGGAACTTCATGAAGTTCACCGCGTCGTTGACCCGCTTGCTTCCCTTGGGAATCACCACCAGGTCGCCGCCGATGAAGGACGCCGAGGAATTCGGGGCCATGCCGGGCAGCAGGGTGATCCCGAACTTCATCCCCGGGTTCTGCTCGCGGGCCAGCGTGATGTTGAAGTTGCCGGTGCCCATCATGCCGACCTTGCCGGAGCCGAACTGGAGGTGGAACGTCTCGCCGTTCTCCGTGCGGGCGCCTTCGGGGACGTTGCCGGACTTGACCATGTCGCGGGTGAACTGCAGCACCTGCTTGACGCCGTCGCCGACCAGCGGCTCGTCGCCCGGGCCCTTCGCCTCGATGGTGGCCCCCGAGGCCCACATCAGGGGACCGACGGTGAAAATGTTGCAGCCGGCGCAGTTGCCGGGCAGGTAGTAGCCCTTGATGCCGCCGCCCAGTGCGGTGATCTTGTCGGCGTCCGCGCGGAGCTCGGCCAGCGTCGTGGGCGGCTTTTCCGGGTCGAGCCCGGCCTTGGCGAACAGGTCCTTGTTGTAGAAGAGCGCGGACACGTCCGCGTAGAGGGGCACGCCGAAGAGGTGGTCCTGGTAGGTGGCCACCGTCATGTGGCCCTTGCTGGCGGTTTTCAGCTCAGCCCAGTCCTTGGTAGCGGCGGTGATGTCGACAAGCTGCTGCGCCTTTTCGAACTGCGGGGCGTAGATCAGGTCCATGCCCATCAGATCGGGCACGTCGCCCGAGGCGACGCCCTGGGCGATCTTCCCCACCATCTCCGTGTGGGGGATGTAGGTCAGATTGACCTTGCAGTCGGGGTTCTTGGCGTTCCATGCCGCGACCAGCATGTCCACCATTTCCTTGTTGCCGCCCGAGCGCTCCCACATCGTCAGGCCGCCCTTACTGGCGCAGGACGTCGTGGCGGGCTGCGCCGCACTGCTGGTCGAGGGCGGCGGCTCCTGCTGGCCGCAGGCGGCGACCGCGAATAACAGGGCGGCCGCGACCGCCTGGACAGCCCACCTGGGATGGGTCCTCATTGCCAGGCTCCTCTCTCGGAGTTGACCTGTGTTCACCTGACCCCCTGCTGTGGGCAACGTAACCGAAGATGAATACGATTGCACCCAATCGTTTTCATTTCGTGATTCGGCGTCGGCCGCGTGGGTGAAAGGCGAGGTCGGGCGTTGCGTAAAGGGTTTCGCTCCGCAGCTGGATCCGCGCGCGATCACGGCCCGCCCGCGCGTCGGCGTGCAGTGTGTCCGATTGGTGACTCATTGGGCTATATCGGCGCTGAACGGCTACCGAGCAGCATTCGGGATGCGGAACCTAATGTTCCGCGATAGGGCCAAGAATCGAGATTCCGAGGGCGCGGCCGGGGGCGCCGCCGCCATTCCGAGATCGCGAAGCTGGGGGAGCTGCGATGGAGTTTCGGCTGTTGGGGCCGGTCGAGGCGGTATGCGGCGGGGTGGTGGCGGCGTTGGGCGGGGCCAAGCCGCGTACGCTGCTGGCCGCGCTCCTGCTGGAGCAGGGGCGGATCGTGCCCAGCACACGACTGATCGACATTCTGTGGCCCGAGGGCCCGCCGGACACCGCCAGGACCGCGCTCCAGACCTACATCAGGGCGTTGCGCACCGCGCTGGCCCGGCTTGCCGACACCGAAACGATCATCACGAGGACGCCCGGATACCTGATCCAGATCCCCATCGGGTCACTGGATCTCGACGTCTTCACCGGGCTGCTGACCAGGGCGCGGCAGGCCGACTCGCCCGCCGAGGTCTCCGACCTGCTCGATGACGCGCTGGCGTTGTGGCGTGGGCCCGCGATGGCCGGTCTCGCCGACTGCTCACTGGCCGGTGAGGCGGCGCGGCTGGAGCAACTGCGGCTGACGGCCATCGAGGAGCGCGTCACGGCCGATCTACGGCTGGGCCGGCACGGCCGGCTCGTACCCGAACTCGCCGCCCTGGTCAGTCGCTATCCGGCCAACGAACGGCTGCGCGGCCAGTACATGACCGCCCTCTATCGGCTGGGCCGGCAGTCCGAGGCGCTGGCGGCCTATCGCGAAGGGTACGCGGCGCTCACCGAGAAGATCGGGGTGGATCCCGGGCCGGAACTCGCCGCGCTCCATCAGGCGATCCTCCGCGGTGACCCCACCCTGCTGGCGCCGCCGTCCGAGCAGCCGGTCTGTGCCGCCGTCCCTGCGCAGTTGCCCCGGGCGCCCACCGACTTCACCGGACGTGCCACCCACATCAGCGAACTGGCGGCCGCGCTTACGCAGCGGCCGCAGGCGCCCGTCCAGCTGATCGCCGGACGGGGTGGCACCGGCAAGTCGGCGCTGGCGGTCCAGGCCGCCCACCAGGTCGCGGCGGAGTTCCCCGACGGTCAGCTGTACGCGGAGCTGCGCGGCATGAGCGACGATCCCGCGGACGCCGGTGAAGTCCTGGGGCGGTTCCTCAAGGCGCTCGGCGTGCGGCCGCAGACGATTCCGGCCGCCACCGCGGAGCGCGCCGATCTGTACCGCAGCCTGCTCGCCGCCCGTCGCGTGCTGGTGCTGCTCGACGACGCCGCCTGCGAGCAGCAGGTACGTCCGCTACTGCCGGGCGGCCCCGGCTGCGCCGTCCTGATCACCGCGCGGAACCGCCTCGGCGGTCTCGGCGGAGCCCGCCGCATGGACCTCGACGTCCTGACGCCTGAGGAGGCGTTCGAGCTGCTGGCCCGTACGGCAGGTGCCGGCCGGGTCCGCGCGGAACAGCGGGACGCGCACGCCATTGCCGAGCTTTGCGGACGGCTCCCGCTGGCCATCTGCATCGCCGGGGCCCGGCTGGCCACGCGTACGGGCCGGCCGCTGGCACTGCTCGTCGAGCGGCTCGCTGATGAACGCCGCCGCCTCGACGAGCTGACGATCTCTGATCTGGAGGTGCGCAGCAGCGTGGAGCTCAGCTACCGCGGACTTTCCCAGCAGAGCCGCCGGGCTCTCGGCCGGTTGAGCTTCCTGGCGGTGCCGCAGTTCTCCTCCTGGACCCTCGCCTGGCTGCTGGAGGTCACCGAGGACGCCGCCGAAGACATCATCGAAAACCTGCTCGACGCCCATCTTGTGGACTTCACCCAGGTCGACGCCCTTGGGCGGCCGCGCTATCGGCTGCACGAACTGATCCGCATCCACGGCCGCGAACGGGCCGAGGCGGAGGAATCGGCCGCGGAGCTGACCGCTTCGGTGGCCCGGGTGCTGCGTGGCTGGCTCGCTCTGGTCGACACCGTCGCCGCGCATTCGCCACCTGAGGAGATTCAGTGGCGCCGGCCGCCGGTGACCGCCTATCCCGTGGCCGCCACCACGGCCGCGCGGGTGGTGTCCGCACCGTACGCCTGGTTCGAAGCCGAGCAGGCGGCGCTGGTCAGCGGCGTGGAACGGGCCGCGACGCTGGGCTTGCACGATCTGGTGTGCCATTTCGCCTCAGCGCGGTTGAGCGGTCCGTCCTTTTGGGGCGCGCAACGGTTCGGCGCCCGCGAGCGGATCAATCAGGCGGCACTGGCCGCGGTGCGCCGTGCGGGCGACCGGCGCGGCGAAGCGATCATGCTGGCCGAGCTGGGCGAGCTGCGATACATGCAGGATCGCTTCAGCGAGGCCGACCGGCAGTTCGCCGATGCGCTGGACGCCTTCCGCGAACTGGGCGACGCGCACGGCCAGGCGGTGGCGCTCGCCGGATTGGGCACGGTCGGCCGGGAGACCGGGCGGCTGGCCGAAGCGCTGCGCTTCGTCGAGCAGGCCGGCGAACTGTTACGCGCCGCCGGCGATGACGCCGGGATCGCGTACGTGCAGCGGTTGGCCGGTTCGGTGCGGCTGGAACGCGGCGACTTCGCCGAGGCGTGGTCGGCGCTGGAGGAGTCGCTGGCCGCTTATCGGCGGATAGGCAGTCCTCGCGGCGAGGGTCTCGCGCTTCGCACCATCAGTCTCCACCATCGGGCGCTCGGCGAGCTGGACGAGGCCGTCGACACGGCTAACCGCGCGGTGACCATCTTCGAGCGGCTCGGCGATCGGCTCATGGCCGCCTACGCGATTCGGGCACTGGCCAAGGCCCGAGTACGGCAGGGCCGCGGCGCCGCGATGCTACCCCGCCTGCGCGAGGCCTTTTCGACCTGCCGGACGATGGGCGACCGCTGGGGACAGGGGGCGACGCTGCGCACCTTGGGCGAGCTGCACCTGGCGGAGGGGGACCTGACCGACTCCCACGTCTGCCTGAGCGCGGCGATCACGCTGTGGGAGGAGCTGAAGATCCCACTCTGGCGCGCGCGCACCGAACGCGACCTGGCGCTGCTGTACCGCGCCCGGGGTGAGGACGCCGCCGCGGAATCGCTGCTCGCCGGCGTCCTGAAGGTCTTCTACGACCACGGCGCGCGGGAATACGGCGAGCTCAGCACCCGCTAAAGGCCGGCCGCTGTTGATCTTGAGCGTTTTTGTTGGGCCAGGCTCCATCGTTTCAGTGGAACCCGAAAACCACTCCCGAAACGGATGGAGCCATGAGGAGATTACCATTCCAGCGATTGTTGTCCCGCGTTCTCGGCGCCGTCGCCGCGACCGCCGTGGGCATGGCCGCGATCACCGTCTCCACAATCAGCACCACCGCGCCGGCGCACGCTGATTCCGTCGCCAACGGGTCGATCACACCAACGGAGATTCTGTCCAGGGCCCAATATTGGGTGAACCAGGGATACACCTATCTCAACGACGGCGACAGAAACACCTGGCGGACCGGCCCCAGCGGTCCTGATCGCTACCGCCGGGACTGCTCGGGCCTCATCTCAATGGTCTGGCATCTCGCCGAGGGCTACTACGACACCAGCATCTTCGAAAGCTGGATCGGCGGCCAGATCACCGAACTGGGCAGTTTCAACGACCTCCAGCCCGGAGACGCCGTGCTGCGCGTCAATTTCCACGGCCTGGACGACCACGTCGAACTGTTCTCCCACTGGAAGAACGCCGCCGACCACTCGCAGGGCGCCTACTTCTACTCGTTCAATCGCACGGGGGAAACCGTCCGCAACCCGTACGCCGACAGCAACTTCGGGCACCCCGGCTTTCACTCCCTGAGTGACATCCAGAGCGACTTCGAGCACGCGATTCACTACAACATGGTGATGAGCGACGTCCACCGGCCTTCCCTGAACGGTGACGGCCGGGCCGAGATCGTCAAGAAGCGTACCGATGGTGTGCTGACGGCGTTCTATAACGGTGGTCTTACGGCGTCGAAGGGGATCAGCTGGGATCAGCTCGCGACGGATGGTTATCCGATCGGTAACGGCTGGGCGGGTGACGCGAATTCGGCCGTGTATTTCGCCGACCTCAACGGGGACGGTCGGGCGGACATCGTGAAGAAGCGTACCGATGGTGTGCTGACGGCGTTCTACAACGGTGGTCTGACGGCGTCGAAGGGGATCAGCTGGGATCAGCTGGCGACGGATGGTTATCCGATCGGTAACGGCTGGGGCGGGGATGCGAATTCGGCGGTGTATTTCGCTGATCTGAATGGTGATGGTCGGGCGGACATCGTGAAGAAGCGTACCGATGGTGTGCTGACGGCGTTCTACAACGGTGGTCTGACGGCGTCGAAGGGGATCAGCTGGGATCAGCTCGCCACGGATGGTTATCCGATCGGTAACGGCTGGGCGGGTGACGCGAACTCGGCCGTGTATTTCGCCGACCTCAACGGGGACGGTCGGGCGGACATCGTGAAGAAGCGTACCGATGGTGTGCTGACGGCCTTCTACAACGGTGGTCTTACGGCGTCGAAGGGGATCAGCTGGGATCAGCTGGCCACCGACGGTTACCCCATCGGCAACGGCTGGGCCGGCGACGCCGACTCCGCCATCTACTTCAGCTGAATCTCGGCTGCCTGACTCCAAAGGAGTGCACGTGAATATTCGACCTGTCCGATTAATTCTCGCATTCGCGGTGGCCCTGGCCGCGACGCTGTCACTGACGGCCGCGCCCGCGGCCGCCATCCCCGCCGGCTACACGGTGAACGGGATCGACGTCTATTCGGGAAACGGCACGATCGACTGGTCGGCCGCGTCCGGCAGCGGAGTGCGGTTCGGCTGGGCCAAGGCGACCGAAGGCCTCCACCGCATCGATCCGGCGTATCAGGCCAACCGCTCGAACGCCAGATCCGCCGGGGTGTATCTCGGCGCGTACGCCTTCGGGCGCCCTGACCAGGGCGACCCCGTCGGCCAGGCCGATCTCCTGGTCGACAACTCTGGATACAGCAACGACGGCACGGCGCTGCCGCCACAGCTCGACATCGAATGGCCCTACACAAGCAACGGCAGCTACGTCGCGCCCTACCCGTGCTACGGGCTGTCCACGAGCCAGATGGTGTCCTGGATCCGCACCTTCGTCGACCGGGTCAAAGCACGGACCGGTCGCGATGCCGCCATCTACACGAACTACTACTGGTGGACCGAGTGCACCGGGAACAACGCGTCCTTCGGCGCGAACCCGCTGGAGATCGCGCACTATGTGGCCGTAGACAGTTCGTCGTCGTACGGTCCGATCCCGGCCGGCTGGTCCGGGCCCACCGCCTGGCAGTACAACTGCGACCACACGGTGCCGGGCGCGCCGTCCGCGAATCACGTATGTCAAACCGCCTTCATCGGCGGCCTGAACGACTTGCTCGCCTTCGCCGGCGGCGCGAAGGCAGGTTCCCTGAACGGTGACGGCCGGGCCGAGATCGTCAAGAAGCGTACCGATGGTGTGCTGACGGCGTTCTACAACGGTGGTCTCACGGCGTCGAAGGGGATCAGCTGGGATCAGCTGGCCACCGATGGCTATCCGATCGGTAACGGCTGGGCGGGTGACGCGAACTCGGCCGTGTATTTCGCCGACCTCAACGGGGACGGCAGGAAGGACATGATCAAGAAGCGTACCGATGGTGTGCTGACGGCGTTCTATAACGGTGGTCTTACGGCGTCGAAGGGGATCAGCTGGGATCAGCTCGCGACGGATGGTTATCCGATCGGTAGCGGCTGGGGCGGGGATGCGAATTCGGCGGTGTATTTCGCTGATCTGAATGGTGATGGTCGGGCGGACATCGTGAAGAAGCGTACCGATGGTGTGCTGACGGCGTTCTATAACGGTGGTCTTACGGCGTCGAAGGGGATCAGCTGGGATCAGCTCGCGACGGATGGCTATCCGATCGGTAACGGCTGGGGCGGGGATGCGAATTCGGCGGTGTATTTCGCTGATCTGAATGGTGATGGTCGGGCGGACATCGTGAAGAAGCGTACCGATGGTGTGCTGACGGCCTTCTACAACGGTGGTCTTACGGCGTCGAAGGGGATCAGCTGGGATCAGCTGGCCACCGATGGCTATCCGATCGGTAATGGCTGGGCGGGTGACGCGAATTCGGCGGTGTATTTCGCTGATCTGAATGGTGATGGTCGGGCGGACATCGTGAAGAAGCGTACCGATGGTGTGCTGACGGCCTTCTACAACGGTGGCCTGACGGCGTCGAAGGGGATCAGCTGGGATCAGCTGGCCACCGATGGCTACCCCATCGGCAACGGCTGGGGCGGCGACGCCGACTCCGCCGTCTACTTCAGCTGACCTGCTCTTACGCACCGTTCTTCCACGGCTCACCCGGTCGAAAGGTCGGGTGAGCCGTCATAGGTAGGTGGAACCCCGTGGAACGCACTAGGTGTAGGGCCTTTGGGATCCGGCCTACATAAACGTCACCGGAGCTTGAAGGGGGACCATGAAACTGCGCGATCTCGTGGTTCGAAGTGTGCTGCCCGCTATCGTAGTAGCGGCTGGGATCGGCGTCACCGGCGGTGTCGCCCAGGCCGGTCTCACCAACTGCCAGATTTATGCCGGCTATAGAAGCATGTATTACAACGACTGGCTGAATGACGTCGAATATCAGCTCGCCGGTCACGATGCGGGCGATTATCACACGTCGCTCTACTGGGACACCGGCGCCGAAGACGATTACTACATGTATACGTATTACGACGGCCGGGTCAACGCCTGCAATTTGCGGGAGCCGTAGAAGCCGCGGCGACCTGGCGGGCGATTTCGGTGTGGTCGGCGGTGGCGGGGAGATGCTCGGCCGCGTCGGACCAGAGGTCGACGGCGGCCTGGGCGAGCCGGGGAGCCACGCCGATGGCTTGGGCCAGCTCGACCGCGATGCGCATGTCTTTCAGCATCAGCCGGAGCCCGAAGCCCGAGTCGAACGTGCCGGGCAGGACGAAGTGGGGCCACTTGTTCTCGGTCGAGCCGCTGCGTCCGCTGGAGGTGTTGACCGTCGTCAGCATGATCTCGGGATCGAGGCCGAATCGCTCCCCGGCGAGCATGGCCTCGGCCGTGATGAGAAGGTGGGTGGCCGACATCAGGTTGTTCAGCGCCTTCATGGCGTGCCCGGCGCCGACGGGGCCCAGGCGGAGGACACGGCTGCCGAGCACGTCGAGGACCGGACGCACCCGGGCCAGGTCGCGCTCGGCGCCGCCCGTCATGATCGTGAGCGTGCCGTCGACGGCTCCTTTGACCCCGCCGGAGACCGGCGCGTCGACCAGGACGATGCCCCGCTCGGCCGCCCGCGCCGCCAGCTCCCGAGTGCGCAACGGCTGCGAGGAGCTCATGTCGATGACGACGGCGCCAGGCCGGAGGGCCGCGAGCAATCCCATGCCGTCCCTTGCCGTGCTGCCCACGTGCGTGCCGTCTCGGTCCATGTCGTCCACGGTTGTGCTGCCCACGTGCGTGGCGTCTCGGTCCATGTCGTCCATGGGTGTGCTGCCCACGTGCGTGGCGTCTCGGTCCATGTCGTCCGTGGGTGTGCTGCCCGCGCGCGTGGCATCTCGGCCCGTGCCGCTCGGGTCCACACCGCCCGGTCCGGGGTCGCTCATCAGGCCCGGGCCGCGCAGGCTTGGGTCGTGGAGGACGGCTTCGACGGCGTCGGAGCCGGGGAGCATGAGGATCACCGCGTCGGCGTCGGTGGCCGTTTCCGCGGCGCCGCGGGTGATGGTGACACCGGCGGGGGCGGCGTCGCGTGCGGTTTCCGCGGCGTCGTAGGCGCGGACGTGGAAACCGGCGGCGGCGAGGCGGCCTGCCATGGGGCCGCCCATGTTCCCGAGCCCGACGAAGCCGATCACGCTGCCGGGCCCCAGCGGCCGACCGGCTATAAGGTCGGTCGCCGGGTCGGTCGCGGGGACCTTCGTCCCGTCGGTCGCCGGGCCGGGCACTTCGCTGGACGGACGGGCGGTCACTGGACTGCCACTCCCTGGGCGCGCAGCTCCCCGAGGGTCCTTTCGGCTATGCGGAACGACTCGAGCGCGGCAGGAGCGCCCACGTAGACGGCCGCCTGCAGGAGGGCCTCCTGGATCTCCGATTCGGTGACGCCGTTGGCGACCGCACCGCGTACGTGCACGGCGAACTCGTGCCCTCGGTTGAGCGCCGTGAGCATGACCAGGTTGAGCAGGCTGCGCGTCCTGAGGTCAAGGCCTTCGCGCGTCCAGACCTCGCCCCAGCAGTATTCGGTCACCAGCTCCTGGACGGGCCGGCTGAACTCGCTGGCGGTGGCGAGCGAGCGCTCGACGTGTTCCGCGCCGAGGACCTGCTTGCGCATTTCCAGGCCGGCCTGGAAGCGCTCCGATGACTGATCGCTCATTCCTGCTCCCCGTTGTATTCGTCGTCGCTGACCTCGTCGTACCAGCTGGTGGGGCCGAGGGAGACGGCCGTGTGGGTCATCAGGGTGCTGGCCGTGGCGCCGTGCCAGTGCCGCTCGCCCGGCGGGACCCAGACCGTGTCGCCGGGCAGCAGCGTCTGCGGCCGGCCGCCCGCGGCGCACACCCAGCCCCGCCCGGCGAGGACCTGCAGAATCTGTCCCCGGCCGTGCTCGTGCCAGTTGGTCCGGGCGCCGGGGGTGAAGGTCACGACGTTGATGGTGGTGTCGTCGGTCGTGGGCAGCACCGGGTCGGCCCAGACCTCGCCGACGAAGGTGTCGGTCCTCGCGGCCGTCGCCGTGCCCTCGGCCCGGCCTCGGATGATTCTCATGGGTTCCTCTCGTGAAGTTCCTGAAGGCGGATTCCTCCGGCCACGTCGCCGATGGCGTCCACGACGCGGTTGCTGATCTCGTCGGCGTATCCAAGGCTGACGGCGAGCCCGAAGCTGGCCAGCGGACCGGCCGCGTTCAGCGAGGGCACGCCGAGGTCGCCCAGATGGTCGACATAGAGGACCACGTCCTTGATCATCAAGGTCGAGGTGAGTCCGCCCTCCAGATAATCTCCCTCCACGATGTGCGGGAACCGGTTGGCCGTGGCCCAGTTGGCGCCGCTCGAGGAGTTCAGCACCTCGAGCAGCACGCGTGGGTCCAGCCCGGCTTTGCGCCCGGCGACCATGGCCTCGCTGGTGGCGGCCAGGCTTACCGCGTTCAGGAAGTTGTTCAGCAGCTTGGCGGAATGGCCTGCCCCCGAAGACCCCATGTGGAACACCTTCGCGGCGAAGGGCTCAAGGGTCGGCCGGACTCGGTCGAGGACCGGCTCCGCGCCGCCGACCATGAGCGTGAGGGTCCCGCGCTCCGCCGCGGCCGCGCCGCCGGAGATCCCGGCGTCGAGGTGGTCGCAGCCGCGCGCGGCCAGCGCCGCGGCGATGCGCCGGGTCGAGGCGGGGGAGGAGGTGCTGAGGTCGACCACGATCTGACCGGGCCGCACGCCGGCGAGCAGGCCGCCCTCTCCGAACGTCACGGCCTCGACCACCCGGTCGTCGGGGAGGGACAGGAAGATCTGGCCGGCGGTGCGCGCCACTTCGGCGATGTCGGCGGCCGCGGTCGCGCCGGCTCGCTCGGCCGCGCCCGCCACCGGGTCATATCCGAGTACGGCCCGGCCCGCGTCGGCCAGCCGCCGGGCGATCCTGCCGCCCATGTTGCCAAGGCCGATGAACCCGATCACGTCCGTCCCGGTCGCCTCGGTTCCGGTCGCCTCGCTTCCGGTTGTCCCCATTCGGGTCGCCTCGGTCCCGGGCGTCTCGGCCTCCGGCGTCTCGGTCTCGGTCGTCCCGTTCTCCGGCGTCTCGGTCCCGGTCGTCTCGGCCTCCGGCGTCTCGGTCCCGGTCGTCCCGTTCTCTGGCGTCTCCAGCGTCTCGGTCCCGGTCGTCCTGGTTTCGGTCGTCTCCGGTGTCTCGGGCTGCTCGGTCATGCGGTGCGCTCCGGGATCACGCGGGCGGCGGCGTCGATGGGGCGTGGGTCCCAGGCGCCCGCCCCGCCGCCGGGCCGTACGGTGTTCACCCAGGCGGAGCCCCCGTCCACCGACAGCACCTCGCCGTTCACATAGGAGGCGTCGTCGCTGAGCAGGAACGCGACGGCGGCGGCGACCTCCTCCGGCGAGCCGGTGCGGCGCTGCGGCACGGTGTTGCCGCGCCGCAGGATGTCGTCGCCCGCCCCCGGCACGTCGCCCGAGGCGGCGAACAGGCCCGTGGGCACCAGGCCGGGCGCTACCGCGTTCACCCGCACCCCCTGCGGGCCGCCGTACATGGCGGCGCCCCGCATGACGCCGAGCACGCCGTGCTTGGACGACTCGTACGCCAGCAGGTCGTGGCTGCCGCGCAGGCTCGCGATGGACGCGGTGATGACGATGGCGCCACCCGCGCCCTGCCGGGCGTACTGGCGGAACGCGCCGCGCACGCCCAGGAACGCCCCGCGCAGGTTGACCGCCACGATGCGATCGAAGTCCGCGACGGGGATGTCCGGGAGCCGGTCGAACGTGCCGACGATGCCGGCGTTCAGGTGGTGCAGGTCGACCCGGCCGAACCGGTCGACGGCCGCGGCGAGGTAGGCGTCGGTGTCGTCTTCGCTGGAGACGTCTCCGCGTACGGCGAGCGCCGGGCCGGGCAGGGCCTCCGCGACGCTCCGCACGGCGTCCTCGGCGACGTCGACGAGGACCACCGACGCGCCCTCCTCCGAGAGCCGTCGCGCGCTGGCCGCGCCGATGCCCGATCCCGCGCCGGTCACGACGGCGACGGCGCCGTCGAATCTCCTGTTCAAGCCGTAACTCCTTTCAGCCGGCCCGGACCGCGAATCCTGGGTCGGCCGCGTCCCAGGGGGTGAAGCGGGTCAGCACGGCCGGGTCGTGCCCGGCCACCACGGCGCCACCGGATTCGGCGGCCAGCTCACGTACGGTGTCGAAGCCCCGGTACATGCCCGCCAGGTCGGCGTAGACGCCGAACGGCCGGTCGAGGTCGAGCTCGTCGTAGTAGTGCACGGCGTCGGAGGCGAGCACCACCGGCCCGCCTTCGCCGTCGGCGAGCGCGACCAGCTGGCCGGGGGTGTGCCCGCCGACGTCGACCAGTTCGAGGCCGGGCGCGATCTCACATCGGCCGCCGACGCGGGTCACCCGGCCGGCGGCGTCGAGCCGGCGCAGCGTGTCGAGGTCGGCCGCCTCAGCCGAGTGCGCGAACTGCGCCCGCCCGGCGTACGTGCCGGTCCAGAAGGCCAGTTCGCGTGCGCTGATCACGATGTCCGCGCGGGGGAAGAGCGCCACGTGCCCCGTGTGGTCGTAGTGCGCATGGGTGATCACGACGGTGTCCACGTCGTCCGGGCCGACGCCCAGCCGGGCGAGCGCGTCCGGCGGGGCGCACAGGGTGGTACGGCCGCGGGCCTGGCCCACCTCGGGCGTGAAGCCGGTGTCGACGACAATCGTCCGGCCCGCGCGGCGGAGCAGCCAGAAGAAGTAGTCCATCCGGATCGGGTGGTCGGGCTCTCCATAGGCCGCGTGGTTCGCGTACACCTCGCTCGCCCGCGCCTGCCGGGTCGCGTAGCGGACGGCGAGCACTTCGTACGGCATCCGCGCCTCACCGCTTCCGGTAGACCAGGGCGAACCGGGGCACGATCCGGCACATCAGGTAGTAGACGAAGTGGGTGCGCGGCCACTGGGTGACGTTGGCCCCCGACGGCGAGTGGTAGTAGTTGCGGCACCCGGCGTCCATGGCCGAGGCGTGCGATCCGAACTGGCGGTCCAGCCAGCGCACATAGCGCTCCAGCGCGGCCGGGCGGGTGTCCACCAGCGTGCCGCGCCCGCGCAGCACCGTGCGGATGGCTCGCGCCGCGATCTCGGCCTGCCGTTCGAGCTGGGCGATGATGGAGAAGCCGCCGTTGGTGTTCGGGCCGTAGAGGATGAAGAAGTTGGGGAAGCCGGGCACGGTGGCGCCCAGCACGGCGCGCGGCCGGTCGCCCCAGAAGTCCTGAAGGTCCTGTCCGTTCCGCCCCTTCACCGCGAACTGGGCCAGGAATCGGGTCGGCTGGAAGCCGGTGCTCAGGATGAGGACGTCCGTCTCGTGCACGGTTCCGCGTTCGTCGACGACTCCGTACGGCTTGATCTCTTTGACCGCGTGCGGGACCAGTTCCACGTTCGGGCGGTTGAGGGCGGGATAGAAGCCACTGGCGAAGATGGGCCGTTTGCACCCCCACGGATACGACGGCGTCACCGCGGCCCGGGTCGCCGGGTCCTGCACTGTGGCGGCGATGTAGTTCAGGCACAGCTCGCGCATCCGGCGCTGGGCCGTCCCCCTCGCGTCGTACGCCTTGAAGCGGCGCGTGGACTGGACGAACAGCCTGAACCTGTAGAGCCGGCGCAGCGCGGGAAACCGCTGGAAACGGGTCCGCTCGGCAGGGCTGAACGCCCGTTCTCCCTTCGGCTCCACCCAGCCGGGCTCGCGCTGGAAGACCTGCAGTCGTTCGGCCAACGGGGCGATGGCCGGCACGATCTGGACCGAGGTGGAGCCCGTGCCGACGATGGCGACCCGCTTGCCCGTAAGATCCACCTCCTCCTGCCACCGGGAGGTGTGGAAGCAGCGGCCACCGAAGTCGGCCAGCCCCGGCCAGGCGGGGTAGCTCGGCACGCTCAGCAGTCCGACGGCGCTGATGACGAACCGATACGGCCGCTCGGCGCCGTCGCTGGTCCGCACCCGATAGCACCCTGTCTCCTCGTCCCAGGTGACCGACTCCACCCGGACGCCGAACCGGAATCGGGGCCGCAGCTCGAACCGGTCGAGCACGGACTCGGCGTAGGCCTGCAGTTCGGGCTGGGTGGCATGGGTGCGCGGCCAGTCGTGGGGGGCGAAGGAGAAGGAGTACGCGTGGGAGGGGATGTCGACCTCGCACCCGGGATAGCGGTTGTCCCACCAGGTGCCGCCGGGGCCCGGCGACTGCTCGAAGACGGTGAAATCGGTGATCCCCGCCTTGCGCAGCTTCACCGCGGCGGCGATCCCGCCGAAGCCGCCACCGATGATCGCGATCATTCGGCCTCGTCGGGCGGCCGGGCGCCGAAGACGGCGAGCTGGGTCGCGGTCATCTCGTAGTAGCCGACGAGCACGGTGATCTCGAACAGGCCGCGGGCTCCGAGCAGCGCGACGGCCTTGTCATAGGTCTCGTCGTCCAGGTCGCCCGCCTCGATCAGAGCACGCGTCACGGCGTGCGCGAGGCGTTCGCCCTCGTCGGAGAGGCCGGGGTCGCGGCCCGCGCACAGGTCGTCGATCTCTTCGGCGGACAGGCCCGCGAGCGGCGCGCTGAGCCGGTGCGCGTACTTCTCGTACGGGCTGTCGCGATGCCGGGCCACCTGAAGCGTCACGATCTCGCGGATGCGGTGGCCGAGCGACAGGTCGAACCGGATGGCCGCGCCGAGCCGCTCGAACGCCTCGGCCACGGGCGGGCTGAGCAGCCAGGCGTTGGTGGGGCCTTCCAGCCGGCCTCGGTCGTCCACGAGGGGATAGGGCTGCGGCTTCCCCGAGCGGCGGCTCAGCAGCCGGTCGTAGACCTCGCGCTGCTCGGCGTCCAGCTCGGCGACCTCGAAACGGGCGAGTCTGGTCATCGCCCGTCTCCCGGCATCGGATAGTCGGCGGCGTTCAGGACCCAGCCGTCCATCGTGGAGAAGTCCATCCGGGGCGGGGCGAAGATGTCGATCAGGTGGTTGGTCCCCGCGCCGATCGCCTGGCTCGTGTGAAGCGCCGGGGGAGGGATGACGGTCAGCGACGGGCTGCCGCACATCTCGTGCTGGTCCTCACGCCACTCGCGGAGATCGGTGGTCCAGGGCCAGCGCAGGTGGTGGATGTAGTCGCCCTCGAGGATCAGCGAGCACTGCTCGAAGTCGGCGTGCGTGTGCGGGGACATCCTGGTGGTGTCACGCGGGCCGGTGCGCGGGTGGACGTAGTTCACCATGAACGTCGAGCAACGGAACAGCCGGAACGGCGGCTCGGCCAGGCCCGGCACGTCGAGGTCGTAGGTGCGCAGCCGGGGGCCGCCGACCGGGCCGGGCCAGGCGGTGAGCGGCCCGACGTTGGCGTGCGGCTCCTGGTAGGACGTCTCGTTGGCGGCCCGGACCGGCTCGGGCGCCGTGCGCGCCGTGAAGATCGTGATGACCCGGCCCCGGCCGCCGAGCCGTACGCGGCCCTCGCGCGGGGGCACGAAGGTGAGCGTGCCGCCGGGAACCTCGGTGGTCTCCTCGCCCGTCTCGGAGCCCAGGGTGATCCACGCGGTGGTGGTGGTCTCCGGCATCAGCAGGCCGCACTCGTCGGCGTGCTCGCCGGAGGCGCCCGGCAGGTCGAACTCGGTCTCCCCGTCCAGCGTGGTGTAGCCGATGATCAGGTGCTGGCTGCGGCCGTACCAGGTGTGGGTCTTGCCGGCGGTGACGGCCGGGGTGAGCTGGTAGAACTTGACGTGGTCGGCGTCGGCGGCGGGGCCGGCGCCCGGCACGGCACCCGTCACGGGCGCCGTGGGCAGGGCCGAGCGTGCGTCGCTCGGGTCGTACGGCATGTGGTGCTCCTTTACCGGGGCGTCAGAAATCCGGGACGTCAGAACTCGAGGGGGCCGGCGGCGCGGCGGATCTCCGCGGCGGCCGCGCCGAAGATGCTCGCGTCGTTGCTGATCATGACGAAGGAGAAGCCGCGGCCGGCCGCGGCGCGTGCGCCCGCGGCGTCGCGGATCGCCGTGCCGACGGGCAGGTCGCGGGCCTTGGCCAGGCCCAGCAGGCGATCGGTGAGCCGCCGCAGGCCGGGGTCGTCGGCCGGCAGCCCGGTGGACAGGGTGAGGTCGCCCATGCCGAGGAAGACGCCGTTGAGGCCGGGGGTGCCGAGGATCGCCTCGGCGTCTTCCAGCGCGCCCAGATCCTCGATCTGCGGGATGCGCAGCGTCTCGTCGTCGCCGCGGCGCAGGTAGCCGGCCGTGTCGTCGAGGCCCCAGGCGCCGGCTCTGGACGTGGCGCCCATGCCCCGCGTTCCGTTCGGCGGGAACAGCATGCCGCCGATCGCCCGCTCGGCGTCGGCGCGGCCGGTGACGTGCGGCACGAGGATGCCGTCGGCGCCGATGTCGAGGACCCGCTGCAGGTGGCTGCCACCGGCGTCGGGCACCCGTACGAGGGTGTGGACGCCGAGGCCCTGGGCGACCACGACGGCCCGATAGGCCGACTCCAGGGTCATCGGTGCGTGCTCCATGTCGATGACGACGAAGTCGTAGCCCGCCCGCGCCAGGAGTTCGACGGTCTCCAGCGCCGGGATCTTCACCCAGGTGCCGACCAGGCATCGATCCGCGCCGCGGAGCCGTTCGAGCATGCGCATGTGCCGCCCCTTGGTTCTGTCATACGGGATGCTTATCCCGTTTTCCGGGATGCGGCCACAGTAAAGATGGGTGCTTGACGCGTCAAGAGCGTCTTATGTCCGGAAATTTCTCCGCACGAAAATCCGCCGGAAACCTTGACTTAACAGCGATGTCCTCGTCTACAGTCCGCTCATATCGGATTGAAGGACGCCCGCCCCGCACTCCGGGACGGGCGCTCCGACACCAGCCGGGAGGAGCCCGCACGGTGGCACCCCACACTGAGCCCAGACACCTGGAGATCCCCAGTGGTGACATCCAGGTCGTCGCACGGGTCGCGCAGCTCCTGCGGCTCCTCGGCGAGACCGGCGGCATCGACATGGTCTCGGCGGCCGCCGAGCTGGGGGTCGGCAAGTCCACGGCCCACCGCTATCTGGCGTCCATGGAGAACCACGGCCTGCTCCAGCGCCGCGACCGCAACCGCTACGAGTTCGGCACGCTGCTCGCCGAGCTCGGCACCATGGCCCTCTCCAGGCTCGGCGTGGTCAACCTGGCCCGCCCGATCATGGAGCGGGTGAGCAACCGGGTGCGGCACACGGTCGTGCTGAGCATCTGGAACGGCCGGTGTCCCGTCGTGGCGCAGGTCCTCGAGGACAGCAGCCGGACCGCGCACGTCTCCATAAGGGTCGGTTCGACGCTGCGGCCCGGGACCGCGCAGGACGCCGTGTTCCGCGCGTTCCAGCGGGAATCCTTCCACCCCCGCTATCGCGAGGCGGAGCGGGAGCCCACCCACGAGGAGGGCTGGCAGCTCGAGGAGGTACGCCGGATCGGCGTCGCGATCCGATCCAGCGCCTCCGAAGGCGTACGGGCCGTCGCCGTGCCCGTCCGGGACGCCGAGGGCATGGTCATCGCCACATTGGCGGTGGTCGGCGTGACCTCGCTCGTCCCGGAGGACGACGACAGCGACGTCGTGATGGTCCTGCGTGAAGGGGCCCAGTCGATAACACAGGCGTTGCGGGCCTCGCGGGAGACCGCGAGTGACTGACGCGACGGCACACGGGTGGCGGGGCGACCCGGAAATCGCGGCGATCAGTGCGAAGAAAGGCACGAACATGAGGTACAAGCGGCGGCTTCCCGCCACCTTCGCGGCGGGCGCGCTCCTGCTCGCCGTGGCGGCCTGTGGCGGGGCGAGCGGCGGCACGGCCGCCGGCGGTAAGTCCCTGACCTGGGCGAGCACCGGCGGCCAGTTCCAGGAGGACGAGAAGAAGGCGCTGCAGCAGCCCTTCACCAAGCAGACGGGCACGGCGTTCGTCAACGTCAACCCGGCCGAGCCCGCCCAGGTGAAGACCATGGTCGCGGCCGGCAGGACCACGTGGGATCTGGCCAACATGAGCTGGATCTACGCCGGGGCCTACTGCGGCAAGCTGTTCGAGAAGCTCGACGACCCGAGTCTCGACCGCTCCAAGTTCCCGCCCGGCACGACGCACGACTGCTTCGTGCCGACCTACCGCTACGCGAACGTCTTCGGCTACAACGCCGACGACTACCCGATCGAGCCGCCCAGCAAGATCGAGGACTTCTTCGACACCAAGCGCTACCCAGGCAAGCGGATCGTGCAGGACTACGTCAAGAACGGCCTGCTGGAAGCCGCTCTGGTGGCCGACGGCGTGCCGCTCGACAAGATCTACCCGCTGGACGTCGACCGGGCGTTCCGCAAGCTCGACACGATCAAGGACTCGCTGATCTTCGCCCCCAGCTACGGCGCGGTCCAGCAGATGCTCGTGGACCACCAGGCCTCCATGGTGATGACGGTGACCGCCCGGCTGATCGCCACCGCCAACAGCGGCGCCAACCTGAAGCCCGTCTGGGACTTCACCACCACCGACATCGGCGTGCTGGTCATCCCCAAGGGCTCGGCCCACAAGCAGCTGGCCCAGCAGGCCCTCGCCTTCGTCACCGCGCCCGCGCAGGCCAAGGCGTACGCGCAGCTGACCGGCGTGGCCCCGGCGCGCACCGACATCGACGTCAACTCCATTCCGTACACCCCCATGCAGAAGCTGTTCAACGCCTTCCTGCCCGACCGCGGCCGGCTGCTCGAGCAGGACAAGAAGTGGTGGATCGCCAACACCGACGCGCTCGTGCAGCGCTGGACGCGCTGGAAGGTCAGCTAACCGATGACGGCCGACGCGATCACGTCAGAGCAGGCCACGCGGCCGCCCCGGCAGAACCGTCCCGACCGGCGGCGCGTGCTGTCGCCGGCCGGGCGCAAGCGGGCGGCGGGGCTGCTGCTCCTGCTGCCCGCCCTGATCGCGCTGACGATGTTCTTCGTGCTTCCCCTGGTGAGCATCGTCGTCGACAGCGTCACCGATCCCGAGCCGGGCCTGTCGAACTACGCGCAGCTGTTCACCGACGGATACACGCTGCGGGTGCTGGGCCGGACGCTGGTGGTCGCGCTGGTCGTCACCGCGGCGGGGGTGCTCCTCGCCTACCCGTACACGTACATGATGACCTTGGCCGGGCCGACCACGCGGGCCGTCATGGTGACGGTCGTGCTGGTGCCCTTCTGGACCAGCATGCTGGCGCGCAACTTCGCGTGGATGGTCCTGATGCAGGACGGAGGGGTGGTGCAGGGCGCGCTCGGCCTGGTGGGGCTGGGCGGGACCCGGCTGCTCGGCACCACCTTCGCCGTGACCGTCTCGATGACCCAGGTGCTGCTGCCGTTCATGGTGCTGCCGATGTACAGCGTCATGCAGCAGATCGACCGGCGGCTGCTGCTGGCCGGACAGAGCCTCGGCGCGAGCCGGCTGTCGTCCTTCCGCAAGGTGTACTTCCCGCTCTCGCTGCCGGGCGTGGTCGCGGGCGCCTCGCTGGTCTTCGTCCTCGCCCTCGGCTTCTACGTCACCCCCGCGCTGCTCGGCTCGCCGCAGAACGCTCTGATCGCGCAGGTGATCAGCGTGCGCACCCGGGAGCTGCTGGACTTCGGCGGGGGCGGCGCGATGGGAGTGTTCATGCTGATCGTCACGCTCGCCGTACTGGCCGCGAGCCGTCGCCTGACCGGGCTCGGCTCGGCCGCCCGTGTCGGCCAGATGGGGGCGGGACAGGCGGTCGCGGGGCAGGCGGTCGCGGGGAGGAACGAGCGATGAGCGGAGCACGCGCCCGGCCCTGGCTGAAGATCGTCTCGGTGCTCATCGGGCTCTTCCTCACCGTGCCGACGCTGATCGTCGTGCCGATGAGCTTCTCGGCGTCCGACACCTTCACCTTCCCGCCCCGGCAGTGGTCGATGAAGTGGTACGAGAGCCTGTTCACCGCCCCGCAGTGGACGGACGCCATCCTGAACTCCCTGGAAGTCGGGCTGATCACGGCGACCCTGGCCACGGTGCTCGGAACCGCCGCCGCGATCGGCCTGGCCCGGCTGGGGGAGCGCGTCAGGGGGCTGGTCACCGGATTCCTGCTGTCGCCCATCATCATCCCGAACATCCTGATCGCCCTGGTGATCTTCTCGGCCTTCCTGCGGGCCGGTCTGACCGGCAGCCTGCTCGGCATCGCGCTCGCGCACACGGCGCTGGCCCTGCCGTACGTGGTGATCGCGGTGACCGCGCGGCTGCAGGGCATGGACCCGGCGTTGCAGACCGCGGCGAGCAGCCTCGGCGCCCGGCCGTTCTCGGTGTTCCGGAAGGTCACCCTGCCGCTGGCCCTGCCGGGCGTGCTGTCCGGCGCGGTGCTGGCGTTCGTCATCTCCTTCGACGAGGTCGTGATCGCGCTGTTCCTGCAGTCGCCCACGGCCGTCACCCTTCCCGTCCTGATGTTCAACAGCGTGACCGTGCAGATCGACCCGACGATCTCGGCGGCCTCGAGCCTCACGGTCCTTGTGGTCAGCGTGCCGATCCTGCTCGCCCAGGTGATCGGCGCGCGCCGCGGTAACAAAGAGAGGCAGCGATGACCACACGCACATCCGACGGCGGGCGGATCGAACTGACGGATCTCTGCAAGAGGTACGGCTCCGGCCCGCTCGTCGTGGACCACGTGACCATCGACATCGCCTCCGGCGAGTTCGTCACCCTGCTCGGCCCGAGCGGGTCGGGCAAGACCACCACGCTCAACATGATCGCCGGCTTCACCGAGGTCACCGCGGGCGGCATCCGGCTGGCCGGGCGGGACATCTCGCTGCTCCCGCCGCACCGGCGCAACTTCGGCATGGTCTTCCAGAACTACGCGCTCTTCCCGCACATGACCGTGGCGCAGAACGTCGCGTTCCCGCTGCGCGAGCGCAAGGTCCCGAAGGCCGAGATCGAGCGCCGGGTGGGGGAGGTGCTGGAGCTGGTCGACCTCGGCGGCCTCGGCGGCCGGCGGCCCGACGCGCTGTCGGGCGGCCAGCAGCAGCGCGTCGCCCTGGCCCGCGCCGTCGTGTTCTCCCCGAGCGTGCTGCTGCTGGACGAGCCGCTGAGCGCGCTGGACCGCAAGCTGCGGCAGAGCCTCCAGCAGGAGATCAAGCGGCTGCACCAGGAGCTGGGCCTCACCTTCGTCTTCGTCACCCACGACCAGGACGAGGCGATGGCGCTGTCCGACCGCGTCGCTGTGTTCAACAGCGGGCGGATCGAGCGGATCGGCAGCCCCGCCGACCTCTACCGCGAGCCCGGCACCCGGTTCGTGGCCCGGTTCCTCGGCGAGTCCAACCTGTTCGACGGACGGCTGCGCGCCGACGGCGTCTATGAGTGGAACGGTCACAAATGGGCCGCGCCCGCCGCCGACGGCACGCCGGAGGACATCGACCTGCTCGTACGGCCCGAGCGGCTGCGCATCGCCACCGCGCCCGACGAGCCGCCGCCCGGCGCCAACCAGGCGCCCGCCACCGTGACCAGCCTGTCCTTCCAGGGCACCCACCTCCGCATCGAGCTCGACTACGGCGGCGGGGTGGCCGGCTGCGCCGTCGTCCCTCCCGACGCGGCCGGCGACGGCCTGCGGCCCGGCAGCCGGATCATCGCCCACTGGGACCCCGGCCACCAGGCGCTGGCGACCAGGAACTGACACAGCGCGACAAGCAAGGAGAACGCATTGCCCCCGACGACCCCCTCGCTGATCGACCCCGAGCTGGACGGCGACCGGAACACCCCTGACCCGGACGCCGACGCCCTCCTCGTGGGAGCCGTCGACCTGCACCAGCACCCCGGGCCCAGCCCGTTCCCCCGGCGCATGGACATCCTCGACGCGGCCCGCGACGCGGCGGGCGCCGGATTCCGGGCCATCGTCGCCAAGTCCCACCACCACAGCATGGTCACCGACATCCTCGCGCTCGGCCCGCACGGGCTCGACGACCTGCCGGTCGCCGTGCGCGGCGGCGTCGCGCTCAACAACTCCGTCGGCGGGCTCAACCCGTACGCGGTCGAGCTGGCGCTGCGCATGGGCGGCCGGGTGGTGTGGTTTCCGACCCTGTCGTCGGCCGCGCACATCGAGCACCACCGTGATCACGACACCGGCTTCCCCACCTCCACCGTCGAGCTGCGCCCCGACGAGGTGATCTCCGTCCTCGGCGCCGACGGCGCGGTGCGGCCCGAGGTGCGCGACATCCTGTCCGTCATCGCGGCCGAGAACGCCGTGCTGACCTGCGGTCACCTCGGCGTCGAGGAGGCCACCGCGCTGATCGGGGCGGCCAGGGAAGAAGGGGTGGAGCGCATCCTGGTCAACCATCCGTGCTTCGTGGTGGGCGCCTCCAGCGACCAGGTCGGCGAGTGGGCCCGCCAGGGCGTGCGCATCGAGCACTGCCTGGTGATGTACTTCGGCGTCCCCGAGCGGCGCAGAGACCTCGGCGAACTGCTGGCCTTCATCAAGGCGGCCGGCCCTGAGCAGACCGTGCTGTCCTCCGACTCCGGTCAGAAGCGCAACCCGCTCCCGGTGACGCTGTTCCGGCGCGGCGCGCGCGGCCTGCTCGACGCCGGCCTGCCCGAGGACGACATCCGTCGCATGCTCGGCGGCAACGCGGCGGAGCTGCTGTTCCCATGACCAGCTCGACGTACGAGGTGCTGGCGATCCGCTATGCCACCCGCGCCACCACCCGGTCCAGCCTGTTCCTCAACCATCACGTGTACGGCCCGGACGGGCCCATCGACATGGACTTCTTCCTGTGGGTGGCCCGGAACGAGGAGCGCACGGTCGTCATCGACACCGGCTATGGGGAGGCGGCCCTCGGCACCACGCGCCTGCGGCGCAGCGAGCTGGCCGAGCCGATCGCCGCGCTCGCCGGCCTCGGCGTACACCCGGAGAGCGTGTCGCAGGTCATCGCCACCCACGCGCACTACGACCACATCGGCAATCTGGCCGCGTTCCCCGAGTCCGAGATCGTCATCGCCCGCGCCGAGTTCGACTTCTGGACCGGGCCGTACGCCGGGCGGCAGCTGTTCGCCCACACCACCGAGCCCTCCGACCTGGCGCACCTGGTGAAGGTGCGCGACGAGGGACGGGCCGGTTTCGTGGACGCGGCCACGACCGTGGCCCCGGGCATCGAGGTGATCCCCGTCGGCGGGCACACCCCCGGCCAGCTCGTCGTCTCGGTGGCGACCGCGACCGGCCGCGCCGTCCTCACCTCGGACGCCGCCCACTTCTACGAGGAGATCGAGCTGGACCGGCCGTTCGCGTATCTGACCGACCTGGTGGGCGTCTACCGGGCGTACGAGCTGCTCCGCGAGATGGCCACCGAGCCCGGTCTGGTGCTGGTGCCGGGGCACGACCCGGACGTGATGCGCCGCTTCCCCACCCTCGACGGCCATGACGGCCTTGTCGCCCGGATCTCGCCGTGCTGAGGTTCGCCGGGAAGGTGGCCGTCGTCACGGGCGGCGGCAGCGGGATCGGCGCGGCGAGCGCGCGGCGTCTGTCGGACGAGGGGGCGGACATCGTCGTCGCCGACGTCGACGGCGAGGCCGCCGCGGCCGTGGCGCGGTCGCTGCCCGGACCGGCGGTGCCCGTCGCGGCCGACGTCTCGACGGTGGAAGGCGTGGACGCCTACGTCCGCGCGGCCGTCGACCGCTTCGGCCGGATCGACCTGCACCACCTCAACGCCGGGGTGCTCGGGACCATGGCGCCGCTGCCCGATGTCGAGCCGGCCGACTTCGACCATGTCATCGCGGTCAACCTGCGCGGCGTCTTCCTCGGTCTGCGCGCCGCGTTCCGCCGCTACCGCGAGCAGGACGGCGGCGGCGCGGTGGTGGTGACCGCGTCGATCTCGTCGCTGCGGGGCGCCGACGACCAGTTGCCGTACCAGACCTCCAAGCACGGCGTGCTCGGGCTGGTCCACGGCGCGGCCATGTACGGCGGGCCGCGCGGCATCCGGGTGAACGCGGTCGCGCCCGGATTGATCCCCACCGGCATCTTCGCCGCGTCCGGCCTCGCCGACCGGGCCGCCCGCCTGGCGGGGCGCGGCCGCACGCTTCCCATGCGCCGCATCGGCGCCGTCGAGGAGATCGCCGGCGTGGTCGCGTTCCTGTTCAGCGAGGACGCCTCGTACGTCACCGGAGAGGTCGTGTCGGCGGACGGCGGCGCTTTCATGGTCAACACGGTGGTCCGCTCCGGTGGCGCCGGAGCCTGGACACCGGAGGACTGATGACGGACATCAAAGACGAGTTCATCCGCATTCGCGGCACATGGGGGGAGGCATGGGAGGCCATCCTGCGCCTCGACCCCGGCTTCCTTGAGGCCTATCTCCACTTTTCCGCGGTGCCGTGGAAGCGGGACGTCCTGTCGCCCGTCGTCAAAGAGTTCGTCTACATCGCCGCCGACGCCGCGGCCACCCACCTCTACACGCCGGGCATCCGCCAGCACGTGCGCGCCGCGCTCGCGCACGGCGCCACCGCCGAGGAGATCATGGAGGTGATCGAGCTGACCAGCACCCTCGGCATCCACGCCGTCAACATCGGCGCCCCGCTGCTGCTCGAGGTGCTGGAGGAGGAAGGCCTGCGCACCGAGGCGCCGCCGCTCGACGCGCGCCGGGAGAAACTGAAGGCCGACTTCGCCGAGCGGCGCGGCTACTGGCACACGTTCTGGGACGGCCTGCTGGAACTCGACCCCGACCTGTTCGAGGCGTATCTCGGTTTCTCGGGGGTGCCCTGGACCACGGGAGTCCTCGAGCCGAAGATCAAGGAGCTCGTCTACATCGCCTTCGACGCCTCCGCCACGCATCTGTACGTCCCCGGGCTGAAGCTGCACATGCGCAACGCCGTACGGTATGGGGCGACGGCCGAAGAGATCATGGAAGTGCTGGCCATCGTCAGCGTCATCGGCATCCACGCCGCGACGGTCGCCGCCCCCATCCTCATCGAGGAACTCGACGCCGAAACCCGATAGCCAAGGGTCCTCACGGCCACCCAGGGGGTGGGGGTTAGACGAGGGGGACTGGGACTCCGCCTCGGACGGTGCCGAGGTTGGTGAGGGTGACGCCGGACAGGGTCTGAGTGCCGCTGCCGGTTACCGCGAGGGCGATGGTGTTGGTCCCGTTGGGGTTGAGGACTCCGTTGGGCACCGCGAAGGTGTGCTGCGGCCCGACATTTCCGATGTATTGCCCCATGTTCCAGCCGTTCACGAAGATCAGCGCGCGGGCCGTGCCGGTGAGCGTGAGCCCGAGGGACGCGTCATGGCCGGCCGGGACGTTGAGGGTGAACTGCGTGCGATACCACGCCGTGCCGGGGGTGGGGTTCGTGTCGGGCAGCGTCCGGGTCGCCCATCCGCTGTCGGCGAAGGCGGGCAGGTGCCAGCCGTTCCGCTCGCCGAACAGGCCGCCGTTGTTGAGGGCGCCACGTGCGGTGTCGGTGATGTTCTCGCCTCCGGCGTTGCCCTGGATCTTCCAGGTCGCGGTCGCGAGCGTCGTGGAGATCAGGCCCCGCCCTTCCTTGTGGGCGTCGTTGACGCCGCCGTCCTCGTTGTGCGAATCGTTGCGGACCATCACCGACAGCACGTGCGCGCCCGATCCGGCCGAGACGGGGAAGGTGGCGGTGCCCGTGGTCGCCGGCGTCGTGGTGCCGGTGGCGAGCGTGCTCTGCCCGATGAACGTGCCATCGAGCCACGCCTGGACCATGCCCGCGCCGCCCCCGCCGTAGGTGAGGCCCACGCTGGACGCCGAGCCCGTGAAGCGGCCGCGATACCACACGTCGCCATGGTGGAAGCCGTAGTCGTCGGCCGTGAGAACGGGCCGGCCGGCCGGCGGTTTGGTCGTGCTGTTGGTGGTGGTCTTGGTGGCGGCGGCCCAGGCGCTGTCGTCGAAGGAGACGGCCGCCTCCGGCGACTCGGCCGAGAAACGCCAGGTGGACAGGGCCGGCAGGGATACCGTGCTGGGCCCGGCCAGCTGGGTGACCGCCGCCAGGCTTCCGGCGGAGGTGGTCCGCAGCGTGACCGGCGCGCCGTTCCACGTCACGGCGGTGACCGCGGCCGGCGCCCAGATCTCCAGGCTGGCGGCCGCCGCGGTGTCGCCGGTCAGCGCGAGCGTCGAGCCGGTGATGGCGGCCGTTCTGACCAGCTGCGGGCCGCGCACGACCACCGACCCGAACTGCCACATGCTGTCGGCGGTGGCCTGGTTGGCGATCAGGAGGGTGAGCGGATCACGCCCGCCGCCGGTGATCCGGACCTGGGCGAGGCCGCTGTGGGTGTAGGTGAGGCGGAGCCGCCCGCCGCTGTAGGAGCTGGTGACCGTGCCGGCGAGGACCGTGACCGTGGGCTGGCTGGGATAGGACAGCACGGTGTCGCCGGTCTCGTTGCTCCGGCCGTACAGCACCGCGAGGTCGGTGGCGTCGCGGCGGGTCAGCGACATGATGTCGGACGTGGAGTAGACCAGGTGCTGCCCGCCGAAGCCGAGGTTGGCGACCAGCAGTTTGGCGTCCTGCCCGGCCAGGGTGAGGGAGGGCGTGAACGAGCCGTCCGGTGTCGAGATGGGGAACGTGAACGTGTTGGTGGTCGTCGCGTTCGACGGGTTGTGCGTCGCGACGTAGAAGTGCGCCTGCGTGTCGGGGTTGACGTCGTGGTAGACCTTCACGGCGGTCGACGACGGCGTGATCGTGGCGCCCTTGTCGACCTTGGCGATCGACGGGACACTCTGCAGGAACAGCCCGATCTGTTTCATCGTGGCCAGCTTCGGGCGGGGCCGGCGGGCTTCGTCGATGGCCGCGCCGTAGTCGTAGGAGCTGTAGACGACCGGCGCCGGAAGCCAGCCCCATGACGTTCCGCCGAAGGTCATGTAGAAGTTCTGGATGGTGAGCCGGTTGGCGATGTTGGTCTCATAGAAGACGCGCTCATAGCCGGGGCCCTCGCGCTGGGCCATGCAGGGGTAGGAGCCCGGGCCGCCCCAGTAGTCGAACCAGCCGCCGCCGAACTCGGCGACGAATCCCGGCGTGTTCGGTGACGCGGAAGCGCCGGCGGTTCCCCAGATCCCCCAGTCGGGCGCCGCCGAAGGGCTGCCGGGTGTGTTGGAGGTCGTACAGGTGCCGCCGGGATAGCCGTCGAACGCGTACAGATCCACCGGGCCGCCGGGCGGGACCCAGAAGCCGTTGCGGCCCTTGTCGTTGTGGAAGATCGGCACGGTGATGCCGTCGGCGCGGGCCTTGTCGCGGAGGTGGGTCAGGTAGGTGAGCTGCGTGGACCCGGTCGCGGCGAGCTCGTTCTCGATCTGGTAGAGGATCACTGTGCCCGTGCCGTTGGTGAGCTGGTGGCGGGCGATGATCGCGTCGATCTGGGTCTGCCACTGGTCGGTGGCCGCCAGATAGTCGGCGGCCGCGGTGCGTGCCTTGCCCGCCTGCGTGGTCAGCCAGCCCGGATAGCCGCCGGAGTCGACTTCGGCGTTGATGTACGGCCCCGGGCGGGCGATCACGTACAACCCGGCCTCGGCGGCCATCGTGAGGACCTGGTCCATGTTGCGGACGCCCGTGAAGTCGTACACCCCGGATTTGGGGGAGTGGTAGCCCCAGTCGAAGTAGATGGAGACGGCGTTGTAGCCGTTCGCCTTCATCTTCTGCAGCACGTCGCGCCACAGTCCCGGACTCGGGAGCCGGAAGGGGTGGAACTCGCCCGACCATATGAAGGTCCGGCCGCCGTCGATCATCAAGGAATACTTGTCCCAGGTGATCGTGTGCGTGGCGGCGGCCGCCGGTGCGGTCGGCGCGGCCATGACAGGTATGGCCACTACCAGAAGCAGGGCCAGGAGAATGCGACGCATGTCAGGGGCCCAATCGGAAGGTCGCGTCCTGCTTGTACGCCCATACCCGGCCCGCGCCCTGCCCATGCGGGCGCTCGTGTCATGATGCACGAACAACGAGCGAGGAGGCCCGGCGTGTCAACGAGCGAAGCGGTGCGTCCCGCGCGGGCGCGGCGATCGCGTCGGCGGATGCTCTTCGGCCTGACGATCGTCGCCATCCTCGGGCTGCTGTTCGGCGTGCCGTGGTGGACCGTGGTCGTCTCGGGCACGCGATGGCCGCCCGCCGTCGTGGCCGCCGGCACCGTCGCGTTCGCCGTCGCTTTGGTGGCGTTCCCCGTGCTGATGTATCTCGGGCATGGCCGCCGCCACCGCGACTGGGCGGCCCGCACGGGAGACACCATCCTCGGCGTGATCTGGGTGATGTTCACGTGGGCGCTGCTCGGCAACGTGCTGAGCCTCGCCCTGGCGATCGCCGGCGTGGCCGATCCGGGCCGGTCCCGGATCGTGGCCGCCGCCACGGCCGCCGTGTCGCTCGTGCTGATCCTCTGGGGGTACGCCGAGGCCATGCGCGTGCCCCGCGTCAAGCGGGTGGACGTCGAGATCGGCCGATTGGGCGCCGGTCTGGACGGCGTCCGGGTCGTCGTCCTGACCGACACGCACTACGGCCCGATCGACCGCGCGCGCTGGTCGGCCCGGGTCGTCGCGGCCGTCAACGACCTCGACGCCGACATCGTGTGCCACACGGGCGACATCGCCGACGGCGGCGTGGCCGAACGACGCGCGCAGGCCGCGCCGCTCGGCGTCGTCCGGGCCAGGCTCGCCAGGGCGTACGTGACGGGAAACCACGAGTACTTCGGCGAGGCCCAGGGCTGGCTCGACCACATGCGGGAGCTCGGCTGGGAGCCGCTGCACAACCGGCACGTGGTCGTGGAGCGCGACGGCGCCCGGCTCGTCGTGGCCGGCGTCGACGACGCGACCGCCGCCTCTTCGGGGGCCACCGGCCACCTGGCCGACCATGCCACGGCGCTCGCCGGCGCCGATCCCGACCTGCCCGTGCTGCTCCTCGCCCACCAGCCGAAGCAGGTCGGCGCGGCCGTCGCGCACGGCGTCGACCTGCAGATCTCCGGGCACACCCACGGCGGCCAGATCTGGCCCTTCCATTTCCTGGTACGTCTCGACCAGCCCGTCGTCCACGGCCTGAGCAGGCACGGCGAGCGGACCCAGCTCTACACGAGCCGGGGCACCGGATTCTGGGGCCCGCCGTTGAGGGTCTTCGCGCCGAGCGAGATCACCCTGCTCACCCTGCGCGCGCCCGCCGGCCCCTAGCGCCCGCCGGCCCCTAGCGCCCGCCGTCATCCGGCTATGGCGGCGCGGCGGTAGAGGTCGGCCGGCATCTCGCTGTCGAGACGCCAGGTGATGGCCATGGGCCGCTCACCACGGTGCTCGACATAGCGGGCCGTCCCATGGAAGACGAAAGGCTCGGGCCGGCCGTCTTCTTCCTTGCGCGCACGCGTGAAGAGCAGGATGTGGCTGCCCTCGCGCTCGTGGTCGCGATAGCGGCGGCCGGTCGCCGACTCGCTGCCGGTCCGATGCTGGGACTCCCAGTGGAACAGGTCGGGGGCAAGCGCGTAGTCGCGGTACATCGTCTGGGGGGAGAACTCCTTCTCGGACTTCTGCAGCGTGACCAGGAGCGCGTCGCAGCGCGTCGCCGGGCTCCAGGCGACTCCCTCGCGCATCGTGGACGGGACCGAGCCGCCGAGCCTCGCCCAGCCGAGCGCCGCGAGGATTTCGTCGGCCGAGTAACGGGCGTTCACCGCGAGCGGGATCTCGCCGACGTGGGCCGGCAGCGGCCGGGTGACGTGGCGCGGGCGCTCCACCGCGTATGCGAGGACCTGGCGGATCTCACCGGCCAGCTGTGATTCGCCGCGCAGCACGTCAAGCCCCTCGTCGTACGGTCGGAAACCGCCGCCGTCGCGCCAGAGGGAGAAGAACAGCATCCGGGCGAACGCCTGCTCCTGGGGTGAGAGGCTGGCGTAGCGCGGCGCGGACGGATCCATGAGCCGGGTGTACGCGTCGGCGCGGCGCCGGTCGTCGACGTGGATCAGCGCGCGGATGCGGCGTCCGAGGACATCCTCCATGGGAGAGGTCGCGGCCGGCAGCAGGCCGGAGCGGCGCAGCAGGCCGGTCCAGAAGCGGCGGTTGCGGTAAATGTCGCCGATGTCCCGGCCGCTGGCCTCGAGATAGCCGGCGAGCGACATTTCGGCGTAGGAGCGGATCTCCTGGGCCAGGGTCGTGGCGTTCACGCTGAGGTGGGCCCGCATCTCCGCGAGCAGCCGGTCCTTGGTGACCCGGTCGAGCACGATCTGGCTGCCGGTGGGCAGAAGCGGGAAATCGTCACGGACCTGCTGTTCCAGGCGTCGCCGTCCGAAGCCGGTCAGTGCCTGAAACCTGTTGGAGAAGCGGTATTCCTTGCGGTGCTGCCCCACGAAGTCAAGGACCGTGAGGACGTCCTTGTCCGGGGTCCGGCGCAGTCCGCGGCCGAGCTGCTGCAGGAAGACCGTCGCGCTCTCCGTAGGGCGGAGCAGGAGCAGCGTGTTGACGTCGGGCACGTCGAGACCCTCGTTGAACAGGTCGACGGCGAACAGGAACCGGGCCTCGCCGCTGGACAGCGCGTTGAGCGCGGCCGCCCGGTCGGCGCGGTCGGTGCCGCCGTCCACCGCGAGCGACGGCAGCCCTGCGCGGGTGAAGAACTCGGCCATGAAACGCGCGTGCCGGACCGAGACGCAGAATCCCAGCCCGCGGACCGCGCCCAGGTCGGAGACCTTGTCGCGGAGCGCGTTGACCACGAGCCGG
Organism: Streptosporangiaceae bacterium NEAU-GS5; assembly: GCA_017592665.1. Classification (GTDB taxonomy): domain Bacteria; phylum Actinomycetota; class Actinomycetes; order Streptosporangiales; family Streptosporangiaceae; genus NEAU-GS5. Next base: position 41,234 of record JAGFNW010000008.1, on the reverse strand, counting down.
GCCCGGGCGTCGTCCCCGGTGAACACGTTTTCCAGGGCCGTCGTGTCGTACGAGCCGCGCGACCATTTCACCGCGGTCAGGTCGCTCTCGTCGTTGACGCCGAAGTAGTGGAACGGGCAGAGCAGGTCGGCGTCGAGCGCGTCCCACAGGCGCAGTTCGGAGGCGATCCGGCCGTCGAAGAACTCGTCCTGCACCCAGCTGCCGTCGGCCCGCTCCGGAGTCGCCGTCAGCCCCAGCAGCTCGCGTGGCCGCAGGTGGTCGATGATCTGCCGGTACGTGGGGGCCGCCGCGTGATGGAACTCGTCGATGACGACCACGTCGAAATGGTCGGGCTCGAAGAGATCGACGCTCATGCGGCTCAGCGATTGCACCGACGCGAAGACATGCCGCCACTGCCGTGATCGATCGCCGGCGACGTGCAGCTCTCCGAAGTCGGGCGACGCCAGGACCTGCCGGTATGTGCGTACGGCCTGGGCGAGGATCTCCTGGCGGTGCGCCACGAACAGCAGCGACGGCCGGCGGCCGAGCGTGCGCTCCAGATTGCGATAGTCGAACGCGGCGACGACCGTCTTGCCCGTACCGGTCGCGGCGACCAGCAGGTTGCGGTGGCGGTCGTGCACGGTCCGCTCGACGTCGAGATCCTCCAGCATCTCGCGCTGATGCGGAAACGGATGCGGCCGCAGCGCCGGGATGTCGAACAGCTGCCTGCCCGCCTGCGACCGGGACAGCGCCTCCGCGAGCCGGTCGCCGTCCACGTCCGGGTCGTACGGCTCGAAGCGGGGCACGCTCCAATACGAGTCGAAGGTGCCCTCGAACTTGTCGAGCAGACGTGGCGTCGTCACCGAGGACAACCGGACGTTCCACTCCAGACCGTCGAGCAGGGCCGCGCGCGACAGGTTGGAACTGCCGACATACGCCGTGTCGAATCCGGTGGCGCGCCGCAGCAGCCAGGCCTTGGCGTGCAGGCGGGTCGAGTGCTGCTCGTAACTGATCTTCACCTGGGCGCCGAAGTCGCGGACCAGCCGGTCGAGGGCGCGCCGCTCGGTGGCGCCCATGTACGTCGTCGTGATGACGCGAAACGGGACGCCGCGCGCCCGCAGGCCCTCCAGGGCCTTCTCGATGATGCGCAGCCCCGACCATTTCACGAACGCGCAGAGCAGGTCGACCCGGTCGGCGCTGGCCAGCTCGGTGGCCAGCTCGTGGGCGAGGTTGGGATCCTCGCGGGCGTTGGTGAGCAGCGCCGCCTCCGACAGGGAGGTCAGCGGCCGGGGCGGGGTCGCCGCGCCGGGGCGGTCGGGCGCGACCGACAGCAGGCGGCGCGGGCCGCCCTCCACGACCTCGTCGAGGCGCGCGAGCAGCTCGTTCGTCTGCCGGACCTGTTCGGCGGGATCGTTCACGGCCGCCAGCGCCCGGGCGGTGGCGTCCCCGACGAAGCGTCCCAGCAGGTGCGCGATCTCGGCGGCGTCCACCGTCGAGATCTCCACGTTGTGTCCGTCTCGGATCCATCCGTCGACGCGACGCTGGAGTTCCCGCGTGAGCAGCGAGTCGTACAGGCCGAAAACGGGGTCCACCCGACACTCCCGCCACAGGAAACCGATCACAGATAGCCGGCACTATATGCGGCCCACTCCAGATCGCGGGCCGGGTGAAGCCGATCTGAAGTCACCGGATGTTTGACTGCGGACACGGGTGATCGCGTAGGGGGTGATGGCGCTGAGGCCACGGGGAAGTGTGCCGAATGTCCTGTCGGTTGCCTCGATCGGCCCTTCTGGCGGCCCGAGGCCGGGGCACAGGGCCGAGGGCGCGGGGGAGTTGGTCGCGATCAGGTCGCTGCTTCCCGCGGATTCACCCCGGCTCGCGGGGGAGGACCACTCGCACGCGTACGTCCTGGCGATGGTGGACGCCGAGCTGCCGCCCATTGTCGTCAACCGGCGCACCATGCGGGTGGTCGACGGGATGCACCGGCTGCGCGCCGCCTGGCTCCGCGGCGAGGACATGATCGAGGCCCGGTTCGTCGACATGGGTCCGGAGGACGCGTTCCTTCTCGCGGTCCGGGCGAACATCGAGCATGGCCTGCCGCTGTCGCCGGCGGATCGCGAGGCGGCGGCGATCCGGGTCCTGTCGTCGCATCCTGCCTGGTCCGACCGCTCGATCGCGGCGGCCACCGGCTTGAGCGCGAAGACGGTCGCGGGAATCCGGCGGCGTTCAACCGAGGACGCGCCGCGGTTGAACATCCGGGTGGGCAAGGACGGCCGTGTCCGTCCGATGAACGCGGCGGCGGGCCGCCGCCGGGCCGCCATGGTCATCGCGGCCCGGCCCGAGGCGTCGCTGCGGGAGGTGGCCGAGGCGGCGGGAATCTCGGTGGCGACCGCTCGCGACGTACGCAGGCGGATGAGCCGCGGAGAGGATCCGGTGCCGCCGCGGCAGCGTTCCCGTGAGCTGGCGGAGGCGGGCTCTACCGCCGGCCGGCCTTCGGAGGCGCCGCGCGGGGCGAACTCGACGGTCGACTGGCCGCACGTCCGGGTCAAGCTGACGAAGGATCCCGCTCTCCGGTACGCGAGGCTGGGCCGCGAATTCCTACGCTGGATGGACGCGCACGCGACCGGCGCCGACCAGTGGGCCCGGCTGGCGGAGGCCGTGCCGGGACATTGGTCGGAGACGATCGCGGCGCTGGCCCGATCGTGCGCGGAGGAGTGGGACCGGTTCGCGCAGGAGCTGCGGCGGCGCGCCGGAGCTCCGTGACGGAGGAGAGGGATTCCCAATGGCGGAGAAGCTGCCCGTGCGGGCCTACGACGTCCGCGTCAACTGGGTCGGCGACACCATGGTGCTGGTACGTGGCATGGAGGCCTACGAACTCGACGACGTGGGTCGCGACATCTGGGACAAGTGCGACGGAGAGAGCATGTTCGAGGACGTCGCCGCGGCGGTGGCACAGGAGTACGCGGTGGCCTACGAGACGGCGCTCGCCGACGCCAAGGACTTCGTGCGAGCCCTCCGCAAATCAGGGCTGGTCACGTGAGTTTCGCGGGCGGCCACCGGGTCGGCCGCCGGGCGCGGAAGATCTCCGTCGTCGCCGGGACGCTGGCCGGCCTGTGCGGGATCTTTCTGTCCGGAGGACGTCCGCTGGTGGCCGCCCTGGGCGCCCTCGCCGTCGTCCTCGCGACGAACAGGTCGACGCTGCAGTGGATGTACGCCCTTCCGGCGGCCGACATCACCCGGCGGGCCTTCCGGGTCGCGGTGTACCTCCTGCCGTGGGCCGTCGTCGGCCCGCCGCGGCTGACCGCGGGCCCGGCGGCGCTCGCGGCCGGCGTCGTGATCGCGATTCCCCCGCTGGCCGCCGAGTGGCGGAGCATCGGCTTCTCGCTCCGGCGTGACGTCCTTCGTGGCATGCCCATCGACGCGGTCAGGCGTACGCAGGACCTGATCACGTTCTCGCTCGGAGGCGCGGCGCAGGAGTATCTCTACCGCTGGGTCCTGCTGGTTCCGCTGCTGGCATGGAACGCCGTCGCCGCCGTCGGGGCCTCGGCCGTCCTGTTCGCGGTCGAGCACCACCTGCACCTGAACGGCTCCCGCACGTGGGATCGGCAGGACGTCGCCGTGCACCTGTATCTCGGCGTCGCGCTCGGCGCGGCGGTGTGGCTCACCGGGTCCCTGACGGTCGCGCTCGTGGCGCACACCCTCTACAACCTTCCGAATGTCCTGCACACAGCGCTGCGCCCGGCCCCGGTGAGGGCCGGCGCACTGGAGGAGGCGACCACCCGATGAGGATCGACGACTATCTGCGGGCCGGCCGCGCCGTGGCCGGCCGGTACGCCCCGGGGGGCCTGGTGTTCATCAGCGGGTCGCTCGTGGAGGGGATCGGCAACGTCACCTCCGACCTCGACGTCTTCGTCGTCCACGACGGGCCGGGTGAGGGCGGCGTGGACATGGGCGACTACTCAATCGAGATCGACTACACGGACGACGTCCGCGTGGACATCGAGATCCGCTCGGCCGACCAGCTCACGAAGGTCGTGAAGGTGATCGGCGACTGCCCGCCGGACGACTCGGCCGCCGCCGCGACCATCGCGTTCGAGCATCTGAAGCTCGCCCACAACGTGCGCACCGCGCTTCCCGTCACTGGTCATGCGCGGCTGGCCGAACTCCAGGCGGCCTTCGACTGGGAGAAGCTGGCGAGGCTGCTGGCCGTGCGCTTCCTCGGCGAATACAACGCGAGCGCGGAGGACGCCGTGGGCGTGATCCAGGCGGGGGACGGCGAGACGGCGCTGCTCAATTCCCGCCGGGCGCTCGGCTGCGCGGTCGACGCCTGTCTCGCCGCGAACGGCGCTACCAACTGCGAGCCGAAGTGGCGGTTCGCGAAACTGCGGGCGCTCGGCGACGAGCGCCTGCTGGAGACCTACCGCGCGGGCGAACTCGACGACGGCCGGGATCTGCTGGAGTCGTCGCGCCGCCGGCTGCGCCTGGCCGGTGACGTGGCGCAGCGGGCGATCCGCAAGCTGGCGGGTGACCCGCGGTGATCGCTCACAGTTCGAGCTCGAAGTGCAGGTCGGCGGCCCTGACCAGGACGTACAGAGCGACGTCGAAGGCGTCGGCGGCGTCCGTCACCAGGCCGCCACGCCAGGCGGGCCGCGATCCCACGAGCGGGGCGCCGTCGGCGCGCTCCAGCACGAGGGCGCGGCAGCCGCGCAGCACGAACCGCGCCGCGGGCCGCTCGGGGCGGCCGGGCCACTCGGCCCAGAGCGCGCGGGCCGGCCGCGACCACCCGCGGCGAGGCTGGCTGACCAGCACGCCCACCCCGCCGACCGAGCCCTCGACGCCCCGCCGAAGGCGCAGGCGGCGCTCGGCGTAATAGTGCCGGAACGACCACATTCCCCAGTCGATTTCGGCCTGCCCCACGAAATCGCCCTGAACGGCGGTCCTGACGGCACGCCCGTCGCATTCCGCGGTGATCGGGCCGAACGGGCCCTCATATCGTAGCGCCCGCTGTCCGCCAGGGACCGGGAATCGCGTGCGAATGGAAAATCGCCCGGTCATTGTCCGCTCCTTTGTTCCGCGCTGATCCAGTGCCTATCATGCTTTTTCATGTGGGCGGTCGAGGCAATAGGTCTATCCCGGGTGTACGCCTCCGGAGCGGGCTGGTTCCGCACGCGTGGAGCGCGAATCACGGCCGTTCGGGACGTGAGTTTCCAGGTGCCCGAAGGCGAATTGTTCGGATTGCTCGGCCCTAATGGCGCGGGCAAGACGACCACGATGAGAATGCTCACCACGCTGCTGCTGCCGACGGCCGGCACGGCCCGCGTGCTCGGCCACGACGTGGCCCGTGACCCGGTCCCGGTGCGCCGGGTGATCGGCGCGGTGTCCGGCGGCGACCGCGGCCTCTACGACCGGCTGTCGGCCCTCGACAACCTCCGCTATTTCGCCGAGCTCTACGGGGTGGAGCCGCGGGTCCAGCGAGCGAGGATCGGCGAGCTCCTGGAGCTGGTCGGCCTCACCGGCCGGGCCCGGGATCGCGTCGAGGGATATTCGCGTGGCATGCGCCAGCGGCTGCACGTGGCGCGGGCGCTGCTGCACCGCCCCAAGGTCCTGTTCCTCGACGAGCCGACCGCAGGCCTCGACCCGCTCGCCGCCCGCGACCTGCGGCAGACCGTCGCACGGCTGGTCGCGTCCGGCACGACGGTGCTGCTGACCACGCACTACATGGCCGAGGCCGATCAGCTCTGCGACCGGATCGCGGTGATCTCCGATGGGGTGGTCTGCGCGCTCGGCACGCCGGCGGCGCTGAAAGACCAGGTGAAGGAGCGCGACGTGCTCGAAGTCGAGGTGTACGGCGCGGCGGCCGAGCACATCGCCCGGATCGAGGAGCTGGCGGGCGTCCGGGGCACGTCGGTCGAGGAGCGCGAGCACCTCCAGGTGCTGGCCGTGCACACCGACCGGGGGGCCGGCCTGCTCGGGCCGGTGGTGGCCGCGCTGGACGGCCTGCGCCTGGGGAAGGTCGCGACCCGGGAGCCCTCTCTCGAGGACGCCTACCTCGCGATTCTTCAGGAGAGCGGGCGGGAGAGCGCGGCGGAGGTGCGGGCATGAGAGGCGATCTTCGAAGGGTGCTCCGGCTGACCGTGGTGGGGGTGCGCCACCACGTCCTCTGCATGTCCACTTCTCCGATGATCTTGGTGTTCACCCTGGTGACGCCCCTGGCGTACGCCACCTTGGCCTTCTACCTGTTCCGCGCGGCCGACCGGCCGGGCACGCCGGCGCAGGTGGCGGTGGGCGCGGGCCTGATGGGGATGTGGGAGTCGGTGGTGTCGCGGGCCGGCGGCGCGGTCCAGACCCAGCGGTGGCTCGGCACCCTGGAGACGCTGGTGATGGCGCCCATGCCGCTCGCGGTCAGCCTCGCGCACATCACGCTCGCGGCCGCGATCGTCGGAACGTATTCGATGGGCGCGACCCTGGCGTGGGGGATGCTGGTTTTCGGCATGGCTCCCGCCTTCACCGATCCGGCGCTGTTCGTCCTCGCCGTGGCCGGGTGCGTGGTCTCGCTCGGGATGATCGGCATGCTGCTGGCCTCCACCCTGGTCCTGCTGCGCAACGCCAACGCCGTGGCCAACACCCTCGACTACCCGATCTACCTGCTCTCCGGCGTTCTGGTGCCGATCACCGTGCTGCCGGGCTGGATGCAGCCCATCTCGGCGGTCCTGCCCACCACGTGGGCGGCCCGCGCGGTTCACCTCGCGGCCGGCGGGGGCGGGCCGGGGGAGGTCCTCGTGCCCATGGGCATCGGCCTTGCGCTCAGCCTCGGCTGCCTGCTGCCGGCCGTACGGATGATCGCGTGGGTCGAGCGCCGGTCGCGCACAGCGGCGACCCTGGCCCTGACATGATCACGAGAGCGAAGGTCCGGCAGGGTGCCCGGGTGATCGTGATCGGCGGCGCCATCTCCTACCGCGCGCTGTTCACCTGGACGGCCCCTGCCATGTTCGTCAGCTCGCTGTTCGTCGTGCCCGTCCTCCAGCTGCTGTTCTTCACCCATCTCGGGCGTCAGCTCGGCGTGGCCGACGACCGCTTCTTCGTCATCGGGGGCGCCGTGCTGAGCGCCGGCTTCCCCTGCGTGTTCGGCGGGACGATGGCGGTGGCCAACGAGCGCGCCTACGGCACACTCGGGGCGGTGCTGCTCACCCCGGGCGGCCGCGTCGCGCTCTGGGCGGGCCGGATGGTCCCCTACGTGCTCAACGGGTTGATCGTGGCCGTGTTCACGCTGGTCACGGGCGTGCTGATACTCCGAGTCCGAATCGCGCCGGCAGACCTGCTCATGATCGTCCCGACGCTGGTGACGGCGGCGGCGTCCTGCTCGGCGCTGGGCCTCGCGCTCGGCGCGATCGGCCTCATGGCGCGCGATGTGTTCATGGTTTCCAACCTCGCGATGACCGTGCTCCTGCTGGTCAGCGGCGCCGACGTGCCGCGTTCGGCGCTGCCGGGCTGGATGCGCGCGGTGGGGGAGGTCACGCCGGTCACGCACGCCGTCGTGGCGGCGCGGGCCGTCGCGGGAGGGGCGCCCCTGGCCGACGCGCTGCCGGCGCTGGCCGGGGAGGCGGCCATCGCCGTCGTCCTCGCGACCGCCGCCGTCGTGCTCCTTCGATGGTTCGAGCACGGCAGCCGCCGCCGGGGCGCCCTGGACGCCCACTAGACCGCGGAACAAAGTGAGGGTGACGCCCGCCAAGGCGTCACCCTCATTATTGCCGGCGCATCGGTCAGAGCATGTTCCCTGCGCTTCTGATGCTCACCTTGCGCAGCCGCGGGGCCTTGTACTTCCGCATTTTTCACCTCCTTTATCCGCGTGCGGACCGGGTCGATGCTGTCACGCGGGCGAGCGCCCCGGCAATCGCGCGCCGAAGCGCCCGGACAAATTAGCCGCCTTGACCGCGGCCCACGCCCGCGATGGATACTCGAATTCGTCGGGCGAGCCGCAATGATTTCGTCGGCCGCCATTTCCTGCCCGGCTCCGCGGAGCAAATCGGAGAGTTCCATGCGTGCCTACAGTGACGAAAAGATCTGCACCGACGAAAAAAGCCGTGCCGTCCGATCGCTGGCGCGGCCCGACGGGACGGTCGTGGTCTTCCCCGGTCGCGCGCACCGGCTGACGCGGGCCGAGCGGGTCATCCTGGAGACGCGGCCGGTCCAGCGCATGAGCCGGCTGCGGCAGACGGGCCTCGCCTACCTCACCATCCCGACCAACGAGAACACCCGGCTGCCGCACTGCCTCGGCACGGCCTACTGGTCGGCGCGATTCGTGGCCGCCATGCGCGGCAACCACTACTCCGAGGTGAGCTGCGACACCCTTCCCGAGCCGTCCGGCAACCAGGCCCGGCTCGCCTACCTCGACGCGATGCTCGGCCCCGGCCTGTCGCTCGAGCTGCTCGTCCGCCTCTACGCCCTGGTGCACGACTCCGACCTGCTGCCGTTCGGGCACACCCTGAGCTACCAGCTCGGCTACTACCCCCCGCCCGGCGACGTGACCCGCTTCCAGGGCTACCTGGCCATGATCACGGCCGAGCTGGAGTCGGCGCCGATCCTGCTGGCGATCGAGGACCCGGGGGAACGCGCGGAAACCCTCGCTTGCCTGCGCCGTCACATGGAGGCGGTCGAGGCGGTGGCGACGTCGACCCGGTTGCTGTCGACCGGCGCCGCCCGCCACAGCCGCCACAGCGAGGCCGAGGTGGCCGCCCTGCTCCCCGTCTACACCTTCGTCGAGACGCTGGTGACGGCCACGGTCAGCGCCGACCTGCTCGACTTCTCGCTGCGGGACACGCTGGGGGCCGGTACGCCATGGCTGTTCGACACGGACATGTTGCGCTACATGTGCGTTTTCGCCACCTCCCCGACCGAGGCCGAGGCCGACATACTGGACGGGCGGACGGATCACCAGGGTGAGCCGCTGCGCCGCCTGTTCCGATTCGGCGTCGGCGCGACGCTGGACGGGCGGATCCAGCACCACGCCATCAGCCACGTCTCCGGCCTGCTCCGCGTGCGCCACGAGGTGCTGGAGCGGATCGTCTACTCGGCCGGCAAGTGCGTGGCCGACGCCATGCTCGACCGGGGCATCAGGAACGTCAACGCCCACCACGCCGGTGAGCCGTTTCCCGAGCGCGACCTGCTGACGCTCGGCGACGACCAGTTCCTCGACCTGATCGAGGCCGAGGAGCGCACGGTCGATCTGCCGGGCGGGCCGGTCATGGGCGAGCTCAAGAGCCGCCGGCTCTGGAAAGAGGCCTATCACCTGGACCACGCCGACCGCCTGTCGGCGTCCGGAGTTGCGCTGCTGACCGACGTACGGGATCCGGCCCAGCGCGACCTGGTCGAAGAGGCGCTGCTGAAGGAGCTGCCGGGGATGGCGCCGGCCGACCTCGTCATCGGGGCCCTGCCCCTCGGCATGCAGATGAAGGAGCCGGACATCCTCATCGGCTGGCACGACGGCGAGGTCCTGCCACTCGGCCGGCTCGCCGCGACCACCGGATATGGCGGCGACTGCCTGGCCATCACCGAGCGCTACGCGTCGCTCTGGTCGCTGTCGGTCTACACGCGCGATCGCGGCGCGGCCGCCGTGGCGGCGCACAAGGCCGCCGCCGCCCTGTTCGAGAGCTAGAAATCCCAACCAGGCCGAAAAGAGCATTCGCATGACCGAGACACCGGTTTTCATCCGGCTGGGCGCGCCGAAGAGATATCTACCGGAGGAGTACGACGAGTTCGAGCACTACCAGCTCAACGTCGGCCCCGTGGACGAGTTCGGCGACCTGCCCGAGTGCCCGCCAACCATCCGCAACATCGGCTGGACGCTCGGCAACGACTGCCCCTACCGCTGCAACCACTGCTACAGCATGAACGCCCGCGTGAAAGGCGCGGACATGGAGGACTGGATGATCGACCGGATCGTCGAGCAGCTCTCCATCGTCGGCGTCGAGACGGTGAACCTCGGCGGCAACGAGCCGCTGTTCACCAACGGCGCGAATCCGATCAACACCAAACTGCCCTACATCATCGAGAAACTGGTCGACGCGGGCATCATCGTGGGGCTCACGACCAGCGGGGTCACGCTGCTGCGCCTCTACCGCGACCACCGCCGCGCCTTCGACCTGCTGAACGACATCGACATCTCCTTCGACTCGCCGTTCGAGGCCGAACACAACAAGAACCGCGGCGCGCGCATCTTCCACCAGGCCGTCCAATCCATGGAGATCGCGCAGAAGGAGGGCAAGCCGCACACGGCGATCATGTGCGGGATGAAGTGGAACTTCTCCATCGGGCACATCGAGGCCCTGGTGGAGCTGGCCAAACGGTACGACGGCAACATCCGCGTCAACCCGATGAAGCCGGTCCAGCCCGAGCACATGGAGGTGGCGCTGCCGCCCGACATGTACTACGCCGGTTTCGCCCGGCTGCTTGAGCTGTGCGATCCCGTGGACCTCGGCGAGCCGCCCCTTGCCGCGGTGACCGACTATCAGGCGGCCCGGCGGTGCCCCTGCGGGCGCACCTCCTTCCGCATCCACTCGATCACGCCGGACAAGCAGATCCACGTCAGCCCCTGCGTCTACCTCCACGACTACAAGGCTCCGCTGGATCTGCTGAAGAACGATCTGCTCGACATCGTGAACAGCCCGCAGTTCCGGGTGTTCCGGCAGCGCAACGCCAACCCCGGCGTGATCGAGGGGTGCGAGGGCTGCGAGCTGCTGGCCCAGTGCGGCGGAGGCTGCGCGGGCCGCTCATACCTGCATCACATGCACACGGCCGGGGAGCGGAGCATGCGCGCCAGGGATCCGTACTGCCCGAAGAGCGTCCGGCCAGATCAGGTCTTCCCGCAGCGCCCGGTGATCCAATCCGAGCAGCGGCTCGTGCACATGGACTACCTGTGCACCTGGATCGGGCGGCCGAAGTAACGCCATGCGCGATCTCCTCGGCCTCGGATCGGATCTGCCCGCCTGGAGCGGGGCGGTCAGCGCCCTGCTCGGCCGCCAGGTGACCGTACGCGCCGCCGACCTCGACGCCGACCTCGACGCCGGCCGGCGGACAGACGGCGGCAAGGCGCACGGCATGACGCGGAGCGTCCGCCTCGTCGTCGACGACGGCGGGCGGGTCCGGCGGGCCTTCCTCAAGACGCCGTGCGAGGGCCTGTACGGCGAGGCGCTCGCCGCCGACGCCGTTCGGGAGCTGGCGTGGCGGCTGGAGGGCTACCCGTGGTTCGCGGGGCACGCCCGATGCGCCGCGGTCGGCCGGATGACGCCCGACGGCCTGGTGCGCGTCGACCAGGCCCTCGAGCAGGCCACGGATCCGCCGTGGGTCCTGGAGTGGGCCGAGCCGGGCACGCCGTACGCGCGCCGCCTGTCCGGCCTCGCCACGATCGGGCCCGCGGCGGCCGCGGCCGAGGCCCGCCTGATCTGCGTCGCCATGGTCGCCCTGCATCGGCCGGTCCAGGGGAACGCGTCCGCGCTGTATCGGCGGGCCGTGCGGGACGCCCTGATCGGCCCGGCCCACCGGCTGATCGACAGCGCCGACGCGTTCTGGTCCGGCCGGATCGGACTGCGGCTCGAGGTGGAGCGCGCCTGCGCGCGGTGGCGCGTGCTGCTGGCCGACCGGCACGACCGCCTGCGCTACGTGCACCACGACTTCCACCCCTGGAACGTGCTGTACCTCCCGGAGACCGGTGACGTCCGGCTCATCGGGGCCCGCCTGCCCGGCGTCGGGGATCCGTACGACGACGTGGCCGCCTTCGCCGTCAACTACCTGTGGTTCGGGCACGCCCGCTCCGGCCGGGTCGAGGGCGCGTACGCGGCCGGGTTCGCCGCCTTCCGGCGCACCTACCTCGAGCTAACCGAAGGCGCCGCGACCGAGCCGGAGCTGATGTCCCCCTTCCTGGCCAAACGACTGCTGGTGCTGCTCAACCCGGCGTACTACCCCGACATGCCCGAGGCGACGGCGGCCTGGCTGGAGGACCTGCTGCGGCGCTGCCTGGACGACGGCGTCGACCTGCTGCGCGGCGAGTTCGGCGAAACGGAGGCCGGGACATGACGGATGTGGACAGGTTCCGGCGCGACGGCTATCTGCTCCTGCCGGCCGCGTTCGACCCGATGCTGCTCAAACCAATGATCGACATGCTGGAGCGCAGGGTCGACCGGCTGGCGCCGGAGCTGGTGGCCCGCCACGGGCTGGCGAGCGGCCACGCGGGCGCGTCGTTCGAGCGGCGGCTCGGCCTGCTGTACGACGGCCACGAGCTGGACAACCGCGAATGGGATCCGGTGCTGTTCGGCCCGGAGTTCCACGATCTGATCACACGGCCCGAGCTCACCGACCCGCTGGCCGCGCTGCTCGGCGACGAGATCACCTACCAGGGCAACGGGCACCTGCGCCCCTATCTGTCCCGTCACCTGGACCGGCTGCCCTGGCACCAGGACGCCCAGTTCTACGGAGCGGGGACCGAACACCTCCTCTGGCAGATGGCCCAGGTGTGGCTGCCGCTGGTCGACGCGGACGCCGATTCCGGCTGCCTGGCGGTGGTGCCGGGCAGCCACCGGTGGGGTCTTATCGACGGCGCCGTCCCCGGTCACGACAACGTCGCCGGCAGCGGCGCCGAGCGGCAGCGGCGGATCTATCGCGCCACCGCGCGGCGGGTCGCCTTCGAGCCGATCACGCTGCTGCCCATGCGCGCGGGCGACCTCCTCGTGTTCACCAACCTGCTGGCCCACACCGGCACCGAGAACCGGGCCGGGATCGTCCGCTGGAGCATCGACATGCGGTTCGAGGCGACGCGCGGGGCGCACCCGGTCACGCCGTCCGAGGCGCGGGGCTACGACGTCATGCACCGGCGCATCTCGGGCCGGGGCTACGTGCCGCTGCGGGTCCGCGGCGCCGAGGGGCCGCAGACCTGGGCCGGCTGGCGGCGCGTCGCCGGCGGGAGGCCCGCATGAGCTACCGGGAGGTGCTGAGGATGCTGCTGGCCGAGCTCGGCCAGGTGAGCGAGCCCTGGGTGATCAGTGGCTCGGCCGCGCTCGCCCTGCACGGCCTGCCGGTCACGCCCGCCGACATCGACGTCGAGAGCACGGCGGCGGGCGCCGGGGCGATCGGCGTCCGGCTGTCGGCGTTCGAGATCCAGCCGGTGCGGTTCAGCGGCACGATCCTGCTCCGCTCGCACTTCGGCAGGTTCCTGGTCGGGGGCATGCCCGTCGAGGTCATCGGCGACCTGCGGATCCGGGGACGGCACGGCTGGTCGGAGCCCTTCGGGGCCGGCCGGGCCGCGGTTCGGGTGCAAACCGAGTTCGGGCCGGTGCCCGTGGCGGCGCGGGACGCGCTCGCGGCCCAGTACGCGGCGCTCGGCCGCCCGGACAGGGCGCGGCTGGTCAGCGGGGAAGGTCCGCGATGAGACCTGGACGAGTGCTCCTGGTGTCCGGATTCGGCCCCGGCCACAAGAACGACCGATATGTGCGCGGCACGCTGTTCGATCCCGACCGGGCGGCGGAGGTCGAGCGCGACTACTTCGCCGCACGCGGCGGCTTCTCCCTGCGGGAGCTGGGATTCGACCACCAGGGCACCCGGTATCCGCTCATGCGGCCGCGCCGGTGGACCGTGCCCCACCTGACGACCTTCACGCTCGAGGCCATCTTGCGACAGGCCGGCGTGGACCATCACGTCCTCGACACCGCCGACCTGTGGGCCGGCGTGGCCGAGCCGCCGCCGGGCGACTTCGACGCCGTGCTGCTGTCCACCACCTTCATCTGGGATCGGGCCACCCTCGCCAAAGCGGTCGGCTGGATCTCCGAGCGTTTGCCGGGCTGCCCGCTCGTCCTTGGCGGCCAATACGGCAATCTGAAGTGGGCCCGGATCATGCGCGACCATCCGCAGGTGGCCGTCGTGGTGCGCGGCGACGCCGAGCGCGCCCTGCCGCTGCTGCTGGTGGCCCTGCGCGGGCACGGATCGCTCGATTCGATCCCCAACCTGGTCTACCGCGACGACGACGGCCGGATCAGGCCCACGTCCATCGAATACGTCGACTTCGACGCCCAGCCGGCCCCCGGTTTCCCGGGCGCCTACCCCTCGGTGCCGTACGAGTCGATGCGGGGCTGCCCGTTCAGCTGCAAGTTCTGCTCGTTCCCCGCGGCAAGCCCGAAGTGGCGCTATCGATCGGCCGCGCGGATCCGCGACGACTGGATCCACTACGCCGAACGCAACGGCGCCACCTTCGTCAAGGCCATGGACAGCACCTTCACCGTGCCGCCGACCCGGATGCGCGAGCTGTTCGAGCTGCTCCCGCCGGCGGGCGTGGCCTGGGAGGCCTACAGCCGGGCGAACGCCATCAGGGACGCGGCGACCGTGGACCTGCTCGCCCGGGCCCACTGCCGCACCCTGTCCATCGGCTTCGAGTCGATGAGCGAGACCAGCCTCCGCAACATGAACAAGAAGGTGACGGCGGCCGCCAACAGACGGGCGTTCCACCTGCTCAACGGCAGTCCGGTCGGCTACCGCTGCTCGTTCATGGTCGGCTATCCGGGGGAGACGCCGCAGGACTACCGGCTCACCCACGACTTCCTCACCACCGAGTTCGCCGGGCACTTCACGCTGAGCGTCTTCGGCGTGAGCGACGAGACCATGCCGCTCTGGGAGGACCGGGAGCGCTTCGCGATCGAGGTGCTCGACGAGGAGAACCCCGACTTCTCCTGGCGGCACTGCGGGATGGACGTCGAGACCGCGTACGAGCTCAACCACCGCACGCTCGACGAGGTCCGCCGGCGCAACGACGACGCCGTGCTGATCATCTGGCAGGACGCCTACCAGAGGTGGCTGGTGCCGTCCCTGTCGCGGGCCGAGAACCTCCGGTTGGAGAAGACGGTCGAGCGCGTCGCCATGCTGCCGCGCGACCATCCCGACCCGCGCGAGGGGATGCCCGTCCTCGACGGCCTGCTCGAACGGCTCCGGCGGTGGGGCTGCTTCCGGGGCGACCCGGCCACGTACGCGCAGGATTCGCTGATCACAGACTGAGGAGGGCGTTCGATGACGAGGACATACCGGGTGATCTCCAGCGACGGTCACCTGGAGATACCTCCGGACGGGTGGATGGCGCACGTGCCCGAGCGGCACCGCGGCCGCGCGCCCCGCCTGATCCGGCTCCCGGACGGCGGCGAGGGATGGCTGGTCGAGGGGATGCCGCTGATCCACAACGGCACCAACATCGCCGGCGGCCGGACCATGAAGATCGTTGGCGCCTCGTATTGGGAGGACGACGGGACGCCCGCGCCCGGCACCGGCGGGCCCGTGCAGCGCCTGCGCGAGCAGGACGACGACGGCATCGACGCGGAGGTGCTCTTCCCGCCGGTCTTCATCAGCCGTTTCATCGAGAACATCTCCGACCGCGAGGCGTATCTCGCCATGGTCCGGGCCTACAACGACTTCCTGGCCGAGGACTACTGCCCGGTCGCCCCCGACCGGCTGCTGGCCACCGCGCTCATCCCGGTCACCGGCATCGGCGACGCGGTCGCCGAACTGGAGCGCGTCCATGGACTGGGCCTGCCCGCGGTGTGCCTGGCGCACTTTCCCAACGGCTCGCTCGCCCCGGCGGACGAGGACCTGATCTTCTGGGAGAAGGCCCTCGACCTCGGCGTCCCGCTGACCTCGCACGTCACGATCGGCGACCGGAACCACCCCATGCTCGTGTCGTCGGCCGCCGGACGCTACGAGCTGCCCGTCACGCTGCTGCGCGGCACCGTGCCGCCCCCGCTGTCGATGATCTCGTCGATGATCGCGAGCGGCGTCTTCGACCAGCTTCCCGACCTTCGTCTGTACGTCGCCGAGACCAACGCCGGCTGGCTCCCCGAGGTCCTCTACATGATGGACGACTCCTACGAGACCTTCCGCGAGGCGATCGGCGGCCGCCTGAAGCTGACCCCGAGCGAGTACATTCGGCGGCACCTGCTCTTCGGCATCGTCCGCGACCCGGTCGCGATCGCCTGCCACGACCTGCTGCCGGTGGAGAACCTCATGTGGGGATCGGACTTCCCGCACTCGGTCACGACCTACCCGCGCTCGCGCGCCTGGCTGGACGACATGTTCGGCACGGCGCCCGGGTGGGTGCGGCGGCAGGTGCTGGTCGAGACGCCGTGCGCCTTCTTCCGGCTCGACCCCGCCGCCGAGCTGACCGCGACCCCGGCGTAGACGGCCGTGAATCCTCTTCTGGATGGCGTCGCGCCACCACCCGCCGCGGCGATGGGCGGCCCGGTCACCGTCGATCTCACCGTGGGGACGCCGTGGTACGGCCCGCCCCGCGCCTTCCGCGACGCCATGCGCGAGCTCGTCGCGCCTGGGGACGACCTGCGCCGACATGACGTGTACGCGCCGCCGCGCGGCGCCGACGAACTGCGGACGGCCATCGCCGGGCTCTATCTTGCCGAGCACGAGCTGGCCTTGGACGCCGACCGGCAGATCCTGGTGACGCACGGCGCGACCGGCGCGATGTGGACGGCCGTGCTGGCCGGATCCGGCGCGGGCCAGGAGATCCTGCTCCCCGACCCGTGCTACACCCTCTATGAGCCGATCGTCACCGTGCTGGGTCGGCGGCCCTTACGCGTGCCCGGGGATCCGGCCGCCGGATGGCTGCTCGACCCGGCAGACGTCGCCCGCGCCATCACGGCCGACACGGCCATGCTGCTGCTCAACTCGCCGGTCAACCCGACGGGCTCGATGTACGGCCCGGCGCGCCTTCGCGCGCTGGCCGAGGTGACCGCGGCGGCGGGCGCGCTGCTCGTCCACGACGAGGTCCTCGACTGCTTCGCGCGTGAGCGGCCACACGTGCCGGCCATCGCGCTCGCGGACCAGGGCGTCCTTGTGGTCAACAGCCTGTCCAAGCGGCTCGGCGTGACCGGCTGGCGGCTCGGCTGGCTCGCCGGGGACGCCCGTGCCGTGTCGGCCGCCGCCCGCGTCCACCCGCTGACCACCATCGCGGTCGACCACGCCGCCCAGCTGGCCGGGGCGGCCGCCCTCACCGATCCCGGGCATCCCGCGATGATCCGCGAACGGGCGGCGGCGATCGCCGGGGTGGGCCGGGAGTTCCTGCGGGCGCTGAGCCGCCTGCCCGGCTGGCCGGACGACCTGGATCTGCCCGCCGGCGGCGTGTACGCCTTTCCCGACGTGACCGGCCTGTTTCCTGGCGTGACCGGCCTGTTTCCTGGCGTGACCGGCCTGTTTCCTGGCGTGACCGGCCTGGGCATGGGGCTGCCGCCGGGGCCGGTGGACGTGGCGGTGGCACGCGCGTTGCGCGA
The DNA here is from genome assembly GCA_017592665.1 of Streptosporangiaceae bacterium NEAU-GS5. Classification (GTDB taxonomy): domain Bacteria; phylum Actinomycetota; class Actinomycetes; order Streptosporangiales; family Streptosporangiaceae; genus NEAU-GS5. The sequence goes on along the minus strand of JAGFNW010000008.1, from coordinate 23,952 downwards.
GCGGTGCGGCGTCGGGGTGTTGCACGGCAGCCTGTACGGCTCCGGCGGCGAGGGTCACATCCGGATCAGCCTCGCCGCGCCGCCCGATCAGTTGCGCGAAGCCATCCGGCGCCTGGAGAAGCCATGGTGACCCTCCGGTTGTCTGCGCCGGTCGCGCGCCTGGAGATGACATGGTGATCCCCCGGTTGTGTGCGCCGGTCGCGCGCTTGGAGATGCCATGGTGATCCCCCGGTTGTGTGCGCCGGTCGCGCGCCTGGAGATGGCATGGTGACGGCCCGGCCGCTCGGAAGCGCGCGCGACCTGGCGGCGGAGTTCGGGGTCAAGGCGGCGGAGCTGGGCGAATTCGCGCAGCGCTGCGCCGACCACGGCTACGCGGTCCCGCGGTCCTGGCTGGTGCCGGTGTCGGCGGTCGACCGCGCGCTCGCCCCCGTGCGGCACGCCACGCCGCGGCTTGACGACGGCACGCCTGACCGCGACGCGCCTGATCACGGTGCGCCCGAGCATGATGAGCCTCGCTATGGCGTGCTGCCTCGGCCTGAGGCGGCTCCGGATGGGTGGGCGCGCTTGGCGGAGGAGTGCGGGATGCGGTTGGAGTCGCTGCTGGCGGCCCTTCCGCGCCCTGCGTCGGCCCTGTTGCGCACGAGCGTGACCTGGCCCGACCCGCGGGCACGCCCGCCGGGGATCGACGTCACGGTCGCGGCGGACGACGGGCGCCGCGGGGCCCGGCTGTGGGAAGGGGTCCACAAGGCGTACGCCCATCTGTGCCGCCGCCTTCGGGGCGAGGCCGGCCCGCCGCGGTTCGGGCTGATGGCCACGGAGCGGGTGCCCGCGCGGTTCGAGGGCACGGCGTACGTCACGCCGGCCGGTCTCGCGGTGGAGATGGGCGTGCTCGGGGGCGGGTCGATGCTCGCCGGGTCGCCTGCCGAGCTGGACGGGCTGGTGCCGGCCGCCGTCTCGGCGCGGCTCTTCGGGCAGCTCGCCGAGCTCGCCGGTGACGCGCCCGAGGGGCGGCTGGTCGAGGTGGAGTTCCTGCTCGACGGGGATCACCGGCTGGTGCCCGCGCAGCGCAGAGAGCTGGCCATGAACGGCCTCGCGCCCTTCCACACCCCACGGAAATGGGCCGGCCCCGCGCTCGACCTCCGCCGCGTGGGACGAGACGTCGACGTCCTCCGCCGCAGCCTCGCCGGCGGACCAGGCGGACCAGGCGGACCAGGCGAACCCGGAGAACCCGGCGGATCCGGCGGATCCGGCCAGGCCGTCGTGCTGCCCCTCCACGATGGATCCCGCCTTGACCTGTTCGCGCTGCTGTGGACGCTCGACCGCGAGCCGGGTCTGCCGCCGCCCGCCGCGCTCATCCTGACCCGGGACGCCACCTCACACGCGGGCATGCCGACGCATCTTCGCTGGCTGGCCGCGACGATGCTGAACGGCACGGCCATCTACTACCTGCCCGGCCACGACGTGCCGGACGGCCTGCGCCGCGTGTCGATCTCGTCCGACGGGGTGCGCGCATGGCTCACCGCGTGACGGCCGCGCCCCCCATCGTCGTGTGGGGGACCGGCCCGAACTCGTCCAAAAGCCACGTCTGCCTCGCGCTGCTCCGGCTGCTCGCGCGGCGGGGCGAACCGGTGGCGCCGTTCAAGGCCGTCACCGTGGTGGAACCGGCGCGGTGGCGGCGCGACCCCGGCGGATGTCCCATCCCGCACCACGTCGCGGCGGCCCGGACCGTCTGGCGGCCGCAGATGTCCCCGGTCGTCGTGGAGGCGCACGATGGGATCGGGGCGCAGCGTGGCCTGCTGCGCGTCCTCGGCGAGCCGTACGGCGAGGTCCCGCTCCTGACCACGGACACGATGGACGGCGCGGACCTGCCCCAGCGCACACGCCGGGCGGTGCTGGACGTCGTCTCCGCGTCCCTCGCCGGGCTGCGCGGCTCGGGCGCGCGGCTGGTGATCGAAGGGGCGGGCAGCCCGATCGACGCGCGGGACGACCTGGCGAACCTCCCGGCCGTCCGGGAGATCGCCGACGCCGTGATCGTGCTGTCCGCCTACTGCTGGGACGGGGGATCCGCGGCGGCTCTCATCGGCACCTTCTCCTGCCTGCCCGCCGAGATCCAGAGGTCGGTCATCGGCTTCGTCCAGAATCGCCCGAGATCGGAACCCGCCGCCCGGCACTGGGCCGCGCTCGTCACGGCCCGGACAGGGCTCGGGCTGCTCGGCACGGTCGGCGACCTGTCCCACGTCGGCTCGGCCGACCTGCTCGACACCTGCGACGAATTCGCCGACCCGTGGGCCGACGCTCTCGCCGGCCAGGCCGACCTGCTCCTCGAAGGACGAGCCCGATGAGCCCGATGAGCCCGGCAGCCCTGCTGATGGACTACGGCGGCGTACTCACCGAGCGCATGGACCTCGTGAACGCCCGCTTCTGCGCCGGCCTCGGCATCGACTCCGAGGCGTTCGGCCAGATCCTGGCGGAGTGGGCGGCCCGGCCGGACCTCGACAGTCCGTCGCATGCGCTGGAGCGCGGCGAGCTGAGCGTCGCCGCCTTCGAGGAGCTGCTCGCCGCCCGCCTGCGCCGCCCTGACTCCGCTCCCGTGCGCGCCGAGGGCCTCGTACGACGGATGTTCGCCGAAACCGAATGGGACGAGCAGACCTTCGCGCTCGTGGCCGAGATCCGGGCCCGCGGCGTGCGGACGGCGCTCGTGTCCAACGCCTGGGGAACGGACTACCCGCTCGAGCGACTGCGCTCCTGCTTCGACGAGCTCGTCTTCTCCAACCAGGTCCGGCTGCGCAAACCCGACCCGCGGATCTACCTGTACGCCTCCCGGGCCCTCGGCGTCCCTCCGTCGCGCTGCCTGTTCGTCGACGACCGCGCCGCCAACGTGGCCGGGGCCATCGAAGCGGGCATGAGCGCCCTCCACTTCGCCGACCCGTCCACCGGCCGGCAACGCCTGCGGGAGCTCTTCGCCGGGTTGAGCATGAATCGGCCATGAAGTGGCTGGTGAGTGGTCTGCTGCCTGACCAGTGGTAACTCGTACGTTTCGGGGCGTCACCCCACGGAGCCTCCGGGGGGATGGGCTTCGGAGAAGGAGAACCACCATGACTACGACCACTCGCACCCACAAAGGCCGTAAGATCCGCCGCCTGGCCGCCGGACTCGCGCTGACCGGCGCGAGCGCCCTCGGCCTGCTGGGTCTGTCGGGCACCGCCCACGCCGCGTCCGGCAGCATCACCAACGTCTGGGTGAACCCCGGCCAGGAGGCCTGTGTCGCCGCCCACGCCAACACCTACCTCGAGGCCTCGGAGTACAGCACGTCCCCCGGCCTGAAGTTCAAGCTCATCGCTCAGAGCGGCCTCGTCATCAACAGCAGCCCCGGCCCGGCGACCTACTGGATGACCTCCACCGGGGTCGGCTCCCCGAACTGGCAGGGCGCCGGCGACTACACCGCGTGCGTGAAGAACAACGGCGCCTCGGCCGTCTACCTGTACTACGTCATCATCACCACCTCCTGAGCGCCGACCAGAGCCCGGGCCCTTCCGCAGGCCCGGGCTCTGGCATGCGTCGCGCCCCAAGCCGACACCAAGGATGCACTAAGCGGCGGCGGCCAAAGTGTTCATACGCGTTCATGAAGGAGGACCTGAAAATGCGTATGAAATGGAGACCGGCCGCCGTGACGACGGCCGCCTTGACCATTCTGGGCGGCCTGGCACCGGGGGCTCCCGCGGCCTCGGCGGCGAGCATTTCCCTCTCCGAGGGTTACTCGGCGCGCATCCAGGAGTCGGGCGGCGTCTTCTACTGCCCGGAAAACCAGGTGCTGACCGGCCGGGCGCACCACGGGGACGAGAACGGCTACACCACGTATTACTGCGCCACCATCTACGTCAACGGAGAGCCGGTCGAGGTGTCGCGGTATCTCTTCGAGGTCAAGGTGAAGGAGAACGCGTCGCGCTACGAGACGCCCGAGGACAACGTGGTGGTCGGGCGGCGTCACGACGGCGATGAGAACGGCTACACCTGGTATTACTCGGCCACGCTCGCCTGGCGCGGCAGGCCCGTGCACCTCGTCGATCGATCGTGGGTCGACGGCCTGAAGGAGAGCGATCACATTTCCAAGGGCGTTCCCGGCGCCCGGCAGGTCATGACCGGGCGCCGTCATTCGGGCGACGAGAACGGGCGCACCGGCTATCAGTACGCCACCGTCTATTTTTCCGGCTGAGCCGTGAGGGGATGCACATGTATCAGAAATACGCGTCGATCACAGCGGCCGCCCTGGTCTCGCTGAGCGTGGCGCCCGCGACCGCGGTCGCCGCCAATCCGCCGTACATTCAGATTCGCCCGGGATATTCGATGACGGTGAAGGAATCCGGCAGCAGATTCCGCTGCCCGGAGGACCAGGTGCTGACCGGCCGGGCGCACCACGGTGACGAGAACGGCTCCACGACGTACTACTGCGGCTTCATCTACATCGACTACGAAAAGGTCATCGTGCCGTCCACGCAATACAAGGTCCGGGTGAAGGAGAGAGGCTCGGACTACGCCACTCCCGAGGATCACGCGATCGGCGGCCGCGATCACGATGGCGATGAGAACGGCATGACCACGTACTACTCGGCCGAGCCGATCTCCTGGCGGGGACAGCCCGTGCACCTGGTCTATCGGCGCTGGACCGACGACATGAAGGAGAGCAGTCACACCTCGCTGGCGGGCTACGGCGAGATCATGACGGGGCGCCGGCATTCGGGCGACGAGAACGGGCCCACGGCCTATCAGTACGCCACGGTGACGTGCTGCTACTGAGCTCGCGCAAGCGTCAGGTGAGCGCGTCGAAGTGCTCGCCGAGGCCGTGTTCGAGCAGGTCGAAGGCGAGGTTGGCGTCGGCCGTGGCGTCCGGCTCGACCGCGGCCGGCTTCTCGCCGGCCAGCAGCCGCTCAAGGTTTCGCGCGCGCAGCGCGCTGAGCACACCGATGATCTGCGCGGCCGCGATCCGGGCGACCATGTCCGGCAGCCGCGTGCGCAGCGTCTCGGCGACCAGCTCCTCGCTCTGCACGGCGAAGCGGCCGGCCCGCTGGAACAGCGCCGGCGTGCCCAGCATGACCCGGTAGACCGCGAGGACGCGCGGGCCGTCGTTCATGCCGACGATCGGATCGTGCTCGGCGATGCACTTCAGCACGAACGCGCGGAGCGGGCCCAGCCCGGACGCCTCGGCCAGGCACTGGCGGATCAACCGGGCCGGCTCGTCTATGTGCTCCTCGAGCGGCCGCAGCACGAGGTCTTCCTTGGTGGGGAAGTAGTTGAAGACGGTCATCTTCGAAACGCCGGCGGCGTCGGCGATCTGCGCGACGCTGACGTTCTCGAACCCGTGCTCGGCGAACAGCTCGATGGCCGTCACCCAAAGCGACCGTGCGGTCTGCAGTTTCTTGCGTTCCCGGAGGCCGACCCGCTGATCCATGGCTGGATGATACCAGCACAATGTTGTATGGCGTCTATATATTGACTGAGTAAAATTTGCTCAGTATCGTGGTGACCATGCCAGCGACTCTGACCAAGACCCAGTACCGGATCGCCGTGCTGGTCTGCCTCTTCACGATCATCCTGGCCATCCTCGACCAGAACGTCGTCTCCGCGGCGCTGGTCAGGATCGCCTCGGATCTCGACCCGGTGCACGGCCTCGACCAGATGCCGTGGGTGGTCACCGCGTTCAGCCTGGGCGCCACCGTCGCGGTCCCGCTCTACGGGCGGCTGTGCGACTTATACGGGCCACGCCGGGTGTTCATCAGCGTGGTCGCCGTCTTCGTCGGCAGCTCGATGCTGTGCGGGTTGTCGCAGTCGATCCTGCAGCTCGTGCTGTTCCGGGCGCTGCAGGGCCTCGGCGCCGGCGGCCTGATCAGCGTCACCATGATCGCCGCCGCCTATCTGGCCATGGTGCGGCCCGGCGGGCGCAAGCCCGGCGCGGGCGCCGGGCCCAGCGGCCTCGCCGGCGTCGTCTTCGGCGTCGGCCTGACCGTCGGTCCTCCCGTCGGCGGGTTCTTCGCCGACCACGGCATCTGGCGCTGGATCTTCTACGTGAACCTCCCGCTCGGAGTGCTGATCCTGATCGGGGCGCTCGCGGTGTTCCGCTTCCCGCGCAAACCCGCCGCCGGCTCGATCGACTTCTGGGGCGCCGCGCTGGCCGGGACGTTCGCCGGCTGCGTGCTGCTGGTCGCCGACTGGGGCGGCCAGGAGTACGCCTGGACCTCGCCGGTGATCATCGCGCTGGCGGTCGCCGGGGCGGTCACGCTCGCCCTGTTCCTGTGGCGCCAGGTCACGGCCGAATCGCCGATCATGCCGCTGTCGCTGTTCCGGATCCGGTCCGTGCGCAGCAGCTACCTCATCCAGACGCTGCAGGGCATCGCCCTGGTGGGCGTGGTCATCTACATGCTCATGTATCTGCAGGTCGCCCGGAACGTCAGCGCCACCAGCACCGGCCTGTTCCTGGTCTTCCTGGCCGCGGGCATCACGGCGACCGGGCTCGCGGGGCCCCGGCTCGGCCTGTCGCTTCGCACCGCGATGGTCGCGGGCACGGCGACGGCCACCGTGGCCCTGGCGTCGTTCGCGTTCATCGGGCCGGCCACGTCCCTGTGGCTGATCCGGGGCGAGCTGACCCTGCTCGGCCTGGGCTTCGGCCTGCTGCTCGGCCGCTTGATCACCCTGGTGCAGGACACGGCGCCGCCGCAGCAGCTGGGGGTGGCCCTCGCCGGCCTGCGGTTCTATCAGGTGCTCGGCGGCGCGATCGGCGCGGCCGCGTTCGGCTCCGTGCTCCGCCGCCTGTTCGCCCGGGACGAGCCGGGCGTCGAGCTGACCGCCGTCAAGACGCTCACCGGATCGGCCCGCGACAGCGCGGTCAGCGCGTTCACCAGCAGCGTGGGCGTCGTGTTCGCGATCGCCGCCGGATTCATGGCGCTCGCCGTGGTGTTCGCCAGCCGGCTGCGCGACGTTGACGCGCCGCCTGGCGAGGAAGCCGCCGTGCCGCGGTCGCCGGAACAGGCCGGCCGACCGGCGTAAGCCGTGGGATGGGCCCACGTGAAAAGAAGGAGGATCCCAATGAACCAGCCACTGACACCCGACGAGGTCGAACGGCTGAAAGGCGCCTACCGGGAGCGGTTGACCCGGCCGGGCGAGCAGGGGCTCGGAAGCCTGGCCGACAGGCTCTCCGAGACGTACGGCGAACTCGAGGAAGGAGAGCGGGCCGGAATGACCGAACGGCTCCGCCGCTCGACCCCGTCACCGTAGGTCTGAAGCCCCCTAGGTAGGGCGATTCGACCGCCGGCGCCCAGCGTCACGGCGGCGCACGACTCCGCGTGCGTGCCGCCGACGCTGGGCGTCGGCATGCCCGGACCTGGGCGCCACCGGCTCGCCTGGCCGTCGAGCCATCCTTGAGCACCGCTGGCCAGCCTTGGCTCGGAGCGAAAGGAGATGAAGGTGGCCGGTGCTGATATTTCGTCTTCGCACAGACCAGGCAGGCATGTGCGGCTGGGGGTGGTGGCCGGGCTCGTGACGCTGGCCGGCGCCGCCGTCCTGTGGGGACGCATGACGTACGGCACGGCCGAGCACCGCCAGTTCGATCCGCTGGCGCGATTCCTGCTCGCCGTGGCCGTCGTCCTGTTCGTCTGCCATCTGTTCGGCGCCATTTTGCGCCGCTGGAAGCAGCCGCCCGTGCTGGGGGAGATCCTCGGCGGGCTGCTGCTCGGGCCGTCCGCGCTCGGGCTGCTGTGGCCCTCGGCCCACGTCTGGCTGTTCACCCCGAAGGTCCTGGAGGAGCTGGACAAGGCGGCGCAGCTGGGGCTCATCATGTTCATGTTCCTGCTCGGCTGCGAGTTCCGGCCGGATGCCATCGCGGGCCGCCGGCTGGTGGCCGCGGGGGTGCTCGGCGGGATGGGGCTGCCGTTCCTGGCCGGCCTCGGCATCGCTCTCGCCAGCGGCCCGATGCTGTCCGGACCGCCGCACGGTGCCGGCACGAAGCTGTTCTTCGGCCTCGCGCTGGCCATCACCGCCCTGCCGGTGCTCGCCAGGATCCTCGTGGACCTCGGCCTCGACCGGACCCCGATCGGGGCGATGTCGATTTCCTGCGCCGCGATCGGTGATGGGGTCGCCTGGACGGTGCTCACGCTCATCCTCGCCACGTCCGGCGTGAGCGGCACCGGTCAGATCGCCACCACCGCGGCCATGGCCGCCGCCCTGGTGGCCGCCACCTTCATGTGCGTACGGCCAGGCCTTGCCGTCCTGGTCCGCCAGGTCAGGTCTCAGCAGCTGCTGCTGGCGATGCTGGCCGTCGGCGCCATCGGGTTCGCCGCGCTGACCCAGCTCATCGGCCTGCACCCGGTCCTCGGGGCGTTCTTGTTCGGCACGGCCGTGCCGCGCGACTCGCAGGCGGTGCAGAACATCGACAAGCAGCTGCACGGGTTCGCGGTGGCGATCCTGCTGCCGCTGTTCTTCGCCGGGGTCGGGCTGAGCACGTCGATCGGGCTTTTGGGCACCGACCTCGGGCACTGGCTGCTGTTCGCCGTGGTCCTGTTCGCCGCGATGGCGGCCAAGTTCGCCGGCGTGAGCGGCTTCACCCGGCTGGCCGGGCTGCCCGGCCGGCAGGCCCTCCAGCTGGGCGTGCTGATGAACTGCCGCGGCATCACCGAGCTCGTGGTCGCCTCCATCGGCCTGCAATACGGGCTGGTCAACCAGCTGGGCTTCACGATCCTCGTGCTGGTCGCGGTGATCACGACGGCGGTCACGGGACCCCTGATGCGGCGTTCGAGCCAGGCACGAGTGCCGCTCAAGTCGGCGCTGTCACATTGATGCCAGGTAGACGACGTCCATTTTGTCGCGGAGCTGGAGACCTCATGACCGACATCGACGAGACGGCTCTTCCGGGTTTCCCGCTCAGACGCGCGCGTCCCGAGGAGATCCCGGCCGAATACGAGCTGATGCGGGAAAAGGGGATCGGGCGCGCGCGGCTGCCGACGGGCCAGATCGTCTGGGTCATCGCCAATCTCGAATACGCCCGCCTGGTGCTGTCCGATCGTCGGTTCAGCGCCGACAAGACACGGGCCGACTTCCCCAAGCTCTCCGCGCGGGCGCTGGACAAGCTCAAGCACTTCGCGCCCTTCCTGCCCAACCTCGACGGCCCCGAGCACCTGCAGGAAAGAAAGTCGATCAGCGGATATTTCTCCGGCACCCGGCTTGCCAAAATGCGGCCGCGCATCCAGCAGGCGATCGACGAGGTCGTGGACGAGATCGCCCGGATGCCGGAGCGGCCCGTGGACCTCGTGCCGCATCTGTCGGTCGCGGCGGCCTGGCGCATGCAGGAGATCCTGCTCGGCATTCCGACCGAGGAGCTGGCGAAGGTCCGCACGTACACCGAAGAGCTGCTGGTGAGGAGCGACACCTCCGCTCTGGAGGAGGCCGCGGCCGCCCGGCTGCACGGTCATCTCGACGGCGTGCTGGCCGAGAAGGAGAACGACCTCGGCGACGACCTCATCAGCCACCGGATCAGCCACTATCTGCAGAAGACGGGCCGGGTGGATCGCGGTGAGACGGCGAGCCTGCTGCATCTGCTGACGGTCGGCAACCACAAGACGATCGCCACCCTCATCTCGCTCGGCGTCGCCGAACTGCTGCGGAATCCGGCCGACAGACGATTGCTGCTGACGGAACCGGATCGCATGGCCGGGGCCGTGAGCGAGATAGTGCGTTACTACTCGCTGAACGATGCCACGCCGATGCGGGTGGCGCTGGAGGACGTCTGGGTCGGCGAGACGCTTTTCCGCGCGGGAGACGGGGTGGCGCTGCCCCTCGTGCTCGCCAACCGCGACACCGCCCTATGCCCGGACGCCAACAGCCTCGACCTGCTGCGGGAGGAATCCGGGGCGCGGCACATCGCCTTCGGACACGGGCCGCACCGGTGCCTGGCGCACGCGCTCGCACCGCTCCAGCTGGAGATCGTCTACCTCACCCTGTTCCGGCGGATTCCGGATCTGCGGCTCGCCATACCTGAGGAAGAACTGCGTTTCACCTACCACTCACCGCAGGCGTGCGGCCCAGTGGAGCTCCCGGTCACCTGGTGACCCATTCACAACCCGTGATTACCCGCAAAGTACATGGAGGGACTTCGCATGTCCGAAATTCGGCAGTACGACGTCGTGGTCGTCGGGGGAGGGCCGGCGGGTTCGACGACCGCCGCCCTGCTGGCCAAGCGCGGCCGGCAGGTGCTGGTGCTCGAACGCGAGCGCTTCCCGCGCTATCACATCGGTGAGTCCATGATCACCGGCGTCATCCCCGTGATGGAGCAGCTGGGCCTGATCGACGAGCTCGAGGCCCGGTTCCAGCGGAAGTACGGCGTCACCTTGGTGTGGGGCAGCGACCCCGACCCCTGGCGTGTCTCGTTCGGCCAGGCGGGCCGCTATGACCACTCCTGGCATGTCGTCCGCAGCGAGTTCGACCAGCTGCTGCTGGACAACGCGCGCCGGCTCGGCGTGGAGGTGGAGGAGGAGGCGCAGGTCGTCGACCTGATCACCGCCGCGGACGGCACGGTCGAGGGCGTCGTCTACCGGCGTGGCGGCCACAAGCACCGCGTGACCGCACAGTTCGTCGTCGACGCGTCGGGTCAGAGCCGGGCCGTTTCCCGCAAGCTCACGGAGGTGGCGTGGCAGGAGAACCTGCGCAACGTCGCGATCTGGAGCTACTTCAGCCCGTTCGAGCCGCTGTCGAACGGCCGTCAGGGCGACATCCTGGTGGAGTCGGTCAAGGGCGGCGGCTGGCTGTGGGGGATCCCGGTGGCCGCCGACAAACTGAGCCTCGGCCACGTCCTCCCGGTCGACCTGCTGGCGGCCAAGACCGCCGGCGGCCGTACGCAGGAGCAGGTCTTCGAAGACGCGCTGGCCTCCAGCGAGGTCGCCGCGAAGATGATCGTCGGCGCCGAGCGCGTCGACGTGGTGCGGACCACGCGCGACTGGTCGCACATCTGCGACCGCTTCTACGGGCCCGGCTGGCTCTCGGTCGGCGACGCGGCCGGATTCATCGACCCGCTGTTCTCCCAGGGCGTCTGGCTCGGCACCTCCGGCGCCTGGATGGCCGCGCGGACCCTCGACGCCGCGCTGAACAACGCCGCCGACACCGATCGCGCGCTGGCCCGGTACGAGCTGATCTACCGGCAGCTCTACAACGAGTTCCTCTCCTTCATCTCCTTCTTCTACGACCCGACGCGGCTGCGCCAGATCTACATGGAGCGCGCCGCAGAGGCCGTCCGCGACGCCGACGGCAACCTGCAGGGCGGCTTCATCTCCCTGATCTCCGGCATCAAGGCGCTGCCCGACGTCGCCGGATTCGACCCGCTGGGGTCCGAAGTCCTCGAGCCAGAGCGCGCGTGAGGAGAAAGCACATGCCGAGCATCGTCACCGTGGGCACGTTCGACCGCGGCAACATCGACGACGTCACCAAGATCCTGCACGAGTTCGACACCGAGGTGGCCCCGCAGGTCGCCGGGTTGCGCCGCCGGCAGGTCTACACGTACTGCGACCTGTATGTGCACCTGCAGGACTGGGACGTCGCCGACGAGGCCGACGCCCACCGCACGATCACCACGGATCCCCGGTTCCAGCGGCTGGAGGAGGACCTGGCGGCCCACTTCGGCGAGTGCGTCGCGACGCCGGACTGGGACGGCCCGACGGACCGGCCGACGGCGAGCGGCTTCTACCTGTGGCCGGCCGAACCGCTCGACAACCTGGAGCACCTCGACTGCATCGTGATCGTGAACACCCAGCGGCACGAGCACATCCCCGAGGTGTCGCGGCTGTTCGCCGATCTGGACGCGACCGACTTCCCGCACAAGATGGGCACCCTGCGCCGGCAGATCTTCCTGCAGCGGGGCATCTACCTGCACATCCAGGACTTCCGCGCGGACGGCAGCCACGAGGCGATCGGCTCGGCGTGGAAGGAGGCCGACCCGCGGTTCCTCAAGATCGTCGACGACCTCACCCCGATCGTCCCGCCGTACAACCCTGCGGAGAACTCGCTGGCCACCCGCTTCTACCACTGGGCGGCCACGTCATGAGGTTGAAGGGCAGGGTCGCCGTCGTCACCGGCGGCACGAAGGGGCTCGGCAGACGCATCGCCGAGGCCTACCTCGCCGAAGGGGCAAGCGTCGTCGTCGCGGCGCGCGGGAAGGAGCCCGCGTGGCCGCCCGCCGACACCGATGACGACAACATCGCCTTCCTGCCGCTCGACGTCCGCGAGCTCGAGTCGGTCGACCAGGTGATCACCGGCGCCGTCGAACGCTTCGGCGGCCTTGACATCGTCGTCGCCAACGCCGGCGTCAGCCGTCCGGGCCGCGTGTCGGACCTCGAGCCCGGCCAGTGGCACGAGATGGTGGCCACCAATCTCACCGGCACCTTCAACTGCGTCCGCGCCGCTCTGCCGCACCTGCGGCAGAGCCCGGCGGGCCGGATCATCACCATGTCGTCGGCGCTGAGCTCGCGGGTCGCGCCCGGCGCGGCGGCCTACAGCGCCACGAAGGCGGGCATCGAGATGTTCACCAAGGTCGTCGCGGCGGAAGTGGCCGCCGACGGCATCACCGTGAACTGCCTGTGCCCCGGCGTGATCGACGAAGGCATGGGGAAGGCGCTGCAGAACTCCCCGATCTGGGACAAATACTCCCTGAAGCTCGCCGCCGGGCGGGTCGGCCGCGCGAACGAACTGACCGACGCGGCCGTCTTCCTGGCCGGTGACGAAAGCTCCTACATCAACGGCCACGTGCTGGAGGTCAACGGCGGACTCGTCTGGTGACACCCCGGCCATCGCCGACGCCCCCGAGGTCTCAAGCCTCGGGGGCGTCTTCGCGTGGTCCCGCGTAGGGCGGGCTATGGGCGGTTGAGGACGATGGAATTGAACGGCGTCAGGTCGGGAAGGGAGTAGCAGGCGATACAGGCCGTGCCCTCCACGGGAGGCAGGGTCCAGCCCGGGTCGCAGTTGACGCCGTTGTAGCCGTAGCACAGGGTCGCCGTCGCGCCTCCGTACTGGTTGTTGACGACGGGCCTGCGGCCGAACTGGTTGACCAGGTTGTGCGGCCCGTACGACCAGAAGGTCTGCGTGCGGTGGCTGAACGTCGTGTCGGTGTAGATGCACACGGCCCCATACGGACAGCCGAGATAGGTCCCCCCGGCCTGCGTGGCCTGCGTGGCCTGCTTGGCCTGCGCGGCCGTGGAGCCGGCCAGCGTGGTGGCGGCGATGCCCACCGCGGCGGCGACGATCGCGAACCGCGTGCGCGCCTTGATGCTCATTGTGTTTCCCCGAGTCGTTGTCGGCTTGTTGTACGGTCGGCCGCGACGCTATCGAGGGGCTGCTTCATTTCGCCTTCACGGCGGGTTCGAGCAGCTCTTCTTTAAGGTGCCGGACGAGGTCGTTCGGCGTCGGGTGGTCGAACATCAGCGCCGCCTTCAGGCGCAGGCCGGTCGCCGAGTTCAACCGGTTTCGCAAGGTCAGCGCCGACAGCGAGTCGAACCCGAGCTCACGGAAGATCTGGTCGGGCTGCACCGTGCCGGGCGAGGCGTGCCCGAGCACGGCCGAGACGTGCGTGCGGATCAGGTCGAACAGCATCTGGTCCCGGTCGGCCTCCATCATCGCGGCGAGCCGGTGCCGCAGCGACGTCGCCGAGGCCGCGCCGCCGCCTGCCGCGCGCTTGCCGGTGGTCCTGATTAGCGACCTGTACGCGGGCGGCACCGTCTCCCCGGCCTTGGCCCGCCTGGCGAGATCGGCCAGGTCCAGCCTCGCCGGGATCACCACGGGTTCGTCGGCGAGACAGGCGCCCTCGAACAGCGCGACCGCCTCCGACGAGCCCAGTGAGCCGGCTCCGACGATCCGCGAATGGGACGGCTGGTCGCCCAGCGCCCACGGCCCCCAGGCCAGCGACACCGCGGGCGCGCCATGAGCGCGCCGCCGCCGGGCGAGCGCGTCCAGCGTGGCTGCCACCGCGGCCTCGACGGCGATCCCTCCGCCGACCGTCCCGGCCAACGACGAGCACAGGATCAGGGTGGCTGCGCCGATCTCCTCGTCGAGGATCCGCACGGCGTCGACCACCGCACGCAACGCCTCGAAGTCGTCGAGCGGCCCGTCCGGCACGTACACGACCGTGGTCAGCGGGTGGTCGGCGGGCAGCGCGGCGATCAGCTCGCGCAACGCCGTGCGGTCACCCGGGTCGCAGGCCCCAGCGGCCAGGTGCCGCGCCAGCTCAGCGCCCATCGGCGTCGTCGCCCCCGCGACCATCGCACTCCCCCTGACCGGCGCGCTGCCACTGAGGGGCTCGTGACCGCTGGCCGGCTCGTGACCGCCGGCCGGGGCGACCCGGGTGAGGCGGGGCACCCGGAGCTCGCCGTCGCGCAGCGCCAGCTGCGGCTCGCCGAGGAGCACGGCCTTCGGCAGCGCGCGCCACGACCCGTCGCCGCCGTCCACGTCGGCGAGCAGGAACCGGCCGGGGTTCTCCAGCTGCGCGGACCGGATCAGCCCCCAGGCGGCGGCGCCGGCGAGATCGGTGGCGGCGGCGAGATCGGTGGTGGCGGCGCCGTCGAACGCCGGCGTGGCCGACGTGGTCAGGCACACCACGGTCGCGGCGGCGAGCGCGTCGATCGCCAGCAGATCCCGCACCTGGCGCCACGTCTCGCGCGCCGTGTCGGCGACATCGCCACCCGCCGGCACGGTCAGCACCAGGTAGTCGGGCACGGGCGCGCTGGTCAGGGCGGCGAGATCGGGATACGGCACGGCGTCGACGCCGGCGGCGGCCAGCCCCGCCCTGGCGCGCAGCGGATCGGCTCCGACGATCCCCCAGGTCGCCATGGGCGAGGGCATGGACGACTGTACGGGCGATGGGGCCTTGCCGACCCACGTCTCCCGGTGCAGCGCGTCGAGCTGCGCGATCCTGGCGGCCCGCAGTTCGCGGGGGCTGACCTGGGTGGTGACGACCCGGCTGATCTCGGCGACCGGGTCTCCCGTGGTGTCGGCCAGCGCGACCGACACCGACCCGGCGGCGCTCGGCGTGATCCGTGCCCGCAGGGCGGACGCGCCGACCGCGTGCACGGCGACCCCGCGCCATGACGTCGCCATCCTCGCGCCGTCCGGGAAGGCGGCCTGAAGCGCGGCATCGAGCAGTGCCGGATGCAGGTTGTAGGCGCCTGGGTCGCCGGCCGGGAGGGCGACCTCGGCATAGACGTGGTCGCCGTGGCGCCAGATGCCCTGGCCGACGGGTCGCGCACCGGTGGGCGGCCACTGGGTGAGGTCCCAGTCCGGGATCGGTGCTTCGGCGGCGTCCAGGGCGCCCGTGGCGTGGCACGTCCAGGGTGTGTCGCCGGCGTTGTCCGGGCGTGAGTCGATCCTGATCGGGCGTCCGCCGTCGTCGGCCGGTTCGCCGATCTCCACGCGCAGCCGTGTGGCGCCGCGTTCGGGCAGGACCAGGGGCGCGTGGATGGTCAGTTCACGGATGGCGCCGCAGCCGACCTGGTCGGCGGCGTGGACGGCCAGCTCGACGAAGGCGGCGCCCGGCAGCGTGGTGGCGTCCGCGAGCCAGGGATGGGTGGCGGGGGAGATCCGGCCGGTCATGACCGTCGCGCTGGCGCCGTCGACGACGGCCGCGAGCAGCGGATGGCCGGCCATGGTCAGCCCGGCGGCCCCCACGTCACCGCGTCTGTTGTCGGGCGCGAGCCAGTAGTGGGTCCGTTCGAAGGGATAGGTGGGCAGCTCGATGTGGCGTCCCGGCTGATTCCACTCGATGGCGGCGCCGGCGGCGTACGCGTGGCCGGTGGCCCGCAGGAACTGGGTGAGGTCGCCCTCGTCGCGGCGCAGGGTCGCGATGACGTTCGCGGGGGTCCGGGTGGCGTCGATGGTTTCGTTGAGGCCGATGGTGAGGACGGGGTGGGGGCTGGCTTCGATGAAGGTGTCGTATCCGTCGGCGAGCAGTTGGCGGGTGGTGGCTTCGAATTGGACGGTGGTGCGCAGGTTGTTGAACCAGTAGTGGGCGTCGAGGTGGGTGGTGTCGATGGGGGTGGCGGTGATGGTGGAGTAGAAGGGGATGTGGCTGGGGCGGGGTTTGATGGGGGCCAGGAGGTGGAGGATGTGGTCGCGGAGTTGGTCGACGTGGGGGGAGTGGGAGGCGTAGTCGACGGGGATGCGGTGGGTGCGGATGTTGTGGGTGTGGAGGTCGGTTTGGAGTTGGTCGAGGGTGTGGGTGGGGCCGGAGACGACGGTGGAGGTGGGTCCGTTGATGACGGCGATGGCGGGGTCGTCGTGGGTGTTGTGTTGGTAGGGGTGCAGGTAGGGGTGGATGTGGTGGGCGGGTAGGGCGATGGACAGCATGCCGCCGGTGCCGGCCAGGGTGCGGATGGCTTGGCTGCGCAGGGCGATGATGCGGGCGGCGTCGTTGAGGGTGAGGGCGCCGGCGATGTGGGCGGCGGCGATTTCGCCTTGGGAGTGGCCGATGACGGCGTCGGGTCGGATGCCGTGGGATTGCCAGAGGGCGGCCAGGGAGATCATGGTGGCGAACAGGGCGGGTTGGATGACGTCGACGCGGGTGAGGTGGGGGGCGCCGTCGTTGGTGAGTAGGACGTGGAGCAGGTCCCAGTCGGTGTGGGGGGCTAGGGCGTGGGCGCATTGGTTGAGGTGGTCGCGGAATATGGGTGCGGTGGTGTAGAGGTCGCGGGCCATGGCGTCCCATTGGGAGCCTTGCCCGGGAAACACCAGCACCGTCTTGCCTGTCCCGGCCCGAGTAAAGGTGTGGTCGGCCAACGACCTGAGCGCGTCCCGCAACTGCTCGTGGTCGGTGCCAACGACTGCCGCGCGGTGTTCGAACGGCGTCCGTGCCGCAAGGGTCGCCGCGACGTCGGCCGGAGACAGGTCGGTGTCCGCGGTGGCCATGCGTTCGGCGAGTGCGCGTAGCGCTTCGGGTGTGCGGGCCGATAGTGGCCAGATGACGGGGCCGTGGGTCGGGGTGGGTTGGGTGGTGGCCGGGTCGGGTGCTTGTTCGAGGATGAGGTGGGCGTTGGTGCCGCTGATGCCGAAGGAGGAGATGGCGGCGCGTCGGGGGCGGTCCAGGGGTGGCCAGGGGCGTGTTGTGGTGAGCAGTTCGATGGTGCCGCTGGTCCAGTCGACGTGGGGGGTGGGTTGGTCGGCGTGGAGGGTGGGGGGCAGGGTGGCGTGGCGGAGTGCTTGGATCATTTTGATGACGCCGCCGATGCCGGCGGCGGCCATGGTGTGGCCGATGTTGGATTTGAGGGATCCGAGCCAGAGGGGGTGTTGGGGGGTGTGGTGTTTGCCGTAGGTGGCTTGTAGGGCTTGTGCTTCGATGGGGTCGCCGAGGGTGGTGCCGGTGCCGTGGGCTTCGACGATGTCGATGTCGGCGGGGGTGAGGCGGGCGTTGGCCAGGGCTTGGTGGATGACGCGTTGCTGGGATGGTCCGTTGGGTGCGGTCAGTCCGTTGGAGGCGCCGTCTTGGTTGATGGCCGAGCCGCGGATGATGGCCAGGATGTGGTGTCCGTTGGTGTGGGCGTCGGTTAGTCGTTCGAGTAGGACGAGTCCGGTTCCTTCGCCCCAGGCGGTGCCGTCGGCGGTGGCGGCGAAGGGTTTGCATCGTCCGTCGGTGGCCAGGCCGCGTTGGCGGGAGAATTCGACGAGCATTCCGGGGGTGGACATGATGTTGACGCCGCCGGCCAGGGCGAGGTGGCATTCGCCGTTGCGGATGGCGTGGGCGGCTTGGTGGAGGGCGACCAGTGATGATGAGCAGGCGGTGTCGATGGTGACCGCGGGGCCTTCCAGACCGAGGAAATACGCGATCCGGCCCGAAAGGACACTCGTCGTCTTCCCGGTGAGCAGCATTCCGTCGGCTTCGGCCGAGCCCTCGGACATCGGGGGTCCATACTCCTGGAACAGCGCGCCGACGAACACTCCGGTCTGGGTGCCGCGCAGCGAGCCGGGCTCGATCCCGGCGCGTTCCAGCGTCTCCCACGCGGTTTCCAGCAGCAGCCGCTGCTGCGGGTCCATCGCCAGCGCCTCACGCGGCGAGATCCCGAAGAACCCCGCGTCGAACTCGCCCGCGTCGTGCAGGAAACATCCCTTGTCGACGTAGCTCTTGCCGGTGCGCCCTGGGTCGGCGTCGAACAGGTTCTCCACGTCCCACCCTCGGTTGCGCGGCAGTCCGGAGACGGCGTCCCGCTCCGACAGCACGAGCTCCCACAGCTCCTCCGGCGACGCCGCGCCACCGGGATACCGGCAGGCCATGCCGACGATGGCGATCGGATCGTCGTCCCCATCCCCACCTGCGGCGTGCGCCGCCATCGCCGGGGCCGCGACCGGGACGGCGTCGCCCAGCAATTCCGCGCGCACGTGGGCGACCAGCGCGTACGGGGTCGGGTAGTCGAACACCACTGTGGACGGCAGCCGCAGCCCGGTGACATCGTTCAGCCGGTTGCGCAGCTCCATAGCGGACAGCGAGTCGATGCCGTGCTCCCGGAACGCGACGTCCGGCCGTACGGCGCCCGCACCGGCATGGCCGAGCACCGTGGCGGTGTGCGAGCACACCAGGTCGAGCAGCTCGCGATCGATCTCCTCGGCCGGACGGCCTGCCAGCCGGTCGGCGAGCGCCGAGCCGGTCGCCGTGACCGCGGCCGCCGTACGCCGCGCCCGGACCAGCCCGCGCAGCACCTCGGGCAGGCTCGCCTGCTCGGCCCGCGCGCGCAGCCGATCCATGTCGAGCGCGGCCAAAGTCGCGGTGACCTCACCACCCGCGAAGGCCGCGTCGAACAGCGCGACACCTTCGTCCGAGGGCAGCGGCCGGAGCCCCGTGCGCGCCATCCTCTCGATGTCCGCGTCGCTCAGGTCGCCCGTCATTCCGCTGCGCTGATCCCAGAAACCCCAGGCCAGCGAGGTCGCCGGCAGTCCGATGGCACGGCGGTGCTGGGCGAGCGCGTCGAGGAACACGTTCGCGGCGGCGTAGTTGCCCTGACCGGCGTTGCCGATCGTGCCCATGATCGAGGAGAACAGCACGAACGCCGAAAGTCCGAGACCACGGGTCAGGTCGTGCAGATTCCAGGCCGCGTCCAGCTTCGGCCGCAGCACCGCGTCGAGCCGTTCCGGGGTCAGCGTGGACACCAGCCCGTCGTCCAGGATCCCCGCGGCGTGCACCACGCCGGTGAGCGGGCGGTCCGCCGGGATCGTCGCGAGCAGCGCGGAAAGCGCGGCCCGGTCGGTCACGTCGCACGCGGCGGCCGTCGCGTCGGCGCCCAGCCGGGCCAGCTCCGCGACCAGGTCGGCGGCTCCGGGCGCGTCCGGTCCGCGCCGGGAGACCAGCAGCAGATGGCGCACCCCCTGCGTGGTGACCAGATGCCGGGCGAACAGGCCGCCGAGCGTTCCGGTGCCGCCGGTGATCAGCACGGTGCCTTCGGTGTCCCACCGCGGCGGCATGGTCAGCACGATCTTGCCGATGTTCCGGCCCTGGCTGAGGAAGCGGAACGCGTCCGGCGCCTGCCGGATGTCCCACGTGCGCATGGGCAACGGCGTGAGCGCGCCTGAGGAGAACAGCGCGGCGAGCTCGCGGAGGATCGACTGGTACAGGTCCGGGTCGTCCAGCGCCAGCGTGATCAGGTCGAAGGCCTGGTACGCGATGCCCGGGTGCGCCGCGGCGACCGCGGCGGCGTCCCTGATGTCGGTCTTGCCCAGCTCGATGAACCGTCCGCCGCCCGGCTGGAGCCGCAGGGTGGCGTCCACGAACTCCTTGGCGAGGCAGTTCAGCACGACGTCGACGCCGCGGCCGCCCGTGGCGGACAGGAACTCGCGCTCGAAATCCAGCGTGCGCGAGTTGGCGATGCGCGCGTCCTCGATGCCGAGCCCGCGCAGTGTGTCCCACTTGCCGGAGCTCGCCGTGCCGTAGATCTCCGCGCCGACGGATCGCGCGAGCTGCGCGGCGGCGATGCCCACCCCGCCCGCGGCGGCGTGGATCAGCACCGACTCGCCCGGCTTGAGCTTGGCGAGGTTGACCAGCCCGTGGTACGCCGTGCCGAACACGATGGGAATCGCGGCGGCCTGCTCGAACGACCACTCCGACGGCATCTGAGTGACCCACCGGTGGTCGCCCACCGCGGTGGGCCCGAACGCGCCGGGCAGCATGCCCATCACCCGGTCGCCGGGCCGTACGGTGGTCACCGCGGAGCCGACCTCGAGCACCACGCCGGCGCCCTCGCCCATGTTCGCGTCGCCGGGGTGCACGCCGAGCGCGATCAGCACGTCGCGGAAGTTCAGCCCGCACGCGCGCACCGCGACCCGGATCTGCTCCGGCCGCAGCGGCGCGCCGGCCTCCTCGCACGGCACCAGCGACAGCGACTCCAGCCTGCTCCGGCCCACCACGTCCAGCCGCCACGGCACGCCGTCCGGCGGTCGCAGCCGATCCGTGGCACTCGCCCTGGTCAGCCGCGGCACCAGCACCTCGCCGCCGCGCAGCGCGCACTGTGTGACGTCGCCCGCCAGCGCGTACGGCAGCGCGGCGAGCGACCGATCATCCTCGTCCACGTCGATCAGGACCAGCCGGCCGGGATTCTCGGCCTGAGCGGAGCGCAGCAGCCCCCAGACCGGTGCGGCGGCCAGGTCCGGCGCGGGCTCGCCGTCCCCGGTCATCACGGCACGCCGGGTGACCACGACCAGCCGCCCGTCCGCGAACCGGTCGTCGGCGAGCCACGTCTGGACCAGATCGAGCGTGCCGTACAGCGCCGTGCGGGCGGCCCCCGGGACGTCATCCGTGTCCTCACCGCCGATGCACACGACCGCGTCGACCGCGTCGACGTCCAGCGTCGAGCCCAGCATCGGGCCAAGCATCGAGCCCAGCCCGAACAGGTCATCGCCGAGCAGCGAGAGACGGGCGGGCGGCGTGGCGTGCGCGGGCGGCGCGGCCGTCCACTCCAGGCGCAGAAGGGACTCCCGGCCTGCCGCCGCCGCACCCAGCTGAACGGGGTCGGCGGGAAGCATGGCCAGCGACGCCACCTCGGCGACCGGCGCCCCCGCGCCGTCCGCCGCACGCAGCCGCACCGCGTTGTCCCGCGCCATCGTCATCGATACCCGCAGCACGGACGCGCCGGACGCATGGAGGGTCACGCCCTCCCAGGCGTACGGCAGCAGCACCCGGCCGTCGTCCGGGAGGATCCCGTTCAACAGCAGGGGATGGAGCGCGGCGTCGAGCAGTGCCGGATGCAGGTTGTACGCCCCTGGATCCGCGGCGTGGAGGACGACCTCGGCATAGACGTCGTCGCCATGCCGCCACATCTTGTCCAGCCCTTGGAACGCCTCGCCGTAGTGGTAGCCGTGCGCGGCGAGGGCGTCGTAGGAGACGGCGACGGGTTGCGCGCCGACGGGCGGCCAGTGGACGAGATCCCAGTCAGGAGCAGGGGAGCCGGTCTCGACGGTCCCGATGGCGTGGCAGGTCCAGAGCGTGTCGTTGTCCGGGCGTGAGTCGATCCTGATCGGGCGTCCTCCGTCGTCGGCCGGTTCGCCGATCTCCACGCGCAGCCGTGTGGCGCCGCGTTCGGGCAGGACCAGGGGCGCGTGGATGGTCAGTTCGCGCATGGCGCCGCAGCCGACCTCGTCGGCGGCGCGTACGGCCATCTCGACGAAGGCGGTGCCGGGCAGCACGGTCGTGCCCGCGACGACGTGGTCGGCCAGCCACGGGTGGGTGGCAAGGGAGATCCGGCCGGTGAACACCACGCTGTTGAGACCGTCGACGACGGCGCCGAGCAACGGGTGGTCTGCCGTGGTCAGTCCCGCCGCGCTGACGTCGCCGTGGCCGGCGTCGGGGGTGAGCCAGAACGGCGTCCGTTCGAAGGGATAGGTGGGCAGCTCGATGTGGCGTCCCGGCTGATTCCACTCGATGGCGGCGCCGGCGGCGTACGCGTGGCCGGTGGCCCGCAGGAACTGGGTGAGGTCGCCCTCGTCGCGGCGCAGGGTCGCGATGACGTTCGCGGGGGTCCGGGTGGCGTCGATGGTTTCGTTGAGGCCGATGGTGAGGACGGGGTGGGGGCTGGCTTCGATGAAGGTGTCGTATCCGTCGGCGAGCAGTTGGCGGGTGGTGGCTTCGAATTGGACGGTGGTGCGCAGGTTGTTGAACCAGTAGTGGGCGTCGAGGTGGGTGGTGTCGATGGGGGTGGCGGTGATGGTGGAGTAGAAGGGGATGTGGCTGGGGCGGGGTTTGATGGGGGCCAGGAGGTGGAGGATGTGGTCGCGGAGTTGGTCGACGTGGGGGGAGTGGGAGGCGTAGTCGACGGGGATGCGGTGGGTGCGGATGTTGTGGGTGTGGAGGTCGGTTTGGAGTTGGTCGAGGGTGTGGGTGGGGCCGGAGACGACGGTGGAGGTGGGTCCGTTGATGACGGCGATGGCGGGGTCGTCGTGGGTGTTGTGTTGGTAGGGGTGCAGGTAGGGGTGGATGTGGTGGGCGGGTAGGGCGATGGACAGCATGCCGCCGGTGCCGGCCAGGGTGCGGATGGCTTGGCTGCGCAGGGCGATGATGCGGGCGGCGTCGTTGAGGGTGAGGGCGCCGGCGATGTGGGCGGCGGCGATTTCGCCTTGGGAGTGGCCGATGACGGCGTCGGGTCGGATGCCGTGGGATTGCCAGAGGGCGGCCAGGGAGATCATGGTGGCGAACAGGGCGGGTTGGATGACGTCGACGCGGGTGAGGTGGGGGGCGCCGTCGTTGGTGAGTAGGACGTGGAGCAGGTCCCAGTCGGTGTGGGGGGCTAGGGCGTGGGCGCATTGGTTGAGGTGGTCGCGGAATATGGGTGCGGTGGTGTAGAGGTCGCGGGCCATGGCGTCCCATTGGGAGCCTTGCCCGGGAAACACCAGCACCGTCTTGCCTGTCCCGGCCCGAGTAAAGGTGTGGTCGGCCAACGACCTGAGCGCGTCCCGCAACTGCTCGTGGTCGGTGCCAACGACTGCCGCGCGGTGTTCGAACGGCGTCCGTGCCGCAAGGGTCGCCGCGACGTCGGCCGGAGACAGGTCGGTGTCCGCGGTGGCCATGCGTTCGGCGAGTGCGCGTAGCGCTTCGGGTGTGCGGGCCGATAGTGGCCAGATGACGGGGCCGTGGGTCGGGGTGGGTTGGGTGGTGGCCGGGTCGGGTGCTTGTTCGAGGATGAGGTGGGCGTTGGTGCCGCTGATGCCGAAGGAGGAGATGGCGGCGCGTCGGGGGCGGTCCAGGGGTGGCCAGGGGCGTGTTGTGGTGAGCAGTTCGATGGTGCCGCTGGTCCAGTCGACGTGGGGGGTGGGTTGGTCGGCGTGGAGGGTGGGGGGCAGGGTGGCGTGGCGGAGTGCTTGGATCATTTTGATGACGCCGCCGATGCCGGCGGCGGCCATGGTGTGGCCGATGTTGGATTTGAGGGATCCGAGCCAGAGGGGGTGTTGGGGGGTGTGGTGTTTGCCGTAGGTGGCTTGTAGGGCTTGTGCTTCGATGGGGTCGCCGAGGGTGGTGCCGGTGCCGTGGGCTTCGACGATGTCGATGTCGGCGGGGGTGAGGCGGGCGTTGGCCAGGGCTTGGTGGATGACGCGTTGCTGGGATGGTCCGTTGGGTGCGGTCAGTCCGTTGGAGGCGCCGTCTTGGTTGATGGCCGAGCCGCGGATGATGGCCAGGATGTGGTGTCCGTTGGTGTGGGCGTCGGTTAGTCGTTCGAGTAGGACGAGTCCGGTTCCTTCGCCCCAGGCGGTGCCGTCGGCGGTGGCGGCGAAGGGTTTGCATCGTCCGTCGGTGGCCAGGCCGCGTTGGCGGGAGAATTCGACGAGCATTCCGGGGGTGGACATGATGTTGACGCCGCCGGCCAGGGCGAGGTGGCATTCGCCGTTGCGGATGGCGTGGGCGGCTTGGTGGAGGGCGACCAGTGATGATGAGCAGGCGGTGTCGATGGTGACCGCGGGGCCTTCCAGACC
>JAGFNW010000079.1 GCA_017592665.1 Streptosporangiaceae bacterium NEAU-GS5 | reverse complement strand
AGCAATCGAGGCTCCCGGGTAGGGCATCGTTCTTGGTCGATTGCTGTTCTTACCGGGGAGCCTCACCTATTGCCACCCCCGCGCCGCCTCCTGCTGTGACCAGCACCATCAGGCTGGAAAAGGCTCAGTGAGAGCGGTCCTCAGGAAGGAGATCACGTTCGGTTCGTAGGTGGCATCCGACCCGCGCCTGGCGACCCGCATCCCACCGCATTTCAGGTCGAAGTTTGTGAGCGATGACTGAGTCTGGTTGAAGAGCTCCGGCAGAGCAGGTGTGTGTAAGACGTCGTCTCAGTTGGTGAGTCGGCGGTAGCAAATCAGGGCTGCGGCAATCGCGACGAACGAGCCGAAGTGGTCGGCGCGGCGCTCATAGCGGCGGTGTAGGCGTCGGCATCCAGCCAGCCAGGACACGGTTCTCTCCACTACCCAGCGGTGGCGGCCCAGGCGTTGGCTGGACTCGATCCCGCGGCGGGCGATGCGCGGGATGATGCCGCGCCCACGCAGGAACGCCCGCAGGTGCGCGAAGTCGTAGCCCTTATCGCCATGCAGCTTCGCGGGCCGCCGCCGGCGCGGCCCGCGCCGGGAGCGGATCGGCGGAATGCCACGCACCAACGGCTCCAACGCCACACTGTCGTGAGTGTTGGCCGCACTGATCCCGACACTGATCGGCAGACCGGACCGATCGGTGATCAGGTGGATCTTCGCGCCTTTCTTGCCCCTGTCGACAGGATTCGGGCCGGTCAGGTCCCCCCTTTCATCGCGCGGACGCTGACCGAGTCGATGGCGCACCGCGACCAGTTCAGCTCGCCGCGAGCGCCCAGTTCATCGAGCAGGATCCGGTACAGCTTGGCCCACACCCGGGCGGCGCTCCAGTCGGCGAATCGGCGGTGCACGGTCTGCCAGGACGCGCCGAAGATCGGCGGCAGCTGCCGCCAGGTACAGCCGGTGGTGGCCACGTACACGATCGCCGCCAAGATCAGACGGTCATCGGCACGCCGGCGGCCGCCACCCTGCGGCCGCACCGGAGCTACGGGCACCACCCGCTGAAACAACTCCCACAACTCGTCAGGGACCAGCCGCTGCATGAACGCATCCACGATCACTACAACGAAAGATCACCAATCAAGACGCGGTCTAAGTCGCGGCTCCGCAGTCGCGCTGACCGATGGCCGTCGTTGTTGTCGTGAACATGCTTGAGTTGGCCAACGTACTACGCGAGCGGCCTCTGTCCAGAGGAAGCGCTCTTGCCGCGATCGCTGCCATCGAGACACTGGAAGGCCGCAGGTCCGATGGTGTCTCCCTAGAAGACTTGTCTCCATGCGGTGTACCTGGTCACCCGCGACGAAGATGGCAGAGTGGGTGCCTGTCTTGAAAACCGTTGAGAACTGAGGGCAATTGACTAGGCTTTGGGGTTATGGTCTCGCACCCTGAGCTCCCCGATACCTGCCCACACTGCGGATTGCATGTGCATTTCACCTGTCTCGGGTATTGCGACAACGAAGATACCGGAGGATTCGGTAGCGCACATCGCTCAGCTCGCACACGGGTAGAAGTGTATGCGTGCGATGCTTGCTACGGCCCGGTAGCACTTGCTGAGCAGCGGGATCCTCATGGAGAGGTCATTGCCGCCATGCGGTGGCCTGTGACATCAACTATTCCAGAGCCTCCAGAGCATGTACCTGACAGCGTATCGGCCTTGTTTGTTGAGGCTCACGAATGCCTGTCCGCCGGAGCTACAACAGCAGCTGTGGTAATGGCAAGAGCGACCATCGAAGGAGTAGCAAAAGATAAAGGTGTCCAGGATAGTCGACTGGTCGATATGATCAAGTCTCTCATGGATGGCGGCCATATTTCTGTGTTGCTGATGGAAGCGGCTCATGTAGTTCGACTATCAGGCAATATCGCTATCCATGAGGTGTTAGATGAGCGTTTCTCCGCACGGGAAGCCTCCGACGTTCTTGAGCTTGTTGGTAAAATCCTAAAGCAAGTCTATAAGGATCCCGCAGAGGTAGCTCGTATGCGGCAATGGATAGACGGACGTCGCAATGACACTGTCTAGGATGCTCCGATCTTCCGAAGGGCCCGCCGAGAAGCGCACTCGAAGAATCAGGAAATTAAGGTAAACTAAAATGCGTGAAGAAGGAAATGTCGGCGGCCTAATGGTCATTTATAAGAAGGCTGGCTCTGATGAGACACAGTTCGATCTATTCCACCGCCTAAGCGACGGTGAGTATGTGGAATATTTAGCGGCCTATCAGCGAGTCGATAAGGCAATTGGCGGCGGACTGGAGATGTATGCCGAGGAAGCATTGAGACAATTTGAATCTTGCTTGGAGTCGATTAAGAAGTTCATGGAGGAAGGAAATCTCTCTATTATACGAGCAAGTGCCGAACTTTGGCAGCGATCCATTATTTGCCTTGCGCTGACATTTGCTGCATCACTTAATATCCACCAAGAGCACGGTTTGACCCGCGCAAAACGCCTTCACGGGAAGGGCTCTATTGGCTTTGTGGCCCTCAAGGCTCTCTTTAATCGCGAATATGATGAGTGTCAAGGTTATCGCATATCGTATAAATTGAGAAATTTGTTGGTCCACCATACTATAGAATGTGTTGGGCTGCATCTGTCCGCAAGGGAAGAGCGATCGCCGGGCGGTATAGTAGTCGGAGACAAATATTCGGCGATCGCGCGCTTACGTCGGGACCAATGCGAAGAGACGGCGAAGGAATATCTGAACGTCGCGATCCGAAACGAGCTGGCAGAAATGGAAGAGGATCCAGATTTACTTCCTCTGTTCCGTGACGCCCTGGCCTCTATTCATAGAGTCGCACGAGATGGCTTTGATGTCCTAAATCCTGAGCTTCGCAAAGAATTGTCAAAGGTTGTCGAGTTAGACGAATTGTTCGGAGCTCGCACCGAAGGCCGGGCGCTGGCCAGATTTGTGCCTATTGCAGGAACACTCCCTCGCCAAACCTCAATGCCTCACACAGTCCTCGATCCCAAAATCTTTTCATATGCCAAAGAAGTGCTATTGTTACATAGCAATTCGACTTCGGGCTGATTTGCACGCTCGCCGATAGCGTGAGGCAGACCCGCCCATAGTGCGATCTGCTATTCGCCTAGCGATGGGCGACGTCGTTCCGTGCTTTCAGTGAGGCTTTCCCGCTGAATTTCAGCGTTTAAAGCATCAGAAATAGGAACGCGCAGCGGGGTTATATGAGGGCCCGCGCCTGTACGGATACGCCAAGAGCGGGATGAGGGCTTGCCCCGAAAGAAGCAGAGATCAATCGACAGGGTTTCGGTAAGCCCCGCGGCTGATCTCGCAGGCCAGGTAACGCTCATCCTGTTTGGTGCGGGGATACGAACAGCTATACGAAGTGAGTTGTTGTCGCGTTCCAATTCTAAGCATTCGACACGCCTCGCCCACAAGTGGTGTATAAGGTGTAACTGGGTGATGTTTGATTGCTGCATCGCCTCGGCTGCCACGGCGTTCCGCATGACGCGCGTGGACATGACTGGTGGCCGATCACTCATAGACAGAACGATTCGGATCGGGGCAGATGTCGGAGCAGACGCCAGGAAAATGCCGAAATGCGGAATCTGCTGGCTGGCGCCACCTTCTTAGGCTGGACGAGTGGCAGGGCATTGCGGGAGTCCTAGGGATTGTTGGGATTCTAGTCACCCTGCTACTTTCCTGTGGCGCTCAAGGGGGCGGGTCGCAGACGGCCACGAACAGCGGCACGGGTAACGTCGCTATTAACAACGACGGCGGCTCGGTTGTGGTTGCCCCTCAGGATAAAGCTGATGATAAGGTCGGAAAGCCGCCGCAGATTACTATCCAACGCTTGGCCGATCGCTGTCACGTCGCGTGGAATTCCCCCCTGCCGTCGGAGCAGATAGAGGCGCTCATGGCTAAAGATCCGCTAAAAGATGGCCAGGAGTGGGCAACGTGGAGGCCTGCCGCTGAAGGTGCTCCAGCAGCCCCCCGCCTTATTCGCCTGACAGTGGAAGGCGACTCAGAGCACGAGATATTCATTCAGGACATTCGTGTCCGCGTGATGGCGCAAAAGCCTCTTGTATCACGTACATTGCTGATGGGTGGGTGCGGTGACGCGCGAGCCTATCGGTGGCTCCAGGCGGATCTGGATAAGGTTGACCAGAGGGGCTCTGCTACGGTGAGCCCTCAATACGACGCGAGATTTCTCCCTGAGGATATCGCGAAATCAAAAAAGGTGCCTTATCAATTCCCCTACGCGGTCTCTCGAAATACCAGTGAGGAATTCATCATCCAGACTCAGACCGAGAAGTGCACGTGTGGATGGGAGGTTGAGGTGGACTGGGCGGGAGGAGGGGCCTCGGGGACCCTGACCCTGATGGACGGCCAAGACTACTTTTGGACGACCACCAGATCGAGCAAGGATACCTGCTCGATCATATTCACCGGTCCTTACTGTGTAGCCAGCTAGGTAAGGGGCTAGGTGCCTGAAAGGCGAAAGGCCTCGGTCAAAGGCCCGAGGCTTCTTCGCTTCAAACATGGAGGGAAAGCTAGGTGTGCAGGTAGGACCACGGAGGCGGTGCCGGCCTGGATGCCGAGCGTCTTCAGGTCGGTCGTGCCAGCGTTAGCGACTGCGCCTCCGGTGGAGCGGGCCTCACTGCAAGATCGCCCGCTCAGACAGCTCCACTTGATGGCCTACCCAGCCATGCTCGACGTCCCCGTGAACTGGTCCACTAGGCAGGACTTACTGACTAGCGGGTGCCACGTTATGATGTCAATTGCACCGCAGTGGAAATGATCTGTTTCACCTTGCGCCGGTCAACCCCGTGTTTGTCAGCGAGAGAACGCTGTGACATCGGCCGCCCCGGGCCATTGAGGCTCGCCAGGTAGTCGGAGAGGATCGCCTCCTCTGGCGTCTGCTCCACTTCGGTACGTTCGGTTTGCTTGGACACAGACGCGACCGCATCCGGCTCTTCCACGGACTGGGGTTCGGACGATGCCGCCGCGTTACGAGTCAGCAGCATAAGAAGCTCGAATGAGCCGACCAGGGCGACGGCCGGCCAGGCGCTCACCACTGCACCTATGACGCCGTGGTTCATGCCGTGCGCCACATTGGCGCCGATCGTGGCCACGATGCCCACGCCGAGACTCCACTTGGCCAACGGCGGTATCGGCCGTTCTCGCCGGCTGGCGTCAAGGATCACCATCGACGCCGCCCAGATCAGACCGTCCACCGTGAACGGCACCAATCTGGCGGTGAAGCCGGACTCTCCGTGAGAGCTCACCAGTTCGTACGCGTGCTGATAGGAGATCACCGCAGCGACAGCGGCGACGGCCATCACAGCGAGCGCGGTTGTGATCCGCGTGAGGCGGTCAGCCACGGGCCAACCCCTCCCGCGCGTGCCACCACTCGTCTTCGCTGACCGCGCGGAGTTCCGCGGCGTCGCGGAAGCACGCGGGGTAGAGGAGGTTCTCGGGGGCGTCGCCGTTGGGGATGCTCACCAACTAAAGTGATCTCGATTGATGACATCGACAGAGGTGGAAATGCGGGAATCTGAAGCTGAGCTGAATCGTATCTGTTCGCATAAGGATAGCTACGGACGTTGTCTGGGCGTTCGGGCTACAACCTCGGATCGTTGTCTAGCCCATCTCGACCCTCGCTCGCTGGAAGCTGCACTTTCGGAGCTACATCCAGGTTCGAGTATCGATTTGTCCGGAGTAAGAATCGATGCCGAGTTATTGACGGCGATCAAGGCTGCTTGCCAGGACGCGAACGGTCATGCCATCTTCGGCGCTGCCAAATTCATGCAAGCGCATTTCACAGAAGATGCCATCTTCGAAGAGGTACTGTTTCGAGGTGCGGTTACCTTTATCCGCGCCACTTTCTCCGGTTCGGCTCTCTTTATCCTATCGGAGTTTGAAGGGGACGTGCAGTTCGACGACGCGGAGGTCCGCGGTTCTCTCGAGGTCTACAACTCGGTCTTCGAACAGCGGGCTAGCTTTGCACGTGCTCGCATTAGCAAGGATTGCTCATTCGAACTAACCAAGTTCCACGGCCCTGTCAGTCTGGCCGGATTAAATTGTGAAGATGGTGGTCGGTCTAGTAGAGTCGAGTTTGCGGAGCAGGTTACCTTTGCGGGGGCGACCTATGGCCAGGACTGTCGGTTCTTAGAGACTTCATTCCATAAGCGCGCCGATTTCATGAATATGAGCTTTCGAGGCGTCGCTTATTTCGATCACGCCCGTTTCGACGACGAGGCTCACTTTATGGGCGCCCAGTTCGGTGAGCTGGCGTCGTTTTCTCACACGAAGTTCTGCAAAGACGCCGTCTTCTATAATGCACTCTTTAAGAGGGAGGTGGTGTGCAATGACATGCGTGTGGAGGGTAAGGTCAGCTTCGCCGGGTCGAGGTTCGAGCGGGCAAGCCAAATCGGCCCGATGTTCACAGAGGGTTTGGAGTTTGATGAATCATCCTTCGATTCTCCCATCCAAATAGAAGCCACTTGCGCATATGTGCGAGGAATTCGCGCTCATTTCGAGTCGCGGGCAACGTTGCGCTTCCATGGGGCATCCTCGGTGATTCTGGATGGCGCGACATTCGGCGGTCCAACCTCGATCTCGGGCGGACCACATAGTGTCTTGGCTTCACTGCGTGATCTCGACGCTTCTACTCTGGTCCTGGCCAACGTCGATCTCACGAGATGCCAGTTTGCGGGGAGTTTCAATCTGGATAAGTTGCGTTTGGACAGCGGGATTCGCTTTCCTGTTCCCCCAGGAGGCTTTCATAGAGGTTTAGTCCTGCCTTTCGTCTGGCGATGGAGTAGGCGCCAAATGCTTGCCGAGGAGTGCGCTTGGCGTTCATGCCAGAAAAAGAGCTCCGGATGGACGACACCTAAGTTTGTACATCGCGACGCTGACCAGCTAGAACCGGATCAGATCATTGAGCTGTATCGGGCATTGCGTAAAGCACGGGAGGACGCAAAAGACGAGCCCGGCGCAGCTGATTTCTACTATGGCGAGATGGAAATGCGGCGCAAGGCAAAGTCTACGCCACTTTCCGAACAGTTCATCCTGTGGCTGTACTGGGTCACGTCCGGGTATGGTCTGCGCTCGTCACGAGCGCTTGCTATTTTTGCCATAGTCGTGGCGCTAGCTTCGATGGCCCTTGCGAGTGTTGGCTTTGCTGCCGGCGGGCACTCCTATTTGGCGGCACCGCAATCCTGGCGCGATTGCTTATTGTATGCGCTGAGTTCGACTCTCTCACTTGAGGTGAAGTTGGCAAGCCTCCCTGATAATCTCACCACTTGGGGCCAGGGCATACGCCTCGCGCTACGTCTATTCGGACCCCTGCTGCTTGGCTTGGCGTTCCTAGCGATTCGGGGCCGAGTCAGGCGTTAGCGGTGCCATCGCAAGAGTCAAGCGGCGGCCCAAAATGGGTTCGACAGTGCAGTCGGCTGTGAGGGAGAATGCCTCGTATGGCTATGGATCAGGACGTGAACAGTGCGACTTTCATGCTGCATCTCGGAACAACGCTCCCATTTTGGGATAGGGCGGTAAGGATCCAGCTTAGTCGAATTCAGCCACTCCAGGACTGGGTCGTTCGAGTTAATGCCGCCGCAAAAAGGCTCGAAAGCGGTACTGGAAGCTCGGAGGATGAGGCGCTAATAGGGGAGGCGAAGGATGTTGTAGCTCGACGCTCGATGGCAGATATTGACCCTTTTCCTTATGGCATGCAGATAAGGATAGATGGAGTCTTTCTGCTGCTGGCCATCCGTAGCATCTTGACGATGGCGGATCGGATCGTGACTCAACTTGAGCCGCTCGGTAAGGCCGGAGAGGCCATTGCAGCGAGAGATGCCTTTACGTCACGCTATGGGCTGGTGAAGGATCTGCGGGACGTTGTTATTCACTACGATGAATACGTGGTCGGGCAAGGTAGGCGGCGAGATCTGATTGTGGACCCTAACCAAGGAGCTGGTGTAACCGACGATGTGGATGGATACCTGATCTTTGCATGGGCCGGTCATCGAATCCGGCTTGTTGATGCAGCGAAGGAAGCTCTAGTGTTGTCGGAGAGCCTTGCGAGGATGTTTGGAAAGGCTGTGTTTGGTACTCGGTAGGAGAAGCTCGATTTGCCGATATGACATTCGAGATTTTAGAGATCCTTTTGGGGGAGCTGGCTGGCTGCATGGGTCGCCAAATCTTAGACGATGTTCACTCATCCTTCTTAGACTTGTGCAGTTGGACACTGAGCGATCCCGTCTCTTCCTTCCATAGCTCAACTACCGAGGCTGGCCCATAAGCCTTCTCTGATATGACGCCTTGGGGATGGCCTTCTAAGTCAAAGAAATATGGCACGTTGATTTTGCTTAAGGCCCACTCGTGCCCGGCGTAATAGTCGAATAGATATAGCATCTGCTCAACTAGCCTGAGCCATCCGTGAAGTCGCTCGCGCGACAAGTTGGTCGCACCTTTATGCGCGAGTTCGTTGCGAAGCCTGACCATGACGGTGACGCTGTCTAGAACGCTTTTGCGCAGGTGGCCCGTCGAGCCAGGCACTGTATTAGTGACTGGCAACAAGGGGAAGTAGTCTCGCAGCATTTGTGAAAGCGGAGGTGTGGGCACATTGGTAACCAGCCACTCAGAATGTGTAACTAATTGCGACACGAGGCGTTTGAATCCGACTTCAAGCGCGGAAACGCTCAAGAGTAGCGCGCTCCGAGGGCTTTCTATAGCCAATTCGGACGCTTCAATTATAAGTTCGTGCCCAATAGGCATTCGTTCGTGCTGATTTGCAAGACGACTAATCTCGCTCTCTAGCTTTGGTGAGAAGAGCGTGCCGGCTAAGGCCACTGAGCTAGTGAGCCTGCCCGGGAGATGCAGCTGTCGCCAACTAGCGTCGGACATGCTGTATTCAAAGATCGAGGATGTATACGGACGGGCCGGAATATTTAACTGACGCCGCCAGCGAAGCATGTGCACAACGGTCGTGCAGGCGGCGTCCAGGGCGTCATGGATAGTAAGCAGAAGGTCGCGAAGATGGGCAGGGCATTCGTGAATGCTTATAGCGTCGCCAGCCTCGAGTTGTTCTGTGAGTTGCTCAAGTGCAAGGATCGGCTTACCGGCTATATTGGCTGCCACTGTCGCTAAAATGGCGACTTCGCCTGCGTCATTCTCTGCCTGTGTGACCCGCACGTTGATTTCATATCCATTGACTTGGCGGGGGACGAATAGGGTGGTCTCTCCATCCCCGACAAAATGAATAGATCGCAAGCGTCGGGTAATTCTAAAGTCCACCATGCGTGCCGCTCCAGGGTAGGGGTTTCGTTGTCTAATTAGACGGTGGAGATCGATCCTCTCGTTCAAGGTGAGCTGCTTGGCACCTTTTCTAGTATCCCCAAGGTGAGCCATTGTACGATGGTGGCCGCGAGATGAATTGCGGCCTCGCCTTCAGTCTGACTTTGGTGCCGCGAGCTGGGATTTCCTGCATGTCGAGATTGGCCCTTCCATAGCAGGTCAAGCATTTCAATAAAGCGGTCTATGCTAGCAGGGTGCCCGCTCGACCCAGTGACCTTCAATTGCCATTGGGCCAGTTGGCTTCGCAGAT
The DNA here is from genome assembly GCA_017592665.1 of Streptosporangiaceae bacterium NEAU-GS5. GTDB lineage: Bacteria > Actinomycetota > Actinomycetes > Streptosporangiales > Streptosporangiaceae > NEAU-GS5. The sequence continues at coordinate 2,832 of JAGFNW010000079.1, read as the reverse complement.
CTCGAATCACAATGCCGAGAGTCGAACGGGCGTTCCTGGGGGTAACTAAGGGACACGCAAGTGCTTCAACTGCCCGAACTGCTTGACCATACGCCTTGTCCGGGTCGGGATGGATGCCATAGGCAGCTGCCCAGGCGGCGCGCAAGTGATCTGCGGCATTTGATGGAGCTTCTTCTATCGACTTGTCCACGGCGGCATGGATCGTTTCATCTACCCTCTTTATCAAACAGTGCTTAGGTCGATATACGCGAAATGATGATCCTGCGTCTTCCAGGATGGAGTCGAGATCGTCTATCTCACGGCTGAAGGATAAGTCTCCCTCTCGCCAAGTACCTTCGGTAGCTTCTAGCCATTCCCAGCCGGTATGAAGCTGAAGAACTGCATCCACCGCAGTCAATAGCTCAGAGTTTGGGCAATCCACCAGACACCTGGAGTACGACTGGTTGGCGTGAATGGACCATCGCAGCCGGATTACGGCGCGCTGTGCAACCTTCTCGGCTGGATAGACGGAATTTAGACAGTTTTCGAGCCATCGGCGGAGCGGCTTATCCAGCCACGGCGGTGCGCCCTCGTAGAGGGCCTGATCTAGTGGAAGCCCTGCCAACCTATGTGTGAGGGGCTGAAAGGGTAGACCGTGGTTCATGGTGTGGCAGACTATCAAGTGACTGATGGGGGTGTCTTTGGAATAACCCGTACTTGTGCCGTATGCAGCCGAGCCTGGATGTGAGCTCTTCCCGTTGTGTTGGGACTGATCCCTGTGGTCCTGCCCTCGCTGTGTCTCTGACCTATGTGGGTGTTTATGCCATGCGACACATCGCCGATCGCGTCCACATACCTATGCCGAGATTCTCCTGGGGTCCACGGGTGCGCCTGCCGTTCTCGTTGCCTGGATGAGGCAGTCAACCGCGAGCGGATCGAGCGGCTCATGTTTCGACCCACCGGCAAAGGTCAGCGAGTCGAGCACGTCGGGGGTAGCGGCGATCACGCAGCACCCGCCGACTATCGCGGAGGAACGGTCGGGCATGTTCGAGAAGAGTCGTGACGAGGACTCATGACGACTTCTATCGGGGTGACGTGTGCTGGTGCAGGTGGCGCCACAGTGGAGATGATCTGTTTCACCTTGCGACGGTCCATGCCGTGCTTATCAGCGAGGAAGCGCTGTGACAGGGGTCGCCCTGGGCCGTTGAGGCTGGTTAAGTAGTCGGTGCGGATCGCTTCCTCGATCGTCTGCTCCACCTCGGTACGCTTTGGTTCTTGAGGTATGGGTAGGACCTGCTCCGCCTCTCCGACGAGCGGAATCGTTGCTGATGCCGCCGCGCTGCGGGTCAGCAGCATGAGTAGTTCGAAGGAGCCGACCAGGGCGACGGCCGGCCAGGCGCTCACCACCGCACCTATAACGCCGTGGTTCATACCGTGCGCCACATTGGCGCCGATCGTGGCCACGATGCCCACGCCGAGACTCCACTTCGCCAACGACGGTACCGGTCGCTCCCGCCGGCTCGCGTCCAGGATCACCATCGACGCCGCCCAGATCAGACCGTCCACCGTGAACGGCACCAATCTGGCAGTGATGCCGGACTCTCCGTGAGAGCTGACCAACTCGTACGCGTGCTGATACGAGATCACCGCGGCGACAGCGGCGACGGCCATCACAGCGAGCGCGGTTGTGATCCGCGTGAGGCGGTCAGCCACGGGCCAACCCCTCTCGCACGCGCCACCACTCATCTTCGCTGACCGCCCGGAGTTCGCTCGCGTCGCGGAAGCACGCGGGGTAGAGCAGGTTCTCGGCGGCGTCTCCATTGGGAATGCTCGGGTCAGGCTCGGCGAGCGCGGGCAACTCGACCACCACGTGCCACTCGTCCGATCCACACTGACTGAGGACCGAGCCGGGTAGCCACGACCAGCTACCGCGGTCACGTGGGTTGGCGTCAGGTAGCGGGAACCACACGAGAACGGGGGAGTCGTCGGGGAACGGGTTCTCGTCGGTGCGGAGTGCGTTGTTGATCTCGTTGGTCATAGGGGCTCCTCTCCCGCTCCTGGGGGAGCCACGGGAGCCAATTTCGGGAGCCAATGCCTTCAGACTCCGTCAGACTCGCCGCGACTCCCTCAGGGCGTTGATGCAGGTGAGGGGGGCCCCGATCGACTCAACACGACGTGGATCGACTGGCAGATATTGCTTCGCATCGAAGGGGTCTGGGGTTCAAATCCCCATAGCTCCACGGGATTGGACGGGCCATGGTCGGAAACTTTCGGTTTCCTCCCCATGGCCCGTTTCGCTGTGTCTGTCCGGGGGGTAACCCCCGGACCCCCAGTTATCATGGGGCTTCGCCCCCCGACACCCCCGGTGCTATCGCGGTTGCGGTGTTCGAGTAGGCGGACATTAGGTCCACACGTTCTGCCAGGTGAGAGAGGGTCTCGGGTTCGGTCCGGGGCCCTTTTTCGATCTTTGACGTGGCGGGGGAGCCAATCGAGGAGCCACCTCACGCGGACTCTACCTGTTGGCTGTCGCTGAAGATCTGGTTCATGGTCTGGGCGCCGGTGGTGATGCTGGGGCTGGTGCCCGGTGCCATCCGAAACCGCTGGCTGGTCTCGCAGACGTCACCAGACGGTAGGTGCACTCGAACACCAACCCCGATCAGCTTCTTCGACCCATCAAAGCCGATGGGCTCCGCCTGTTGGATTACGTGCGGTTGACCAGAGACCAATGAGCCTTTTCCAGCCTGATGGTGCTGGTCACAGCAGGAGGCGGCGCGGGGGTGGCAATAGGTGAGGCTCCCCGGTAAGAACAGCAATCGACCAAGAACGATGCCCTACCCGGGAGCCTCGATTGCT
>JAGFNW010000078.1 GCA_017592665.1 Streptosporangiaceae bacterium NEAU-GS5 | reverse complement strand
CCTGGCCCCCTCATGGTGGCCTGGTCAGCGAGGGTCATCGTCACTGTCTGGGTCGTCCTGTCTCGCCCTGCTTCGCATCAAAAGGACTCATCTGTCCCATGTCTCACAAGAGTCTGACAGAGAGGGCACGGGCACCGGGCGAAACGCGCCGCCTTTGACATCGGCGCGCAACTGCGCCAAGAACCCTTCCACGCCCAGTGCGCTGTCTTCGATGGAACGGACGGTTTGCCGGTCCACTCCAGCGGTACGCGCACCCTTGTTCTCCCCGACCGTGTCCCACGCCGCAGCGAGGAACGCCGGGTCCACCACGAGATTAAACAGATCATCGAACCGGCGGCCCGGATCAGCCACCGCCCACGCGTGCAGTTTCGCCTGGATCCCCAGTACCCGCCGCCACCCGGACACGGCGACGGCGGAGCGTCGGTATTCACCGGCGCATCTTCCGTCATGACAGTCCTTCCACCGCTGACACACTGCCGCCCTTCGCCATGCGGCCGGCTTTCCCGACCTCGGACTACTACGGCGGCTCCGCCCCGCCCCGATCTCACCGGCCGAGCGTGGGCCTGCCCCTTCCGCCACGGGCTGCGGCGCAAAGGGGGAAGATCGGAACGGTTCCCGTGTTCACTTGCCTCCGATCGACAGGCGAGGCACCCAGATCCACCCCGGCGGCCCCCGGGAGTACGCCGCAGTTCTTCCTCCCGGGCAATCCAGGCCACCAGCGGCCCGGACGGGCGCCCCTCGTAAACACAGGAAGGAGCACGCACCGCACCCCGGCCCACATCCGCCAGGTTGGAGCCGGTTCTACATAACGAGGCTTCAAACACTGATTTCTCGCGTGTACCGTCCTGTCTCGCTCGCCTGGCCCGCACCGTCTGGCAGTGCCAGCACGTCCAGACTTTGTCAGGGCTGCTCCCACCCGACCCGGGCACCTCCCCGGCTCAGGCTGCCCTCAGCTTCACCCGGCCGCTGCGACGGCCCGGCGTCGAAGGTCTCTCACCTCCGCTCGGAGAAGCAAGCGCCTCACGGCGCACGTGATCGTTGTAGTGGTCGAGGTATTCGGTAAGGACACGGACCAAGTGGCGTCGGCCGACGATCAGCATCCGATCCAGGCATTCACCGTCGGACACTGCCGATCCAGCGTTCCGCGATCGCATTCGCCCGGGGCGCCCGAATCGGGGTGAGGATGGTCCGGATGCCGAGGCTGGTGAACACCGCATCGAACGCCGTCGTGTATTTGGTGTCGCGGTCGCGGATCAGGAACTTCCATGCTCGAGCCGTGGAGTGATCCTGGAGGTTCATGATCAGGTTGCGGGCTTGCTGGAGGGCCCAGGCGCCGGTGGGATGGGCGGTGACGCCGGCCAGGTGGACGGGGCGGGTGTCGTGTTCGATCACGAACAGCACATACAAGCGGCGCGATAGCGCGGTCAGCCATATCCGGTCGGCGGGCTGGAGTAGAGGTCGGGTGATCTGCCGTCGCAAAACGTCTACGCCTGCGCGCCGCCCGCTGGCCCTGAGCCGGCGAGCTCACCACCGCGATCACCCGGCTGCAGGAATTGCCCGCACTGACCTGACCAGCCTAAATCCCACCTCGGCGAGACGGGAAGGAACCAGCGGGTTCGTGGCCCCCGGCTGACCCAGCGCGACCGCCGGGCCTGCACGCTGACGACGGCCGGGAAATCACGCATCAGCGGACGCCACAGGTGTTCTGATAGGGCAGTTCGCCGGCATAGCTGGTCCATTCATCGGGTGTCAGTGCCACCCCTGGAAGCCTGCACATCTGCCGGGCGACCGTTTGAGGGTCGAGGGTCCAGGCGACTATGGCGTTGTCGCTGAAAACGCTCATGAGTCTACGGTTGTCCGGGCTGAATGCCAGGGCCGTGCTGGTAGCGGTGCTGCTCCAGGTCAGTGTCGTGGTCAGCTGGTGGCTTGTGACATTCCAGACGCGGATGGTGTGATCGGCGCTCAGCGTGGCCAGACTCCGGCCGTCCGGACTGAAGACCACGTTGTAGACCGGGCCGGTGTGGCCGGTGAGAGGACTGCCCTGTGCCCGGCCTGTTGCGACGTCCCACAGACGTATGGTCTGGTCGTAGCTGGTCGAGGCCACTGTGGTGCCGTCAGGGCTGAATGCCATTGCCGCGAGGGATTTGTGACCGGTCAGTGGTGCGCCGCGCTCCTGTCCGGTGGCGACGTTCCACAGGCGGCCGGTTTGATCCTGGCTCGCGGATGCGAGTGTGTGCCCGTCGGGGCTGAACGCCACGTTATAGACGGCGCTTTGGTGTCCGGTCAACAGGTGGAGCTGAACTGGTTTGGGGTGGGTGAGGTCCCACAGCAGGATCTGTCCGTCGTCGCTGCTGGTCGCGAGGTTGTGGCCGTTCGGGCTGAAGACTACTGACCAGACGATGCCAATGTGGGCGGTCAATGCGGGGCCGTGCGGCTTGCCGGTGGCCGTGTCCCACAGGCGGACGGTCCGATCGTCGCCGCCTGTGGCCAGCAGATGGCCGTCGGGGCTGAAAGCAAGCGCTTCGACGGTGTTCTGGTGGCCGATCAAGGGTGGGGTCAGGTAGCGATAGGTGACGCTGTCCCATAGCCGCACGGTGTTATCGCCGCTGGTGCTGGCCACAGTGTGCCCGTCGGGGCTGAAGACCGCGGCGGAGATGTCACCTTGATGGCCGGTGTAGGGGAACGCGCGCAGGTCCCACAGACGTACGGTCGAGTCGGCGCCGGCCGATGCCAGGGTGAGGCCGTCGGGGCTGAAGGACAGGCTGTAGACAGGGTTGGTGTGCCCGGTGAGCGGGGGGCCGAGCTGGGGGTGTTGCGGATCGGTGAGATCCCATAGGCGTATGGTGGTGTCGGCGCTGGCGGTGGCAAGGGTGTGTCCGTCGGGGCTGAACACCGCAGCCCAGACGCTGTCGCTGTGGCCGCTGATCGGGGCACCGCGCTGCTGGTGGGTCGCCACGTCCCACAGGCGGACTGTGTGGTCGAAGCCGGTGGAGACCAGGGTGTGCCCGTCAGGGCTGAACGCGACCCCCCACGGGGGACGGGTGTGACCGGTGAGCGGCTTACCTATCTGCCGACGGCTAGAGACGTCCCATAGACGTATGGTTTGGTCGAAACTGGCGGTGGCTATCGTATGGTCGTCCGGGCTGAACGCCACGCCGTAGACGGCGCTGGCATGGCCGGTGAGCGGTGCGCCGAGCGGTGCGCGGCGTGTCACGTCCCACAGCCGGATGGTCCCTTCTTCTCCGGTGGAGGCCAGGATTCGGCCGTCCGGGCTGAACGCTACTCGGTTGACTCGTCCGACGTGTCCGGTCAGCGTGGCCAGTGACGCGTGGGTGTCTGCGGCCCACAGCCGCACTGTGCCATCTTCACCGGCGGTGGCCAGGGTGTGGCCGTCGGGACTGAAGGCGGTCCCCCGGACTGGGCCTTTGTGCCCGATCAGCGGCGCGCCCTGACGTGTTCCGGTGCGCAGGTCCCATAGCTGGGCCGTCTGGTCGTCGGCGCCGGTGGCCAGGGTGCGCCCGTCGGGGCTGAATGCGACGGACCAGATGACGCCTGTGTGGCCGGACAGTCTGCCGCTGTCGATCTTGGCTTGGGTGTCCAGCAGGGCGTTTCGTGTCTCGGTGGAGGGGTTGATCCGCCATGCCGCGAGCGCAAGCTGCTGGGCGAGCGCGGCGTTGCTGTCGCTTTGCAGCAATGCTTGGGCGACCAGCTGGCGTGCGACGGCCACCCGCTGCCGGCGCGTTGCCGTGGTGCTGGACTGCAGCGCTGTAATGGTTGTGGCGATCGCCAGCAGCAGCATTACAGCCAGGGAGGCCGTCAGACGACGCAGCCGGTGCGTTGCGCGCTGGGCCGACCGCCGCTCTGCCTCTTGCTGGGTCGTGCTTGCCTGAAGGAATTCATGCTCACCCGGGCTCAGATCCTCCTGGTGTTGGGCGTCGCCGGCCCATTCGGTGAGCTCGGCAAGCCGGTTGCCTCGATAGAGATGTCCCAGATCGCGTCCGGACTCGGCCCAGGCCGTGGCCGCTTCGGTCAGCCGTCTGTGTAGCCGCCTGCCCGTCCGGTCTTCCTCAAGCCACTCGCGTAATCGGGGCCAGGCCCGTAGCAACGCCTCATGGGTCAGTTCCGCGATGTCCTGGTCTAGGGTTATGAGCCGTTCTGCGACGAATCGCTCCATGGTGGGGGTGAGGTTCGCGCTGGCATTGTCCGGTCGTTGGCCTGCGAGCTCGGTGAGGCTGACACGACGTCTGGTGTCCTTGATCCCGCCGTCCGAAGTGACCATGCGCAGGAACAGGCGGCGAGTGATCTTCTGATCGGCGAGGTTGAGGCTTGTGTAGATCTGCTCAGCGGTGGTCGCGATCGCGCCGGCCAGGCGTCCGGTCTCTTCATAGGCAGCGTGGGTCAAGACGTTTCCTTGCCGTCGCTGCCAGGTGCTGCGCAAGGCGTGCGATAGCAGTGGCAGCATGCCGGCCTCATATCCCCAGGCCTGGCCGGGGAGGGAACGCCCGAGGGCGGAAAGGCCTGGCCGTTGCCGGGTAGCGCGTGGTCTTCGCCTGGTGCCGTGCCGGCGACGCCCAGCTCGCGCAGCAATGTCTCGACCAGCCCCGGTTCCAGCTGCAGGTCGGCGGCCAGCGCAGGCTTGATGATGGCCGCGCGGAGCTCGGATTCGGTCATCGGCCCCACCACGAACTGGTGGTCACGCAGAAGTGGCGCCAGCGTTGGGTCCGCCGTGCACTGAGCGTAGAAGTCGGCGCGAAGACCGATCACTACCATCGCAGGCGGGGTGTGATCGTCGTCGAGATCGGTGACGCTTGCGGCCGCGTATAGGGCCTCGATGAACCTTCGCCGCTGGGTGGCGTCGGCGCACAATGTGAACAGTTCTTCGAACTGATCCACGATCAGCATCATTCGCGGTGGGACGACCGCTTGCGGCGGTAGATCGGCCGGTGTGCGCGGCCGATGTCTGCGGCCTCTGTCAGCGGCAGCCGATTGGCTCAGCAAGGCCTGTCGCAGGATGAGGGCGAGGTGGCCGGGGTTCCGCTCGAGGTCGTCGTTGATCGCTCCTGCTGTCACGCCGATTCGCGCCGCTAGCCGGACGGCAAGGCGTTGCACCGGTTTCGCGCCGGGGGTGAGCCTGAGCGCCGGCCAGGCGTCGGAGCCGGCGATGGCGCCGTTGCCCAACGCTGGGCGAAGGCCCGCGTTGAGCAACGATGACTTACCCGATCCCGAGGCTCCGACGACGAACACGAGGCTAGGTCCGGACAAAAAGCGCGCCATATGAACGATCAGGTTCGTAGTCAGCTGTTCCCGGCCGAAGAACCAGGCGGCGTCTGCTGGCTGGAAACTGTCCAAGCCTCGATACGGTTCAGTCGTGGATGCAGGCGCTCGCGCTTCCGGACGGGCCGGATCGCCGGAATCTCTCGGTCCTGGAGGGGTTGCCGACGGCTTGCGTCCCTCCTCATCGCCGCCGTTGGCATCGGCAGGTCGTAGGCGACGGAAAAGATTGGCGAGCACGGTCCGTAACGCGGTCGTATCGCGCAGGGATCGCTGGGCTTCGGCCCCATCACGCCGACGCTGGGCTTGCTGGTCGATGATTTGTAGCTGAATGTCGGCCAAGGACCGGTTTATGTCGTCGAGTATTTGCCGGTCCTTCAGCCCGTCTTCCGCCAGGGTGTCGAACGCGGCCGCCAAAGCCTCCAGGATGTCCTGGCCGGAGTCGTGGATCGCGGTGGTAATGGTCAGGTCGATGCCGCTCAGGTGCCGCAGCAAGTCCGCCATCTCATTGCGGAGCGCGTCTGCTTCTTGTCGTCCTGAATCGAGTCGTTCGGTCAGCTCGTCGATGAGTGCGGACCGCATTTCCGCTTCGCCCGGTTTCGTATCGGAAGAAGCCCGACGTGAACGATCGACGACCTTTTCCAGTACTTCCGTTATGTAGGAGGAGCCCACTTGACCCCATTGGGTAATCGCGACCGCGAGAACCCCAGCTTCGAGTGGCCCAGCCTCCATCGCCTCCACAGCTATGGGTGCGAGTGCTCCCGCGACCAGGAAAGTGATCACCCCGGAAGGGGTCAGCCGTCGCAGCCCATGAGCCGTGTCGTGACTCATCTGGATGACGGATCTGCGAATTCCGTCGCGGATACGTCGACGCTGGGCCGAGGCCGGATCCTGCTCGTTGGAAACCATTTGAATCTCTCCGACATCTGCCCGAGTGCCATGGGTCCATCGCACGGGGATTCGGTGCCAATAGGTGTTCTATCAGGCGATGTAAAGATACTTCTTGGCATCTACCTCAGCACCCGCAAAATTACGGTAATCAGACCGGGCGGCGACCGTTCGCGGGCGGGAATCTGGGGTTCCAGTTTCCGGCAATGCCCAGGGGGCATCGTATGCGAATCTTCCTCGTATTTGCCGTCAGGTTTACTATCACGACGCAGCGGCGGCGATGTACTGAACAAAGGGCTTGATTGGGCCGACTGCCGGTAGGGTCGTATGGCCTAGTTTCTCGCCGCGTAGAAGCCTGCGTTGTGGCGAAATAGCTGCGTCACAGTCTGGGCAGGGCGTTGCAGAGGAAGGCTTTGGTGCCCCATCTGGGGTGCCGAGAACCCGTGGGCATCGTATGAACGCGGGAACCGATGCCGTCGACATTGAACTGTAAGCATTCAGCAGTTCTACGACAGTCGCGGAGCCTTCACCTGCCGCTGCGGCACCGCCAGCTGATGACGGAGCAGGAGAATCTCCGCGTCGTTCGCTGTATCGGAACGGGGGAGTAAGGCGAGCCAGCGGAGCAGACGCAGCAGCATCAGATAGACCAGACGTAAGGCCGCGACTACCCACGGTGCCAGACATGGCTCCGTCGCGGGGCCGAACCACGAGACAGCCTCCGGTAACGCCGCTGCTCAGAGACTCTGACACCATTTCCGGCACCCACAGCCCGCTGGTCGGCCGATAGCTCCAGGTCAAAGGCCATGACCGAATAATCGGACCCCACACGGTGATTTGGTGGCGCAGAACGGGGATCTCGACGTCTTTGTCCCGAACTCCATCGGCAGCAGGCGCAGAGCGGCGAAGGCGTTCGTGACGGCCAGTTAGGCCAGGCGAAAGACCTGAGTTGGGCCAACCTAGTGCGCAAGTCAGTTGTCGCGGTTGATGGCGTCCAGGGCTTGGCGGAGGTCATCGGGGACAGGGTCGGCAGCGGTGATGGTCTGTCGGCCGACCTGGATCTGGATAGTGCGGTAGCGGCGGGCCGTCTGCACGAATTTCCTGATCGACCAGCCGGTTCGCGCCTCGATCCAGCGGGAGACGGCCAGCGCGGCGAACACGATCGTGAGGTGGGCCTCGATCGAGTCGCGTTTACGGTGGTAGATCGGCCGGGCCTGCAGATCGGACTTCGACATGCGGAAGCTCTTTTCGATGTTCCACAGCTCGTGGTAGCTGCCGATCACGAAGTCCGCGGTGACCGGCGTCCCGTCGGGGCAGGCGGTGAGGTTGGTGAGGTAACCCTTGAGGCCGGCCAGGTCCCTGGCCTTGGCCTCGAGTTCGCGGTTGACGCTCTTGGTCGCGCCGTCCAGGGCGATGAACCGGTTCCGCTTGACCGGGGCCAGCCCGGCGACCGCGTTTGCGGCCTTGGCGATCTGCTCGTCGATCCCGCGCAGGGTCCGTCGCGCCCGGTCGGCCCTGTACTGGTAGTAGATCACCTGGTCTCGGCGCTTGGATGACGGCCCGGCGGGCCAGGGCTGGACGAACACATGCCCGTCCGGGATGTCCTGGCCAGGATGCTCCCGGCGCCACTTGGCGACCTGGTAGGGAATGTCGGGGATCTTCATCCCGAGGATGAACGACAGCCCGACCGCCTCGATCGCCTTCTGGTTGGCTTCGGAGATCATCCCCGCGTCCGCGACCACGGTGACGTCCGGCAGGCGGTGAGCGGCCATGAACGTCTCGATGACCGGGAGCATGGTCTTGGTCTCGGCCCGGTTGCCCTCAAAGGCGGAGACCATGAGCGGGAACCCGTCCTGCCCGGTGAGCAGCCCAATCGTGATCTGGGGCTCAAGGCGCCGCTCCTTGGAAAAGCCCGGCTCACGGAACCCGTCGCCCTGATCGGTCTCGAAATACAAGGTGGAGACGTCGTAGAGGACGAGGCTGGCCGGGCCGAGACGGGCGTGCGCCGCACACGCCTGCGACAACCTCTGCCGCCAGGTCTGCTCCGCATAGGCCGGCAGGCGCCGCTTCACGGTGCGGTAAGAGGCCGGCGCCACCCCCGCCTCCTGGAGAACCCGCAGGCTGTCGAGCTTGCTGGACGGCTCGATGATCCGGCCTAACACCAGATGCCGGAACACATCGTCTCCATCGGCCGCGTCATCGAAGCCCAGCAACCGGTAGCCGCGTTCGACAGCGTCCACCAGGTGAGTCATCTTCGAGGAGGTGATCGGCAGCGGCCCAGCAGGCCCGGCACCATCCAGGCCCAGATCGAACTCCAGCTGCCCGGCCGCGGTCCGCTGCTGTGCCGCGGCCTTCAGCGCCTCCAGCTCCGCCTCGTCGTGCGCCGATCCCAGATGCTCGATCTCCCGCGCCCCACGCCGCGAGGACCACACGACCTGCACCGCAGTGGCACCTGAGGTGGTCTTCACTGTCCGCATGTACGGCACCAGGTCACTCTACGAGCAGCGCCTAGTGCGCAAGTTCAGGTTCAGCGAACAGGAAACCTGCAGGTCAGCAACCCGCGACGCCAGCCACAGCCGAAACGTGGCCCAAGTCAGGTCTTTGTCCCGAACTCCATCGGCAGCAGGCGCAGAGCGGCGAAGGCGTTCGTGACGGCCAGTTAGGCCAGGCGAAAGAGCACGAAGGATCATCCTGCCGCGCTGGGCCCCTGGACGGCTCGAGCGGACGCCTGCCCCGAAGACCGCGTAATTCGGGTGACCTGCACGGACGACATTATCGGCAGGTGTACATCGCCCGCACCGATCACTCGGCCAACGTCCGCCAGACCCGCGTCCCGAGGTGGTCGACCTCGAGCAGACACGCGTTACCCGACGCACGGTCCTCGGCGGGCTGATCAACGAATACGCCCAGGTCGCATAGCCAAACCGAATATTCGAGCCCCACAGGCTTGTTGTCCGGCCGGGCGAAGGTGTCGCTGGAGGGGGGCATGGAGGAGTTCCCGGAGTTGCGGCCCAGCCTGCGCTCCAGCTCGGCGACCCGCGCGGTCAGCCGGTCGACCGTCTCCTCCAACTGCGCGATCGTCCCACGCTGCGCCTCGATGATCTGCCGCTGCGCCTCGATCGTGGCCATTTGCCGGACCACAAGCGCCGCGAGCTCGTCGTACGACGGGCGGCGATCCGCAGTCTTCGGCACCCGAAGATCATCCCATCGCGGGGATGCTGCTCATGCCATCTCGATCTTGAGCTCGTGAATGCCTACCCGCGCGGCGTACGAGATAACGCGCGTGTACGACGCGGCGCGAGGTCACCTGCACCGAGCATCACAGTCTTGCCGCCTGTCCTGCTGGGCGTACAAACATCGAGGCTAATTCGTCCGGGACTTTGATTCTTTCCCGGCCGGCTGCTCAATCTTCAAGCGCCTCCGAATGAATTCCAGAGCCTGGTTTAGCGCGAAGACGCTGGTTACCACCAGAAGTATGGCTGTAAACATGCCGACGTCCCTGGCCGTCTCCCTCCCTGCCAGTATTAGCAACAATGACAAAGGAGGCCAGCAGACGATGTTAAAGCGCAGCATCCAACGCAGCAGGATGAGTGTTCTCTGGCTCGCGATTCTTGCACCTGACTCAATTTTCGATCGAACAGCTGCCACGACAAGACCGCAGGCGAAAATCAGGATTTCCGTTTGTGTCGCCGATGAGGCGAGCGCCTGGAGTTCGGCACGCCACTCATCTGCTCGATCTTCTTCCACGGCGAGTCGTGAACTGAGGACCACCAATCGAGTCGCCAGTTCCAGCACCTCAGGAGTAATGAGAAGATCCACGGTGGACTCGTCTGCCTGAGCTAGGTCGACGGCTGGTTCGAGGGTGGTGACTTCGCCACCCAGCACCTGGGCGGCGACCGGTTCGAGTGCTGTAGGTTCCTCGACGGGATCCGCATTAGCTATGAGGACGAATTGTTTGGCGGCTCGTTTTGATTTGCTGCTTCGCGTTGCTCTATCCGAGACCTTAGGTCTATTCTTGGGTGACTTTACCAGATTGTGAGCATCGCCCTTGATATTCGCAACAAACTCAGCCCATTCTTTAGCGGACAATTGCAGTACGACGCCGTCCCGGGATTTTGTGTCTCGAATCAAAACTTGCCCGCTGCTGAGAGCCCGGATCTCTACTCCACTATCGGCGCGGGAGGCTGTGCGCCAAGAGCCGTCGCTGATCATCTGGCCCATCCGAGGCGGCTACGCAGCGCACGTTCTCGCACCTTGAGCGCTTCAGGGGCTTCGGCTAGACCCTTGCTGGTTAGCCGATACAGGCGACGCTTGGGCCCTTGTCCGACATGTTCTTTCTCCCAGGAGGTCTGCAGCCAGCCGACCCGAACAAGCCTTGAAAGGATTGGGTAGACAGTGCCCGGTCCGAGTCCAGTCGTCTGACAGACCAACAGACCGTATGTCTCGCTCTCGGGATGGGCCAGGAAGACATCCAAGACGTCTCGGACTGTCCGCGTGAGCCGTATAGGCGACATCGACCACACCACCTCAACCTACGGCACATTATATCGACTACGATATAATGTCACGAACCGCTCTCTCAGACATCGGCAACGGCGGCCTCGGTGTCGACCAGCGTGAGGACCAGCTCCCCGGCCGAGGTGATGGTGCCGTGCCCGACGTAGTACACCAGCAATACGTCCCGGGTCTCTTGTGCCAGCCGCCGCAACTGGACGGCCACCCGCCGGCTATCGGGCGGGTCACGCAGCACGGTGATCCGATCGGCATCCCAGCCGCACAGCCGCGGATCGGCCAAGATCGCGTGCATCGCCTGCAGGCTGTTGGACGCGGCGGGGATGTCGGGAAAACCCGGATCCTGGTAGGCCGAGACGCCGATCAGGACAGCCCGGGAAGTGCTCCAATCGGCCGGGTCAGGACGGCTCATCGGGGCGCAGCACCTTTCCAGCAGCGGCATCGGGTCTTTGACCCGCCGTGCGTCCAGGTGCACGGTCCCGGCGTCGGTGGTGACCCTGATCGACACATCCGCCCGGCGGGAATTCAGCCAGGCGATCAGCGCGCGTGCCAGCGCGATTCCCACGCCGCCCGAGCCCACCGCGACGCTCAGCACATCGACAACCGAGCCCAGTTCCCCGGCCTCGATGGGGCGCGGTATCGGCCCGCACTAGGCCGTGTTTCATAAGGCCTTGAGCCACTGGTTGATCGCGGCGATGGTGACCGCGGCTTCGTAGCGCACCGCGAGCTTGTCAGTGCGAGTGGCTACGCCTCGATTGCCTTTGAGCAGGTTGATGCCGCACTCCACGGCATGCCTCAGACGGTAGAGCGCGGAGTCGAAGGCGGGCGGGCGTCCGCCCTTCGACCCCTTGCCACGCCGGTGAGCATCCTGATCGGCCTTGCTCGGAATGGTCGCCTTGATCCCCCGACGGCGCAGGTGAGCACGGTTGGCCTTGCTGGTATAGGCCTTATCGGCCAGGACCCGATCCGGACGGGTCCGCGGCCGGCCACCGCCGAGACGGGCCACACCGATCTTGCCCAGGACCGCGATGAACTGCGGGCTATCGCCACGCTGCCCGGCGGTCACCACCACCGCCAACACCTTGCGGCCCTGCTCACAGGCCAGATGGGTCTTGGTGGTCAGCCCGCCGCGGGAGCTGCCCCAGCGCATGATCGGCCGGTTCACTGTGCACCCCGCCGGGTGGTTCCTTTTGCCGGTGACCTTCCCGGCGTGCCCCGGCCGCGTGCTGGTGAGCCCGGCTGATGGTGGAATCCACGCTCACCGTCCAGCCGATCTTCCCGGCGGCGTCCGCGCAGGCCTGCAACGCCGCCAAGATCCGTGCCCACGTTCCGTCGCGCTGCCAGCGGCGGAACAGGCCGTACACGGTGAACCAGTGGCCGTAGCAGGCGGGTACGTCCCGCCACGGCGCCCCGGTCCGGATCCGCCATCGGATCCCATCGATCAACTGCCGCCTGCTCCAGGTCGGCGGACGACCTTTACCCGATCGGGCGGGCAGATGCGGCTCCAGCCGTGCCCACTGCGCGTCGGTGAGATCGTGCCGCCTCGTCACCACTACGCTGGCCACGAGGTCTCCGGTGTTTGCTTCTTCTTGGTCGTTGCACCAAGTACCGGAGACCTCCTTGCTTATCGATCACCGACACGCCACGCGCCGTGATCTTTTGAAACACGGCCTAGAAGACCACTGAAGATCTTGTTCTCGTGGCGCGTGGGATCGAGCCTGCGCTGGTTGTCTGGGTGAATCCGGGGTCCAGCGTCCAGCTGTCGTCGGTCCTGGTGAGTCCGAGGTTGATCAGGGTACGCAGGTTGAGGGCTGCGGTACGGGTGTGGAGCCAGGCGTTGTTCTTGATGGTGCCGATGTAGCGTAAACGCCGGTTGCCGCGGGCGACGATCCAGGCGATAGCGCGTTCTACCGGTGGCCGCCAGCGCCGGTAGTCGGCCTGCCAGACCGGATCGGTGGCGGCTTGACGGCGGGCGGTGGCCTGCAGGTCGTGGTGCGGGCGGATCTGCACGATCCGCCCGTT
>JAGFNW010000077.1 GCA_017592665.1 Streptosporangiaceae bacterium NEAU-GS5 | reverse complement strand
GTCGGCGGTCATCTCCGCAGTCCCCTTATGTGGTGCGCGGGACGGGCTGCCGTGGAGCTCCGCAAGGGTCGACTCGCAGAAGGCATGCCCCGCTAGGGTGTCGAGGCGAGGCCCTCTGCTGGACCTCATTCGCTACTATTGCACGATTTTCCCAAGTCTGACTAGCCAGTAGGGTTGAGTTCGTGACGACGCCCCGCACGCTCTCGCTGCGCACGACCACTGTTTCCGGCGTGGGCATCTCTGTGGTGCACGTCGAGGGCATCCTGGACGCCACCACGCGCGACCAGTTCGCCGACTACCTGGATACCACCTCCGAGGAGCACGGCCCCGACCTGATCCTCGATCTTGCCGGCGCCACTTTCATGGACTCGCGCGCCCTCGGGCTGATCGTGCACCACTGGCAGCTCTGCACCCAGGCGGGCGGCAGGTTCGCCCTGGTCGGGGTGCACTATCCCAGTTCCAAAGTGATGTGGGTGACCGGCCTCGCGCAGCGGCTGCCCATCTTCGAGACGCTCGACGACGCGGCCGCGGCCCTCGCCTGAGCCAGAGCCGCACGAGATCACTTTGGTTTCTTCTTGCTCTGGTGTTCGGAGACCAGCAGACGGGCGAGGTCGGCGACCTTCATCTGGTGGTGCTGCGAGATGCGGCGCAACTCCTCGAACGCCTCTTCCGGTGTGTAGCCCCCGGCCTGCATGATGATGCCCTTCGCCTGGTCGATGACCGCCCGGCCGGCCAGCGCCTCCTGCAGCTGCACGGCGCCGGTGACCACGTCGTCGTACTCCCAGATGTTGGTCAGAGCGACCGTCACCTGCTCGGCCAGCAGGCTGAGCAGCGGGCTGCCGGGGGTGAAGGCGCCGGGCCGTACGGCGTACATGCCGAGCAGCACGACGGAGCCTTCCCGGGCCATGACGGGGAGCACCAGCAGAGATCTGATGCCGTGGCGCACTGCGGTCGCCGCGTATCCGCTCCACCTCGGGTCTCGCATGACGTCGGGGATGACGACGGGCCGGCCGGTGGCCAGCGCCTCGCGGGAAGGGCCTTCGCGTAGGGCGTGCTCACGGTCGGTGAGCGCGATCAGCTCGCTGTGGGACGCGGCGAGCAGGATACGCTCCTCGCTCCACAGCTGGGCCGTGCAACCGGCGCAGCCGGGAACGCCCCTGGCCACCGCCTCGGTCAGCCCTCGTAGCACGCTTTCCATCGACGTCGACTCCGAGACCCTGCCGAGGGCGGCGAGGTCACGAGCGAGAATAGGAGTTGTCTCCATGATAGGAAGGACCATTCCCACAGGTTCCGAGTTAATCCAGTCTAGAGCGGAACATCAGGGAGGTCTGGCTTGAGTGATCCGTCTGACGAGCGCGGCGGCGATCGGCGGCAGAAGAGCGGTGTTCAGCGTGAGCACAAGCTGTTGCGCCAGGTCTTCCGCGCGCTGCCGGTTCCCGTTGTGATCATTGACGCCTCGGGCGTGGTCCGCCGGATCAACAACGAGACCGCGCGCTTGCTGGGCAGTCCGTCGGGTTACCTGGTCGGCCGCGCCTTCCCCATGCTGGTGGAGACCTCGCGGCGGGCGGCGTTCCGGGCGGAGCTGTCCGCCGCGATCCGCCGCGAGGAGTCCGATGACCTGCCCGTCTCGTTCGAGACGCGGCTGGTCCATCAGGGGCGTACGCACACGGTCCAGATGACGCTCAACCGGCTGCGCCTGCCCGGCGAGCCGCAGGAGATGCTGGCCGGCGTGCTCATGCCGGCTCAGGCCGACGCTCCGGCCGTGCCCGCCGGGCCGCGCTCACACGCGGGCGATGTCGACGAGGCGATGATCCTCGAGGTGGCCCGGCGCCACGAGCTGTTGTCCCAGGTGACACGGCTGCTGCTGGAAGAGGAGAGCCTCAGCGAGCCGGTGGCGCTGCTCCGCGTGGCGCGGTTGCTCGCCGTCGAGATGGCCGACTGGGTGATCGCCGACGTCCTCCGGGAGCGTACGGCCCACCGCTCGGCCGTGATCGGGCCTTCCGACCAGCCGGTGGCGCCGCTGCACCGCGCCCTGGAGTCGGCCGACCCTTCCGCGGCGCCCGTGGTGGTCCACGTGCTGGAGACGCGCGCCGGGGTGGTGCACGAGATGCTCACCGACGACGGCCTGCTGGGCGAGGGCGTCCTGCAGAGCCTCGGCGCCGGGTCCCTGCTCAGCGTCCCCATCGGCGTCGACCCCGACATCACGGGCGTGCTGAGTCTCGTACGGCTTCGCGACCGCGCCCCTTTCAGCCTGGCCGACCTCGGCCTGCTGGAGGAGATCGGCGCCCACCTGGGCCTGGCCATGCGGGCGCAGCGGAACTTTCAGCGCCGTTCGCAGGCGGCCGACACGCTCCAGACGGGCGTGCTGCCACGCCACCTGCCGGAGATCCCGGGCTTCGAGACCGCCGCCATCTACCACCGCGGCACCGGCCTCCGGGCCATCGGCGGCGAGTTCTACGACGTGTTCCCGCTGGACAGGGGCTGGGGCTTCGTCATCGGCAGCGCCGCCGGCCGGGGCGATGAGGCCGCGGCCGTGACGGCGATGGTGCGCAACGGGCTCCGCGTGCTCAGCACGTACGAGAAGGATCCCGGCGAGGCCCTGCGGAAGGTCAACGACGCGCTTGTGGCGCAGCACACCGGGATGTTCGTCATGGCGGCGGCCGGGTTCGTCCGGGGCAAGAAGGTGCGGCTGGCCTCGGCGGGGCATCATCCGGCGGCGCTGTTGCAGCCCGATGGAGCGGTTCGATACTCGGGCGGCGGGGGGATCCCGCTCGGCTTCGAAGAGGGCGCGATGCCGGCGTCCGAGGAGATCCCGCTGGCTCTGGGAGACACCCTGCTGCTCTACTCCGACGGTCTCGTGGGGGCGCGCAGCCCAGGCGGGGAGATTTTCGGCGAGGATCGGCTGTCAGAGGTGCTGGCCCGGTGCGTCGGCCAGTCGCCGGGGGCCGTGGTGAAGGCCGTCGAGGAGGATCACCGCGCCTTCTGCGGAGATCACGCCGTCGATGAAATGACGGTCCTGGCTGTGCGAAGAGTGCGCTAAGAAGTGGCGGCTGGACGTTTGAACCGGTCCGCAGTACGGTAAAGACGCTTGGTGTAGGGCCGATCGACGCCCGCACCTTCGTGCCTAAGACGCAGGCACTCCTCCAAATGCTGTTCCTCCCGCACTTGAGGTGTGTCATGGATATCGCCATCGTCTCCGCGCACGACGTAGCCCCCGAGACCCCCGCCCTGGCCCGTGAGCTGGCCCGCGAGCACAACGTCACCGTTTACACCCGGTCCGCGATCGGCGGCGTCGGCGTCGAGCGGATCTCGGCCGGCCCGGCCGGCGAGCTGTCCGAGCCCGAGCTCGTCCCCTACATCTCCGACTTCAGCGCCGCTCTCAAGCGCCGCTGGGCCATATCGCGCCCCGACGTCATCCACGCCCACTCCTGGACGAGCGGCCTCGCCGCGATCGCCGGCTCCGAGGGCCTCAACGTGCCGGTGACGCAGACCTTCCACGAGACGGCCGGCGGCAGCACCGCGCCGGTCCTCCGCCTGGAGCGCGCCATCGGGCGCCGCGCCCGCACCGTCATCGCGACCTGCGCCGCCGAGGAGTCCGCGCTCATCCGGCTCGGCGTGCCCCGCAAGAACATCGCCGTGGTGCCGAGCGGCGTCGACGTGGAGGTCTTCCGGCGGCAGGGCCCGGCCATGCCCCGCGGCGAGCGGCCCCGGCTGCTGCATGTCGGCCACCTGGGCGCGCCCGCGGCCATCCGCGCGCTGGCCTCGGTGCCCGAGGCCGAGCTGGTCGTCGCCGGTGGCCAGGAGCCCGACGTGGAGCGCCTGCACATCGTCGCCGGCGAGCACTGCGTGGCCGACCGGGTCGTGCTGCTCGGGCATGTCCAGCACGACACGATGCCCCGCCTCATGCGAAGCGCCGACGTGGTGCTGACCCTGCCCTCGGCCGCGCCGGTCGGCATGGTGGCGCTGGAGGCCATGGCCTGCGGCGTCCCCGTCATCGCGTCCGCCGTCGACGCCCACCTCGACTCGGTGATCCACGGCGTGACCGGCTATCTGGTCGGCGTCAACCGCCAGGCCGACCTGGTCGGCCGCGTGCGCGAGCTGCTGGGCGACCGCACCATGCGGACCGCCATCGGCTACGCCGGCGTCGACCGCGCCCGGTCGCGTTATTCGCTGGAGCGGATCAGCGCCGAGCTGCTGCGGGTCTACGAGAACGCCTGCGCCTGACGGCTAGACCGCTCGCCGGGCCTCGGATCGGGGCCCGGCCGCGAGCCGGGTCCGCAGGGATTCCGCCTCGGGGACGCCGAGCTGTTCATACAGGGCCAGGGCCTGCTCCAGGCAGTCCTGGCCCTCACTCATGTCGCCCGTCTCCTTGATGGAGGCGCCCATCCGTTCGAGGGTCAACGCCTTCTGATAGCCGTCGCCGATGGCTTTGGCCAGGTCAAGGGCCACCTGATAGTGCTCGAGCGCGTCGCCGTGCCGGGCCGCGCGCTGGTGGACGTCGCCGATGCCGCGAAGGGCGATGCTCTCCTCGTAGCGTTCGTTGATGCCGCGGGCCACGGTGAGCGCCCGCTGGTGATGGACCAGGGCCTCGCCGTCGTTGCCCTGCTGGCCGTGGAAGAAGCCGATGTTGTTCAGCACGTCGGACTCGCCGCGCTTGTCGCCGATTTCGCGGTAGATGGCCCACGACTGCTGGAAATAGTCGAGGGCTTCGGGATTTCGGCCGAGATGCTGGCGCGCGACGGCCACATTGCTCAGCCAGATGGCCTGATGCTGCCGTCCCATGGTGAGGCCGACCGCGGTGACCTGCTCGTAGTAGTCGAGCGCGGCCGCGTGGCGGCCCAGCCGCATCTCGATCTCGGCCAGGTTGTTCAGCGTCATCGCCTGGTGGTAGTCGTCGCCGATCTCGCGGTAGACGGCCAGCGCCTCGCGCAGCTGCCGGGCGGCCGTGCCGTAGTCGCTCATATGCCAGGCGATGATCGCGAGGTGGCCGAGGCTTTCCGCCTCGGCGGGCCGGTCGCCGAGCGTTCTTCGGATGTCCAGCGCCCGCTCGTAGTGCTCGCGGGCGGCCGCGAAGTCGGAGCGGTGCCAGTGGATCAGCCCGATCTGGTCGAGCAGGTCGCCGACGCCCTGGAAGTCGCCGAGCCGGGTCTGGATGGCCAGCGCCTCGCCGGCCCGCCGCAGGGCGTCGTCGTGGTCGCCGGCCCGCCAGCGCACCTTGGCGAGGTCGGTGAGGGCCCGCGCCGCGCCCGCGTCGTCGCGGAGGGCACGCCAGGCGACGATGGCCCGCTCGTGCACGGCGACCGCCTGCTCCCAGTGGCCGCCCGTCTCCAGATAGTGCGCCAGCACCCGGGCCAGCAGCCCCGTGTGCTCCGGCCAGCCGTCGCTGGTCTGCCGCATGAGGGCGAGCAGGTTGTCGAGCTCGGCGTCCAGCCATTCGCGCGGGTCGTCGAGCGGCGGCTGCAGGCCAGGGACCGGTACGGCCCGCAGTGGCGGCCGCGGCCGGCTCGGCGGCAGCATGCGGTCGGCCTGGTCGGCGCAGAACAGGTAGTAGTCGAGGAGGCGGGAGAACACGCCACGCCGTTCCGACTCCGGCTGGGCCTCGGACCATGCGCGGGCGTAGTCGCGGATGAGATCGTGGAAGCGGTAGCGGCCCCGTTGCGGCTCGGCCAGCAGATGATGCGCGTACAGCTCGTCGAGCAGCCGCTCCACGCCGAGGCCCTCGTCGTCGAGGGCCGCGCTCGCCGCCTCCAGCGTGATGTCGGGCCCCGGGTGCAGGCCGAGTGACCAGAAGGCGCGCCGGGAGGCCTCGCCGAGCTCGCGGAACGACAGGTCGAAGGCCGCGGTGATCTCGCGGTTGTCGGCCCGGATCTCCGTCAGCCGCCGCCGGTCGTCGGCGAGCCGGGACGCGAGGTCGGACACGCTCCAGGCGGGCAGGTGCCGGAGCCGGTTGCCGGCCAGCTGGATGGCCAGCGGCAGATGCCCGCAAAGGCCCACGACCGTGGCCACCTGGTCGCGTTCCTCGGCCCGGATCGGCCCGATGAGCCGCCCGAACAGCCGGGCCGCCTCGTCCGGCGGCAGCGGCTCGAGGGACAGGCAGTGCGCGTCGTCCAGACCGGCGAGCCGTCGCCGGCTGGTGACGAGCACGAGGCTCCCCGGGGCGCCGGGCAGCAGGTCGCCGACCTGCTCGTGTCCGCGGGCGTCGTCGAGCACCAGCAGGATTCGCCGGGACGCCAGCCGCCCCCGCCACAGCGCCGCCCGGTCTTCCAGGCCGGCCGGGATCTCCGTACGGGAAACCCCGATCATGCCGAGCAGCCTGCTCAGCGCTTCGGCAGGGTCGAGCGGGTCGTACTCGCCGCTG
The DNA here is from genome assembly GCA_017592665.1 of Streptosporangiaceae bacterium NEAU-GS5. Lineage (GTDB taxonomy): Bacteria > Actinomycetota > Actinomycetes > Streptosporangiales > Streptosporangiaceae > NEAU-GS5. The sequence goes on along the minus strand of JAGFNW010000077.1, from coordinate 6,968 downwards.
TGGCCGCGCAGGTTGAGGAACAGCCGGCCGTCGGGATAGTGCGGGGCGAGCAGATGCGCCAGGTGGACGACCAGCGCGGTCTTGCCGATGCCCGGCATGCCGTCGACGGCGAGGACGGTGACCGCGGTCGGATGGGGGATGGCCAGCTCGGTCAGCCGGGCCAGTTCGGACTCGCGCCCTGTGAACGTGGACTGGTCGCGCGGCAGGTTGGCGGCCGGACCGCCGGGCGTCGCCGCGCGCGCCGTCGGCAGCAGGGACGGGTCGCCGCGCAGCAGCCGCTGGTGCAGCGCGCGCAGCGCCTCGCCGGGGTCCATGCCGAGCTCTTCGCGCAGGCGGAGCCGGGTCAGCCGGTAGACGCTGAGCGCCTCGGTGACCCGCCCGCTCCCGGCCAGCGCCGTCATCAGCAGCTCGACCGGCTTTTCCAGGAGCGGGTCGCGCTTGCTCAGCTCGTAGAGCTCGGGCACCAGCTCGGCGTGCCGGCCCAGCCGCAGCTCGAGCTCGCAGCGTTCGAGGACGGAGTCGCTCAGCTCGCTTTCCAGGCCTTGCCGTACGCCGAGGACCCAGGCGCCGGTCAGGCCCGCGAGCGGCTCGCCCCGCCAAAGCGCCGCGGCCTGCCGCAGCATTCGCACGGCGTGATCGGGATCGCTGTCGGCGACGGCCCGCGCTGACGACCGCAACTCGCGAAATTGATGAACATCGACGTTCTTCTTGTCGGTTTCCAGAACGTAGGCGCGCCGGCCGTTGCGAATAAACGCGTCCTCGCCCATGGAATTCAGCGTGGCGCGGAGCCGGGAGATACGGCTGTAGAGGTGGTCGCGGGCCCGATCCGGGGGGTCGTCATCCCATACGCGTGTGACCAGAGATTCCACTGTGACGGGTTGGCCTGGAGTTAGGGCGAGAACGGCCAGCACGTGGCGCTCCTTCGCCCAGCCGGCGTCGTGCCGCTGGCCGTCGGACCACATTTCGATCGGCCCTAGCAGGCGGAACTCCATCGGAGCCCCTTGGGGGGATAACGACGTATGTCGCCGTGATTTTTTCACTCGAACGCCCGGAAATCCAGGGCGTCTTATGCAGGGGCGATACCTAACAGGTGTGTTTGACCAGTTCTGTCAGGGCTTGCAAGGGATACCACAAGGTGTTCCGCAAGGTTTGGCGGAGACGCTGCGCAAGTGGGCGTGGTCCCGCAGTGTACAGCGGAATCAAGGGGGAGACGACTGCGATGCCGAGTCGTGAAAAGTGCCGGGTCCCGATCGGGCTCGACCCCGGTCGGTGGACGATACGGGGAGGCTGCAAGACGATCCTGGTGGTCGTCCACACCGTCACGTCCGGGCGGCGGCTGCTCGACGTGGTCGACGTGCTCAAGTCCGACCAGCGTGTGCAGGTCGTCTTCACGCAGGCGCCGGGGGCGGCGGGCAGCGAGGTGGCCGGGCTGACAGGGCTGCTCGGCGGGCTGCCGGCGGTGTGCCTGCCGTGGCAGCGGGCCGTGCGCACCCGCTTCGACCTCGCCCTCGCGGCCGGCTGGCAGGACGTGCGTGAGATCCAGGCGCCGCTGGTGGTGCTACCGCACGGCGCGGAGGTCTCGGGCGCGGGGTTCAAGGGCCTCGCGGCGGTCCCGCCGTATCCGCCGGGGCGCCGCGTGAGAGCCGTGCCGCCGGCCCAGCACGGTCTCGACGTCCAGCGGGTGCTGAGCGACGGCGCCCTGGCGCCCAGCACGCTGGCCCTGCCGCACCTGGCCGACCGCGAGCAGCTGGCGCAGTGGTGCCCGGAGGCGCTTCCCGTCACCCGCGTCGTGGGGGATCCCTGCCATGACCTGCTGCTGGCCAGCCTGCCGTACAGGTCGAGCTACCGCCGCGCGCTGCAGGTGGCGCCCGGCCAGAAACTGGTCGTGGTGAGCTCGGCCCACGGCCCGCACTCGCTTTTCGCGCGCCGGTCCGACCTGCTCTATCGGCTGGTCAGCGACCTGCCGTCGGACGAATACCGGGTCGTGGCGCTGCTGCACCCCAACGTCTGGTTCCGGCACGGCATCTGGCAGATCCGCGCCTGGCTGGGCCCGGCCATGCGGCGCGGGCTGACCGTGCTGCCGCTCGAGGAAGACTGGCGGTCGGTCCTGACCGCCGCCGACTGGATCGTCGGCGATCGCGGCCCGGCCACCGTCTACGGCGCCGTCACGGGCGCGCCGGTCCTGCTGACCCGTTCTCCCTCGCGTCACGTGGCGCCCGGGTCGGCGATGGCCGAGCTGATGGCCGTAGCGCCGCGCGTGCGCCGCCGCGTCCCCCTGCTCCACCAGCTCGAACAGGCGCGATCCGACTACGACCCGGCGCGCTACCAGCGGGTCAGCGCGCGGATCACATCGGCGCCCGGACAGTTCGACCGCAACATGCGACGGCTGCTCTACCGGCTGCTCCGGTTGCGCCAGCCCACCGTGGCCGCCGCCACGACACCCGTCGCGGTGCCGATCCTGGCGCCGATCAATCCTCCGAGCATCTGAGGAGCCCCTCGTGTCCGATCCGTTCGTGGTGGCCCACATGTTCCAGCCGGCCCGCCCGATAACCCTGCGCCGCCTGCGCGGGCACCAGATCGGCGGCGCGGCCGGGGGAGTGCCCGCCGTCCTCGTCATCCCGCGCGGCGGCCCGTCGCCCGCGCCGCGGCTCGTGGTCGTGCGCGGCTCCGATGAGAGCCTCCCGATTCCTTTGTACGACCTGGCGGGCGGAGACGCCCACATCGTGGCCGACATCGACGACGTACAGGACAGAAGCGTGCGGGCGCTCGCCGATGTGCTGATGACCCGGCCCGCCCGGCAGCCGTCGGCCGCGGCGGCCCGGGTGACCGGCGCGCTCGACCGTTACCTCGGGTGCGGGATCGCCGTCACCCGCGACGGCCAGGGCGGCTTCCTGATGGGGCTGCGGGACGGGCGGCTCGCCGAGATCACCGGCGTCGGCCGGTTCGCGGCCGACTGCGACCCGTGGCCGGGGGTGTTCGGCTCGTTCCTTTATGCATGGATTGCCGCGAACCTTCCCTTGTCCATGCTCGGATCGGCCCTGCTCATCGCCGGGCACTACGCGGTCGACCGGGAGGGCGGCAGCGAACTGCGCGTCGCCGGCCGGGTCACCGTCGCCGTGCGCCCCAATGTGTGGACGCCGACCGTGCAGGCGGCCGAGCCGGACGACGCCGAGGCCGACGCGGTCGTGCGGGTGGCGTCGTGAGAGCCACGGTCGTCGTGGCCGGGGCCACAAGCTTCTACATGTCGTTCGGAGTGGACGACTTCCCCGTGCGGTATGCCCCCTCGTGCAGCCCCCGCTGGTTGTCGAGCGGCGTCTCGGGCACGGCCGCCCACATCGCGCGCGTCCTGCACACGCTCGGAGACGACGTACGGCTGTGCACGGTCGTGGGGGCCGACTCGCCGGGGGCCGTCATCCGGCACGAGTTACGGCGCGAGCGGCTGCTCGGCCCCGGGGTCATCGGCGCCGACCGTTCGTCGCTGGGCGTCGTCCTGGTCGCCCCGGACGGCCGCCGCATGGGATTTCCGCACCTGAGCCCCGTCAACGACGTGGTCTACCCGTTCGACGTGCTGGCGAGCGAGGCCCGCGACGCCGACCTTGTGATCCTCACGAACGCCAAGTTCGTGCGGCCGCTGGTCAGCCGGGCCGCGCAACTGGCGCTGCCGATCGCCGTGGACCTGCACCGCATCTCCGATCTCGACGACCCCTACAGCCGGCCCTGGCTGGACACGGCACGGGTCATCTTCTGCAGCCACGAGCGGCTGCCGGTGCCGCCACGCGAGTGGATCGCCCGGCTCTTCGACCGCGCGCCGTACTGCGTGGTGGCCGGCGTGGGGATGGGAGCGCAGGGCGCGATCGTGGGGACCCGCCAGGGGCATCTGGTCCGGGCCGAAGCGGTCGCGCCCGGCGGCGTCGTCAACACGACGGGCGGTGGAGACGCGCTGTTCGCGACGTTTCTGCACGGCTGGCTGACCTCGGGCGACGTGAAGGCCGCCCTGCAGACCGCCGTGGCGCACGCCGGCTGGAAACTCGGCCACCACTCGCCCGCGGCCAGGTCGCTGACCCCGGGCGAACTGCGTGACGTGACCGCCCTGCACCCACCGTCGATCGAACTCGACCACTGGGGGTAACCCTGCGCGTGAGGTCTGGAGTCTGTCAGCTTCGGCTCACCGCTCGCAGAACCCTGTGCGCATGCCGTGTCGGTTGAAACACCCAGAGCGCCGCATGATCTCCAAGAAGATGGCCGTATAGACGCCTTTTCCCACCTCAGAGAGATGAGACAGATCATGCGAGGATATGTCGTCAAGATCATGCTCAGTCTGTTCGCCACCGTCGCGCTGGCCCTCGCCACCCCGCTCGCCACGCCCCTCGGGACCGTCGTGACGGCCGCCTCGGCCGCCCCCCTCAAGGTGACCGCCCCCGCCACCACCAACGGCATGGGGTGGTGCTGCTGACCACGCGCCAGTTCACCCGGGCGGCCCCACCGGCCGGGGCCCCGGAGGAAAACGGAACACGCTGGCCTGCTCCCACAGCGACTCGCCTCACGCTGGCCCGCTCTCACGTTGGCCCGCTCTCACGCTGGCCTGCTCCTACAGTGGCTCGCCTCACGCTGGCTTGCTCTCACGCTGGATGGCCCCAGGCTGGCTCGCCTCTTCGACGGTGCCGGATGATCACCCGCCAGTGACCGACGAAGCGATGATGATGCCGATGCCCGACATCGAAGATCGGCAAATGTCCCCCAGGAACACCAGTCCGCGCGGCGCCTTCCTTCGCCCCACATGACCGACGTCCCTGAGCCCTACAGGGCCGAAGTCCCTGAGCCCTACGGGGCCTGACGTCGTCGCTTGCACTGACCTCGTAGCTTGGACTGACCTCGTAGCTTGGACTGACCTCGTCGTTTCCTCGTCTCCCGCGGCACCAATCACGGTCAACGACAGCCGCCACAGACGCGGCCGCGGGTGAGGCGGTTTCGAATCCTGCAATCGCGTCGCGTACGCACGGTGGCCTCATTGCCCAGGCTGGACGCTGACGGGCTGGACCTGCTGGAGTGGTTGCCGCTCGTAGGACGCCGCCCTGAGTGACCGCGTACAGATGACCACATACGGATCCGCGTACGGATGAGCGTGTATAGATGAGCGCCTCCGGCGGGGGCACTCGGGCTCCGGGAGGGGATCCAACCCCCTTCCCGCCCGCCTTCGACCCTTGGCGAGCTGAGCAGACCGTCTCCTTCGCCGCAAGCCCGGCCGTGGCTGTTGGCGTCGGGGTTGCTGTGGAAGGTGCCCATGCTGATGGACACGCGAGGCCGGGCTTGCCCCTTCGTCGTCGGCCTGCTCCTGCTTCGCGGCGGGTCGAAGGCAACGGGAAGGGGCTTTGAGGGGCGAGGCTGCGGGGCCGGGGCTGGAGTTTCACTGCACACCACCTTTCCTGGGCTGGGTCTAAGAGGTGCTTCTTCGATCGGCCGGCGACGTGTGGTTGGTTGGCGATGTGGCTGCCGATCTTCGCCAGGCAGTCAGCCCTGCCCAGCCATTCGTCTCGACGCCGCGTCCCCTACTGTCAGCGACACCTGCCTCCGCGACGCCATCCGTCTCCGCGCGTCGCATCTTGTCTCCGCGCGTGCACTGCGTCTCGGCCCAGGTCGCACCACGACCGATTGAGCCACGACCGATTGAGCCACGACCGATTGAGCCACGACCGATTGAGCCACGACCGATTGAGCCACGACCGATTGAGCCACGACCGATTGAGCCACGACCGATTGAGCCACGACCGATTGAGCCACGACCGATTGAGCCACGACCGATTGAGCCACGACCGATTGAGCCACGACCAATGGCCCGGCCTGCCCGGCCGGGTCGCGATTTCCTGCCGACGGTGGCCGGTGTCATCGCCGGTGTCGTCGCCGGTGTCGTCGTGGGTGTCAGCTGCGCATGGGCCGTGGCCGCATACCCAGGTAGGTCAGCGCCCACCGGCCGCCCGCGGCCCGGCGCAGCTCATAGCGCTGCGGGTGAACGGCTCGGTCACGGTTGTGAAACCCGCAGCACGGCGCCAGCCGATCCAGATCCGTACGCCCGCCCGCAGCCCACGGGTCGACATGATCGACCTGGCACAGATGCGCCGGGATCGGACAACCCTGCGTGAAACAGGTCGCGTACATGGTGTATAGGGCCCGCCGCTGCGCCGGGGTGGCCAGCCGCACCGCCCGCCCCATGTCCACGACCTGCCCTTCAGCGTCCACGACCAGCCGGATCAACGTGGACGTCCGCGCCAGCCGATGAATATCGCCCACCGGCAGCAGCTGCCCGGTGGCCAGCAGCAACCCGGGCAGCATCCGCCCCGGCGCCGCCAGCCCCGGCCCCGCCACTCCAGCCACCCCAGCGTCGCCGGCTGCACCGGCCCCCGCACCGGCCCCCGCACCGGCCCCCGCACCGGCCCCCGCACCGGCCCCCGCACCGGCTCCTGCATCGACTCCTCCACCCCAGCCCGCTCCCCGGCCCGCACCCCAGTCCCGGCCAGCACCCCGGTTCTGGCCAGCACCCCCGTCCCAGCCCGTTCCGCGGCTCTGGCCCGCTTCCGGGCCCACAGCCGACGCGGCAGACCAGGACTCCGCCCCCTGCGGCTCCGTTTCGTGCGGCTCCGTTTCGTGCGGCTCCGTTTCGTGCGGCTCCGTTTCGTGCGGCTCCGTTTCGTGCGGCTCCGTTTCGTGCGGCTCCGTTTCGTGCGGCTCCGTTTCGTGCGGCTGTGTCTCTTGCGGCTGTGTCTGTGGCGGCTGTGTTCCCTGCGGCTGCGCGGCCCGCGAACCGTCGCAGGTCGCGTTGGCCGGTGACCCGGCAGCCGGATCCTCGCCCGCCCCAGGCCAGGGCGCGACGAAACCGGGTGACGGGACCGGCACATGCGTAGGTGCAGGTGCAGGTGTTGCAGGCCCGGCAGATGCCGCGGGCGCAGCGAGTCCGGCAGATGCGGCGGGCTCGC
>JAGFNW010000076.1 GCA_017592665.1 Streptosporangiaceae bacterium NEAU-GS5 | reverse complement strand
GTCTCCGGATTGGGCGATCGCTTCTTGGACCATCCGGACTGCGCGCTGCTTCAACTCCGGCGGGTAGCGGCGTTGAGAGGGATGCGCAGAAGAAGATCGTCCGGCCATGGGCTCCATCCTTTCCAACTGCAGGAGCCTCCATCAATGCCGGATGGGTTCAGATGGGTGAACTGGCTACGAGTTGGTTTTGGGCTGGGCTCGGCCGTTGCGCCAGCGCGTAGGCGCCGATCGCCGCGTCCTGCTCGTCGTAGCTGTAATGGTCTATGCCGTTGAGTGCAACGCGGCGAACTTGGACTCGACCCGGTTCAACCACGAGCCGTAGGTCGGGCAGCAACACCAGCTGAACACGGATCAAGCGCGGCGATCATGTGCATGACGCCGTTGTAGCGGTTGCAAGTGGCGTGTAACAGCATCCGCCCATTAGCAGCCGGGTGATGGTAGAGATCTAGCACGCGTTGCACCACCCACTGGGGCGACGTCGTGACACGCCTCGGCTAGTTGGTCACTCAGTTTCGGGGCCGTCAGTCGCCGTTGAGGATCTGGCTCATCCACTCCAGCGATCCGGTTTTGAGCGCCTCTTCGGCGAGGCGTCTGCCTGTCGGCGTCTGCAGCGCGGCGAGTGAGCTGTCTATCCAGGGCTGGACGTTGGCGTGCCCTTGGTCGCGGTACTCGATGGCCTGGACGAGGCATTCCAACTTGTCGGCGTCCCGAGCGCAGCGACTCTCCAAGGTCGCGTGCCCTTCGTACTCCTCGACGGCGCTGCCGATGACGGCTGCCACCGCTTCCGGAATGCCGGCGGTCTGGTCGCGGGTCACATTCTCATTGGAGGCGGCTTTCACGTACCGCTTGCCGATGTACGGGATATCGGTGATCCGGGTCTCTTGGGTGTCGTGGAACAGGCTCATGAAGGCTGCGCGCTCAGGATTGGCTCCCTCCATGGTGGCGATGACGGTCGCGATGATCGCGGTACGGAACGAATGGTCGGCGATGCTCTCCGGGTCCCGCACTCCGGCGATCAGCCACCCGGTCCGCTTGTAGCGCTTGAGCACTCCCAGCTCGTACAGCAGGCCGGTCAGCCGCGACAGATCTTCCGCCATGCCTCGCCCTTCTTCATCGACGCCGAGTCATACGCAGAGCGTAGAAGACCTCCTCCAGCTCCCGGCGCGATTGATCGGATATGCCACCCTCCTCCAGCACCCGCGACACGACATCGGCAAGGCGGTCGCCGCACTGGTCGGCCAGAGCGGGCCTGCTCATCAGAAGCGCCCAGAGCGTGTGCGCGACCACGTCCACGTTCGGATTTGTCGCGTACAGCTTGCTGATCAGGTGATTCAGGAGCCGTGATCCCTGCCATGACTGCGGCTCGATCATGAACGTGTCCATCAGCTGCGGCTCGGCGAGTTCGCCCAGCCAGTACGCCCAGTAGTTCAGATTTGCAGTCTCGCAGACGTCGTTGCCGAGACTGGCCCGGATGAAGTGGGGCAACGCCTCGCGATCCCCGAACCGGGCAAGCGCGTGCGCGCCAGAGCGAATTACGGCCCATCCAGGCGTCCATTCGTCCGCCCGATGAACGCGTCGTTCCTCGCGGTGCTGCATGGCGGTCAGCCATTCGACGGTCTCGTCGGCGCTGTCGAAGCCGGCGACATAGTGTGCCTGCCGACGTAGGAGCAAGCCCTGCGCCTGGTCGACATTGGCTCGCTCCGCTACGGCCTTCAGGTGGTCGAAGACGTGACGCGATTCCTCCGCCGCGAGCACTGGCCCCGACGCGACGGGACCACGCTTCCTCGTCGCTCGTCGGATGCTGGCCAGAGCGGCGGGAGTCTGCTTGGTGAACGGCCAGGCGGCCAGATCGGTGAACGACCGCGTGATGACCCACGAAGCCAGCGGATGCGTCCGAGTGTCCCTGGCGTCGACGGTGAGGACGTAGCCAAGGAACCGATCGGCCTCCAGCGCGATGTCCAACTGCACCAGAAGCCGCGGGGTGACCTTCAATCCGAGTAGCGCATGCCGAAGCCCGAGATACGTTCCGGTCGGAATAGCCATCAATGCGCGGCGACCTGACTCCCACGCCTGCACCGTCGCAATGTCGACCGCCAGGTGTTCGGCCAGTTGCTCTTGAGTGAGTCCGGCGGCCTCGCGAATGACCTTGAGCACATAGCCAGAAATCCGGCCTTCACGGCCGTGGTCCGCCATACCCCGACCAGTGGTCAGTGTTCCGGGTGTTCGTGGAGCCATAGCAGGACGTCACCGCCGCTCGTACTCGCACTATCGGTCAGTTCTACCAGGCAAAACGTCTTCATAGCGTAGCCCGTGAGCCATTCAAGAAGCCCAGCCTAACTCCAATACCGCTGGGTGTACCGGTTCACTCGGGCAGGGGCTATGCATCTTCAACACGACCAACAAGTCGTTGCACACATCGCGGCCGAACAGCTCCGCCGCAATTTGGCGGGTTTGGGCGTCGTCGCGGATCTTCACTCCGATTACGGCCTGGCCTTGCTGTCGGTCTGGACTGATCTGGTCGTTTGGACGGACGGCCACTGCTTCCGCTGGTGGGCCGGCCGCACGAGCATCCAAGGCCGCAAGGTCTATGCCTTCTGCCCGGCCAATGACACAGCCACAGCGGCGCGCCGAGTGGCCCGCCGCTACGTCGAGCTACGGACGAGTGATGACGCCCAATCTTGAGCCACAGATGCCCAGCGGCCGACACACATTGCATCCCGCGATCGCTGACAGGATCCGACAACGCATCGCGAACGGGGACTACCCTCCTGGGTCTCGCCTGCCAACCGTCAGCGCACTTGCGGAAGACTTCGGCGTATCCGCGAACACAGTGCAGCGAGCAATGATCTCCCTAGAAGCCGAGTCCTTGATCCTGACGTTCCCAGCCAAAGGGCGATGGGTCGCGGGCGGTGACCCACCAGAGCCCTACCCTCACAAGCGCATCGTTATGGAACTGCGCAAGGCAATCGCGAACGGCGAGTACCCGCTCATGAGTCGGATGCCGAACGAGAAAGCCCTGTCATACCGCTATGAGGTCTCGCAGTACACTATGCGCCGAGCCATCGACGAGTTGGAGAGCGAGGGCCTGCTCAAGACCGTCCACGGCAAAGGCCGCTACGTCGTCCGATCTGTACCGGCGTCGGAGTAGGAACGAGGAATAGGGCCTAAGCAGCGTGATCTCTATGGCCTGCGTCCGGGTGATCAAGGTAGCCTGCATCAGACCTCCCCCTGCCTCCGACTGTCGACCAATTCCGCACGGGTACGGGTGGGTCAAGGGTCGGCCGTAGGCCGATCGCGCAGCGGCGCGAAGCGCCCTTGACGCGGACGGGACCGTGCGTGTCAATTGGGCGGCGGAGGCAGGATATCGAAGGCATTCCTAGTGACGGCACCGCACTCGCGAATCTAACGGATGCATTGAGCTGGCCTCTGAGCTTATCTCCAGCTATGTCGCACACCGTTCCGGAAGCGTGATCCGCACTCACCCCTCATCGCCTTCATAGTTGTCGAGCCTTCAAGCTGCCTGTTGCTTGGTGTGGAGGGAGGCCATCGCGAACCGGCAGAAATGTGGCTCTTGTCCCGATCTGCTATGTGTGGAGGTATTTACTGCCAATCTGCGCCATTTCCGTCGGGGAGTGAGTGGCGGTATTCTCCACACATGGACCAAGAGGAGGCGGAGCGCGCCTTCCGTGTGCGGATTGACCTTGACGTTGCAAGGCCGGAGATTGTCTTTGCTGAGACTCTGGAGGTCAAGAAAGGCCCTCAGGCATGGAAGGCTGCGAAGCTCCTTGGGTTCGGAGATAAGCAGACCGGGGAGATAAGGAAAGTGAAGTTTGCGGTAGAGCAGTATGCCGCCAAGCGATGGGCCCCGGGTTATCAATTCGACGAGAAGCCTGAACGCCGCTGGACCTGTGAAGGTCAAGAGGTCGATGCCTTGCGCGCGTTCCTGAATGGAAATATGCCAGAAACCGGGACCTATATAAGAGTTGACAATGAATCCCTGCCGTCGGCGGTCCTAAATGCTATTCGCGAAGGGGATCTAAGCGTCTCGAAAGTGGCCGGGGTTCTAAAGATGCTAGTTACTTCCCCCGATCTCCTCGATGAACTAGTAGATACCGAGGGGGCTGCCCTTCTGGCAAGCCTAGTCGAGACGCGGCGACAACGCATAGCGCTCGATAAGTTGCGTAGCGTGGTCGAAGATTCAGGGTCGACTGAGCACGATATCCAAAGGGTGCTGGATGATAACTGGTGGGTATTCGGAGGCAGGTTCATTCGGAAAGAGGAAAGGCGACGCCTTACCGTTCTCGATACGATCGACATTCCGCTAATTCGGTCAGATGGCGCCCTTCACATAGTTGAGCTCAAGAGAGCAAATATCCCTAAATTGCTGGAAAAGCCTCGTAGTCACCTTATCGTGAGTGCGGCAGTCCATGAGGCGACTATGCAGGCGGTTAACTACCTCCGCCAGCTCGACCACAAGCGTGACTCCATATGGACAGACTTTGTGATTGACTGCAGCAGAGCGACTGCAGTGGTCGTGATCGGACATCCGATGTTCGCTCGGGACTGTGACGAAAAAGACATTTCAGAAGCGTTGCGAACGTACAATGCTGCACTTAACCGGGTAGAAGTAATTACGTACAAGGAGCTCATTGATGGGGCGGAGCGTGCTCTAATGGTGGGTTCGGCGAACGAACATCCTCAATCTTCGGGCTTCGGCGATCCTCAAGCGAGTGAAGACACAGACCCTCCGATCGAGGTTTGGGAGTCGTTCCCAGAAGAACCGCCCTTCTAGGGATAGCCCTCAGTCTAGAATGCGCGGACACAGGTCGGCCCGGTGTCGAGAGCGCGACTTGCATTGGCCGATAGCAGTACACATAACTTGGGCTAGAGGGTGACTTCAGGGCTCGTAATGCCCGCGTGTCGAGGGTTTCTCAGGATCTATCGCACTCGAAGTGGGGAACGACTTGTCCCTCTCGTGAGCTGTGCCATCTTGGATAAGATCCAGAGGTGTTCGAGCTACAAATCGAGCAAGGGGAACTGCGTTCCTGCCCGTGATGTGACGGCGTGCCGTATTGACGAAGTCAAGACGAGCGCGCTCGATGGGATTTCTTGCTCGCTCCCAAGCCTCCTCCGAGCGAATGTCTCCGCGGTTCATGACTCGGCTACATTGCCAGAAGGACTCATCGATAAGGAGTGCGGCTTCAACTAGATCCACGTGCGCCATCAAGGTGAGGGATGCCAGCGCCTCGTTCCACGGAATCCAGTTGATCTTTTCCCCGCGACGCCAGAGACCGCGCAGAGCGAACTGCGTCCGATTGGACTCGCTCATGATTGCTAGACAGGCTTCCACCTGTCGATCGCGTGACCATTGCTGAACCTCGGTTTTGCGTGTGAGCACGCTGCCGAGGAACACGCCTAAGAGAGTGGCCGCAATCCCACCAGCAACCGAGATGATCAAGCCAAGCTGAGACATTTCTCCAGAATGGAGGATCCTCCGATGTATGCGGAAGGGTAGTGACATGGTCATGCTGTGCTGCGCGAACCAGGTCGACCAGTTTCGCTCGGCCGAAGGGTCGCTCTTCCTTGCCGGAGCGCGCGCCGCGCGGGCCGGGACCGGCCGCCAGGGCCGCATGCCCGGCCCGCTGGCGGCCGAGCGCGCGTACGGGCCGCCGAAGGCGGGCCGTCTTGACCCAGTAGAGAAGATTTGAGCCGCTACAGGCGCAGGGCGATCTGATCGTCGCTGAGGGGGCGATCGTCGTTAGGGAACGCGGCCTCGAAGCGGTCGCCGGGAGCTTCGATTTCGGTGACCTCTAGGACATGGCCGTGAGGATCGAGCATGGTTCGGCGGACGACCAGTAGTGGTGTGCCGATGGGCTCCATGGCCAAGTCGGTGATGGCGTCGCCGTACGGCATGCGGGAGTGGACGCTCGTGGTGAAGGTGACCGGTCCTCGGACTTTGGCGAGGTGGGCGTAGTAGTCGGCTGGTTCGACGTCTTCGCCGTCGTCGCGGCTGGTGCGGACGAGTTCGAGCAGAGTATGCGAGGAGATCATCACGCGGGCACGCGTGCGCTGGTGCTGCCAGAAGGCGTACCGATAGGCAAGGTGTTGGCCGCTGCGGATGCCGAATAGGTTCGCGTCGTCCAGGCCGGCGGGCGTGTAGTAGGGCTCTAGGGCGTAGGTGGGTACCTCGCCAGGGCTTGGCTCGCGGAGCGGCTCCGAGATGTGCCATCCCTGCCGGGTGGGGTCGTAGGCAGGGCTGAGGAGATCCTCGTGGGGTGGGCGGCCGATGGCGATGGTCATGCGGTCGGGGAGCGGGCGTAGGAAGGTGCCGCGTCCGTGGGCGACGGTGAGCAGGCCTTCGCCAGCGAGTTGGGCGATGGCTTTGCGGATGGTCGGTCGCGAGGTGGCGTAGGTGCGGGCGAGCGCGGCCTCGCCGGGGAGCGCCTGTCCGGGCTGGTAGTGGCCGTCAAGGATGTCCGTCCGCAGGAAGTCAGTGATCTCGCGCCAGAGGGCGGTGCCCTTGTCGGGGCTCGTGTCGGTGTCATCGGCCATGCCTTCTCCTTATCGCTGCCAGTCGAGCGCCGTTAGTTGTTTACAAGAGGTAGCACGTGTTGGCTATTATGTCTACATGGGCCAAGACGTAGTACGTGTGGAGCTACCAGTTGGACCGGCAGAGAGGAGATACCTATGAGTGACAAGGAGGAACACGACGGCGCATCCCATGGCACGGGGCCGGAATGGATGCGCGATCTCATCGATCTGGTCAACCATCCGGGGTATGCGCGATGGCGGCAGATGGTCGCCGCGACCGGGGGATGCCGCAATCCCGTCCACTTACGCGGGCAGTCCGACATCGTCGACCTGGCGACCGGCGAAGTCTTGTACTCATACGACTCCGCTGGCGAACCGTCTGGGCACCTCCTGACCGCCTGCGGCAACCGGCGCGCTTCGGTCTGCCCGGCCTGCTCGCAGCTCTACCAGGCCGACACGTTCCAGCTCATCCGCGCGGGCCTGTCGGGCGGCAAAGGCATCTCGGCCGAGGTCGCCACCCATCCACGCGTGTTCGTCACGCTCACTGCTCCATCCTTCGGGCCGGTCCACACTCGACGGGAGCATGAGGGAGCGGTTCGGTTGTGCCGTCCTCGACGGGGTGGGTCGTGCTGCGAGCACGATCAGCCGATGGCATGTCGGGCGCGGCATGAGGCGATGGATCCACTGCTCGGCCAACCGATCTGTCCCGAGTGCTATGACTACGTCGGGGCGGTGCTGTGGCAGGCTCACGCGGGCGTCCTTTGGCACCGGTTCACGCTGGAGCTGCGGCGCGTCATGGCCTCGATGTCTGGCCATACCCGAGATCAGATGCGGGGCTTGGTACGGCTGTCGTTCGCTAAGGTCGCCGAGTACCAGCGGCGCGGCCTGGTTCACTACCACGCGATCATCCGGCTCGACGGTCCCGACGGCCCGGCCAGTCCTCCGCCCGACTGGGCAGACCTGGAGCTGCTGGAGCGAGCGGTCACGCAAGCGGCGGCTCGGGCGCGGGTGACCACTCCGCCGGGTCCGCTGGGGCAGCGGGAGGTTCGGTGGGGTGATCAGCTCGACATCCGGCCGATCCTAGCCAGCGCCGACACCCATCATCTGGATCATCAGCTCAGCGATCAGGCGGTCGCCGCGTACGTCGCGAAGTACGCCACCAAGGGTGCGGAGGCCTCTGGGACGGTCGATCATCGGATCTGCTGTCAGGTCTGCGCCGGGAAAGGTCGCGTGCAGCTGGTCCCGTGTGAGCGGTGCCGGGGGAGTGGTCTCAAGCCTGGCCTTCTGTTGGACGCGCTTCCGGTCACCGATCACGCCCGGCGCATGATCCGCACGTGCTGGGACCTCGGCGGACGGCCTGAGTATGCAGGGCTTCGGCTACGGGCCTGGGCGCACATGCTGGGCTTTCGTGGTCACTTCTCGACCAAGTCTCGCCAGTTCGCGGTCACCCTTGGCGAGTTACGGCGAGCGCGGGCCGATCATCGCGCCGATCAGGCCAGGGAGCGGGAGGGGCTGCCTCTCCTCGGCGCGAACTCCACGCTCGTGGTCGGGCATTGGCGGTTCGCCGGCACTGGTCACACGCCGGGTGAGGCGGTCATGGCTGAGCACATCCGCCAGCGCGTTGCCATGGCGCGGAAGATCTCGGCTGAGCGGGACGGCGAATGACGCGACCGGAGCCTCCGGGAGAGCGGCTGCTGTACCGCGTACACGAGGCCATGTTCCTGCTCAGCATGAGCCGCAGCGTGATCTACGAGCAGATCCGATCGGGCCGTCTGCGCTCGGTCACCCAAGGCCGTACCCGGCTCATCCCGGCCGCGGCCATCACTGACTACATCGCCCTACTGGAACAGGAGGCCAAAGCATCATGACTGAACGACGTAGCAGGGGAGACGGCGGCCTGCACTGGGACGAACGACGGCAGCGCTGGATCGCGTCCGTCACCGTGGGGTACACGCCAGCTGGCAAGCGCATCGTGAAGAAGGCCAGCGGTAAGACGAAGACGGAGGCCAAGGCCAAGCTCAAAGAGATCATTCGAGACTTGGATGACGGCCTGGCGAGTGGGCCGGCCAACTACACAGTGGGCGACACCGTCACCAACTGGCTTGATGTTGGGCTTCCGAGGCGTGGCGGGAGCACCGTGGCGAACTATCGGAGCCTCTGTGAGAAGCACATCATCCCGGATCTTGGCGCGCGGAAACTGCGTGAGTTGTCGGCTGAGGACGTCGACCGCTGGCTGAGCGTGAAATCCAAGACGCTCAGCACGCGGACCCTGCGGTTACTCCACTCGTGCCTGAGCCGAGCCGTGAAGATGGCACAGGCGCGCGACAAGGTAAAGCGGAACGTCGTCGGCTTGGCGGACGTACCCGACGGGCAGGAAGGGCGGCCGTCGAAAGCGCTCACGCTCGACCAGGTGGAAGCCGTACTCAAGGCGGCTGAGGGTACGAGGATCGGCGCGTACGTGGTGCTCTCGCTGCTGATCGGGGCGCGGACCGAGGAACTGCGGGCGCTGGTGTGGGCTGAGGTCGATCTCGTCGGCGATCCGGATAATGATGTCCCGCCGTGGATAGCTGTCTGGAGGTCCGTACGGCAGGGCGGCGACACCAAGACGCGGAAGTCGCGGCGGTCGCTGGCCCTGCCGAAACGGTGTGTGGAGGCGCTGACCGAGCATCGGGCCGTACAGGAGCAGGACAAAGAGAAGGCTGGCAAGAGCTGGCGGGACAACGACCTGGTGTTCGCGTCGCTGGTCGGGACGCCGCTCGACTCGCACAATGTCAGGCGGGCGTTCCGGAAGGTGATCACAGACGCGGGGATCCCAGCGGGGGAGTGGACGCCGCGCGAGATGCGGCACAGCTTCGTGTCGGTGCTGTCGGACTCGGGCGTACCGCTGGAAACGATCGCGCGGCTCGTGGGGCACAGCGGTACGGCCGTCACTGAGGCGGTCTATCGCAAGCAGATTCGGCCGGTGCTGCTCGGTGGGGCCGACGTCATGGACCAGCTGTTCGCGTAGGCGATAGTCACTCAGTTAGTCACTCATCAAAGCGAAAGGGCGTCACCCGAGTGAGTGACACCCTCTACGACCAGGGAAAACCTGGTCGGGACGACAGGATTTGAACCTGCGACCCCTTGACCCCCAGTCAAGTGCGCTACCAAGCTGCGCCACGTCCCGATCGCCCTGCTCCTGCGAGCCGGACGTGACTACCTTAGCGCAGTGGCGGGGGTAGGCGCACACGTGATGATGTCCGCGTGGCTAGGGTGTTCGGTGTGGGGAGGAAGCCGCAGATCGACAGGGGCGAGCTGACCCGGCTCGCTGCGCAGGGCTGGTCGGTCGCGCAACTGGCGGCTCGGTTCGGCGTGTCCGAGTCGGGGGTGCTGCAGGCCAAGCGCGCCGCTGGTCTTTCGAAGGCGATGACCGATCACAGCCAGGCGCTGCCGTGGAAGCTGGCGCGTGCTCACAGCCAGTCGGGGCCGGCGACCAATCTACGCAATCTCTCGGCTGTGGCTCAGGGGCGGCCCGTGCCGAAGGAGAAGCTCAACACGGCATTGCGCTGGGCGCGCCGGCTTGTAGCCGAGAGCCTTGACATCGCGTACGACGCCGAGACCGGATTCCGCGAGGTTCCGGCTTCCGCGCCGTCTCACATCGCCGGCGTGCTGGCAGCGGCCGAGCAGGCCGCGGCTGCTGCTGCCGATGGGGAGTCGGCCAAGGGTCAAGCGGACAAGGGTCAGCCGGGCAAGGGCAGCCAGTAGGCGGAGTCGGCCAGGAGCAAGGTGCGCAGACTCCACGGTGGGTGGACCGCGTGCCGGTGCGTGACCCCCGTGGACCGGCGGCGAATGGACCCGCGTGCCGGTGGGTGACTCCGTGGGCCGGCGGTGGGTGGATCCGCGTGCCGGTGGGTGAGTCTATGGGCGGGCGGATGGGCAGACCCGTGTGGACTCGTGCCGGGCGGCGGTGGACTCCGCGTGCCGGGTGGTGGGGGATTGGCGTGGCCCGGGGTCAGTCGTGGCGGTGGATGGGGTCGGGGGTCACGGTGCGGTCGGGGTCGACGACGTGGATGTGGCGCTCGTCGGGGTGGACCCGGGCGTGGGTCTCTTCCTCGTGAATGACCGTGTACGGCGCGGCCGACGGGTCGACGGTGTACATGAGATCAGGCTCGATGGTCTCGACCGTGTCCTCAGCGTGCGGGCGACGCGTGTACAGGCCGGTCAGCAGGGCTCCTGCGGCGCCTACGCCGATCAGGATCCAGCCGATCATCTGCAGGTCGATGCCGGGGACGTCGACTTTGACGGCGAACGCCAGGACCGCGCCGATCGCGATGAAGGCGAGGCTCGCTCCGAACCCCATGGCGTACCTCCCGTGAATGGCAGTGGCCGTCCCTCTACCCAGGGACGACGGGGTAACGCGGAATGCGCCCCTCCGTTTTGTGGTCGGTTTCTCGGGCAGTCGGAGCTGACAACACAATCAACCCCCGGAGGCAAAGACATGACCGCCGTTATATGGGTGGTCGTCGTGCTGGTCGTCCTGGTGGCGGTCGGCGCGCTCGGCTATCTGGTCTCGTCGCAGAACAGACGCCGAGGGCTCCAGGAGCGTTTCGGCCCCGAATACGACCGTACGGTGAACGAGCACGACAGCCGTAAGGAAGCCGAGGAGGAGCTGCGCGCCCGGGAGGCCCGGTTCGCCAAGCTCGGCATCAGCCCGCTGGACGCCGAATCCCGCGCGTCCTACGCCAAGAAGTGGAACGAAGTGCAGGAGCGCTTCGTGGACGCGCCGGCGTTCGCCGTGACCGAGGCGGACACGCTCGTCACCGCCGTCATGGCGGAGCGCGGCTACCCGACAGAGAACTTCGACCAAGTCATAAGCGACCTGTCCGTTGAGCACGGACGTACGCTCGACCACTATCGGCAGGCGCACGACATCAGCACCAGGGCATCGCGGCAGCAGGCCTCGACCGAGGAACTGCGCCAGGCCATGGTCCACTACCGTGCCCTCTTCGAGGAGCTGCTCGGCTCGAGCACGCACGAGGCTCTGTTCGCCCGCGAGGCCGAGCGCGACGAGCGCGCCGCAGAGGCGGAGGAGGTGCGTGGCACCGAATTCGACGCGCGCCGCGAGGCCGACCTCGATACAGCCCCTGGAATGGCCGGGAGGCGCGAAGGCGAACTCGGTGTGACGCCCGAGGACACTGCTTCGGCCGAATATGAGGCCCGCCGCGAGACCGAGGTCGATGCGGATCGGCGTGCCGCCGCGGATCGGCGACTTGCCGATGACGTGGCCGAGGAAAGAGCCGGCTACAGAGCCGGCGACGCTGCCGATGAGGCAGACGACGCAGATCGGGCGGCGGCCGAGACGGCCGCCGAGCGTGAGGCCCGTGCCCGTGAGGCCCGTGCCCGCGAGGAGGCGGATCGCTGATGGAACACCAGACGTACGGCATGCCGTACCACCGCGACGACAGAGACAGCGACGAGGACCGTGACTACGAGCGCGACGGCCTCCGCGAGGATGCCGCTGACCGCGACTCCACGCCTGAGTCGGCAACGGAGGCAGAGCGTGAGGCAGAGCGTGAGGCCGAGCGTGAGGACGGCGGCGTACGTGAGGCCGACGTGCTCGACTCGGACGACGCGGATGACGCATACGACACAGACGACGCTGATGAGTCGGACGAGTCGGATGACGCCGACGTCCTCGGGCCCCGCGACGATGACGTGCGCGATGGCGAGCTTCGCGAGGACGAGCGGCTGGATGAGGCGGAAGTGGCCGGTGTCCTCGACTCGGCCGACGCGCCGACCGCGGTTGAGCCTGACCGCGAATCGGTGGCCGCCGCGCCGGGTGAGGGCCAGGAATACGAGCCTGTGGGGACCTGGGGGCGTACACCGGAAGGCTCGGTGAGCGACGCCGAGTACGTTTCGACGGGCGTCGTGGAGCCGGTGCCTGCCGTCGCCGGCAGCCCTTCGGATGCCCTCGAGAGCTCGGAGGTCATCGCCGCCGTTTCAGATCCCGTGGCCGCGGCCGCGGAGGCGACACCGGACTTCTCGCAGCGCTGGCACGAGATCAAGGCGAGTTTCGTGGACGACCCGCGCCAGGCCGTGGAAGAGGCCGATGCCCTGGTCGAAGACGCGGTCAACGCTCTCACCTCGCTTCGCAAGACCCTGTCGGATCGGTGGCACAGCGCCGACAGTTCGGACACCGAGCAGCTTCGCCTGACCCTGCGCGAGTATCGCGCGCTCTTCGACCGGCTCAATAGCGGAAAGTGAGACCACCATGCTCGCGATCGTCGCGGCGATCATCTTCGCGATCGCCTTTCTACTGGATCTTCTCAACGCCAGCATCGGCATCGGGCTCACCGCGCTGATCGCGCTGGGGCTGGCCCTGCTGGCCCTGCACCAGGCGGGCATCGGCACGGCCAGCGTCGGCTCGTGGCGCGGGGGCTACCGGAGGACCCGTAGGTAGAGGTCTATAAGACCCACTCCAATCCGCTCGGGTGGCCCTCCGGCCGTCCGGGCGGATTGGTCGAAGGGCCGAGCTTTAGGAGGAGTTATGCCACAGACCGTACGCGATGTGATGACGACCCGGCCGATCACCCTTCCGGTGGACGCGACGATCGTCATGGCCGCGAAGATGATGCGTGATCAGGGTATCGGCGACATTCTGGTCACCAAGGAAGACGGCACCCTCTGCGGGCTGGTCACGGATCGCGACATCGTGATCCGGGCGATCGCCGAGGCTCGGGACGCCAGTATGACCCCCGTCGGGGCGCTGTGCAGCTCTGATCTCGTCACGGTGACGCCGGAGCAGGACGTGGCCGACGTCGTGGCGCTGATGCGCAGCAACGCGATCCGCCGGATCCCCGTGGTGGACAGGGATGGGGCTCAGCCGGTCGGCATCGTCACGCTGGGAGACATGGCCTTGGAGCGCGACCCGCGCTCGGTCCTCTCGGACATCTCGGCGGCGCCCCCCAACGCCTAGACACACGCTCAGGCGATCCTGAAGCGCATGGTCACCGTCGTGCCGCTCACGCCGGTGACCACGCCCAGGGTTTCGCTGAGCCGCCGGGCCACCCACAATCCCATCCCGCTCGTGGCGTTCGCCGCCGGCGGGGTCATTCCAGGTTCTTTCACCGGCCGCCAGCTGGTGCCCTCGTCGAACAACTCCGTCACCAGGCACGGCCCTTCCCGCCACAGCCGAAGCCGGCCCTTGGCCGCCCCATGGGTCACCGCGTTCGTGGCGACCTCGTTCAAGGCGACGAGGAAGTCGCCGACCATGCTCTCCGGCATTCCGCGCCGGAGAGCCTGATCGGCGGCGAACTCGCGCACCGCGGGTAGATCGGCCAGGCCGTAGGACAGCTCCTTGACCGATTCCGCGACGTGCGAAGAGACCCCGTCTTCGTTCACCCGCTCACGCCTCCCACGGTCATCCTGCCACGAGCAACTCCGTGCGGAGCTGATCGAGCACTTTGCGGAGGATGCGCGAGACGTGCATCTGGGAGATGTCGAACTCGGCGGCGATCTCGGCCTGGGTCTGGTTGCCGTAGAAGCGC
>JAGFNW010000075.1 GCA_017592665.1 Streptosporangiaceae bacterium NEAU-GS5 | reverse complement strand
TACCGGGCTCACTTCTCTCCGGAGTCGTTACGCCGGGCCTGCCCGGGACCTCGGAACCGGTGCACCTCCTGCGGCCAGTCGAGCACGGTCGCGAGCCGGCCGGCCCAGTATCGCGCTGCCTCGTCGTCGGCCACGTCCACGACGGCGAAGCCGCCGAGGTGCTCCTTGGTCTCGACATACGGCCCGTCGGTGAAGATGGGCTTGCCGTTGCTCGGCTCGACACTGCACACCGCGGTGGACCGGTCGAGCCCGCCGTTGGTGAAGATCAGGACATCTTCTGCCAGCATCTCCTCGAGCACGGCCCGGGCGGCCGCACCCTTCTCGCGCAGCTCCTCCGCCGTATGGTCAGGCACCCATTCATCGTTGAAGGTGATCAGGTACTCCGTCATGGTCGTCTCCTCCTGGTCCCGGGGCGAGGGCCTGTTCTGGCTTCTTAGTGTCCGGCGCTTTGTGAAGGCTGATCACGATGGCGGCGGCTGATCGAATTGGGAGGCCGCCATGAGTGCGTCGACGGCAACGTGGAATTCGGAGAGGGAGGCGAGTGTCTGCGCGTGGCGTCGGTAGCGTTCGTAGGCTTCGCTATAACGACGCGACCACAGGAACACACGATCAGCGGCCGGCAGGGCGGTCTTGACCGTCAGATGACTGGTCTGCCCAAGGAACCGGTCTCGTACGACGGAGATGTCGACGAAGACGTCACTCGGGACAAGTATGTCGCCCAGCTGTGGACGGACCGATTGGTTGAGCATGTGATTCAGACGCTCGCCGGAGTTTCGGGCCGACAAGCCGAATACGGTGATTTCAGAGCTGACATCGCCACTGACGGCACGCTCCATGGCGGTCAGCTCGGCGAAGGTCGTCAATGGAAATAGGCCGGCCTGCCCCTGATGCTCGCGCTCACACCTGGTTGGCTCAGGCCGAATCGGGGCGCATGCCCGGGCCGGCACAAAGCCACGGTCGGCGCTGAGCCAGTCAGTCGCCTCGGGGTCGATCTGGTACTCCCACGCCACCAGCGCGGTTTCGTTGACCTGGCGGCCAAGCAGGCGTGCCGCCTCATCCCGGTAGTAGCTTGGGCTGGCATACCGGTCTGTGCCGGCGGTTAGCGCCCAGGTCAATGCGCGCCACACCGCAACAGCCTCGCCGTCGGCATTGTTGATGCCGTGCCGCGCGTAGGGGCTCTGCGCGGGATCTTCGGGGTAAGGCTCGTAGAGTCCGGGCCACGCCGGATCGGGGAAGTCACCGTCGCCGACGGCGGCAACATATGTGTATAACCCATCCTGTCGGTCGCTGTGGAACCGTAGGAATGGCAGCACTCCGACATGATAGGCGCACGAGAATTTCGGTCCGCCCCTCGCTGTGATGATCACGGCTGCACGCCGCGCCGGCGCGCGGGTCTGCTGCAGTTCGTGCACTTCTCGACGTCATGAGAAGACTCCAGGCGGAGTCGAGGCGTCGTGATGTACCTGCCAGGCCTCGCCTGCGAAGCCGGGCGGCCCTATGTCAGGGCTGCGCCCGCAGACCTGCCGGCGCGGTCTGCCGACTCCTCTTAGGGAGACGGAGGGCCGGGCACCTGCGGTGTGATGTGGAAACCCCGCCCCCAGGCGGCGGGGTTTCCCTTGGCAGGGTCAGGCGAGCATGCAGCAGTTCGGGAGGTTGCATGCGGGAGTGCCGTTTTCGATGCAGATGCGGGCGTTCGCGGCGGAGGCCGGCAGGATGACGGCCATCGCCGTCGCCAGGCCGATGAGAACGCGAGTTGTCTTCTTGATGGGATGCTCCCTGGTGTCGTGGCCACGCCCGGCGTTTCGAAGGTCGCCGCTGGCCGGCGCGTCCCTTCTCCCCGGTCTGTTTCTACTAGGGATCGCGTTCCAGTCTGTTCCGTCCGGCGGCCTGGAGGTTGGCGCGCCTGGGCGGCGTAGTGCCGGTGCGGGGAGTGACGGCCTCCTTGAAGGGCCGGTTCGCTGGAGGGCGACGCCGAGGTTGGGCGAAGGCCACGCCTTCGCTGTAGCGGTCGCGCCGGGCGGCGGCCACGGCCTGGTGGGCAAGCCGGTGATTCGCACATCCACCGGTCCTGGGGTCAGCTCATCATCCCCCGGCTTTCCGCGTGGTCGCCGATGAGTTTCGCCTACGCCGCCGGACCATCGCAACCGATATGGCGTCTGACGATTCGGCGGCCGCTGATCATCCGCTGGATTCGATGGCAGAAGAACGGGCGGACAGGACGCTGTTCCAGATGTAGGTGAGCGCGTCGACCAGCGTTTCTTCGTCCGTGAACGGCTCGACACCAATGGCCGCGAGGTAGTACAGGCGCTCGCCGAGCCAGGTGAGCGTCGCGGCCAGCGCGTCATCGTCGATCGCCGGATCGGGGCGTCCGTCGGCGACGATCCGTTCGGCGGTGGCCGTGGTGAAACTGCCCATCAACTGGAGCCATAGTTCGGTGAGCTGCTCGTCGGTGCGCCAGTTCTCGACGATGGCACGGAGTACGGCGGCCTCCGCGCGCCACAGCCGCGCGCCTTCGCTGATGCCGTGCCGTACGGCATCGCGGGAATCACCGGAATCGGTGAGCCAGGGTTCGGCGGCCTGGTGGCCGTGCGCGATGGCCCGTCGGACCAGTTCGGCGAGCACCTCTTGCTTGCTTGCGAAGTAGAAGTAGAACGTGCCGCGTGCCACGTCAGCCGCCGACAGGATGTCGGCCACGCTCAATTCATCGAAGCGGCGCTCGTCCAGAAGCCGCCGGGTCGCGGTCACGATCACCTCGCGGGCATCCCGATCGTCGCGGCTGGGCCGGGTGGCGCGGCGGCGCGGCGATGATGCCTGTTCTGCCATGCCGTCATGGTAACGACCGTCCTGTACGGAGCGTCTAGACGACACATCTATACATATCATCTAGACAGCATGTCTAGATGATATGTATTGTCCAGCTATGAGATACATGACCTTCGGAAACACCGGCCTGCGCGTCTCCGAGAGCTTCCTCGGCACCATGGGATTCGGTGAGGACTGGGGTTGGGGCGCCGACGCCGGCGAGTGCCGCAAGATCTTCAGCGCGTACGCCGAGGCCGGCGGAAACGTGATCGACACCGCGAACCGCTACACCGAGGGCTCCAGCGAACGGATCGTCGGCGAACTTCTCGGCGCCGACCGCGACCGCTTCGTCCTCGCCACGAAGTACACGCTGACCATGGACGGCACCGATGCCAACGCCTCAGGCAATCACCGCAAGAACCTGCGGCGCTCGGTGGAGGCGAGCCTGCGCCGTCTCGACACCGACTTCATCGACGTGTTGTGGGTCCATATCTGGGACGCGCACACACCGATCGAGGAGACCATGCGCGCCCTGGACGACCTCGTCCGCTCCGGCAAAATCCTCTACATCGGGTTGTCCGACGCCCCGGCCTGGGTCACGGCACGCGCGAACACCATGGCCGAACTGCGCGGCTGGACGTCCTTCGCCGGACTCCAACTCAACTACAGCCTGCTGGAACGCGGCATCGAGCGCGAACTGCTCCCCATGGCCGCCACCCTGAACCTGTCGGTCGCCGCGTGGGCGCCCCTCGCGCGCGGCGTGCTGTCTGGCAAGTACACCCGCGGCAACGCCACGGAAGGCTCCCGCATCAAGCGCGAAGACCTGTCCAAGCGCGACCTGAGGATCGCAACCGAAGTCGACGCCGTCGCCGACCAACTCGGCGTGGCATCCTCGCAGGTGGCACTGGCCTGGACCCGAGCCCGGCACCGCTGGATCCACCCGATCCTCGGCGCCCGCAGCCTGGATCAGCTCACCGACAGCCTGGCCGCGTTGGACCTGGACCTGCCGCCCGAGGCGGTGCAGCGCCTGGACCAGGCCAGCTCCATCGACCTCGGATTCCCGCAGGACTTCATCGCCAAGGCCCGTGAATTCGTTTACGGCCCGGTCATCGACCGGTTAGACCCACGAGGGTGACCTGGATGGGTCCCGCCTGCGCCCTGGTATCCCTTGTCGGCGAAGACCATGACGTTCGCCGCGCTCAGCGCGTCGATCAGCCCGACCGTGCGGACGGCGGTCAGGTCGTGGGTGCGGCCGGGCAGGGCGGGCGAGACCCACACCAGGCGGCCGGCGGGATCGGCCAGGACCTGGACGTTCACGCCATGGCGGTGATGCTTTCCCGAGTAGTAGGGCCGCTGGTCGGCAAGGCGGTCGATGGGGATTAGGGTGCCGGCGAGGATGGCGTACGCCAGCCGGGAAGCCCGGGTCATCGCTGCGTGCAGGTCGTCGGCCAGGGCGACTCAATGACAAACCCGCCGCTCGCTCACCCCGCGAGATGACTCCGCTCACGGACCCATTGGTCACGGCGGCGACGACGCCACCGGGTCGCGCCCGCCGCTGCCACTACCAACGCCCGCGACGCCTCATCCACCGTTAAAAGTAGGAGCCCGCCGAGTCGATCACGTCGGATGACCTTGAGGTCGGGGTCGGCAGGGTCAGGGAGGGGACGGAGCGGGGCCACCCAGTCGGCGGTCGGGTGGGCAGTGACGCCCAAAATATGCACCCGGCGGGTCGGGATCTCCATGACGACCAGGCAGTACAGTCGGCGTCGCAGGACCGTCTCGCAGTGGAAGAAGTCGCCTGCCACGACGCTCTTGGCTTGGGCGCGCAGGAACTGGCTCCAGCTCGGACCGGTGCGCCGCGGCGACGGTTCGATCCCGGCGCTCTTCAGGTTGCGCCACACCGTGGAAGCGCCCACCTTGTACCCCAAGCCGGCTAACTCACCGGCGATTCGGCGATATCCCCAGAGCGGGGTTTTCGCGAGGCATCCGCAGGACCAGCACGCGGACCGAGGGTCGGGTCGGTGGCCGCCCTGGCTGGCAGCGCTTATAGGTCCAGCGGCGTTTGACCAGGTCGGCATGCCAGCGCAACAGGTAGCCGGGGTGATGAACAGATGTCGGCGCCGGGCGGTGGACAATAGCCGCGCTAGGGCACTGATCACGGCTTGATCGGCCCATGATGGACGCGGCCGGGCGACTGCCGCTGTAGGACCGACACCTGGTGGCGTAGCACCAGGATCTCGATGGTCTTGGCGGAGCCCGACCGAAACAGCAACGCAAGCCACTGCAGGAGCCGAACGGAGATCAGATACAGGGACCGCAATGCCCTGGAAGGTCATCTTGACGCATCCGCCATCAGCGCGAAGCCGCAGCTCAAGACCCGTGTCCGAGCTATTGGCACCCACACGCTTGCCGGGGGACGTGAGGCCGAGGTTGACTTCGGTGCGAGCCTGGCGGTCGGCAGCTTCGACGGCGGTTCGGGCGACGACCTCGCGATCGGCGTGCCAGGCGAGAACGGCGACTCAGGTGCCGTCGCGGTCGTGTACGGCACGTCGGCCGGGCTGTCGGCCTCCCGCAACAGGTGTGGACTCAGGACACGGGTGGGATGTCCAACGCGTCCGAGCCTGGTGACTGGTTCGGCGAGGCGCTCGCGGCCGGCAACTACAACGGAGGCGACCAGGACGATCTGGCGATCGGCGTGCCCGGCGAGTCGAACGCGGGGGGCGTTCACGCGATCTATGGAGAGAGGGTTCGGTGGGAGGCGCCGGTGAGCAGGCCTCGTCTAACGGTGGGCGAGGCCCTTACCTGCTGCTGCCATGAACAGAACATACCGCACGGTTGGTATTTACAAACCGCTCGGTTGGTTTTAAGTTGGGGTCATGAACAGACGAGCGGGAGGTTCGAAGCCGGCCGAGATGGTGCCGGCGACCGCCAAAGGTGAGGCCACCCGGGCGTTCCTGCTGCAAACGGCGGCCCGCGTGTTCGCCGAGCGCGGTTACACCGGCACGGCGCTGGGGGACCTCATCGCCGCCAGCGGATTGACCAAAGGGGCCTTCTACTTCTACTTCCCGTCGAAGGCGGAGCTGGCGCTCGCGGTGCTCCGCGACCAGCAGGAACGATGGCTGGGCCAGGTCAGAGAGCGAGTCCTGGCGGCGGGGACGGCGCTCGAGCAGTTCAGGGCATTGGCGCCGGTCATGCTCGAGTTGCTCGCTGCCGAACCAGGCGCCTGGAGCATCACCCGGCTCACCAAGGACATGGCGGATGATCCTGTCACGGCGGCCGAGGTCAGCAAGCCGATGGCGGGGTGGGTGGAGTTCGTCGCGGACATCGTGCGTCGCGGTCAGGCCAGTGGCGAGCTTCGCACCGGGCTGGACCCACACCATGTCGCCGTCGTCCTCGTAGGCGCGTTCGACGGCCTCAAGTCGCTGACCGACGTGCTGGATCCGGGCGCGCAGGCCTCGGAGGTGTTCGCCGAGCGAGCCGAGGTGCTGCTGACCATCGTCGATAGCGCCCTCGTCCTCTAAGAGCCTGTTGGTGGACTGCGCTGTCCTGCTGCGCGTCGCTCAGGCACGCGCCTCGCCGCGTTGTTCTCGTCGTCCATAGCTCCGCTATGGCCTCCTCGTCCGCCTTGCGATGCACGCACCTGACCGCCGCTCGCGACGGACGGGAGTCCATCAACAGGCTCTAAGCCCCGGTCAATCTCCGCTACCAGCGGCTGCCATCAAAACAAACCAACCAGTAGGTTTAATTAGGAGATGTAGTCATGGCAATCAGGGCCGATCGTCTCGATGTCGTCCAGCCCGCGAAGGAGTCCAAGGGACGCCGGCGTTCGCTGCGGATAGCCGGATGGAGCGGCGGCGTGATCGCAATCGCCGTGCTCGTCTTCGTCGCAATCCCTTCGCCGATCGATCCGCTCGCGTGGGATCCGGCGCCGGCGCCGGCAATGACCGGAGTACTGACCCCCAACCAGGCGCTCGCCCACGCCGAACTCGTCACCCCAACTCCGGACGGCCCCGAAGACATCACCTTCGACGACCAAGGCCGTCTATACACCGGCGATGAATCGGGAATCATCTACCGCCTGTCTCCCGGCGGCCGGCCCGAGCGGTTCGCCAACACGGGCGGACGGCCCAACGGTCTCCGCTTCGCCCCCGATGGGCATCTGATCGTCGCCGACACCCGCCGCGGCCTGCTCAGCGTCGACGAGACCGGCAACGTCAGCGTCCTCACCGACACGGCGGGCGGCAAGCCGGTCACACTGGCCAACGAACTGGCCGTCGCATCAGACGGCACCGTCTACTTCTCCGACAGCTCCGCCACGCCGTACGACAAAATCAACCTGACGGACGAACTCCTGGAGTCGCGTCCTTCAGGGCGGCTGCTGCGCTACGACCCGCGCACCCACCACACGGATGTCCTGCTCAACGGCCTGAGTCTGGCCAACGGCGTGGCGCTCGCGCCCGACCAGTCCTTCGTGCTCGTGAACGAGTCGTTCCGTTACCGGATCACCCGCTACTGGCTCACCGGCCAGAAAGCCGGCACCCACGACACCTTCGCCGACAACCTGCCCGGCTTCCCGGACAACCTCACCCCCGTCGGCGACGGCACGTACTGGGTCGCCCTCTACCAGCCGCGCGACGCGAAGCTGGACATGATGCAGAGCCACCCATTCCTCAAGGCCCAGATAGCCAAGCTGCCCAGTTCGCTGCTCACCGGCGCAACTCCCCGCGAAAGCACTGCCCTGCAACTCGACAACGCCGGTCGGCCCATCCGCGCCCTCAGCGACACAACCGGCCGGATCTACGGCCTGACCACGGCGGTGCCCCACGACGGCTACCTCTACCTCGGTACAGACCACAAAGGCAGCAACGACGTCCTGCGCTACCACCTCTAGTCCACCGTATCTGCGCGGTCGCCCGATCCGCCGGAGTGTTCACTTTGGTACGTACGGACTGAGCCATAGGGGTCAAGACCGGGTGCGTGGTGCCGGACAAGCTCGGTGATCGCGTCCATGGCGTCCGCTGCTTATGCGCCAGGCCCGCCGTTGTGCCACGCAAGGCCCGACAGCCACAGGCACGGTTACCACCCGGAATTGGAGGACGGTGGCGGTGAGAATTCTCCTGACCAAATCCAGACGTCTGTCGAGCGCCCTCGTCCCGCAACGAAACTCGCCGATGCGATCGAGCTGCATCGGGCCGCCTGGCGATGGGCCCAGGCAAACCGCCGTCCCGATGAGGCGTTGCCCTCCGGGCAAGGCGATCGCTGCCCAGTTCTCCAGGAGCGCTCGCTGGGGACGTTGGATCAAGAGCGCGGGCCTGACCGGCGAACTCGGTTAGCCTTGAATGCTGCTTCTGGGTTCGCGTGGCTTGGCGAGACGGTCGAGGTGCTGTGGTCTCCAGAGCGCCTCGACCAGCTGGTGTCGCGTGACATTCTCCCGCTGTCGCGGCCCTCGGTGAGGTCCGCCTTCGGTTCGCAGCCGGTTTGCCGCCTACCAGCAGGCCGCCCAGGCCGCGGCCGAGGCCTTCCCCTGCGCCTGAACCTTATGGCGGCCGGTCAGCGGATATCGCCTGCCGTTTGCTGTTGCCGTACGCACCAGCGGGACCTTGCTGCTGGCTACGGTGGCGTCGGCTTACCAGGAGTCGACCGGGGTGGCGTGCGGCTGTGGCCGGGTGCGCGTAGGCGTGCGGCAGTGCGACGCCTTCGGCGATGAATGCCTGGTTCCACAAGGTGCGGTCTTGCTCGGCCAAGGGCACGAGCTGTCCGGCAGGTCCGGTGCGTGCGGGGCGGCGAGCACCGGGGAGCAGCATCAGGGCGAGCAGACCGGCCACCTCGGAGTCGTCGGGCAGGGCCGCGCGCAGGGCACGGGTGAGCTCACGCACATCGCCGGGCCTCGGCCGATTTCACCCCCGGCGACGCCTACCAGTTCGTGGCGACGGTGACCACCCGATCCGGGATCGTCACCAAGGCCGTCAGCAACGAGTTCGTCATCATCGCCTAGCACCCACACCCCTCCCTGTCTCGGGGCCGATGCCCCCTGCCTTTCGACCAAGCGAAAGGCATCCAGACGGCATCGGCCCCGACTCATGAACGTCCAATAACGACCTACGAAACCTAGCCGCAGATGTCCCTAAGGATTTGGCATCCCGCGACCCAGGAAGGCATGAAGTAGCACGCTGCGGACACGTGGTCGGCGTACTCTTCATCTTTGCTGTCAGTTGAAAGTGGAGAGGGAACCAGAGGCTGGATGAGCCATCTCGATGAATCTCTCCTTCACGACTCGCGACGGAGATGCAGGTGCGACCGAACCCCACTCAAGATTCACAAGAGAAAACATATCTGGACACACCTCCCGAAACTTATGCACAGTTTCAGCAAAACCTCGCGTATGCTCGTAAACTCATTCATGGCGGTAGGAATCTCGAAAAGCTGGGCGTCGGCGCCTTTGACGTCACCGACCTTTATAGAGCCGCCTGGACTCAGTCGGTGGCTGCGTTGGATCACTGGGTCACTCGCGAGATCATTGATCGTGCACTGGCCCTTGTCGTACAGCCTGCCTTCGCGCGACCACCGAAATTCGGCAACCTCTCCATTCCCGTTGAACGGTTCGAGCGGATTCATCACCACGGTGACTCCATCGAGCGCGTATTCCGCGAGCACTTGGAACAACATTTTTCGTTCATGACGTTCCAGAGTCCCGAGAAGATCAAAGAAGGTTTCTCGTACGTCAGTACTGTCAATCTCTGGGTGAGTGTGGCCAAGGCTCTGGCCGACCAGAATCTTGAAGCTGCGACTACCTCCGATGCAGTACGGGCGAAACTCAGGGAGATCGCCTGGCGAAGGAACAACATCGCCCATACGGCAGATCATGACCCTGATCGGCCAGGCCAGAAGTCCACAATCAGTGACCAAGAGGCAGAGGAGGCGGTCAACTGGATCGAATCGATCGTGATTGCCATTCGGTCAGCCCTCGGCGATCCTATTCCTGCCGCAAGCAGGCCCTTTTCTGACGCAAAGAAGCAGGCAGACGCGGACCGCGCTTCCGATCAACGGTTGCCATCCCAGCCGCGCCGGCAATGGGACGAGGAGGGTGTCATCAGCGCGATAGGCCGCTACTGTTCCCCTGAAGTGGCGGCCACCTTGCTCGCCATCTACCGCCATGCGGAAAGCCATCCGGCTTTCAGGGGATACAGCTTCGGTCGAAGCGAGAACCCTGCGGTTTCCGCCAGATTTGATCTGGGCTATGACGAAGCGGCGGTGTGGACCATTTACGCTTCTCCAAAAAAATCTGTACTCTCGATCAATTTCGAATATATGCGCAATCGAGGTGTTCCTCTGGCGAGGCTCTCACGTCTGGCCGAGGATCTCACCTCTCTCCCGGGTTGGACTCGTATGGCCCATCAATTGAGCAGCGCCGACTACGCCAAGCGGCCGAATGTTGACCTGCATGCGCTGGGCCGCCTCGCCACCTCTGAAGTCGTCTTGACAGCTGTCGGCGAGCTGCTGCACGTCTGAACCGATGCGAGAACGGCTGCTTGCCAGTACCGGCGCGCGCATTGCCGCGAGGCGTGCTGCGTTGACGGGGCGTTTGGCGATCATGTCTGGGGAAGCTTGTTGGTGAGGTCGGAGTGGCAGACCACTCCTACGCAAGGTTCGCGGATCCTTGCCCTGTTCTGCGACCCCCCCACCGGGGACGGGACCGAATCTCGGGGGGGTGTTGCCGGCGTTTGTTGGTTTTGCGGGATGTGGGATTCCAGAGCGGTCGCATGCGGACGTCGGCCGCGAATGTCCTGCTGAACTTCGCTGCTTCAGACCTCGTGCGAGTCGTCGACGGTCAGGACGATCTTTCCGCGGCGGAATCCACGCTCGGCCCTTTCATGTGCGTCGGCCGCGTCCCGGAAGGAGAAGACGGCCTCGATCGGCACCGTGAACCGGCCCCGGGTGAACAGTTCGGCGGCGGCGGGCAGACCGTGGCGGCCGTCGGGCTCATCGGCCAGTTGTCCCATGGACAGCCGGACGCCGTACTCGCGTGCGGTGAAGTCGGCCAGGGTCACCACCGCGGCCGGGTCGCCGGTCATCTGCAGCAGTTCCTTCAGCGACCCGGCGCCAGCGACGTCCAGCGCACGGTCGACGCGCGTCATGCCCAGCGCGGCGACGCGGTCCGCGACACCCGGCCCGTAGGTGATCGGCGCCGCCCCGAGTTGACGTAGGAAATCGTGGTTGTCCGAACGGGCGGTGCCGATGACATGGACGCCTCGAGCCATGGCCAACTGGACGGCCATGCCTCCCACACCGCCGGCGGCGCCGTCGATCAGGAGCGTCATCCCCGGCCGCAGCTCCAGCAGATCCAGAGCGCGGGTGGCCGTTTCGATGCTGGAGCCGGCCGCGCCCGCCTGGGGCCACGACATGTCGGCCGGTTTGTGGGCCCACAGCCGTAGCACCGCGAACTCCGCGCTGGCTCCGCCGAGCCTTGCGAGGTCCACGACGCCGAAGACGTCGTCGCCGACGGCCACGCCGTCAACGCCGTCGCCGATCGCGTCGACGACTCCGGCCGCGTCAACGCCGGGGATGTGCGGCAGCCGCAACCGGGCGCTCATCGCGGTGCCGCCGGACCGAAGAGCGACATCGGCTGGGGAAACTCCGGCAGCCCGTACGCGTACCCGGATCTGACCGGCCTGCGGCTGTGGCGCGTCCGCCCTGCCGAGATGGAGCACCTCCGGGCCGCCGAAGTGGTCGAACCGCACCGCGAACATCAGACGCTCCCTGCCTGGACAACGGGGTACGCCGCGTACCGTAGAACCGATAGGGAGCAGGTGGTCCCGATCCGGGCCAAGTGAGAAGAACAGCGGGCGAGATGTCTCACATACAGCGTGCCGACGCCCGATCCAACCGAGAACGCGTCGTGACAGCGGCGCGGGAGACGTTCCGCGCCTATGGTCTCGAGGCGCCCATGCGGGTGGTCGCTCAACAGGCGGGAGTCGGGGTGGCGACCCTGTACCGGCATTTCCCGACGCGCACCGATCTGGTCGCCGCGGTCCTTGCCGAACGCGTCGAGGCCTGCGCTCGGCAGATGCGCCACGCGCTCGACGACCTCGACCCGTGGCGGGCACTGTCCAGCACGGTCCTGGGGTTCGCCGATCAGCAGATCCACGATCGGGTGCTCAATGAGGCGTTGCTAGGATCCGGTGACGCCGCTTTCCATGGGGAGCGGCGGGCCCATGCCCAGGCGCTTGACCTGCTGGTCGCCCGCGCGCAGGCCGCGGGATCGCTGCGCGACGGCATCGATGCCGGTGACGTGCGTGCCGGCCTTGTCGCCATCGCCGCGCTACGGCGGCTGCCTCCGCCGTCCAACGCCCAAATGATCGGCAAGCTCGCCGACCTTATCCTCGCGGGCCTCCGGGCCCCGCACCCAGCTCATCCCGGCCCGTTTCCGAGACATGGCGGCCTCCGCGGCCACCCTTTCTCATGACCGCGATGCCGGGAATGCCGGTGTTCTGGAACACTCACCCGCCGAGCATGTCTTCCGCCCGCACGTCCCCGCGGAATCACCCACCCTGGGCCTGTCGCACCTGCAGTTCGAGGTCTTGCTCACCGCGGCCCGCGAATCTGATAACCGCAACGATTTCGCCCTGGTCGCCATGCTCGGCCTGCTGGGACTGCGGATCTTCGAAGCCACCGGCACCAGCATCCAAGACCTAGGTGAAGAACACGGCCACCGGGTCCTGCACGTGACCGGCAAAGGCAACCGCATCACGCTGGTCCCACTCCCGCCGGCGGTCGGACGCGCGATCGAGCGCGCCGTCGACGGCCGCACTACCGGGCCGATCCTGCGCAACACTCACGACCAACGGATGGACCGGCACGCCGCGACGCGCAGACTGCGCCGGCAGGCCGAGGCCTCGGTGGTGCGGCTGCCGCAGATGCATCCGCACATGCTCAGACATACGTTCGTGACCACCATGCTCGACGCCGGCGTCGATCTGCGCGATGTCCAGATCGCGGCTCGGCACGCCGACCCCGCACCACCATGCGCTACGACCGCGCCCGCAACAATCTCGACCGCTACCCCAACTACATCATCGCCGCCTATATGGCCTCCGGCACATAACTGCGGTTCAGGCCCACGCACTGGTATGCCGAGAAGAGTACGCCGTCGCGATTCAGGGCCCGACAGTGGTGCCGCTGTGGCTTAAGCGCCACCGCGGCGATATTGAGCGACTCGGCGACGAAGACCGGAACATCTGCGGCATGCCCCTTGGCTTCGATGTACACAAATGCGCCGCCCGGATCCATGATGGTAATGTCCTTAAGCCGGTTCATCGACGCAATGAGGTAACCCTCGTAGGACCGCGTCGCATACATACGTGCATACTCGGCGGCTTGGGCCAAAATGCTTGGCACGGATCGGACACAATCGAAAAATTTCGCACAGACGACTGGCGGTTGGCTGGGATGGAATCCGACCCGTAGTGTTCCCAATGACCATCACCAAGAGCCCGGAGCCTGGCTATCGCCGGGTGCGGAGGGATTTGGCATCACTCGGCGTGATTCACGTGTGCGAAGACTTAAGGAAGGAACGCGATCGCCCGATTACCAGATGTAGCACAACATGCCGTAATCCTTGAACCCGGTGGTAGTGGCGCGATCGTAGTCAGAAGTCCCCGGCACGGCCCAGATGCGCGCGTGCGCCCTGTTCATCAAGCGGTGCAGAGGGCGACTGCCGCCAGGGGGCCGGGCAGGGTCGAAACAGCGGAATGCCTCTCCATCATAAATGAATCCCTTCTGCGGCCCGGCCTTCGCGGTCAGAAAGTAGATGAGCTTCTCGCCGCATTTCGGACTTCTGCATCGATAGCGATAGATCGGGATGAGATTGGGAACCCCATCCTCGAAAGCCCGGTATGCCCAGCCTACTGATGACCGGTCGATCCATCCGGCTGGGATCGGCCCTGTCGGTGAAAGGAAATTGGCGGTTGCCGGCGGTGGTGCCTGCGCGCGGCGTAATGGTAGGGCTGCAGTGCTCTCGAAGGTATACCGCACCATGGTTCCCCTCGCCACGAGGGCCCCGGGTTGATGGTCTTGGTCGTGGACGACGTTGACCTCGCGAGTCGGCTCGCTGTCATGGGGTGCACACCCCTGTCCGGCCGCGCGCAGGGCCTCACAGGCACGAACCGGATCCAAGCCGATGACAGACACAACGCTCACGTACCTGGACAGGTAGCTCACCTTCAATGCGTCGCCGGCCAGAAGGCCGACCAACATGGATGCGCTGACCAGGAGGAGTTTGTGACGCCGATTCAACTGGTGGCGGCTGCCGCTAAAGAGGTTGAAAGGTCGGGGTCTCATGGCGGGGCCGGGCCGGTGATCAAGCCGGTGTGCGCCACGAAGGCGTCCAGGAGTGCAGGCCGGTACGGCATCCGTCTCAGGCGGGTGCGGATGAGCGTGGCGAGTTCGTCAAGGGTGCAGGCGGCCAGGTTGGCGAGGCTGCGCTTGAGGTGGGACCACACGATCTCGACCGGGTTGAGGTCGGGAGCATACGG
>JAGFNW010000074.1 GCA_017592665.1 Streptosporangiaceae bacterium NEAU-GS5 | reverse complement strand
GCCTGACTCGGACGCATGGAGAGCCGGATGCGGTGAAAGTCGCACGTCCGGTTCGGGAGGGCGGCACGGGGAAACAGGCCGATAGCAACATCGACACTGCGCCCCGTGCCGACCCACACCGTCCGCATCAGTCCCGAGACCAGACACCGCCACTACACGAGCCCGGCCGGGTGATCGACTTCAGCGCACCGGTCCGACGGATCAAGGCTGTCTCGGGCTTGATCAATCAGTACCAGCGAGCGGCGTAGTCATCACCTGCATCATCCCAGGTGAGAGCTAGCACGCCAGTATTGGCACGGCACAAGAGCACCAAATCGAATAAGTGCACCCCACAAGCAGCCGGGACAACAGTGCCAGGATCGCTCGGTCGGTGGGAGCGGGGCGCAGCGGACCGGCCTGGCGGCGTAGTACCGCGAGCTGGTGTCGCAGGACGAGGATTTCGATGTCTTTGCCGGCGTCGCCGCGCAGGCGGAGCAGCAGGAACTGGCTCATCCGGATGACGGTCATGTAGAGCAGCGAGACGAACACGAGTCGTGATGTTGCCAGAGGAGTCGGCCTGATCATGTGACAATGCCGCAGGTCACAGACCGAATCGGATTTTCGAGCCCGACAGGGTCGAGCGGCGGATGCTGGACCTTCACCGCGAGGGGGAGCGGCGAGTCCAGGCTGCCGTGATAGCGGGCACGCCAGGTGATCCCTTCGCCTCCGCCGATGCCTTCCCCGAGGAGCTCATAGCGGTCAGGATCGTCGGCCGGGCCGACGTACCAGCCGTTCGGTTCGTCCGGACGCAGCTCGCCAGTGTGATTCGTGGGCAGGCGCCCATCACCGACCGTGCGCGAGTAGTCCCGGCCGCGATCAGGAACGTCCGGCGTCATGTCGAAACCCATCGGTTGCGGATCGCGTACCGGGCCAGCGACCAGCGGAAATCCGCTCCCGGCCGCGTGGGGTCGTCGGCGACCAGATCGGGCACGCCATAGCCGGTCAAGGTTTCCCGCACCGTCTGGATGACGTTGCGGACGTATTGCGGCGACAGGCCGAGCGTCTTTCTTATCTGCTGGTACGTCGCGGGTGCGGCGCCCGCGCCCCGCTGGCTCAGCATCGGCACGCACAGTGCCTCCACCACCTTGCGCTGAGCCGGCGTGAGCGGGAACGGCGCGGTGATCGTGACAACCTCGGAGGTCGGGGGCGTGGGGTCCGCGGGTCGGGCGGCCGCGGTTACGCCACTGACGTCCAGATCGAGGTGGACACTGGTTCCGGCCATGCTGGCGATGATGATCTGGAGTCGCTGGTGAGGCAGCGACGCCACCGCCCCGCCGGGTTCGATGACGTGGTCCTCGCCGACGACGGGCCGGATGACGAACGGCTTGGTGGCCGAGTGGTTCCTGATCAGAACGCAGTCCTCGAGGACCGTGAAGGAGCCCGCCGTCCGGGAGATGTGGCTGTCGTTCGGGAGCCTGATCGTGCAGTCCCGCCGCGGCCGAATGTCAGAGCGTCACCGCGGACCAGCTGTCGCTCGGTTCCGCGATGGCTTATCCGAACCGTCCCGTCCGGCAGCGATGAGTCCGGCAAAGAGCCCCACATCCCAGTGCGCGCGAATCCAGAAGAACCAATTCTGGCACCGTCACCACGGATATGCCATCCATCGACACCGGAGAGTGACAGTGGCGCCGATCCGGCGCCACCGTCCGAGATGTGCGGTCAACCGCCCTCAGGCGCGGGTGTAGATCGTCAACCAATCGATCTTGATGTGACCGGATCCCGTCGGCCTCGACGACGAGCCGGACTCGGATTGCAGGACCCAGTGCATCGGCAGGTTGGGGATCTCGCGTGTGAAGGTCCTTATGAGGTTGCCGTCGAGGTAGTAGCTCACGGAGCCGGGCAGCCATTCCGTGGTGGCGGTGTGCCAGCCGGAGGCGAAGGCGACGTTCGACGAAGCCGAGTCCTGGCCGCCGTTGGGGTCGGCGTAGTGCATGAAGCCCTCCATGGTCCCGGTGAGAGACCCTTCCGGCCAGTCGATCTCACCGTGGGCCGGCCACAGGTCGTCGTCCGGCCACAGCAGCCACGCGGAATTCCAGCCGGTCATGCCCGAGTCAACCTTGAACCGGACCTGGTAGCGGCCGTAGGTCTGGGTGGAAGTTCGTGGAAGAATCGCCGCGGAGTAGGCCACTCCGTTCTCACTGTGCAGGAAGTAGTCGGCCGTGCCACCGGACACCGAGACGTCCTTGCCCGTCCGCCAGACCCCGCCGCCGTTGGTGTCCGGCGGGTTCTCCGGATAGTCGTACTGGTCGAACTTCGACGCGTAGGCGCCCGGCCAGTTGCCGAGGGCGACGTCGCTGGTGAAGTCCTCGGTGAAGATCTGTCGCCAGCCGGTGAGGTCGCCGACAGGCATGGGCTGCCCCGACGGGCTGCCGCCCGCGACCGGGATCGTCACCGTGGCGGAGGCCGCGACCCCGGTACCGGCCGCGTTGCTGGCGGCCACCGACAGGTGGTACGTCGATCCCGGCTTGAGCAGGTTGAACGTCGCGCTACGCGCGCTTGCTCCTGCGGTGCCGCTCCACGGCCCAGTGCCCTCCGAGTCGGTACCGTCGCGTCCATAGGTGTACCCAGTGACCGCCGAGCCGCCCGTGGCCGAGGGCGGTGACCAAGTCAGAGTCGCCGAGGTTCCCGACACCGTGGCGCCGACCGCCGACGGCGCTCCAGGAACCGAGACGGCCTGCTCATAGCTGCACAGTGTCGACTTGAGGCCGTTCACCGTCGATGACGCTTCCTGCAGGACGTGGGCCAACGTGGCCCCGGCCGGGGCGGTGACGCTGGCGGTGACCGGCTTCCAGGTCGTGGCGGACAAGGTTGCCGCGACGCCCGTGGACTCGCTCAGGTAGGTGCCGGCCGAGTTATACCACTCGACCACCAGATTTGCCGTGCCCGAGCCGCCGAGCAAGCGGTCCTGGGCCGACACTGCCCAACTCTGCCCGGCCGAGACCTGCAGTTGCGGCATCCAGAGAGCGCGGCCGGTGGTGGCGAAGGCCCAGTTCGCGCCGGGGGCGTCGCTGACCGCTACCCGGCTCACCGTCCCGGAGTCGAGGGCGCCCCAGCCGCTCAGGTTGGTCGCGAGCACCGGATTGGTGCAACTGTTCGCGGCGGCTGCTTCGCTGGGGGCTGTCGTGCCGAACAGGGCGGTTGCCGTTAAGGCCGACACAGCAAGAATTGACTTCCAGCGCATGACTCGCTCCCTGCGTGATAGGTGGCTGTCGCTATCGCTCCGGAGGAATGATCAGCCACAGGTCCCTCTGAACGGGCAGCCAATCAGCGCACGTCCGTGC
Organism: Streptosporangiaceae bacterium NEAU-GS5; assembly: GCA_017592665.1. Taxonomy (GTDB): domain Bacteria; phylum Actinomycetota; class Actinomycetes; order Streptosporangiales; family Streptosporangiaceae; genus NEAU-GS5. The sequence goes on along the minus strand of JAGFNW010000074.1, from coordinate 11,623 downwards.
GCGACAGTCCACCCCTGCACTAGGAGTGTCGGCGTATTGTTTCCGACCCCGGCGCACTGTGGACGTCCTGCGTCCCGGCAGCATCTCGATCTGGCGCCTGGAGAAGTGAAGCGAGGTGTGTCAGAGAAAATGCACCAGATCGGGTCGTAAATACCCATCAGTCGCGAGAGGGGTCATAGGGGATCCTGGCGTAGTTCTCGCCGGGTCGCAACCCGGGCCTCGTGCGCAGCCTTCAGCCTGGCGCGACGGGCGGCCCAGATCGCCTCACCGCGGCCATGATGCTCATCGTCGGGCGTGACGTACTCGATGCCCTCGTGCGGCCTGACCTCGTTGTAGAACATGCGGATGGCGTCCAGTTCGGCCTCCAGCGTGTACGGGGTCGGCGATCTTGTCCAGGTGCGGGAACTCGTCCTTGACATGCCCGAACAGCGACTCGATCCAGGCTTGGTCGTTCGGCGTGCCGGGACGGCCGAAATGCTGGGCGATCCGCGCTCCGGCCATGAACACCCGCGTGGCCGCGGAGGTCATCTGCGGCCCGTTGTCCGACAGCGCCAACAGCACCGGGAAGTCGTCATGGTCGGACACCCGGCCGCCGCGCAGCTCGGCCAGGAACACCTCATCGTCCAGCAGATAGCCCTTGCTCAGCACGCCGAGGGCGCGTGTAGGCGACCTCGACCTGCGTGGAGGTCTCCTCCGGGCTGACGACCGTGGCCAGCCAGTAGCGCGAGACCACATCCACGACCGCGATCACGCACCAGACGGCAGGCCGCGAAAGTGCGTGAAGTCGTAGATCGTGGTGACGCCGGGCATCAGATCGGCCCACGCAGGCCATTCGCGGCGCGGGTGTCGCTGTCGTGCGGGACGCTCGACGACCTTGATCCCAGCGGCCTGGATCACCCGCAGCACCGTCGATTTCGGAGGCGTAGAAGGCCTGCACCCGCGACCCGCGGTGCGCGAGTTTGCGGTGCGACCGGTCGATCTTCAGCCATTCCTCGGCGATCTTCACGATCGCCTCGCGTTCCTACGGCAGCAGCGCGTGCAGCGCGATCTCCGGGCCGGGTCTGGCATCATCCAGCCGCCCGACCACGGCACGGGCCTGCCAGCGCAACACCCGCACATGGTCCAGCCCGAGCGTGGCGGCCGACCGCCGGGTCGACCAGCCGCCCACGCGGCGCGCGTAGGCGACCAACTTCAGCAGACCGGCCTTGACGGATGCGTCGACTCGCGGCGGGACCAGACCGGCGTTCAGCCTCAAAGCGATTTTCCCTGATGCAGATGGAGCGCGACGGCCTGCTCGGTCACCGTCGCCCGCAGCCGCTCGATCTCGGCGCGGACCGTCTCCAACTCGATGGCCTCGGCGCTCTTGCCCGGCCGTCCCACGGTCGAGGTGCAGGCCAGCGCATCCAGGGCGCCCTGCTTGGCCGTTTTGCAGATCTGGTTGACGGTCATCCGGTTGACGCCGTACTTGTCGGCTGCTTCGCCCTGGGTGGCCTGGCCGGTGAGCACCTCGACGAACACCTGGTACTTGGTCGATGGAGCCAGCCGCGTGCGCTCGCCTGTCCCGCCGGTACGCGCCGGGGGCTTGCTGGGGTCCTGCTGTGGTCCTGCCACCTGCTCCAACCTCTTCCACAGGGTGATCAAACTACCCGCGGCTGATAGGTGTTTCGGACCGAGACTGGTTCATTAACTCTGACGCGGAAGGCCGAGGACAGTCGCTGCTATTTCAAATGGCATCACTCGACACGATTCCACAGTTAACCGACTGTTCCTGATCAAGACCATGCAAGGACATTTCGCCGGGGCACAGCCATGGTCCAACGCCTCGACCTGTGGGGCTGGCGTCTTCGTCTGGTCGCCGCGGCTGGCGCTCGCACATGCAGGGCTACGCCCTGTAAGGCCATGACCTGGGCGGATGAGATTATCGGCAGGCGCAGGACCGGCTGGCACCGGCACATCACCTTGGCCATGCTCGCCCTGGCGCTGTTGGCAGTCATCGCCGCCACGGCCCCCGGCACAACAGCCGCGGGCGCAGTCCCGATCGTGCTGACCGTGCCGGAGATACGGCGCCTGATCGCCGGCATCGTCCTCAGCCCGGCCCGGCGGGTAGGCGACATTCTGAACTGGTCGCAATGGCGTTGCCGCCATCAGGCGCAGGCCCGCCGCTCGCACTACCAGCGCCGATCTCAACCATGATCGCCAAGTGTCACTGGAGTATTAGGAGCGCGAGTAAATCCTCTCCGCCGCACGTTCCTCCGCGGCTCGCTTCAGCGATCGGGCGTCCACCTTCACCGTCACCGTCGACCCGCCCTTGCCGATAAAGACGATGCTGAAGATCGGGAATGACAGTGACGTGGTCGCGGCTCCCGGTTCCACCACCCGGTCCTCACCTGCCGACGGCCGCACGACGAGTGGTTTGTGCTCCGAGTGGTTGCGTATCAGAACGCAATCGTTGAGCACGATCAGCGAGCCCGCGTGCCGGGACAAGTGTTCATCGTCAGGGAGCTGCACGTCGCATGTGCGACTCCGACCTAACCTCGGGTATTCACGGCTGAGTTGGCTCGGGAGATCGCTAATGTGAAGAAGGTGCATCTGATCTGCAAGGATGCGAGTGTCTAGATCGTTTCCATTGCAGAAGAGAGTGCACCTTCCGGGTGAACAGTACGGCATGGGACCGCCGCCTGTCCGTGCGCGGCGACGGCAAGGGACTCATCGGGCACGCCGGAGCGATCCTGCTGCGTAAATGCGCCGATCAAACCGGGTTAACCAGTGCCCTCGGCGGAGTGTTCGCCCGCCGGGAGGGCGCACCGGTGTGGGACCGCGGGATCGTGCTGGTCCAACTAGCGACCGCGATCGTGCTCGGGGCCACCAGCATGCGGCAGATCGCACTGCTGGCCCACCAATCCAGCGTGTTCGGCGCACCGCCGTCGGACTCCACTGTGCGCCGGACGCTGGAGCCGGTCGGCGCCGATGCGGTCCTGGTCACGTGACTGGCGCGCGCCCGAGCCCGGGTCCGTGCGCGCGTGTGGCGGCTGGCCGACGCTCGCGAGGGCGGGTTCCCATGGCTGGTCGTGGCAGGCAAGACGTTGACCGGGTGGATCGTCATCGACATCGACGCCACGCTGATCACCGCGCACTCCGATAAACAAGGCGCGGCGGCGACCTTCAAGAAGGGGTGGGGCTTTCATCCGCTCGGGGCGTGGTGCGCCAATACCCAGGAATCCCTGGCGATGTTACTGCGCACCGGCTCAGCGGGCTCCAACACGGTCGCCGACCATCTGACCGTGCTGACGGCGGCGATCGAGCAGATCCCGGCCACCTTCCGGGCCAAACTGCTGATCCGCATCGATGGCGCGGGCGCCACCCACGACCTGCTGGAACGCCTGGAGAAGCTGAACACCACACGGCGGACCGTGCGCTTCACCGCCGGCTGGACGATCACGCCCGTGGATGAGGCGGCGATCGCCGCGCTGCCCGAGCAGGCGTGGGAAGCCGCGCTGGCCGCCGGCGGCGGTGGCGTGGATGGCGGACTGCATCCACATGCGTGCGTTGCCGAGTTGACCGGCTTGGACGCCCGCGCCGCCGCATGGAAGGTCCGGCTGGTCGTCCGCCGCGTCAAACCCTCCAAACGGGACGCCGCGATCCTGACCGCGTATGAGAAGACCACCGGCTGGAAGTACGCGATCATCGCCAACTTCGGGCCGCGTGGCATGCGCGGCGTCGCGGGCAGTCAGCACGTGCAGTTCCTCGACCTGCTGCACCGCGACCACGCCGAGGTCGAAGACCGCGTCCGCTGCAACAAGGCGATGGGACTGCGCAACCTGCCGTCCAAGACCTGGAATGTCAACGTCGGCTGGGTCCTGACCTGCAACTTCGCCGCCGACCTGGACGCCTGGACCCGGCTACTCGCTCTGCACGGCGACCCCGTCCTGGCCCGCGCTGAACCCCAGACCATGCGGTACTGCCTGTGGCACCTGCCCGCGCGCTTGGTCACCCACTCCCGGCAGCGCGTCCTGAAGATCAGTGCCACCTGGCCCTGGAAGACGGCGTTCCTGGCCTGCTGGCAGCGCCTGGCTGCGCTAGCCGCGCCGACCTGACCAATGCCGGCCATCCCCGCAACCCTCCGGAAGGAGCCGGAGACCACCCCGTCGATGCCGTGGACATCGACGCCCCGCCGAGCGCATCGGCGGCACTGCCCTGCCAACCCGATCGCCTGAACCGGATGATCAGACAGAAACCGCACGGCGGTAGAAATTCTCAGCCAGGTCGATCAACGCCTGAGTCATCGAGGTTAACGTCAGCGACTGCCCACGAGAGATGCGCCATTGTTCGCGGTCGAAGGTCACAAGCACCACCTCGTCCGGTGCTGGTGACGTGCCGGTCTGAACACCACTCACGCGAGGTCCACCCTTTCGGGGAGACTTAGCCGCTTTCCTCAGTCTCCCGCGCCCGGAACTCTGAGGCCACTACATTTTCGATTACCCGCCGCTTCAGATGATAGCGCCCCGTATGCGTCAGCCGTTCGAAAGATGATATCCGCGCGAATTCCCGAACGAAGTTCGGGCGGTGATGCCGCAAGATCTTCTTGGACTACCACATATCTGCTTCCTGCGCAAGACTTCTATCCTTTCCCGCACGTATCGCTCTACACGTTCCGAAATCAAGGGACGCGACATGAACGCACGGTGAGACCGCGGACGCCCACCATGTCCGCCCTGGTGCAGGGCGGCACTACTCGATCTGCCCAGTGGTCGGGAGGGCATAAATCTTGATAGCTCGGAAGACGGCGCGACGCACACGAGTCAACCGATTGGCGCCTTAGGACGTCGGCCTTGCCGTGCAGGGTGAATGCCGGTAATTGTTTAGTGCATGATGGACAAGGGTGCCGGGCACCCTGGTTGGGGCTGGATTGCGGCGATTCTGCTCTGCGCAGCGTTGACGGTCGCCGGCGTCATCGTCGGCTGGGAGGTCGCAGGTGCTCTTGCCGGCGTTCTCGCGCTTGGTGCTGCGGTTGTCCCGCTCATCGGAACACATGGTGAGGGCCGTCGCCAATTCTCACGCGTCCAGATCGTGACCGCCGTAGTCGCCATGGTGGCCATGGTCGTAGCGGGCGTCGTCATAAAGAGAGCGATGCCCGGTACCTCTGACGACGCCGCCTGCCCGGAGCCGGGCGATCCCGTCTCGCGTCCACAAGTTCATGCGAGTTCGGTGGCCAAATATCCCGGGCTCACGATGAGGTCGCTCGCCTATCGCATCACGGAACGTCCCGAGCTTTTCCTTGAGACCACCGGGCGAGTCGAGGGCGAGGTGCCTTCGGGCAACGTGCTCTATGTTATGGACTGGGCTGATCCGGGAACTGAGGACAGTACACCGGATCGCTACCACGGCACAGGACGATTTGAACCTTGGCGGGGCGTGTCCGTTCGCCTTGATCAGAACGGATGCTGGTCATTGCCGGCTCATCAACTTGGATATTCCGGTGCGCAAGGGCTCACATTCCGGATCTACCTGGGAACTGCACCTGCCGAGAGTTTCGCCTGCCTGGAGAATGTGAACAGTAAGCACCCGGGAGATGGATTCGACGACAAGGAGTTCGAATCCTGTAACGTCGCCTTGCTGGGATATGCGGAGATTCCCACACATCCTCTCTAGAAGGGCTTCGTTAGGTGTGGCGTGTCGTTGGGGCCGATGCAGTAGTGCAGGTAGTTTCATGCTGCGGTGACTCTTATGAGCTTTCGGTTATGCCGCGGGGCCTTAAGGCTTTCGCCGTGGAAATGTTCGCACGCCCACGGCCCGATCGGATAAGGGGGCCAAGAGTTTGACCTTGTTGGTGCCGAAATTGGTGTCACGTTATGCGAGCTGGGCGTATTCGGGGATCAGCCTGCCGAGTCGGTCGCGTCGGATGATGCGGGCGCCATTGGTCGAATCCGCTACAAGTGGATCGTCCCTGTCGGGCTCGAAAACCCGATTCGGGTTGTGACCTGCGGAGTTGCCACACGATCAGACCGTGTCGGGCTCGAATATTCGGGTTTAACTATGCGACCTGGGCGTATTCATTGATCAGCCCGCCGAGGACCGAGCGCCGGGTGACGCGGGTCTGCTCGAGGTCGACCACCTCGCAGCGTGGGTCTGGCGGACGTTGGCCGAGTGATCGGTGTGGGCGGTGCGCGTTGTAGTGCTGGATGTATTCGGCCAGGACTTTCCGCAGGTGGTGTTCGCTGAAGATCAGCATTCGGTCGGTGCACTCGCGGCGGACGGTGCCCACCCAGCGTTCGGCGTAGCAGTTCGCGACGGGCGCCCAGGGAGGAGTCTTGATGATCTGTACGCCGATGGCGGTGAACACCGCATCGAAGCCGGCGACGAACTTGCTGTCCCGGTCGCGGATGAGGAACTTGATCTGATCGATCCAACTCTCGGTGTTCATTAGCAGGGTGCGGGCCCGTTGGGTGACCCACGCTCCGGTCGGGTGTGCGGTGAGGCCGACCAGATGCACGCGGCGTGTGGCTAATTCGATCACGAACAGGACGTAGATCCGTTTGAGGAACACGGTGTCGATCGTGAAGAAGTCGCAGGCCAGCATCGTCTTGGCTTGGGCGGTGAGGAACTGCTTCCACGTTGGTCCGATACGGCGTGGCGCCGGGTCGACATCGGCCCGCTTCAAGATGAGCCATACCGTGCTGGCGGCCAGGGTGTAGCCCAGGCCGATCAGCTCCCCGTGAACGCGCCGGTGCCCCCATGTCGGGTTCTCGCTCGCCAGCCGCAGGACCAGCGCGCGAACCTCGGGAGAGATCGGCGGTCGCCCGGGTCGGCGGCGCGGATAGGTCCACTTTCGTCGGACCATGTCGCGGTGCCAGCGAAGGAGTGTGGCTGGCGTGACGGCGAACGCCGTCCATCGGATCCTGGGCAGTAGTGCCAGGATCGCCCGATCGGCGGGAGTGGGCCGGAGGGGACCAGCCTGACGACGTAGCACGGCAAGCTGGTGGCGCAAGACGATGATCTCGATGTCCTTGCCGGCGTCGGTGCGCAGGCGGAACAGGAAGAACTGGCTCATCCGGATGGTGGTCATGTAGAGCAGTGAGACGAACACAAGCGTGATGCTGCCAGAGGAGTCGGTTTGATCACGCGACAACGCCGCAGGTCACAGCCCGAATCGGGTTTTCGAGCCCGACAGGTCGGGTGGGCCGTGGCGCCCAGCACGCGGACGCGCCTGGTGGCGTACTCGATGACGGCCAGAATGTACTGCCGCTGCCCGGTGAGGGTGACCTTCTCGATGAAGTCGCAGGCCAGCAGCACGTCGGCTTGCGAGCGCAGAAAGTCCGCCCACGTCGTTGCCGCCCGGTCGGGGGCGGGATCAACGCCTTCCTGCTTGAAGATCTCCCAGACCGTGGACGCGGCGACCTTGACGCCCAGCGTGGTGAGTTCGCCGTGCACCCGCCGATATCCCCAGGCGGGGTTCTCACGAACCAGGCGCAGAATGAGGATGCGGATGGAGCGGACGGTGGGCGCCCCAGCCGTTTCGGCCGGTAGGTGCGGGGGTGACGCCGCTAGATCAGGTCGCGGTGCCAGCGCAGCACGGTGTCCGGGCTGATGAGAAGGCGTAGCCTGCGCAGGCTACAGCGGGGCAGTGACGTCAGGAGGGCGGCCAGGAAGGCTCGATCCTCGGGGGCGAATCTCACCTTGGTTGTGGAGCCGAGTTGCCGTTGAAGGACGGTGATCTGGTGGCGCAGGACGAGGATCTCGACGTCTTTGTCCCGATCTTCCATCGCCAGCAGGCGCAGTGCGGCGAAGGCGTTCGTGACGGCCAGGTAGGTCAGGCGGACAAGCATGGCGTCTCATCATGGCGCCTTCGTCTGGTCCGCCGCGGCCGAAGCTCGCACATGCTAAGCGGCGCCCCCTGTAAGGCCATGACCTGGGCGGATGAGATTATCGGCAGGCGCACAGTGCCAGAAGAGCCCTGCGTCGCGCTGGCGAACCACGAACGGACTTCGAGACATCTCCGCAGCTCGGAGCCCCATGACACCGTTTTCGGCACCCACAGGGTCGATCAGGGCTTCAACCTCGCTCACTGCGCATCTATCGCCGAAGTCCCGGCCCTAGCGTCCACTGGATCGGCTGACCGGCCATGGGTCTCACATCTAACGGCAGACCGGAACACGACGCTCGCCTGACAGGTAGAGGGTCCATTCCTGGTCCGTGAAATCACGGGCCGCCGCGCGGCACACTTCGTCGTACGGCTTGCCGGGAATGCCGATATACCAGCGGCGGACTGTGGCGTCCTCGCTACCGGAGACCATGTTGCCGGCCTGGTCGAAGGCAAGCGACCGAATCGTGTGGGTGTGCCTTCCCAAGGTGGGCCCGAGCGATCGTCCGCTGTCGGCATCCGACAGGATGATCCTTCCGTCGCTGCCGCCGCTGGCCAGGATGTGTTCCTGGGGAGAGAACGCGACCGCGGTTACCGGATCGTCGTGACCGGTCAGGGGCGCACGGCGCTGTCGCCACGTTGCGGTGTCCCACACCTGGACAAGGCCGTTCTGGCCGCCCGAGGCGAGTAGGGAGCCGTCGGCTGTGAAGCCGATCGCCAGGACTGCCCCGGAGTTGGTCCGTATGGTGTGCGTTCTACGTCCCGAGCGTACGTCCCAGATCGTGAGCGCGCCCTCCTGCCCGCCCATGACCAGGGTTTTCGCGTCGGGCGAGAGCGCGACGGCGTTGATCCAGGATTCGGGGTGGGTATAGACGGGTTCGAGCACCCGGCCGCTCGATACGTCCCAGCGCCAGGCCGTCCGCAGATTGGCGGCGAGCAGCGTCCTGTCGTCCTTGCTGAACTGTACCGAGTTGATGCCCGCGCGGTGGCCGTAGGAAAGCCGGGTCGGGCGATGCCTGATCAGATCCCAGATGACCACCACGCCATCGGCTCCTGCGGCTGCCAGGAGGCTGCCGTCGTGGTTGAAGGCCAGTCCGTTCACCAGCCCTTCGTCACCGTCGAGTGGGGCTCCGATGAGCTTCTGAGCGGCCGGATCCCACAGCATGACCCGCTCCGCCACAGCGACCGCGATGATCCGGCCGTCCGGGCTCGACACCGCTAACTGCACGGCCGCGTCCAGCTTGTCCAGCAGACCGGCTGGCGTTCCGGTGGGGATCTGCCACAGGCGCACCATCCCGTCGGCGCCTCCCGTGACGAACATGCCGTGAGGGCCGAAGGCGACCGCATGCACTGCCTGACCGCGCCCGCCCAGGGGCCGATACACCGCGGATCCGTCGCTCGCGTCCCATAGCCGGAGCCCATCAGATCCGGCCGAGGCGAGAATGGTGCTTTCCTGGGCGAACGCGACCTGAGAGACGACCGGCACGAGGGCCTTCGGCGACGGCCCACGAGGGATCCCCGTGCGACCGTCCCACAGGCGTAGCTGGCCGTCCTGCCCGCCGGAGACCAGGAGACGGCCGTCAGTGGAGAACGCTACCGAGGCGACCGCATCCGAATGCCCGACCTGCCGATGGACAGGGGTGTCCTGGTGTTGGTCGAGATTCCACAAGGCGACGCTTCCATCATCACAGGCGGCTGCGAGCCGATGCTCGAAGACCGTCAGGTCGATCACGTTTCCGGTTGCTCTCCGGAGAGTCCGCCGCACATGCCAGGTGTGTGGGTCGCGAAGCTCGATCGTGTTCCGGTATCCCACGGCCAGGAGATCGTTCGAGACGAATCCGACCGCTTTTACCTGCTGGGCGCCGAAATCGTGCTTGCCAAGGGCGCGTCCGCTGAAGGCGTCCCACAGGTGGACGGTCCCATCCGTACCTCCGCTGGCCAGCAGCTTCCCGCTGGGGCTGAACACGACGATCGACACCGGCTGGTCATGACCGCGTAGCGGCTTCCCGATCTGAGATCTCGTCGCCGTGTTCCAGAGGCGTACCGTGTTGTCCCGGCCGCCGCTGGCGATTCTGCTCCCGTCCGGGCTGATCGCCACGCCGTACACGTCCTCCCTGTGACCGGCCAGACGCGCACGGCTCGGCCGGGCGAGCGCCCCCAGCAGGGCGTATCTCGAGTCGGGCCCCTGCTGGAAGTGCCACGACGCTGCGGCAAGCAGCTGCCCGAGCGCAGGGTCGTTGTCGCCTGAGCCCTCGCTCAGGTCCCCGAGCGACCGTGCCAGCGTCTGGAAGTGCTCATGATCGGCGGACTCCTGTGAGAGGCGGGCCACCAGCACCGAGACGGCCGTCGCGAAGACGAGCAGGACCGACACCCCAGCCAGAAACCATCGCCGCAAGAAGTGCCGCCGGGCGGCCTCCTTCCCTGCGGACAGGAATTGCGCCACCAGCGGCGGCACGTCCATGCGTTCATGGTCCTTCCAGTTGTCGATGCCGTGCCTGACCGCCGTGAGCCGCGTGGGAGAGTACAGATAACTGGCGTCACGGCCGTGGTTTTCCCATTCGCTGGCGTCGCGTTCGACCTGCGCGAGCAGGATCCGCGCCGCATGGCCGTCGGCGAGCCAGTTGCGCAGCCGCGGCCATGCCGAAAGAAGGACGTCATGCGCGAGTTCGACTGTTGATCCATCGTTCAGGATGAGCCGTAGCCCGGTGAACGCCTCGAGCACTTTATCCGCGTCGTCGGTAGGCAGCCCCGATTTGATCCGTGTGAGGGCGACGCGCAGACGGGCCGGCTCATCGTCGCGGTCGACGGCGGCAACCAGGCGTCGCAGCAGTTGTTCGGCCACGTCCCGCCGGCGTGGGGACAGTTGGAGATATGCCTTCTCCGCGATCGTCTCCACGACTTTCGCCACGCCGCCGCCCTCGAGATAGGCCTGCTTGGTGAGGCGCCCGGCCGGGCTCCGGTCGTAGGTCCCGCTCATGGCCATCGACAGCAGCGGCAGGGCCCCGGCCTGGCGGCCCTCACGATCATGCAGGTCATGCAGGATCTGAGGGATCAGACCCGGGTCGATGCTCAGCCCGGCGGCTTCGGCTGGCTCGGCGATCGTCCGGTGCAGTTGCGACTCGGTCATCGGCAGGACCGGGAACCGGCCGCGTTCCATCAAGGAGCCGAGATCTGGGTATTCGGCACACCGGTCCCAGAAATCACCCCGCACAGCCATGACTACGACGGTGGCCGGGCCCGGACCGTTCACCAGGCTGCAGAGCGCTTCAATGAAGACCGTACGCTCACGCTCGTCCTGGACCTGAGTGAACATCTCCTCGAACTGGTCGACCACCACCAGGAGCCGGCGCTCCACTCCGGCAGGTCCCGATCGCGGCACGAGGGCACCCCGGATGGCGTGTCGAGCCTGATCGCCTGACAAGGCGTTCATGTCCAGTGGCTCGCCGGTCGCCTCACCGATCCGCAGCGCCAGCTCGCGTGCGGGGCTCGACATCGGCCGCATGACGACGCGCACCCAGTGTTCGGTGCTGCGTGGCCCGAGAGAGTCGGCCAGGGCGGGCAGCAGCCCTGCATAGATCAGCGATGACTTGCCCGCGCCGGAGGCGCCGGTCACCGCTACCAGGCCGCCTAGATGATCAATTCCAAGGGTCAGTGGTCATAGGCGGTCAGTGCGCGCATGACGGGCTGGCCAGTCTGGTCGTTGTGCCAGATCGCTGCGGTGAGTGCGAGGATGCGCTGCAGGACGCGGACGGCCACGCCTGCGGG
>JAGFNW010000073.1 GCA_017592665.1 Streptosporangiaceae bacterium NEAU-GS5 | reverse complement strand
CGTACACATAGCGCGCCATGGCGCTCTCCTCCATCGAATAAGCGCTGTCACTCCACGCTCACCCGGCCGCGCTGCGAAGATCAGAGCCCGAAGACCGCCATACACGGGACTTTCGGCCCATGCGCGCGGGCGGGAGCGCACGTGAAATCGGAGCCATGGCGACAGTTGCCGGCGTGCCCGCGGCCGGGCTGACCGATGCCCAGGCCGCGGCGATCCGGGCGCGGGTCGGATCCAACGCCGTGCGGGAACATCGGACCAAGGCGCTGCCCGTGCTCGCGCGCCAGCTGCGCGGGCCGCTGCAGGGCCTGCTGCTGGCCGCGGCGACCGTGTCCTTCTTCGTCGGCGAGCGCACCGACGCGGTGGTGATCGCAGTCATCGTCGCGGTCAGCGCCGGCCTGGGCTTCGCCAACGAATATCGGGCCGAGCGCGCCGTCGAGGCGCTGCACGACCGGATGCGGCACCGGGCGCGTGTGCTGCGCGACGGCGTGCTCGTCGAACGGGACGTCGTCGATCTGGTCCCGGGTGACGTGATCGACCTGCGGCTGGGTGAGATCGTGCCGGCCGACGTCCAGGTGACGAAGGCGTATGGCCTCGAATGCGACGAATCGGTCCTGACCGGCGAGTCCGCGCAGGTGCCCAAGGTCGACGGGACCGTGGCCCTGATGGGGACGGTCGTGTCGGCCGGTTCCGCGACAGGGCTTGTCACCGCGACGGCCGCGCGGACCGAGTTCGGGCGGATCGCGGCTGGATTGGGCGACCGGCATCCGGAGACAGCGTTCCAGCTGGGGTTGCGGCGTTTCTCTCGGATGCTGGTGTGGGTGGCCGGGGCGCTGACCACACTGGTGTTCGCCGCCAACCTGGTGCTGCGGCGGCCGGCGCTCGACGCGCTGCTGTTCTCTTTGGCGATCGCCGTGGGCGTGACTCCGCAGCTGCTGCCGGCCGTGGTCACGACAAGCCTGGCCACTGGGGCCCGGCGGCTGGCGCGACTGAAGGTCCTGGTCAAGCGGCTGATCGTGATCGAGGACTTGGGCGACGTCGAGGTGCTGTTCACCGACAAGACCGGCACCCTGACCGAGGCCAGGATCACGCTGCGCGAGTCCGTCGACCCGGCCGGGAAGGCGTTTCCTGATCTGATCGGATACGGCATCCTCTGCGCGGAGCCATCGGGCGCCAACCCGCTCGACACGGCGCTGCGCGAGGCTGGATCCCCGCCGGCCGGCTGCATGCGTCTGGCCGAGCTCCCCTTCGACCATGGCCGGAGGATGGCATCCGTTCTGATCGAGCGCGCGGGAAGCCGCCTGGTCATCGCCAAGGGAGCCCCGGAAGCCGTCTTCGCCCGTTGCCGTACGGTGCCGCCAGAGGCGTCCGCGACAGCGGACCGGCTGTTCGCCGAGGGCGCGAGGGTGGTCGCTGTCGCGACGCGGACCGACACGCGCGAGCTCGCCGAATCCGATCTCGATTTGGCCGGATTCCTGGTGTTCACCGACGCCCCCAAGCCGGGCGCGGCCGCGGCGGTCACCCGGCTGGAAGGGCTGGGAGTCGAGGTGAGGATCCTCACCGGCGATCATCCAGCGGTGGCGCGAGGCGTGTGCGCGACCATAGGCCTGGCCGTGAACGATGTGCTCACCGGCGCGGACCTCGACCGGATGGACGACGCGGCGCTGGCGGCGGCCCTGCCGTCGGCGACGGTGTTCGCGCGGGTGAGCCCGGAACAGAAGGCCCGGGTGGTGGCTGCGCAGCGGCGGGCCGGCCTCGATGTCGCCTACCTCGGCGACGGCGTCAACGACGCGCTCGCCCTCCACAGCGCCGACGTCGGCATCTCGGTCGACTCAGGCACCGACGTCGCGCGCGACGCCGCCGACGTGGTGCTCCTGGAGAAGGACCTGGCGGTCCTGGCCGACGGCATCGTGGCCGGGCGGCGGATCTTCGCCAACACCGTCAAATACCTGCTGATGGGGACGGCGAGCAACGTCGGCAACATGTTCTCCGCCGCGGCGGCCTCCGCTTTGCTGCCGTTCCTGCCGATGCTCCCCGGCCAGGTCCTGCTCAACAATCTGCTGTACGACGCGAGCCAGCTGGCGATCCCATCCGACCGGGTGGACGCCGAGCAAATAGCCCGGCCATCCCGCTTCGACCTGTCGTTGATCCGCCGGTTCATGCTGGTGTTCGGGCCGATCAGCTCGCTGTTCGACCTGACGATGTTCGCCGTCCTGCTGTGGGTCTTCCAGACCGGGCCTGAGCTGTTCCGGGCCTCGTGGTTCGTGGAGTCGCTTGCCACGCAGACCCTGGTGATCTTCATCGTCCGCACCCGGCGTGTGCCGTTCTGGCGCAGCAGGCCGAGTGCGGCCCTCGTGGCGGCCGTGGGGGTCGTGGTCGCTGTCGGGTTGGCCCTGCCGTACACGCCGTTCGGGGTCGAGTTGGGGTTCGCGCCCATCCCGGCTCCCATTCTGGCGACGATCGCGGCCGTGCTGGCGACGTACCTCACCCTCGTCGAAGTGGTGCAGCGGCGATTCCGGACGCCCGGCCCGGCGGCGGCCCGGACGCGTCAGGCCGGCGCGCGCGTCCATCGGCGTGCGGCCCGGTTCAGCCGGTGAGCGTGCCCAGTTCCGCCTCGATGTGACCGGTCAGGTCCCACAGGTCAAGGTCCAGGTCGCGACTGGCGATGACGCCGACGTGCAGGGCGCCGTCATAGGAGAAGACCGTGATGTTGACGGCGCCGCTCACATCGGTCACCACCGAGACGGGATAGTGCGCGATCAGCCGGGCGCCACACACATACAAGGGCACCTGGGGTCCCGGCACGTTCGAAATGATCAGATTCAGCGGTGTGATCGTACGCGCCGCGAGCCAGAACGCCGCGCGGGTGAGCGGCGCGGCCAGTGCGGGTGGCAGCAGCCCGGTGACGTCGTCCACCCAGGAGCTTTCCGCGGCTCTGGCCTTGACCGCCGCCATCGATTCCGCGGTCGCGCCCACCCGGTCGGCCGGATCGTCCAGGTGAGTGGGAAACGCGGCCATCATGAGGGTCAGCCGATTGCCTCCAGCGCGTACGGGCTGCGCGACCGGCACGCCCGCCACGAGCGGGCCGGCCGGCAGTGCGTCACGGTCGAGCAGCCATCGCCGGACCGCCCCCGCGCACAGTGCGAGCACCACGTCGTTCACGGTCACCCCGAACCGGACCTTGGCCTGTTTGACCTGATCGAAGGAGAGTGAGCAGAAGGCGAACCCCGCGGTGCGGGCCGACCGGCCGGTTGAGGATCGTGTGCGGCGGGACAAGACGCGGCGGGTACCGTGGTCGTGGCCGTGGTCGTGGGCGGGACCGTGGTGTTCATCCGCCGGATCATGGCGCACACGCGGCACCCCGCCATACCCACGCGGCGCGGATGACGTCAGCAGCTCGTCGATGCCCTGCCCGCCGCGCACTTCCATGATCGTCCACGGCCGGGTGGCGACCGTGCGAATCTCGCCGAACAGCGCGCGCGAGGACGGGAGTCGACCATCCCCGTGGAAGGCTCCCCGCCGGTCAGCTCCACGATCTTCCCCGGCACGCCCAGACACATGGTCATCCCGCTCCTAACCGGCCCAGGCCGCGATCGATGGGTTGGCACGCAGCACGGCCAGGGCTTCGCGCTCCATGCGGCGCACCCACCCACCGGTCGTACCGATGTGGCGGGCCAGCTGGGCGTGGGTCGACCGCTCGGCTCCCGACAGGCCGTACAGTTCCCGGATGATCTGTGCCTGCCGGGGGGCCAGGACAGTCCCGGCGGCCTCGGCGATCTCAGCCCGCAACGCGCGGCTCTCGGCGATGGCCTCGGGACGCGACCACGGCGGGCCCTCGACCAGTTCGCCGAGCGTCGTCATGCCGATCGGCAGATCCAGACTGGTGAGCTCGCAAATCCGGGCATACCGCCTCAACCTGGCGACCCGAGCAGTGGATCCGCCGGCCTGGCGTGCGATCTCGCCGGGCGTCGGCGCCCGGCCCCAGGCGAGCGCCAGGTGAGTCTCCGCACGGCGTATGCGTCGCAACTCGTAAAGCACGCGCGCGGGAATGCGGACGGCCTGGCCCGTCTCCAGCCCCCGCAGGATGGCCTTACGGATCCACCACGTCGCGCAGGTGGAGAACCGCAGGCCGCGTTCGTGGTCGAACCGGTCGACGGCGTCGATGAGGCCGACGTTCCCGTCCTGGATCACATCCAGGACGGATGTCTTCTCAGATGTGTAGCCCCGCGCGATGGACACCACCAGCCGCAGGTTGGCGCGGATCAGGTGATCGCGCGCGGTCACGCCATCGGCGGCGACGGCGCGCAGGTCATCGCGGCCGGGTGACTCTTCAAGCAGATGTTCGGCATAGGTGCCGGCCTCGATCCGCTTGGCCAGCGCGACCTCCTCTGAGGCTGTCAGCAACGGGATCTCGCCGATCCGCGCCAAATAGACCTGAAGTTCCTGCGACATGTCGGCCGTCCTCACCGTTTCGGACCACTCCAGCGTTCGTCTGTGGCGACCCAGTCGGCGTCCCATGCGTGGGCGCGTTTGCCGTCGAGGATCTGCCGGGCCGAGGCGTACACCAGGGCCATGACGACGACGGCGGCGGCGAGCACGGCGGCGCCCGTCATCACCGCGTGGAGGGGTGATCTCAAGCTGGTCAGGAGGTGCGGCGACGGGACGGCCCGTCGCGTCCAGCCACACCTCGACGGGAGCGCCGGCCTTCATCCCCCACTTCACCGGCGCCGGGGCCGTCATGGGCCGGCCTCCGCTCTCCTGCCAGCGCACGTTCTCGGTCGGGTCGACGAACCTGTACGACGAGGAGCTGACCGGAGGCACGTCGGCGACCAGCTGCGCGGATTGCGGTCGGGGCGGTACAGGCGCGCACGACGCACCAGGAAAGACCACACGGGACACCTCCCATGTCCGAGGACATGGCTCAACGCTCTCTCCCCGGCAGTGGTGCTCTCCAGGGGCGTCCGGCTGCTCCGGCGAGGACTTTGGTCCCTACGGCCGAAGGGCTCCCGTCGGTGACGCTGGGATCATGACGACGATCGATGTCCAGGAGTACATCCAGGCCCACTACACCCCCTACGACGGAGACGCCGCATTCCTGTGCGGGCCGACCGAGCGCACCCGCGCCGTGTGGGACAAGGTGTCGGCGATGTTCCCGCAGGAGCGGCTCCGGGGGGTCTACGACGTGGACACCGCGACGCCGTCGTCGATCACCGCGCACCGGCCGGGATACATCGATCGGGAGCGCGAGCTGATCGTCGGCCTGCAGACCGACGCTTCGACGCCTACACCCCGCAGATGCGCGCCGCGCGGAAGGCCGGGATCATCACGGGCCTGCCCGACGCGTACGGCCGGGGCCGCATCATCGGCGACTACCGCCGGGCGGCCCTCTACGGTGTGGACGCACTGGTGGAAGCGAAGAAGCAGGAGCTGCCGCCTTCGCCACGCCAGTGACCACCGCCGTCTTCTCCAGCCGTTCGGCAAGAGCGCCCTCGGTGGGCACGCCGACATACAGCACACCGGCCTGGTTGCCGAGCCGATCGACAGCCGCTGCGCGTCGTGCCGAGATGAGCACGGACACCACCAGCAGGGGCAGGGTCTCGCCGCGGCCGTCCAGCACGGCCCGCACGGCGCCGGAGACCCCTGGACCTGCGCGACATGCGCCGCCGCACGGACCCGCACCACCGGCGCGGCCACCCACAAATGATCATCAGGTTCGGCTACGGGCCGATCGTTCCCCGGGCCCCCCGCCGCCCCGCCACCGAACTGACGACCCAAAAGACCCAGAAGACCCTGCAGACCCTGGAGACCCGGCATGCCTGACGTCCTGCTCCGCAACGGCACGATCGCACACGCGATCGCCGTGGACGCCCGCATCCAGCTCGCCTCCTGCGACCCGCCCCCATCCTCCCTGCTGCGCCGACTCCGCTGAAGAGAGGAAGCGATCATCATGCGCACCAAAGTCACCACCGTCATGACCACGAACGTGATCAACCAGCTCGAATGGAACGAGGAAGACGAGCCGAAGTGGGGCGGGCGATAACCATGCTCGTACGCGAAGTCATGACCAGCCCGGTCATCACCGTCCGCCGGACCGACACGGTCCGGCGGGCCGTCCAGGTCCTGTACGACCACACCATCACGGCCGTCCCCGTGCTCGACGACGCTGGGCGCCTGGCCGGCATCGTCAGCGAGATGGACCTGCTCACCGGCGAATTCCAGCCCGATCCGCGCGCGCAGGAGCGGCCGCTCCTGGAGCTCTACACGCCCCCGCCCGCCCACGTGGCCGACGTGATGACCGAGGATGTCGTCACCGTGACCGAGGCGACCGACGTCACCCAGGTGATCGCCTACATGGTCGGCAAGAGGATCAAGAGCGTGCCCGTGGTCCGCGGCGACGTCGTCGTCGGGATCGTCAGCCGCCGCGACCTGATGGCCATGCTCGCCCGGCCCGACGACAGCCTCCGCGAAGAGGTGCTGGCCGTGCTGCGGGACAACTACCCCTTCGGCCCGCACTGGCAGGTCACGGTCACCGGCGGCGTCGCCGAACTGCACGGCCACGCCGGAGAACACGTCGATCACATCGCCGACCTGCTCGCACGCACCGTCCCCGGCATCGTCCGCGTCCGCCACTACCAATGAGGTGACCCCCCATGAGGCCGTCCGCGCGCCTGGCTGCCGAGCGTCAGGCGCTTCGGCCCGAACGAGTTACCCCGCCCTCGCCGCCGGCGGATCTGGCTACGACTGACCGCCCAGTTCGCCGACCTGTTCGCGATCGTCCTGCTGGTCTCCTCCGCGATCACCTTCCTGGCCCGCGCGCTACAGGTCCCGCACGACGCCGGGACACTGCTGCTGGCCGTCGCGATCCTGGCGATCGTCGTCCTCAACGCGGTGATCGGGTTCGCGCAGGAATACTCCGCGGAGCGGACCGCCGAAGCGCCGCAGGCGATGGTTCCTCACTCGCGCCATGTGCCGCGCGACGGCAAGCGCGTCGAGGTCCCGGCCCGGCAATTCCTTGATTTCCAATGCCGGCTCCTCAGCTGTAGAGGGCGTCCACCTCGTCGACGTACTTCGCCAGCACGTGGGTGCGCCTGACCTTCTGGGTGGGGGTCAGTTCCTCACCCACGACGAAGCGGTGATCCAGGATGCGGAAACGCTTGATCGCCTCGGCGTGCGAGACCATGCGGTTGGCCTGGTCGATGGCCTCCTGAACAGCTGTGTGCAGGTCGACCGCGCTGCCGGTGAGCCGCCAGCTTTCGTACGCTTCGGTGTCGATGGTGACCAGGGCTCCGACGTACGGCCTGGCGTCTCCCACGACCACGCAGTGGTCGACGATCCAGTGCGCGCGGACGCGGTCCTCGAGCACGGCGGGCGCGACGTTCTTCCCGGACGAGGTGATGATGATCTCCTTCTTCCGGCCGGTGATCCACAGGTAGCCGTCGTCGTCGAGTTCGCCCACGTCACCGGTCCTGAACCAGCCATCGCGGTCGAAGGCGGCCTCCGTGGCGACCTCGTCGCGCCAATACCCCTTGATCACATTCCGGCCCCGGACCAGGATTTCTCCGTCCGGGGCGACACGCACGGCACAACCGGGAAGGGGGCGTCCAACGCTGCCCATCCGTGTGCCGCCCGGAAGGTTGAAGGTGTGCCCGGCCGCGGTCTCCGTCAGCCCCCACCCCTCGAGGACGGTGATCCCCGCACCACGGAAGAAATGGCCCAGGCGGGCGCCCAGCGGCGCGGCACCGCTGACGGCGTAGGCCAACCTGCCGCCCATCGCCTCGCGCAGCCGCCGGTAGACCAGCCGGTCGAACATGGCGTGCTGGGCCCACAGCAGCACACGGGCTGTGCCGCGGTCGTGGGATCGGCTGTACGCGATCGCGGTTCTCGCCGCCGCCGCGAACATTCGCGAGTGGCCCTGTCGCGCCGCGTTGAGCAGAGCGGCGTTATAGGCCTTTTCCAGCACACGCGGGACCGCCAGCATGACCGTGGGCTGGAAAGAGCGCATCTCGGCTGCGACGTTCTTGATGTCGGAAGTGTGTGCGAGCAACGCCCCGCTCCGTATCGCCGCCAGCTGCACTATCCGCGCGAAGATGTGGGCCGGCGGAAGGAACAACAGGATCGAGGCGTCCTTGGTCAGGACGCGATCGGCGATGCCGTCGGCGCTCAGCACGGCGCGGACCTCCGCGACGAGGTTGGCGTGGGTGAGCGCGCAGCCTTTCGGCGGCCCTGTGGTGCCCGAGGTGTACACGATGGTGGCGACGCTGCGGGCGGTGACGCCAGATCGGCGGGCCATCACCTGTTGAGCTGGAACGGCACGGCCCTTGTCGGCGAGCGCGTCAAGGCGGTCCATCGGCCAGACGTGTCGGACCGCCGGCGGCTCCACCCTTTCGATGAGCTCCGCGCATGAGGCGTCTCCAGCGAACACGGCGACCGCCTCACTATGGGCGAGGATCCAGCGGATCTGCTCCGGAGACGACGTCTCGTAGATCGGCACGCTGACCGCACCGGCCGCCCAGATCGCGTAGTCGCAGAGCATCCATTCCAGCGACGTGGGCGCCATGATCGCGACTCGGTCCTCGGGCAGCACGCCGGCCGCGATCACACCCCGGGCGATCGCGGTGACCCGCTCCACGAGGTCTCGCCAGGTGATCGGCGTCCAGAATCCCGCAACCCGAGCACTCACCGCAGGACCGCCCGGATCACGCGATGCGTGCTCGTACAGGTCGTCAGCGGCCGTCTCATCTGTCCGCATGGGAAGCCCTCCTGGCGTACGGATCTGGTTCACCGCGATTCACCCTTCTCGCGCGGGCGGACGACCGCGACCGTGCAGGACGCATGATGCAGGACGCCATGGCTGACCGATCCCAGCACGGCAGCGCCGAATTTGCCGAGGCCCCTCGATCCAACGACGACGAGATCCGAATCGCGTGACGCCTCAGCGACCGCCTGGACCGGATGCCCGGCAACTGGGGCATACTCCATCTCGACGTCCGGATATTTGTCCCGCCACGGCGCCAGCCGCTCGCCGATCCCGGCCGCCTCGTTCTCGAAGACCGCATGCATGATCCGTCCGTACGGGACGTAGGGCACGAACGGCTCGAAGGTGGGTTCGTGCCATGCGTAGACGACTCGAAGCCGAGCCCCGCGCGCGCTCGCCTGCTCCAGGGCGTACGCCATGGCCTCCTCCGCCGCGACAGAGCCGTCATAGCCAACGGCGACCTGGCCGTGCGGGACGGCGTCGAAACCCCGGATGATCACGACGGGACCTTCGGCTTTGCCGGCGACCAGGAGACCGACCGACCCGAGCACCAGCCCGCTGAAGCCGCCCAGGCCGCGGCTCCCCAGTACGAGACTGTCGGCGGTCAGGGACTCGTCGATCAAGCAGAGCGGTACCGCCCCCACGGCGAGGGCGGTGGAGATCTCGATCTCGGGGGCCTCGGCCCGCGCAAGGCGCGCCGCCTCATCAAGGATCGCCCGCCCGCGCTCGATCAACCAGCGCTCATGGCCGGGTGTGGCAGTGAACGGATGCTCGGACGCCCAGGGCTCACGCACGTGCACGATCTTCAACGGCGTCTCATGTCTTCCCGCGTCCGCCGCCGCCCAACGGACTGCCGCGCTCGCTGTGTCGGAACCATCGACGCCGATCACGATTGGCCTGCTCATGTCGCCCCTCCTCACGAAGACTCCACTGTTCCCATCACATCGCGAAAGGAGGCCGGCCCCCAGGGCCGGAGGTCACGAAGCGCCAGGTCAGAGGTCCATCGAAGGCCAGGACAGGCCCTGCTGACCTCGTGTCCGGGCTCCTTCGGCGAGGGAGAAGTAGGCTTCCTCCTCCTGGGCGAAGTGCAGCGTCAGAACGGCGTACAGGCCGTACAGGCAGGCGCGCAGGTCGTCGAGCTGCCCGGAGCTCAGGCCGGTCGGCGTCGCGAGCTCCAGGTGGCGGCCGAGCCGCCGCGCCAGCCGTTCGATCTCGGCGTGTGCCCTGCTCATCGTCATGGTCGCCTCAGGATCGCCGAGCAGGCGCCCGATGGCGGGATACAGGCGTTGCTCCTCTGCCCGCTCATGCGGCAGGAGCTCCCTCGTGAGGAACGTGTGCACCTCACGGAGGCCGTCGAGCACCGACGGGTCAGGCTGCGAATCGATCTCGTCGGCGAGGTTCCTGATGGCGTCCAGCGGCGGGCGCAGCTCCGCGTGCTCGGTTTCGAACCGGCGCAGCAGCTGTCCTGTGTGCGGATCGACATGCCGCCGGGTCCCGCGGCCGGACGCGAGCGCGCGCAGCGCGTTGAGTATCACCGCCACGTCGATGACCTCCTGCAGGATCGCGCCCGCCACCGGCGTGATCGCGCCCGCCGCGGCGAACCCCATCGCCACCAGCGACAGCGCAAGTCCGCCCGCCGCGCTCTGCACGGCGATCCGGCGCGAGCGGCGCGCCACGTCCATGGCGTCGGCCAGCCGGTCGAGCCGGTCGGTGGTAAGGACCACGTCGGCTGCCTGCGCCGAGGCGGCCACGCCCCGAGCGCCCATGGCCACCCCCACATCAGCCGCGGCCAGTGCGGGCGCGTCGTTGATGCCGTCACCCACCATGACCGTGGTCGCGACTCCGGCTTCCTCCTGTACGCCACGGACCTTGGCCTCCGGCGTCTGCTCGGCCCGCACACGGTCCACCCCGAGAATCGTGGCCACGCCCTCGGCCACCTCGAGCCGGTCGCCGGTGAGCATGACCACCTTCGTGATCCCCGACAGGCGCAGCCGGCGCAGGGTCCGCGGGGCGTCGCCCCGGATGGCGTCGTGGAGGAGGATCACCCCGGCGCTTTTCCCGTCGACGGTCACCCACACGGTCATCGCGCCGTCGAGCGCCGCCCGGGCGCGCTGCGCGGCGGCCCAGGCGCCGCCTGCTTCGACCGCCTTTCCGACGACGATCTCGTGGCCTTCGACGCGTGCCGTCGTTCCTGCCCCGGGCCGTTCTCGTACGGCGGTGGGCGGACCAAGTGTGAGACCGCGTTCGGCGGCGGCGCGGACGATCGCGGCGGCCAGCACGTGTGAGGACATCTGGTCGACCGAGGCGGCCAGCCGCAGGATGTCCGCCGCCTCCCGGCCAGGAGCCGCGGCCACATCGATGACCTGGGGTCGGCCGACGGTGAGCGTGCCGGTCTTGTCCAGCACGAGAGTGCGGGCCCGGCCGAGGATTTCCAGCGCGGCCCCGCCTTTCACGATCACACCGTGCCGGGCCGTACGGGAAAGGCCGGACGCGATCGCGGCGGGGGCGGCCAGCAAGAGCGGGCACGGGGTGGCCACGACGAGCACCGCGACCGCGCGCACCGGATCGCCGGCCAGCCACCAAGCGGCGCCCGCGAGCAACAGCGTGACCGGCACGAACCAGGCCGCGAACCGGTCGGCCAGCCGCACCACCGGCGCGCTGCCGGCCTTCGTCTGCCGGGCCAGCCGGACGATCCCGGCGTAGGTGCTGTCCGCCGCGCGGGCCGTCGCACGGAGATCGAAAGCCGGTCCGGCGTTGACGACGCCGCTGGGCACCCGGTCTCCTTGCGGATGCTCGACCGGCAGGGGCTCCCCGGTCAGCGCCGACTCGTCGAGCATGGCTTCACCCCCCGCGACGATCCCGTCGACGGGGACCATCTCCCCGCTGGCGACCAGCAGCAGATCGCCGGGCGAGACGTCCTCCACGGAGACCTCGTCGATTCCGTCCGCCGTGTGACGGCGTGCGGTGCGCGGGCTCCGCTCGTACAAGGCGGTCAGGTCGCGCTGGGCCCTGCGCAGCGCGCGTTCCTCCAGCACCCGCCCGGTCGCCAGCATCACGGCGATCACGGCCCCGGCCAGATACTCGCCTGTCGCCAGGGAACCGCCCAGCGCGAGTACGGCGATCGCGTCCACGCCCAGTCGTCCCTCGCGTACGGCGGCCGCCACCCACCAGATCGCCGGCAGAAGCGCCGCCGCCGCCGCGAGCGCCCACAGGGCGTGCACGGCGGCTCCGGCAGCGAGCAGGACGACCATGGCCGCCAGGAACATTTCCATCCGATACCGTCGCACCGGACCCCCTCCCCAGGGCTTTCAGACACGAAGGCCGGTGGAAGCGGCTGCTCCCACCGGCGTGCGGCGTCGAGGCCAGATCAACTGCGGGTCGTCCGATGCGGGTCGATGACCTCGTGGGTGTCACGGGTCAGTGGCGGGGGCAGCGGGGCGCTCACGATGTGCCGCAACGTCGCGATGAACCACAGCGCGATCGTGGCGTAGTAGAGCACGCCGACGCCGGCCGCGGCGTCGCCGACCAGGGCGACCAGGGCGCCGGCCAGCGCGGCCACGCCGAGCAGGATCGCCAGCATGATGTAGAAGCGCTGGGCCACGGTCCTGTCCCGCTGATACACATCCGGTGAGCTGAGCGCGCAGCCTCCGAAGGCGCCGAGGATCAGGATGGTCGCCGCCGCGCCTCGGGTGCTGTCGATGATCGGCGCGTCCGTGCCCTGCAGATACAGGACATACACCAGCGTGTACGCGCCCGCGACGAGAGTGGCCGCCGCGTCCCTCCAGGTGAGGCTCATCGTCCACACCTCCTTCCGAGGGATTCGAGGCATTGAGTCCCTCGCTTCCAGATTCGAACCGGGCCGAGCGTCCGGACAGAGCCGAACGTCACCGCTGGGCGGGAGCTTGGGCCCGGCTTCGAGGAGCGCCCGGCGTCACGGAGCGGCGGCGGGATCGATCCCGGTGATCGCGAAACGCTCCACGTCGGCGATGTGCCCACCGGTGAAGGCGACGACCGTGATCGGCTGACCGGCCACCGTGTTGAGGTCGACCATGACGGACCAGGGCTCGGCGGAGCCACCTGCGGGCACCGGCCCGGCGGCCCCGACGGGCGCGTCCGACCAGCGCTGCCTGACCTCGACCCGGATGCTCTCGTCCACGCCGGTGATAAGGCCCCCGACCCTCAGCGGCGAGACTGCTGAGCTGCCGTAACGCGGATTCGTGAGGCTGAAGGTGGTGTCATCGGTGCCGACGACCTCCCACGGCGCGTTTTCGCCGGTGCCGTATCGGATGAGGTGGATGACGGCGGCGATCAGCGGCCGCTCACTCTCCGGGCTGACGAAGCCGACCGCGACCCGGGCGTGCTCCCATTGGACGGCCTTGCTGACGACCCGGTCAACACCGTGGAATCCCAGGTATCCCTGGGTGAACGCGAGCGCGGTCTGTCCGGCGTCGAGGTGCCAGGGCTGATGCCCTCCGGACTGATAGGCGAACTGCCACGCCCGCGCCTCGTTCTGATCGATGAACGGCCACAGCGGCACATATCCCGTGGCGATCCGGGTCGATCGCGGCGGCGCGGGCGAGGTGGTCCGCGCGGCAGGTGTAGAGGACTTCGGCGACGATGCAGCGGGCGGAGAAGGCGTACCGCCCGCCACGGGACCGGCCCGGCCACAAGCCGAGGCCAGCAGGGTGATCATCACGACGGCGATCCATCGATGTGCGCGATTCATGGCCGACTCCTCACTGCCACTTCACCCTCAGTGTCCGGCGTCACGCGGGACGCGCTGCAGAGTCGAAAGCCGTCGACGATCAGGACAGATGTCCCTAGCCCAGCAATTTGGCGATTGCTTGCCTGGACTTGAGTACCGAGGAGTACAGGAGGACACGCATGATCAAATCACTCGTCAGGGCAACCCTGACCGCCGGGACGGCCGCCGCCATCGCCTATCCGCTGTTCCTGCGCAGAAGATGCCTCACCTGGGGTGCGACCCCGGAGGAGGCTGCGCGCGCACTGCCGGGCGACGATCTTCGACCGCCTCCCTGCCTGATCTCCACCCGCGCCATCACCATCGGCGCCACCCCCGAGGCCGTCTGGCCGTGGCTGGTGCAGATGGGCAGCGGCCGAGGTGGCGCATACACCTATGACTGGATCGAGAATCTGTTCGGCCTGGACATGCACAGCGCCGACGAGATTCTTCCCGAGTACCAGGGCCTCAAGGCCGGTGACAAGCTCCCCCTGGGTCCCAAAGGCCCGGTAATGGTCGCCGAGATCGTTGAACCCTGCCACGCGCTGGCCTTCAGGTCAGAAGACGGCAACTGGGTGTGGTCCTTCACGCTCGTACCGCAAGGTGCGACGACCCGTCTGATCAGCCGAAACCGGATCGCCACCCCCGATGCGGGACCGGCGCTCAGGCTGTTCGACCTGCTGGTCATGGAGCCGGGCAGCCTCGTCATGGAGCGGAAGATGCTGCTGGGCGTCCGCGAGCGCGCGGAACGTACCGAACGTATCGAAGTGCCGGTCTGAGCCGGCGCGCGCTTGAGGTCCAAGGTCCCGCCGATGCGGGACCTTGGCACTTGCGCCCCTGGACGTCCGCTCCCGTATTTGAAGCGGATGGGCGGAAGCCCGTTTTCCGGCTTCCGCCCATCCGCTTGGGACCGCCTGGGACCGTCAGTGCGTCACGGCGATCCGCTTGCCCTCGACCTTCTTCGGCTCAGCCAGCGGCACCACGACCTCCAAAACCCCGTTCCTGTACGTGGCCGTGATCTCCTCCGTCTTGGCACCCGTCGGCAGCGTCACCGAACGGTAGAGCGCCCCGTAGGCGAACTCCGACCGCCGCGGCTCCTTGTCCTCCTGGGTCTTCTCCGCCCGGATGTGCAGCACGCCGCCATCCACGATGACCTCGAACTCCGCCTCGGGGTCCATTCCCGGCAGTTCGGCACGCAGGACGTACTTTCCGTCAGCGACATAGTCCTCGACCCGGATGACCTGGCCGAACGGGCGGAACCCGAACATCGGGTGCTCCAGCCACTCGAGCAGCTCCGGGAAGGGGAGTCTGATGTCCCTACGCTCCGGCAGGATCATCTTCCCCGCCTCCTTTCAGTGGACTCCGTCGTCCACACCCTCCAGGAGACATCCCGCCCCCCGGCACGCCGTAGAGGCCAAGGTCCCGTCATATGCGGCGTCAGGCGGATGCCGGCGCCTGGGGAAGCACGGGCTCCAGCCGGAACATCCCGCTGACCTGATCGGCGCACGGCCGGGCGGCCCCACCGCGACCCGCGACCGCCTCCAAAACGTCCCGCACGGTGATCAGGCCGACCAGGACCCCGCCCTCACCCAGCACCGGCACGGCGTCGGATCCGCAGTCGAGCATGGCACCGGCGATCGTGTTCAGGTAGTCGTCAGGGCGCACATGCGGAGTGCGCCGGCCGGCGATCAAAGTTCGCACCGTACGGCGCGACTGCTCGTCGGGCCCTCCGGACCAGTGCGCGGCGATGTCCTCGCGGGTGACGATGCCGAGCAGCCGGCCGTGGGCGGCGAGCACGGGCAGGTGGTGCACACCCGCCCGGCGCATCAACTCCC
>JAGFNW010000072.1 GCA_017592665.1 Streptosporangiaceae bacterium NEAU-GS5 | reverse complement strand
GCCTGACTCGGACGCATGGAGAGCCGGATGCGGTGAAAGTCGCACGTCCGGTTCGGGAGGGCGGCACGGGGAAACAGGCCGATAGCAACATCGACACTGCGCCCCGTGCCGACCCACACCGTCCGCACCGATCTTTGCAACACCGTCCGATCCGCGGCCGCAACTCCTCGACCTGACCAAGCGCCGTATCGAACGCCGCCCGATCCTCGGCGGAGTTATCAACGAGTACTACCGCGCCGCATAGAAGATCTTAAACCGACGACCTATCCCCAGGTCAGCAGGCGAATCGGGTTTCCGTACCCACACGACGGGACGGACGCACGGGGGTCTTGCCTCAGTCGGATACGGCGAGCGGCGAATCGGCGAGCGCGGCCCGGTAGTCCTCCGGCATCCTGTCGCACTTTCACCGCCTGCAGTGTGTGCCGCCGCGGTACGTCGGGCCACGTCGTCGGCGGGTAGCGTGTTTGTGGGAGCCGCACCGGTGGTCGGTGCGTGGTTCGTCAAACCGGCGGGGAGCATCCTGGACGGTGTGGTTCACCGGCGCGTACTGCGACCGCTCCTCTCGGGTGGGTGACCTGCCCGCGGCGGCGTACACGCCGCCAGGAGATCGTCCGGGCTCGGCCACGATCCACGGCCGATCGTGGCGTCGGCTCCGGTGCCGGGCGGCGTGTGCCCTGTGGGATGCCCACAGGGTGCTCCTCGCCCTCCGACGGAATGTCGGGGGTCACAGGTTCGGATCCCAGTAGCCGGTGACGGTGCCGTCCGGGGAGCCGTAGAGGTACCAGCGCGACAGGTGGCGGTTCCAGCACTGGCAGGCGGTTTCGGGCAGCAGGAGGCAGCCGTGGTCGGCGCCTTTGTTGGCGTGCATGCAGTTGGGGTCGTACAGGCACAGGTCGTTGTCAACGGCTCGTTTCACGACCGCGTCGAGGTTCTGTTCCAGGACGGTGCGCATCGCGCCGAT
Organism: Streptosporangiaceae bacterium NEAU-GS5; assembly: GCA_017592665.1. Lineage (GTDB taxonomy): Bacteria > Actinomycetota > Actinomycetes > Streptosporangiales > Streptosporangiaceae > NEAU-GS5. Next base: position 14,959 of record JAGFNW010000072.1, on the reverse strand, counting down.
GCTGAACTCGCTGCGCCCGTTGGGGTGCAGCGCGAAGGCGAGTTCGTAGGGGAAGAGGTATTCCGACAGCGAGGTCTCCGAGTAGCCGGAGTCGACGGCGAGCGCCCGGAGCATCTGGTGGGCGAGGGTGTGCAGCAGTGCGAACAGTTCACGGGCCCCCCAGTCGGGATGCGTCTTGTCGATGTCGGTGGGGAAGGCGGGCAGTTGCCCGTCGGTGGGGTCGAGGCGGGTGGCGAACCACCGTTTCAGGTCGGAGGCGTTCTGAATGTCGGACTGTGACACGAGGTTGTTGGCGATCAGCCAACGTCGGACGCGTTCGGGATCCAGCGCGAACAGCAGTGCCTCAGTGGTGGTGGGATGGGCGTGAAGCAGTGTGCTCATAGGCGAGCCGCGCGACAGCCTGCCGCGGTGGGGAACGAGGTCCGCCTCCGCCGGGCTGAAGCCAGCTCGGGAGTAGCCGACGGCGAGGTAGGTCACCGGGAAGTTCCCCAGCAGGCAGGTGCTGTCGGGGTCGTATCCGGCGTGACGCAAGACCGCCGGGTAGGTGCGGTAGAGGTCTGCTCTTGCCGGTGTGGCGGCCTGCTGCTGCAGCTGGGTGAGGGTGAGTCGGTCCAGTTTCAGGACACGCTGGTAGGTGGACAGGCTGGCGGCCAGCGCGTGACCGCGCTCGTCGTGGACGGGGTCATAGCCGAGGACCTTCTGCACGGCCGCGGCGAGCCGGTCCAGATCGACGGGGACGAATCTGCGGCGCAGCGCCTGGGCTTGTTCGGCCAGTCCCGCGGCTTCCATGGCCTCGATCGAGTCGAGCACCTCCTGCGGAACCTGCGCGTCGGTTTCGACCGACTCCAGTCGCCGGTGATCTTCTTTGGTGCATTCGCCCAGCCAGCGGGCCAGGGTCGCCACAACATAGCCGCGGGAGGAGGCGACGCGGGCCTGCGCCTGGGTGAGCACGTTGACCAGACTCAAACCCTGGCCCGCATAGGCCGAACCGGCGGTGTGCAGCAGCGGCGACATCATCTTGTTGTCCCAGGAGCAGCCCCCCACATTGGGGCAGAAGCCTTGAAGGTGCAGGCTGATGCCACATGTCAGGCATTCCCAGCGGAAGTCCTTGAACCGGCTGACCTGGTCGTTGAGGCGGAACGCGTTGTGGCCCCGGCCGCAGTTGCCCGGTGGTTTCATCTGCTGCAGTTCGCCGCACTGGTGCGCGAACACGAACTGGAGTTGCCGGTTGTTGGCGGCGTTGCCGCAGCTGGGGCATGGGCCGGGCCAGTCGTCGCCGGCGCGTGGATCCCGGGCTTCCCAGACCCGCCCACAGGTGGGGCGGGCGCAGCGTACGACCCGTGGCCAGACGCGGCAGAAGACCTTGCCGGGGATGACGATCTGATAGTGGGTGGCCGCGAGTGGCTCGTCGGAGGGGAACTCCGGGGCCCGATCCCCGCCGCCGGCGGCACGTCCTTCGTTTCTCCACCGGCGTACCAGCCGCATCGCCTGGTCGATGAGGTACTTGTGGTCCAGGGCGGGGCCGTCGTGGGTCTCGTCGTGGGCGTACTGGCGGACCTGGGCGATGAAACCGCCGCTGTGGTCGAAGGTCTGGTCGGGTCGGTATCTGAACAGGACCTGGCCGCGGTCGCGTTTCATGTCGCGGTCATGGGGGTCGAACGCCATCACGGCCTCCGGTCGGACAGGGTGATGAACGGGATCCCCTCGGCGACGTCCCGCAGGCTGTTCATCGGCTGATGCTCCAGGCCCAGATGCTCCGCCGTGGCCCGATACACCCGGCCGCCTCCCACGGCCCCGGCGGCGGCGCCGGCGGATCGCAGTGTGCCGACCGCGTGCCGCACACGCTCCTCCAGATCGGCCACCAGCTCCGATGCCTCCTCGCGGTCGCCCAGGTAGGCGCGGTGCAGGGCGTCGAGCAGCGCCTGCGGTTGGGCCTCGGGGAGTCCCCCCGCCGAGGGGTCGCGCAGCGCGGCCTTGACGCGGACGAGTTCGTGCAGGTGGGCGGGCGCTCCGCCCGCGTCCCAGAATGCGCGGTTGGCCACCTGCAGCAGTTGCCCCATCAGCAGTCCGGGCAACGTGCGCCGTACCGCGAAGCGGCTCCAGCGGTTGATCGCGACCGGTTCCACCATGCGGTCGAGGTACTCGTGGAATTTGCCGTGATAGCGGAAGTGGGAGCGGTCCCGCTCGCGGACCGCGTTGAAGATCATGAACACCACGCCCAGATACGTCCGGCCCACCCGGGAGCCGGCCTGGATGTATTCGGCCATCGCCCGCGGCATGCCGTTGAAGAGCATGAGGTTGAGCCGGTCGACGTCCACGCCGTGGCTGACCATGCTGGTCCCCACGGCCGCCTCGGTCTGTCCTCCGGGCGTGCTGAGGTCCTGGAGCGTCCGGGCGACCTGGTCGAATGTGGTCTCACCCCTGAGCTCGCCGATCGTCAGCTCCTCCCATCCGGCCTGGCGCAGATACTCGTTGACCTGGGTGTCCAGCGATCGGCGGATCTTGCCGAAGTCCACCAGGCTGGTGACGTAGGTCAGGCTGGTGCGGTAGAGGTCGATCACGGCGTCCAGGTCGGCGGGCGGCAAGGCGGCCAGCGGTTGGGGGACCTCGTGTCGACCCTGCAGCCGGCGGATCGCGATGTGGGCGGCGGTCAGGATGCGCACCACCGTCATCTCGGCCGTGGTGCGGGTGGGCAGGATGCCCACGAACCGGCGCAGCGGCGCCTCCCGGTCGACCTGCCAGTAGAAGGACTCGTGCAACGAGGGGCCGGGCAACGGGACGACGACCGAACGCAGACCGAACAGGTGCTCGCATTGGCGGTCCTCGCCGCGGATCGTGGCGCTGGTGGCGACCACCTTCATCCGCACGCCCCGCCGGTCGGTCCTGGTGCGGGCGGACAGGGTCTGCTGGACGGTGGCCAGCAGCCCCTCGTAGTGTCCGCTGAAGACGCCGAGTTCCTCATCGACCATGTGCAGCTCGTCGACGATCTCCAACGTCGGGGAGGCGTCATACGGCGGGTCGGCCAGCTGTCTCACCGGTGTCTTGGGGTGAGCGGGTCCGCGTTCGTGGCATTTCCCCCCGCGCCCGTAGCCGTGCAGCTCGCAGACGCAGTCCACATCGCCCAGCAGTGCGCCGAACCGGTCGGACAAGCCGATGGCGGCGAGCTTGTCCAGCGTGCCGATCACCACGGCCGGCAGATACCGGTAGATCTCCCGATCGGTCACATAGATGGGCAGGACCCTGCCGCACTCGGGCCGCCCGCACACGTGCTCCAAGGTGAGCTTTACGCCGTCGGGCGGCCGCACGACGACGCTGCGTTCGCGGCAGTACGGACACACCTCCACCAATCGGTAGCGGTTGCGGGCCGCCTCGTCGTGGCGGAGCCGCTCGACCGTCCCCGCCTCGCCGAGGGAGTTCGGGGTGTTGGAGCCGCCGGCGTAGAACCCGATCCTGAACGGCGCGCCGGGAGCGCCACGGACCTGCCGCAGTCGATCGGCCGACTCGCCGCGCACGATGTCGGCCAGGGCGACGACGTCGAGCTGCCGCTGCGTCTGCTGCAACGACAGCAGCCGCAGCGGAAACCTGCACCACGCGCTGGTGCCGCTGATCTTGCCGCGGGCCCGGTCGTAGAACAGGCAGCACACCGTCAGGCCGAGATAGGCCTCGGTCTTGCCTCCCCCGGTGGGGTACCACAGGACGCTGGCGGCGCCGGTGGGGTCGCCCGAGTTCGGGTCGCCCCATAGGCCCTCGGTGAAATCCTCCGGCGGGTGTTCGCGCCACGCGAGCGCCGACAGCTGGCTGACGATGAAGACCAGCTGGAAAAGCCGCCACCCCGAATGGGGTTTGTCCGATCTTTCGGCCAGGCGGCGCATGGTCGTGTTGGTGAGTTGGAAGGCCAACAACAGTCGGGGGTCGCGTTCCAGCCATCGCACCCCGTCGGCGAACCGGGCAACCTCCTGGTCGAAGGCGTCCCGGTCGAGTGCTTTGCGGGACGCCATATCGGGTTCCAGCCCCGCGCCGCTCCAGGCGGGGTCGTCGCGGTAAGCGTGCATGTCGTCCGCCAGACGGCGCAGCGCCGCGAGCGGGTCGGACTCCAAGACCTCGTATGAGGTGGCCGGGTGGTGACGGGCGAAGGCCCTGCTGGTCTGGTGCACCGGTGCCGGGACGCTGCACAGTCCCACCAGCCGGCCCTCGGCGTCGGTGGTGTGCTCCACCCCGCAGTTGCTGGCGTAGGCTGGCAGGTCGCGGTTGTAGCGGTAGGCGTCCAGCCCCAGATCCATGCGGATCGCCACCAGCACGTCCGGCGCGGCGCGGACGGCAAGGCGTGCCCGGAACAGGAAATGGTCACGCGCCTCGTCGTGGCGGTCTTGTCCGGCCGAGCGGCCCCGCCCCTGCACCACGACCATCGGGTCGGTCGACCGGTTCTCCAGACTCACCGCCACTCGCATACGTCCTTCTTCCACCGGCCGCGAGGACAGGTGGACACGCGCGGCGAAGGACGGCAGCACCGGATCGCCGATGTTGATCTGACCGAGCCACGCCTCGAAAGCCGCCTCGCCGGTCAGTGCCTGGGCCGGAACCGAGCGTTCGCGCCGCTCGTCACCCGACCGTCGCTCCACCCGCGGGTCGGCCGCAGCCACCTGGCGCACGCGAGCGAACTGATCGGCGAACTGCGTCACGCCGGTCTCGACGACGGTCGCCTCGCCGGCGGGGACCTGCACCGGCAGCGGCCCGACCTCGACGTGGACTCTCTGGAACACCGGAGCCAGGCGGTAGGTCTCCGCCGTGCCCAACCGGTCCCCCAGGTATTTCAGCTGTTCGGCGAAGGTCGGCATCCGCCGGTAGTAGCAGCTCGCCGAAGCGCTCACCGAAAGCTCGGCCGCCGCCGGGGCGATCTCGAATTCGAACCCCGCCGAGGAGGGCGTCGCCCGGCCCATGCGTACGGCGTTCACCGACAGGTTCGCGTCCTTGGGCGCCAAACTGGCCAGGTAGTACCTGGCCGACGGCGGTTCGCCGACGCAGGCGTCGTGGTCGGCGACTCCGGTGCCGTCGTCGACGACCGCGGTCACCAGGTAATCGGCGATCGCCTCCTGTTGCTCTCGGTCGGGCACGAAAGTCGTGTTGACGGCGGTCATGAACGCGCCTCCTGGAGGTTGGGACAGATCAAGTCGACGGGCTCGTCGGCGGCCCGGCGTTCACCGACCAAGATGCGGGGGACGGCGGCGGCACGCGTGATGTCGTGGACGGCCGCCACCGCCACCGCGGTCTCGATGTCGCCCGCCGTCAGCCCGCTGGCCTCATCCAGGATCTCGTCGGCGGGCAGACGGCCGGTCGCCGCCGCAGGCCCCAGTGCACGGGTCAGGTCGGCCAGGCGACGCCCGAGCCGGATATGGGCACGGCGCAGTGTCCGCATGGCCTGCCACACCTGAAGGTGACGGGCCACCAGGATCGGATCGTCGAGCAGCTCACCCAGCCGACGCACGTCGTCCGGATCGTCCGGGCCGATGGTGGATCCGACGCACCACAGCCGCACGGTCTGCGGCTGCACGGCGCAGCCGAGCAGGGCCAGGGCGCGCTCCAACGCGACGTAGGTCCGGTACCGGGCACGGGCGCGACCCAACGCCGAACGCCAGTAGTCGAGCCACGCCGCGGCCACCGCCAGCTCCGGGACCTGCGCGGTCACCTGCAGCACTTTGGCCAGCAAGGTCTTGTGTGCGTCTCCGTCGATGAACACCACCGCGTCGCCGAGGCCCAGACGCGCCGCCTCGACCTGTTCGACACGCCCGCCGTGGCGCAGCCACCGCCACACCAGACTGTGCTCGTGCAGCCAGGCCCAGGTTCCGTCGGTGAAGACGACACGCAAACCCGCGGAGACCTCCCAGGCCCCCGGATCAGACACCTCGCCCGCGGACGAGGTCGGATCAGGTTCGATCCGGGCCGTCCAGCCGCCCCCGTCCCACAGCCCCGGGGGGACCTCGGCCGGACGTGGAACACCCACCTCCACGCTCGCGGCGCCAAGACCGGCGGCGATGTGCCGGTAGGCTCCGTCCGCCGGTCGCCCCGACCGCAGCGCGGCGAAGGCCCGCGTCCGCTGTCGCGGTGCCGACATGCCCAGCGCGGCGTCGGTCTGCCCGGCGACGGCCTTGGCCACCAGGGCCGCCTCGTCGAACCCGTCGCCAAGGCCGTCGGGCGGCACGCCGATCGAGGTTGACCCCTGCCCGCCGGTGTAGGCCAGGACCGCCAACTCCCGTCCGACGCCGGACCGGTAGACCCACCGGCCCCAGGTCGGCGCCATCCCCAGCAGCACCGCGAGGTCCGCCGGCCCGGTGTCGACCAGACCACCCAGCGAGGCCACCCGCACCCCCGGCCACCGCTCCCCAAGATGATGGGCGTAGGCGCGGGCGAGCATCTCCGTACGGGTCACCACCAGCACGTTCTTGCCCTCGTCGAGGGCTTCGGCCAGCACCGGCGTCAACACCGCGGCCTTGGTCGTATACCCGGCCTGTCCTGCCGCGCCGGACCGTTCGGCCGCGCGCAGCGCGCCCAGCAGCCCGGCCAGCTCCGCCTCGACCATGGGGAGCCACTCGGTGCGGAGCTCCCCGTTCGCGACGATCTTCGCGCCGCGGGCGAGCTCATCGATGCGGCTGTGCAGGGAGCGGCCGCACAGCTGGTCGTAGACGCCTACGGGCATGGCCAGACCGATGAGGTCGTGGAACAGGCCGAAGGCGTCGGCGATCAGCTTTCGGACCGGCGCCGAACGGCCCGCGAGTCGCACCAGCGACGCGACGTCCCCCCAGAACAGGCCGGCGTCGGCGCACACCGACGGGGCGCAGACCGGCACGACCCGCACCCGCCGGCCGGCGCGGTTGGCGAGCCGGTCGGCGGGTGCGCCGACGGCGACTGCCTCGCCGACGAGCTCGGTCTGGACCGCCCAGTCGTATCCGAACACCGCCATCTGCCCGGCCAGCCGCAGCGCCACGCGGTCGGCCGGGTCCCGCGCGACCACGACGGTGGGCACCCCGGTGCGAGTCAGTTCGTCGGCGTCGCCGACCGGCAGATCCACCACCAGCAGATCCAGTCGTCCAAGCCGGAGGGCGGCGTCCACCGAGTCGACGAAGGCGGTGGACCAGCGTCCGTCCTCCCGATCGATCACGCTCACCAGGCCGCTCGCGCCGACCGTTGCGGCCGGCACGATCGAACGCATCGGCACCCCGCCGGATCCCGAGCCCCCGCGCACGGCCAGCCCCCGGTAGAAGCCGCGCAGGTGGTAGTCGGCCGTCACCACGGCCACACGGAGAGGACTTGGGGTGGCTTGGCCGGACGTCGTCCGGATGGCCACCATGGCGGCGACGTGCGCTGCCGCCGCGATGAGCGCCGACAAGGGCGACAGCGGATCAGCCGGGCAGATCAACACCGAACTGCACCGAGTGATCGCATACTCGACCGCGCGCAATGCGTCGACGTCGAAGACCGACGTCTCCACGACATGGCCGCCCGACAGCAGGCGACCTTCGAACACACAGGAGGAAACGCCCACACCCGTGGCGGGCAGGGGAACCTGCGGACACCCATCGTCCGCGGCCCCGTAGGGGACGGCGTCCACGACGAACTCCAGCGCCTGTGCAGACCCCGAAGCAACAAGGGCACGACGCCCAGGTTCTATCAACCGAGGTTCTATGGCAGGTAAAGATTCCCGCACCGGGAGACTCCGCGCAACCGCTTCGACACGTTACGCCGACCTATTGGCCGAGACCGCGTCCGGGCCCCGATCCACCGATCTGTACCGGGGGTGGTGACGGAGCGTCAGCCGAGCACGATGCGGTGGAGGAGCAGGGCGAAGCCGGTCGGCAGCGCGTCTGGCGCATGACGCGTGTAGCTTGGTGTTCTCGCCGGCGGTCCCGCCGTTGTGGTGCGGCCGGGTGAGGGCCGTGCGGACGCGTCGCGGTCGTGGGTCCACGCCGCGGATGGAAACGTGCGGGTGCTGCGGATCAGCGGCCCGGGCGGTGGTCGACGTGCTGGCCCGGACCGGCGTGATGCCCGTCGCCGACCAGGCCTATCGGGTGCGGGTGGGACGATCCGCACACCGCCTTGTACGTTCGCCCGACCGGGCGCCTGCTTCGCCGCGAGAGCAGACCGTGATCGCAGAGCGCGTACGTGTCGCGTCATTCACCCTTCGCCTCTCCTTGCTTCCGGTCCCCGAGTCGATTCGTCGGACCCGGACCCGGACCCGGACCCGGGGGCTGGTCGGTCGACAGGCGTTTTTCACCGGGGAGGTCTCAGCCCCTGCCGCCTCTGGCCGCCTGCTGTTGCGATCGGCTGCGCCCGGATGCAGATTGCGCCTGCCGACAATTCCATCCGCCCAGGTCGTGGCCCAATTGCGGGCTGTGCACCATCCGTGTCTTCAGCCGCGGCAGGGAAGGTGTGCGGCATGATGATCGGCTGTGCTTCTCCGTCTGGCCTATCTGACCCTCACGAACGCTTTCGCGGTGCTGCGGTTGCTGCCGATGGGCGATCGGGACAAGGATGTCGAGATTCTCGCCCTGCGTCACCAGATCACGGTTCTTGAACGGCAACTCGGCGTCGGCGCCCGGGTGAGATTCGCGCCCGAGGATCGAGCCCTCCTCGCCGCCCTCCTGGCACCGCGGCCCCACGACGTCCTGCGCCGGCTGCGGCTTGCCATTCGGCCGGATACCGTCGTGCGCTGGCACCGCGATCTGATGAAACGGCGCCATGCGTGCGCCTGCACGCCGAAACGGCGCGGCCGCCCGCCCACGATCCGATCCATCCGCGCCCTCGTCCTGCGCCTGAGGCACTGGGAGGCAATGGAGCACGGACCCCGGCCAGGCCCGCGGCCGCCAGGCTTTCTGCATCGGTTCGGTCCCGACGGCTCCGGTCTGTACGACACCAACGGCGCCTTGACCCGCCATTGCGCAGGCCGCCGCGATTTCGACCTGAATGTTGACGGAATAGCCCATTATGGCCTGCTGCCCGATTTTCTCGAAGATCTCAGAAACGTTGGTGTACCCGATCACGTCCTGGATTCTCTCTACCATTCGGCCGAGCAATACATCCGGGTCTGGGAACGGTGCGCGAGAAAGGCGAATTCAGCTCGCCCTAAACCTGGAAAGCGATCTCGCCAGCGTCCTCGATCTCGCGCGCCCTCAACATCGCGCGCGCCCGTGACCGCGAGCACGTCCGCGCTCTCGACCTCAACCCCGCTCTCGGCCTCGCCCATGAGCTCACCGCTACGTGCGTGCGCGCGGTCTGTCAAACCATGGGCCAGGTCCTCGGCCGTGATGTGCCCGTGCTCGGCGAGGATGAGGTGCACACGTTCCTGGACGACTTCACAACGGCCGACCTACGCACTGTCACCTTGATCGGGATCGACCTTGGCGACGTGCGCTGGTCAGAACATGGGACGCAGTGGCCTGACGGGGTGAATGTCGAAGATCTCAAGACCCGCTCGGAGGAAACCCCGGAAGGAAGCGGGATCTACGTCATTCGATCCGGAGAGGCGGCGATGCACGACTTCGTAAATTTTGGGATAGCCAGGGACCGCACGGCTGATCTGGATGCGGGTGGCCGGAGCCGGCCGCGCGCTGAAGGAACCGCTCCACTGACTGCGGCGGATCCCGCGAGCCGAGTCCTGCGGTTACAGCGCGGCGGTTCGAACAAGGCATCGTCGATGTGCGTCATGCCGAGCCTCGCCTACCGCGGAGTCCACGACGCGAGTGCGTTGGACGGGTGCTCCTAGTGACCGAGGCTCGACAAGATGGGCTCGATGTCGTGGGGCATGGGCGTTCTGCTACAGGCCTAGCTTGGCGAGTGCGGTCGTCCAGTTCTTGGCGATTGCGTGGCGGGCGGCGGCGAGGGTGACGGTGCCGGCGCAGACCGCTTTCTTCAGTTTGTTCTCCACGCTGTCCTTGCTGACGGCCGGGGAGGGCCCGGACTCGGGCTCGGGCCACAGGTTCTTCGCCGATTTGGGGGAGCCGCCCAGTTCCAGGGGGACGAGGTGGTCTTCTTCGTAGTGGCTTTTGTTGGTGTCGCGGTAGCCGTACTGGCGGATCTGCTTGGTTTTCAACGCGTTGGTGTAGGACGTGGACGGTCGTACCGTCTTGGTCCATCCCGATACGCAGATCGTGGTCTTGATCGATCCTTGGGTGACGGCGGGGTTGTAGGCGCCGGGCTGGCATTTGGGGTCGGGTAGCGGCAGGTACTTGCGCGAGCATTTCTTGGTGGCGGGCGCGGGGGTTGTGCTGGTGGGCTTCCACCGCCAGCGGCTCCCGTCTTTGACGCATCGGTACTTCTTGTGCGTTGCCGAATAGCCGTACTTGTTGTGGGCGGCCTTGGCGCAGAAGGCGCCGGGGTGCACGCACTCGTAGTGGGTGCCGACCTTGTGGATGGTGCAGGCCGCGGAAGCGGGCTGTGCGTGGGCCGCCGTGGGGGCGGCTATCGCCGAGGAGATGAGGGCGAGCGTGGCGAGTAAGCGTCTGAGCACGAATGGCTCCAAGGGCCGGAGGGCGGGCCTTTACAAGACGAGTTGACCGTGGCGATGGTTGGCGAAGGAGCCCGATTGTCTTGGAGTCCCAGTTCGGGTGTCTTTGACTGTGGAGCCAACGTCTCGCGCAGCGGGCCCACTGAGGATCCGATTCCGAGGAGAACGGGAAGCACTTTCTGCCCTACGCCTGTTGATCTACGCTGGGTGGGGGATCGCGAGGATCGGTGCGTCCCAGTATTCGGTTACATCTCGATCAAGGGGATATTAGGTGCGGGAAGTGGGTTTCCCGAAAGTAAGACGGCCTCAGTGGTCCTGCCGGTACCTGGTATGGCCCTCGCCGCACATACCCGACAGCACCGCAGAAGGTTGAACCCGTCCGGCATTGATGGAGGCTCCTGCGGTTGGAAAGGATGGGGCCCATGGCCGGACGATCTTCTTCTGCGCATCCCTCTCAACGCCGCTACCCGCCGGAGTTGAAGCAGCGCGCAGTCCGGATGGTCCAAGAAGCGATCGCCCAATCCGGCGACTCCTATGGAGTGATCACCCGGGTGGCACGTCAGCTGGGCATCGGATCGGAATCGCTGCGCGGCTGGGTCCGCCAAGCCGAGATCGACGACGGCCAGCGGCCCGGCACCACGAGCCAGGACGCCGGGCGGATCGCCGAGCTGGAACGCGAGGTGCGGGAACTGCGCCGGGCCAATGAGATCCTCAAGGCGGCCTCCGCTTTTTTCGCCAGCCACCTCGACCCGCGCCCGCCCAGATGAACGCCTTCATCGACACCCATCGCGATCGGTTCGGCGTGGAGCCGATCTGCCGGGTCATCGTGCACGCGCCGTCGACCTACTACGCCGCGCGATCCCGGCCGCCGTCGGCACGGGCGATCAACGATGCGCGACTGAAGGCCGAGATCTCACGCGTGTATGAGGCGAACTACCGCTGCTACGGGGTCGGCAAGATGTATCACCAGCTGCGCCGCGACGGCATTCGGTGGCCCGGTGCACCGTGCGCTGGCTGATGCGTGAGCTGGGAATCCAAGGCTTGGTGCGCGGCAAACCCACCCGTACGACCCTGTCCGACCTGCAGGCTCGGCGGCCGGCCGACCTGGTCGCCCGCGACTTTCGCGCCGCGGCGCCGAATCGGTTATGGGTCGCTGATGTCACCTACATCCGCACCTGGAGCGGCTGGGTGTACGCGGCGTTCGTGATCGACGTGTATTCGCGGATGGTCGTCGGCTGGCAGCTGGCCACTCACCTGCGCACCGACCTGGTCTTGGACGCGTTGGAGATGGCCATCTGGCGACGTCACCATGATCAGGCCGGCCACCCCGGCCACCCCGGCCACCTCGGCCACCCCGACCGCGACGATCAGGCTGATCTGTCGCGGTTGATTCACCACTCCGATCGCGGGGTGCAATATCTGTCCATTCGCTACACCGAACGCCTCGCCCAGGCCGGCGCGGTCAGCTCGGTGGGAAGCCGCGGCGATTCCTACGACAACGCCCTTGCCGAGTCTTTCAACGGCATCTTCAAAGCCGAGCTGATACGCCGTCACGGACCCTGGCGCGGCCTGGACGATGTCGAACTGGCGACCCTGGAATACCTCGACTGGTACAACCACCGACGACTGCACACCGCCTGCGACCACCGGCCTCCGGTGGAGTTCGAAGCGATCTACTACCGTCACAAGCACGCAACAGTCACGACAGAAGAAACCAAGTAGGCAGCTGTCCATCAATGCCGGACGGGTTCACTTCCACGCGGACGTATTCGGTGGAATATCGGGCGTCGGTGGCGCAGTGGCACGCCGAGCGCCGGGCCCGGCGGCCGAAGGCAGCGAAACTGGTCGACAACGATCGGCTCCGCGCATACGTCCAGGACCGGTTGTCCGGCGCCGTTCAGACCCTCGCGCGTCCTCCCCGCGAGCCTCCGAGTCCAGCACGATGCTGCTGAACCGCGGCTACCCGATGCATGTCGTCCAGGACTTCGCCGGCCACGCCAGCCCGCACGACCCGGCGCTATGACCGTGCCTGGGAGTCCGTCGACCGGTCGCCGGAGTACGAGCTCGGCCAGATCTTCGCCGCCGGAGTCGAGCGGCACGGCGGTAAGTACAGAAAGCCTTCCACCGCAGGCGGATTCGGAGGGTGTAAAGAAAGCCACACTGTCCTTTCCGCGATGCCGCGCCTCCGCCTAACGTAGGCGCAGACGGTCGGGCCTCCTGCCTGCATGACTGCCGTGAACCAGTCGGCAGGAGGCCCGCCATCTACTGCATCTGGGAGACGATCCAGATGATCCACAGGACTTCGCGCATCACCTTGGCCATGGACGCGATCATGTCGATCTTGTCACTCGCCTTCCCGCTGCGACGGTGTCGCCCCATCGCGCTCCCTCTCTCCACCGGACCATCCGGCGGATCCGAACGGGATGCTCCGTGGAAGCGGTGGCACAGTCGGAAGCGATCTCCGCCACAACTCACGCTAGAGCGGACGTAAACGCGTTCGCCATGTCACAAACTGTCGGCGGGGCATGGGGCTCTACCGTGAGGTGAGGTTTTGTTCATACGGAGGCGACGACGGCAACCGTCAGAAACCAAATGGCGGGATTACCGGCGGCGATCTTCCCGGAACCGCTCGAGCAGCGCGCCCGGGTCTATGTCGTGCGGCTCGGCCAGGTCGACGACGGCCGCCAGTTGTGCCTGAGTCCACGCCAGCCGACAGGGGTAGCCGTCGCGGGTCACGAAGAAGGCGACCTCGCCGTCCCGCGGCTCGTCGGGGAGGATGCCCGCCGTGTGTGCGATGCGCGCGGCGGCGAGCATTCCGCTGGCCAGCTGTACGGCGCGCACCCGGATCCCGTCGGGGGCTGCAAGGACCTCCCCCATGCTCCATGGTGCGCTTGGTACTCCAGAAGGATGCGGCCAGGGGGCGGGGCGAGGTCCACGCTTGCTCTACCTTGACCTGCGGTTTTCTACGCTTCCCGCATGTCACGGTGGGTCGGGGTCAACGGCTGGGAGGCCGAGGTCATCACCCTCGACCGCCGTACGGGGTCCGCCGCCACGGCATGCTCGTCGCCTACTGCCGCACGGTCGCCGAGATTGTCGGGAACGCGAGGTACGATGATCGCAATCGCTGGGGATCCATCAGCTTCGGCTCCCGATTTCCCGGCACCCGCTTCGCTTCCTCGGAAGCCTAAGCAAGGGACTGCACCATGCAGAAGACCGCGTACGTCTACGTACCCGCCGGATCGGCCACCAACTTCGCCATCGGCCTACGCGAGAGCATCTGGGGTTGGCGTTCCGCTGCCTTGGACAAGGCCGACAGCCGAGCCATCGTCTCCGACCTCGGTGTCGGCGACTATCTCGTCTTCGGCCACCACGGCCCGAGCTCGCGCGTCGCCGTCGGCGGCTGGGCCGACGCCCACCTACGCCGGATCGTCGTCAGCCAGATCATCCGACCCCTCTACACCGATCAGGCGCCGGTGTGGCCTGACGACGTCTATCCCGAGCGGGTCGACCTCGATGTCTTGTCCGACGACCCGGCCTCGACACTGACGCTGCCCCCGGACGCGATGGAGGCTCTGAGAATGTCGGCGAACAAGCAGGGCACCGCCATGTTCGCTGGCGCCGACGCCCTCCTGACCATTGCCGCCGCCCCCGATCCACACGTCGATGCGAGCGTGGAAGATGAGCCGCTTGAGCTGGGCGCGATCGAGTTCGACGGCTCCACCGATGTGGTCCGGGCCATGCTCGGACGCCGCGAACAGGCCAAGATCCGCCGCGCCAAGTTCGGCACGCAGGCGCGCCTGACCTGCTCACTGTGCGGCCGCACCCTTCCTCGCGCCCTGGTCCGCATCGCACACGTCAAGCGCCGCTCGATGGCCACCCATGCCGAGCGCCTCGACATGGATAACGTCATTGCCGCCTGCAACCTGGGCTGCGACGCCCTGTTCGAGGACGGCTACATCTACGTCGACCCCGACGGCGTCATCCAGCCCGGCTCCAAGGCCGCCACTCTCCCGGATCTGGCCATTGCAGCCAAGACGCTGCAGGGCACCCGCTGCCGCGAGCACACAGCGAGGACCGACCCGTTCTTCGAGTTCCACCGCCAGAAGATCGCGGGCATCTAACCAATGGTCCGGCGCTCCATCGCTCTCACAGATCTGCCGACAACCTGGAGGACATCGCTGACCTGATCGTCGCTGGGATACAGCAAGAAGCCAGAAGCCCCCACCCATCTTCGGAGGGGTGGGCGCTTCCGTTTCCCCGGAGCCGCGAGGTCGCTTGACCAGTCAGAAGAGGATGCCCGTCATGACCCTGGCCACAGTGATGCGCGACGTGTACGGGGGCGCTCCCCCCGAGGTGTGGACACCTTGAGTGCCGGATGATGGAGTCCGGAGACAAGGAGTTCCACGTGGCGATGAAGTCGTATCCGCCGGAGTTCAAGGCGGACGCCGTCGCGTTGTACCTGTC
>JAGFNW010000071.1 GCA_017592665.1 Streptosporangiaceae bacterium NEAU-GS5 | reverse complement strand
TGGACAACGCCGTTCTCCGCAACCTCCAGCTCGACCAGGTCATCGGCTGGCCCATCGTCGGGTAATCGGCCGATGCGCACGCCCCCCTCGACCCATCCGGCTGACCCCCTTGGAATCGATCATCTAGGCCCACGGGCAAACGAATTAGACGTGCTCGCGCGACACGACCGAGGCCGCCTCTTCCGCGGCGCTGGCGGCGATGTCGGTGGCGGTCTCCTTCGACCGGCGGATGCCGAGGATGCTGATGAACAGCGAAGCGAAGATCGTCTGGAAGGACATGAGGAAGGCCGTGGCCGACGGCACGACCAGGCGCAACGACTCGCTCGCGTTCAGCGCGCCGAACCCGTGGCCGCCCCAGTGGGCCAGTGAGGCGAACAGACCGGCCAGACCGGCGATGCCCAGCACGCCACCGGCCAGCAGGCCCTTCTCCAGCGTGACGATGTCGACCAGCTTCTGGACCCGCCGGTCTTCCGGCAGGAAGCCTTCCTCGGCCGCGTACACCTTGGTGAAAAGGGCGAACAGCACGGCCTGGAAGCCGATCACGACCATGGCCGACGCGCCGACCAGGGTGTCGACGTCGAAGGCCAGCTGGCCGATGTAGAGCGGGCCGAACGACAGGGCCACCCCGGCGATCAGGCCGAGCGTCATCAGCACGAGGCCGGGGATGAAGAACAGCCAGCGCGGGCTGTACAGCATCAGGAAGCGCAGGTGACGCCAGCCGTCCCGCCAGGAGCGCAGGTGCGGCGGGCGGGACCGGCCGTCGGGCGACAGCGTGGTCGGCACCTCGCGTACGTCGAGGCCCTGCAGCGTGGCCTTGACGACCATCTCGGACGCGAACTCCATGCCGCCCGTCTGCAGCCCCAGCCGCAGGATCGAGTCGCGCCTGAAGCCGCGCAGCCCGCAGTGGAAGTCGCCAATGGCCGACGGGAAGAACAGCCGGCCGATGAACGACAGGACCGGGTTGCCCAAGTAGCGGTGCAGCGGCGGCATGGCCCCCGGGGAGATCCCGCCCTTGAAGCGGTTGCCCATCACCAGGTCGGCGCCCTCGCGCAGCTGCTCAACGAAGGGCAGCAGGCCGCTGAAGTCATAGGAATCGTCGGCGTCGCCCATGATCACATATTTGCCGCGCGCGGCCCGGATGCCGCCGATCAAGGCGTTGCCGTAGCCCTTCTGATCAATGTGGACCACTCGGGCGCCCGCGTCACGGGCCAGCTGCTGCGAGCCGTCCGTGCTGCCGTTGTCGGCGATCACCACCTCCCCGTCGATGCCATGCTCGCGCATGCACGCCAAGGCTTTGCGCACGCACGTCTCAACGGTTTCCGCCTCGTTGAGGCACGGCATGACGACGGTCAACTCCACCGTTTACTCCCGTGATCGTCGGTCAGTAGACAAACCATGATGCCCCCTGCCCCGTACTGCCCGCGTCAAGTCACCGAAAGGACTGGCATTCTGTAACCATGGTCGCGGTCGCCGAACCGGCGGTAACAACCGCCCCCACCCCGAAGCGGTGGGGGCGTCTCTTGCGGCTGCTGCGCGCCCATCGCGTCTTCGCCATCACGCTCGGGGTCGCGGCGCTGGTCAGAATCGTCACGATGCTGGGCTTCGGCCCCGCCATGTGGTTCAACGATTCGTACGAGTACGTGTCGAACGCGCTGCACGCGGGCAGGCCTGACCCGATCCGGCCCAATGGATACGGGTTCTGGCTGTTTTTGCTGCGTCCGTTCCACAGTTTCTCGCTTGTCGTGTTCACTCAGCACCTGATGGGCCTGGCCACGGCCCTATTGATCTACGCGCTGCTGACCAGGAAATTCCGCCTTCCTGGCTGGGGAGCGACGCTGGCCACGGTGCCCGTGCTGTTCGACGCCTACGAGATCCAGCTCGAGCAGCTGATCATGTCGGACAGCATGTTCATCCTGCTGGTCACCGGCGTGGTGACCCTGGTCCTGTGGCACAGACAGATGTCGTGGCAGGTGGGCGCGGTCGTCGGGCTGCTGCTCGCCATCACCGCGCTGACCAGGAGCATCGGCCTGCCGATCCTGGCGCTCGTGGTGGCCTATCTGCTGATCAAACGGGCCGGATGGCGGCCCATCGTGGCCCTGCTGAGCGTCTGCGCCGTGCCCGTCCTCGCCTACATGGGCTGGTTCAAGGCCGTCAACGGCGAGTTCGCGCTCACCCAGAGCGACGGGGTCATCCTCTACATGAGGACGTCCCTGTTCGCCGACTGCAACAAGATGAACCTCAAGCTCCCGCAGGACCTCGGCCAGGCCCTGCTGTGCATCAAGGATCCGCCGAACGAGCGCGCCCAGTCGGCCCAGGCCTACCTGTGGTGGGACAACGAAAACCAGATCCACGTCTTCGGATCGGGCATGAAGTTCACCGGCGAGATCAACGCCACCGCGGGCGCGTTCGCGAAGAAGGCCATCATGGCCCAGCCGGTCGACTATCTGCGGATCGTGAGCAGGGACTTCTTCCGCGCCTTCCGCTGGGATCGGCCGCAGTTCCCCGACTACAAGACGTATCAGCTGTACGAGTTCGGCAACGCCTTCACCCAGAAGCTGGCCCACTGGTCGTCTTATCACGGCATGACCGACCTCGACGCCATGTCCTACGAGGGCGGGCCGGCCGCGACCACCGTGGTCAGCCCCTGGTCCACCATCATGATCGGCTACCAGAAGGTGGTGCGGTTGCCGGGCACCGTGCTCGGCCTGCTGCTTCTCCTGGGCCTCTACGGCGTGGCGGTCCGCTGGCGGAAGATCGGCGGCCCGGTCCTGTTGCCGTGGCTGGCGGCCGTCGGCCTGATCCTGGCGCCCGCGGCGACGGCCGAGTTCGACTACCGCTACCTGCTTCCCGCCGTCCCGCTGGCCTGCCTGGCCGCAGCGATCACTTTGCGGAATGGCCTGCCTTTGAAGCGACCACTGCTGCGTAGAGATCGCGCTTAGGGACTCCGGCTTCCTTCGCGACGTCGACGATCGCCTGCTTTTTCGGCACACCGGCCGCTTCGCGGCGGGCGACCTCGGCGACCAGGTCTTCGATCGGCTCGGCCGTCTTCTCGTATCCGGCCACGACGAGCGTGATCTCGCCCCTGACCTCGCCGGCCGCCCATTCGGCCAGGTCGCGGAGCGGGCCGCGCCGTACCTCCTCGTAGGTCTTGGTCAGCTCGCGGCACACCGCGGCGGGCCGCTCACCGCCGAAGGCTTCCGCCATCGCGGTCAGGCACTCGTGCAGCCGGTGGGGCGCCTCGAAGAACACCATGGTGCGCTCCTCTTCGGCCAGCGACGCGAACCGGCGGGCCCGCTCCCCCGCCTTGCGCGGCGGGAACCCTTCGAAGCAGAACCGGTCACTCGCCATTCCGGAGATCGCCAGCGCGGTCGTCACGGCCGACGGCCCGGCCAGCGCCGTCACCCTCACGCCGGCGTCGACGGCGAGCCGGGTGAGCCGGTAGCCGGGATCAGACACCCCGGGCATCCCGGCATCCGTCACGACCAGCACACTCTGCCCGCCGAGCAGTACGTCCAGGAGCTCTTTGGCCCGCCCGGCCTCGTTTGCGTCGTAATAGGAGACGATCCGGCCGCGCGGCGTGGCTCCGAGATCGGCGGCGAGCCGGCGCAGCCGCCGCGTGTCCTCGGCCGCGATCACGTCGGCGTTCTCCAGCGCCGCACGGAGCCGGGGCGAGGCGTCCTCGGCTCGCCCGATCGGCGCCCCCGCCAGTGTCAGCGTCCCGAAGCCGTTCCCCACGTTCCCCACGCTCATCAGGCCAGTATGCGGGTTTCACCGCGTTTGACGTGTTCCTTCTCAGGCACCGCCAGTAGTCTGAGCCGCGTGGCCGTGACCGACTTTCCGTACCAGGCGTTCGACCAACCGAGCGCAGACCACGAGGGCAAGCCGCCCGCGGTGTCTGTCCGCGATCGGCTGGTGCCGCCCATGCGAGGAAGTGTCCTCTGGGGCTGGCTGGGGCCGCTGGCCGTCGCCGTCTTCGGGGCGTTCCTGCGGTTCTACCGGCTGAGCGTGCCGAAGGCCGTCGTCTTCGACGAGACGTATTACCTGAAGGATGCCTGGTCAACGGTCAAGTATGGGGTCGAGCGCCAGTTCGTCGACGGCGCCGACAAGCTCGTGCTCGCCGGAAACACCGACATCTTCAAGTCATGCGGCCAGGTCAGCGAGTGCGCCGCCTACGTGGTGCACCCGCCGGTGGGCAAGTGGCTGATCGGCGTCGGCGAGCTGATCTTCGGGTTGAACCCGTTCGGCTGGCGGGTCATGGCCGCGCTCTTCGGCTCGATCGCGATCCTGATCATGGCCAGGCTGGCCCGCCGGATGACCCGGTCGACCCTGCTCGGCTGCTTCGCCGGACTGCTGCTCTCGCTCGACGCGCTGGAGTTCGTGCTGTCCCGCACGGCCCTGCTGGACATCTTCCTGATGTTCTTCGTGCTGGCCGGATTCGCCTGCCTGGTCGTCGACCGCGACCACACGCGGCAGCGCCTCGCCGACTGGTACGAGGCGGGGCGGATCGACGAATACGGCCCCATGCTGGGCTGGCGCCCCTGGCGGCTGGCCGCCGGGATCTGCCTCGGCCTCGCCCTCGGCACCAAATGGACCGGCCTGTTCTTCATCATCGCGTTCGCGATCATGTCGCTCATCTGGGACGCGGGCGCGCGCCGCGCGGTCGGGCTGCGGCGGCCTTATGCGGGCACCTTCCGCATGGAGGCGCCGCTGGCCGCCGTCTGGATGGTGGCCGTGCCGCTGGTGCTCTACGTGACGTCCTTCGCGGGGTGGTTCGCCACCGACCGCGGCTATGGGCGCAACTGGGCCCAGGCGACGTCGTCGGGTCCGCTGTACTTCGTCATCGACTCGCTGCGTTCCTGGGTGGACTACCAGAAACAGATCCTCGGCTTCCATTCCGGGCTGTCGACGAGCCATCCGTACATGTCGGAGCCCTGGCAGTGGCCGCTGCTGCTGCGCCCGGTGGCGTTCTTCTACGAGTCGCCCAAGACCTGCGGCACGGAGACCTGCTCGTGGGCCGTGCTCGGCACCGGCACCCCGATCATCTGGTTCGGCGGCGTGCTGGCCCTCATCGCGATGATCGCCTGGTATGTCGCGACCCGCGACTGGCGGGCCGGCGCCGTCCTGCTGGCGTACGCGGCGGGCTGGATTCCGTGGTTCTACTGGGCGATCGCCGACAACCGGACCATGTTCCAGTTCTACGCGCTGCCCACGCTGCCGTTCATGATTCTCGCGCTCACGCTGGTGGCCGGGCTCGTGATGGGCCGGGCCGACGCCCCGCCGCCCCGCCGGGTCTTCGGCGCGGCCGCCGTCGGGGTGTTCGCCCTGCTCACGGTGGCCAACTTCGGCTACCTTTACCCAGTCATCGCCGCCGAGATCGTCCCTTATGACGTATGGCACAGCAGGATGCTGTTCAAAGGGTGGATTTAGCACCTCGTATCGTAAGTGCCGGGGGGGTGGCGAGTGTCTCTCGGTCGTCGTCAACGATGGGTTCCATACGGCAGACTGCGGGTCATGCCCGCACCTGACGTCGCCGCGCTCCTGGCCGAGTTGGAACGTGCCGCGCCCGAGGTCGCCGAACCGGCCCGGGTGGCCGTCGAATGGCTCACGGGCGGCGAGGCGCTGGAGACCATCAGTCAGCTCGACGTGTGCGAGTTCCTTTGGTACACGTTGCCGCTCAAGGTCTCGGGCGACCATGCGGTCATCGCGGGCGCGCTCAGCCGGCTGCTCCGGCTCGGCGGCATGGAGCGCTACGCCGCGCTCTGTGACGCGCCGTTGACGTTGACGATCCTCCGCACGTACGCCGAGGACGGCGAGGAAGCCGGAGCCCACGCCTACCACCAGGCCCTCGAAGGCACCGGCGTGCTGCCGCCCGACGTGGAGGAGCTGTCCTGGAGCTCGATCATGGGTCCCGAGGAGCTCGGCGCCCACGTGGCCTGCGCCGCGGCCCTCGAGCTCGCCCTCGTCTCCGGCGTCGACACCCCGCGCGACGCGCTCACCCGGCGCTGGCTCACCGAACCGCGCGCTGAGCTCGGCGGCGACTGCTGGCTCCACCGGGTGCACGGCGAACGGCTCAACCGCTGGGTCCTGGGCAGGGGCAGCGCCCGTCGTGAGCTGGCCCAGCCGTTCGAGGTGCGGCTCCACGCCCCCATCGCGATGCCCGACGAGCCCGTGCTCGAACCGCTGCGCTGGCTGCTCGAGATGGACCGGATCCCGCTGACGGCCAAGTTCAACCTGGCCCGGGCGCTGGTCGTCGAGGCCACGGAACGCTACGGCTGGGAGGTCATGACCTCGGGCGTGCCGCGCAGCGAGGCCGAGGTCCCGGCTCTGGTGACGTTGCGGAAGATCGCCGTCGACGAGCTGCGCGCCCTCGAGCGTACGGGCCGACGGCTGGGCCGCACTCCCGGCAGCACCGCACTTCTGGCGGACCGGGCGAAACTGTGGCAGGCCGCCACCATCACGCTGCTGACCCCGGGCACGGGCGAGCACGACTTCGAGGTGTCGGTGCGGGAGGCCGCGCTCATGCTGCTGGCCGACGGCACCCCGCTGCGCACCGAGGACCTGCGGCGGCGGGTGGCCGACGTGGTCAACGGCGAGGGCTGGCGTGCCGCCTCGGGCGGCGCCGTGAACTCCCTCGACCTCGCCGCGCCGCTGGCCGAGCTGCAGCGCCGCCTTGACGCGTTCAACCTGCGGGTCAGCTGCTCGCGGCAGGCCCCGTGGCAGCTGTCGGCAGCCGGTCAGGCCGCCGCGCTGGCGGCGCTGCGGACGCAGGCGCTGCGCCCGAGGCAGTACGCTGGGATCTGAGCTATTCGGTCTCGGTCACGTCGAGCCGCTTGACCTTCAGCTCGCCGTCCGCCGTGGCCTCCACATTGGCCTCGAACGGCTTCTCGCCATCGACGGTCGCCCATCCCTTGTCCGCCGGCATGGCCGTGAACTCGGTCGACGGGCCCGTCTCGTCCTGCAGCACGAGCTCCAGGGCCACCGAGCCGTCGTCCTCGACGTACATGGGGTCGAGCTTGGCCGGGTCGAGGCCCAGGTTGAAGTGGCCGGAGGCGTCGGTGGTGCCCTTGGCCACGACGACCGTCTGCACGTCCTCGCCGACCTTCTGCTTGTCGAGCGTGGCGCTGTTGGGCAGGGCCACGACCAGGACCGGGACGCCCGGCTTCGGCGCGCCCTTGTCGAGCACGGTGCCGAGGGCGACCGTGTCGGCCGCCGCCGCGGGCGGCGCGGAGGCCTGGGTCGACGGGGCGGCAGCCGCGGTCTGCGCGGGAGGAGCGGTCCGGTCGCCGCCCCCACCGCACGCCGCCGCTCCGAACAGCACCATCACCGCGATTCCCAGCCTGGCTCGCATCCCATGCCCTTCGCCGACCGCCTGTAAGACCGACACAGACTACGGCGTCCCGCTACCCGATTACGCCGAAATTTTCTGATTCTTCAGGTGATGTTCGGGATTAGCGGGACGGATGCGACTACGGGATTTCCGCGCGGAACCGCGCCGGCCGAGGTGAAGGTCGGCGTGCTGGGCCAGCAGCCATGCGGCGAACGCGGCCTCCTCACCCACCTGCGACACGAGCGGCCAGCCGCGCTCCTCGACGACCGCCTCAAGCCAGCGCGTGTTGTCCTCGTCGACCGCGGGATCGGGGCTGTCGGACCGCCGCATCTCCTGATCGACAGCCTTGCGACGCAGCAGCTCGTCGCGTAACTCGTCGTCCGTCATGCGGAAAGTAAATCACCATCTCTAGTATTGAGACAGTATGTCTTTGTTGGTGAGATTGTGTCTAGGGTGCGACCATGCCGCAGCGATGGGTCATGCTCGCCATCGGGACCGGCGCCCAGTGCGCCGGCACCATCTTCCTCTACGGCCTGCCGTTCCTGATCCCGGCGTTACGCGAGACCACCGGCATGTCCCTCGCCGCGCTCGGCCTTGTCGTCGCCTCCCCCTCGCTCGGCATGGTCCTGGCGCTGATCGGCTGGGGCGCGCTCGCCGATCGCCGCGGGGAGCGGCTGACCATCCTCGCCGGCCTGACCCTGAGCTGTTTCCTCCTGGTCGGCGCGGCCTTCGCGGCCCACTCCGGGGTCGCCCTGGGGATCCTGCTGGTCCTGGCCGGAGCCTGCGGCGCCTCGGTGTACGCGGCGAGCGGCCGCGTCGTCATCGGCTGGTTCGAGCCGGGGCAACGAGGATTGGCCATGGGCATCCGCCAGACATCCCAGCCGGTCGGCGTGGCCCTGGCCGGAGCCGTGCTCCCGGCCGTCGCCCAGGCCGCCGGCCTCCGCGCCGCCTTCCTCACCATCGCGGGCATCTGCCTGGTCGCCCTGTCAGCCGCCGTCTTCCTCAACGACGCACCGCGCCCGGCGTCGTCGGCGGCACCCGTCATGGGCCAGAGCCCCTATCGCATGCCCACGCTGTGGCGGATCCACGCAGGCAGCGCCCTGATGGTCTGCGGCCAGCTCGCGGTCGGCTCGTTCGCGCTCGAATACGTGGTCACCGAGCTCCACTTCCGTCCCACGACGGCCGCCCCGCTGCTGTCGGCCGCCCAACTCCTCGGCGGCGCCGCCCGCATCGCCGCCGGCCGCTGGTCCGACCACACGCCGAGCCGCTTTCGCGCCTTCCGGTTCATCGCCGCGGTCAACGCCCTGATCATCGGCTCGCTGGCGCTCGCCGCCGGCCTACCTCTTGCCACCGGTTCGCGGGGAGCGCCGATTGTCATCGGGGCCCTCGCGGTCGCCATCGTGGCCACGGTGAGCTGGCACGGCGTCGGCTACGCCGTCGTCGCCGAGGCCGCGCCCGCAAGCTGGGCCGGTCGCGCCCTTTCCGTGCAGACCGTCGCCCAGAACATCGCCGGGGCCGTCACCCCGCCCGCCTTCGGCCTGCTGATCACCACGACCGGCTTTCCCGTCGCGTACGGCCTGGCCGCCCTCTTCCCCCTCATCGCCGCCACCCTCATTCCAGCCACGGGCTTCGTCGGATAGGGGCCCGGAGTGCGGACTTTTACCTCGAACCGATATGGCCTGGCCAGGCACCATGTCGGAGCCGATAAGACTGACAGACGAAGGACCCATAATGACGACCACGAAGTTCGCCGTAGAGCTCGCCGTAAAGGAGGACCTCGCGCTGTCCGCCAGCGCGTGGCTTGAGCAGACGTACGACGCGAAGGCACATCTGATCTCCGTCTACTACGAGGGCCGCCGCTTCCTCACCCCTGACGAGCTCGCCTTCCTGGCCTCACCGCCCAGCGTGTGGACCCCGTACGCCCCCATAGCCAGCCCCGAAGTGGCTCAGGTGGCCGCCTAGAGCATTCCGATCAGTTTTGGAGAAGCCTGTCGTCGTGGCGCCTTCCTAACATGGGAACCGTTCTCAACAAGGTTCACATCGGAAGGCGACCGCGATGAAGGAAACGAGCTTCGAGGGATTCTCGGCCGAAGAGCGGGCCGCGATGAAAGAGCACGCCCAGGATCTGAAGGCGGCCGCGGCGCGCCGCCGCTCGCGTGGAGCCAAAGGCGACGAGGAAGGCGCCCTGCTCGCGAAGATCGCCGAGATGGTGGAACCCGACCGCACGATGGCCGAGCGCGTCCACGCGATCATCAGGGCCAGCGCGCCGTCTCTTTCGCCGACCCTCTGGTACGGCATGCCCGCGTACGCCAAGAACGGCAAGACCGTCTGCTTCTTCCAGCCCGCCCAGAAGTTCAAGGCGAGATATTCGACCCTGGGCTTCAACGACCCGGCAAACCTGGACGACGGCGCCATGTGGCCGACCGCCTTCGCCCTGACGGAGCTGACCCCCGACGCCGAGGCGATGATCGGCGAACTCGTGAAGAGGGCGGCAAGCTAGCCGACACGCGCCGGCTCGTCGAGACCGGCGATGTAGTCGGTCACCTCACCCACGCTTGTAATAGTCCAGGGTGAGCAGGGCCCGTGCGACTCGAGCGCGGGCCGCCGAGAGTTCGGCCGCGATGGCCTCGTCCTCCGATCCGCTCAAGGTGATCACCGCCTCGCGTGGTTTGCGCACGTCCATCATTTGGATCCGCAGATGCGTGGGCGGATGGGTCGTGTCGACCGACGACATGCGCAGGGCCGAGACCCGGCGCCGTCGAAGGCGCTCGACCTCCGGGACCGAGGCGATGTAGTCACGCAGTTCCTGCCAAAGGTCGAATGCGCTCTCCTGGCGACTCGCGCGATAGAACCCTTCCTTCTGGTGCCGGGCCGTCTGACGCCGTAGAAGGGTCTCCGCGCTCCCGTTCAGCACCAGGGCTTCGAGCATGGATTTGGCCGCCGCCGACGAGGCGACCCCCGCGGCGAGATCATCGGCCAGATATTCGGCTCGCTGCCCGCTGCGCAGTGTGAGGCGGTGCAGCGCGAGCAGGATCCATCCGGTGAGCTTGTTCGGGATGAAGAGCAACGCCGCGATGGCGACGCATCCAAGCATGGAAACAGAGTCCCAGCCCATGGCAAGGATCGTGCTGGGATGTGTGTGCGCATACCAGCGCAGCAGCGCCTCGGTGGCCGAGTGCAGCCACAGGCCGCGACGGTTGTCCCCATTGCGGGCATGCCCGAGCTCGTGCCCCAGCAGGGCGACCCTCGCCTGCGGGGTCAGCACCTCCCACAACGCCAGGCCGATGGTGAGAACATTGCGTCGGCGCAACCCCGATTTGTCAAAGGCGGCGTTGTAATCCGGGGTGATCCGGATCATGTCGGCGCGCGGCGCCCCCAGTTCATCGGCTACCCGATCGGCCAGGCCGTACAGGCCGGGTGCGTCGGCACGGCTCAGCGACCACTCGTCCGTACGGAACCGTCCCAGGCGCGGCCGGATCAGGAAGGTGATCGCCAACCCAAGGACGCCGAGGAACCAGGTCAGGAACACCCCGTTGATCAGCAGCCAGACCGATCCCGCGGCGAGAGCCAGAGTGCTGAGGTGGACACCGCCGGCGATGACAACGGCGATCATCCCGGCCCGATCACGTCGCTCGGTCGGACTCTCGCCGCTGCTGACCTCGGCGTACAGTCGTTCGACGGTCGCCCGGTCGGCCACGCGGCGCCTGTCGTCCCACCGTCGCCGCCAACGCCCGGCGGGCTTGGCGGCCGGCTCCGCCGAAGGGTCGACGTTCCAGTCGCATGCCGCGCACCAGGTGGTGAACCGCGGATCCGACGAAATCGGAGCGGAGCACGAGGGACAGGTGCTGTCGGACGAGGCGATGGCCGGCGACGTCATGCGCAAATCCTGCCAAGGAAGGATCTTCCGCGCTACTGGACGGCCGGCGCTGGGTGATGCCAGGTCAGGCAGGTGAGTGCGCTTCCAGAGGGCCGGCGGCGATCCGGCCTGCGACGTCGCTACTGACCGATGCGGCGGCCGCGCTGTCCGGCTTGCGCCGCGCCTCGGCCTCGAAGCACGCCAGGAACTCGTCGCCGAATCCCAATCGTGGATAGCGGGCGAGCATCTCCGCCCTCGCCTCCGGCGGGAACTCCTCCGACCACCGGCCGGCCACCTCCCAGCTCGTGGCGACCTGCAGCAGGTGAGACTCGGGGTCGGCGGTCGACGGCACATCGTGGCGCATGTGCAGCACAATGATCTCCTCGACCCTGGCCGCCCGATCCGACGGCCAACCGGCCGCGGTGCCGAAGACCCAGGCCAGGCGCCCTCCTGCCTCCTCGAACGGCATCGTGTGGCTGTCGAACGGCTCCGTCAGCCCGATGTCGTGGAGCAGCGCCGCGACGTAATAGAGCTCGTCGTCGAAAACGATCCCGTGCGCCGTGCCGTACGTCACTCCCCAAAGGTAGGAGCGGACGCAGTGGTTGAGCAGCGCGGGCGAGTAGAAACGGGTGGCCACGGACAGCGCCGCCGCAGCCGCGGGAGTCTCCGGAAACATGCGCCGACCTTTCGTCGCCGTCGTCGCCCGACGCTCTACCGGGGCGGATCGTTGACCTTGAGCTTGTCTCCCGTGTTGGAGATGAAGATGACCAGCAACTTCGCCGGTTGTGTGGGGCTGGCGTTCTCTGTGAGCACATGATGGGCGCCGGGCCGCTCGACCCAGCTCTCGCCTTGGCGGAACGTACGCACCGGCTCGCCGGCGAGTTGGCTACGCACGGTGCCCTCAAGGACGTAGGCGTAGACGAAGGCCTCTCCGTGCCGATGCGGCGCCGCACGTGCGGCGGGCGGGAAGTCCACGATCATCGAAGTGAACGTCTTGCCTTTGACATTCGGGAGCGGCTGTTCCAACAGAGGCGACGGCGTCTCGGACGGTGGTGGCTGCGAGGCCGTTGCGGCGCCGGGCGCCCGGCCGGTCGCATGCTCTGCTGCGGGATCGTGTGCGTTGGCCGCGGCCACTGCCCCTGCGGCCAGAAGGCCACTGGCAAGCCATACTCGGATCATGACGGATCTCCCGTCTGGTTGGACCTTGAGGAGTACGTGTCCCGGCATTTCGAATGCCTAACCACGGGCCGACACAAGTCTTGGCGATGGCTCGCCCAACGGAAACCTGCCACCGGAACACCATGGAACGCGCCCAATACAGAGGGCACTGTCCATCGAGCGCATAAGGCGCCGCTTCGACGTGCCCGGAGGAGCAAGCACGGTATGACAAGGGTGAAACGGTGGGCGGCCGGTGCATTGATCGCCATCAGCGCCGCGGCAGCCGTACTCACCGCGACGACCACCCCAGCGGGCGCCATCGTCGGCGGAACCGCAGGTGAGGACGTCGCCTACTATTCGATGATCTCCGTCGAGAACGCCAACAACCCCAGCCAGAACGTCATCTGCGGTGCCACGATCATCAGCACGGAATGGATCCTGACTGCGGGACATTGCATTACCGCCGTCCCCAGCCGGACCGGCGTCTACGCGGACTCCTGTCTGCGCGGCGCGTGCACCTGGTCGACGGCGGACCAGGTCATCGTGCATCCCCTGTGGGATGGCGACACGGCTCACGGTCACGACCTCGCGCTGCTGCACATCAGCCCCGGTTCACTGCCGAACGCCGTTCCCGTGCCCCGGGTGGGCGCACCCTGGGACCCAGGCGCCTACGCGCCGGGCACCCCCGCAAAGATCATGGGGTACGGCCGGACCTCCGCGAACGGCCCGCTCAGCCACGATCTCCTCACCGC
Organism: Streptosporangiaceae bacterium NEAU-GS5; assembly: GCA_017592665.1. Classification (GTDB taxonomy): domain Bacteria; phylum Actinomycetota; class Actinomycetes; order Streptosporangiales; family Streptosporangiaceae; genus NEAU-GS5. Next base: position 3,425 of record JAGFNW010000071.1, on the reverse strand, counting down.
CAACACGGTGCTGGTCGGGGATGACGCCATGAGCGACGAGTTCAATCCGCTGCCGTTCCAGGACAACTACATCCCGTCGCTGATGATCGGCGCCGGCTCGTCCTCGGTCACCGGATGCTCCGGCGACAGTGGCGGCCCCGCCATCGTCCACCGCAACGGGCTCGCCGTCGTGGTCGGCGTTTACAGCATGGACTACGAATCTCCCTTCGACCCCGGATGCGACAACCCGGGAGCCTACGCCGAGGTCTCCGGACCACAGCTGGCCTGGCTGGCCACCAAGGTGCCGTCGATCGCCACCGCGTGGGGCCGCTGCATCGCCGCCGACGGCAACTTCGGCACCACGATCGTCCATTACGACACGACCGCGTACGCCGGCGACCAGGGTGACGGGCCGTACCACTGGCAGATCAGCTGCCAGATCATCGGAGTGACCGTGCCCAACCTCTTGGGCAGGGACGAGGCCTCGGCGCGGACCGCCATTACGGGGTCGGGCCTGACCGTGGGCACGGTTTCGCACCATAACGACTGCGTGAGCGCCGGCGACGTCGAGACTCAGAACCCGTCGGCCGGAGTCGCGGTCGCACGCGGCAGCTCCGTCAACATCACCGTCTCGACCTGCACCGGCGGTGGCGGTGGGGGCGGCGGCGGTGGCGGCGGCGGTGGGGGTGGAGGAGGAGGAGGAGGCGGCGGCAACCCGATCCTGCCCAAGTAGCACCCTTCCGGCGCGGCGGGGCCGACTCGGCCCCGCCGCCATCGCTGACCCAACGACCGACCTGAACAAGGAGCGGCAGTAAAGGAGCGGCAGTAAGGCGAGCGCCGCCACCTGCCCGGGGAGTCCGTGGCCGGTGACAGCGGGGATCAACCCCAGCGCTTATTGCTTGGGGTTGATCTCCGCTAGTCCCGCCGCGGCGCACTCGTCGTCTTGCTGTGGACGCCCGGGCGGCGTGGGGCAGTCCGGGGGGTCGGTGTGGAGGGCCGGCAGTCGCGTCAAGGCCTTTGCAAGCGGTTGCTGGACACTCCAGGCATGGTCGAATTTGCTGCTTTATCAACGCGGGCCAAGGCGTCGACTGCTGTCGCGCTGGTGCTGCTGGTGCTGCCGGCGCTGAGCGGGTGCTCCGGCGCGAAGCCGAATGAGAAGTCGGCAGCCGCGAATACCGCCTCTGCTACCGCGCCTGCCGCCGTGCCGTCGACGATTTCCAGTGCGTCTTCCAGTCCGTCGCCGGTGGGGACGACGGACCACCCACTGAAGCGGGGAGACGTGATCGACGTCACGCTTACCTCCCCGGACCAGACAGACGTTTACACCTGGCATGCGGACGAGGGGAGCAGGTACACGATCCGCGAGTTGAAGGCGGCGCACGTGAAATTCGTGATGTTCGTCGATGCCGACGGCAAACAGGGCTGGGACGAAATCTTGACGCTCACAGCCGACGACATGGCCAGCACCACTTCCGACAACACGATAAAGAAGGGCGACTACCGGATGGAGATCTCCGGCCTCGAGGGCGTGACCGGCCACTACAGCTTCCGCTTCGGCGAAAAATAGCCCCTTCATCCGATCCCGCGCCGCGGCAAGCTCCTCAGGCAGACCCGGCCTCCGCGAAGCGCGGATCCAGCTCGGCGAGCTGGTGAATCGGGCGGAGTACACCGGTCAGATCACGTACCTGATGCGGCACGGTCGCCGTGTCGCGGCGATCGTCCCCATCCACCTCGTACCTCAGGAGTCTGCCCTGCCTGACACCGTCACCCTCTATGAAGCCGACGGCAGCATCCTTATCATCGCCCGCGGCGATAACGCTTGGGTTCTTGGTAAGCCGTCCGAAGCCTTCCTCATCGCGAGTTTCCCGGGCAACGCCACCGATTGGATTGAAGGCAGCTGGGCGCCCGAGGAGCCCTACCAGGCCCGGGCCGACCTGAATGGCCTCACTCCGGTCGCAGAATATCGCGACGGCGAGGTGCACCTGCTGGTCGAACGCGGCCGGCTCGGCTAAGCCTCGAAGACTTACCTTGGCCCCGCTGCGACCGAGTAGGCAGTCGCCGCGACGAAACGCCTTCGCCCCGCGAATGGGCGCCTACTCCAGCCACGTCTTGGCACCGGCCGGCGACGCCCCCACGGAATCCACCGATCGCCGATCCACCTCGATCTGCAGACCATCATCCAGATCGACACCGTCCTCGACTTCGGAACGGGCACGGTTCAAGCCATGGCCGATCCCTGTGACCGACCTGACTGACCAGACAGATGGAACGAGAGGGAACGCCCGTAGCCGTGAGGGCAAGAGGCAAGCCGTCCTCGGTCGTGGCTGTTACCAGCGCCCATCATTGTCGCCGCCCAGTCAGAGGAGACTGCAGTGACAACGCCAATCAGGGATCAGCGATTCGCGATCGCGACCATGCTTGTGACGTTTGCAACCACTCCGTCCGAAAGAACGAACCTCTGATGGGCGGGGATGCGCGTGTGCGGCCGAGGCGGCGGCTGGGCTGGTGGCATCGTGTGGTCCTGGCGGCGGTGGCCGCCGTCGCGTCGGTAGCGTCGGCAGGGCCCGCTGTTGCGCTGCCGCCTGGTGGCGGCGGAGGGGGCGGCGGCGGAGGTGGCGGGGGACCTGACTGCCGTAAGGTATCGGCGACCTTGTCGCTGTCCGCAACGAATGTGTTCGCCAGTCAGTCGGTGACGGCGAGGTGGACGACGTCGCGACCGTCCGGGTGTGGGGGTACGTCGCGGTTGACGGGTCCAGGGACGTCGGGGGTGCCGATCTCGACGGGGGCGGGGTCGGAGACGTTTGTGCCGCCGCTGGGGGTGAGTACGTACGCGGTGGTGATGAGCATCCCGGGTTCGGTTGCGACGACGGGGTGGACGACGGTGACGGTGGCGCACGGGCCGTTGGTCAACATCGAAAACACTCTGTCTGCCACGTGTGTCACCGTGCCAAGCAATACCGGAGCGCAGGGCGCCCCGATGGTCGTCCTTCCCTGCGACGGACGTGTATCCCAGTCGTTCCAGTTCTGGCCGGTAGCGAATGTTGCGAACACGTCCTACGTGAGCACGTCCAACGGGCTGTGCCTGGTGCCGAACCCCGCTGCCCAGATGCTGGTCACCCAGTTTCCGTGTCCAGCTCAGGCGGACAATCGGTTCTTCTGGAGGACGATCCAGGTGTCCCCCAGTGTGACCCTCTTCGAGAATTCTGCATTCGGGGGGTGCCTGGCAGCCGTCAGCGACTTCTCACTGCCAGGCATCATTGGACCGGGGACGGTTGCCGTCGTGCCTGAGGAATGCAATCCGATTGATTTTCGGGAACATTGAGGCTTTTCCATCTTGATCAGCGGCCGTCCTGTACGGCTTGAAGCACCAAGATGGCGTGGACTATCGCGGTGATGCGGCGCGGGCAGCAGCGGACTTTCGCCAGGATCTTCCAGGCTTTCAGCGT
>JAGFNW010000070.1 GCA_017592665.1 Streptosporangiaceae bacterium NEAU-GS5 | reverse complement strand
ACACCTCCACACCGGCATGATCAAATCCGCGCCTGGTCGCGCTGGCGACGCCGCCACCAGCACACCGCGAAGGCCAGCCACTACCGGCGACGACAACCAAAGATCACAAACTGATGCTGGAGTACTAAGCCGACCGGAGCGTGGGTCATCCAACGGGCCCGCACCCTGCTCATGGACGCAGAGAGTTGGATCGAGCAGATCAGGTTCCTCATCCGGGACCGGGACAGCAAGTTCGTCGCCGGCTTCGACGCGGTGTTTACCTCCATCGGCGTCCAGATCGTTACGACGCCTCCCCGGGCACCGGTCGCGAACTGCTTCGCCGAGCGCTGGGTGGGCTCCGTCCGCCGCGAGTGCACCGACCGGATGCCGATCTTCAGCGAACGCCACCTGCAGAAGGTCCTGGCCGAGTACATCCGGCACTACAACGGGCATCGCCCGCACCGATCACTCGGTCAGCGTCCACCCGATCCGCGCTGTGAGGTGGTCAACCTCGAGCAGACCCGCGTTACCCGACGCACGATCCTCGGCGGGCTGATCAACGAATACACCCAGGTCGCATAGCGAACTCGAATATTCGAGCCCCACAGGACCCCAACAGCGACGACAAACCGAAGATCAACCACCGTGCACGAGTATTGGCACACCACAGGGTCAGGGCGTGTCCCGCGCAACCAAAGAGGTGCTTCATGATGAGTGAGACGAACACAAGGTCGGTTGTCTCCCTGAATTTGAGGCACTGCAGGTCAGAAGCCCACTGTGCCTCATGACCAACGAGACAGGACATCTGGCAACGAGCGGACCACTGGTGTGGGCGCCTGATCGCGCCCCGGTTGCGCTCATCGAGCGCCGTGGGAGCATACGGCCTGGTAGGGCTCACCTGGCGCGTACTGCGACCACTCCTCACGCGTCAACGGGCGGCCTGCCGCAGCGCACACTACAGATAGCGGATCGTCAGGTAGCTTCACGTCCCAGAGCCGGATCGTGCCGTCGCCTCCGGCGCTGGCCAGGGTGCGCCCGTCCGGGCTGAACACCACGCCGTGCACCTGGCCCTGGCGGGAGTTCAGGGTCGGCCCGATCTGCCGATGGGTCGCGGCGTCCCAGAGCCGGATCGTGCCCTCGTATCCGGCGCTGGCCAGGATGCGCCCATCCGGGCTGAACACCACGCCGTATATCTGGCCCTGGCGGGAGTTCAGGGTCGGCCCGATCTGCCGATGGGTCGCGGCGTCCCAGAGCCGGATCGTGCCCTCGTATCCGGCGCTGGCCAGGGTGCGCCCGTCCGGGCTGAACACCACCCCGGTCACCGTGTTCTGGTGGCCGGTCAAGGGGGCGCCGATCTGCCGATGAGTCGCGGCGTCCCAGAGCCCGATCGTGCCATCCCCTCCGGCGCTGGCCAGGATGCGCCCATCCGGGCTGAACACCACCCCGAACACCCCATCCTTGTGGCCGGTGAGGGGGGCGCCGATCTGCCGACGGGTCGCGGCGTCCCAGAGCTGGATGCCGTTCTCTCCGGCGCTGGCCAGGATGCGCCCGTCCGGGCTGAACGCCACGCCGTACACCGTGTTCTGGTGGCTGTTCAGAGGTGACCCGATCTGCTGATGAGTCGCGATATCCCATAACCGGATCGTGCCGTCGAATCCGCCGCTGGCCAGGATGCGCCCATCCGGGCTGAACACCACCCCGAACACCCCGCCCTTGTGGCCGGTCAGGGGTGAGCCCATCTGCCGACGGGTCGCGGCGTCCCAGAGCCCGATCGTGGCATCCCCTCCGGCGCTGGCCAGGGTGCGCCCGTCCGGGCTGAACGCCACCTCGTTCACCGTGTTCTGGTGGCTGTTCAGGGGTAAGCCGATCTGCCGATAGATCGCGGCGTCCCAGAGCCGGATCGTGCCGTCGCCTCCGGCGCTGGCCAGGGCAAGCCCGTCCGGGCTGAACACCACGCCGGTCACCTGGCCCTGGTGGCCGGTGAGGGGGGCGCCGATCTGCCGATGGGTCGCGGCGTCCCAGAGCCGGATCGTGCCGTCGTCTCCGCCGCTGGCCAGGGCAAGCCCGTCCGGGCTGAACACCACCTCGAACACCGAGCCCTGGCCGCTGTTCATGGGGGCGCCGATCTGCCGATGAGTTGCGGCGTCCCAGAGCCGGATCGTGCCGTCGAATCCGCCGCTGGCCAGGGCAAGCCCGTCCGGGCTGAACACCACCTCATACACCTCGTCCTGGTGGCCGGTCAGGGGTGAGCCGATCTGCCGATGGGTCGCGGCGTCCCAGAGCTGGATGCCGTTCTCTCCGGCGCTGGCCAGGGTGCGCCCGTCCGGGCTGAACACCACCCCGAGCACCGGGAGAAAGCCGCTGTCCAGGGGTGAGCCGATCTGCCGACGGCCGGCGACGTCCCAGAGCCGGATCGTGCCGTCCTCTCCGGCGCTGGCCAGGGTAAGCCCGTCCGGGCTGAACGCCACGCTGTATACCGTGCCCTGGTCGTGGTTCAAGGGTGAGCCGATCTGCTGATGAGTCGCGACATCCCACAGCCGGATCGTGCCGTTTTCTGTGGCGCTGGCTCCGGCGCTGGCCAGGGTGCGTCCGTCTGGGCTGAACGCCACCGCGCGCACCGAGCCCTGGTCGTGGTTCAAGGGTGAGCCGATCTGCCGATGAATCGCGACATCCCACAGCCGGATCGTGCCGTCGCCTCCGGCGCTGGCCAGGGTGCGCCCGTCCGGGCTGAACACCACGCCGCTCACCGCGCCCTGGTGGCCGGTGAGGATGCCGCGGGCCGGATTCATCGCTGCGTTGAGCAGGCTGACGCGGGCGTCGGATGTGGTTGCTTGTGTCCATGCCGCGGCCGCGAGCAGGTGTGACAGGGTCCGATCAAAATCGCTGAGTCCGATACTCTGCGCGGCCAACTGCCGGGACAGGGCTTGTCGGCTGGCCTGGCTTGCCCGCTGGGCGACCTCGGTCGCGTTACGGGCCGCGTTGAACGCGACAGCGCTCGCGGCCAGCGAGACCACCACAAGAACGGCCAGTGTGATGATGACCAGCCGCTGGACGCGGCGGCTGCGGCGGGCCAGGCGCCGCGCGGCGGCGAGGAAGTCACGTTCCATCTCGCTCAACCAGGCCCGGCCAACCCCCCCAACAGCCGACCCTGGACCCGCGGCCTCGGGACGGGCCCGGTCATCCCGGCGTGCCTCGGCCAGACGACTGCCCCGGTAGAGGAAGGCCGGGTTGCGGTCCTGGCGATCCCACTGGCGGGCGTCGTCGGCCAGGCGTTGCCGGGCGATCAGCGCGGCCCGGTCGGCCTCCAGCCATTCCCGCAACTGCGGCCATGCGCGGATCAACGCCTCATGGGCGAGCTCGGCCCCCTCACCGGTTTGGCTGATCAGCCGCGCGTCGGTGAACCGGTCGAGCGTGGCCTGCACGGCAGGCCGCTCGGTCTCCTCCACGACAGTCATCAACTCGGCGAGGGGCACCTTGCGCCGGCTGTCGGCGACCTCGTCACCAAGCCGGACCAGCATGGTCAACACGGTGCGGGCCGTGGCACGGTCCGCCAAGGGCAGGTGGGCCAGGGTGGTGTCGGCGGATTGGGCCAGCGCCCCGGCGACGCCGCCGCTGGCCCGGTATCCGGCCAGGGTCATCAGCCCGTCCGGGCTGTGCTGCCAGGTCGACAGCAACGCGTGCGACAGCAGCGGCAACCTCCCCTCCGCCGACGCAGTAAGGCCAGGGGAGGCGCCGACATCATCCAGCAGCAGCTCCACCAGCCCGGATTCGAGCTCCAGGCTCGCTTTGCGGGCGGGTTTCTCGATCGCCTGGCGCAGCTGCGTCTCGCTCATCGGGCCGACGACCACGGCGTGTTCCAGGGCGGGGACCAGCAGCGGGTAGGCGGCGCAGTGGCCGAAGAAGTCCGCCCGCACCGCGACCAGCACCTCAGCCTGCGTGCTGGCCGCGTGCAGGGCCTGCACTGCCGCCCGCTGGACCTGCTCATCGAGGGTTGCGGTGAACAGCTCCTCGAACTGGTCCACGATGATGACCGGCCGCGCCTGTCGGGCGTCCAGAGCCGCGAGCAGGTCACCGGCCGCCTGGGGATCGTCGCGCAGCCGCTCCCGCAGCTGATCGGCATCCGCGCTCGCGCCCACGCCTGCGCCGCCGAGGGATGCCAGGTGCCGGGCCAGTTGCCCGAGCGGGTCGCCGGTCGGGGTGAATACCACGGCCGGGGTGCGGGCCGTGCGCAGGGCGGTGAGCAGGCCCGCGCGCAGCAGCGACGATTTGCCCGCACCGGAGGCACCGGTCACCACCAACAGGCCCGGCTGCGCCCAGCGCGCGGCCACCCGGTCGATCAGAGACCGGGTCAGCTCCTCGCGGCCGAAGAAGAACTCGGCGTCCTCCGGGCCGAACGCCGCCAGCCCACGGTAGGGACTGAACGCCGTCCCCGACCCCCCCGTCGCAGTGTCGCCGCGGGTGCTGGGGGTGATTCCGGGTGCGGGTGCCCCCGCACCCGATGCTGTGGCCGCCGCGCCGAACCGGTCAGCGTGATCATTGCCAGGCAGGCCAGGCTGATCAGAATCCGCGGCCGCTGCCGATCCTGATCGTCCGGCAGCCTCCTCCCGTGGGGCCAATTGGCCCAGCTGCGTGGACACCACGGGTATACCGGGCCGGTTATCCCGGTCCGTACTCTGGCCCTGGCGGTGCAGGTGGGCGCGGTTGGCGAACACGATGGCGCGGTCAGCGGCGTCGACGACCCGCCGGTGCGGACGCGGCAGATCCCGCTCGGCCATGACCCGGCTCAAGGACCGGTAGCAGTCGTCGATCGTCAGCACCGCCGGGGCGACCGGATCTCCACCGGTGATCAAAGCGATGAGCGCGCCGGTGAAGGCCGTATAGGTTTCGCCGGGCGGCGCCCATGCCTGTTCACGGGGGCCGGTGGAGGCCAGCACATACATCCCGCGCTGGTCATGATCGAACAGACGCCCCGGCGGCACGGTGCTTGTCGCCCCGTCGGCCAGCCCAGCGAAACAGCAGTCGACCAGCACCAGCACCAGCCGCGCCCTGGCATTGGCGAGAATCTGACGGACCACCGCGTACGGCAGTGCCTGATAGGCGGCCAGGCCACGGCGAAGGTCGATCGTGGCCCGGGTCGCCAGATGCAGCTCCCCATCGTCGTCAAGTACCGCGTGCCCGACGTACCCGAAGACCAGCACATCGTCGGCCTGCCCGGCCAGGTCGGACAGGGCCGTGGCGATGGTCTTCGGGTCGGCGGGGTCGACCAGGACGCTCAAGTGCGCCCGGTCCAGGCCCGCCCGATCGGTCAGGCACCGCCCCAGATCAGCGACGCTGGCCGCGACCGACGGCCGATCGCCCAGGATCGAACCGGCCGCATGCGTAGCCGACCCGACCAGCAGCACCCGCGCTCCCGAGGCGGCCAAGACCAGGGACGGGTCAGCGGCTGTCATTCGTCGCCTCGGCCCTGCCGGCCGCCTGAACCGGGGGCGCCTGCCCGGCCCGGCCCAGCCGACCCATCACCCTCGGCAGGGTGTGCGGGTTCACTGTGCCCAGGTGGGACGAGGTCGCTGAGAAGCGCGGTGACGTGCTCGGTCAGGGCCCGGGTCGCGGCCAGGTCCAAGCCCTTGACCCCTTTCACCGACAGCTCCACCCGCGCCTCACCCACGGGGTCGCCGCTGCGTGACACCGCGACAGTGATCTCGCCGTTCTTGCGGGTGCCCAGCCAGGCGATGACGACCGCGGCCAGGCTTGCCAGCGTCCCGCCGGTGCCCACGACGACCTGAAGCGCCTCGGGGAGGCCGCCACTCAAGGCGCCGCTCGGGGAGCCGTCGCCGCCCTGGCCGTCGACCAGGTGCACCCGGCCCCGTAACTGCGGCTCGCCGGTCAGCCACACCCGAAGCTCACGTAACAGATCACCGCTCGCTTGCTCGTCCGGGCTGCCGGCTGTCGCTTCGCCGCCAGCGGCCCGGTCGTTGGCAACCGTCACCACCACGTCCGTATCACGCGCTGCTTTCATCGGCGTCCTCACTGGAACGTTCCCGGCGCTTTCCCGCCCTCGCGCGACCACGATGACCGTACATCTGATGGTTCGTTTGAACTAGCGTCTCGGATGACTCTGAACATGAGCGAAACCCGATGGATCGACCCTGGCCACGAAACGATCCTCCCCCATCTACTCGATCTCCCGAATAGGCACGACTGTGTACCTGTCGCCGTCGGTGGTATGGGGGTGCCCCTCGATACGCAGATGGCCGAGATCGTCTACGGGCTATGGAAGATGGGGATCCCGACCAGCACACCGTGTGAGGATGTCTCCGATAGTCCCTATTACGATGCATTCCCGGCTGCATATCTCGTCTTCCCCTCGTTGGTCGCGTTGGAGGCGTTTAGGCACATTGCGCATCCTCTGGCCCGTCGCAGAGATGGGAGCCGATGGTTCTTCGATGTGTGGGTGTATGAGGGCAGCATCCGGGGTGCTGTGTGGTTCGCCCAGTCGGAGCTCCCCGTTGGTCCTCCGAGCGATCGCGGACGTATTGGCACCTGTAATGGCAGATCCGGTCCCGAGGGCCGAATTGGAACAAATCGAACGGGTATCAGAGCCCGAGGCCTGGATTCGAGACTTCCGGAGCAGCCGTTAGTGGATTATGAGCTACCAGTGACGATCTTTCCGGAGCCGGGCACCCCGCGCCTGGTGACCTTCCCTCACCAGTTGACCGACTTTCCGAACTCGCCCAGGCTGCCCAGGGCGGCCGGATCACGTACCTGCTCGATGGCGATGGACGGCGCATTGCCGCCGTCGTCTCCGTGCAGATCTGCGCCTGCCGATAATCTCATCCGCCCAGGTCATGGCCTTGTAGGGGCGTCGCCTAGCAGGTGCGAGCTTCGGCCGCGGCGGCCAGACGAAAGGCACCATGATGAGACGCCGTGCTTGTCCTGTGCCGTGCCAATACTGGCGTACTGGCTCTCACCTGGGATGCAGGTGATAATGACTACGCCGCTCGCCGGTACTGATTGGTCAAGCCCGCGACAGCCTTTCGCCGGCGAATCGGGGCGGTCATATCGATCACCCTGCCGGGATCGTGCAGTGGCGGCGTCTGATCGCGGGACTGATGCGGACGATGATCATCGTAGTGCCGCTCGAATTCGGCGAGCACCCGGTACAGATGCCGCTCACCAAAGATCAGCAGATGATCCAGACACTCACGCCGCAGAGTCCCGACAAACCGCTCCGCATAGCAATTCGCTCCAGGCGCCCGCGGCGGAATCTTCAGGACCCGTACGCCACTGGTCGTGAACACCTAGTCGAAGACCTGAGCGAACTTGCCGTCGCGGTCTCTGATGAGGAATTTGAATCGGCCGGCGCGCTCCCCCAGGTCCATCAGCAGATTCCGGGCCTGCTGAGCGGTCCATTCTCCCGTCGGGCTGGCGGTCACGCCGAGGATATGTACGCGCCGGTTTTCGATCTCCATCACGAAGAAGATGTACAGCCGCCTGAGGAACACGGTGTCGACATGCACGAAATCGCAGGCCAGCAGCCCGGCAGCCTGGGAGGACAAGAACTGCCGCCAGGTCGGGGACGCCCGGCGCCGTGCTGGGCCAAACCCGGCCCCCGCCAGGATCCTGCGGATCCTCCCCTCCCCCACCCGATGCCCCAAGCCGATCAACTCGCCCTGAATCCTCCTGTAGCCCCACCGCGGATTCTCGGTAGCCAAACATATGACCAGGTCACGCACGTCCTCCGGGATCGGCGGGCGGCCAGTGCCGCGCGGGTAGGTCCAATGCCGCTTGACCAGTCGGCGATGCCACGCCAGCAGCGTGCCTGGCGTCACGATCCGATGCGCCCGAAGCCTGCGCGGAAGATGTCGGGTACGCGCGGCCAGAATCGCCCAGTCGGCCCAGTCCGGCCGCGGAACAGCGACCTGGCGCCGCAGCACCGCCACCGCATGCCGCAGCACGAGTATCTCCACCGCCTTGGAGGCATCGCTACGGACCACCAGGATCAGCCAGCCCACGACGCGTATGAAGATCAAATACAGCAAACGAAACCACACGAGCAGCGACGATAAACCGCAGGTCAACCACCGTGCACGAGTATTGGCACACCACAGGGTCGATCCGCTACCTGTCGCCGATCCGGCGAAGAGTCTCGGTGTCATCCGACGGGACCGACTCGGTGGCTTGATCCATGAATACGCCCAGGTCGCATGAGGTGACACCATTTCCGGCACCCACAGGGTCCGCGCCGTCCAGACGATGGTCCAGTTCACCCCGGACGCCTGCGCCACCCTACGGCCCCGCAGCTCCCGCCTGGCCGAGGCCCTGAACACCCTGGCCGCCGCCGCGCTCGGCACCGCCCACGCCATGGCCCTGCACGACACCCCGCTGTGGCGGATCATGGCGATGATCGCGGGCGGCCACCTGCTGCTCGCCCCGCGTGGAAGCTGATCCACCCCGCCGCTTCCGGCTGCCGCCTGCCCACAGCCCGGCGACAGCATGAGCATGGACCTTCCCCGCGACGCTGAGCCTCACCGGCCTGACGCCGTGTCCGCCACGGTGAGCATCACGGCGACAGCGTGTCCACCGACCCGCACGGACACCTCCGACCTCTGCCCGATATGCCGGAACCTACATGGCCATCACGAGTGACGCCGTCGTGGTCAAAACGAACGTCGCGCAACAGCTGCTGGGCGACGTCCTGCAAGGCCATGACCTGGGTGGATGAGATTATCGGCAGGCGCAGAGCCAGCCGAGCAGACGCAGCAGCATTAGATAGACCAGAGGTAAGGCCACGACTACCCACGGTGCCAGATGATGGCTCCGCCGCGAGGCCGAATCACAAGACATCCTCCGGTAACGCCGCTGCTCACAGGCTGTGACACCATTTCCGGCACCCACAGGCCAGGTGATTGGACACCACATGACACCGAGAGGTATGCACAATGCAGAACGCCGAAACGGTGCTGCGGGTCCTACGCAGTAGTCGTCAGTACCGGGGAGCCTCACCCTTTTGCTACCCCTACGCCTGCCCGGCGCTGTGACCAACACCAACAAGGTGGAATGGGCTCAGAGATCGTGACGGCCGGTTCTGCTCTCTATCACCTGCGCTGGCTTGGCCACCTGATCACGCTAGTTCCTTGCGCGGTAAGAGCTCCGGGCGTCTCCTGAGCTGGCGATATATCCGGGCGTTGATTCCATACAGCCTATGCGCGGGGGATTAGGCGGAGGTCTGTGATGTCCGGCAGTTCGAAGCCGTCCTGCGTGGGGGTGGGATTCTGGGGCGTCGGCGCGATGAATGCAGCGAACTGATCCGCAAGTGCTCCACCAAACGTGTCCGAGGTGGGACTGTTGCAGATGAACCAGCCATCTACCGGCGCGTCGCTGGGGATTTTGCGGACCAGGTTTGAGTACGTCGGTTCCCGCCTGCTTATCAGCATGGCTGCGGTGCTCAGCTTCTCTACGGCGATGCGCATACGCAGCCACCGATACCATCGAGCCTGAAGATTGTTCTTGTCACGGAACCGCTCTTCAAGGGCGACGCCGGCTTTGTATCCGCGTGCCGCCAGTGCACGGATCGTTTCGCTGGACATGAACAGGTTCATCCCGCCCTCCGAGGAGCTCTGCCGCACATGGGCGATCCTCCCGCGGAATCCAGGTAACTCCGACTGAAGGGTGTCGCGCCAGCTTTGGAACGTGTTGAAGATAGCGCTCAGGAACATGGTGACCCCGGCGATGGTCACCGGCATGAGGCGTGCAGGCTCAGCCGTCTGTTCCGGCAGGTATACGTCATCGCCGCCCGGATTTCGGCGGGGCTGGATGTCGAGCCCGAACGTCGGCCACAGGGGAAACAGCGTGTCGAAGAAGTGGATGGGGAAGTTACTGGTAATACCCCCATCGGAGAACCAGTGGATTACAGGTTCGTCATCCTGATTCCGGAGCACCAGGGGGACCGCGGCGATCAGGCCGGGGAACGACAGGCTCATCCGGGCCGTGACGACGATCGGAAGGTGCCGGCTCTCGGGAAGCGCCCGTAGCTTGATGCTGGGGTGAGCGGGACAACGCAGTCCGGATGACTCTGACTTGGTCGTCATCCAGTCCACGACGCGGTCCGGCAGGACCGATTTCAGGCAGTCCTCACAGAACAGCCAGCCTTCTTCCTCTTTTTCGAACGGCAATCGATAAGGACGGCCCTGGGTGAGGTCGGTGGCGATGAGCGCGAGATCAATCGCCCGCGCCCCTGGGCCCAGCGTGGCCGTGTCGTACTCACTGGACGAGCTCACGTCCAGGCCGGCGGCCCACAAGTCGCCGAATGTCAGGGGCGGGTCATCCGGTCCTGCCGGCCGTCCCGCGAGGTCGTCGATCCGGTCGGCGAGCCAGTCGGCGAGCGGAGGGATTCCGCGAGGTTTGGGCACACCGGCCCACCGGTCGAGCACCCTGTTGGCCCAGGCACCGATCCCTGAAGTGGCCTCGGTCTTGTCCACCGTTCCCGGCAGCAGGCCGAAGTGGACGGCGGCGGCGTTGTGGTCAAGGAATCGCTTCAGGGCTATGGCATATACGAGTCCGATGGCGGTCACGGCCGCGACCGTCAGGACGAGCCAGGCACACACGATGAACGCGAAGGTCGTGGCGGGATATGATGGCGCCACCCGGACCGGTCCTCGGAATATCAAGTTTCCCGTGGCGAGCACCAGTGGGAAGACGACCACGGCCGCCATGCCGATTCGCCCCAGCCACCGCCTGACGGTCGGCGCAAACCTATCCTTTCGGTCCGGGTCGGCTGGAACGTTCTGTTCCGCCCGCACTCCAAAGGCGACCGCGGCGGCCAGCAGCGACGCCAACAGAAGCAGCGCCGCCATCGGCAGCCCGGTGTGGATCCAGCGTGGCGCAGACGCCCAAGCGTCGCCATCGAGTAGCCCCGCGAGGAGTGTGGGCACCGCGAGCCATATGGTGAGCAGCAGGAACGTCGCAGCCCTCGACCGCCACCCGATCGCACCCACCAACGCCGCGGTCAGGCATCGTATCGGACTCTTGCGCGTGGTCCCGCGGCTCTGTTTGCTGGCAATTACGACGCGATACAGGGCTCGGGTTTTGCGGCCGGGCTGGAACAGTTGCGCGAGTCTATACTCCTCATCACGGCTGGGGGGCGACAGAAGCGACTCGACCATCTGGGCAAGACCAGGGAAGCCGGCGCGGACATGCCCATCAGAGACTTCGCCCTCTGTCTTGGCGGCGGTGCGTCGTCCATACTCCGCGGCGGCGGTCGCTGCTGCCGCCATCGCCCCGACGGAGGCACCCCCGATAGATCGGAACACATACGTTCGCGCTAGCGCGCACACGGCGAACGGATAGATCACACCACTCGTGACGCCGCCCTGCATGGTCAGGTCACACGAGTGATTCACGTAGTCGACATACTTCGGATCGGGCACACCCGTTCCAGCCGCCGCGTGCTCCCCAGATTCGGCGGCCCGGTTGGGCGGCATCCCCATTCCCGTTGACACCGGCCAGTAGGCCGAATATTTGCTCAGTTCCATGAGCGTCGATGCGTACGAAGGGTCGGGACTCATCAGGAACCTCCTAGAGCGTGATCCAGTTTGTCGACATGTTGACTCCAGAGGCCGTTTGGCAATGGATCCGGAACGGCGCCACCGGCATAGGGCTGATCAAGAAGTAGCCGACTTCGTCTATGACAGCGCTGGTGTCGTGACCTGTGCGCGTCACGATATGGATCTCCCCCGCCTGCTCGGGCACCAACTGTCCGAGCAGGGCCCCGTCCACGACCTCAATCTCGATGGTCACCGCGGCTCTGGGGGCGGTGAATGTCAACGCGCGCAGGGGCGCTGGCTCGGATCTGATGAGATCTTGATGATCTTGCAGGTCCGAATCGAAGGCGAGTTCGGCCAGTTCGCTGTCGATTGTGCGCCAGGCGAATGTCGCCTTGCCCGCTTCGACAAAATCGTGTGGGATCGCGTCAGCGGCTTCCAGCGCCTCCGCTATCTGAGCGAGGAGTACTTCCTCGGACCAATTCTCGGACATGTCACTCATTCCCCGGCGCTCCGATCTCTGCCAGGATGAGCGCGTTGAGGGCGGGATCGTCGCGTAGTTTGGCCAGGCAACGGCCGCGCTTCGGTCCGAGGCTCCCGATCGGCAGATCCAGCCGGGCGCCGATCTCCTCATACGAGATCCCCTCTATTCGTAGCAGGAGGATCCGCTGACAGGTCGGGGGCAACTTGGCGAATGCGGCCCTCAGGATGGCGTTCCGCTCGGCCGTTTCCAGTTCTTGCTCGACCATCGTCGCCTGTTCGTCCGCGGTCATATCGAAATCCAGGGTCTGCTCCATGCTGTCCTGCCTGCGCCGTGCCTTTACGGTCCGGAAGCACTCGTGCTTGGTCGTGGTCGCCAGCCACGACCCCACCGCTCCCGGGTCGTGTAGGTCGGCCAGACTCTCCACGAGGCGAAGCCAGACCGTCTGCGCGACGTCGTCGATATCGGGGCGGTCCATTCGGTAACGGCGGCCGATGGACCAAATCATCGGCGCGTACCGCTCGATCAACTCATCCCAGGCGTCCTGGTCACCCTCGCGTGCGCGGATGACCAGGACGATGACCCGTGGATCGACTGGCATGGCCGGGCCTTCCTCTGGGCGCCCTACAGTTGTGCGGGGGACGAAACGGGAATGTCCCTCGCCGGAGCGAACGCCCTGATCATGCTGTGCGCAGGAGCGGTGAACTGGGACGTAAGAAGTTTGTGGGCAGCGTCCACGGCGGTGATGTCGTTCTTGTACGCCAGATTCGCCACAACGCCTGCGAACACCGCGGAGGCGACCGACGTGCCCTGCATGATCGCTTGCCCATGGAAGGTCTCCGGCGCGTCTGGGACGACCTCCCCGTCCGATTCGCGATGCACCGGCCGCACTGGCCCGTCTGGGAACAGGCTGATCTGGTCGTCGCCTGCGGCCATCGCCGTCATCCACTCGGCCGCCTGCGAGTAGCGGGCGCGGTCACCTTCCTTGTCCAGTGCGCCCACCCCGATGACCCGCTCGCATGCCGCCGGCACGACCATGCTGTTCCGCGCGGGCACCCGCATTCCGTTGTGGTCACGCTCGCCGGGCTCGTGGTTTCCGTAGTTGCCGGCGGCTGCGATGACCTGACAGTTGTCCGGCACCGCCTCGATGGCGCGTCGCAGCACCAGCGGCACGCGCCCGTCCTCCACCACTGCGCACGCCGGGATCACGATCACGTCCGCTCCCGCGCGGGCGCTCTCCGAGATCTGTTTCGCCATGGTCCACACATCACCAATGGCTTGCTCGTCGAGCGTACGGCGAATGAGGACGTTGGCCTCCGGCGCGTAGGTAAGCAGCACACCGAGCAGGTTGAGCGAATGCAGCGCCGTCGCGAGCGGAGGCTGATCGCCGGTCGGCCCAGTGACCGCGTCGGCGTCCTCCGCGATGAACCTACCGACGAGCCGACGAGCGTCTCCATCGGCTCCATCCACGTAGAGGGCGGTGTCCAGCAGAGCTATCGTCGTCCGACGCTTGGGGGAGTTGGTGCGATCGGGCAGTTGGAATGTGCCGCTCTCCGTTCCCTGAAGAAGGAACGCGCCACCGCTGTAGGGCAGGCCGCTCACCCGATCCGGGCTTCCCGCGAGACCTGCCTGACGAATCGAGCCGATGGCGGGGATCCAATTGGCATTGCGACGCCCTATCGTCTCTCGCAGCAGAAACAACAGCACGTCGAGGTCCGTCGGATCGCGATTGGGATCGTACAGCCCTTGCCCCGCGTCCTTTACCTGCCGCAGTAAACTGTATCTCTCGGCCGAGTCGTATTGCCCCAGTGCCGCCTCGATATTGCGCAACCTGAGACGAGTGAGCCGCAGCGGTTCGCTGGTTTCGATGACCTCGGACTCGACGCCGAGATCTTGCAAGTATGTTTCGACTAGTTTCTGATGCGGCAGGTCTACGACAATCTCGCCGGAAAAGCAGATCTTCATGTTGCTGTGATCAAGCAGGGATCCGGGCATGGGATAGGCCTTTCTCGCCACCAGTGGTCCACTTTTACACAGAGGCGGGTTGTCGCCTATCTGATACATCCCGAGTGGAAAATTCTTTGGCAGACTGCGGAAGTGCCCAAGAGCCGATCAGATGTCGCGCCGGATCTGTTGCGCCTGGCAGAGGCCGATCCGGGCAAACTGCGACAGGTGGCGCGAGAGGTGATCCAGCAGGCGGACGGCGATCTGGCCGTGCGATCGGTGGCCGAGCGTGCGCTGGGTGTCGCGGCCCTCCACGTGGACGGACTCGACGTTGCCGTGCGCCATCTGCAGGCCGCCATGGCACTTGCCACCCGGGCCGCGTCACCGGAGCTCGCGGCGGAGGCGCGAATCCGGCTGGCCTTCGTACGGTGTGTGCAGGGGCGACCGCAGCAGGCGCTTCGCGAGATCGATCGAGCACTTCCACATCTGCACAGGACCGGCCGGGCTCGGGCGGAGGCCCAGCGCGCGGTGATCTTCAACCACCTCTTCAGGTTCGGCGACGCCCTGGCCACCTTCCGGGTGGCAGTGCCCGGGCTGAGACGCGGCGGCGATCATGTATGGCTGCAGCGTGTGCTGTCCAACCGGGGGATCGCGCACGGCTACCGGCACGAATTCGGTGCGGCTGAGGCCGACCTTCATGAAGCCGAGCAACTCTGCCGCCACCTCGACCTCGAACTGTCGCTGGCCATCGTCCAGTACAACCAGGGCTGGCTTCATGCGATGCGGGGGGAGGTTCCGACGGCGTTGCGCGCCCTCGACCACGCCGAGGAACGCTTCCGCGCGCTCGGCACGCATCAGGTCGGGTGGCTGCTGACCGACCGCAGCGAACTGTTGTTGTCCGTGGGGTTGCTGGCCGAGTCCCGAGAGGCGGCGCAAATGGCAGCGGACGAGTTCGCCCGCCGTGGCCGTGATATCGGTCTGCCCGAAGCCCAGCTGTTGCTCGCCAGGGCGACCTACCTGGAAGGCGACCACGCGCAGTCGGTCATCCAAGCTCGGGAGGCGGCCTCAGGTTTCATCCGCCAGGGCCGTCCCGCATGGGCGACGCTCGCGGAGTTCGTGCTGCTCCGATCGCGAATTGCGGAAGCGGAGCACCCGTCCGAAGGAGTCCGTACTGCCGAACGATGTGCGGATGCTCTGGTTGTCGCCGGCTGGCCGGGCGCCGCAGTGGAGGCAAGGATGCTCGCGGCCCGACTCGCACTTGCGGAAGGCCGTACCGAGCATGCCTGCCGGCAGCTTGAACTGGCGGCGCGATCCCGCCGCCGCGGCCCGGCGATCGTGCGGGCGCGGTCGTGGCATGCGGCGGCACAACTCCGGCTGAACGAGGGTGATCGACGGGGGGCGTTCAGCGCGATCCGGACCGCCCTGCGCGTACTGGACGAACATCGTCTGTCGATGGGCGCCACTGACCTACGCGCGCACTCCGCCCGATATCGTGCAGAAGTGGCCGAGCTCGGCCTGGAACTGGCTTTGAAGGAAGGGCACGCTCGCAAAGTGTTCGTCTGCGCCGAGCAGGGCCGCGCCAGTCACTTGCTGATGCGCCCCGTTCGCCCGCCCGACGACCCCTACCTAGCCGACATGCTGGCCCAGCTGCGTGCCACCATTCAGCAGATTCATAACTATCGTGCCGCAGGTCGCGGTGCCGCGTCGCTGGTCGCCCAGCAGGTCGCGCTGGAAGGCGCCATCCGCGACTACGGCCGCCGCGTTGCGGTCGTCAATACGGACTTCGCCGTGCCGTGGGTTTCCATAGCGGGGCTCACCTCAGCGCTCGCACAGACAGCGCTGGTCGAGTACGTCTACTTCTCCGGATCACTGCACGCGGTCACCGTTGTCGATGGACGGGTGCGGATGCGGCATCTGGGGCCGTCGGCCACCGTGAATGGGTTGTTGCAGCGGGTCCCGTTCGCCCTGCACCGACTTGCCCGTCGCGCCACGGGACCGGGCAGTCGCTCAGCGGCTGCGGCGATCCTGCGACATGCGGCCCAACGCCTCGAGGAGATCCTTCTTCGCCCCCTGAAGTGCGACATCGGCGAACGCCCTTTGGTCGTGGTGCCCAGCGGTCCGCTACAGGCGCTTCCATGGTCGATCTTGCCCTCGTGCGTGGGTCGCTCGATATGCGTATCGCCGTCCGCGGCTCTCTGGCAGGCGGCAAGCGGGCAGGGCAACGGAGGATCCCAGGGAATGGGGCGCGGGCCGATCATAGCGGCCGCAGGACCTGGCTTGCTGGGAGCACGTGCCGAGGTGGAGTCGGTGGCCGCGATCCACTCGGCACCCGCCCTGGTCGAAGAGGCCGCAAGTGCGCGCGCCGTTCTCGCCGCCATGGACGGCGCTCGCCTCGTGCACGTGGCGGCCCATGGAAGACTGCACGCGACCAACCCGCTGTTCTCCTCGCTGCGGCTGGCCGACGGCCCGCTGACTGTCTACGACCTCGAGCAGGTGCGACACGCCCCGCAACTTGTCATCCTCGCGGCCTGTGACAGTGGACGATCGGTAGTCCAGGCCGGAGACGAGCTCATGGGCCTGAGCGCCACTTTTCTCGCTCTCGGCACCCGGACCATCATCGCGTCCGTCATACCTGTCCCGGACGCTGAGACCGCCACGCTCATGGTCGCCGTGCACAAACTGCTGGCAGCGGGCCACTCCGCGGCGGCGGCACTGGCCCAGGCGCAGAAACAGGTCCTCTCCGAAGACAACAAAACGCCGACCGCCGCAGCCGCGGCCGGCTTCGTGGCAATGGGTGCTGACCTAATTTTCGCGGACTGACGCGTATCAAAATCGCGCCCCACGCCCTCCGTTGGGAGATGTACGCAATCCCCACACAAAGAGGCGACAGACAATGGGACCGAACGAGATCGACCTGATCCGGATCTACACCACGGAGCCCGGCGGACAGGTGGCGGACCTGACCCCCCTCCGCAACGGTGGAACAACGTTCGACGTGGTCGTCGAGGCCGAGGCTGGGCCCGCGCGGGTGGACGGCGCGCCCTACGAGGTCGCGATCATTGCGCGGGACGCCCTGACGGGCGCCAATCTGGCCAGCTACGGCACCTTCGCCCAGTCCGACAAGGGCACACTCTCTGCCCCGGTCTGGGGAAAGGGCTACTACGAGCACCGCTTCAACGTCGACGTCTCCGACATCAACGCGGTCAACGGGCACGTGATGGACTACGTCGCCGTCTTGCACGCCGCCGGTGGCGCCAACACAGTGCACAAGTTCGCCGTCAGTCCGCTGTTCATCGTCCAGCAGTAAAGAAGATCCCCGGCTGCGGATTTGGATGGCGCCCGAATCCGTAGCCGGGGACATGCGTGCGAAGGACAAGATCAATGAGAACAACAGTCGCTCTCGTCATGACCGCGTCGATGCTGCTAATGCCGACGCTGACCGCTTGCGAACCGCCCCGCATTCCCCGTGTGCACGTCCCCGATGAGCCACCGCCTGGAAACAAGCATATTCCCGACGTGAATCTTCCCAACGTGGATATTCCTGCGCCGACCGACAGTGCTTCAAGCCGTCCATGACGACCACTGATCAAGATGTAGGGTCAGGAGCTGGCGCGCTGGCGTCTCCTGGCGGTAGGGCTCGGGGCCTTTGTTCCGCCGGTTTCCCGGTCGGCTGTGCTCTCCCCGATGACCATGACCAGGTTCGTGGCCGCGTTTCCAGCTCCCGCCCGT
>JAGFNW010000007.1 GCA_017592665.1 Streptosporangiaceae bacterium NEAU-GS5 | reverse complement strand
TTGGCCGGCGAAAAAAGCGGAGGCCGCCTTGAGGATCTCATTGGCCCGGCGCAGTTCCCGCACCTCGCGCTCCAACTCGGCGATCCGCCCGGCGTCCTGGCTCGTGGTGCCAGGTCGTTGACCGTCGTCGATCTCGGCTTGGCGGACCCAGCCGCGCAGCGATTCCGATCCGATGCCCAGCTGACGCGCCACCCGAGTGATCACTCCATAGGAGTCTCCGGATTGGGCGATCGCTTCTTGGACCATCCGGACTGCGCGCTGCTTCAACTCCGGCGGGTAGCGGCGTTGAGAGGGATGCGCAGAAGAAGATCGTCCGGCCATGGGCTCCATCCTTTCCAACCGCAGGAGCCTCCATCAATGCCGGATGGGTTCAGTCCAGTACTTCTCGGCGGTCGAACCTCAGAAGCGGCTGGCTCCGCATCTGCACATGGCATCCGCGGGACCATGCCACGCGCTGAGGTCAAGGCCATCGCGGCGGCCACCTATCAACAGGTGTGGTGGCCCGCCGTCGAAGACGTCCAGTTTGAGGGCGATCACCTTCCCGTGTGGGAAGACGGCTACCTCGACCCGGTCACGGGGGAGTACCTGCCTACCTGGGAGGAAGCCCTTGATGAGCTGGGGGATGAACCCAGGCATGTGGTCCGCTTCGGTGCTCAGGCCGACGTCAAAGGCGTGCTGGGCGGCAGTAAGGACGCTGACCAGTGCATCCGTTACCTCGGCAAGTACCTGACCAAGAGCATCGGCGACTGCCACGAACCCGCCACCGCCGCTGAGCGGCGGCACGTCGAACGGCTCACGGCGGCGCTGCGGTACGAGCCGTGCTCGCCGGCCTGCCCGAACTGGCTGCGCTACGGCATCGAACCGAAGAACGCCAAGCCGGGGATGCGCCCTGGGGCCTGCCAATCCAAGGCGCACAAGCCGGAACACCTCGGCTACGCGGGCCGCCGCGTGCTGGTCTCCCGTAAGTGGTCCAGCAAAACCCTGGCCCAGCACAAGCAGGACCGGCGCGCCTGGGTCCTGGAGATCCTCGGCCAGACCGATGACGACCCGTCGCGCTACACCTGGCGGCCGATCAAAGCGGGGGATGCCTCCGTCCCGTCGATCACGCATCGCCTGCTCAAACAGATCGGCGAACGCCAGCGCTGGCGCGCACTGGCCCAAGCCCCGCCGCCCCAAGATCCTTCGGCAACCGAGCGGAGGGCGGCCTGATGGACAAGCTGCTCACCGTTCCGGAAGCCGCTGATCTCCTCCACACCTCGGAACGCTTCGTCCGCCGCCTGATCGCTCAACGGCGCATCGAGTTCGTCAAGGTCGGGCGCCACGTTCGCATCCGTGAGTCCGCACTGATCACCTTCGTCGTCGCAGGCACGATCGCGCCACTGACGACCTTCGACGTCACAAGGAGGGCCGCCTGATGGCCAAAGGCAACAAGGCGAACCATCGCCGTTTCGGCAACGTCCGCAAGCTTCCCTCCGGCCGGTTCCAGGCGTCTTATCTCGGCCCTGATGGGCGTAGGCGCAATGCTCCGGAGACGTACGAGCGCAAGGGCGACGCTGAACGGGCGCTCACGCTGATCGAGGCTCAGCTGATCTCGGGGGAGTGGACCGACCCGGAGCGCGGCAAGATCAAGCTCAAGGACTACGCCGAGACGTGGATCACCCAGCGCCCTGGGCTACGTCCTCGGACCGTCGATCTCTACACATGGACGCTGAAGAAGCACATCACGCCGTACCTGGGCGGGGTCACGCTCGGCAAGCTGTCTACGGCGATGATTCGGCAGTGGAGAGCGGAGCTCCTCGCCAAGGGCGTCTCCATCAGCCTGGCGGCAAAGGCATATCGGCTGCTGCGGGCGGTGCTCATGACGGCCACTGACGAGGATCGGATCTTGACGCGTAACCCCTGCCGGATCCGTGGGGCGGACGTCGAGCATGCCGAGGAACGGCCCGTTCTCTCCGTGGCTCAGGTCTTGGAGCTGGCGGACCGCATCGGCCGGCGGCCTGTCGGCAACATCCGTGCGATCAAGGACGGCTACCGCATCCGCTTCCAGCGCCACGGCGAGATGCGTACGTACCCGGAGGTCTTCGCGACGAGAGCTGAGGCCGAGCGTGCGCTCTGGCAACTGCCCGACACGGACACCAAGCAGGACGGCCGGTTCCGGGCTTTCATCCTGCTGGCTACCTTCGCGAGCTTGCGATGGGGGGAGATCACGGCGCTCACGCGGGCGGATATCGATCTCCGGCGCGCAACGGTCGCGATCAGGCAGGCCTACACCGAACGATCAACGGGAGCGATGGTCCTCGGGCCGCCGAAGTCTCAAGCAGGGACTCGGGTCGTCGGCATCCCTCGTGCCATCCTCCCGGCTCTGCGCGAGCACCTGGCCACGTACGTGAAGGCCGATCAGGACGCGCTCGCCTTCCCAGGAGCTAAAGGTGGGCCGATGCGGCGAAGCGGCTTCAACCGCGCGTCGGGATGGTCGGAAGCGGTCCGCGTGCTCGGCGTCCCCAACCTCCACTTCCATGATCTCCGCCACACGGGAAACATGTTCGCGGCCGAGTCGGGCGCTGGTCTCAAAGACCTGATGGCGCGCATGGGTCACGACAACGTCAGGGCCGCGATCATCTACCAGCACAAGGTCAAGGGCGCCGACAAAGCCATCACGGACGCCATCGACAGGCACATCATCAGCTCGGACGACGAGGACGACGACGGCTCAGGCGCGGTCGTGGTCCCGATCGCCTAATTGCACGATAGATCGAAAACACCCTTAAGAACGATCAAGCCCAGGCTCGGAAACCGCTTCCGACCTGGGCTTTCGTGTGTGGAGCGGGTGACGGGAATCGAACCCGCGCTGTCAGCTTGGGAAGCTGATGTTCTGCCATTGAACTACACCCGCAGTGGCGGTACGCCGATCACTACTGTAGCGGATCCTTGCGCCTGTGCCGCATAATCCGGCATGCATCCGCCGAAGGCCGCCGTGCGTCCGCGCGCCGCTCCGCGGCCGTGCGTCCCGCTCCGCCCGAGGCGGCCATGCGTCCGCTCCCCGCTCGCCCCGCCCGAGGCGGCCATGCATTCGCTTCCCGCCCGAGGCGCCCATGCGTCCGCCCCCCGCCCTAGGCCGCCATGTATCCATCCATCCCCCCGCTGGGGCGGCTGTGCATGTGCCCAGGGGCCGGATGGATTCACCGGTGGCCGATAGAGTCGCACGGTGCTGCTTTCCGACCGTGACCTACGTGCCGAGATCGAGTCGGGCCGGGTGAAGCTCGACCCGTACGACGAGGAGATGATCCAGCCGTCGAGCATCGACGTGCGCCTGGATCGGTTCTTCCGGGTGTTCGAGAACCACCGCTACCCGCACATCGATCCGTCGGCTGAGCAGTCGGATCTGACCCGCCAGGTCGAGCCGGACGGCGACGAGCCGTTCATCCTCCATCCGGGCGAGTTCGTGCTGGCCAGCACCTACGAGGTCATCAGCCTTCCCGACGATATCGCCTCCCGCCTCGAGGGCAAGAGCTCGCTCGGCCGGCTGGGGCTCCTCACCCACTCCACGGCCGGCTTCATCGATCCCGGCTTCGAAGGGCACGTCACGCTCGAGCTGTCCAACGTCGCCACCCTCCCCATCAAGCTCTGGCCCGGCATGAAAATCGGCCAGCTGTGCATGTTCCGGCTCAGCTCGCCCGCCCAGTTCCCGTACGGCTCGGCCCGCTACGGTTCGCGCTACCAAGGGCAGCGCGGCCCCACCCCGAGCCGCTCCTATATCAATTTTCATCGGTCCAAGACGTGATCATGGTCCGCTAGCACGTGTCACCGGAAGTCCACAGGGCAACCAACAGAGGTAGAGATGGTTACAAGTGGGCATGCGTATCCTTAAGTCGCATTCCCGTACTCTTCTCTGCGGAAAGTCCCCGCACTACTGGAGATCGACGTGCGTCTGCGTCTCACGCCACGTGAGGACAGCTACTACGAACTGTTCGCCGATTCGGCCAACAACCTGGTCACCGCCTCCCGCCTGCTCGTCGAGATCATCAGCGAGGGAGCCGACCGCGAGGTTCTGGCCGAGAAGATGCGCGCCTGCGAGCACACGGGCGATGAGCGCACCCACGCCATCATGCGACGTCTCAACGAGAGCTTCATCACACCGTTCGACCGCGAGGACATCTACAAGCTCGCGTCCAACCTCGACGATGTCATGGACTTCATGGAGGCCGCGGCCGACCTGATCGTCCTCTACCAGATCGATCATCTGCCCAAGGAAGTCGTCCGTCAGGTCGAGGTCCTGGAGCGTGCCGCGGAGCTGACGGCCGAGGCCATGCCACGCCTTCGTTCCATGCGGAACCTCAACGAATACTGGATCGAGATCAACCGGCTGGAGAACCAGGCCGACCAGACCTACCGCAGGCTGCTGGCCAAGCTTTTCAGCGGCGAGTACGACGCGCTCACGGTCATGAAGATGAAAGAGGTCATCGACCAGCTGGAGTCGGCCGCCGACGCGTTCGAGCACGTGGCGAACACCGTCGAGTCGATCGCCGTCAAGGAAAGCTGACCCCTGTCGTGGAGCTCGCACTTGTCATTGGTGTGGTCGTCGTCGCGCTCGTCTTCGATTACACCAACGGTTTCCACGACGCCGCGAACGCGATCGCGACGTCGGTTTCCACCCGCGCGCTGACCCCGCGGGTGGCCCTGTTCATGGCCGCCGTGATGAACCTGATCGGCGCGCATCTCGGCACCGCCGTCGCCCAGACGGTCGGCACGGGCATCATCGATCCGCCGCAAGGCGTTCACGGCCTGGTCGTCGTGGGCGCCGCCGTCCTTGGCGGCATCGTGTGGAATCTCGTCACCTGGTATTTCGGCCTGCCGTCATCCAGCAGCCACGCCTTGATAGGCGGGCTGGTGGGCGCCGCGCTCGCCTCCAGCTCCACCGTCCACTGGGCCGGCGTCTGGGAAAAGGTGGTCATCCCGATGGTCGCCTCGCCGATCATCGGCTTCGTGCTCGGCGCCGCCATCATGATTTTGATCCTCTGGATTTTCCGGCGCTCCACGCCGAGGAAGACCAGCCGGGGCTTCCGCTACGCGCAGACCGTCTCGGCGGCCGGCATGGCCCTCGGCCACGGCCTGCAGGACGCCCAGAAGACAATGGGCGTCATCTTCCTCGCCCTGGTGGTCGGCGGCTACGCCAACCCCGGCGAGGCCATCCCCGAGTGGGTGATCTGGTCGGCCGCCCTGGCGATCTCCCTCGGCACGTACGCCGGAGGCTGGCGCATCATGCGCACGCTCGGCCGCCGCATCATCGCCCTCACCCCGCCGCAGGGATTCGCGGCGGAGACCGCGGCGTCGATCGTCCTCTATACGATGGCGATCGCGGCGAAGGCCCCCATCTCGACCACGCACACGATCACCAGCGCCATCATGGGCGTCGGCTCGACCCGGCGGATCAGGGCGGTGCGCTGGGGCGTCGCCGGCAACATCGTCATCGCCTGGGTGCTCACCATTCCCGCGGCCGCCCTGGTGGCCGCGCTGGCCTACCTACTCCTTCACTGGCTCATCGAGTAGCGGTACATCACGTCGGTGTCCCAGCGGGTGAACCCGAGCCCCTCATAGAGCCTGATGGCGGCCGTGTTCTCCTCATCCACGTACAGCATGGCCTGGGAGAGGCCGCGTGAGCGCAGGTGCGCGAGCCCGGCGAGCGTCAGCGCCTTGCCAAGCCCGGTGCCTTGCTGCGACGGGTCCACCCCGACCACGTACACCTCGCCGATCGGGTCGTGCCCGTGCTCCTCGCCGCTTCCGTGGATCTTCGTCCAGTGGAAGCCGACCATCCGGTCGCCCCGCAGCGCCAGGAAGAAGCCGCTGTGGTCGAACCACGGCTCCTGTTCGCGCCGCTTCAGGTCATCCAGCGTCCAGGAGCCCTGCTCAGGGTGGGAGGCGAACGCGCGGGCGTTGAGCGCCACCCATTCGGCCTCGTCTCCGGCCTCGAAGGTGCGCAGCCGTACGCCTTCGGGAAGATCCGCGGCCGGGAGCGGCGCGTACAGGGAACGCCGCATCTGCCACAGCGAACGCGCCCGGACGAAACCGGCCGCCTGCGCCAGCCGGGACGCGGCAGGCGTGTCCCCATGCGCCCACAGTCGCAGCCGGCCGCCGCTCTCGGCGAGCACCGCGGCCAGCAGTTTCGCGCCGACGCCGCGCCCGCGTGCCGCCGGGTGCACCACGAGCTCGCCGCTCGGGCCCTCCACCGCGTCGGTCGGGTCGAGGTGAGCGAATCCGGCCAGGCCGTCGTCATTCCTGGCCAGTACGGCTCTCGCCCCCGGATCAAGCCCGTAGCGCAGATGGAGCATCACATGCTCATTGAGGGGACGCACTCCGTCGGCTTCGGTGGCCGCCTCGACCAGCGCGAGCACCTCCGCAACCTCGTCGTCGCCGAGCCGTGCCATAACCGACACCTGTACGTCCACGATCCGACCTTAGGTCATGTGGATCTGGCAACATACGCCAGCCCGGGGTCCCGGGATTCGTTACCTTCGCGCCATCTCGCGATCACCCGGTCACTTTACGCTCAGGAGTCATGACCCCTGCATCACTCAAACGCCTCGCGATGGCGGGACTCGTGGTAGCGGCCGGTGTGGCCGTCGCCGCCGGCCCGGCGAGCGCTGACAAGGAAATGGGCGGCCACAAGCCCCCGCCGCCGCCCATCCCGGTCAGACTCCTGTCGATCAACGACTTCCACGGCAACCTGGAGATGCCCACGGGCTCGGGTGGCCGTCTCGCCGACGAGAACGGCGTCATCATCCAGGGGGTCGGCGGCGCGGCCGCGCTGGCCGCCGCCATCAAGCAGAGCACCGTACGCGGCCAGACCGACATCGTCGGGGCCGGCGACCTGATCGGCGCCTCGCCGCTGATCTCGGCCGCCTACCACGACGAGCCGACCGTCAGCATTCTCGGCAAGATGGGGCTGGACGTCTCCTCGGTCGGCAACCACGAGTACGACGAGGGCATGGCCGAGCTGCTGCGCATCCAGAACGGCGGCTGCCACCCGGTCGACGGCTGCTCCCCGGCCGGCAAGTGGAAGGGCGCCCAGTATCAGTATCTGGCGGCCAACGTGGTCGACCAGCGCAACCGCAACCCGCTCCCGCCGATCGCCGTGCGCAAGGTCAACGGCGTGAAGGTCGGTTACATCGGCCTGGTCACCAAGAGCACGCCGACCATCGTGACGGCCGAGGGCATCCAGGGCCTGACCTTCCAGGACGAGGTCGAGGCCGGTAACCGCGCCTCGAAGCTGCTGTCCAAGATGGGGGTCAAGGTCCAGGTCGCGCTGATTCACGAGGGCGACTCGGTGGCGGCCTTCGCCAGCCCCGACTCGTGCCCCCTGACCACGACCATCGGCAAGACCATCGCCACCAACCTCGACCCCGCCATCGACGTCGTGATCATGGGCCACTCGCACCAGGCCTACATCTGCACGACCACCGACCCGGCCGGGCAGACCCGCTACTTCACGCAGGGATCGTCGTTCGGGCGCGCGCTGACGCAGATCGACTTCCAGGTCGACCGCAAGACCGACGACGTGATCCGGTCCTCGGTGACCGCCGACAACAAGGTCGTCGCCACTTCGGCGGCGTTCGTCACGAACGCGGCCGGCACGGTCAACAACGGTCCTTACGCGGGCACCAAGTTCGCCGACGACCCGACCGTCGGCGGCCTGGTCGCCACCGCGAAGAACCAGGTCGCGGCCGTCGCGAACAAGCCGATCGGGACCATCACCGCCGACATCACCAACAGCGGTGGCACCTCCGGCGAGTCGCCGCTCGGCAACCTGATCGCCGACTCGCAGCTCGAGGCGACCAAGACCACGGCCAACGCCGTGATCGCGCTGATGAACATCGGTGGCGTCCGTCAATCGCTCACCTTCGCCGGCTCGACGGCCGGAGAGGGCGACGGCGTCGTCACGTACGGCGAGGCGTTCGCGGTGCAGCCGTTCAACAACCTGGTGCAGGTGGTGACGCTGACCGGCGCTCAGCTGAAGCTCATCCTCGAGCAGCAGTACGTCGGCGGACCGAACAACCAGCCGTTCGACAAGGTCCTGCAGCCGTCGTCGAACCTCACCTACACGGTCCACAAGAGCGCCGCCTGGGGCTCGAAGATCTCGGACATCGCGATCGGCGGGACCCCGGTGACCGACACCCAGAGCATCCGGGTGACGGCCAACAACTTCCTGGTGGGCGGCGGTGACGGCTTCGCCGGATTCACCGCGGGCACCGACAAGTTCAGCGGCCCGCTCGACATCGACGCTTTCGCGGCCTACCTGACGGCGCACTCGCCGATCGCTCCTCCGGCGGCGGACGAGATCACCTTCATCCCGTAACCAGCCGGAAAGACCCTGTAACAGCCCAGAAAGACCCTGTAACGGCCGGGAAGACCCGTAAGTAGCGGGAAAGCCCGCCCTTCGACGGATCGGGGGGCGGGCTTTCTTGTTCGCTCTTCCGGCGCTGAAGGTCTATCGGCGGGCCGGCTCCGGGGCCTCGGCCTGCTCTCCGCGGTCGGGGACGAACCGGTAGCCGACGTTGCGCACGGTGCCGATCAGCGACTCGTATTCGGCGCCGAGCTTGGCCCGCAGCCGGCGGACGTGCACGTCCACGGTCCTGGTGCCGCCGAAGTAGTCGTAGCCCCACACTTCCTGCAGCAGCTGGGCACGGGTGAACACCCGGCCGGGATGCTGGGCCAGATACTTCAGCAGCTCGAACTCCTTGAACGTGAGGTCGAGTGCCCGCCCGCGCAGCCGCGCGGTGTAGGTGGCCTCGTCGATGGCCAGGTCGCCGCTGCGGATCTCGTCCGGGACCTCTTCGGCGGCGGCCATCGCCATCCTGCCCATGGCCAGCCGCAGCCGCGCCTCCACCTCGGCGGGACCGGCCGTGTCGAGCAGCACGTCGTCGGCGCCCCATTCCGCGGTCATCGCGGCCAGCCCGCCCTCGGTGACGATCACCATCAGCGGGCAGTCGACACCGGTCGTACGGAGCAGTCTGCACAGGCTCTTGGCCTGGACCAGCTCACGGCGCGCGTCGACCAGGATGGCGTCGGCCGGAGGCGCGTCGATCAGCGCGGCGGCCTCGGCGGGAGCCACGCGCACGGAGTGCAGCAGCAGTCCGAGCGCCGGCAGGACCTCCGAGGAAGGCTGGAGCACGTTGGTGAGGAGCAGCAAATTACTCAAAGGGTGGCCTCCCTGCCTGAGGGCTGGGCGTGCCGGAGAGACACCACGCTGTGCACGATCACAGGCTCGCCTCCTTACGTCGCGTCGGGACGGCGCCGAGCCGTACAAACACGTAAGGACCCGGTGGCGGCGTCGCCCAGGTCCCGTAAGTCCTTAGGCTAGCTGAGAGGGTTGGGCCGTCCAACGACGGCCCACCATGTGAACAACGTCGCACGCGTGAAATCACCGTATATGTTCGCTTACTGTGAGTCGCTGCGACCTTCCGAAGAAAGGGACGGAACCGTTGATGGCCACGGGAACGGTCCGATATTGGGCGGCGGCGAAGGCGGCCGCGGGCGTGGCCGAGGAGCCTTTCGAGGCCGCCACGCTGGGGGAACTTGTTGCCAAAATCACAGTGAACCTCGAACTCGGCCGCGTGCTGCCGCGCTGCTCCTTCCTCGTGAACGGCCAGCCGGCCGGCAAACGCGACCCCTACCAGGTCGAGTTGCCCCACGGCGCCGTTGTCGAGGTTTTGCCCCCCTTCGCCGGGGGATGAGCTTTAGGCTTTCGATCTCGCCCCCGGAGGATGCGAATGCGCAAGTTGCTGGTCTTCTTGATCGTGGTCGCGGTCCTCCTCGTAGTCGTCGACCGGGTGGCCGTGGTCGGGGTCCAGCGCGAGATCGCCAGCCAGATCGAGGCCAAGTACAACCTGGCCGCCACCCCCACCGTGGAGATCAAGGGCATCCCGTTCCTCACGCAGGCGTTTCAGGGCCGCTACGAAGAGATCGCCATCGGCATGGGCGCCGTCACCCAGAACGGGGTGCGGCTGGAGCGGGTGGATGCCACCTTGTTCGGGGTGAGCGCCCCATTGATGCAACTCATCCAGGATGCCGAGAAGGCGGATATTCGTGCCGAACGCGTCACCGGCACCGTCGTGATCTCCATCGCGTCGCTCAGCGCCCGCGCCCCGCGCGGCATCAAGGTCGCGGGCACCAATAACGGGACCGTCCGGATCTCCGGCAACCTCAGCGTGCTCGGCCAGAGCGTGCCGGTCACGGCCGATATGAAGATCGATGTCGTGTCGGCGGGCATCCGGCTCACGCCCACCAAGGTGGAGTTCGCCAATGGGGCTTCCCTGGCGAATGCGGCGCGACTGGTCTCGTTCACCTACCCTGTCAAGAACCTGCCGTTGAATCTGAAGATCACCAAGGTCACGACGACGTCCAATGGGCTCGCCGTGCAGGGGACCGCCACTGATGTTCCGCTCAAGGGGTGAACCGCGCGGGTCCGCCGCACGTGTTGGAAGTGTGAGCCCGACCAGGACCGCCGATGAAGAACTCATCAGGGCCCTGTTCGACGACCACGCGGGGCCACTTTACGGTTACGTGCTGCGGCTTACCGGTGACCCAGGGAGAGCGGAGGACGTGGTGCAGGAGACGCTGCTCCGGGCCTGGAAGCACCCATCGGTGCTCGAGGGCCGGCCGGTGCGCGCCTGGCTGTTCACCGTCGCCCGCAATCTCGTCGTCGATCAGCACCGGGCGCGGCGCGCCCGACCTCAGGAAACGGGCGACGAGGTGCTCGCCGTCCTCCCAGCCGACGACGAGCTGGACAAGGCCGTGGAATCGTGGGCCGTCGCCGAGGCGCTGGCCTCGCTGCGGCCCGAGCACCGCGAGGTGCTCATGGCCGTCTACTACGGCGGCCAGTCGGTGAAGGAGGCGTCCGAGTCGCTCGGTATTCCGGCCGGCACGGTCAAGTCCCGTACGTACTACGCGCTCCGGGCGCTGAAACTCGCCCTGGAGGAGCGGGGGCTGGCGCCATGATGTGCTCTGAAGTGCGGCTTTCCCTGGGCGTATATGTCCTCGGCGCGGTCGACCACGAAGAGGCGACCCGGGTCGAGGCGCACCTCGACCGGTGCCCCGAATGCGCGGCCGAGCTGGCCGAGCTGTCGGGCCTGCCGCCACTGCTCGGCCGGGTTTCGGCCGAGGACGTCGCGGTGGCGTCGCGGCCGCCGGCCGTGGTCCTCGACCGGCTCCTGACCAGTACGGCGCAGCGCCAGCGGCGCTCCCGGTTCCTGCTCACGGCGGCCGCCTCGGTCGTCGCGATCACGCTGGCCGGATCCATGTGGATGGTCTCGGGCCACAGCTCGGAGCTCGTCAGCGCCGGCGCGGCGCCCCCGTCGGCGCAGAAGCGGACCACGCAGGACAGCTCCGCCACGCTGGCCCAGGACACCCAGCCCGTCCAGCTCCCCACGCCGGCGCCCAGCAGGACGACCCGGCCGCTCGAGGTCCGGGGCAAGCACGGCGGCGTCGTGCTCGAACTCGCCCTGACGCCCGGCAGCGGCGGCACCGTGGTCGGCATCGAGGTGTCGGGCGTGCCGGAGGGCACCAGCTGCAGCCTGATCGCCGTCGACCGCGTGGGCGCCGTGTCGCCGATCGCGAGCTGGCGGGTCACCGCGGTCGACTACCACGACGGCCGCGCGCACTTCCCGCCCGGATCCACCGAGTTCTCCCTGGAGGAGATCCAGCGGTTCGAGCTGCTCACCTCCGGTGGCCAGCGACTCGTGACGATCCGCCTCTAGATGGTGCGCGAATCCAAGCGTGCATAAATCTAGAGGGCGCAATAAATCGGCGGGGCCGTCGGTTGCAACTGTCGATGATTGGTGTCTGGACGCTGCTCGCCGTGTTGCTCGCCGGCACGGTGATCGGTCTCGTGCGCAATCGGCGCGACGGGAGGATGCGAGCCGTGGCTGTCACTGCTGTCACTCCCAGTGAGGCGACTCTGGCCGAAACGCTAGGTGAGCCGCTGGGGGATCGGGCCACGCTCGTCCAGTTCTCGACGGCCTTCTGCCAGCCTTGCCGGGCAACCCGGCGGATCCTCGACGAGGTGGCCGCCATGGTCCCCGGCGTCCGGCATGTCGAAATCGACGCGGAGGCGCGCCTCGATCTCGTCCGTCAACTCGATGTGATGCGGACGCCGACCGTCCTCGTGCTAGACAAGGCCGGAAATATCGTGAAGAGGGCCTCTGGGCTGCCACGGAAGGCCGACGTGATCGCCGCGCTCGGGGCGGCCATCGATTGAGGGCCTGCACGCCGATGGCGTCTCACTACGCGGTCAGGATGTGACAGATGGCGAGACGAAAGGTACTGTCCTCACTATGACTCCCATGACAGAGCTGCTCACGAAGCGGCGCGCGGTGGACTTCTGCCGCGTGGCCACCGCGCTCTGTCGCATGGCCTGACGGTGATTCCGGGCGGCCGGTCCACGGCCGCGATTCGAAATCCGTTCAGGAGCTTGCCACCATGCAGGTTGATCCCCGAAGTCCCCGCTTCGGCGCGGCGATAACCACCCTCGTTCTCGCAGTCGTCCTCGTGACGAGCAGCGTCTGGCTGCTCGCCGCGCAGACGATCGTCTTCGCCCTCGGAGCGTACGGAAACTCGCCGTACGGGCTGGTCTACAAGCGGTTCATCCGCCCCAGACTGGGACCGCCGGCCGAGTTGGAGGACGCGGCGCCGCCTCGCTTCGCGCAGGCGGTGGGGCTGGTGTTCGCCCTGGCAGGTCTGCTCGGGTTCGCGATCGGAAGCACCCCTCTGGCCTTGGGTGCGACAGCAGCGGCACTGCTGGCCGCCTTCCTCAACGCAGCTTTCGGCCTCTGCCTGGGCTGTGAGATGTATCTCCTCATTCGCCGTCTACAACCTGGGAGAACGCAATGAGCCGCTCCGACGTGCTCGTGGATGCAGACTGGGTCGAGGCCAACCTCGACACCCCCGGCGTCGTCCTCGTCGAGGTCGACGAGGACACCAGCGCCTATGCCAAGGGCCACATCCGTGGCGCCGTGAAGATCGATTGGAAGCAGGATCTGCAGGATCCGGTCCGCCGCGACTTCGTCGACCGCCAGGGCTTCGAGGCCCTGCTGTCGGCCCGCGGCATCGGCAACGACGACACCGTGGTGCTCTACGGTGGCAACAACAACTGGTTCGCCGCCTACGCGTACTGGTATTTCAAGCTCTACGGTCACCAGAACGTGAAGCTGCTCGACGGCGGCCGCAAGAAGTGGGAGCTCGACTCCCGCGAGCTGGCCACCGACGTCCCGCAGCGCGCGGCCACCACCTACACGGCGCAGGACCAGGATCTGGCCCTGCGCGCCTTCCGCGACGAGGTCGTCGCCGCCATCGGCAAGCAGAACCTGGTCGACGTGCGCTCGCCCGACGAGTTCACCGGCAAGCTGCTCGCCCCCGCGCACCTTCCGCAGGAGCAGGCGCAGCGCGCCGGCCACGTTCCCACCGCCCGCAACATCCCCTGGTCGAAGGCGGCCAACGACGACGGCACGTTCCGCGCCGACGACGAGCTCAAGGGCCTCTACGGCGACGCGGGAGTCGACTTCGGCAAGGACACCATCGCCTACTGCCGGATCGGTGAGCGATCCGCGCACACCTGGTTCGTGCTGCACGAGATCCTCGGCCAGCCGAACGTGAAGAACTACGACGGTTCATGGACCGAATACGGCTCGCTCGTCGGCGTGCCGGTGGAGCTAGGGGAGGCCCGCTGATGACCACCACTCAGGGTTGCGCCGCGCCGGAGCAGACCGTCGCGCTGCCGGCCGGGATCGATCTGTCCACCCAGGCCGTGATCCAGGGCGTCGTCTCCGGCGCCGGCACCGCCTACGCGCGGCTGCTCGACGGATCCGGCGAGTTCACCGGTGAGGTCGTCGTCTCCGACGAGGGCGTCTTCCGCTTCTTCGCGGCGCCCGGCGCGTGGACCGTCCGCATCATCGCGGCCGGCGGCGTCACGAAGGACGTCCCCGTCGAAGCCAAGCTCGGCGAGGTCGCCCAGCTGGCCGTCTCCGTCTGAGTCACGCGTATTGATTCACGCGTACTTATTCACGTACGCCCGAAGGACCGGCGCCCCGCCCAGGGGCCGCCGGTCCTTTCGCATTTCACGCACTTTTCACGTCACTGACTGCGCGCCTCGAAGGTGGGGATCACCTTGGTGAGGTTGGCGAAATCCGCGTCCCGGTGGACGACCGTCGCCCCGGCCCGCATGGCCACCGCGGCGATCAGGCAGTCGAGCATCTTCCTGACCGTGACTCCACGGCTCCGCGCGGCCCGGAAGGTGTGGGCCGCGTTGACGAAGTCGCGGACCGCGTCGACCCGGACTAACGGCAATCCTTCCGTGAGCCGCTCGAGCTTGATCAGCTCGGACTGATCTCTGGCGCCCGCCAGCACTTCCATGATCACCGGTTCGGTGAGCACGACGGGAGCCTGTTCGCCCATGAGTCGCGTCACTAGGAGGTCGGTGGGGGATTCCGTTCTTCGGAAGTATTCCACCCACGCCGAGGTATCGATCAAATACACAGCGTGATGCTATGCATCAGGCTGGTCGCCCACGTCCGAATCGGCAATTTTGCTCTGCCGCATCTCGTCGAGGTCGCCCTCCCAGCCGATGCCTCGGAGGCTCAGCAGGAACTCCCTGGTGAGGGGCGGGCCGACCAGTCGCTGCAGGGCCATCTCAACAGCCTCCTTCTTGGTCTTGAGGCCGTACTTACGCATGGCGGCCTCGATGAGCTCATCGTCGATGTCGATGTTTGTGCGGCTCATACACCTACCATACACATCAGCTTTCCGCAGCGGCTTCGATAGCATGCTCCGGATGTCCGGAACATCTGTTGTCGCTGGCCGTCCTCAGGGCGTGGCCCGTGACTGGGAGTTGTCGCCGTACGCGCTGCCGCTTCGGGCGCTGAGCGTCTGGGGCCGCTGCCTGCTGCCGCTTGTGATCTGGTACGCCGGGGGCCACGCCGTACGGTACGCACTGCTCTACGTGAGCACCGTGCTGTCGCACGGGTCCTGGTATCAGGCGCGGCTGGTCCTGGTGATGTTCCTGTTCACGCTGGTCGTGATGACGTCGCTGGCGACCACGGTCGGCATGCTGCACTCGGTGCGGGGCGCGCTGGCGGAGATCCGGGCCAGGCGGTCGGAGGGCGCGCCGGACGAGGGCATCCTGGGCGCGCTCAACCGGACCGCGCTCGTGTTCGCCGGCATCTATCTGACCTGGGGCCTCCTCATCCAGGACGTGGACGCGTTCGCACAGCTCGACGTGTTCCGCGAGCCGGACAAGGTGTTCACCGACGCCCTCTTCAACCACGAGAACACCCAGGGCCTCGGCCTGGTCAGCCTGGACGTGAAAGTCTCATTGATCGCGATGGCCGTCGCGTACGTGGTGCGCTGGATCTTCGGCCGGATACACGACCAGGGCCGGGCGCCGAGGGTCTCGGGCATGCTGGCCACGTTCGGCGAACTCGCCTTCACCTTCTACGGCCTGAACGCGACTCTCCGATGGGGCAACGAGAAGACCGACTGGATCGGCGGCCGGACGGTCGTGGCCGCCTACCACGACTGGATGGCCGACGCGAAGGCGGGAATCCCCGGCTGGGAGGCCTTCTGGAGCTTCGTGGGCGAGGTTTGGCCGCACGTGATCCAGGCCGTGGTCTTCCCGCTGGCCTGGCTGACCGTGGCCGTCCTCGTCTTCGGCGCGTACGCGGACGACACGAAGACCACGATCCGGGGCACGCCGCTGGAGGTGGTCGCGGTGCGGATGAACGAGACGCACAGCCTCACCCGTTCTGCGCTCGCTCGCTTCACTGGCGGCTGGACCAGCCGCTGGGTGCCGCTGCTCAACTCGCTCCGCCTCACGGTCCGCGGCGGGTTCGTCCTGTTCGGCATGTTCGTGCTCTGCTACATGCTGCTCCAGGTCGGCGGCGACTACCTGACCCGGGCCGGGCGGTATCTCGGCGACGGTGACGGCCAGCCCTACCTGTGGATGGTCACCGGCCCACCGGTCGGTTTCCTGTCCGACATGGTGATCACGACGCTCACCATGGCGCTGCTGGCCACCACGTTCGACCTGGCCGCCACCCGCACCCGCGAACAAGCCCCCTAAACCCCGCCCCGAAGTCACCTCCAGCCTTGCACGGGACCCGTCGTTGGCGGAACTAACGCCTAGAACCCCTCCCGCCCAGGAACCGTGCGGCCCGCGAACCCCTGGAACCCCTGGAACCCCTGGAACCCCTCCCACCTGCGACCCCGACCGCCCGTGAACGCAACCACGCCTGCCGCCCAGGAACGCCTGCTGCCTAGAGCGGCTGCCGCCTGGGAGCGGTTTGACCCGCCGCGCCCCCAGCTATCCCCGCGCGGATAACGGCGCACAGGTGCCCAGTGCAAGGATGACGGTGCACAGCTGACAGTGCACGGATGAGCGCCTCCGGCGGGGGCGCTCCGACTCCGGGATGGGGTCACCCCTTCCCGTCCGCCTCCGACCCTGGGCGAGCTCAGCAGACCGCCTCCTACGGCTCAAGCCCGGCCGTGCGGGTTGGCGTCCGGGTGCTGTGGAAGGTGCCCGCGCTGATGCACACGCGAGGCCGGGCTTGCCCCTTCGTCACCGGCCCGCTTCTGCTTCGCTCCGGGTCGACGACGGACGGGAAGGGGCTTCGGGAGTGGCGCTGAAGGGCCGGGTCTCACCTGCGTCACCATGTAGATGCACGTCCCCAGTCCCCACCCCATAGTTGCGCCGCGCCACGACCACACCATCGCGTGTGTGGCCGCACCGTGTTACCCACCACACCGCGCCATCGCATGGCTGCGCTGTGTCTCCGCCGTGTCCCACCTCGCGCCATCGCACGCGTGTCGCCGCGCCGTGTCTCCGCCGCCTCCACCGCTGACACCACCGGCCTCGCCGACGGCACGACGCCCGTCACATCGCCGCCCCGCTCGCCCGCTTGCTCGCCCGCCTGCCGACTCGCCCGGGGCGGCGGACCCGGCACCGGCCCTGTCAGCCCCGGCCATCCCAGGGGCGGGAAGCCCGCGCGGCGCGCGCCGCGCCCGCCGCTGTGCAGATGCGGGCTGAGAGGACGCGCGCCGCCTTGCTGGCGACCACAGTGCCACCCGCAGGCCGCACCAACCGGGTCGCGCCACTGAGCCGCACCACTGAGCCGGGCCACTGAGGAGCAGCGCCGCGCTGCTGAGCCGTGGGTGCCGCTGAGCGGCGCCGTTGAA
The DNA here is from genome assembly GCA_017592665.1 of Streptosporangiaceae bacterium NEAU-GS5. Classification (GTDB taxonomy): domain Bacteria; phylum Actinomycetota; class Actinomycetes; order Streptosporangiales; family Streptosporangiaceae; genus NEAU-GS5. The sequence goes on along the minus strand of JAGFNW010000007.1, from coordinate 261,210 downwards.
ATGGGCCCAGCCCCTTCGCCGCCAACGCATGCCGCGCGTGCGTCGCCCCTGATGCCCCTTCCCGTCCGTCGTCGACCCGGAGCGAAGCAGAAGCGGGCCGACGACGAAGGGGCAAGCCCGGCCTCGCGTGTCCATCAACCCCGGCACCTTCCACAGCACGCGGACGCCAACCCGCACGGCCGGGCTTGAGCCGAAGGAGACGGTCTGCTGAGCTCGCCAAGGGTCGAGGACAGACAGGGAAGGGGTGACCCCATCCCGGAGTCGGAGCGCCCCCGCCGGAGGCACCACCCCTGTTCGACGAGCACAGGCGGCAGCCGTTCCAGCTGGTTCCAACGACCCAGCCGCGCGCGGGCCGCTTAGTCAGCCGGTTCGCGCAGGAAGCGGAGGACGTGGTCGTTCTTCTCGTTGCTCTTCTCGATGTCCTTGAGGAAGCTGTCGAAGTCCTGGCCGGGTACGTTGCGGTAGGTGCTGGGCCGGAGCAGTACCTGGACCGAGTCGGCCACCGCGGTCGGCACCATGCTGTAGACGTCCATCCGGTAGCTGTGGCCGATGATGTTGTCGGTCGTGTCCGTCGGGGTCTCGTCGGCGTCGATGAGCGCCTTCCAGGTACGGCCGGCGGCATCCTGCGTGGTGATTTCGGGCTGTCCGTGCCGGATGGCGCCTTCTTGGTCGAGGGCGGCCCGCAGCACAATGATCTTCAGGCAGACGCGATCCGGGGTGGTCGACCGGCATTTGGCGTCGTTGGACCGCTGGACTGAGACTCGCCAGGCCACATGCTGCCAGGCCCCGGCCTTGCCCGGCTGGACCGTCTCGAAATGGTCGTCCGGCCGCCCGTTGGCGTACACGTTGTAGCCGACCCAGGTCGGCAGGCCCGCCCCAAGAGCGACGGCGGCCAGCGCCCCGATGGCCTGGAGCAGTCGCACTCGTCCCCGTCCCCGTTTCCGGGGCTGCTCCTGCGGCGGTTGCTCCGGCAACGGGAGCCGGCCGTGGGTCTGGGCGTGCGGGGGCTCCTGAGGGAACTCCCGAGGGGGCGCCAAAGGCGAGGGCATGGCCGCTGGGTGTGGCATGGCTGTGGGCGCGGGCATGCCGGCTGGTGGCGGCGTGGCCGGGAGCATGGCGGCCGGTGCCGGTGGCGGCATCGACGGGGGCACGGCGGTTGGCGGGGGCGGGGCGGTTGGCGGGGGCGCGGCGGCCTGTGGGGGCATGGCGGCCTGTGGGGGCGCCGCGGCCGGGAGGGGCATGGCGGCTGGCGGAGGAATGACCGGTGGAGCGGCAGGCACCGGCGCGGACAGCGGTGCGGAGCCTGGCCGAGTTGGGGGGCGAGTTTGAGCTATGGCGTCCGCTTGCGACGACGATGGTGGCGGCGTCGGCCGTGGCGGTGGGGACTGCTGCGGCTGCGGCGGTGGGGACTGCTGCGGTGGTGGTGGCTGTGGCGGCGGCTGCGATGGCGGCTGCGGCGGCACTGGTGGTGGCGGGGTCTGCGGCTGCGGTGATGGCGGCCGTGGTGGAGGGGACTGCTGCGGTGATGGCGGCCGTGGCGGTGGGGACTGCTGCGGCGATGGCTGCTGCTGCATCGGCTGGGATGGCGGCTGCGGCGACGGCTGCTGCTGCGGCTGTGATGACGGGGGCTGCGGCGGTGGCGGCGGCGGGGGTGGGGATGGGGGGGCTGGTTTGGGGGGTGGCTTGACAGTACGCCGAGGCCGGTCGGGGTCGATGACGATGGGGAAGGGCTGGGTCGAGCCGTCGTCGTGGACGGGCGTCGAGGGGGGTGGCCAGACCCGGGTGTCCTCGCGTGGCGTGATCAGGGTCGGCGGGCGCATGAAGGGCAGTGGCCCGGAGTACGTGATGTCGTCAGGCTGGCCGGGCGGCGGCGCGAACCAGTCCCTGCTTCCCTCAGCCGATTTGGCGGCGCGGGGGTCCGGGCGGGGGGCCGCTGCGGAAGGCTCGGCTGGAGGCGGCGCCGGGGGCTCGCCGGGAGTATCAGGGGTGCGGGGGGTGGCGGGGGGGTTGGTGGAGCGGTCGTCGGTGGTCTCGTCGGTGGTCATCCGCCGGCTCCTGTCAGCGTGACGGTGTCGGCGGCCTGGCCGGCCAGGCGGTCAGCGGCGGCCTGGTCGAGGCCGAGGTCGATCTGGGCCTCCGGCAGCATCGAGTCGACCACGATGAGGCCGGTCGGAGGCAGGAACACGAAGTCCGCCCCGGGCAGCGCATCCCGCGGGACCTCGTACACCAGCACGCCAGTGGCCCACCAGCCCGGCTGGATCCACTTCTGGAAGAGGGTGGCGCCTTCGTCGACCTTGTCGGTGGGGTTGTACCGCCGGCCGTCCCCGGACAACAGCACGGGCGGGGTCAGCTTGGCCAGCTGCATCGGCTCCTTCGGCACCGTGGCCGAGACCTTGACGATCAGGAACAAGGCGTCGGTCTGGACGTCGACCGGGCGTCCGCCCGGGTCGTCGAACCTCACGGCGTGGGCGGCGGTGATCGATTCGACCTTGGCCGAGAACCGCGTGGTCGTCACCGCCTGACCGATCGTGCCCTTCCACGTGAGCGGCATGACGCTGTCTTCGGACGTCATCTGGAACGTCTGCGTGTAGACGGCGCCGGCGACGAGGAGCACGCCGATGACGCCGTGCAGGGCGCGCCGGCCGCTGGGTGTGGCGGAACGGCGGCGGGCGCCTTCGACGCGCCGGGCCGTACGCTCCGGGCTGACGATGGCGTTCATGCCTGCTCCCGCTCGACGTCCAGGGTGACGGTCGCGGCGGTGGCCGGGTTCTCGTCGCCGCCGGGCACGAGGCTCCAGAAGTGGCCGGCGACGGCATGCTGCGCCTGGGTGAAGGTGAAGGTGCCGACGTTCAGCGTGACGGCCTGGGGCGGGGTGACCCCCGCCTCGAGCTGGTAACGGACGATCACGGTGGCCGGGACGCCCGGTTGCAGCTGGGAGCTGTCGATCCCGTGATCCCGCACCAGCGTGTCGGGGCCGAACTTGTTCTCGGGCACCGGCGTGATCGACAGCAGCGATCCGGCCCAGCCGACGCCGTGCGCCTTGCCTCGCGGCGGGTAGCCCACGGTCGCGGTCTCGTTGCTCTGGTTCGTCACCTTGAAGGTCATCTGCAGGTAACGCTTGATGCTGCCGAATTCGCTCTTCTCCGTGACATCGGCGGCCTTCACGAACTGTGTCAGGAATTCGCCCTGGTCAAGAGTGGCGCCTGCGGCGTACTTGGCAGGCGGCTTGTCGGGGGCCTGCTTCAGCCCTCCGAAAGCGGCGGACACGCCCACTCCTGCGACGACCACTGCTGCGGCGGCCGGTACCAGGACCGGGCGCCGGCGACGGGCGCCACGGGGGGACGACGACATGCCACCCGATGGTAGTACGTGGGCATAGGTCCCATGTGTCGCATCCGTTTCCCGTGCCTATCTCATCCCCGTTTCTGAACCACTCGTATGGCCAGAACGCTGCCCTGACAGGGGTTACAGCTCCTAGGCTGTCTTCGTGGATGGGGCGACGCGACCGGGTGACGTTCGTCCCGAGCATGCCCAGCTTCGGGCCGACTGCATCTACCTCGGATGGCAGTACGCGTTACGCCATCCCGACCCCGGCCCGCCGCCGAAGCGGCCGGCCCGTGAAGACCTGACGGTCACCGAGGTGCCCATCGACCCCGAGTGGGTCCGCCGCGAGCGCATGCAGGAAGACATGCTCAACCGGCCGGTCCGGATCTTCCGCACGTTCATGGGCGTGGTGGCGGCCGCCATCCTCGCGCTCGGCGTGACGCAGCTGTTCGACTGGATGATCGTCTTACTCGGCCTGAGCGCCACCGGCCTGGTCGCGGGCATCTGCACGTACGCCATCCTCCAGGGAAACCGGGCGGTCCAGGCCCGGGTCCGCGAGCGCCACGCGCATGCGCAGCGGGACGCGAGCCGCCGCCAGCGCGAGCTGGTCGAGGCGCAGGAGGAGCACGCCGCGAAGTACCACGAGTGGGCCGAGCGGAAGGCGGTCTTCGACAAGCAGCTCACCTGGTATGCGGTGGCCGTTCCCGACGAGATCGACCGGATCGACGTGGCCGGCGGCACGCTGCCCGGCTGGTCGGCGCTGATCACGCTGATCGGGGCGACCCGGCTCTACTCGGGCGGCCATCTGACCGTGCTCGACCTCTCCGAGGGCGCCATCGCCAAGGATCTGATCGAGCTGGCCAAGCGGGGCGGCGACGATCCGCTCGTGTGGGTGCTCCCGGTCGATCTGCCCCGCCTCGACCTCGGCGCCACGCTCAAACCGGACGCCTTCGCCGACGTGCTGGCGCACGTGGTCAGCGTGAGCGAGGAGACCACGCGCGATGTCGGCTTCGACAACGCGATCTTGGAGCGCGTCCTCGAGGTGCTCGGCGAGCACGCCACGATCAGCCAGGTCACCGCTGCCCTGCGGGCGCTCGCGCAAGTGGGCGACCCACGCGACGACCTCAAATACGGCCTGCTCACGGCCACCCAGCTGGAGCGGATCGGCACCCTGTTCGGGCGTGGTGTGGCCGACCGGGTGGTGATCGAACGCGCCTGGGCCCTGGAGTCTCAGCTACGCAAGCTCGAAACCCTGGGCACGGAGGCCGTCACCCTCCCACCCGCCCGCCTCCGCGTCGTCAGCATGGATCGGCAAGCCGGCGTCTTCGGCAACCGTGTCCTCGGCACCTACGTCGCCACAGCCCTGACCCACATCCTGCGTCAGTCCCCGGCCAGCGAGCGCCCCTGGTATCACACGATCATCGTGGCCGGCGCCGACAAGCTCCGCGGCGACGTGCTCGACCGGCTCATGGACGCCTGCGAGACCTCCTCCACGGGTCTTGTCCTCACCTACCGCTCCCTGACGCCGCCCGTCCGCGAGCGCCTTGGCCGCGGCCACGCGGCCGTGGCGTTCATGCGGCTGGGCAACGCCGAGGACGCCCGGGTCGCCAGCGAGCACGTGGGCACCGAGCACCGCCTGGAAATCGCCCAGCTCACTGAGACGTTCAGCTCGACCGTCAACGGCACGGGCGGCTTCTACACCTCGACGATCAGCGAGCGCCGCGAGGAGCTGGAGAAGCCGCAGGGCAGCGACCTCATCGAGGACATCGAGTCGACCGAGTGGGGCCGCAACGCCAGCAAGGTCACTGAGAACGTGTTGCAACGTTCCCGGGAGTTCCTGGTGGAGCCCTACCAGCTGCAGCAGCTGCCGACGACCTCGGTGATCGTGACTCACGCGACGGCCGACGGCCGCCAGGTGCGGCTGGCCGACGCCAACCCGGCCATTTTGACCTTCCCCAAGACGACGCTCGCCGAGTTCGAGAAGGTCGCCGAGCCGCCTGCGGCACTCCCGCCCGAACCGCTGGACGAAGAAGCCCCACCGCCCAACGTCGGCCCGCCGCCGCCGCGTCTCGACTGGCGTAAGACGCGGTAAGGCTTTGTCCAATATCCGTGTGCGACCATGATCGTCGAACGACGGTGAGAGCCTGTCAGAGAGGGGTCTGATGCACACCTTCCCCCTGAGCGGGCCGTGGTACCGGATTCAGGCGATCGCCGCGCCCTCACGCAGTTCTTCGGCCGAATGGGATTTCGTCACGGTTCTACCGGCCGTGTTGTCGGCGGCGCAGCGCAACCGCTCGTTCGTGATCGGGTGGCTGTCGCGCGGTTCCGGCGCCCCCCTCGAGCTGATCACCAACGCCGGGCCGCTCACGCCGCCCCGGCCGCCGAAGCGGGCCGCCGTGGACGAGGCTCCGCTGCCGCAGGGCCCGCAGCCACTGCTGTTCCCTGGTGGCGCCCGCGGCGTGGCGATCGGCGACGACTGGCTCGACGATCTCGCCGACCTCATCTGGACGCCATGCCCGGGCCGGCAGGCCCCGCCCCTGTACGGCAACCGCGAACCCGACCCGCACGACCAGCCCACCCTCTTCGAGGCGACGCTGATGACGCTGATGTCGCGGCCGTTCGGCTGGGTGGTGGTGGCCGAGCCGACCGATCTGCTCGACAACGAGGTGGCCCACCTCCGCACCCAGCTCAACGTGCTGCGGCAGTACGGCGACGCGTCGGAACGCTCCCGTTATGACGCCGAGCGCGCCGAGCGCCGGATGCAGGAGCTGGACGCCTTCCGCGAGGCCGGGCTCTGGAACGTGCGGGTCCTGGCCGGGGCCGCCGGGCCGGAGGAGCTGCGCCAGATCGCGCCGGTCCTGGTCGGTTCGGTGGAGATGAACCAGCATCCTTACCGGCTGCGCAGTTCGCTCGCCACGTACGGCTTCGCCGACGCCCTGGCCGTCAACGTGCAGGATCCGGCCGACGGCGCGGCGGCGCCCTTCGCGGCCACGGCGGGCGCGCTCGCGGCGCTGGCCGGGCTGCCGCGCCGCGAGGTCCCTGGCGTACGGGTGCTCGACACCGGCTATTTCGACGTGACCAGCGAGGCCGAGGCGGCCGTCGGCGAGGTCCTCGACCTCGGCGCGATCGTCGACGGCCAGGATCGGGCGGTCGGCATGTTCCGGGTGCCGCTCGCCACGCTCAACCGGCACGCCTTCGTCACGGGCGCCACCGGCTCCGGCAAGTCCCAGACCGTACGGCACCTGCTCGAGCAGCTCACCAGGGCCGGCATCCCATGGCTGGCGATCGAGCCGGCCAAGTCCGAATACGCGGCCATGGCCGGCCGGGTCGAGCAGTTCGCCCCGCTGACCGTGATCAACCCGTCGGCGCCCGACAGCGTGCCGTTCAGCGTCAATCCGCTGGCGCCCGAGCCGGGCTATCCCGTGCAGGCCCACATCGACATGGTCCGCGCGCTGTTCATGGCGGCCTTCGACGCCGAGGAGCCGTTCCCGCAGATCATGTCCCTCGCCCTGCAGCGGGTCTACGAGGCCAACGGCTGGGACGTGGTGACCGGCGGCGGCATCCCCGGCGCGGCCGTGCAGCCGGCCGTGCCGACCTTGGCGCAGCTGCAGCAGCACGCGCTCGAGGTGATCCAGGAGATCGGCTACGGCAAGGAGGTGCAGGCGGACGTCGAGGGCTTCATCAGCCTCCGCCTGCGCTCGCTGCGGGTGGGCAGCGCCGGGCGGTTCTTCGAGGGCGGCCACCCGGCCGACATCGGCGGCCTGCTCCAGCGCAACGTCGTGCTGGCCATCGAGGACGTGGCCAACGACGAGGACAAGGCGTTCCTCATGGGCACGCTGATCATCCGGATCGTCGAGCACCTGCGGATGCGCGCGCGGCAGGAGAAGTCGAGCGGGCTGCAGCACGTGATCGTGATCGAGGAGGCGCACCGGCTGCTGCGCGATCGCGGCGCGGGCCGCGCCTCCACCCACGCCGTCGAGCTGCTGGCCGGCATGCTCGCCGAGATCCGCGCGTACGGCGAGGGCATCGTCGTGGCCGAGCAGATCCCCACCAAGCTCGTCTCCGACGTGGTGAAGAACACGGCCCTGAAGGTCGTACACCGGCTTCCCGCCGAGGACGACCGGCAGCTGGTCGGCGCCGCCATGAACCTCAGCGAGGAGCAGTCCCGGCAGGTCGTCTCGTTGCAGCCGGGAGTGGCGGCGGTGTTCGCCGATGGCATGGACCGCCCGCTCCGGATTCAGGTGCCGCTCGGCGAGGATCGCGAGAAGACCATGCTGTCGCCGATCCCGCCCATCTGCGGGCGGCGGTCGTCCGCCTGCGGCCGCGAATGCCGCACCGGAAAGGCCTGCACGCTCTTCGAGGTGCGCGAGGCCGACCTGCTGGCCCAGGCCCCCGAGTGGGCGTGGCTGCGGATCTGGACCGACACGGTGGTGCTGGCGTTCGTGACCAACCGGTCGCTGCCCGGCGTGCCGCGCGTGCTCGGCGAGATCTGGGCGGAGCTTCCGGCGCGGCGGCGCGAGTGCCTGCTCGCCACGCTCGTGGAGCGCAGCGTGGCCAACCGCGCCTGGTCGCTTCGGACCTGGTTCGATCCGGCGCTGCTGACCGAGCGGACCGCCGAGGTGGCGGCCGGGCTGCTCGGCTCGGGGCCCGCGCCCATGCAGGCCGGCGACCGTCCCGGCCCGGCGTGGGTGATCCCGCAGGTCAGATGGTTGCACGAGGTCGACAGGCTGTTCCCGTACGGGCATCCCGCGCCCAACCTCCGAAGCCCCGCCCCGGCCATGGAATACGCGTTGTTCGGCACGGACGCGTCGGGCCGGCCGTACGCCCATCAGGGCGTCAACGGAGGCGTCGAGACGGCGATCCGCACCGAGTTACTGGGACACCGGGCCAAGGCGCTGCGCCATCACCCGCTGTCGATGGAGGTGGACCGTAACCGAGCGCTCGCCTGGCGGGCCATCCTCGGCGACGACGAGCACGAGGACATCCTGCACGACACGGCGACGGTCGCGATCGGCGTGGACCCGCGTGACCGGATCCGGCATGTCGCCCATACCATGGGGGCCGCCTGGCTGGAGACCGTCCTGTCGTGGCCGCGCCGTTTCGTCCTGCCCTTCGACGGTGAGGCGCCGGCCGAGCTCAGCTTCCCGGCGAACGCCTGACCGCGATGCGCTGCATCGACGGCTGACGCAGCTAATATCGGGCGCATGAGTCAATTGCCGTTCCGGGCGCAGCTGGCGAGCGCCATCGGGCGTACGGCCGCGACGCTGTCCAGGGCCACCGGGCGGGGCGACGGCTCGGTGATCGGCGGCCGCGTGGGTTTGATGCTGGAGCCCGACCTGCTCCGCCGGCTGGCCGCGGACCGCAAGCTCGCGCTGGTCAGCGCCACCAACGGCAAGACCACGACGACGCGCCTGATCGCCGCCGCGCTGCACGAGCTGGGCGAGGTGGCGACCAACGCGTTCGGCGCCAACATGCCGGCGGGGCACGTGTCGGCCCTGTCGTCGGCCAAGTCGGCGCCGTACGCGGTCCTCGAGGTCGACGAGAAGTATCTGCCCGAGGTGCTGGACACGACCGACGCCGGGGTCGTCTGCCTGATGAACCTCAGCCGCGACCAGATGGACCGCGCGGCCGAGATCTGGCTGCTGGCGCAGAAGTGGCGCCGCGCCCTCGACGGCAAGCCGGCCCATGTGATCGCCAACTGCGACGACCCGCTGGTGACCTGGGGCGCGTCCACGGCCGCCCGGGTGACCTGGGTGGCGGCCGGCCAGCGCTGGCGCGAGGATTCCTGGTGCTGCCCCGAATGCGGCGGCCCGCTCGACCGGTCGGGCAGCGACTGGACGTGCCGCGAGTGCACCTTCCACCGTCCCGAGCCCAATTGGTCGCTCGACGGCGAGGAGGTCGTCGACCCGCGCGGCGACCGCTGGCGGCTCAATCTGAAGCTGCCGGGCCAGGCCAACCGCGCCAACGGGGCGATGGCGCTGGCCACGGCCGAGGCGTTCGGGGTGCCGGTCGAGAAGGCGCTGCTGCGGCTGCGTGAGGTGGCCTCGGTGGCCGGCCGCTACACGACGGTCGAGCGTGACGGGCGGGCGCTGCGCCTGCTGCTGGCCAAGAACCCGGCCGGGTGGCTGGAGGCGTTCGACGTGGCCGACCCGGTCCTGCCGATCATCCTGTCGGTCAACGCGCAGGGCCCCGACGGGCGTGACACATCCTGGCTGTGGGATGTGGACTACCGCATCCTCGCCGGCCGCCCCGTCTACGTGACGGGCGAGCGACGGCTCGATCTGGCGCTCCGGCTCGACATCGCCGGCGTGCCGTTCGAGCTCTGTGAGTCCTTCGACGCGGCCGTCGCGGCGCAGAGCCCCGGCCGGATCGACGTGATCGCCAACTACACCGCGTTCCAGCAGATTCGAGCGGAGTTCGGCCGTGCAGAGTAGCCAGCTGTCCATTGTCTGGATTTATCCGGATCTGCTCAGCACGTACGGTGACCAGGGCAACGTGCTGGTCATGGAGCAGCGGGCCCGCGCCCGGGGGATCCCCGTGCGCACGATCCACGTGCGGTCCTCCGACCCGGTGCCCGATCAGGGCGACATCTACATGATCGGCGGCGGTGAGGACCGGCCGCAGATCCTGGGCGCCCAGCGGCTGCGCCGCGACGGCGGCCTGCAGCGGGCTCTGTCGCGCGGGGCGTCGCTGCTGGCCGTGTGCGCCGGCTACCAGATCATGGGCACGGTGTTCGGCGGCGAGGAAGGGCAGCCGGTGCCGGGCCTTGAGGTGATCGACATCGCCAGCGGCCGCGGCGAGCGGCGCGCCGTGGGCGAGCTCGCCGCCGAGGTAGATCCTGAGCTGGGGCTGCCCACGCTGACCGGCTTCGAGAACCACATGGGCGTCACCAAGCTCGGCGCCGGCGTGAAGCCGCTGTCGCGGACCATGGTCGGCGTCGGCAACGGCGACGGCACCGAGGGCTGCTACGCGGGCCGGGTGATCGGCACCTACCTGCACGGCCCGGCGCTGGCCCGCAACCCGGCGCTCGCCGACCTGCTGCTCACCTGGGCGGCCGGGCCGCTCGCGCCGGTCGACGACGAATGGTTCGACCGGCTCCGCGCCGAACGCCTCACCGCCGTCCTGCCCCGCTGAGCGGAACGGCTAATAGACGAGGGCCTGTACGCCTTCGGTCAGGGCCTCTTCGACGAATGTGGACGCGCCCGCGATCCGGATGCCGTCGATCAGATCGTCGACGGTGATGGAGCGGCGCGCGGCGCATTGCGTGCACAGTGTGACCCGCCCGCCCGCCAGCACCGCCGCCAGCAGGTCTTCCAGCGGCGCCGCCTCGGGCAGCAGGAAGTCCTTGGCCCGGCCGGGCAGGGCGAACCAGGCCGATTCGCCGGTCAGCCACAACGACACCGGCACCCCGCTTGCCAGCGCGGCCGCGGCCACGGTGAACGCCTGATTGCACCGCTCGGGGGCGTCGGCGCCGGCCGTCACCTTGATGACGAGTGATCGTGCCATAAGGGCAGCCTATGCCCCTCCCGTCGGTCTTCGCCCCAGCGCGTCGCCCGATGCACCACTTCGCACACCGCTCCTTCGAGGCAAACCTTGGCGGGCGCGCTACTGGTGCCCGGCACTAGACTTGTGGCCCATGGACGCGCATCCCGACCTTGAGCCGATCGCGTTCCTGCTGGGCCGCTGGGAGGGCGCCGGTGTCATCGGCTACCCGACCATCGAGAGCGCCAATTACGGGCAGGAGATCGAGTTCAGCCACAACGGCAAGCCTTTCCTCATCTACGAGAGCCAGACGTGGCTGCTGTCGCCGGAGGGGGACAAGGTGAGGCCGCTGGCCCGGGAGACCGGATATTGGCGGATCAAGCCGGAGCGGCAGCTCGAGGTGTGCCTGGCCCACCCGACCGGGGTCGTGGAGATCTACGTGGGCGAGGTCGCCTTCCACAAGATCGAGCTACGGACCGACGTGGTCGCAAGGACCGCCACCGCGAAGGAATATTCCGCTGGTCACCGGCTCTATGGCCTGGTCAACGGCAATCTGCTCTACGCGTACGACATGGCCGCGATGGGCCAGCCGCTGCAGTCGCACGCCTCGGCCGAGCTGAAGAAGGTCGGCTAGAAGGCCGGAGAACGCGAAGGTCTGAGAAAGGGAGAACCCCGGGCTCGCTCCGCCTCTCCGGGAGGCGGGCCGACTGGACCAAGGTCTCGTGTGAGACCGCCGGCTGCCCGGGGTTCCGGTGTCTGTCTGGATTTCGCCAGTAGGCGCAATCCGGAGCTGGTCCGGATCACACGTCTAGCGGCGGACAGCCACCTCGCTAGCCCAATAATGATCAACCATCGCTTGGACCACCTCCTTTCTGCGTGCCTAAAAAGCTATGCGACCTGCTTCTCGGTCGGCAAGCCGTTATTCGGTCGGCGAAAGTATCTAGACTCGGAGCCATGACCGGCACTTGGCATGAGCAGCTGCGGGCGCGCGGCTACCGCGTCACGCCCCAGCGCCAGCTCGTCCTCGAGGCGGTCAGCATGCTGGGTCACGCCACGCCTGAGGAGATCTGCGCGCAGGTCCAGGAGACGGCGCGCGGGGTCAACATCTCGACCGTCTATCGCACGCTCGAGCTGCTCGAGCAGCTGGGCATGGTGACCCACACCCATCTGCACCACGGCTCACCGACCTACCATCTCGCCTCCGAGGCCAACCACGTCCACCTGGTCTGCCGCGACTGCGAGTCGGTCACCGAGGTGGGTCCCGAGGTGGTGGCCGGGCTGGTCGAGACCCTCGACAAGGAGCTCGGCTTCGCCGTCGACGTCGGCCACCTGACCATTTTCGGCCGCTGCAAGAAGTGCACCTAAGCGACGCCGCGAGAAGTGCACATAAGCTGAGGGCATGCGGAGTCCTTTGCTCGATGTGCCTGGGGCGGTTGCGGCCGACGCGCCCGACGACGTGGTGGCCGGCCACTATGGCGACCTTTATGGCGAGCAGCGCGCGCTGGCCCGCGGCGAGGCCGTGGTCGACCGGAGCAACCGCGAGGTGGTCCGGATCTCCGGCCCCGACCGGCTGACCTGGCTCAACGACCTGAGCTCACAGCAGCTGAAGACGCTCGCGCCCGGCCACTGGACGCAGACCCTGCTGCTCGACGCGCAGGGCAGGCTCGAGCATCACCTGACCTTGATCGACGACGGCGAGTCGGTGCTCGCGCACGTGGAGCCGGGCACCGCGGCCGACCTCGTGGGGTTCCTCGACCGGATGCGGTTCATGCTGCGGGTCGAGGTCGCCGATGTGACGGCCGACTTCGCGGTCGTCTCCACGGGTGTCGGCGACGACCGGCTCATCCCGCGCGATCTGCTGCCTGTGGTCGACGAGGAGCTGGGCCGGCGCCTGGCGGGCCTGTGGGCGTACGAGGCGCTTCGCATCGAGGCGCACGTGCCGCGCGAGGGCTTCGACACCGACCACAAGACGATTCCGCACGAGGTCGGCTGGATCGGCACGGCCGTCCAGCTCGACAAGGGCTGCTATCGCGGCCAGGAGACGGTCGCCCGGGTCCACAACCTCGGCCACCCGCCGCGCCGCCTGGTGTTCCTGCATCTCGACGGCAGCGTCGACACGCTCCCGCCGCACGGCGCGCCCGTCACGCTCGACGGCGCCGAGGTCGGCGTGGTCGGCTCGTCCGCCCGGCACCACGAGCTGGGTCCGGTCGCGCTGGCCGTGGTCAAGCGGACGGTCCCGGTCGACGCCACCCTGCTGGCGGGCGGGGTCGCGGCCGCTCAGGAGGTGGTCGTGCCGCCGGACGCCGGCCGCAACGTCGCCATCGATCCGGCCCTGCGCGGCCGCAAGTTCGACGTACCGGCCGGTCGGCGACTCGTCTGACCTCAGATGTCGATCACGAGAGTGATCGGGCCGTCGTTGGTGAGGGTGATCTTCATGTCGGCACCGAAGACGCCGGTCTCCACGTGCGCGCCGAGCGCGCGCAGTTCGGCGTAAACGGCCTCGACCAGCGGCTCGGCGATGGGCCCTGGGGCGGCCGCCTGCCAGGTCGGGCGGCGGCCCTTGCGCGTGTCGCCATAGAGAGTGAACTGGCTGACCACGAGCAGCGGCGCGCCGATGTCCGAGCAGGATTTCTCGCCGTGCAGGACGCGAAGGCCCCACAGCTTGGCGGCGAGCTTGGCTGCCTCGCCGGTGCCGTCGCCGTGAGTGACGCCGACCAGCACGAACAGGCCCGGCTCGGCGATCGCGCCGACGACCGACCCGTCCACCACCACCGACGCCGAGCTGACCCGCTGGACCACCGCACGCATGGCCCCGCATTCTGCCATGCCGCCGCCGATCCGTAGACTCGCGACCATGTCCGATCTGGTGGTGGAGGTGAGGCGGTCCGGCTTCGTCGAGTCGGTGCATCGCGCCCGGGTGTACGCGGTGGACCCGCAGGGAATCCCCGTCATGGTCCACGGCGACGTGGCCGCTCCGGCCTCGCCGCGCTCCTCCGTGAAGCCCCTCCAGGCGCTCGGCATGCTCCGTGCCGGGCTCGGCCTGGCGGATGAGCTGCTGGCCCTCGCCTGCGCCAGCCATGCGGGGGAGGACTTCCACGTGGAAGGCGTACGGAAGATCCTTGGCTCGGCCGGGTTGGACGAGTCGGCGCTGCGCTGCCCCGAGGACTATCCGTTCGACCGCGCCGCCCGAACCACCAAGTCCCGCCTTTTCATGAACTGCTCGGGCAAGCACGCCGCCATGGTGGCCACCTGCGTGCAGAACGGCTGGCCCGTCGAGACGTACCTCGAGCCGATGCACCCCCTGCAGAAGGCCCTCCGCGCCACGGTCGAGGAGTTCACCGGCGAGCGGGTCGCGGCCACCGGCGTCGACGGCTGCGGCGCCCCGCTGTTCTTCGTCTCGCTCGTGGGCATGGTGAGGGCCTTCCACAAGCTCATGCTGGGCGCCCCGGGCAGCCCGGAGCGGCAGGTCGCCGACGCCATGCGCGCCTATCCGGAGTGGACCTCGGGCACGGGTCAGGCGCCCGCGACCCTCATGCGGGCCATCCCCGGCCTGCTCAACAAGCTCGGGGCGGAGGCGTTCGACGTGGTCGCGTACGGCGACGGCCGCGCCGCCGCCGTGAAAGTCCTCGACGGCGGCGACCGTGCCCGGCTTCCGGCCACGATCGCCGCCCTGCGCGCCCTCGGCCTGGACGCGCCCGAGCTGATCGCGCTCAGCTCCGTGCCGCTCTACGGCGGCGAGCGGATCGTCGGCGCGATCGAGGTCCCTACAACGACCTGAAGACGCGCGCCGCCGACAGGGCGCCGGACGTGGTGAGCGTGAACGTGCGCATCGAGTCGGCGAACCTGGACAGATCCCACTCGGCCGGGCCGTGATACCAGTACAGGTTGTCCCCGTCCGACCGGATCGCGGCCACGACTCGGGCCCATCGGTCGACGCTGTCGAAGACCACCGCGTACGGCAGATAGCGGGAGAACATCTCGACCCGCTGCCCGTCCGGCACCTGGCCGATGTCCCCGGCCGACAGGTGCTCGCGGAAGCCGAGCGTGTGCGCGAGCGCGCTCGCCCCCGACGCCGTCTTGGCCGGCATGTACTGGCCGCCCACGGTCAGCGCCGCGCCCGCGATGATCACGGCCAGGCCGAGCAGGCCGTAGGTCGTGAGCCAGGCGAGCACGACCGTCGCGACCACGCCGAGCGCGGTCACCAGCAGCCCGAGCGTGGTCCAGCGCGACCTGACCGCGTCCGGGCGGCGCGCGAACCATCCCTGGCTGACGACGTCACGGTAGAGCGCGTCGCGCACCCGGCCGAGGGCCGTGGTGAACCCGCCGCGCAGCTGCGACAGCCGCACCGATTCGCGCCCGTCGAAGATCGCGTCGAGCAGCGCCTTCTCGTACGGCAGCAGCCCGCCGGCCGGCGCGTTCGGCAGCTTCACCAGCACCCAGTCAGGAGCCTCGTACGCCTGCCGGGGCTGCTCGTCGATCCGCAGATAGCCCCGGACCGCGAGGTCGACGATGGTGGCCGTCACGTCGATCACATCGGCCTGCTCGTCGATCAAAGTGCCGATCTGACCCGGCCGGACACCGTCGGGAGGCGACACATATCCATTCCCGGACGCCGTCGGGACGCCTCCGGCGGTCACCACCCGGGCGTCGCGCCCGCGCGTCCAGTAGACCAGCCCGAATCCACCCAGCAGCAGGACCAGCAGCAGCGCCAGCGCCCCGCCGGTGACCATGTCGACTGTGAAGGCGGCGGCCAGTTCGAAGCGGTGCTCCAGCACGGGCCGGGCGTTCGTGGCCCCGGCCGGGTAGCCGACCACGACCGTCAGCGCCTGGCCGGCGCCGAGGTTCTCCTGCTCGAACTGGGCCGTGGCGCCGGTCTCGTCCATGGTCGCGGTCGTGCAGCCGACGGCCGCGGCAAGGTCGCCGGCGAAGCAGGACAGGTTCTGCACCTGCGCCGGCCCGCCGACCGTGACGGTGACCTTGGCGGCCGGGCCCGGCAGGAACCAGCGCAGCTCCTCTCCCTGGTCGATGGGGGTGACGGCGCCCGTGACGTCGTATTCGACCGTTCCGTCGCCGGTGAGGGTCGTGCCGTCGAACGTGCCGCCCGTGACGTTCGAGATCTGGAATATCCGGTCGGCGGCGTCGTCGTAGCGGGTCCTGGTCACCAGTGTCCGCGTCACAGGGCCGCCCGTGATCACGTCCTTGACGTGCAGCACGCCGTTGGCACGCAGCTCCAGGGTGACGGCGTCGGTCGCATTTCCGTCCGCGTGAGCGTACATATGGACCGTGTTGAGGGGTACGGCGGCGAGTAAGGCGAGCACGGCCCCCGTGCCCAGCCGCCGCGCGAGATCCATCATGAGCGAAGACCTTATACGCGTGAAATGCTGGTGGTCATGACACGGACCCGTCTATATCGGCACGGGAAGCTGGAAGCGGAAGGATTTCCCATCGAGGAAGTCTCCGACCATATTGCCGAGCCCGACTCCGTGGTCTGGTTCGATCTGTGCGCCCCGGAGCGCGAGGATCTGCAGGCGATCACCGAGGAGCTCAGCCTCCACGAACTGGCCGTCGAAGATGTCCTGCAGCACAACCTGCGCCCCAAGCTGGACCGCTATGAGGGCTTCCTGTTCCTCAACGCCTACGCGGTCACCTACGACGAGAAGTCCGGACGGCTCGAGACCATCGAGGCCTCCGCGTTCATCACCAAGAACGCCCTGGTCACCGTACGCAAGGACGAGCGCTTCCGGATCGACGAGGTGGTGAAGCGCTGGGACGCCACGCCCGGCCTCGCCGAGCACGGCGTGCTCTTCCTGGTGTACGGCCTGCTCGACTACGTGGTCGACGGCCACCTGGATGTCGTACAGGAGATGGACGAGCAGGTCGAGGCCCTGGAGGACACGCTCTTCTCGGAGACCATGCCGACCCGCGACGAGCAGCGGCGGACCTTCGAGATGCGCAAGAGCCTGGTGACCTTCCGCCGTGTCGTCCTGCCGATGCGGGAGGTCGTCGACTCCTTCTTCCGCGGCGACGCCATCGTCCGCGAGGGCCCCATGCTGCCCTACTACCAGGACGTGTACGACCACGTGCTGCGGGCCACGGAATGGACCGAGTCGCTGCGCGATTTACTGGGCAACATCCGCGAGGCGCATCTATCCATGCAGAGCAACAAGCTCAACCTGATCATGAAGCGGGTGACGAGCTGGGCCGCGATCATCGCGGTGCCGACCATGATCACCGGCTTCTACGGGCAGAACGTGCCCTATCCGGGATACGGGCAGTCGTGGGGCTTCTGGGCGTCCACGTTGCTGACCGTGGGAGTCTCGATTCTGCTTTACCGTGCGTTCCGGAAGCGTGACTGGATGTGACGGTGAGCCGCTAAGCTGCGGATCATGCAGCGGCCGATCCTTCTTGTGCCCGCGCTCGTGGCCGGCCTGGTCTCGGGGTGCGTCAGCGCCGCCGGTGAAGCGGCGCCGCCGGCCGGCCCGGCTGCGCGCCCGCCCGTGGTCATGGTCGTCGGCGACAGCTTCACGGTGGGGTCTGGCCCGGTGCCCGAGTGGGAGAGCTACGCCGCGGAAGCGGCCCGCACGCTCGACTGGCAGGTCATCATGGCCGGCGGCCGGGGGAGCGGCTTCACGGCGCCCGGCCGCATCGGGCGGACCTTCGCCCAGTCGTTCACGCGGGAGCTGTCCTGGCGGCCCGCGCCCGACATGGTCCTGCTGTCCGGCGGCCACAACGACCGCGAAGCCACCAAGGCCGAGGTGCGTGCCGCCGCGCTCGCGTTGGTGGAGAAGGTCAGAAAGCTCTGGCCGAGCGTCAAAGTGGTGATCGTCGGCCCCATCTGGATGACCAGGCCACCGAAGTCGGCCTATCGGGTCAGAGACGCTCTCGCCCGGGCCGCCTGGCTGGCCGGCGCCCCTTTCATCGACCCTCTATCCCAGCAATGGACCCCCGCCGGCGCCGGCCCCGCCCGTGCCTCCTTGGGCGGCTCCACCTCGCGCGGTTCGGCGAACGGCGGCCCGAAGCTGCTACTGCCTGACGGCACGCACCCTACGGCCTTCGGCCACCTGCAACTGGCCCGCTGGCTGGTCGGCGCCCTCCGCCTGCGCGGCCTGGCTCCCGAACCGGCCGGAAACGCCGCGAGCGTCCCGGTTTTCGCGCCGCACAGCACGAGCCCGTGGTGGGCCCCCTACTAGGGGCATTCAGCGGAGATCTCTACCAGGGGCCGTAGGGGCCGTTGTTGCCCCCGCCGCCGCGATATTCGTTGACGGCCGGCTTCACGTCGGCCAGATAGATGCCGGACGCGATGACCGCCGCGATCACGAAGATGCCGCCGCTGCCGAGGATGGCGATGTATCCCACGGCCGCGGCGAACGTGAAGAGCGCGGCGAAGCCGAGGATGATCAGCCACAGCTGCTTCGTCTGCTTCCCCGCCACGGCGAAGCTACGGGGCGGCGTCCTGATCGCATGAAACAGGGCGATCACCGTCATAACGAACGCGGCGAGCCCGAGGAGCAGGAAGATCACGGTCAGGATGTTGTAGGTGCCGGACATAAGGTCGAGCATTGCCGCTCCTCATCGTCATGGCGGGTCTCGTCCAGACTAATGCGTCCACGCCACTCGTACAGGCCGTGCGCACGCCCAACGCCCTCGCGGGGCGGGCCGATGCTGAGGAGCGGCCGGTGTCAGCTGCAGCGGCCGAAGGTCTGGAGGTAGGTCATGGCCGGGGTGGTGGAGACCGACGGGTCGGCGCTGCCGTAGGCGGTCTTGGTGTACAGCTCGGTGTACCCGGCGGTGAGGATGGTGGCGCGGTGCGGCGCGCTGCCCATCCACCACGTGACGGCGGCTCTGGGCGTGACCGACGCGGCGCCCCATCCGAGGTAGGCGTTCTCGCCGACGGCCCAGGAGGTGCCGTTCTTGCAGTAGCCGGCGGCCTTGGCCCGTGCCCCGGGATCGGTTCCCGTCTCAGGGTTGATGTGGGGGTCGCAACGGGTCGGGTCGTACGCCAGGGGAGTGCACTTGCCGACCTGCTTCACGGTGCCCCACCAGCGGATCCGGACCGCGGCGGCGACTTCCTTGTAGGTGGCGCTGCTGAGCGCGACGGTCGTGCCGCGTAGGGCGAGGTAGCGCTTGACGGGTTGCAGCCCGCGGCTCGTGCGTTCGGCGTTGACCAGGCACAGGACCGACTGCTCGATGATGCTCGACTGGCGCATGTAGTCGTAGCGTCCCCTGGCCGTGTCGGGGAAGGCGGACTGCGGCTGGTAGACGAAGTCGATGTCCGCGCAGCTCGCGGCACCTGCAAGAGGCGTGGCGGCCATCGCGGGGGAGGCGGTGACGGTGAGGGCGGCGCCCGCGAGTACGGCTGTTCCGAGGAGGACGAGGTGTTTCATGTCCCGATCGTGCGCCGGGGTCCTTTCGGCGCACTTGAGCACCCTTGCCACGCACTTGCGGCCCCCTGTAGGCCCCCTGACCGCCTGCTCAGCCCCAATCCGCCGCGCTCCCGCACCGAGTCGCACCGCGCCGTGTCCGGAGCTGAACGCCACTGCGCCGCCGAGTGGCATCTGAAATGCGCCCGTGTTCCCGATGGGTGCTTGATGCGCAAGAGGACCCGCGCCGGGAGACGGCGGGGTCCTCTTGAGGATGGGCTTGGTGCCCAGCGGCGCCAGACGCCGAGAGTGGCGAGCCGGCGATTCGTCAGGCCGTGTGCGTGGCCTGGCGGATCGTCAGGCCTTGTGCATGGCGCTGCCGGCGCCGTTGCTGCCGGCGGCCGGGCTGTGGCCGCTGGTGGTGTGGCCGGCGGTGGTGTGGCTGGGCGTGCTCGTGCTGGTGACCGGCTTCTTGGCGGTCGGCTTGCGAGCGGGCGCGCTCTTCGCGGAGACGGTCTTCGCGGGCTCGGTCTTCGCGGAGACGGTCTTGGCGGAGACGGGCTTGGCCGGGACGCTCTTGGCGGAGGCCGGCTTCGCGGAGGTGCTCTTGGCGGACGCCGGCTTCGCGGAGGCGGGCTTGACGGCCGCGGCCTTGGCGGTGGCCGGGTTGGTCAGCGGGCGCGTGGACCTGCCGGTCGGCTTGCCGTTCTTGGCGACCTTGCGGCCGCGGACGGCCATCTCGTCGTAGAGCTCGGTCAGCATGGTGGTGACGGAGTCGGCATACTCACGGGCCTTCGAGGGGATCTCGCGGGCCTTGGCCGGGAACTCGTTGGCGTAGGCCTGCGCCTTGGCCGGGAAATCCTTCGCATACTCCTGGGCCTTGGCCTGGACCTCCTTGGCCCGGGCCGGCAGCTCGTCGCGGCGCGACTGCAGCTCGCGGAGCTTCTCGACGGCGAAGTCGCCGACGCCGGTCAGAGCATAGAAGGGCTTGGTGTCAGTGATCTTCTTGACCTCGGTCGAGAGAGGCATCATTGGCTTCCTTATCGTTGTCTTTCCGAAAAGACTCGTAGATATCGATCAACACCTGGCGCTGGCGCTCGGTGATCGTGATGTCGGCTCTGATCGCGGCCACCACGTCACTGGCGGGCTCGCGATCGTCGATGAGACCGGCCTGCACATAGAGCGCCTGAGCGGAGATGTGCAGACCCTTGGCGATCTGATTGAGGATCTCCGCGCTCGGTTTGCGCAGGCCACGCTCGATCTGGCTCAGATAAGGGTTGGAGACCCCTGCCTGAGAGGCGAGTTGCCGGAGCGAGATCTTCGCCTGGCGGCGCTGCTCCCGGATGTACTCGCCGATCGAGCCGACCTTCGGTATTTCCATACCCACAGTCTGCGTCACGATGCTTGCAATTGCAAACGCGACGCTAGCGGAAGGCTAAAATATGAGCTAAATCACCCACAGCAGGGGAGCCGACATGGCGAGCAGCGCCGAGCCGGCGACGATGGTCAGCCGGGCGTGTCTCGGCAGCGTGGCGGGCCGCATCAGCCGCTCGACCCGCGCCATCACATGATCCGAGTAGGCGCCGAGCGCCCCGTTCGGCGCGGGGATCGAGCCCGCGCTGCCGAAGCGCAGCAGCGCCGTGGCCAGCCGCTTCGCCGAGCAGTAGCGCCGCGCGCGGTCGTCGGCGGCCATCTCGATCAGCAGGGCCACCGCGTCGTGCGCGATCCGCGCCACCGGCACGGCCTGGCGGAGCGCGGCGAACGGGAGCAGCACCAGGTCGTGCCGCTCGCGCGCGTGCGCCGCCTCATGCGCGAGCACGGCGCGCAGCTCGTCGGGTGACAGCAGCCTGAGCGTGCCGGCGCTGACCACGACCTGCGACTTCAACCCGGGCAAGCAGTAGGCCGCCGCGCCCGGATGGTCGACCACGCGCACGCCGGGCACCCCCGGCTCGTCGCGGGCGATCAGGCGCAGCAGAACGCGATGCCGGCGCCGCGCGCTCAGCGTCTGCGCGACGGCCGCGAGCAGCACGGCGATCAGGACGCCGAGCAGCGTCAGGCCGCCCGCCAGCGCGAGCACCTGGTCGAGCCGTTTCGGCATCCCCGTGCCGAGCGCCGTCAGCCCGGGCAGCACGCCCCGTGGCGCCAGCGCGTACGACAAAAGGGCGCCCGTGCTCGCCAGCCCCCAGGTCACTCCCAGGGACTGCCACAGGAAGATGGCGGTGCGCGGTGCGCGCGCGGTCCAGCGGGCCGACGTGAGCCGCCAGGAGGCGAGCGCGCACGCCATCGCGAGCACCGCTAAGACCGCAGCTGTGGTCACCGCTCCTCCTCCAGCTCTTCCAGAGCTTTGCGCAGGATTTCGGCCTCGTCGCCGGACACGGTCTGCGCGAAGCGGGTGAGCGCCGCGCTCCGGTCGCCGGTCATGTCGAGGGCCTCGAGCATGAGCTCGGCGACGTAGGCGTCGCGGCTCTCAGCGGGCTGGTAGCGCCAGGCGCGGCCATCCCGGGTGCGTGTGAGGAACCCTTTGCGGGTCAGCCGGTCGAGCACGGTCATGACCGTGGTCGGCGCGAGGTCGCGCGCCGCGATCAGGCGGCCCACCTCGCGGGCGGTCAGCGGGGCGTGCTCCGCCCACAGGACGTCCATGATGCTGCGCTCAAGCTCGCCGAGACCCTTCACGCTCACAGTCTATTCCTCGTAGTACTACGCCTCGTAGAGGGCCCCCTACGTCCCGCCACGCCATCAGGGTAACCGCTGTCGGCCGGGCCATGGGATGGTGAGCTCGCCGAGCCGCCAGCGCGCGGGCCCGTCCAGCACCGGCCAGGTCTTGGCCAGCAGGCGGGCGGCGGCGATCCAGCGCTGCCGCACGCCGTACGCGCCGAACGGCGCCGAGACGTCCCACGCCCGATCCCATTCGGTCAGGAACGCGTGGATCGGCTCGCCCGGCACGTTGCGGTGGATGAGCGTCTTCGGCAGCCGTTCCGCCAGGTCGGAAGGGCGGGTGAAACCCCTGAACCGGGCCGCGAAGGTGAGCGTGCGCGGCCCGGCCGCGTCGAGCGCGACCCAGACGGCCCGGTGCCCGATCTCCGAGCAGGTGCCCTCCACGATCACCCCGGCCCGGTCGATCCGGGATCGCAGCAGATCCCAATGGGTCCACGCGTCCGCCTCGCCGTACTGCCTGAGCACGTTGAAGGCCCGCACCAGCACCGGCGGGCGCGCCGTCGGCAGCTCGAAGCCGCCTCTGACGAAGCTCAACCCCTTCGTCTCGTACGGCTTGGCCGCCGCCACCCGGGCCGGGTCGATCTCGATCCCGACCACCTCGACGTCCGGGTTCACGCGCCTCAACCGGTTGAAAAGTTCAAATGTCGTGACCGGCGTGGCGCCGTACCCAAGATCGACGACCAGCGGCCGCGGCCGGCGCAACAGCGGGCCGTGGCGGGCGACGATCCAGCGGTCCGACCGCCGCAGCCGGTTGTGCGCGGTCGTGCCACGGGTGATCTCCCCGACATGCCTCACGACGCACGATCCTCAGGACAGAACGCGGTGGACCTTGTGCTGCGCGGCCTGGGCGCGCGGCCGGACGACGATCCGGTCGATGTTGACGTGCGGCGGCCTGGTCACCGCGAACGCGATCACGTCGGCGACGTCGTCGGCGGTCAGCGGCTCCGCGACGCCCTCGTAGATCTTCGCGGCGCGCTCGGCGTCGCCCTCGAACCGGTTGAGCGCGAACTCCTCCGTCCGCACCATGCCGGGCGCCACCTCGATCACCCGCACCGGCTGGTCGTAGAGCTCGAGCCGGAGCGTCTCGGTCATCGCCGTCTGCGCGTGCTTGGCCGCGCAGTAGCCGCCGCCGCCCTCGTACGAGACGAAGCCGGCCGTGGACGTGAGCATGACCAGCACGCCGTCGCCCGACCCGATCAGCAGCGGCGCGAGGGCGCGGGTCATGCGGAGCGACCCGACCACGTTGACCTCGTACATCCACTGCCAGTCGTCGACCTTCGCCGCGATCACCGGCTCGAGCCCGAAGGCGCCGCCGGCGACGTTGACCAGCACGTCGCAGTGGTCGAGCGTGCCTGCCAGGGCGTCGACGGACTCCTGCGAGGTGACGTCGAGCGCGACGGGCCGGATCCCGGGAACCTCGGCGGCCAGCTTCTCCAGCCGGTCGAATCGCCTGGCCGCGGCCACCACGTCATACCCCTCCGCGGCCAGCCGCCGCGCCGTCGCCGCCCCGATGCCGCTGCTCGCTCCGGTCACCACCGCCGTCTTCGTCATATCCGCATTCTTTCAGCTGTATCCAGGGGGAATCTTGTCGGGGTTTTGTCGGTTATAACCTCTCCGGAGGTGGTCCTGGTGACGCTTAGCCGGCTTCCGGGTAGTCGGGTCAACCGGGTCGCGACGATCAGCATGCACACGTCCCCGCTGGATCAGCCCGGGACGGGCGACGCGGGTGGCATGAACGTCTACATCGTCGAGGTCGCCAAACGGCTGGCGGCCCTGGGCACCGAGGTCGAGATCTTCACTCGGCAGACGGCCAGGGACCTGCCCCCGATCGTGGAGCTGGCGCCGGGGGTGAGCGTGCGGCACGTCACGGCCGGGCCGTACGAGGAGCTGGACCGGGCCGATCTCCCAGGCCAGCTATGCGCGTTCCTGTCGGGGGTGCTGCGTGCCGAGGCCATCTACGACCCGGGCCGCTATGACGTGATCCACTCGCACTACTGGCTGTCCGGCCAGGTCGGGTGGCTGGCCAAGGAGCGCTGGGGCGTGCCGCTCGTGCACACCATGCACACCATGGCCAAGGTCAAGAACCTGCTGCTGGCCGAGGGCGACCGCCCCGAGCCCACGGCCCGCGTGCTCGGCGAGGAACAGGTCGTCGAGGTGGCCGACCGCCTGGTCGCCAACACCACGGCCGAGGCCGAAGAGCTGATCACCCTCTACAACGCCCCGGCCGAACTGGTCCGCGTGGTCAACCCGGGCGTGAACCTGTCGGTCTTCCAGCCGGCCTCCCCGGGCGCGGCCCGGCACCGGCTCGGCCTGCCGCAGGACGCCGTCGTGCTGCTGTTCGTCGGCAGGATCCAGCCCCTGAAGGCGCCCGACGTGCTGCTCAAGGCGGCCGCGCGGATGCTGGTCGACGACCCCGGGCTGCGCGACCGGCTCGTCGTGGCCTGCGTGGGCGGACCCAGCGGAAACGGCCTGGCCCGCCCCTCCCTGATCACCGATCTCGCCGCCGAACTCGGCATCTCCGATGTCGTACGGCTCGCGCCGCCCGCGCCCCAGCATGAGCTGGCCGACTGGTATCGGGCCGCCGACCTGACGGTGGTCCCCTCGTACAACGAGTCGTTCGGCCTCGTGGCCCTGGAGTCGCAGGCGTGCGGCACACCGGTCGTGGCCGCCTCTGTGGGCGGCCTGCGCACCGCCGTACGGGACGGGATCTCCGGGATGCTCGTCGAGGGCCACGATCCGCACGACTGGTCGCGGGTCCTGTCCAAGCTGGTGGTGCGGCCGGCCTGGCGGGACTTCCTGTCGGCCAACGCCGTACGGCACGCGGCCGCCTTCGGCTGGTCGGCGACCGCCGCCCGCCTCGTCGACGTCTACGCGGGCGCCATGGCCCAGCTGCACCGGGTCCCCGTAGGGTTGCCCTCGTGACGTCCGAGGTGATCGAGGCCGCGCTGAAGGCGGCGGACCTCGCGTACGAGCAGCCGCGACCGGGCGCGTTCCTGGTGACGCTGCCCGGTCAGCACAAGCTCGCCACCATGACCTGGCTCGTCGTCGGCGACCAGGCGCTCAACATCGAGGCGTTCTTCTGCCGCAAACCCGACGAGAACCACGCCGACTTCTACCGGTGGCTGCTGGCCAAGAACGGCTCCATGTACGGCGTGCACTTCGCGCTCGACGAGATCGGCGACGTCTATCTGGTCGGCCGGATCCCCCTGTCCGCCGTCGACGACGCCGAGATCGACCGGCTGCTCGGCTGCGTGCTCACCTACGCCGACGAGTCCTTCGACCGGGCGCTGGAATTGGGCTTCGCCACCTCCATCCGTAAGGAGTGGGCGTGGCGCGTCAAACGCGGCGAATCGCTGGCCAACCTCCAGGCCTTCGCCCGCTTCGCCGACCCTGACAGACACTAGTGCCCCTCCCGCCAATCTTTGCCCCGTCGCGTCGCCCAGACCGGCACCTCGCCGCGTTGTCGTCGGTCACCAGCCCACCAGGCTGGCTCCCTCCTCCGCCTTGCGATGCACCACTCTGGACACCGCTCCTTCAGGGCAAACCTTGTCGGTCGCGGCACCTAGAGCGCCGATAGGATTGCCGCTATGTCGACTTTGGTGCTGCTGCGGCACGGCGAGAGCGAGTGGAACGTCAAAGGCCTGTTCACCGGCTGGGTGGACGTCAACCTCTCGCACACGGGGGAGGAGGAGGCACGGCGTGGCGGGCAGCTGCTCGTGGAGGCCGGGCTCCGGCCCGACGTGGTGCACACGTCGGTGCTGACCCGCGCGATCAGGACCGCCAATCTGGCCCTCGAGACCGCCGACCTGCTGTGGCTGCCGGTCCAGCGCTCATGGCGGCTCAACGAGCGCCACTATGGCGCCCTGCAGGGCAAGGACAAGGCGCAGACCCGGGCCGAGTTCGGCGACGAGCAGTTCATGCTGTGGCGCCGCTCGTATGACACCCCGCCGCCCCCGCTCGCCGACGACGCCGAGTTCTCCCAGGCCGGCGACCCGCGTTACGCCACCATCCCCAGCCCGCGCACCGAGTGCCTGAAGGATGTCGTGGAGCGCATGCTGCCCTATTGGTATGACGCGATCGTGCCCGACCTCGCCGCCGGGCGCACGGTCCTCGTGGTCGCGCACGGCAACTCGCTGCGCGCGCTGGTCAAGCACCTCGACGGGATCAGCGACGCCGACATCGCCGCGCTCAACATCCCGACCGGCATCCCGCTCCGCTACGAGCTGGACGACGACTTCACGCCCGTCAGCTCCGGCTACCTCGACCCGGAGGCCGCGGAGGCGGCCATCGTCGCGGTCGCCAACCAGGGCAAATAACCGATCATCAGATGGCGAAAGCCCCGGCCCCCCGAGGGCCGGGGCTTTCCCCGTCATTAAGGCCTGTCGGTCAGTTGCCGTTTTCGCGGGTGCCGGTCACGAGGTAGACGACGTCGCGGGCGACGCGCACCGCGTGGTCGGCGTAGCGCTCGTAGTAACGCCCGGCGAGCGTGATGTCGATGGCCGGCTCGATGCCGTGGTCCCAATCCTTGCTGAGCAGGACGCGGAACAGCCGCCGGTGCAGCCGGTCCATCGCGTCGTCGTCGGCCTCGAGCTCCTTGGCGGCCTCGGTGTCGCGCTCGGAGATGCAGACCCCCGCCTTGGTGACGATCCGCTCGGCGATGGCGCCCATCTCGACGAAGGTGTCGCGGACCGACGCGGGAATGGCCGAGTCGGGGTGGCGCATCCGCGCGATCTTGGCGATGTGCTCCGCCAGGTCGCCCATCCGCTCCAGGTCGGAGGCCATACGCAGGGCCGTGATCACGACGCGCAGGTCGACGGCGACCGGCTGCTGGGTGGCCATCAGCTCATAGATGTCGCGCTCCAGCTCGCGGTGATTGCGGTCGACCTCCTCATCGGCGGAGATCACGCTTTCGGCCAGCTGCAGATCGGCATCGAGCAGCGCGGTGGTGCCGCGGGAGATGGCCGATCGCACGAGGCGGGTCATTTCGACCAGGCGGTCGGTCAGGGCTTCGAGTTCGTCGTGGTACGCGTCGCGCATGCCCGTCACGCTACGCGCGTTTTCGTGAACGAACCTCTACCGCTAAATGAACTCTTTGGGAAAGCCCGTGGTCATGCCCTATGTACCCGTCCGATAAGTCGTCAATCACACCTAGCATCAAATGGTGAGCGCAGGTTCGTACGCCGGGAGGCACGCTTGGAGCTGCTGACCAGTCTGGCGGCCTTGGGCGGATTCGTCATCGGCCTGATCGTGATGCTGGCGATCCGACGCCAGACCGAGCAGGCCGAGGAGCCGGAGCCCGTCGACGACGCCCTTCCGCCAGGAGTGGCATCCGTGCTCGCCGTTCTCCCCTCTTCCGCCGTCGTCCTCGACCGCGAGGATCGGGTGCTGCGCGCCAGCTCGGCCGCGCGCGCCTTCGGTCTCGTACGCGGCGACGCCCTGATGGCGGCCGAACTGCTGGCGCTGGCGCGCAAGGTGCGGCGGGACGGCGAGATCAGGGAGAGCGAGATCGAGGTGGCCGGCCGCAAGTTCGGCCAGGAGACGACCACGTTCGCCGTGCGGGTGGCGCCGCTCGGCTCCCACGGACAGGTGCTCGTGCTCGCCGAGGACCAGACCGAGCGCCGCCGCGTCGAGGCCGTGCGCCGCGACTTCGTCGCCAACGTGAGCCACGAGCTGAAGACCCCCGTGGGCGCGCTCAGCCTGCTCGCCGAGACAATCCAGGACGCCGCCGACGACCCCGAGGCCGTCACCCGCTTCGCCGGCCGCATGCAGCACGAGGCGGCCCGCCTCAACTACCTGGTCCAGGATCTGATCACGCTGTCGAGGATCCAGGGCGCCGACGAGGTCCCCGCCCCAGGGCCGGTCCCGGTGGACGAGGCGGTCCACGAGGCCATCGACCGCTGCAACACCAAGGCCGCGTCGAAGGACATCACGCTCGTCGCCGGCGGCACCGAGGGCCTGAACATCTGGGGCGACGAGGAGCTGCTGGTCACCGCGCTGCGCAATCTGATCGACAACGCCGTCGCGTACAGCCCCGAGCACACCCGCGTCGTGGTGAGCGCCCGGCCCGCCGGCGACTCGGTCGAGGTCAGCGTGAGCGACCAGGGCATCGGCATCCCCGACGGCGCGCTCGAGCGCATCTTCGAGCGGTTCTTCCGGGTCGACACGGCACGGTCGCGCGCCACCGGCGGCACCGGCCTCGGCCTGGCCATCGTCAAACACGTGGCCGTGGCGCACGGCGGCGAGGTGACCGTGTGGAGCAAGGAAGGGTCCGGCTCCACGTTCACCCTTCGCCTGCCGGCGTTCGGCGGCAAGGCCATCGCAGTACCCCGCACCACAACTCCCCTGGAGGCATCCACATGACTCGTGTCCTTGTCGTCGAAGATGAAGAGTCGTTCTCGGACGCGTTGTCATACATGTTGCGGAAGGAAGGGTTCGAGGTCGCGGTCGCGGCCACCGGGCCCGAGGCGCTGGAGACCTTCGACCGCAACGGCGCCGACCTGGTGCTGCTCGACCTGATGCTGCCCGGCCTGCCGGGCACCGAGGTGTGCCGCTCCCTCCGCCAGCGCTCCAAGGTTCCGGTGATCATGCTGACCGCCAAGGACAGCGAGATCGACAAGGTGGTCGGCCTGGAGCTGGGCGCCGATGACTACGTGACCAAGCCGTTCTCCTCGCGTGAGCTGGTGGCGCGCATCCGGGCCGTGCTGCGGCGGCAGGGCGACATCGAGGAGCTGGAGTCGGCCGTGCTGGCCGCGGGACCTGTCCGGATGGACGTCGACCGGCACATCGTCGCGGTACGCGGCGATCACGTGCAGCTTCCGCTGAAGGAGTTCGAGCTGCTCGAGGTGCTGCTGCGCAACGCCGGGCGGGTGCTCACCCGGGGCCAGCTGATCGACCGGGTCTGGGGCGCCGACTACGTGGGCGACACCAAGACCCTCGACGTGCACGTGAAGCGGCTGCGGGCCAAGGTCGAATCCGACCCGTCGAACCCGCGCTGCATCCTCACCGTGCGCGGGCTCGGCTACAAGTTCGACCCGGTCGAGGAGTAACCCCTCAGCCGGGCCGAGTCTCAGCTCGTCGGCGTCGGCGTCGGCGACGGCGCTTCGGCGGACGGGCTCGCGGACGGGGTCAGGGTGGCCGTCGCGGTCGGCGTCGGGGCCGGCTCGGAGGCCGGCGGCAGCGTCGCGTACTCACGGTTCCTGGTGATCACCGGGACCGTGATCGAGATGTCGCCCGCGTTCTGGAACTTGAACGTCAGCGGGATGCTCTCGCCGCCGCGCAGGGGCTGCTTGAGCCCGGTGACGGTCAGCTTGGGGCTGGGCTTGCCCATGTTGACCAGCGTGCCCGGCGGGACCGCGATGGGCTCGGCGCCCTCGACCGAGGTGACCTGCTGCCCGGCCGGCGCCACGGCGATCAGCTGGTCGGCCTGGGCGTTGTTGTTGACCACGCTCAGATAAAGGGAGGCGCGCCCGCCGGCCGGGATCGTGCCGCCCGGGTCGGGCCCGAGGATGAACACCTGCGGGATGTAGATGCCGTTGTGGCCGTAGGTCCCGTCCGTGATCAGGACGTTGGGCTCGGACGGCACGTACGGCTTGTTGGTGTTGGCGTCGAACCCGGAAGCGCACGCGGCCACGGCCTGAGTGGCCGCCAGGAGCGCGGCAACGGCGATCACCTTGCGGAGGCGGGTGCTGGTCACGGTCCGGGTTCTCCTTGATGCGTCAGTGTGTCGCAGACACCTTATCCGTGACCATGAAAGGTCTGCGCGCCGCCCCGCAATCCCGTCCCACCGCAGGTCATCCCATAGATCGGGACTATCCCTTACATAGAGTTGAGCAGTTGTCAAGCCCTAAAATGAGGCTTTGACCTGCAGTTATGGTCATTTCACTGTTCCGGGAGGCTCTAGGCGCGTGGTACTCTGGAGTACAGCGGAAGGGGTACTTGTCACATGACTTTCCAGGTCGGCGACACTGTCGTCTACCCCCACCACGGGGCTGCGAGGATCGAGGCCATCACGACCCGCACCATCAAGGGCGAGGAAAGAACCTATCTGGTTCTGAAGGTCGACAAGGGCGACCTGACCGTCCAGGTGCCTGCTGACAACGCTGAGCTTGTCGGTGTGCGCGACGTCGTCGGCCAGGAGGGCTTGGAGCGCGTCTTCGACGTGCTCAGAATGCCACACACCGAAGAGCCCACCAACTGGTCCCGCCGCTATAAGGCCAACCTCGAGAAACTGGCGTCCGGCGACGTCAACAAGGTGGCCGAGGTCGTTCGCGACCTCTGGCGGCGCGACAGGGAGCGCGGTCTTTCCGCGGGCGAGAAGCGCATGCTGGCCAAGGCGCGTCAGATACTGGTCAGTGAGCTCGCTCTGGCCGAGAAGACCAATGAAGACAAGGCGGAAGCGCTTCTCGACGAAGTGCTGAACTCCTGAGCACGACTTTGCCAAGGGTGGGCGTCGGAACCGACGTCCACCCTTTCGCATCCGGCCGCCCGCTTCACCTGGCCGGCCTGCACTGGCCGGGCGAGGTCGGCCTGGCCGGCCACTCCGACGGCGACGCGGTCGCGCACGCCTGCTGTGACGCGCTGCTGTCCGCCGCCGGTCTCGGCGACATCGGCGGCCTGTTCGGCACGGCCGACCCGCGCTGGGCCGGCGCGAGCGGCCCGGCCCTGCTCGAGGAGACGGCCCGGCGGGTGCGTGCCGCGGGCTTCGAAATCGGCAACGTGGCCGTTCAGGTGATCGGCAACCGGCCGAAGGTGGCGCCGCGCCGCGAAGAGGCCGAGAAGGCGCTCTCAGCGGCCGCAGGAGCCCCGGTGAGCGTCTCGGCCACCACGACCGACGGTCTCGGCTTCACGGGCCGTGGGGAAGGCGTGGCGGCCGTGGCGACGGCTGTGGTCTGGCAGCCGCCAAAGCAAACCGGTATGGCTCCGCAGGCGTCATAACTGCGGGATGGCGCTGCCGCAAGCGGATTCCCGGGGGTGGCGGCCTGGACCCAGGCGCGGGAAGCGGGCCGCCACCCTCCACAGGATGATCCTCTCGCATGATGGGTATCTCCCTCCTGGAAACATCGTGATCTGGGGGACTGATGGCCATCATCGGCAGCATTCTGTGGGCGATTATCATCGGCGGCGTGATCGGCTTGATCGCACGCCTGCTCATCCCCGGCAGGCAGAACATCGGCATGGGCCTGACCATCGTCATCGGCATCGTCGCCGCCCTGATCGGCACCCTGGTGGCCTGGCTGTTCGGCGTGAGCAGTACGAAGGGCATCGACTGGATCCAGTGGGCGCTGCAGATCGGCTTCGCCATCGTCGGGGTGCTCCTGGTCAGCAACCGCCGCCGTTAGCGTTCTTTGCCGGACGCATACTTTCCGCGTAGAGGGTACTTGTCGCCTCCGAGAGCGTAATCCCCTCTACGGGAGGTCGGTAATGACCATTCAGTCCATTCTCGGCGCAATCGTCATCGGTGCGATCATCGGTGCGCTGGGACGGCTGTTCTTGCCGGGGCGTCAGCCGATCGGCTGGCTCCTCACCCTCGTCGTCGGCATCGTCGCCGCCCTGATCGGTACGGTCATCGCACAGTATCTCGGTGTCGCGACCACCGACGGCATCGACTGGATCGAGCTGGTCATGCAGGTCGTCCTCGCCGTCGTTGGTGTCGGCATCGTCGCGGGGGTGTCCGGGAGAACGAGAGTCTAGGGCGGCTCAGGAGATCGTCCTTTGACCTCCTGACCGCTGGGAATCGAAAGACCCGCTCGCTCCGAAGAGGAGTTCGAGCGGGTCTTTCGACTGCCCGGAGGCGGCGGCCGCTGGCGGGAGGCTGTTCGGCGGGGCCCTATTCCATGGGGCTATTCCGTGGGCTATTCCGTGGGGCGGCGCGGCGTACTGCGGACCCGCCCCGAAGGCGGCGCCATCGGGACCGTCCCTACGTCGTCGGTCCCTACGTCGTCGGTGCTCGCCTCTTTCGGCTCGGCTTCATCAGCCGCAGCCGCAGCCGCAGCCGTGTCGCCCGCGGCCTCGGCGGCGGGACCCTCGTCCGCGACGGGACCTTCCTCCGCCTTCGGCTTCGGCCTCGCCCTTGCCTTCGCCCTCGCTTTCGGCGGCGCGGTGGCAGGGGCAATGGCGGCAGGGGCAGCAGTGGTAGCGGCTGCTGTGGCAGTGGCAGCAGTGGTGGCAGGCGCGTCAGGGGCGGCCAGCTCCTCGGGATCGGCGCTCTCCGGGCCGTGCGCGGGATCGGGAGCATCGCTGATCTGCCGCATGGGCTGAGTGTCGACCCCCGACTCGTCGTCGGAGTCGGTCTCGGGGGGAGGGCCGGAAACGAGCTCGGGAACCGCGGGCGGGGTCGGCGGCTCGTCGGGCTGGAAGCCGCTCTCACCAGGACTGCGCTTGGGCAGCGGGTGGACCAGGACGTCGCCCGGGCGGTAGCGCTGAAGGTCGCCCCAGCGGACGGGGCGTGCCGGGCGGCCGGGCCGGGAAGGACGCGAATGCTTGCCGGGCGATGCCGGAGCTCCGGATTCGGCCTGGGGCTCGGCGGGCCGAACGTCGGCGGGCCGTACATCCGCGGGCCGTACGTCGGCGGGCCGTACAGAAGAGGGAACAGGAAGGGGCTGGGTCGAGTCGAACGGGACCAGCTCCTCGGCTGCGTCGTCGGCATCGTCGAGGTCGGCTCGGCGGGCATGGGCGTACGTGATGATCAGGAGCAGCAGCCAGAGGCCGACGGTCAGCATCACCCAGGGCAGCAGCGCGACCACGACGGCGGCGCGCGAGGGGTCGATGCCGGTGCCGCTCGCGGTGGCCGCGGCCGCCGTGGCGGCCGCGACCAGCAGCAGGACCAGAACGGCGCCCACCTGGATCCGCACCAGCAGGCGGCCCGTGCGCAGCAGGAGTAATCCCAGCAGCGCGACGACCAGCAGGGCGTCGAACGCGACCGGATAGAGGTACGCATACTTCTCTTGCGCCCGGCCGATCAGGGCCAGCGACCGGAGGTCGTCGAAGGAGAGCACGCAGGCGGCCGCGGTCAGCACGGCGACCGCGAGGCCGGCGAGACCGATGCCGATGCGGCGCAGCCCGAGCACGAACGCGCTGGGCGCCGCCGGTGGCGTGGGGGAGGACGGGCGGTAGGCCGCCGCGGGGGGAGTCGCAACCATGGCGGTCCGAGCCTACAGAATCGGGTGCCCCCGGCTGATCGCGACACGGGCGAATGGCATGATCAGCGTATGAACGACGAGATTCGGGTGTTTTTCGACGCGGCCAACTTCGCCACCGTGTCCACCATCAATCCCGACGGAGCGCCTCAGTCGTCCGTCATCTGGGTCAAGACCGATAGGGACGACATTCTGTTCTCGACCGTTAAGGGGCGCCGGAAGCATCGGAATCTCGAACGCGATCCCCGCGTGTCGATCGTCGTCTTCGATCCAGCCGATCCGTATCGATATGTCGAGGTCAGAGGCGTAGTCGACATGATCGACGACCCCGCGGGCGAGCTGATTGAGGAGCTGTCCTGGAAATACGATGACAAGGCGTTCCAGGAGGGCAACCCGGACAACCAGCGGGTGATTGTCCGAATCACCCCGCAGAAGGTCGTCATGCATCGATAGTGTTCGCTCACGGTGGCGCAAGTTTCCCTGTGCTGTGGGAGAAGGCGTTAGCCTTGCGTCTGTGAGCCTGAACCTCTATGACACGGGCACCCGCACGGTCCGTGAGTTCGTGCCGGTCGAGCCCGGCAAGGTCTCGATGTATCTGTGCGGCGCTACCGTTCAGGCGCCGCCGCACATCGGGCACATCCGCTCCGGGGTCAACTTCGACGTGCTGCGGCGATGGCTGCTCAGGCTTGGATACGACGTCACGTTCTGCCGTAACGTGACCGACCTCGACGACAAGATCATCCGTGTCGCGGCCGACGAGCGCGTGCCGTGGTTCGTCGTGGCCGAGCGCAACCAGCGCGCCTTCACCTGGGCGTACGACCAGCTGGGCTGCCTGCCGCCGACCGTCGAGCCGCGGGCCATGGGCCACGTGACGGAGATGGTCGAGCTGATGCGGCGGCTCATCGACAAGGGCCACGCGTATGCCTCGGGCGGCGACGTCTACTTCGACGTCCTTTCCTACACCGACCGCTACGGCAGGCTGTCCAACCGCAAGCTCGACGACATGCTGAGCGCGGGCGACACCGACACCGACTCGCTCAAGCGCGACTCGCGCGACTTCGCGCTCTGGAAGGGCGCCAAGGAGGGCGAGCCGACCTGGCCGACCCCGTGGGGCCGCGGCCGTCCCGGCTGGCACCTGGAGTGCTCGGCCATGGCGACCAAATACCTGGGCGGCACGTTCGACATCCACGGCGGCGGCGTCGACCTGATCTTCCCGCACCACGAGAACGAGATCGCCCAGTCGCAGGCGGCCGGCGACGGCTTCGCCCGCTATTGGCTGCACAACGGCATGCTCCAGCTCGGCGGCACGAAGATGAGCAAGTCGCTGGGCAATTCGCTGCTGATCCCCGAGATGCTGCAGAAGGTCCGCGCCGTCGAGCTGCGCTACTACCTGGTCGCCGCGCACTATCGTTCGCCGATCGACTATTCGGAAGAGGCCCTCCAGGAGGCCGCGGCCGGATATCGCAGGCTGGAGGGCTTCGTGGCCCGGGCCGCCGAGGTCATCCACGACGTCGACGCCGACGCGCCGCTGCCGCAGGCGTTCGTCGACGCCCTCAACGAGGATCTCAACGTGTCCCAGGCCCTGGCGGTGGTCCACGAGGTCGTGCGCGAAGGCAACGTGGCGCTCGGGCAGGGCAACAAGGAGCAGGTGGCCCGCCTCCTCGCCGAGACGCAGAACATGCTCGACGTGCTCGGCCTCGACCCGCGTTCCGAGCAGTGGCGCGGATCGGGCGACTCGGGCCTCCACGACGTGGTCGGCGCGCTCGTCGCGGTCGCCCTCGAGCAGCGCCAGGCCGCCCGGGCCCGCAAGGATTACGCGGCCGCCGACGCCATCCGCGACCAGCTCGCCGCCGCCGGCGTCGTCGTCGAAGACACGCCGTCCGGCCCGCGCTGGGAATTGGCCCGCTAAGCCGCGTCTGACAAATCCCCGGCCTGCCACGACCGGCCTCGCCCGCAGGGCCTGATTTGTCACGCACGACCCAAGCCCTGCTACGGATCTGCTCCGCCCATTGGTGACGCGGGTCCGCCGGCCCGGCCGGATCGGCTGCCCTGGATAGGTTGCCGGGCGGGCCTCGCTGGCCGTGGATGCCTCCGGCGGGGGCTAGTGCTGGTCGAGCTTGTCCGGTGGAAATCCCGGTCCGGGAACGTAATGCGCGAAGCGCCCCATGTTGGGTTCCCGGCCGGGCTGCAGGAGATGGCCGCCTTCGAGTCCGGCCAGCTCCCGCAGAACCGTTGAGGCGTATGCCGACGAGACGCCGAACAACTCGACGTAGTCGCTGTTCTTGATCTGCCCGTGGCGCTGGACGTATTCGATGACGTGCTCGATCACTTCCTCGCGGCTGTGTCGGTAGTAGGGCAGGTCGGGCTGCAGATGTCCCCTGGCCGCTTCGCCGAAGCGGAACTCGGGACGCCGGTAGCGGGCCGTACGGGCGGTCCTGGTGACGAGCGGCGCACCGCCGAAGGTGGTGGCCTCGGCCCGAGTGAGCGTGGCCGCGGCCTCCTCCGGCTCCTTCTGCAGGATCGCCGCGAGGGACGTCGCGCTGACGGCCGGGGTGCGCCGCAACGCGTCGACGAGCAGGACGATGTCGAGATCCTCGTAGCGTCGCGGCGGTTCGAGACCCGTCATCAGGCGCAGGAGTCGTACGTCCGGGGCCCCGCCGACAAGCGCGCAGCGCACGTGCGGACCGGGCAGCTCGACGATCTCCGGTGCGGGATGACCCAGGCGGACCAGTTCCCGATACATCCGGTCGACGCCGATACCTTCTCGCTCGGCGATCCGGAGTCTGCGAAGAATGTCGGCAAGGTGTGGATTGCGGGTCTGCGCGGGGGCGGTGATGAGCCGTGCGGGATCCACACCTTCGGCGAATCCCCCGGGCGACTGGATGATGAGCTCGTCCGCCACGAATTCGACGATCACGGGGTCCTGACACGTCCAGTCGCGATGGGCGATGGCGTTGGCCAGCGCCTCGCGGACCGCACCCTCGGGGATGGCCCTGATCTGGCCGACGGCAAGGGAGGCTCCTGGCACGTGGGTCACCCGGTTGGCCTGCGCGATGGCCTGCTCGACCTCCTGCAGGGACTCCAGGACGGAGAGATCGGAATGGTCGAGCCGGATCAGCGAATCGCCGCCAGGATGATCGCGTCGGCGGTAGTCGATGAGCACTTGATCGGCGTGGCTGGTCAGCAGCAGCGCTCCCGCGTTGCTGAGCACCCCTGACGGGTGGATGACCCCCAGACGGCGTAGCAGCTCCGGTTCGTCCGCATCGGACAGCTCCTCGCCGCGTGGCTCGCCGCTGCTTGCGAGGTATCGCCGCGCCACGACGATCGCCGCCGGTCGTACGGCCTCCGGAGACACACCCGAAGGCTGCGCCGACCAGTCATAGCCGATGCGCACCAAATGCCGGGCGACCCATGTGCCGGCGTCCACCTCGACGCAACACCGATCGACCCGGTGTCTGGCCTTGCCGCGCACGCGGATGAGCTCCTGCGCGGGCGGCGCGATGACGATCAGAAGCCGCGCCCCCAGCAGGTGCACCGGTTCGATCGCGCATGTCAGGCGGCGCTCGGACAGCTCGTAGATCCTTCCGCGCAGCCAGGACTCCTCGAGATTGGTCCCCGAGGGCTGCCCCGTCTTGTCCGCCACGCCGACGATCAGCACGCCACCGCCGGAGTTCGCCATACAGGCGGCCGCTTCGGCGAGCATCAAAGCGGCCTCATCATCGCGAGTCGGCCACTGGGTGATGTTTCGCCCTTTGAGCCTGGCGCGGGCCGGATCCTCTTTACAGTCGAGCTGATCCGACTCGACCGCGTCGCCCGAGGCACCGCTGGCGAGAGCCTGGAGTGCCGTCTCGGCCAGCCTCCGGAGAGGATCTTCGCGAAGGAACGACACCGCGGCTTCTCCTGAACACAAAGTGCGGGGGAATTGAACACTAGGTTAGGTTGCACTGCAATCAAACCATAAGTTCAAGCCGGAGGATGCGATGTTGAGTGCCGGCAGCCCGTACCCTTGACTGCATGGCAGGAGGAGGACGGGCGCCGAAGAAGCCCGCGAGACGACAGGGTGCGACCCGAGGGACCGGCGGCAAGGGCCGTGCGTCGCTCTCCGGCCGCGGTGCGACGCCGCCTGCCGAGGCCCGGCATTGGTATAAGGACAAGGCGAGGACCGAGCGGGTCGAGCGCGAGGAGCGCACCGGTGCCAAGCGGCCCGTTTCCCGGGTCCGGCGCTCCGACGACGCGCCCGAGGTGATCGGTGGGCGCAATCCGGTGGTCGAGGCCCTGCGCGCCGGAGTCCCGGCCAACGCCCTCTATGTGGCCCAGCGGGTCGAGGGCGACGACCGCGTCCGCGAGGCCATCAAAATCGCCGCCGATCACGGGATCGCCCTCCTCGAGGTGTCGCGCGAGAAGCTTGACCGCCTCACCGATGGCGGGATCCACCAGGGCATCGGCTTGCAGATCCCGGCGTACGAATACGAGCATCCCGACGCGCTCGTCGAGCGCGCCCGTGAGGCGGCCGAAGTGCCGCTGATCGTCGCCCTCGACGGCGTGACCGACCCGCGCAACCTGGGCGCGATCGCCCGTTCGGCCACCGCGTTCGGCGTGCACGGACTGCTCGTTCCATCCAGGCGCTCGGCCGGTGTCACGGCGGGAGCCTGGAAGACCTCGGCGGGGACGCTCGCCAACCTGCCCGTGGCCCGCGCGGCCAACCTCACCCAGGCCCTCCAGGCCTATCGGGAGGACGGCCTGTTCGTCGTCGGTCTCGATGGTGAGGCGAAGCTCGACGTGGCCGACCTGGAGCTGGCCACCGAGCCGCTCGTGGTGGTCGTGGGGTCGGAGGGCAAGGGTCTGTCCCGCCTCGTCCGCGAGGCATGCGACCAGATCGTGCGCATCCCGATGAGCGCCGCGACCGAGTCGCTCAACGCCGGTGTCGCCGCCGGGATCGCACTCTACGAAGTCTCCCGTCGCCGCCGGTGACGGTACGGCCCTGAGCCCATTAAACTCGTCCTGTCATCGCCGCCTTAGCTCAATCGGCAGAGCATCTGTCTTGTAAACAGAAGGTCTGGGGTTCGATTCCCCAAGGCGGCTCGGATCTGAAAGCCCCTGGCGCTTGGTCGGGGGCTCTTCGTTTGTCCGGACAAGGTCTGGCAGACGCTCACCGGGCCGGCCCGATTCGGGCGGGTCGACCTCGACTCCCGGCCCAGAGCCCGTGGTGCTGATTGCATCCGCTGGTACGTGCAACCGGCCTGCATGCCGACGACCGCGCGGATTCCTCCGGCGATCAGCACGTCTCTCATCGGCTTGTCGCGCGGTTGCTCACGACTGCCTTCGATTCCCGCGCTTTCCCGTGTGTCGCGGGGGCGACAAGTATGATCGCTGGCCACGGTTTCTTCAGGTCGCTTCGCTGCCTAGACGAAGGCGGTGAGGCCTTCGTATTCGCCTTGGGGTGCTCGGCCTGTCGTCTCGTATTCGAGGAGCAGCAGGCCGTTCGGCGTCGCCTCATGGTGGACCAGACGGAGACCCGACGTCGCGCCCGGGCCTGCCAGAAGGCGCCGACCGGCCCGGAGGACTGCGGGGGCGACTACGAGGCGAAGCGTGTCGATCAGGCCTGCCGCTAGTAGCGTGTCGCCCAAGCGGGCGCTGCCATGGATCTGGAGCTCCCGTCCCTGTCGTCCTTTGAGCTCAGCGACCGCCTGGACCGGGTCGCCCGTGAGCACGGTCGTGGGGTGCCAGGTCCCTTCGGTGAGGGTGTTCGACACGACGTACTTCGGTAGCCCGTTCATCCGCTCGGTAAACGGATCGGCCGGGTCGGTGATCTTCGGCCAGTCGCGTGCGAAAGCCTCGTACGTGCGCCGGCCGAGCAGCAGGCCGTCGGCGAGGTCGAGCCAGTCGGAGGCCCGGCGGACGAACGTCTCGTCGATGTAGGGCACGAGCCACCCGCCGCGGGTGAAGCCGTCGCTGGTGTCCTCGTCCGGCGAGCCGGGTCCCTGGCTTACCCCGTCGAGCGTGACGAACTCGGTGACAGTGATCTTCATCGCGTGACCATGCTCTCGGCGAGCGCGGCCAACTGGCCCGTGACCGAACCCCAACCTTCGGCCATGCCGAGTTTCTCGTGATGAGCGCGGGCCTCAGGGTCGCCGTGCCGGACGACCACGCGGTAGTCAGTGCCGTCCGGGTGATCGCTCAGCGTGATCGTGGCGGTCATCAAGATTGGGATGGCATTCGCGGGACGCCACGTGCTGTCGATCGCGTTGGTGAACACGATCCGCTCGAGCTCATCGACGGCGAGGAAGCACGCGTCCAGGTGCGGGACGAAGTCGGCCCCGTCATCACTGAGCCGCGTCACGAACGCCCCACCAGGCCGCAGATCCAAGCGGACCACTCGGCAGCGAGACGGAGCCGGGACCCACCACTGCTCAAGCCGGGACGGGTCGGTCCATGCGCTCCACACGGTCGCCAGGGGGGCGCGGATGATCCGCTCCAGGCCAAGGTCGAGGTCGGGATTCATTGCATGTTCTCCTTCGGATCGGTCACGAACTGTTCGAGGCGGTCGGTCCGCTCCTCCCAGATCCGGCGCTGCTCGAAGAGCCAATCGTCGATGAGGGCGAGTCGCTCACGGTTGAGCACACACGTACGCACGCGCCCGGACTTGACCGTTTGAATGAGCCCGTTCGATTCGAGCGTCCGTACGTGCTTCATGAACGACGGGAGGGTCATCGGGAACTCGCGGGCGAGGTCGCCGACGCTTGTAGGCCCGCGGCCGAGGCGCCGCACG
Source organism: Streptosporangiaceae bacterium NEAU-GS5 (assembly GCA_017592665.1). Taxonomy (GTDB): domain Bacteria; phylum Actinomycetota; class Actinomycetes; order Streptosporangiales; family Streptosporangiaceae; genus NEAU-GS5. The sequence continues at coordinate 221,425 of JAGFNW010000007.1, read as the reverse complement.
ACGGCGCGGCGGGTCGGGTCGGCGAGGGCGACGAACACGCCGTCCAGTTGCGCCGAATACTGTGCCATGTGGCTAAGTATTGCAAACCGCAATGGTTAGCTCAAGGGCAAAGTGTCGAGACGGTCGATTGGTGACCCCGCGGCCCTCCAGGGATCTTGGCCGAAACCCCCCGACGCTCGGCCTCGGCTTGGGCGGGCGGGCCGCCGGCTCAGGCGTCACGTCGGGTCTTTCTCCTGGCTTGCCTCTACCTGTCGGATGAGCTCCTTCAGCCGGGCGATCTCGTCGCGCAGGGCCTTCTTGCCGGCCGCCGTGAGGTGAATCCACGTACGGCCGCGCCTGCCCTCGTAGCCCTTCTCGATTTCGATCAGGCCGGCCTTCTCCAGGACGGTCAGGTGCTGGGAGAGGTTGCCGACCGTCAGGTCCAGTGTCGTACGCAGAAAGCCGAACTCCACTCGCCGCGCCTCATGCGCGACGGTCAGGATGCCCAGCCGTACGCGCTGGTGAACGACGTCGTCGATCTCATTCGCGGGGTGGGTCATGCGTGGCGCCGTTCGGCGAGCGCGAAGCCCGCTCCGCCGAGGAGGAGCACACCACCGGTCACTGCCAGGGCGGGGAAGAAGCTCCACATCGGTGAGAGGTCCGCGTTGATGGTCAGGCCCAAGTTGCGCGTGCCGATGCCACAGGCCAGGAGCGTCACCACCAGATAGCCGATGGCGAAGGCGAGTACGGCCCAGCTGCGTTCCACGCGGGCGAGGACGAACAGGGCCAGGCTGATGGAGATCAGCGGCACCAGGCCGACGGCGACCGGGCCGGTCGGTGACATGGCTGCCAGGTTCAGTTGCTGCGCCCATCCCGACAGGACGCCGAAGACCAGCCCGACCGCGACTCCGGCGCCGACATACGGCAGGATGCGGGCGCCCACCCCACGGCTACGGGCCCGGTGAACATAGAAGACGGCGATCGCCGCGTACGTCAGGACGAAGGCGGAGATCCAGTAGACGCCGGCCGGCCAGCCGATGACCTGGACGCAGGTGCCCTTGTGGATGATCTCCACACCGCCACGGGCGCCCAGGGCCGGGTCGCACGTCACGACCTGCCGCCCCAAGCGGTAGAAGGGCGCCGCCGCGACGACCACCAGGCCGAGCAGCACGAGCGGGAACCAGGTGCCGCGCTGTGCCTGGCGTACGCGTTGGGTGAGGTGTTCCGTGGCCGAGAAGACCTGCCGGGCGATGTCTGGGGAGAGGGCAGATTCGTCTGTCATGGCATTAGGTTTGCATCACAAATCACTCTTCGCAACATAGTTCTCAGATTCGCGTCTGCGGGGCCTTCGGCTGAGTGCCATGGTGCGGTGGTGGATGGCGGCTCCGGCTACGCTGCCGGGGTGACCGAGTTCGAGGGCCTCATCGCTGCGTTCTTTCACGCCGTCTCGTTCGAGCCGGGAGGGCGGCCGGCGTACGGCGAACTGCACGACCTGTTCCTGCCGCAGGGAATGCTGATCAGGAACAGCGGTGAATCCCCTGAGATTTCCAGCGTCGCGGAGTTCGCTGATTCGCGGCAGGCCATGGTCGACGGGGGCGTGCTGACCGCCTTCCATGAGGCCGAGCTCGCCGGCGTGACCGAATCGTTCGGGAACGTGGCCCATCGCATGAGCACGTACGAGAAGAGCGGCGTCATCGACGGTGCGCCCATGGAGGGCAAGGGCGTTATCTTCACGCAGTTCGTGCGTACGCCGGACGGCTGGAGGATCAGCTCGATGGCATGGGACGACGAACGGCCCGGACTGGCCATCCCAGACCGCTGATAAGCGGTCTACGGCGACTTCACAGGGTGATCCTCGGGTCGGTGAGGATCGCGTAAACGTACGAAGGACCGATGACATCCTTGCCGATTCGGCCGGGCCCGGTCAGCGGGCGACGGTTCCAGGCGCGTTCGAAATGGGAGCGGTGGATGCCGATCGTGGTCCGGTTGGGAAGGATCTCGTCCCCGTACAGCTGGTAGTGGAAGAGCCCGCCGTGCCGGAGGCGGAAATCCTGGCCTTCATGCAGCGCGATGCGGGTCCAGATCGCGTTGAAGTCCTGCGGGGCCGAGCGGGTCTTCCTCCGGGTGTCCGGGACAGGCGTAAAGGTCGATGCCACGCGCCAGAGAAAGGGGACACGCGGGCTCCGGCCGGTCAGCGTCGCGAGAGCCAAGACGACGTGCAGGGCGAGGGGTCCAAGCACGGATGTGACGGCCCACGTCCACATGACGACGTCGTCCGGTGGGATCGTCGACGCCTTCCCTGGATATCGAATAGAGGCGTAGGCGCCCGCCACTACCAGGCTCGCGATTGAGTAAACCGCGGCCGCGACGTCGATGAGGATCGACTGTATGGCATGGAATCGCACGCCGGTCCGCGGGCTCCGCACGAAGATCAGGCCACCGGCGAATCCGAGGAGATAGGCGGCCGCGGCGCGCCAGGAGTCGCCCGCGCCGCCGGGATCTCGCGACTGATCGGCCATCGGACGGCCCGTCCTCCTAACGAAAAGACTCGCATCGGCGTTGTGCGCGCCATCATCGCAGCACGCCGCGAAACGAGGCGGCCGATGCGTTGGCGGGGGTGGCAGGCTCGTAAGTGAGGGCTGGGCCGGCACGCGGGAGGGCGGCGATGGCTGGACGGGATGAGGATCGGCTCTGGTTGTCACGCACCGAGCTGGCGCGGCTGCGAAGGACGCTCGGGGAGAATCACCCCAGGACGCTGGCAGCCCGCGCCAACGTGGCCGGTGAGCTGTGGAGGCTCGGCCGGCTGGAGGATTCCGCGGCTGCGTATCGTCCGGTGGTCGAGGCCCGGCAGAGGGTGCTGGGGGCCGCGCATCTGGATACGTTGAACAGCCAGAACGACTTGGCCGCGGTGCTTGCCGCCCTGTGGCGGATGGAAGAGGCCGAAGTCGAGTTTCGGCAGGTGGTCGAGCTCCGCCGCGAGGCGCTTGGCGACGATCACGTGGCCACCCTGGAGAGCCGGCATGGCCTGGCGCGGACCTTGCTGATCCTCCAGCGATACCCGGAGGCTCAGGAGGAACAGAGCACCGTGGTGGCGGCGCGGCGGAGGGTGTTGGGTGCCGATCACCCTGCGACTTTGGCGAGCCGCATCTTATGGGCGGTCACGCTGGAGCTGGTGGGCCGGCTGGAGGGGGCCGAAGCCGAGCACAGGGCGGTGCTGGAAGGGTGCCGGAGAGTGCTGGGCGAAGACCATCCCGATACCGCCGCGAGCAGGGATGGCCTGGCGAGGGTGCTGCGAGCGCAAGAGCGATTCGACGAGGCGGAGGCGGCGGCGGGCGGGCCGCATGGGGGTTGGCCGTAGGTGGGTTGGATGTGGGCTATTCGGGGTGGTCGCCGGTGGTGGTGTCCAGGAGTTCGCGGAGGATGTCCATGTGGCCGGCGTGGCGGGCGGTTTCTTCGATCATGTGGATGAGGACCCAGCGGAGCGTCACGGGGTCGCCGAACCAGGCCGTGCCGAGCGTGTCGACCTCGAGGTCGCGGATCACCTCGTCGGCGGCGGCGCGCGCCCGGCCGTAGAAGGCGACCACCTCGGCCGTGGTCTCGTCGGGGGTCACGCGCAGGTCGGCGTCGGGGTCGTCGTCATCGAACGGCAGCGGCTCGGTTTCGCGGCCGAAGGTTTCGCAGAACCAGCTGTATTCGACCGCGGCCAGGTGTTTGACCAGGCCGAGCAGGTTGGTTCCGGACGGGACCATGGGCCGCCGCACCTGCTCGTCGCTGAGGCCGTCGAGCTTCCATAGCACCACGTCGCGGTGCCGCTCGAGGCTGGCGTGCAGGCTTTCCTTCTCATCCCCGGTGAACGGGACTCTTGTCATCACTGGTCTTCCGGTAGGCAGGTCACGGGGACGAGTTGGACGGCGTTGTTGGCGAAGCCGCCGCGGTTCCAATCGGGGTGCACCGGCTGCGGGCCGTCGGCGTCGAAGACACGGACGGTCAGCAGGTGGGAGCCTGGCGCGGCCGTCCATCGGCAGGTCCAGCGTCGCCAGGCCCACCGGTGTCCGGGGTCGGGCTCGAGGTCGGCGGCCATCCAGGTCTCGCCGCCGTCGGCGCTCACCTCGACGCGTTCGACGGGGGCGCGGCCGGACCAGGCGCGTCCTTCCAGGATGACCTCGCCCGGCCGTACGACGCGGGCGCGGGACATGAAGTCGGGGAAGCCTGGCGGCACGAGCAGAGCGCGTGGGGCGATCCAGGTCACGGGCTCGCCGGGTTCGCCGATCTCACGGCGGAGCCGGTAGGCCTCGACGTTCTGGAATCCGTCGAACGGCCGGTCGATGGCGGTGATGTCGCGCAGCCACTTCACGTGGGCCATGCCGTACCAGCCGGGGACCACGAGCCGCAGGGGGAAGCCGTGCTGGGGTGGCAGCGGGCCGCCGTTCATCTCGTACGCCAGCAGGATCTCGTCACGCATGGCATCGCCGACGGACAGGCCGCGCTGGTAGTCCTGCTCGATCGACCGCTCGACCCCGTGGTCGGCCCCGGTGAAGACGAGGTCGACGGCGGACGGGTCGAGCCCGGCGGCGTCGAGGACGTGGCGCAGCGGCACGCCCGTCCATTCGGCCGTGCCGACGGCCTCGACGAGCCAGGGCTGGCTGACGGGGCGGGGCGCGAGCCGGGCGCGGCCGTTTCCGGCGCATTCCATGGTCACGCGTACGGTCGACGCGGGCATGCCGCGCAGGTCGGCGACGCTCAACGACAGCGGATTCCCGACCAGCCCGCCGACGGTGACGTGCCAGTCTTCCTGGACGGCGAGCGGGATGTCGTAATGAATCAGCAAGTAGTGCAGGCCGACCGGAGTCACGTCATACCGCAGGGCTTCCAACGGCATTCCGTGATTCCGGGCGGCCAGTGCGAGTTCTTCCATGCTGATGCCCTCGTCCGGCTGCGCGATGCGGCCAGGCCTGCTGACATCCGCGATTGACGCGTCCATCCCGACATCATCCCTTACAGGTACAGCCCGGTCTCCGGCGCCGTCTCGGGGATCGTGAGCGGGCCGCCGTCCCGCATGGCGTACAGCTCGGCCAGCGTGGCCGCGCCGCTGACCGGCGAACCGAGCCAGGCGGTGGCCTCGTCCCTGGTAAGCGGGCCGACCTCGAGCTGGGCCAGGCAGCGCCCCGGCCGGACCACGGCGGGGTGCAGCTGGGCCAGATCCTCGTTCGTGGTGATCGCCACGAGCACGTCGCGGCCCTGGCCGAGCAGGCCGTCGGTCAGGTTGAGCAGGCGCGACAGGCCCTGGCCCGCCGACTGCTTGGCCTCGGCGCTGATCAGCTCGTCGCAGTCCTCCAGGATGAGCATCCGCCACTTGTTCTCGTCGTCGTCGCTGTCGCAGCCGACCGCCACGTCCATCAGGTAGCCGGGGTCGTTGAACAGGTGCTCGGGGTCGAGCACGCAGTCGACCTGACACCACGACGCCCACTCCTGTGCGAGCGTGCGAAGCAGCGTGGTCTTGCCCGTGCCGGGACGGCCGTGCAGCAGGAGCAGGCGCCCGCTCACGTCGGCGGCCCTGACCTCCATCAGCCGGTCGACGCGTGCGGCCACGGGGGACGTGTAGTTGCCGCGGATCTTCGTCCAGGGCGTGGTCGTGATGGGCTTCTGCGAGCGGCGGTTGCCGTTGGCGGAGCGCCACCAGAAGCCCATGCGGACGTGCTCGGCGTTGCTGGGCGGCGGCTCCTCGGCGCCGGCGGTGGCCGCCTCGAGGATGCCGCGTGCCAGCTCTTCGGTGACGGCGGTGACCACGACGAAGCCGCTGCGGCTGCGATAGACGGTCGTGCGCATGGTCCAGCCGTCGCCGACGATGAGCCGCGACTCCATGCCGTCGGAGCCGCGCGCCACGCGTGCCACGCGCCCGCCGGGGGCGGTGAGCTCGGCGTCGGACCGGACCCGGTCGAGGGATGCCGAGCGCGACCAGGGCTGGGTGCCGGTCGTGAACGCCGACAGCGCGAGCGCGTCGATGACGTCGGCGGGCGAGTCGCCGTCGTCCAGCCACAGGGCCATGGGCAGCCCGTCCGGCGTGGTCGGGGCCGCAGCCGGAGCGGCGGCCGGAGTGATGACCTCCTTCGCGATCTCCTTCGCAATCGTCATGACTTCATGGTCCCGTTCTGTCCGCGTCTGTCGCGACTCAATTGTTTGGGCGTCATCCGATTCGTCTCCTGCCCCGAATAGCTTGTTGCGAGCTCTTTGCAATAACCTTGTGAAGGCAGGAGAGGAAGGGCGGCGACAGTGGTCAGAGCCGAACGGGTAAGGCTGCTCGGGATGGGCGGCTTCATCGCATTCCTGCACATCCTCGGGTGGGGGGTGCTGGCACTGCTCGTGGCGCCGGAGAACTTCCGCCTGGGCGACGGCAAGATCCTCGGGTTGGGGATCGGGCTGCTGGTCTACGTGCTCGGCATGCGCCACGCCTTCGACGCCGACCACCTGGCCGCGATCGACAACACCACGCGCAAGCTCATGTCCGAGGGGCAGCGCCCGGTCTCGGTCGGATTCTGGTTCTCGCTCGGGCACTCCTCGGTCGTCTTCGGCATGTGCCTGCTGGTCAGCTTGGGCGTGAAGACGCTGTTCACCCAGGTGGAGAACGACTCCTCGACGCTACACCAGATCACCGGGGTGATCGGGCCGACCGTCTCGGGCCTGTTCCTCGCGGCCATCGCGACGATCAACCTGGTCGTGCTGCTCGGCATCCTCAAGGTCTTCCGCGGGATGCGCCGCGGCGCGTACGACGAGGCCGAGCTGGAGGAATATCTGTCCAAGCGCGGCTTCATGAACCGCATCCTCGGCCGGTTCGCCCGGGCCATCGACAAGCCGTGGAAGATGTATCCGCTCGGATTCCTGTTCGGGCTGGGCTTCGACACGGCGACCGAGGTCAGCCTGCTGGTCGTCGCGGGCGGCGCCGCCGTGGCCGCGCTGCCCTGGTATGCGATCCTCTGCCTGCCCGTCATCTTCGCGGCCGGCATGTCGCTGTTCGACACGATCGACGGCACGTTCATGAACTTCGCGTACGGCTGGGCCTTCTCCAACCCGGTCCGGAAGGTCTTCTACAACATCGCGCTGACCGGGCTCTCGGTGGTGTTCGCCTTCACGATCGGCGGCGCCGAACTGCTGTCGGTCGCGGCCGACCGGTTCAGCCTCACGGGCGGTTTCTGGGACTGGATCACCTCCATCGACCTGAACGTGGCCGGATTCGCGATCACGGGCCTCTTCGTGGTCGCCTGGGCGGGCGCCATCGCGTACTGGAAGCTCGGAAGAGTGGAAGAGCGCTGGTCAGTGCCCGTGCGGCAAATGGACTGAAAAAACTTCCAGGCGTGTGTCGATTCCCGTCGTGCTCGTTCGAGGTGTGGACATAGGGGCCGGACAGACCGGCCCACCTCGAAGAGGAGCCGGGAAATGACCGCCATCGCCACGGAAAACGACACCTGCTCGCCGGAGACCCGCGTCACCCGCTCGCTGCTCGGATACGGCGTGCTGGCCGGACCCCTGTACGTCGTCACCTCCGTAGTCCAAGGCCTGACCAGAGAGGGCTTCGACTTCACCCGTCACGAGTGGAGCCTGCTTTCCAACGGCGACCTCGGCTGGATCCAGATCACCAACTTCGTCGTCACCGGCCTCATGGTCATGGCCGCCGCCGTCGGATTGGCCCGCGCCGCCGGCGGCTGGGCGCCGCGACTGGTCGGCCTGTACGGCCTGAGCCTCGTGGCCGCGGGAGCGCTCCGCGCGGATCCGATGCTCGGCTTCCCGATCGGCACGCCGGAGGGCCCGCTCACCTCGATCAGCTGGCACGGAATGGGCCACCTGGTCGCCGGATCGGTCGGATTCGCCGGGCTGATCGCCGCGTGCCTGGTGTTCGGCCGCCGGTTCGCCCGTGAGGGACGCCGCGGCTGGGCCGCCTTCTCCAGGATCACCGGGCTCGTCTTCGTCGCGAGCTTCGCCGGCATCGCCTCCGGCACCGCCAATACAGTGATCACACTGGCCTTCGTCGGCGCGGTCGTGCTCGCCTGGTGCTGGCTCGCCGCGGTGTCCGCGCACTACTACCGCCGCTAGGGGAAACGACAATGCGCTACATCATCCTTCTCAGAGCCACTCAGCAGCCCGGCACCCCGCCGCCACTCGAATTGATGGAGGCCATCATGCGGCTCGGCGACGAGGCCACGAACGCGGGCGCCCTGCTCGACACCGCAGGACTGTACCCTTCGGCCGCCGGGGCCCAGGTCGCCCTGTCCGCCGGCAAGATCACCGTCACGGACGGACCGTTCGCGGAGGCCAAGGAACTGATCAGCTACGCCGTCTACCAGGTCAGATCCAAGGAGGAGGCGGTGGAATGGGCGTCCAGGTTCCTGAAGCTGCACCGGGATCTGTGGGCCGGCTGGGAGGGCGAGGCTGACGTGCTCCAGGTCTTCGAAAATCAGTAAAAATCGGTAGATGGACCCTCGCAAGGTCGTGGAGGCAGCCTGGCGGATCGAATCCGCCAGGCTTGTCGCCGTTCTGGCACGGATCGTCCGCGACGTCGGCCTGGCCGAGGAACTGGCCCAGGACACCCTGGTCATCGCGCTCGAACAGTGGCCGCGCGACGGCGTGCCCGACAATCCGGGCTCCTGGCTCATGGCCACGGCCAAGCACCGCGCCGTCGACCTGATCCGCCGCCGCGTGACCTACGAGCGCAAGCTGCAGGAGGTCGGCCGGGAGACACCGGAGGCGTACGAGGAGGAACCCGACCTCGACGACTACGTGGGAGACGACCTGCTGCGGCTCATCTTCACCGCGTGCCATCCGGTGCTGTCGACCGAGGCGCGGGTCGCGCTCACGCTCCGCCTGCTCGGCGGCCTGACCACCGACGAGATCGCCCGCGCCTTCCTCGCCCCCGAGCCCACGGTCGCCCAGCGGATCGTACGTGCCAAGCGGGCCCTCGCCTCCGCAGGCGTACGGCTCGAGCTGCCGGAAAAGAAGGATCTGCCCGAGCGGCTCTCCTCGGTCCTCGAGGTGATCTACCTGATCTTCAACGAGGGGTACGCCGCCACGGCCGGAGGCGACTGGATGCGCCCGGCTCTGTGCGAGGAGGCGCTCCGGGTGGGCCGGATCCTGGCCGGGCTCCTGCCGGCCGAGGCCGAGGTCCACGGGCTGGTCGCGCTCATGGAGATCCAGGCGTCCCGGATCCCGGCCAGGACCGGGCCGTCGGGGGAGCCGATCCTGCTGCTCGACCAGGATCGGCGACGCTGGGATCGGCTGCTGATCCGGCGCGGTCTCGAGGCGCTCGACCGGGCCGAATCGCTGGGCGTCGGGCCCTATACCCTGCAGGCCGCCATCGCCGCCTGCCACGCCCGGGCCGCCGCGCCCGAGGACACCGACTGGGCCAGGATGGCCGATATCTACCAGGTCCTCGCCTATATCCAGCCGTCGCCCGTCGTCGAGCTCAACCGCGCCGTGGCCGTCGGCATGTCCTCCGGTCCCGCCGCTGGGTTGGAGATCGTGGACGCCCTCGTGGCCGCCAGGTCGCTGGAGTCGTATCCGCAACTGCCGGCCGTACGCGGAGATCTGCTGGAGCGGCTCGGCCGGGCCGACGAGGCACGCGCCGAATTCGCGAAAGCCGCGCGCCTTACGCGGAATACCCGCGAGCAAACGCTGTTCCAGTCCAGATCCGAAGGCGCCTCCAGTGTGTGACGCAAGTAAAGTAGGCGTCGCGGAGGAGGATTGGCGTTATGAAGCTGCGGCTGGCACGGCGATCGCATTCGGGCGCCGTGGTCGTGGCCGTGGAGGGCGAGCTTGACCTCTTCACGGCCCCATTCCTGCGCGATGAAGTGCGCGATGCCATCAAACAGGATGGTTCGACCCTGGTGCTCGATCTGACCGCTCTGTCGTTCATGGATTCGAGCGGGCTCAGCGTGCTCATCGAGGCCTGGCGGCTGGCCACGAGCGAGGGCGGCGGCGTGGCGCTGGCCGCTCCGCAAGCCCCGGTGGCGCGCATTCTCCGGACCACCGGGCTCGACCGGCGGATCAAGGTCTACCCTGATGTCGACGCCGCGATTTTGAGCCACCCCGAGTAGAACTTCATTCGGTTGGCGCGTTAGGGTCCATTCATGGATCTGAACGGTGCAGCAGCAATCATCTCGGGCGGTGCCAGCGGCCTCGGTGAGGCCACCGCACGTGAGCTCGCGGGCGTCGGCGCGACCGTGGTCATCGCCGACCTCAACGTGGAGCGGGGCAAGTCGATCGCCGACGAGCTCGGCGGCGTGTTCGCGCACACCGACGTGTCCGACGAGGCGTCCGTGCAGGCCGCTGTGGACGTGGCGGTCGCGACCGGCAAGCCGCTCCGGGCCGTGATCAACAGCGCCGGCATCGGCTGGGCGTCCCGCACGGTCAACCGCGACGGCTCCCCGCACGACCTCGCCTCCTACCGCAAGGTGATCGACGTCAACCTGATCGGCACCTTCAACCTCATGCGCATCGGCGCGGCGGCCATCGCCCGCACCGAGCCGGTGGACGAGGACGGCGCGCGCGGCGTGGTGATCAACACGGCGTCCGTGGCCGGGATCGAGGGCCAGACGGGCCAGGTCGCCTACTCGGCGTCCAAGGGCGGCATCATCGGCATGACGCTGCCGGCCGCACGCGACCTCGCCGCCGTCGGCGTGCGCGTGCTGACGATCGCCCCCGGCATCATCGACACGCCCATCTACGGCGCGGGCCCCGAGTCGGACGCCTTCAAGGCCAAGCTGTACGCTCCGGTGCCGTTCCCGAAGCGGATGGGCCGCGCGTCCGAGTTCGCCCAGCTGGTGCGCGCGCTCGTGGAGAACGACTACATGAACGGCGAGGTCATCCGTTTCGACGGCGGCATCCGATTCCAGCCGAAGTGAGCGTCAGAGATGTCCGATGAAGTCCTTGTGGACGTGAATGACGGCGTCGCCGTCATCACCATCAACCGGCCGCAGGCCCGGAACGCCGTCAACGGCGCGGTCGCCCGCGGCATGGTCGCCGCCATCGACGAACTGGACGAGCGCAGCGACGTGTCCGCCCTCGTCCTGACCGGAGCCGGCGGCACGTTCTGCGCCGGCATGGACCTGAAGGCGTTCCTCGCGGGCGACTTCCCGGTCATCGAGGGCCGCGGCTTCGGCGGCATCGCCGAGTCGCCGCCGCGCAAGCCGCTGGTCGCCGCCGTCGAGGGGTACGCGCTGGCGGGCGGCTTCGAGCTGGTCCTGTCCTGCGACGTGGTGGTCTCCTCGGAGGAGGCCAAGTTCGGCCTGCCGGAGCCCAAGCGCGGGCTGGTGGCGGGGGCGGGCGGGATCATGCGGCTGCCGCGGCGGATCCCGTATCACGTGGCCATGGAGATGGCGCTCACCGGCGACCACTATTCCGCGGCGCGCCTCTACGAGCTGGGCCTGGTAAACCGGATCACCCCGGCCGGCGAGGCGCTTCCCGGAGCGCTCGAGCTGGCCAGGAAGATCGCGGCCAACGCCCCGCTGGCGCTCGCCGCGACCAAGAGGGTCATCGTCGAGTCGGCCGACTGGCCACGGGAGGAGATGTTCGCCCGCCAGGGGCCGATCATCAACCCCGTCTTCGGCTCCAAGGACGCGATGGAGGGCGCCGCCGCCTTCGCCGAGAAGCGCGCCCCACGCTGGACAGGCTCCTAACGCATGATCCCGCCGGGCCGGGGCAGACGCCGAGATCGTGCGGGAGACTGAAGTCGTGACGGACGTTCCGCCCACTGGGCGGCAACTGATGCGGCAACGGGCGGCGGGGCTGCTCATGGGCGCCCTCGGCGCCACAGTGATCATGCTGGTGCTGCTCGGGACCATGTGGGCGCTGGAGATCGTGGACTATGTCTACAGCGCCCACCTCGATCGATTCGGCATCGTGGCGCACGAGCCCGACGGCCTGGTCGGGATCTTGTTCGCGCCGTTCCTGCACGCCGGTTTCGCCCATCTGCTGGCCAACTCGGTGCCGCTGGTCATCCTCGGCTTCGTGGCCGCCATGCGCGGGGTCGGGCGGTTCCTCGGGGCCACCCTGATCATCATGATCGTGAGCGGGCTCGGAGTGTGGTTCTTCAGCCCGCCCGATTCGGTCACGCTGGGAGCGAGCGGCCTGGTTTTCGGCTACTTCGGTTACGTCGTGGCGCGTGGCCTGTTCGACCGCAGGATCGTCGACATCGTGCTGGGCGTGGTCGTCGCCGGTCTCTACTACTCGATCCTGTGGGGCGCGCTGCCCAGCCAGCCCGGCATTTCCTGGCAGGGCCACCTGTTCGGGCTGATCGGAGGCGTGGTGGCCGCCTGGCTGCTGCGCAGGCGGCGATCCTCCTACTGAGATTGCCGAAAATAGGCCAGAATTGCGCTGTGAACCTGGGGTCCCTGGAGCAGTCGATCATGGATGTGCTGTGGGATTCCACGAAGCCGCTGCTCATCCGCGAGTTACAGGCCGCGTTGAATGAGGGCGCGACCAAGCCCTTGGCGTACACCACGGTCCAGACCGTGGCCGAGCGGCTGGTCAAGAAGGGCATGCTGAGCCGCGCCGCGGAACGCAAGGCGTTCCGCTACGGCCCGCGGCGCTCGCGCGAGGAGCACCTGAGCGCGGTGATGCTGGAGACGCTGGCCCAGAGCCCCGACCCGGTGCCGGTGCTGAGCCGGTTTGCCCGGTCGGTGGACGTCGACGACGCCCTGCGCCTGCTCGACGAGCTGGCCCGGCGCGCCCAGGAGGACGGCCGGACCCTACCCCTTCCACCAGGCTGGGTCCCTCCGGGGGATCCCAAGGACCAGGATTAGAGCCGCTCCACCACGTAGTCGACGCAGGTGGTGAGGGCTTCGACGTCGGCCGGGTCGATGGCCGGGAACATGGCGATCCGCAGCTGGTTGCGGCCGAGCTTGCGATAGGGCTCGGTGTCGACGATGCCGTTGGCGCGCAGCACCTTGGCCACGGCCGCGGCGTCGACCTCGTCGGCGAAGTCGATGGTGCCGACCACGCTGGACCTGAACTCCGGCGCCGCGAACGGCGAGGTGTAGGAGGTCTTCTCGGCCCAGGTGTAGAGCCGGGATGCCGAGTCGGCCGTGCGGGCCGTCGTCCAGGCGAGGCCGCCCTGGCCGTTCATCCAGTCGAGCTGCTCGGCCAGCAGGAACAGCGTGGCCACGGCCGGCGTGTTGTAGGTCTGATCCTTGCTGGAGTTGTCGATGGCGACCGGGAGGCTGAAGAACTCGGGGATGAAACGCCCGGACGCCGTGATCTCCTCGACCCGCGCGAGCGCGCGCGGCGAGAACAGCGCCAGCCACAGGCCTCCGTCGGAGGCGAAGCTCTTCTGCGGCGCGAAGTAGTAGACGTCGAACTCCGGCGCCGAGACCGGCAGCCCGCCCGCCCCGGACGTGGCGTCGACCAGGACGAGCGCGTCGTCGCCGCCGACCCGCTTGATCGGCATGGCGACGCCGGTCGAGGTCTCGTTGTGGGTGAGCGCGTAGACGTCCACGCCGGCCTCGGCGACCGGCTGCGGGTGCGTGCCGACCTCGGACGAGATGACGGACGGCGCGGCCAGCCACGGCGCCTTCTTGACGACGGCGCCGAACTTGGAGGAGAACTCCCCGAAGTGCAGGTGCTGCGACTTCTCGCGGATGAGCCCGAAGGAGGCGATGTCCCAGAACGCCGTGGTGCCGCCGTTGCCCATGACGACCTGATAGCCGTCGGGCAGGGAGAACAGCTCGCGAAGGCCCGCGCGCACGCGGCCGACCAGGTCCTTCACCGGCTTCTGGCGGTGCGAAGTGCCCATCAGGGCGGCCCCGGTCGAGGCGAGCGCGCTCAGCTGCTCGGGGCGGACCTTGGAAGGTCCGCAGCCGAAGCGGCCGTCGGCGGGCTTGATGTCAGCGGGAATCACGATGTCAGCCACTCGACCAAGCGTACTGAGCCCTGGCAGGACGCTGGACCGGGGTCCGGATCCTGAGACATGATGCAGCCCCAGCCTGGTCCGAGGAGATGACCGCGTGGCCGACCTACGAGGCGCTGTCGAACGGCTGATTCGCAGGCCCCTGTTCTGGCGCAAGGATCCGCAACTGCCGGTCGTGCTGGTCACCGGTCACGACGCCGCGGACACCGCGCGGGAGCTGGTCCGGCCGTTCAGGGACGACCTGCCGAGCGCCGCCGTCGAGGACGGGGCGTACGGCTCGATCCCGGCGCTGGTCGCCGCGCTCGCCGGCTCGGCCGGCCAGTTGGGACGCCCAGTAGGCGGCTCGTTCCTGCCGGCGCCCCGCTTCCCGCTGGCCCAGTTCGTGCTGTGGGTGCGTGAGCAGAACGAGAGGCCGGAGGAGGCGGGCCGGCCGTGGCCGCCGGACCCGCAGTCCCATGAGGGTTACCAGCTGTTCAAACGGCGGCTGAAGGACCGGCGGCAGGCCAAGACCGGCGGTGTGCGGGTGGCCGCCGACTTCTTCATCGGCCGCGCGGCCGTCACCTGGGTGCCGGTGGGCACGATCGCGTTCCTCATCGCCAAAGGGCCGGTGGACATCGTCGGGGTGTTCCCGTGGTTGATCGGCGCCGCGGTGGCCCTGGTCGGAATCCTGGGCCAGGGTCTGGCCTCGGTCCGCGGCTCGCTGTTCTACGGCTGGTTCAGGCGCCAGCCGTACGTGCGGCGCAGGTTCTGGGAGCGGCTGCCGCAGTACGCCCTGCGGCTGGCCGGAGCCTCCGCCGACGAGGTCGAGAAGCTGCTGGTGCACGCTCTGTGCAAGGACCTCAGACAGGCGTACGCGAGATGGCCGTTTCCCTGGCCGAGTTGGGGCCGCGGCCTTTACTGCCTCCTGCTGCTGCACGTCCGCGACCCCGGCGGCGCAAATGCGCGGCTGCTGCGGCTGCTGGAGGAGACCTGCGCGGAGACCGGGCTGCTGGCCCCCCTGCTCGTGGTGGCCGCCGTGCCGGAGGACGCGGCGGCGATGCTGCCGGGGGCGCCGCCCGGCGATCTGGAGCGGCTGGCGGACGGCGGCTTCCGTAGGTGGCGGCGGGCCGCCAAGAGGCGGCTCGGCGCGCTCCGGCTCACGGCCGCCGCCGCGGACGACCGCGCGTTCGCCTCGTCCTATCAGCCGAGGCTGTGGCCGAGCCGGCTGCGCGCGCTCGGCTACTGGTTCGTCGTGCTGCTGGTGGTGCCGGCCCTGCTCGGTTCGCTCGCCTGGCGCACCCTGCAGGACCGGAACGCGCACTGTGGCGGGCTGTCCTCGGCCGAGCGGATCGGAGAGGAGTGCGTCGGAGTCGTCAACGCCGCGGAGGCCGCGCCGGACGGGCTGTTCAGCCAGGAGATCGCGGCCATCGTGAAGCGGATCGACCAGAACAACCAGTATGCGATCGAGTCCGGGCGCTACGTGAGCGTGATCATGTTCGGTGAATACTCGATCAAGAGGCTGGGGGAGGACGACACCCGCTTTGCGGGGGCCGTGTCGGAGCTGACCGCCGTGGCCGAATATCAGGGCACCATCTCGAGCACGCCGCGTCTGCGGATCCTGATCGCGAATGCAGGAGACGACTACGGGCAGGGGCAGCGGGCCGCCGAGCTCGTCACCGAGCTGGCCGAGCAGGATCCGCATGTGATCGGGGTCGTCGGCATGGCGCGGAGCGTCACGGGCGTGGAGCGCGCCGTCGGCCGGTTCGACGCCGCGAAGCTGCCCACCGTGGCGACCACGGCCACGGCCGACGATCTCGGCATCGTCGGCGGCAACCCGTCCCCGTACTACTTCCACATCGGCCCGACCAACTTCCGCGAGGCGGCCCTCGCCGCGCGGTTCGCCGCCCGGACCTTGAAGGCGAAGACGGCCGTGATCGTGCAGGACGGCACGCGCGACGACATCTACACCAACAACCTCGCCGAGGATTTCGCGACCGCGCTCCAGACCGAGCACATCACGGTCGGGCCGCCCGTGCCGTACGGCCTGTCGCAGGGCGGCCTTTCCAGCGCGGCCGGCAAGGCGTGCACACGCGGCGCCG
This sequence comes from Streptosporangiaceae bacterium NEAU-GS5, assembly GCA_017592665.1. Classification (GTDB taxonomy): domain Bacteria; phylum Actinomycetota; class Actinomycetes; order Streptosporangiales; family Streptosporangiaceae; genus NEAU-GS5. The sequence continues at coordinate 205,477 of JAGFNW010000007.1, read as the reverse complement.
ACATCTTCCTGTACGCGGGACGGGCGCCGGAGTTCGTCGACTTCCTCAAGGCGCTCGAAGGCGGCAGCGCGTGTGGCTCGGGGGTGCTGAAGGTGCTCGCGGGCGACGATGTGATCAAGGTGGTGTCCGATCACCGCGCCGAGATCGCGGCCATGCATCAGGTGGAGGTCTACTACGCGGCGCTGGCCAGCCGCGAGGTGTGGCAGGACAGCGGGGTCAAGCCGACCGGGTTCGTCAACGGCCTGCTGGCCGGGAGGCTGGCGACGGCGTCGGACGACAACCTCATCCTCACCTACGACGCGGTCAATGTGATCTATCGCGCCGCCGATCAGGCGTACCGGCCCGGTGACCAGCTGCCCAGCCGGGGAGATGTCCTCTACTGGCTGTCCCGCACGGCGCGGGCGTCGGCCTGGGACGGGTCGAGCGGCGTGATCGACTTCGGATCGGGCGAGCGGCACGATCCGGTGGGCAAGGTCGTCGCCATCATGAAGGTGGCGCTCGACTCCGCGAAACAGGCACGGTCGCAGCCGATGGTGCGGTGCGGAGCGCTCGACGCCAACGAACCCCCGGGCGACGACCCGCGGTGCGCCGGACTGCCCGACGCACCGAAGGTGGTGCCGTAGTTCCTGCTACTGACCGCGGCTGGTCGGGTCGACGCGGGCGAAGGTGAGCAGGTCGATCATCTTGAAGTCGCCGACCGGAGCCCCGTTGCGCCGTGGCAGCGTGGGCCGCCACGTGGGGTTGGTCCGCAGGAACGAGGCGCTGTCGAGCTGCAGCAGCCCGATGAACACCTCGCCGACGATGCGCGCGCCGACTCCGGCCAGCCGCAGGCCGCCGCCGAGGACGTCGGCCTCACGCAGGACGTAGTACCAGAGCGGCGTGCTCGACGGCAGGCCGTGCCCGAGCGACTGCAGTTCGGGGAAGAACTGCGCCTCAAGAGCCTGTACGCCGATGGCCCTGGCGATGTTCTGGCCGGAGGGGATGGACCAGGTCATGTGCCGCAGCAGGTTGCGCTGCGGCAGCGCCGTGGGCGGGTCGCCGGACGCGATGGCGGCCAGCGGCAGGTTGAACAGCGGGGTCGAGATCTTCGTGTCGAGGTGCTTGTTGGGGCGGACGGCGCCGTCACCGAAGTCGAAGAACGTCTGCCAGCCGATGAAGCGCCGCGGCGCGCGCGCCCCGCCACGGAGGTCGACCGGGTCGGCCTGGCCCTGTCCAGCGGGGTCGAAGACGAACCCGAAGAACGGGGAGCCGTCGGCGTTGCCGGCGAGGTTGGCCCGGTAGGACGGGCGGACCATGCTGTGGCCCATCCGGTAGCAGGCGCCCTGGAACTCCACCGGGATGAACTGCTGTCCCGCGGCGGGCCGGTAGAAGCGGCGGCCGTTGCGCAGGATGTCGTCCACCACGGCCTGGCCGATGATCTGTGGCAGGAACTCCTTCAGGATGATCCACTGATAGTGCCAGCGGACCTGCTGCTGGGCCTGGGCGAAGAGGTTGGCCGTGACGCCCTGCGAGCGCAGGCGGTCGACGACGGCGTTGTGGAACAGGATGATCGCGCAGTGCAGCCCGGCGATCATCAGGTTCTCGTCGTTGCGCGGGTCCGCGATGATCGCCTGACCGTTCGCGGCGCGGGGGAGGTCCTCGAACCGGCCGCCGCTTTCGATGCGCAGTTTCGCCGGGTCGGCGGCGTTGTAGAACTGCGGGTCGACGGTCGGTCCCCGGCCGTAGACGGAGTCCAGGTCCAATCCAGGGGTTCTGGTGTTGGGGGAGGTCTCCGGGGGCGTCGGAGTGCCGAGCGGGGAGGTCTGGTCGAAGGTCATGTCATGGTCGAGGAACTGACCTAAGAAGGTCGTGCCCGCCGTGTGGGTGGGGTTGTCGGGGTTGTTGGGGCTGAGTTCCGGGTTCGTGATGAGGCGGATCGGGCCTTCGCTCAGGGGGTCCTGCGCGTCCATGACCCCGCCTGGCCTGCCCATCTCCGTGAGCGCGGTCTTCAGGGACGGAGCGTTCAAATCGGCGAAGGGGGGCAGGGTGAAGATCCGTCCGAATCGGTCGGGGCTAGTGGCGAGTCCACCGGCTTGCTGGGTGACGACCGAGGCGAGCGCCTCGGCGGGAGCCAGTGTCAGTGCGCCGGCTCCGGCGCCCACACCGGCGAGGAATCCTCGTCGGCTGATGCCGCTGTTGCCCATGCGACCTCCTGTCTTTTCGCCTTAGGCGGAATAGCCAGGATTATTAAGCCAACGAGTATCGGCGGAATAGCCCGCAAAAACCCTTAAGGGGACTTGTGAGGATGCTTACGGTCCGTACGCCTTCCCCCAAAGGAGTACGGACCGTAACTTTCAGAAGATCCCTAGATGAGGTGCTGGTGCCGCGGCACTAGATCTCGCCCAGGACCTCGGGGGCGCCCGGCACCTCGGTCACCGAGCGCTGCTTGGGGCCCACGTAGGTGGCGCTGGGGCGGACGAGCCTGCCCGTGCGCTTCTGCTCCAGGATGTGGGCGGCCCAGCCGGCCGTGCGGGCGCAGGTGAACATCGAGGTGAACATGTGCGCGGGGACCTCGGCGAAGTCGAGGACCACGGCCGCCCAGTATTCCACGTTGGTGGCCAGCACCCGGTCGGGCTTGCGCGCGTGCAGCTCGTCGAGGGCGGCCTGCTCCAGCGCGGCGGCCACCTCGTAGCGCGGCGCCCCGAGCTCCTTGGCCGTGCGGCGCAGGACGCGGGCACGCGGGTCCTCGGCCCGATAGACGCGGTGGCCGAAACCCATGAGACGGTTGCCCGAATCAAGCTCCCGCTGAACGTACTTGCGCGCGTCGCCGAGTTGCTCGACTCCCTCGATCATGTGCAGCACGCGGGCCGGGGCGCCGCCGTGCAGCGGGCCGGACATGGCGCCCACCGCGCCGGACAGCGCGGCCGCCACGTCGGCCCCGGTCGAGGCGATGACGCGGGCCGTGAACGTCGAGGCGTTCATGCCGTGCTCGGCCGCCGACGACCAGTAGGCGTCGATGGCCTTGACGTGCCGCGGGTCGGGCTCGCCGCGCCAGCGGATCATGAAGCGCTCGACGATGGTCTCCGCCTCGTCGACCCGCTTCTGGGGCACCATGGGGAGGCCAAGGCCGCGCGCCGACTGGGCGACGAAGCTGAGCGCGGTCACCGAGGCGCGGGCCAGGTCGTCGCGGGCCTGCGCGTCGTCGATGTCCAGCAGCTGGCGGAAGCCGTACGCGGGGGCGAGCATGGCGAGCGCGCTCTGCACGTCGACGCGGATGTCGCCCGAGTGGACGGGCACGGGATAGGGCTCGGCGGGCGGCAGGCCCGGCTGGAACTTGTCGTCCACCAGGAGGCCCCACACGTGCCCGAAGGACACCTTGCCCACCAGCTCTTCGATGTCGACGCCCCGGTATCGCAGGGCGCCTCCTTCTTTGTCCGGTTCCGCGATCTCCGTCTCGAAGGCCACCACGCCTTCGAGCCCGGGTTTGAAGTCGGACATTCTCGGCCGCCTCCCCTTCACTGAGTCAAAGCCTTGATGTCGAGATACCGGCGGGTCAATTTAACCTCCACTGTGGTGGTGGGTTGTCCCGGGTACCTCCGAAACGCCGTCTACCCAGGTAGGGGGTGCTGTGTCGGCGTCCTTTCAAGCGCGCAAGAATACCGTTCCGTGGACAGCGCTTCGCATACCGAGGGGTCAGCACCGGATCTCGCCGCGCTCCGGCGCGCCTACGAGGGCCGGCCGCTGCTCGAATCCGACCTGGCGGCCGACCCGATCGCGCAGTTCACGGCCTGGTTCGCGGAGGCGGAGGCGGCCGGGATCCCCGAGCCCAACGCCATGATCGTCGCCACCAGCTCGCTCGGGGGCCGGCCGTCGGCCCGTACGGTCCTGCTCAAGGACGTCGACGCGCGGGGATTCGTCTTCTATACGAACTACGAGTCGCGCAAGGGCCGCGACATCGCCGAGAACCCGCGGGCCTCGCTGTTGTTCCCGTGGCATCCCATCCGCCGTCAGGTGCGGATCGAGGGCCGGGTCGTCCGCGTCTCCCGCGAGGAGTCGGCCGCCTACTTCGAGTCCCGCCCGTACGGCTCCCGCATCGGCGCCTGGGCGTCCCGCCAGTCGGCGGTGGTCGGCTCGCGCGAGGATCTGGACGCCCGCTACGCGGCGCTGGCCGCCCGCTGGCCGGACGACGTGCCCGCGCCCGACTTCTGGGGCGGCTTCCGGGTCGTCCACGCCGAGGTCGAGTTCTGGCAGGGCGGGGTCGACCGGATGCACGATCGGCTGCGTTATCGAGCATCGGAAGGACAGTGGCTCGTGGAACGCCTGGCCCCGTGATCGGGGACTTCGTCCGCCGGCACATCGTCGACACCCGGCCCGTACGCATCGCCGACTATCGAAGGCTCCTCGGCGGCAACGCGGTCGCCTTCATCGGCTTCCAGCTCACCGCCGTCGCGGTCAGCGCCCAGATGTACGCCCTGACCCGCTCGTCCCTCTGGGTCGGCCTGCTCGGCCCGGTGGCGCTCGTGCCGCTGGTGATCTTCGGCCTGTGGGGCGGCGCGGTCGCCGACGCCATCGACCGCCGCAAGCTGCTGCTGGCCAGCTCGCTCATCAGCTGGTCGGCCACCCTCACGCTGCTGCTCAACGCGCTGACCCTGCACAGCAATCTGATGATCCTCGCCGCGGTCGCGGTCCAGTCGACCGGCTTCGCGGTCGCCTCTCCCACCCGCAACGCGATCATCCCACGGCTGGTGCCCACCGAGCTCGTGCCCGCGGCCAACACCCTGAATTTCACGTTCTCCAGCCTGGGCGGGGTGCTCGGCCCGCTGCTCGGCGGCGTCGTGCTGGCGAGCGGCGGCTACGCGGTGGCCTACCTGATCGACGCGGTCCTGTTCACCGCCAGCCTCTACGCGGCCGCCCGGCTGCCGCGGCTGGAGCCGCTCGGCGAGGTCACCGCCCCCGGCGCGCGTGCCGTCATCGCCGGGCTCCGCTACATCATGGCCAACCCGGTCGTGCTCATGTCCTTCGTGGTCGACATCATCGCCATGGCGTTCGCCCTGCCCCGGGCGCTGTTCCCCGAGGCGGCGGCCACCTGGTTCGGCGGGTCGGCCGTGGCGTTCGGCTGGATGTTCGCGGCCATCCCGCTCGGCTCGGTCATCGGCGGGCTGATGTCCGGCTGGGTCGGCCGGGTGCGCCGCCAGGGCATGGCGCTCACCTTAGTGATCGCCATGTGGGGCCTGTCGGTGGCCGCGGCGGGCCTGGCGCGGTCCCTGTGGCTGATGGTCCTGCTGCTGGCGCTCGGCGGGTTCGCCGACCTCGTGTCCGCCGTGTGGCGGCAGACGATCCTCCAGACGTACGCCCCTGACGACATGCGCGGCCGGTTGCAGGGCGTGTTCTTCGTGGTGGTGGCCGGCGGGCCGAGGCTCGGCGACTTCCGCGCCGGGGCCTCGGCGGCGGCCTTCGGGTTGACGGGGGCGTGGGTGGGCGGGGGGATCCTGTGCGCCATCACCGTGCTGATCGTCGGGCTTTCCGTGCCGGCTTTCCGTGGATACCAGCCGCGATCTTGATGTCCGCCAGGAAGTCGGCGTACGCCTTGTCCCTGTCGTCGGCCCGCAGGACGGCCGACGGATGGACCGTGGGCACGTAAACCGCGTCGCCCTCGCGGGGGATCACCTCGCCGCGCTGTTCGGTGACCTTGAAGCCCGGGCCGAGCAACGCGCGGGCCGCGGTCGCGCCGAGGATGATCGTCACCTCCGGGTCCACCAGCCTCATCTCCTGCTCGAGCCAGGGCCGGCAGGCCTCGATCTCCGCCACCGTGGGCGGCCGGTGGATGCGCCGCTTGCCGCGCGGCTCGAATTTGAAATGCTTGACCGCGTTCGTCAGGTAGACCGCGGAGCGGTCGATGCCGGCCTCCCGCAGCGCCCGATCAAGGACGTGACCGGCAGGTCCGACGAACGGCTCGCCACGTTTGTCTTCCTGATCGCCGGGTTCCTCGCCCACGAGCATGAACCGGGCGTCCGGAATTCCGTCTCCGAAGACCGTCTGCGTGGCGTCCCGATAGAGTTCGCATCCCTGACATCGGCTTGCCGCCGCCCGCAGCGCCGGGAGCGTGAGCTTCGCGGGAAGGAATTGGTCAGCCCCTTTGTTGCCTACCGTTGCCATACTTGGCCAGCTTCCCCACAGCGCGGATGGTAATAGCATCGATACAGGACGGGAGGAACGTTGACCGCACACGGCCTGATCGACACCACCGAGATGTACCTCCGCACGATCTTCGAGCTCGAGGAGGAAGGCATCGTTCCGCTGCGCGCCCGCATCGCCGAGCGGCTGCAGCAGAGCGGGCCGACCGTGAGCCAGACAGTGGCCCGCATGGAGCGCGACGGCCTGGTGCGGGTGGAGGGCGACCGGCACCTCGTCATGACCGACCTCGGCCGCACGCTCGCCATTCGCGTCATGCGCAAACACCGGCTGGCCGAGTGCCTGCTCACCCAGGTCATCGGCCTGCCCTGGGAAGAGGTCCACATCGAGGCGTGCCGCTGGGAGCACGTCATGTCCGAGTCCGTGGAGAGCCGGCTGGTGAAGCTGCTGGACAACCCGACCCGCTGCCCGCACGGCAACCCCATCCCGGGGCTGGAGGAGCTGGGCGCGTCTGGTCTGTCCGAATATGAGCCGGTGTTCGCGATGTCGGAGCTGGCGGGCCCCGGAGACCTGCCGGTCGTGGTGCGGCGAATTAGCGAACAAGTGCAAAGCGATCCTGCTGTGATGCTTAAACTCAAGCAAGTTGGGATACAACCCGGACGCGAGGTCACGCTCGCGGCGAGCGACGACGGTGTGCGGGTGACAGGTGACGGTAAAGGCGATAACAGCCCCGCGGAGCTACCGCGGGATGTCGCCGCGCACGTTTTCGTCACCAGGCGGCCTTCGTAGCAGCGAAAATGCCGGTCCCGACAGGACGGATCCCCTCCATATCCGCGACAACAGAGTTTCTGTCCAGGCAGGAGCGCACGTGGTCCTCATCACGAACCACCGTCCCCTAGGGGTGGTCGTCCGATGAAACGCTGGGGGGATCTGTCGCAGGACATGGCCGACCACCTGTCTGCGGGGTCGGTGCTCGACCAGGCCGAAATGGCGGTGGTCGTCACCGATCGGTTCAGCAACGTCCTCTATTGGAATCCGTTCGCCGAGCGCCTTTTCGGCCGTCCGGGACAGGGCGGCGACAGCGCGCTGTCCCTCGGGATCATGGAAAAGGATCATCCGCTCGCCGTGGATCTCGCCAAGCATGTGCTTAAGGGCGGCGTCTGGGAGGGCACCTTCGACGTGGTCCGCGGCGACGGCACGATGATCTACGTGCGCGCCCAGGCCGTGCCGCTGCGCCACCCGTCCGGCTCGGTCAGCGGCATCGTGATCACCGCGCGTGAGGCCATGCGCAGCAACGAGCGGGAGAAAGACCGGTTCGGCCTGCTCGAGCGGATCGGCGAGCGCCTGGCCGGCTCCCTCTATGTCGAAGAGACCCTCAACCGGGTCGCGGAAATGCTGGTGCCCCAGTTCGCCGACCACTGCTTCATCGAGCTGGTCGAGGGCGACCGCCTGATCCGCAAGGTGTCCACCCACGTCAACGGCTGGACGCCGCCTCCCGACAGCTGGAAGCCGATCGGCGCCGAGATCCGCTATCCGCCCGGCCACTACGCCGACACCGCGTTGCGCCGCCAGGAGACCATCCTCGTCGAAGACTTCTCGCAGGTCAGCTATCCGGCGCCGAGCGAGGGGTCGGCCAAGCTGTGCGCCGAGATCGGCATGACCTCCGCGGTGGTCGCCCCGCTGTGCGCCCGCGGCGAGACCCTCGGCCTGATGTATCTCGGCATGTCCAATCTCACCGACCGGCGCTCGCCGCACTATGACGCGTTCGACCGCGACTTCGTCGGCGCCATCGCCACCCGGGTCGCGCTCGCCGTCGACAACGCGCTGCTGTTCGAGGAGGAGCGGCACACGGCCGAGTCCTTCCAGAAGCACCTGCTCCCACGCGACCTGCCGACCTTCGACGGCCTGGAGATCGCCGTCCGCTACTACCCGGCCGCCCCGCTCGCCAGCCACGGCCAGGGCATCCAGACCCAGGTCGGCGGCGACTGGTATGACGTGATCCCGCTGTCGGCCGGCCGGGTCGGCATCGTGATCGGCGACGTGGAGGGCCGCGGCGCCCGCGCCGCCGCCGTCATGGGCCAGCTCCGGGCCGCGCTCCGCGCGTTCGCCCAGGACGACAAACCCCCGTCCGACATCCTCGCCCGCCTCGACGAATGGACCCGCGTCCTCGCCTCGCCCGAGCACGACGACTTCGGCGCCGACGTCACCACGCCGCCCATCGTCACCTGCCAATATCTGGTCTACGACGCCTGGTCGCGGCAGCTGGCCTTCGCCAACGCCGGGCACTCGCCGCCGCTGCTGATCGTCGACGGAAACGTGGCCGAGCTCGACATCACCGAGGTCGGCCAGCCCCTTGGCGTACGGGCCAAGGGCATGCACGCCGACCTGGTCTACAAGGAGGAGACGCGGGTCCTGCCGCCCGGCGCGACCCTGCTGCTCTACACCGACGGCCTGGTCGACCGGCGCCCGGTCCGCGACTCGGAGACCCCGGCTCTCAGCGACGACGAGACGCTGCAGATCCTCTGCGACAAGGTCGCCAAGATCGCCGGCGAATCGGTCGAGCGGATCGCCGACACCGCGACCATCGCCGTGCCCGGAGAGATCGACGACGACATGGCGATCCTCGTGATCCGCTCGGTCGGCGCCGAGCTCCTCCACGAGGAGCGCACCTTCCCCGCTCAGCCGATCATGGTGGGGGAGGCCCGGCGGATGGCCATGGAGGCGTTCGAGACCTGGGGCATGCCCGAGGAGCGCGCCGACCTCGCCTGCCTGCTGGTCTCCGAGGTGGTCACCAACGTCGTGCTGCACGCCGCCAACGCCAGCATCCCGCGCCGGGAGCTGGTGCTCGACGGGCCGCCGCTGCCGTTCGAGGAGTCATGGGATGTGCCCGGCCTCGAAGACGACATCCCCGGTGACAAGGAGTTCACGCTCCGGCTGCGCCGCGGCGACGAGTCGATCTGGGTCGAGGTCTTCGACCAGGATCTACGCCTGCCGCGCATCCGCAGCGCCGGTGAGAACGACGAAGGCGGCCGCGGGCTCTATCTGGTCGACCAGCTTGCCAAGCGCTGGGGCTCACGTCCCACCAAGGAGGGCAAAGCCGTCTGGTTCGAGATTCCCATCGGCGGCAGGTAGTGCTTGACTCCGAGGTATGGAGTTGGCGTACGAACGACGTGGCAGCGGCTCCCCACTAGTGCTGCTGCACGGCATCGGCCACCACTGGCAGGCCTGGTTGCCGGTTCTCGACCGGCTGTCCCGCCGCCACGACGTGATCGCCGTCGACTTCCCGGGCTTCGGCGCGTCCCCCTCGCTCCCGCCCGGCACGCCCTACACGCCTGAGACGCTCGGGGTGGCCGTCGAGTCTCTGTGGTCGCGGCTCGGCCTGGAAGAGCCGTATGTGGCCGGAAACTCGCTCGGCGGCTATGTCGCCCTCGACCTCGCCGCCCGTGGCGCCGTACGCGGCGCTGTGGCCTTCTCTCCGGCCGGATTCTGGTCCCGCGCCGAACACCGCTACTGCCGGGTCATGCTGAAGGTGCTGCGGGCCGCGGCGGCACGATCGGAGCAGCTGCAGGCCACCGCCATCGGGCGGGCCGTGTCCAGGAGCGGGCTGCGGGTGCTGGTGGCCCATCCCGAGCGGATGCCGGAAGACGAGCTGCTGCTCGGCACCCAGGCGCTGCGCGATGCGGCCGGATTCGACGACACGCTCGCCGCCTTCGAGTGGATGCCGCCGCCCGCGCCGCCCAAGGTGCCCATCACCATCGCATGGGGCGAGCACGACCGGCTGCTGCCGGTGCGCCAGGCCGTACGCGCCGGGCGCTGGTCGCAGCAGCGGGTCACGGTGCTGCGCGGCTGCGGGCACGTGCCCATGACCGACGACCCCGACCTGGTGGCCGACGTCATCCTCGCGGCCACCGGCGGCTGAGGCCTAGCGGATGGTCTGGCCCCAGATCATCAGCATGGCGAGGACGAACACGACCATGACGCCGGCGTAGCCGACCGGCCCCAGCCGGAAGAACCGGCGCACGCGGTTCAGCAACCAGGCCGCCAGGATCGCCAGGAAAATCAGCAGGATCAGCCCAGGGTCCATGCTGACCAGTATGCGGTGCCGCGCCCTCACCGCGCGGCCATAGAACGCGCGGTGATGGGACGGCGATGATTTCGGCCGGCGTCAGAAGTTGAACGAACGGCCGATGATCTCCTTCATGATCTCGGTCGTGCCGCCGTAGATCGACTGCACGCGGCTGTCCAGCCACGCCTTGGCGATCGGGTATTCGAGCATGTAGCCGTAGCCGCCGTGCAACTGCACGCAGCGGTCGACCACCTTGTTCTGCAGCTCGGTCGTCCACCACTTGGCCTTCGCCGCGTCCACCACGGAAAGTTTCTTGGCGTTCAGCGCGAGAATGCACTTGTCGACGTAGTGCCGGGCGATCTCCACCTCGGTCGACAGCTCGGCGAGCACGAAGCGGGTGTTCTGGAAGCTGCCGATGGTACGGCCGAAGGCCGTCCGGTTGCGGCAGTAGTCGATGGTCCACTCCAGGGCCGCCTCGGCGGCGGCCACCGCGGCCACGGCGATCGACAGGCGCTCCTGCGGCAAATTGGTCATCAGCTGGAAGAAGCCCTGGCCGTCGGCGTCGCCGAGCCGGTTGGCCACGGGGACGTGGACGTTCTCGAAGAACAGCTCGGCCGTGTCCTGGGCGTGCATGCCGACCTTCTCCAGGTTGCGGCCCCGGCTGAAGCCCTCCATGCCGCGCTCGACCACGATCAGCGTGGTCCCGCGCGCCCCCGCCGAGGGGTCGGTCTTCGCGGCGACCACGACCAGGTCGGAGTTGACGCCGTTGGTGATGAACGTCTTCTGGCCGTTCATGACGTAGTGGTCGCCCTCGGGCACGGCCGTCGTCTTGATGCCCTGCAGGTCGCTGCCGGCGCCCGGCTCGGTCATCGCGACCGCCGTGATCAGCTCGCCCGAGGCGAATCCCGGCAGCCAGCGGGCCTTCTGCTCGTCGTTGGTCATGTCGACGAAGTAGGGCGCCATGATGTCGTTGTGCAGGCCGAACCCGAGGCCGGTCGCGCCGTTCTTGATGATCTCCTCGACGATCACCGTGTTGAACCGGAAGTCCGTGACCCCGGCGCCGCCGTACTCCTCGGGCACCGAGAAGCCGAACATGCCCAGCTCGCCGGCCTTCTTCCAGACCTCGCGCGGCACGATGCCGTCCTTCTCCCACTGCGCGTGCTGCGGCGCCACTTCGCGGGCCATGAACTCGCGCACGGTCTCTCGGAAGAGCAGGTGCTCTTCCTCGAAGAGGTCACGCTCCATCGAGTACGCCTTCCGTCCGGGGGGTTGTGTCTGACCAGAATACTGTTCGGGGTCAGGAGAACTCGATTGAGTTACAACTTGGCGCGCGATGCGTGAAATGCGAGCAGAGTTACTGCTGTGACCGGCCCAGACCCTCTAAGATCTCGCCTGATTCATGGTTAAGTGGCCCGATTTGGGGCTGTTGGGACTGCTGGTGGGAGTGGGACCTCGATGAAGACCGCCGTGCGACGGAAGACGGCCATCAACGCCGCCGCGGCCAGCTCCCTAGCCGCCGCCCTTTTCATAGCCGTGCCAGCCGTTGCGTCCCAAATGTCGACCGACGTCCCCTATGTGTGTAGCTGGGTGACGCTGTCCCCCACGCAGACGACGGTCAACGGCGCTTCGACGACCATCCATGTCCCGGTCACGCCGTCTGCGACCTACTACTTCCCGGTCACAGTGCAGGCACCCGACAGGGTGACCGCCGGCGCGACCGCCACAGTCTCCTGGAAGATCAGCCAGCCCACGCAGCTAGGCGAGCCCTCGATGCTCGCGCCGAGCGCGATCCCTTCCGGCGGTGCGATTCAGCTCGTTGGGGAGCTGGAAGGCAGCGGAGCACCTTTCGCCGGCACGATAACGGGCGCCACCCAGAGTTCGCTGCCGGACGGCCTGGTGAGCCAGTCACCTGTTCCGCTCCCGCCCCTCGTCGCGAGGGTCATGCCGACCGCGTCCGGCGCGCTTTCCCTGACCGTCGACTCGTTCAAGGTGGTGGCGGTGCCGCGCGGGGTGGAGGAGGACTGGCAGACATGCTCGGTCCACCCGCGGGCGGCGGCCTCGAACAAGGCCGTTGTTGTGATCAATGTCCAGGCGTCGCATTCGCCGCGGACTACTGCGACGGTGACGGCTACGGCGACGGCGGGGACTCCGGTGCCGACGCAGACGGTGACGTCCACGATCACGGCGTCGACGACCACGACGGCCACGGCGCAGGTGACCAAGACGCCGAAGGGCGCGCCCCAGACGGGGGAGGCCATGGTCGAGGGACCGTCGGCCGGGGCCTTGTTCGGAGGCGGGGCGTTCCTGACCCTTCTGAGCGTGGTCATGGGCGTGGTCTGGCGGCGGCGGATGATCAAGCCGACCGGCGACGGAACCCCGGATTGAGGTCGGACCACGATGGCCATGCCGTTTCAGCCGCCCGGAGGCCTGCCGCCTGATCCGGCCAGGGCGCCCTGGCAGAAGGCGGTCCCCGCGCTGATCGTGGCCGCCGCCCTCTGCGGGATCGGGGCGGTCGTGGCCGCTCTGCTCATCGCGCTGTCACCGCAGGATTCCGAGAGCTCGCGCACGTCCATGGTCGTGCAGAACCAGCCCGCCCCGGCGCTCGCGCCCACGGTCGGCCCCGGTGGCACGGCCGCGCCGCTGCTGGCCGCCGAGCCCACCGCGCCGCCGCCGCTGCCGGCGCTGATACCGACCAAGCCCATCGAGACGGCTACCACCGGCAAGGTCCGGCCGCTGCGGATCATCATCCCGTCGATCGGGGTCAACGCCGCCGTCGGACGCGTCGGGGTCGAGGCCGACGGGTCCATCCAGACTCCGTCCCTCAATCTGCCGAGGATGGCCGGCTGGTATCGCTTCGGACCCGTTCCCGGGCAGCTGGGCCCGGCCGTGATCCTCGGCCATGTCACCACGCGCTCTGGCTCCGCCGTTTTCCACCGGCTGCGTGAGCTGCGCCGCAACGACAAGATCCGGGTCCAGCTCTCGGACGGGACCATGACGGAGTTCACCGTGGACGGGGCCGAACAGATCGGAAAGACGATCTTTCCGACCAATCGGGTTTACGGGAACCTCACAAACGCGGGCCTACGCTTGATCACTTGCGGCGGAGCGTACAACCACAAGACAGGCCACTACAACGACAACATCATCGTCTATGCCACCTTGACCGCTACCCGATGAGTTCCCCAGCTTTGACTGTTAGGTTGGACCCTCATGGGTAGGAAGTGACGAATTTCCGTTCGGATTGGGAGTCAGCAAGTGCTGAAGTCGAAGGCACGGAGCCGTATCGCCCTCAGGGCGGCTGCCGCGGCCGGAGTTGTCAGCGCCGGGCTGCTTCTCGGTAGCCTCCCTCTCTTCCACGCTGCTGCCGATCAGAAGATCGTCACGTACCAGTGTTCTGCCCCAGCCGGGACGCAGGCGCAGACGCCCACGCTCACAGCCAACTTGACCGCGCCGGCTAGCGCGCCAATCAACCAGGTCTTCATGCTGACCTTGACCCATGCTCCCGCGGGTTCCTCCGGGGTTGGGATAACGGCGCCTGCCTCGATCGGAACCTCGAACAGCGTGGTCGTGATCGGCGACATCATTTTGTCTGGTCCAGGTGCGGCGGCAGCTGTCACCATTCACGCGACCGCGAGCACTAATCCCCTGACAGCCGTATCGCAGGGTTCCGCTATTCCGATCCCAGCGCTGACAGCCACGGTGGTGCCCTCCGCCACAGGTACCATCTCCGCGAAGGCTGGCGGGTTCTCCCTGGAGGTGCGCAGCGGGACCACCACGACGTACACCTGCACGATTTCAGGTGCGAGCACGAACCCGGCTGTGGCGACGATCGTGGTGGGCGCGAGTAACGGCACGACGACCACCCCTTCGAACAACGTCACCACTACGCAGCCAGGGTCGTCGACGCACACTCCGCTTCCGACGCGGACCGAGTTCGTGACGGTGACGGCGGCCACGCCGGGCACCACTCCGTCAGGCGGTGCGGCCACGGGCGGTGGCGCCGACGCCGGGCCGGACGCGCGGATTCTGGTGCTGTCGGGGCTGGCGCTCATGGCGGCGGCCGCGTTCGGCGGACTGCTGCTCCGCGCGCGCCGCGGCAGCGCCGTGCAGGAGTAGCCGTGGATCGGGGCGCAGGGCCGTGAGCACGCCACCGGGACCGCCGCCGGGGACACCGCCGCACAACCCGTACGGTTATCCGCCGCCCGTCTACCACCAGCCGGTTTACATGGTCCCGCAGGCCGCCGCCGAGCCGTACGAGGCGGCCGAGAGGCGGGTGAGCGGGAGCCAGGCGATCCGCGCGGTGCTGATCCTCGCGGCGGTGGCGGGCGTGGTCACGGTGGCGATCGGCGTGATCTTCATGCTCGGCTCGCCCGACGAGTACGGCATCGGCACGCGTACCCCGTTGAAAATGGGGTCCGGCGTGGGACGCGGGGGCAAAGGCATGCCGCTGACGCAGGCCGCGGTCACCGCCCCACCTCCGATCGCGCCACTCCCCGCCGCCCCACCCCTCCAGCCCTCCACGCCCAAACGACTGATCATCCCCAAGATCGGCGTGAACGCTCCGATCAAGTCGGTGGGCCTGGACAAACACGGAGCGATTCAGACCCCTCCGGCCGACAACCACAACCTCGTCGGCTGGTATCGGGGCGGCCCGACGGCCGGTGAGGCCGGCGCGGCCGTGATGCTCGGCCACAAGGACACCCGCACGCGAAGCGCCGTTTTCACCAGGTTGCACGAACTCCAGTACGGCGACACCATCGAGGTCGTGCGGATGGACGGCACGGTGGCGGTGTTCACCGTCGGCGGGATCGAGCAGGCCAACAAGCAGACGTTTCCCACCGCCCGTGTTTACGGTCCGCAGACCGACGCCCAGCTGCGGCTCATCACCTGCGGCGGCTCGTACAACCGCACCACCGGCCACTACCTCGACAATGTGATCGTCTACGCCACGATGACGAGCACCCACAAGGCCCCCTAGGAGTACGCCGTGAGTTGGCTCGCCCTGCGCAGGCTGCGCACCGGACCGACCATCCTGGTCCGGGAGAAGCCCGCCCCAGACGACCTGCTGGAGATCGTGACGCTGGCCGATCCGGCCGCCCACCGAGAGGGCGACGACATCGTCCTGTTCGGCGCGCGGATCGCCGCCCGCGTGGAGTTGAACGGGCCAGAGCTGGCCAAGCTGTCCATCACCGACGAGGAGAAGCTCTGGGCGCTCCGCGTGATCGCGCAGGGCCCCCAGCCGGTGGACTACTTCGACCGGCTGCTCGCCGAGGGGATCGCCTACCGCCTCGAGGGCTGGGCCCTGACGCAGGGCGTGCTCACCGACCCGGCCGAGGACGATCCGCGGGACTCGCGCGTCTATCTGCCCGATCTGCCCGACCCGGCGGAGTTCCGGGCGGCGCTGAGCCGGCTGGTCGCCCCGGTCGAGGAGATCGGCAGCTCGTGGCCCGACAACGCCGAGTTGGAGGACGGCCTCGTTCACGTGCCCGTTCGCGGCGAGGGCCAGATCCTCTACGGTGGCGCCGACGTGGTCGTCGCGGGCGCCTGGCAGAAGGAGATGCCGAGCGTGGTCCGGGCCCGCGTGCCGTACGCGATGGAGATCGTGGCCCTGACCGTCAAGCCGTTCGCCCACCACGAGGCCGAGATGGCGGCGGAGGCGGCGGACGAGCCCGCTGAGCCCACCGAGCCCGCTGAGGAATCCGACGAGGCGGTCGAGGTGGTCGAGGCCGCAGAGACAGAGGCAGAGACAGAGGCGGATACCGAGGCGGAGGCCGGGGAAGCGGCGGAGGCCGATCTCGTCGACACGAAGCCCGTCGCGCTGGCGCTCGCCGAGGCGTTCAACGGCGTGGCCACCGACCGCTGGGGCTTCGAGATCACCGGTTAGAGCTCGGCGAGCCGCGCGGCCAGGAAGGCCCGTTCGGTTTCGTTGTCGGCCAGGCTCAGGGCCTGCTCGTAGGCGGCGGCCGCCTCGCGTGTGCGATCCAGCCGCCCGAGCAGGTCCGCCTTGACCGCGTGCAGGTAGTGGTAGCCGGTGAGCCGCCCGTCGGCCTCCACGGCCGCGAGGGCCGCCAGCCCGGCGGCGGGTCCGGAGGCCATGGCGACCGCCACGGCGCGGTTCAGCGCGACCACGGGCGACGGCCACATGGCCTGGAGCGCGTCGTAGAGGGTGACGATCCTCGGCCAGTCGGTGTCGTCGTAGGCCGGGGCCTCGGCGTGCGCCGCCGCGATCGCGGCCTGCAGGCCGTAGCGGCCGGACCGTCCAGTGCGAAGGTCGCCCGCGATGAGGTCGCCGGCTTCGGCGATGGCGGCCCGGTCCCATCGCGACCGGTCCTGGTCTTCGAGCCGGAGGAGACGGCCTTCGGCGTCCACGCGGGTGGCCCGCCGGGCGTCGGTGACCAGCAACAGGGCGAGCAGCCCGCGCACCTCGGGCTCGTCCGGCATCAGGGCCGGCAGCATGCGGGCCAGGTGGATGGCCCAGTCCATCAGCTCGACCCGCATCAGCGGCGCGCCGGAGGGCGCGGTGTGGCCGACGGTGAACAGCAGGTGGATCACGGCGAGCACGGCGCGCAGCCGGTCGGGCAGTTCGGCGGCCCGGGGCACCCGATAGGGGATCCGGGCCGCGGAGATCTTCTTCTTGGCCCGGGTGATGCGGGCGGCCATGGTCGGCTCCGACACCAGGAACGCCCGGGCCACGTCGGGCGTCGGCACGCCGCAGACCAGACGGAGTGTGAGCGCCAGTTGCGCGTCCTGGGAGAGGGCGGGATGGCAGCAGGTGAAGATCAGCCGGAGTCGCTCGTCCGGAATGTCGTCCGGGGTTTCGTCCGGGATGACCTCGTCTTCCCCCATGGGCATCTCTTCGGCGTCGGTGACCAGCAGCGGCAGTTTGGCGCGGAGGGTCTGCTCGCGACGGATGATGTCCATGGCCCGGCGCCGGGCGACCGTGCTCAACCAGGCGGCCGGGTTGTCCGGGATGCCGTCCTTCTCCCAGGAGGCGAGGGCCGCCGTGTAGGCCTCCTGCACGCACTCCTCGGCCAGATCGACATCGCGGGTGACGCGCACCGTCGCGGCGAGCACCAGGGCCCACTCGCGCCGGTGCGCGTCGGCGATCGCCGACTCCACGGCCGTACGGTCGGCCATCAGCCGGTCGACCGCCCGGCCACGAAGCCGCCGAAGACGGGACGGACCTCGATGCCGGCGCCCAGCGCGAGGGCCGGGTTGCCGCGGGCGATCTCCAGGGCGGCGTCGAGATCCGGCGCCTCGATGACGCAGAACCCGGCGATGACCTCCTTGGCCTCGATGAACGGCCCATCGGTCAGCGCGTCACCTCGGATCGAGGTGGCCGTCGAGGCCGCCTGCAGCTCGAAGGCGGCCAGCATGGCGCCGGTATCGGCCTCGGCCCGCGCGCCCCGCTCCAGCCTGGCGCGATCCTCGGGAGTGATCTCGGCAGGATCGGCGGAAGCGGGTGTGTAGATCAGGATGGCGTACTCGGCCACGGTCTTCTCCTCTCAGACGCTTGTCACCTCTACGTCGAACGCCGCCACCCAAATCGACAGCGCGGGGCTAGATGATTTGGCTGCGGCGTTCCAGGAAGACGACGTCGCGCCAGACGCCGTGATGCCGGCCGATCCGCTCGCGCACGCCGAGGACGCGGAAGCCTGCGGACTGGTGAAGGGCCAGGCTGGCGGTGTTCTCGGGGAAGATGCCGGTCTGTACGGTCCAGATCCCGGCCTCCTCGCACTCGTCGAGGAAGGCTGTGAGGAGGGCCCGGCCGATGCCGCGGCCCCGGTAGCCCGGGTGGATGTAGATGCTGTGCTCGACGACCCCCGCGTACACGGGGCGCGTCGAGACGGGGGAGGCCGCCACCCACCCCGCCACCGCACCGTCTTCGGCGTCCGCGGCGACCAGGCGTGGCCGGTCGAGCCTGGTCGCGGTGAAGCGGTCCCACGATGGGGCCGTGGTCTCGAAGCTCGCCTGCCCGCCGTCCAGGCCGTGCTGGTAGATGGCCAGGACCTGGTCGGCGTCGTCCTCACGCATGGGCCGGATCAGAAGGTCAGCGGCCATCGGTCGGACTCACGCCTGCCGGTTTGACGTCGAGCATGTTCCAAATCCTACGTTCGGACTGATCACACCTTGACCGAGACCGGGATGGTCCAGCCCTGGCGGCAGCTCCTGGTGATCTGAAGGAAGCCGTAGTCGCAACCTCTGACCGAGAAGCTGTAGAGGGTGTGCCCGTGGCCCTCGGCCCGTCCCTGGGTGCGCGGGCCGCCCTTGAACGGCGCCCGGATCTCTGGCGTGCCGGGCCCGAAGTCGACCACGAAGTAGTCGTAGTTGAACGGGTTGGTCGGCCCCCACCGGAAGACGGCCACGCCGTTCTTGTCGAAGGCCGCCACGATCATGTTGGAACCCTGGTCGGGGCTCCAGGCGATCTGACCGTGCTCGAAGGTCTGCTTGCGGCCGTGCAGGAAGTTCGGCGGGGTGTACTCGGTGCGGGTCGCGCAACCGAACCAGCTGTTCTCCCCGCCCATGGCCCGCCAGTAGTCGCCGATCAACCCGTACGGCTGGATCGGGCAGGCGGTGCGCGCCTGCGCGGGCGCGGCGGCGATCTGGGTTCCGGCCAGTACGGCGAGAGCGGCGGCGGATCCGGTGACCATCTGTGCGATCGTGCGCTTCATGATTCCTCCTTGGTTGTCTGATGACCAAGGTAGGAATTCGCTGATTCGCCGGAATCAGGGCAATCCAGTCGATCACCTCAGGGAAAACCCTGGGCCGCGATTTGTCGTACCGCCTCGATAGCGTGCCGGGCATGGCTGTTGCGGTGCAGGAGTATTCCTACGCCCGATCTTCTGGGCTCGACGTGGCGTCCGGCCGGCTCGACCTCGCCACCTCGGGAGGGATGACGCGGCGAGGGCTGGTCGCCCGCCCCCGGTTCTTCAGCGGGCTGCTCACCCGAGCGGCCCCGTCGGCCGCCGGGCTGCTCGCCGTCGCCGACGTGGCGAAGGCCCGCTATGACCGGCCGCGCTCGGCGGCCGGTTGGGCCGCGTCCCGCGATCCGGTGGTGACCTGCAACGGAGACCGCCTTCGGTTCGAGTCGTTCTCCATGTGCGGCGGCGTCTACGCCCGCCTCGACCTGCTGCGGCCTGCTCTCGACGGCGAGATCGTGGATCTCGGCACGACCAACGTCGACGTCAACGCGCGCCTCCGCGAGGCGCTCGCCAGGCTCGGCGGCTCCGATCCGCTGCACCTCGCCGTCGGCGCCGACGAGCTCGTGGTCACCACGCTCGATGGAGCGGTGGTCGAGAAGAAGGTGCCGCTCCCGGACCGGTGGATTCGCGGCCTGGCCGAGGTCCAGGTCATCGCCTCCCGCTTCGACCTCCGCGCCGAGCTCGGCGCGGCCGAGGCCGTCACCTTCCTGCGAGGGCTGCCCATGCGGGGCGTGCTGTGGATGGCCCCCGCCGGGCGGACGCTCCGCGTGTCGACCCGGCCGGGAGCGATCTGCCTGCCCGGCCCCGGGCGGCTCGCGACCATGCTGCCGCTGCTGCGCTTCGCCAGAGCCTTGCGGGTCTACGGCCCGGTCACCGCCCCCGTGCCCGGCCTGCCGACGTCCAGCGCGTGGGAGCTGGAGCTGCCCGGCATGCGCTATGTGATCATGCTGTCGCCCGACCCGCGGCGCGGGTTCTCCGGCGAGGGCGCCGTCCTCGACCACCTCGCTTCCGGCGGCGCCGAGACCGCCGCGTCGGATGCCGAGCTCATCGGCGCCCTGCTCTGCTTCCAGCCGCGGTTGGAGGCCGACGAGCTTCAGGAGGAGTCGGGGCTCGACCGCGATCGGGTGCGTGCCGCGCTGACCCGGCTCGGCACGTCCGGCCGGGTCGGCTACGACCTCGCCGAGGCCGCCCACTTCCACCGCGAGCTGCCCTACGACGCCGCCCGCGTGGCGTCGGCCAACCCCCGGCTCAGGGCCGCTCTGAAGCTGGCCGATGAGGGCGCGGTCCGCTTCACCGCGCCCGATGCGGCCGAGGTCGGCGAGCGGCGGGTCAGGCTCACGCCGGCCGGGGCGACCTGCACCTGCCCCTGGTGGGTCGACTATCGGGGCACCCGCGGCCCGTGCAAGCACGTGCTCGCCGCGCAGCGGGTGCGCAACCTGATAGGAGCCGGCGCATGACGGAGTGGGCCGACGTCCTCAAGCGCATCCAGAGCGGCGACATCTCGGGCACGGCCGACCTGCTCCTCGCGCTCGACGCCCGCGGCAAGAAGGAGATGGCCGAAACCTTACGCGGCTATATGGCCGAGCGCGCCCGTCACGGGTGGGATTGGCTGGGCCCGCGTGCCGAGATCGGGGCGCTGCGCCTGGCGGGCGCCGTCTGCCTGGGCGGCGCCGCGGCGGTCACCAGCTGGCTGTTCCGGCGCGACCTCGAGCCCTGGCCGTTCGAGCAGACGGCCGACGACGACATGGTCCGAGTGCTGCGCGAGCGCCCGGAGCCCTGGCGGGTTGATCTGGCGCGGCGGATCGTGGCGCGGCTGCGCATCCCCACCCACAGCGGCGACGTCTCGCACTGGGGGATCGCGGCCCGCCTGCTGCGCGAGACGGGAGCCGCGCCGCCGGAAAGCGACGCGCTGGTCATCGGCTGGCTGCTGTCGTTCCCGTGGGAGTTCCCGCGCGACGACATGGCCCCCGCCGTGGCGAAGGATCCGCTGTTCCCGCATCTCGCGCCGCGGATCTGGGAGGCCGAAGGGCTGGGCATGGCGCTGGCCGACTTCCAGGTCGAGACCATCGCCGACCTGGTCGAAATGGGCCGCCTGGAGCGCGGCGCGGTCCTCGACGGCATCGTCGGCCGGCTGCTGCGAGACGGGCCGTCGGCGGCCAGGTCCGTGACAGGCATGCACGAGCGGATGGCCCCCACCCTCGAAGAGTCGCGGGAGCGGGCCACCGACTACGTCCGGCTGCTGCCGGCCGGGCCGGTCTTCGTGGCCGAGGTGGCGCTGGCTCAGGTCCGGCGGCTGGATGCGGCGGGTCTGCTGCCGGGGGAGCTGTTCGCCGAGGCCGTCGAGGCGCTGGCGTTCCGTCCCGAGAGCAGGCTCGGCACCACGCTCATCACGTGGCTCGGCGAGGTCGCGCGCCGAAATCCCGAGCGTGCCGACGCCGGGCTGAAGGCGCTGGCGGTCCTGTTCGCGCGGGATGTGCTCACCCTGCAGCACCGGGCCGCGCGGCTCGCGCTCAAGCTGTCCGCCCACGCGGGCGACGCGGCCCGCGCCGCAATCGCCGAGGCCGCGGCCGCGCTCCCACCCGAACTGCGCGACAAAGTCGCCGCCGCCTACGGCGCGGCGCCCGCATCGCCTCCCGCATCAGCGGCGCCCCTGACCGCGAGCAGGCCGCCCGCATCGGCGGCACCGGTGGGTTCGGCCGAGGAGCTGGGCCACGAGTTCATCGCCACGGCCGGCACGCACGGGCCCGAGCAGTTCGAGCGGCTGCTGGCCGGTTTCGTCCAGTGGGCCCACCGCGATCCCCACAGCCTGCGCGAGGCGCTCCAGCCTTGGTGGGACAAGGATCGGCGGTGGTTCTCACCGCGATCGCACGCGCTGGTCCTCGGCGACCGGCTGCAGCCGGCCCACGAGCTGAGCCACGTCGCGATCGCCTTCATCAGCCCCGACGACGCCCGGCAGCTGAGGGCCGCCATCGCCGAGGCGGGCCGCCGCGTCGCGCTGATGCCGCCGCCCGACCGGATGATCCACGAGCGGATCCGCGAGGTGATGGCGCTGTTCGAGGCCGGGCACACCTGCCCTGAGCTGCTCGCGACACCCACCTCGGGCACGGGCCACGTCGACCCCGATGTCCTGCTCGGCCGCATGGAGCGGCTGGAGGCGGCCGGCCTGGCGCCGCTGCACGCCGACTTCCGGCAGGCCCTGCTGCGGCTACCCCGATCCGTCGACGACGCGGTGGTCGCGAGGGCGGCGCGGCTTACCTCGCATGCCGGGCAGGAGCTGTGTCAGTGGCTGCGCGAAGGCGGCATCCCGGATCCGCAGGTCCGCTGCGAGATCACGGGTGACCCGACCGCCTATGTGAACGCCCTGATCGAGCCGTCGGGTGGCCATCTGCCGAAGCTGATCGATGAGCTGTGCCAGCAGGGTCCCGGCCGCGAAGGAGACTATTCCTTCAGCGTCTCCTGGTGGCCGGCGATCATGCCGTCGCACTGCGAGGTGACGGCGGCTCACATGGTCAGCGCCCTGCTCGCCTGCCAGGAGTTCACCGCCGGCGGGGTCACGGCCCTGACCGCCCTGTCCCACGCCGACGGCCCGGTGGGCGTCGCCATGGCGTACGCGATGGCGATCGGCATGTCGCACCGGCTGCCGATCGAGCGGGCGGCGGCCGCCGACGCCCTGCTCACCCTCGCCGCCCGCGGCCGGTCGCCGTCCGCCGAGATCGGCGCCGCGATCGCTTCCCTGACGCGGCACGGCCTGGTCAAACCGAATCGGGTCGCGACGGTCCTCAACGACGCGGTCCAGGCCGGCGCGCACACCGAGGTGTGGGAGGTGATCGCCGAAGCGTTGCGGGCGCTGCTGCCGGCTCCGGGCGACAGGCCGGACAGACCGCTTCGCGGCCTGGCCGACCTG
Organism: Streptosporangiaceae bacterium NEAU-GS5; assembly: GCA_017592665.1. Classification (GTDB taxonomy): domain Bacteria; phylum Actinomycetota; class Actinomycetes; order Streptosporangiales; family Streptosporangiaceae; genus NEAU-GS5. The sequence goes on along the minus strand of JAGFNW010000007.1, from coordinate 182,694 downwards.
ATCCAGGCCGGGTCGAGGGCGGCGCAGCTCTCGGAGGCTCGCGCCGAGATTCCCGCGCTCGCCGCGCTCGCCGCCCGGGGCGGCTCCAGCCGCCTCGTCCTCGAGGCCCGCCGCCTCCACACCTTGATCAGCCCGTAGTCGCCGGTCACGCGGCCGGGTTGTTGATCGCGTACGTGAGCTCGCCGCACATGGTGTCCGACGAGGCGACCCAGAGGACCTTGAAGCTGTAGCCCTGGCTGTCCCGCGACACGGCGTCGGCGCAGAACCTGGGGTGCGGCGGCCCGACGTCCCGGAGCGAGACATCGGACAAGAACGGCACCTGCTCCTCGAGCAGGCACGCCGCGGTGTGCACGAGCGCGTCCACGTCTCCGCGGACGACCGCGACCATCCCGAGCGACCAGCTGTACTTCGGGTCCTGATAGACCGCCACCGCCAGATGGTCGGTCTTGTACGCGCACTCGACCGCGTCGTTCACCACGGTCACCCGGCCGACGAAGGTCTTCAGCCCGCGCGAGAAACGCTTGATCTCCTGCTCGCCTTCGAGCATCTCGTCCGGGACGAAGCCCAGCACGTTGTCGACCATCCCCGCCACGCTGAGGCAGGGGTTCTCCATGATCCGGGCGGCCCCGTCCAGCGCGGGCAGCTGCGACCGCGTGATCGGTCCCGGGGCCGGGCAGTACGACTTCTTCTTGGTGCTTGTCTTGGTGGGCTGGGGCACCCGCTGTTGCTCGATCGTCCCGGTACCGCCTCCGGACGAATCGCCCACCTCGCAGGTGGCCCCCATCAGCGCGACGGACGCGAGCGCGGCAATCAGCGCGCCCTTGACAGAAAGACGACTCATGACGTGCTCCTCTCAGCGATCTCATGGTTTCGCCGGGAGCTATTCACGACATGAGTAGCCCTCTACTCAAACCGGGACGAAGGGTGCCCGGCTGCTGAACCTTTCACCGGTCACATGGCCGCGACCAGCGCAAAGCGGCATCGCTCAACCGAATGATCTTGACGGCGATCAGCGCGCGTGCGACAAGAGCAGCAGATGAGCCGACTCGCGGGAGACACGATGGGCAAGGTTCGCAACGCACTGGCAGCCACCGCCATCGCCGCGGGGCTGATCGGCGGTCTCGGAGCGCCGGCCCCGGCCGCCGCCTCCGACCAGATCCTCTTCGGCGTCTACTACGAATACTGGGCCTGTCAGATGTACGGCACCCAGCTCACCACGAACAACACCCCGTGGCACTACTGGAACTGCGTCTACAGCTACTATCCGTCCGACGGCCAATACCACTGGTATCTGTATCTCTGGTCGTGACCGGGGCCTGACATCCTCGAGGTGTGCGTACTCACGTCGTGGCGTTACTGGCCGCCGCGGTTCCGCTCGCGGCGGTCATCGTGATCGGTGGCTGTCTCGGCCGGCAGGATCTGAACGGTTCCGAGTGCTCCGAGGCCGACCTGGCGCTGATTCCCACGCTGGAGAAGCTGAGCGTGATCAGCGCGCATCCTTCGCAGGCCACCGACGAGGGTCTCCGTTCCGGTTGCTACGAGGACGAGAACTACCCGTACGCCGGCCATGCCTACACGATCGGCGCCGCCGACACCGCCCTGCCGTACTACGCCCGCCTCGCCAAGGACGACGGGTGGACGCCCATCGACGGCGCCGACGCCACGAGCCGGTGCTACGGCAAGAGGATCGGCGCTGCCAGGGCGTTCCTCCTCGTCACGATCGAGAGCGCGGCGCGTTACAGCGTCACCGTCAACGCCACCCACGGCGACGTGCCCGACGACGGCGGCCTCTTGTGCTGACCGGAGCTACCGCGATGGCCATGCCACGTCGTCGATCGCGAGCCATGGCGCGGCGGCCACGGCCGCGGGCGTGAGCCCGGTGAACGTCTTGACGTCGCGGTGGAGGTGGGACTGGTCGACATAGCCGCTCTCGACGGCGACGCCGGCGGCCGCGTGACCGGCCGCGAGAAGGTGGGCGGCGTGGTCGAACCGGACGAGCTGGGCGGCGCGCTTGGGCGTGATGCCGAGCTGGGCGCGGAAGCGGGACCACAGACGCTTGCGGCTCCAGCCCACCTCGTCCGCCAGGCGCTCGACCCGCAGCCGCCCCCGGCCGGTGAGCGTCCGCCGCCAGGTGTACGCGATCTCCGGATCGACCCGTGACCGGCCGCCCAGCCGCCGGCCGAGGATCTCCGCGGCGATCGCGAACCGCTCATCCCACGACGTGGCGGCGCGCAGCCGGTCCTCGGCCCGCCCGGCGTCGCGGCCCCACAGATCCTGGAGGGCCACCACTGATCCGCTGAGCTCGGCCGATGGGCCGAGCACCGCGGCCGCCACGGGCGGCTCCAGCCGGATCTGGAGGCACTCGGTCGCCCAGCCACCGGCTCGGAGATCGCCGGGCATCAACCCGATCACGACACTGCCGCGCGCGCGTCGGCCATCCCTGTCGTAGACGATGCCCCTGGACTCGCTCAGGTCGACGATCAGGGTGACGGACGGGTGCGCGACCATGGCGATGTCCACGAGCGCGGGCGCACGCTGACGGAACCCGGCCATGCTGACCCCGCGCAGCCGGTCTGCCGGGCGTGGGACGGCGACGTCCACCCACGCCCAGTCAAGCGGTGTCGCGCCCGACATCACCCGTCCAGCCTAGGCCGCTTCCGGTCGTGAAGCCCAGCAGCAGCCGGGTGGTCTCCTCCGGCGCTTCGATCATGGGTATGTGCCCGACGCCGGGCAGCATCTCCACTCGTGCGCCGGGCACCGCTTCGTACAGGCGCGCCGACGCCGGATTCCAGCGGGGGTCGGCCGCGCCGAAGATGACCAGCAGCGGCACGCCGAGGGCGGACAGACGCTCGGGCACGCTCCGTGCGGTGAGGTACGCGCCGTTCTCGCGCAGCACCCCTCTGAACGCGCCGTACGTGGTGCCCCGCATCTCGGCGACCAGGTCGTCCGGGATGTCCACCGCCCGAGCGGTCGTCGATTTGATCCCGCCACGGATCATCGCGTCCGATCGCCTCGACCAGAGAATCCGCCCGAACGGCGGGCCCAGCAGCACCCGGAGGATGAGCGGTTGCGGGAAAAGCGCGTCCATCCGCGGGCCCGTGCTGATCAGCGCCAACGACCCCACCAGATCGGGGCGCTGTTCGGCAAGCGCGGTGCCGACGTAGCCGCCGCCGGAGTGCCCGGCCACGGCGACGGAACGCAGGCCGAGGTCGTCGAGCAGCGCCGCCACCTTGCCGGCCTGCACGGTCACGTCGTACGACGACGCGGGAGGGGATTGGCCGCAGCCCGGGAGGTCGACGCGGATGACGTGATGGTGGCCGGCGAGCGCCGGGACCATAGGGCGCCAGCACTCGCCCGACGCCCCCGAACCATGGATGAGCAACAGCGGCGACGCCTCGCGCGAGCCGTCGTGGACCACGTGCATCCCCTGCGAGTGCTGAACGTCAAACTCACTCATGCGGCGATGGTGCCCAACCCGCCGCCCCCCGGTCTTGGACGAATGTCCCGGCCTCGCGTATGTCCGTCATTGGCGTGACATCGGCTGTCCGGTCTTCACCCGACAGGTGGGCGTGCGCGCCGGCATGCACACTGCGAGTGCCCTTTTCTGTGCACTTCGTCACCCCCACACGGGAGGACCGCATGCGGTATCGGCTGCTTGGCCCACTGATGGTGGGGGAGCCGGACACGCCGGTCGATCTCGGGGGCCCGCGGCAGGCGAAGGTGGCGGCGGCGCTGTTGCTGCGGGCCGGTGAGATGGTCCCGGTGGCCGCGCTGGTGGCCGCCCTGTGGGATGAGGAGCCACCGCGGAGCGCCGTGAAGGTGACCCGCAACTGCGTCTCGGCGCTGCGCGGCGCGCTGACCCGGGCCGGCGATCCGGCGCGGCTGCACGCGACGGGCACCGGCTACCGGATGCTGATACCCGCTGGAGAGATCGACACGGTCGCGTTCCACGCCCACCGCAGCGCCGCTCGCGAACTGACGGCCCAGGGCCTGAACGACCAGGCCGCGGCCGAGTTGCGGGCCGCGCTCGCGCTCTGGCGCGGGCCCGCCCTGGACGGCCTGGACAGCAGGGCCCTCGCCCCGGCGACGTCGAATCTCGACGAACAGCGTCTGGTCGCCTGGGAGCAGTACGCCGAAGTGGAACTGTGCCTCGGCCGTCACCAGGATCTGGTCGGACCGCTCACCGAACTGGCCGCCGCCGAACCTCTGCGGGAGGGCCTGGTCGGCCACCTCATGCTCGCCCTCTATCGCAGCGGACGGCAGGCCGAGGCGCTGAAGACCTACCGCACGCTTCGCCGCCGGTTGCGCGACGAACTCGGGGTCGACCCCGATCAGAAGCTGACCGAACGGCACGAGCGCATGCTGCGCGCCGATCCCGCGCTGCAAGCGGTCGCGATGACCCAGGCCGGACCACCGGGCCAGGCGGGTCAGGCGGCCAGGGCGGTGGTTCCCCGGCAGTTGCCGGCCGTGGCCCGCCACTTCACCGGCCGGATCGGCCATCTCGACCACCTGGACACGGCGCTGTCGGCGGGCGGTGCGTCCGTCGCCGTCGTCGGGCCGGCCGGCACCGGCAAGACCACACTCGCCACGTTCTGGGCCCACAAGGTGGCCGACCGGTTTCCGGACGGACAGCTCTACGCCGATCTCCGGGGGTACGCCCAGGGACGTCCCATCGCGCCGCTGGAGGCGCTCGCACGGTTCCTGCGGGCGCTCGGCGTCGCCCCCGAAGGCGTACCGGTCGAGGTCGACGAGGCCGCGGCGCTGTATCGGTCGATGCTCGCCGGCCGCCGCGCGCTGGTCCTGCTGGACAACGCGGCCGATCCTGAACACGTCCGGCCCCTGATGCCGGCCGGCCCCGGATGCTTCACGCTGATCACCAGCCGGCACCAGATGGACGGCCTGGTCGTCGTCGACGGATCGGAGCGGCTCCCGCTCGGCGCCTTCACCCCACCGGAGTCGCTGGCCCTCATGGGGCGCCTGATCGGCGAAGACCGCGTGATGACCGAATCGGAGGCCACCGCGGAGCTCGCCGACCTCTGCGGCCACCTGCCGCTGGCCGTGCGGCTCGCCGCGGCCGGCCCGGCCCGCCATCCCGGTCTGCGGATCGAGGATCAGGTCGCCGCGCTGCGCGATGCCGACCGGCTGGACGCCCTGAGCGTCCCGGGCGACCCGAAGGCGACCGTGGCCGCCGCCTTCGATCTGTCATACCAGCGGTTGTCCGCTCCGGCGCGTCGGCTGTTCCGGCTGCTGGGCCTGGTGCCCGGATCGGACGCCGACGTCGAGGCCGCCGCGGCGCTGGCCGGCCTCCCCGCGTCGTCGGCCGCGCCCGTCCTCGCCGAGCTGACCGACGCGCACATGGCGCAGGAGTCGGCGCCCGGCAGATTCAGCCTGCACGACCTGATCAAGCTGTACGCCTCCCGGCTCGCCCTGGCCCACGACGGCGAACCGGCCGGCGAGGCGGCGCTGGCGCGGCTCATCACCTGGTACCTGCGCACCGCCGACGCCGCGGCCCGCGTGCTCTACCCGCACATGCTGCGGCTGCCGATGCCCGAGACCGAGGGCGATGCCGCGGCCAGGACCTTCGCCGGCGCCCACCAGGCGGGCGCCTGGCTGGACGCCGAACTCGCGAACCTTGTGGCGGTGCTTCGCCAGGCCGCGGACCAGGGGCTCGGCCGGCCGGTCTGGCTGCTGGCCGACACGTTGCGGGGCTACTTCTGGCTGCGGCAGTGCCGGGTCGAGTGGCTGGCCGTGGCCGAGGCGGCCCGTGGCGCGGCGGAGTCCGCGGCCGACGACCGGGCCGCCGCCGCGGCGTACCTGTCGCTGGCCGACGCCCACCACAATCTCGCCTCGCGGGACCAGGCGATCGGCCACGCCACGACCGCGCGGCGGCTGGCCGAGAAGAGTGGCTGGGCGCTCTGCGAGGTCGCCGCGCTGAACACCCTCGGCATGGTGCACAGCGCGCACGGCCTGCTCGAACCCGCCGCGGAGTACTTCGCCCGCGCTTTGAACGCGGGCGCGGCCGCCGGTCACCTGGGCGGCCAGGCGGCGCTGCTGAACAACCTCGGCACCCTCCACGAGCGGCTGGGCCGGCTCAACGAGGCCATCGAGAACCGGCGTCGCGCGCTGGCCCTGCACCGTGAACTCGGCTCCCGCTCCGGCGTGGCCTTCGCGCTGAACAACCTCAGCGGCGCCTTGTGGCTGGCCGGCGAATGGGCGGCCGCCCTCGCCACGGCGGAGGAGGTCCTGGCCGTCTGCGCGGAGGTGGGCGACCTGGCCGGCGAGGCGTCCGCGGAGGTACGGCTGGCCGGCATCCACCTGGACTGCGGCCGCCACGAGCAGGCGCTGGAACACGCCCGGAGGTCGGTGGAGGTGGCCGGTCGCACGGCGAACCAGGTCCTGGAAGTGAACGCCGAGCTCATACTCGGCGCGGTGGAGCGGCGCACCGGCCGCGCCGCCGAGGCGATCGACCGGTTCCGGCACGTGCTGCGGCTCTGCCGGTCGGACAACCACCTCCGCGCGGCGCAGGCCGGCATCGCCCTCGCCGCGGCCCTTCGCGATCTGGGCCGGTACGGCGCGGCCGACGGCGCGGCCGACCGGGCGCTCGCGCTGTCCCGCGACGGCCGCTTCCGGCTCCTGGAGGCGGAGGCCCTGACCGAACTGGCGGCGACCGCACTCGCACGCGACGACGTAGGGAAGGCCGTCGAACGCGGACGCGAGGCGGTCGCCGCCCTGGACGGCACGGGCTACCGGCTCGGACTCGCCCGGGCCCTGGCCGGCCTGGGCGAGTCGAGCCGGCGTGCCGGCGACACGGAGGCCGCCGTCGCTCATCGCCAGGCCGCCCTGGCTCTGTTCGAAGCCCTGGGTTCCCCCGAGGCCGACCTCCTTCGCGCCGCCGACGAGGTCGGCCGCGACGCCCTCACGGCGTGACCGGCAGCAGGGATATCACCGGAGCGGCCGGGTCCAGCGGTCCCGTGACCGGGCCCAGGGGGCCCGTGTTGGGCAGTTGGGGCAGCGGACCCGTCGTCGGCCCGGTCGACGGGCCGTTCGTGGGCCCGTTCGTGGGTCCGGGCGGGGAGCCGTTCGACCCGGAGGAGGGACCCTGACCTCCGGTCGTAGGTCCGGGGGGCGGCTTCAGGCTGGGGAGGACCTTCGACAGAGGGAGGCGCAGCAATGCCCCGAGCCCGTATCCCGTGGTGAAGCCCTGATAGACATCCCCCAGGGCGTTGAGAACGCTCCCCGCGGTGAAAGGCTTTCCCGCGATGAGGTCAGGGACGACCTGCCACGCCGTCCCCGCGATCGCGGCAGCGCCCAAGCAGGCGATGGCCGCGGCGCCCAAGGTCGCCACGCCGGCGAGTCCACAGCCGAGGCCGATCCCGAAGGCGACTATGCCCCCGCGATGCTCCCAGGCCCAGTCCTTCAGGCCGCCGCCGAAGGTGGCGAGGGCGCTGCCGGCGCCGCTGAGGGCGTTGCCGACGGCGTTGAGCGAAGGGCGGCCCCAGCAGTTGAATCCGGCGAAACCGCAGTCTGGCTGAGGGCTTGGCGTGGTCGGGGAGGGGGTCGAGGTCGGGGTCGGATGCGGTGAAACGGGCTGCTCGTGTGGTGGAGGCGGGCCGTAGGCGCCGAAGTCCGACATGACGTACCGCAGGCCGGAGGGGTCGCTCGCGGTGACCGGGCTGTTGGCGGCGTAGCCGTAGCTGATCATCTGCGCCGGGTCGGCGTCGTCGAAGACAGGGTCGGGGGAGATGAACCGGCCGGTGCCGGCGTCGTAGAACCGGGCGCCGAGCTGGACCAGGCCGTCCGGCTGGGTGACGCCGCCGACGAAGCCGCGGTTGTTGGGCCAGGCCGGCAGGGTGCCGCGCGGATCACCGAAGGGTTTCTGCAGCCGCTTGCCGACCGCCTGCGTGGTCGCGTCCACGGCGTACTGGATCGTGCCCTGGTGGTCGCCCATCAGCCAGGTGACGCCGGAGCCGGTCCGCTGCGCGACCGTGGCCTGGCCGAACGTGTAGAAGCGGGTGCAGGACGCCTGACCGGCCGGGCCGGCCCGCACTTCCATGCCGGGCAGGAACAGCGTCGCGCCGCTGCCGTCGTGCCGGATGAGAGGGTCGCCGTCCGGGTTGTAGATGTAGCCGGCCGTGGCGCCGGTGCCGCTGTCGGCCGTCGAGGCCAGGCGGCCTTCCGCGTCCCAGGTCAGCGCCTTGCCGCCGGCGCCGGCGGGCTGGGCCGTCAGGAGGTTGCCGGTCGCGTCGTAGGTGTAGGCGGCGGTGCGGCTGCCGCTCGCGGCGCTGGTGGTCGTGGTCGACAGCAGGGCGTGCGGCTGCGCCGACGCGGCGGCGGGGTAGGCGTAGCTCGTGGTCGTGTCGCCGGCGCCCGAATGCTCGACCCGGCCGGCGCGGTCGCCGGCCTTGTCGTAGGTGAACGACTGCCAGTAGGGCGCCGGGCCGCCGAGCGCGGTCGCGGACGGAGCGGCGGCGCAGTCTCCGCCGGACGGGGTCCACGCCTGGGCGAGCCGGCGTAGTTCGTCGTATTGGAGGCACTGGGTGTCGCCGCTCGCCTTCTCGGCGATGGAGGTGACGTCGCCCGCGGGGCTCCAGACGAGGTTGGTGTCCGCGATCGTGGACGGGCTGGTCTCCCGGACGTTCAGGTCGCGGGTGAGCCGGCGGGTGGCCTCGTCGTAGTAGAACCCGATCTGGGCCATCGGCCCGCCGGCCGAAAGGGTCAGCACGGCCGGTTCGCCGAGCCTTGTGTATTGGGCGCCGGTGACATAGTCGCTGATGCCGCCGAGCGAGGCCGGCCGGCCGAGGTCGGAGTAGGAGTAGGTGAGCGTCTCCTGGGCCAGCCCGCCCGCCGCCGGAAGGGTGGTGCTCGCCAGGCTGCCGTCGGCCTTGTACGCCATGCCGATCTGATAGGTCCCGGCCAGGCCGCCCTCCGCCGCCGGAATGGTGACCCGTGTCCCGGTCGGGCGGTACATCGGGTCGTATCCGGTCGTGGCGACCGTGTAGGCGTTGCCGCCGGCGAACCGGGTGGCGTCGGTCGGCCGGCCCTTGGCCAGCGTGTCGTAGGTCCGGGCGAGCAGCTTGGCGCCCGTCACCGATCCGTCGTATTCGGCCGTCTCGCGGCCCAGCGCGTCGTAGGTGTAGGCGAGGGTCTGCCCGCGCGCGTCGGTCTGGGTCAGCTTCCGTCCGGCGTCGTCGTAGGTGTAGGTGGTGCTCCCCTTGTCCGGATCCGTCACTCTGCTCTGCCGGCCGCGGGCGTCGTACTGGTAGCTCCACCGGTTGCCCGCGGTGTCGGTCACCGCGGCGAGCAGGCCGCGCGCGTTGAAGGCGTAGCTCGTCGTCTCGAAGGCCCCGGTCGGGGCGCCGCCGTGGAACTGGCGGCGTGCCACCGTACGGTTTCGGCCGTCGATCACGGTGGACGTGGCGAAGCCGCCGGCGGGCGGGGTGACGTCGGTGTGGTCGCCCCCGTAGTAGGTGGACGTGCGCCATTTCTCCACGCCGAGCGAGCGCAGCGCCTTGACGGTCGGCCGGCCGCTGCCGTCATAGAGGGAGAGCGTCTGGGCCGCGATCTGGTTGTCCCCGGCCGGGGTGAACAGGGTCGTGCTCGGCGCGACGTCGGCCACGTACGCCGCGTTGATCTTGTAGTCCCGCCCGGCGGCGTCGTACAGGGTGTCGGTGATGACCGCGCCGCCGGTCGGCCCGTCGGCGGCCGCCTGGGTCTGCCGCGGGCGGACCAGCCCGTCATAGAGCGTGTAGCCGGTGATGTAACCCCCGTTGGGGCCCAGTTTGTTCGTGGTGACGGCGAGTGGGCCGTCGGTCCGGATCAGGTAGGCGTACGTGGTGTTCGCCGACTGCGTGCCCTTCACCCGGCCGGGCTGCCAGACGGCGATCGTGCGGCCGAGCGGGTCGTAGCCGACGTCGGTGCGCCGGCCGTTCGGATCGGTCACGCCCGTTGTGGCGCCCCAGGCCGGTTCGAGGTCGGTCGTGGTGGTGAAGCCCAGCGGGTTGGTCTCCACGGTGCGGGTCAGCGGTCCGCCGGTCGCCGGGGTGTAGGCCGTGGTCGTGTGGTTGTTCAGGACGTCCCAGGTGTCGGTCACGCGCCCGTTGCCGTCGTAGGCCGTGCGCGTGGTCGTGATGTAGGCGGGCGTGCCGTTCGACCAGTCCTTCAGCGACTCCTCGGCGGTCGCCTCGCCCTTGGTGGGCGCGGCGCCGAACGGCTGGCCGTCGTAGGAGGTGCGCGCGTCGGCGATGATCTGGTCGGCGCTGGTGGGGGTGCGGTCGCAGCTCAGGCCGTAGGTCTGCGTGCGGGAGACGTAGCTGACGAGCCAGGCGGTGGTGTTGCGGGCGTAGGTGTACTTCGTGCACTGGTCGTCGTCCGGGTCGTTGACGTCGCCGTAGTCGGTGCTCTCCGTTTTGCCGCCGAACGAGTCGAAGGCGTTGACCGTCTTGGTGGTCAGCTCGCCGCGGCCGCCGTCCAGCGCGATGCGTTGCACGCTCGCCGCGATGTTGACGTGGCGGGCGTCGGTCGTCACGCCGTTGATGGTCCGGGTGGCGGTCGGCGCGGACATCCACGGGTCGGTCAGGATGGAGCTGATCTCCGCCCCTCCGGCGCCGTTGTAGGTGATGCGTTCGCGGGTCTGCCCGCTGTAGCCGTCCGCGTCGGTGAACGTGCCGTTGCGCGAGTCGGTGACGACGGCGTGGCGGGTCCCGGAGGGCAGATGGTCGCCGTCCATGCCGCGGAAGTAGCGGATCTCGCCGTACGACTGCTGCCCCGGCTCGCCCTTGGCCGTGCCGACGACCTCGTAGCCACGCCACTGGGACCAGGTGCGGCCCTTCGCGGGGGTCAGTCCGTCGTCGTCGGTGTAGTGCCAGCCGGGGGCGCCCTTGTAGGTGTACGTGGTGAGGACGCGGGGCGATTGGCCGGTGTGGTCGGTCTCGGTGACGGAGTCGACGACGTACTTGTTGAACCAGTCGGTGATCGCCTTGGTGGCGCCCTCGGGCGCCCAGATCACCGGGTAGCAGCGCATGGTGTTGGACTCCGGCGCCGTGGGCATCTTCACGCCCGGCACGCATTCCTGCTTGGAGTACGACACGGAGATCTCGCCGCCCGTGCCGTTGCGGATCGAGGCGACCCGCCACCAGTTCATCGCGGGGGATCCGTCCACGGTGTCGACCCGGTTGGGCAGTTGGACGCCGGTGAACGTGACGTCGGGGACGGACGCGCCGCCGCCCAGGAGCCCGCTGTGGCTGATGCCGTTCAGCCACAGGCCCGGCAGGGTGCCGTCACCGGGTTGCGGGTAGCTGTGGCTGAGCGTCCAGGCCTCCACGTCCCGGTACGCCGAGCCGCCCCACACCTGGGTCTTGATGGTCTGGAGCCGAGTGTTGACCCAGAAGGTCGGGGAGAACTGGGTGCAGGTGCTCGCGGCGCAGTTCTGGTCCCACGGCACGTCCGGCCAGTTCGCGGGGTGCGCCGAGTCGCACGTGGTGTTCGGCAGGCATCGGTTGGCCACGGTGAACAGCACCCGCGCAGGCGCGTTGCCGAATTCGGCGGAGGTGCGCGTGCCGTAGTCGATCTTGGTCAGGTAGCCGCCCCGGATGTATGTGGACACCTTGGCGGGGTCGCCGTTCCGGGCGTACTTGTTCGACTCCGTGCCGTACCAGTACGACATGGAGTTGCCGCGCGGGTCGACGACGTAGTCCAGATTCCAGCGATACGCCTGGGTGCAGAACGACGCGTCGAACGTGGTCTGGCGGCAGGGCTCGCCCGTGTTGTTTCCAGCGACGGGAACCGTCCACGCGGAGTTGGTGACGGGCTTGCCCGAGACCCAGCCGGGCAGGCGGTTGAGGCCGAACCAGTATTGGGTGCCGTCGGGCTGGGTGATCTTCCAGTATTCGCCGTTGTCGTCGCCGTTCACCGCGCCCGTCAGGTGCTCGATCCGCGAGCCGTCGTCGGCCTTCGGATGCCAGGCCCCGGTCGCGTCGTCGCGGATCAGCTCCGTCGTGCGGCCGCCGAGCGACATCGTGGCGTTGTCGGTGCCCCAGCACTGGTCGCCCGTCGCCGTGGTGTTGTTGGCCGTGCCGCCCATGTCGTCCGCGCAGCCCTTGTAGCGCCGTTCCACGAAGCCCGACCACATGTCGAAGCCCTGGCCCACCCAGGACGGCTGGTTGTTGGTGCTGGCGTGCCGGCCGTCCACGCTCTGCGCCGAATACCCGAGCGTGAGCTTGGGCTCGGGTCCGCCGAGCCCTGGTGGCACGCGGACCGGATACGCCCAGGAGAAGTCGCCGGACGAGCCGCCGGCCTCCCAGGTCCCGGTCGCGCTGAGCGTCGTCGCCGCGAAGGTGCCCGATTTGCCGGAGGGCCCGGCCGTGAGCGCCAGCAATGCCGGGGCCTGCCCGGACCCCGGCACGTCGACGTCGGCGCTCACCGCGGTGCCGTTGTTGTCGGACGGCAGGGCGCGCCCCTGGCATTGCGGGGCGTACGGCGTGCTCGACGCGCACGCGGGCAGCGCCTCCAGGTGCAGGCGCCGGGCCCAGTCCCCGCCGAACGCGGTGCGGAAGCTCGAGTAGTCCATGGTCAAACGGGTCCGGGACGCGGCGGTGAGGCCGTCGGCACGGGAGACCCGTACCACCAGGGCGTCCGGCAGGGCGCTGGTGGACGCCCGATCGAGGACCTGCAGGGTCACCTTCGCCGGCACCTGCGCCGGCGAACCGCCCTGCGCCGACACGCGGCCCGCTGCCACGGTGACGGCCGGCGAAAGGGCTATGGGCACGCCTTTCACCTGTGCGGCGGCGCTGGGATCCACGGTGGTCGTCGCCGCCGCGGGCCAGACCGCGGTCGCCGGTGACCTGGTGAGAGCCGCGGCCACGGCCGGGTCGGTGGCGTACGGCACCGGCTTCGCGGCCGTGCCGGTGACCACGTGCTCAACCTGCGGGGTGAGCCGCTCGAACGGCGCGGCCGCGTTGGCCGCGGCCGGGAGCCCGTTCGCGAAGACGACGACCGTCAGGACGGCGGCCACGCCGGTCATTGTGCCGTGGCGGAACTCGAACCGCACAGGCATCCTCGCCTCCAGATGGACGGAGCGCAGACATGTCATGGGTTAGGGATGATCACTCGCCGGCCAGCCTGCTGATCTCGGTGGCGGAGATCACGCGCTGCCAGGCGCGTACGTCGTCGATGTCGCCGGCGAAGTGGCTGCCGAACGCGTCGCCCCACTTCGTCCGGCCCACCTCGAAGGGCCCGGAGGCCTGCCACGGCACCGACGGACCGGCCGCGGTCGACATCAGCCGGCCGTTGACGTAGAGCTTGAGGACCTTGGCTCCGGCGTCGAAGACGGCGGCGAGGTGCGTCCAGGTCCCCGTGGCCACCGGTTCCGATGATCCGGCGACCAGCGCCGTGGCGCCGACCGCGTCCGAGGCCGGGACGACCAGGTCCCAGCACGAGCACGTGGGGTCGAACTGCAGCTGGAAGCCGCTGTTGTGGGCGCCGTCCTGGCTCAGCACGCCGTGATAGGCCGAGGTGTCCGTCAGCCGCACCCAGGCCGCCACGGAATAGCTGCCGGCCGTGCTGACCACCGGCCCGGCCGTCGCACCGTAACCGTGCGCCGCGGCGTCGAACGCCACCGCCCGGTCGGATCCGGCCGTGCGGCCGGCGGTCCAGGACGTGCCGCCGGTCAGGGTCACGGTGTGCCCGTTCCCGGTCACGTCGGCGAGGGAAGCGCCCGAGCCGTCGTCGGCGGTCCACCGGGCGACCGGGCCGTCCGGGCTTCCGGCGAGGAACACGTAACGCGTGAGGTCCGACAGGTTGCCGGCGCGATCGACCGACCGGACATAGAGCGTGTTCAGGCCCGAGGATTGCGGGGTCGCCGCGATCGTGACGGCGCCGCCCGGCGAACCGGCCGCCACCTGCGTGGTGGGCGGATCGGCCCACCCATAGCGATACGCGGTCACGTCGCCGACGCCGTTCGCGCCGAAGGTGAAGGGCGCCGTCTGCCCTGCCCCGCCGTGGAATTCTCCGTCCGGCGGATAGTCGGTGGACCCGACCGTCGGCGGCTGGGCCGGGCGGGTGCTGTCCACGGTGAACTCGCACTGCGCCGACCAGGCGGAAACGTCGACGCGGTCGGTGGCCCGGGCCCGGAAGCTGTAGGTCGCGCCGTCCAGCAGCTTGCCGGCCGGCACGGTCACGAGCGCCGTGCTGCCGGTGGCCACGGCGGTCTGGGTCACGGTGCCGCCGGCGGCGGTCGGCGGATCGATGGGCGCCCAGGTGAAGCTGGTGTCCAGCAGCGTTCCGGCGTCCGGATCGGAGACGTTCACGGTCATCTTCGGCGTCGTCGTGCCGATGAAGGGCCGGCTCGATCCGGTGAAGCAGCCGTGGCCCTCCACCATCGGCGCGCTCGGGGCGTTCGGCACGGTGTTGTAGGTGATGGCGATGGTCGGGTTGACGTCGAATCGCTTCCAGGACCACTGGTCGGACTCGTTGGTGGCCATCAGGAGCAGGGTGAGGGTGTTCCAGTTGTTCGCGGCCGCGTCCCGTACGCCCTGGGTCGCGTCGAACTCCACCTGGCTGTCCGGGCAGCCGAGGCCCTCGTTTCCGGTCGCGGCCGTGGCGTCGTCGAGCTGCACGCGCCGCGCCGGCGGGCCGGCCCAGGTGGTGGAGTCGGTCACCGCGTTGGTCTCCCACAGCTGCACACCGGTGGGGTGCGCGCAGGAGCGGGTCCACCTCTCCTTGATCTGGAAGATCGCCTGGATGATGTGCTTGCCCTTGACGGCGCTGGTGTCCATCTGGAAGTAGCCGCGGCCGACGCCGCCGAAGGCCGGGTCGAGGCCCACCATCATCGGGCCGTTCGGGTCGGCGGGATCGTTCAGCCCCTGGCCGTTCCAGAACGGCGCGTTGGGCGAGGCGGACAGCACCTGCGCCCAGTTCTGCCTCCGGCTGGCGAAGGACGGGTCGATGATCAGCGGGTAGCGCACCTCCGGATCGGCGAGCATCGACAGATCCGGGCGCAGCTGGAGCACTCCGTGGCGAAGGGTCAGCGCGACCCGGCCGTGCCGGGCGCCCGCGTCCCACATCACGGGCGCCGGCGCGGACACGACCAGCGCGCCGTCCTGCCCGACGCCGGTGACGCCGCCGTCCGGTCCGGCGTTCAGGGTGATCCCGTGCGTGTGGACGACGAACCGGATCCGCGTCAGGGCTGGATTCCGGGCGGCCGCGCGGGATCTCACCACGAGTCGTTCGGCGAACCCGTCCGCTTCCGCGACCAGCACGAGATCCACACCGGGCAGCACATCGGCGTACGTCACCCGGTCACCGGCCGGCGTCGGCGCCGGAAGCGGGGCGGGCCAGCTCAGCGAGAACGACCACGAATCACCCGACAGGGTGACGAGGGGATCCGCGCCACCGGCGGAGAAGGCAAGGCCGACGCTGGTGGCACGAGGCCGGAACGCGCCGTCCAGCCGCCGCACCGTGGTGTCCACCGGCACCCACACGCCGCCCTGGCGCACCCGGGTGGGCCGGGCCGTCACCCGCTGGGTGAAGGTGCCGTCCCGGCCGGCGAACACCTGACTGGTCTCGGTCCCCAGTCCGGTCAGCTCCACCGGCCCGCCCGCCGGCCGCGCGGTGGCCCCGGCCACCGCAGCGTCGGGCACACGGTGGCCGGCCGAATCCCTGGCCCCGACCTGGATCACGGCCAGAGCGACGGCGATCAATGTCGTGGTGAGGCTCAGCCATCCACTGCTACGCGTACTCCTGAGGCGGGCGGCACGCTCCACCCGCGGCACCTCAAGCCCATGCTGGCGGGCCATGCTCGGCGACAACACGTGACCAGGGTGAGCCGACCCGTCCTCAAACCGTCCTCAGTCCGTCCCCGAGAACGAGGCCGCCGCGGCTGCGGCGATCCCCGCGATCGCGTTAATAGTTGCGGCCGGACTCCGATATGAGGGTGTGGGCGACGACGACGAGGCATCAGACGACCTGCCGCGCGCCATGCGGGCGGGGATCCGGGCGAGGATCTTCCACATGGCGCGCTCCGCAGGCTCGAGCGCATACCGATGGACCCCGTCGGCCCTGGTGGCACTCGTCGCGGCCGGCGCGTTCGCGCCGCTGCTGGTCGTGGGGGTCAGCGCGGAGGCGCTGGCGGCGGCCGCCGGGGCGGTCGGCGGCAACGTGCTCACGGATCTGGTCGTCGGGCTGATCGCACGGATGCGGCCCGCCGCCGGAGCGTCGCCGGACGCAGGCCTGGCGCAGGACATCGAGGAGCGGCTCGCGCGAATCCTGGAGGACGGCGGCGCGGAGGCCGATCGGCTGCGGGAAGACCTCGCCGCCGTGTTCGCCGAGATCGGCGCGGTCGGCGCGGCGATCCAGGCCGCGATCGAGGCCGGCGACCGCGATCTGCAACTCGGCCTGACCCGCGGCTTCGACGCGATGAGCGCGCGGTTCGCCGAGTTCGCGTTCGTCGTCGCGGACGTGGCGGCCGAGTTGCGCTCGATCAGGACAGGTGTCGACGAGCAGGGCGGCCACCTGCTGCGGATGATGGCCGACCTCGAGCTGTCGGTCGGCCTGCAATACCGGCAGGCCGCCGACAGCAGGCTCCTGCTCGAGCAGGTCGCGGCCCTGCGGAGGGCGACCGGTGACGGCCGGGACGAGCGGCGCTGGACGGCCGGGTCGCCCTACCGGGGCCTCCTCCCGTTCGGCCCGGCCGACGCCGAGATCTTCTATGGAAGGCAGTACGTCACCGCGCAGCTCGTGGCCGCGCTCGCGCAGCGGCGCGACGGTCCGGGCCTGGTCATCGTGACGGGGGCCTCCGGCGTCGGCAAATCCTCGTTGCTGCGCGCCGGGCTGCTCCCCGCGGTGGCGCGGGGCGAGCTGTCGCCGTCCGCCCGGGAGTGGCCGCGGGAGCTGATCGAGCAGCCGGCCGCCGACCCCATGTCCCGCCTGGCCACGCGGCTGGCGGGGCTCGCGGGCCTGCCCGCCCCCGGCGTACTCGCCACGTTGCGCGACCGCCCGGCCGAGGCTCATCTCCTGGTACGGCAGGCGGTCGAGACCGACATCCGCCGCCGCGGCCTGGGCGCCGATCCGGAGGCCCGGCTGCTGCTCATCGTGGATCAGTTCGAGGAGGTCTTCCGGCACGAGGTCGCCGACCGGGCCGCCTTCATCGCCGCCCTGCACGCGGCGGCCACCGCAGGGGTGCCGGAGGTGCCGCCGGCTCTGGTGGTCCTGGCCGTACGCGGCGACTTCGTCGGGCACTGCGCGGACGACCCGCACCTGGCCGACGCGCTGCGCCATCCGTTCGTGGTCGGGCCGATGGCTGAAAGCGACCTGCGGCTGGCCATCACCGGTCCGGCCGACGCCGCCCACCTGGAACTCGAACCGGGCCTGGCCGACGCGATCTTGGCCGAGCTGCGCCTGCCGTACGGGGGGTACGCCGCCGGAGCGCTGCCCCTGCTGTCCCAGGCCCTGCTCACCACCTGGGAACACCGTGCGGGCGACCGCCTGACCAGCAGCGGCTATGCCCGTACCGGAGGTGTCACGCGGGCCGTGGCCACCAGCGCCGAGGAGGCCTACCTCGCCCTGGACGAGGCGGGCCGGGACGCGGCGCGTCAGGTCTTTCACCGGCTCACCGCCGTCTCCCCGGACGGGATGCCGGCCCGGCGCCCGGTCGCCCGGCACACCCTGACGGCGGACGGGGCGGCCGACGCGGTCGTCGCCGCGTTCGCGGACCGGCGGCTGCTGGTCGTCGACGACGACGTCCAGATCTCCCACGATGTGCTGCTCACCGCGTGGCCCCGGCTGGCGGGGTGGATGGAAGCCGACCTGGCGGGATACGCGCTGTTCAGCCAGTTACGCGACGACGCGGAGGAATGGGCGCGCCACGGTCGTGCGGCCGGATACCTCTACCGGCGCGAACGCCTGGCAGCCGTGCTCGAGGCGGTGCCGCGCTGGGAAGCCGACCCGGGCGGCCATCCCGGCCTGCCACGCGAGTTCCTCGACGCCTCCGCCCGCGGGGAACAGCGGGCCGGGCGGCTGCGCCGCACGGTGATCGCGACGCTCAGCGTGCTGCTGGCGATCGCGCTGATCGCGGCCGGCGTCACCACGAAGCTGGCGGCCGACGCGGCCGACGAACGTCTGCGTTCGCTGTCGCGTCAGCTGGCGGCGCAGAGCGAGAGCGTCGGCGACGCGGACATCCAGCTGTCGCGCCGGCTGAGCACGGCCGCCTGGCGCCTCGCCCCCACCGAAGAGGCGCGACTGAGCATGCTGAGAGCCTTCGTCCGCCCAGAACGCGCCACCCTGACCGGCCACCACGCCCCGGTGAGGGCGATCGCCTTCAGCCCGGACGGCTCGCGCCTGGCCACCACGGCCGACGACGGCACGGCCCTGTTGTGGGACGCGGCCACCGGCAGGCTCGTCGCGACGCTCCGGGGCCACAGCCGCACCGTGTGGGCCGCCGCCTTCAGCCCGGACGGCTCGCGCCTGGCCACTGTCGGCTTCGACGGCGACACCCGCCTGTGGGACGGGCGCACCGGCCGGGCCGTCGCCACTCTTGAGGGCCACAACGGCCTCGTGGTCGCCTTCAACCGCGACGGCTCGCTGCTGGCCACCGCCAACACCGACCAGATGGCCAGATTGTGGGACACCGCCACCGGCCGGCTCGTGGCCATCCTCAAAGGGCACACCCGCCTGGTTTACATGGTCGCCTTCAGCCCGGACGGCAGACGGCTGGCCACCGCCGGGTTCGACAACACGGCCCGGCTGTGGGACGTGCCCTCCGGCAAGGCGCTCAGGACGTTCAGCGGCCATACATTGCCGGTCTGGTCGGTCGCGTTCAGCCCGGACGGCGAACGCCTGGCAACCGGGAGCCTCGATCACGCAGTGCGGCTATGGGACGTCGCCTCAGGCGCCTTCCTCCGCGTTTTCAAGGGCGGTCACTCGGACGTCGTGAGCTCCATCGAATTCAACCGCGACGGCTCACGCCTGCTCACCGGCAGCGATGACGGCAGCGCCCGGCTGTGGGACGTGGCCTCCGGCAAAGCCCTCTCCGATGGCCTCCAGCCTGCCGCGTTCAGCCCGGACGGATCTCACCTGGCCCTCGCGGGAGCCGTGAGAGAGCCCCGGATAGTGGACACATCGACGGGGAAAGACGTGGCCGTGGGGACCCTGCCCGGTCACACCAGCCTGAGCACCATCGCGTTCAGCCCCGATGGATCCCATCTGGCCACCGGGGGCTCCGAAGGCAATGTGCGGCTGTGGGATCTCTCGCCCGGTCCTGCCGTCACCACCATGACCAGCCACGGGGGCGCCATCACCGCGCTCGCCTTCAGCCGCGACGGCTCGCGTCTGGCCGGCGGTGGCGCTGATGGCGCCGTCCACCTGTGGGACGGCGCGCACGGCAGGGCCGTCACCTTCATGCGGCCCGGCCTCTCGAAGATCCACGGTCAGGCACGGGCCGTCGCCTTCAGCCCCGACGGCTCGCGTATGGCCGCGGGCAGTGTGGACTCGAGCGGGCTCTGGGACGCGGTGTCCGGCACGTCTCTCGCGACGTTCGAGGCTGCCAGATCAGTCGCCTTCACCGGCGACGGGGGGCGCCTGCTCACCCTCAGCGATCGGGGCGCCGCCAGGCTGTGGGACGGGCGGACCGGGCGCGCCGTCGCCACCTTGACCACCTATGGCATCGTGGCGGGCACGTTCGTCGCCGGCGGCGCCACAGCCGCGACGGTCGACGAGACCGGCGTCGTCTGGCTCTGGGATTCCACCTCAGGGCGGCCAGTCACCCCGTTGAACGGCTACACGGAGAGGACCACGGCCGCCGCCTTCAGCCCCGATGGCTCACGCCTGGCCGCCGCGAGCGACAAGACCGTCTGGCTGCGGGACGGTACTTCCGGGTATCCGATCGCCGACCTGAACGGCCACACCGGGCAGGTCACCCTGCTCGCCTTCAATCGCGACGGCTCGCGCCTGGCCACGGCGGACTCCGCGGGCGCCGTCCGATTGTGGGATGGGAAGACGGGCCGGGCCATCGGGATCTTGACCGGTCATACGGCGGTGCAGGCGCTGGCCTTCAGCCCGGACGGTTCACGTCTGGCCACCGGAGGCTCCGAGGGCGCGATCCGGTTATGGGACGGAAAGTCGGGTGCGGCGGCCGCGACGTTGACCATCCACGCCGCGGTGCAGGTGCTGGCCTTCAGTCCGGACGGCTCACGCCTTGCCACTGGAGGCGCCGACGGCGGCGTCTGGCTCTGGGACGTGCGCGCAGGCGCCGCCATCACCACTCTCACGGGCCAGACCGGTCCGATCACCGCGATGGCCTACGATTCGCGGGGCGCTCGTCTCGCGACCGGGGGGTCGGGCGTCGACGTCGCCGTCCGGCTCTGGGACGTGGCCATCCCGGCCGACCCGTTCGCCGCGCTCTGCGCGCTCGCCGGGCCGTTGAGCCGGCAGGAATGGACGCGCTACCTACCGGAGGAGCCCTACCAGGCGACGACCTGCCCCGCTCGCGCGTAGAGGAAAATTCTGTTGTAACCTCCTACTGACCGAACATCGCTCTGTTTGGAGGCGCTGTGGCCGAGGCGTACATCGTCGGGGCCGTCCGGACCCCGGTCGGCAAGAAGAAGGGTGGCCTGTCCACCGTCCACCCCACTGATCTCGCCGCGCACACGCTGACGGCGCTCGTCGAGCGCACCGGCGTGGACCCGGCGGCCGTCGACGACGTGGTCATGGGCTGTGTGATGCAGTTCGGCCCGCAGTCGATGGACATCGCGCGCAACGCCTGGCTGAGCGCGGGCCTTCCGGAGAGCGTGGCCGGCGTTACGATCGACCGGCAGTGCGGCTCGTCGCAGCAGGCCGTGCACTTCGCCGCCCAGGGCGTGCTGTCCGGCACGCAGGACCTGGTGGTGGCGGCCGGCGTGGAGTCGATGAGCATCGTCCCGATGGGGTCGAGCATCACGGCCGCGCTGGAGAAGGGCATGCCGTTCCCGTTCGGTGAGAAATGGGTCGAGCGGTACGGCAAGCAGGAGATCTCCCAGTTCCGCGGCGCCGAGCTGATGTGCGAGAAGTGGGGCTTCTCCCGGGAGGTCCTGGAGCAGTTCGCCTATGAGAGCCACCAGCGCGCGGCCAAGGCGACCGCCAACGGCTACTTCGCCGACCAGATCGCCCCGGTGAACGGCGTATCCCAGGACGAGGGGCCGCGGCCGGACTCCACGCTGGAGAAGATGGCCGAGCTGAAGGTCCTGCGCGAAGGCGGCAGGATCACCGCCGCCACCTCCTCGCAGATCTCCGACGGCTCCGGCGCCGTGCTGATCGCCTCCGAGCAGGCCGTGCGCGACCACGGGCTGACCCCGCGCGCGAGGATCGTGACGCTGGCGCTGACCGGCGACGATCCCATTTACATGCTGACCGCCCCCATCCCGGCCACCCAGAAGGCGCTGAAGAGGTCCGGCCTGAGCATCGACGACATCGACGTCGTCGAGATCAACGAGGCGTTCGCCCCTGTCCCGCTGGCCTGGATCGAGGAGCTCGGCGCCGACCCGGCCCGGGTCAACCCGAACGGCGGGGCCATCGCGCTCGGCCACCCGCTGGGCGGCACGGGCGCCATCCTGATGACCAAGCTGCTGCACGAGCTCGAGCGCACGGGCGGCCGCTATGGCCTGCAGACCATGTGCGAGGGCGGCGGCCAGGCCAACGTCACCATCATCGAACGGCTCTGATCCAAGAAAGCAGCGGCAGCCACCGACCGTGGCTGCCGCTGTTTTCTCGGAGGGTCAGTGCACTTTCCGGTGAACGTCTTCGCCGGTGCCGGCGGGAGTGGCGATCCACGGGCCTTCGCTGGAGGGGTCGATGATGCCCTCCTCGACGAAGGTGTAGCGGCCGTCGAGGACCAGGCCCGCCAGGCGTACGTCGCGGCTGTCGTTGTTGTCCCACAGCTGGGCGAAGCGCTCCTCGGCGCGCAGCCGCGCCTGGTGGCAGAAGGTGTCGGCCAGCTCGTACGGCCGTCGGCCCAGCTCGGCGCCGTCTTCCAGGGCCCGGACGCAGACCGCGGTGATGGCGTACAGCTCGGCCCCGATGTCCACGATCCGCGCCAGGAACGCCTGCTTGTGCTCCAGCCGGCCCTGCCAGCGCGACATGGCGTAGAACGTCGAACGCGCCAGCTTCCGGCTCGCCCGCTCGACGTAGCGCAGGTGCTGGGCCAGCGGCCCGAACTCGGCGTACGACGTGGGCAGCTGGCCCCGCCCGGCGACGAGCGTGGGCAGCCAGCGGGCGTAGAACCCGCCTGCCTTCACCACGTCGCCCGCGGTGGTGGGCTGGGTCGGATCGACGATCGCGCCCGCGGCCGCCAGGTGCGCGTCGACGGCCTCGCGGGCCACGAAAAGCTGCATGATCTCGGTCGAGCCCTCGAAGATGCGGTTGATCCGCGAGTCGCGCAGGGCCTGCTCGGCCGGTACGCCGCGTTCGCCGCGGGCGCTCAGCGACTCGGCCGTCTCGTAGCCGCGCCCGCCTCTGATCTGCACCAGCTCGTCGACGGCCCGCCAGGCCAGCTCCGAGGCGTACAGCTTGGCGAGCGCCGCCTCGATCCGGATGTCGTTGGACTCGTCGTCGGCCAGCCGCCCGGACAGGTCGACCACGGCCTCCAGGGCGTACGCCGTGGCGGTGATGAAGGAGATCTTCTTGGCCACGGCCTCGTGCCGGCCGATCGGGCGGCCCCACTGCTCGCGGGCCTGGCTCCACTCGCGGGCGATCTTGGCGGCCCACTTGACGGAGCCGGCGCACACGGCGGGCAGCGACAGGCGGCCCGTGTTCAGCGTGGTCAGGGCGATCTTGAGGCCCTGGCCCTCGCGTCCGATCAGGTTCTCGGCCGGCACGCGAACGCCTTCGAAACGGGTCAGGCCGTTCTCGATGCCGCGGAGGCCCATGAAGGCGTTGCGCCGCTCGACCGTGATCCCGGGGGAGTTGGCCTCGACGACGAACGCGGAGATCTTCTCCCCGGTCCGGGCCATGACGACCAGCAGGTCGGCGATGACGCCGTTGGTGGTCCACAGTTTGACGCCGTCCAGCACGTACTCGTCGCCGTCGCGCACGGCCGTCGTGGCGAGGCGGGCCGGGTCGGAGCCCACGTCCGGCTCGGTCAGCAGGAACGCGGAGATCTCGCCGCGCGCGCAGCGGGGCAGGAACCGGTCCTTCTGCTCGGGCGTGCCGAACAGCTTCAGCGGCTGCGGCACCCCGATCGACTGGTGCGCCGACAGCAGCGCGCCGAGCGCCGGCGACCAGGATCCGACGAGCATGAGCGCCCGCGCGTACGCCAGGTGGCTGAGCCCAAGGCCGCCGTATTCGGGGCCGATGGTCATCCCGAACGCGCCGAGCGCGCCGAGCCCCTGCACCACCTCGTCGGGGATCACCGCCGTACGCTCGATGAGCGCCGGATCCACCTGGTCGAGCAGGAACTTGCGCAGCGCGCGCAGGAAGGCCTCGCCGTCCTGCGGGCGCGGCGGCGCGGGATGGACCAGATCGAGCCGGAAGTCCCCGAGGAACAGCTGCTTGCCGAAGCTCGGCCGGGTCCACTCGGTCTCGCGCGCCTGTTCGGCGACCTTCCTGGCTTGGGCGTAATCGGTCATGTCGACCTCCTACCCAGGAGTAAGCGCCAATTCCACGTGCACGGTCAATCCTTCCCCGGGGGAGGAATCGATCCGGCAATGCCCGCCGTGCGCCTCGGCGATCGCGCGCACGATCGACAGGCCGAGCCCGGCGCCCGCCGACGTCCCGCCGCGGAAGCGTTCGAACGCGATGGACATCTGCTCGGGCGGGATTCCCGGCCCTTTGTCGGCCACCTCGATCATGACCTGGTCGCCGTTCAACGCGAGCCGTACGGTCGCCGGGGTGCCGGGCGGGGTGTGCGCGCTCACGTTGGTGAGCAGGTTGAGCAGGACCTGGCGGATCCGGGCCTCGTCGGCCACGACGACCATCGACTCGGGCCCGCTCACGGCCACCGGCGAACCCGGGGCGACGGCGGCGCGGTCGGCGGCCACCTCGCGGGCGATCTCGACCAGGTCGACCTCGGCCAGGTCGAGCCCGCCCCGCCGGTCGAGCCGCGCCAGCTCCAGCAGCTCGCCGACCAGCTTGCCCATCCGGACCGCCTCGTCCTCGATCCGGCCGGCCACTTTGGCCTGGTCTTCCGGCGGGATGGCACCGCTGCGAAGGAGCTCGGCGTAGCCGCGGATGGTCGACAGCGGCGTGCGCAGCTCGTGCGAGGCGTCCGCGGCGAACCGTCGCACCCGCTCCTCCGACGCCCACCGGTCGTAGAACGCGCCGGCGATCCGGTCGAGCATCATGTTGACGGCTGCGCCCAGCCGGCCGATCTCGGCAGTGCCCTCAGGCATGCGTACGGAAAGGTCGCCGCCTTTGGCGACGCGGTGCGCCCGGGCGGCCATCCGGTCGAGCGGGGCGAGGCCGCGGGCGATCAGCAGCCGTCCGCCGAGCGCCAGGAACCCGATCAGGAAGCCGCCGGTGACCGCCTCGCTGAGCAGCAGGTGGCGGACCGGGTCGTCGACCGCGTCCATCGGCACGGCCACCACCACGATCCGGTTGCCCCAGCGCGAGTAGGCGGCCCTGGCCATCAGGGCGTACTCGCCGCTCGCGTCCAGGTCGAAGGTGCGCTGATCCTTGGCGTACGCCGCGAGCGCGGTCTCGCCCACGCGCTCGGCGAGCGCGGGGACGGCCGAGGCGTCCGGGGCGTCGCCGTCGGTGAGCCGCGCCTCGTGCGAGGTCAGGTTGAAGACCACCACCGCGTACGTGGAACCGGTGAGCGTGTCGGGAAGCGCGGTGTCGGTCACCCGTTTGGCGGCCGTCGCCGTGGCGGCCGCGAGCTGGCCTTCGAGCCGCTCCAGCAGGTGACCACGGAGCACGATCGCGCTGACCACGGAAAGGACCACGAGCAGCAGCGCGCCCACCACCAGCAGACCGGCCAGCAGGCGAACGCGGAGGGACATCAGAAACCTGGCCGGGACGGTTCCCGCAGGGCGTAGCCGATGCCGCGCTGAGTGTGGATGAGCGGCGGTCCGAGGGGGTCGAGCTTGCGGCGCAGGTAGGAGATGTAGGTCTCGAGCACCTGGGACGACCCGTCGTATCCCCAGACGCGTTCGAGCAGCTGACGCTTGGTCAGCACGATGCCGGGGTGCTCCATCAGGCAGGCCAGCAGGCGGAACTCGGTGGGGGACAAATCGACCCTGACCCCGGCCCGCCTGACTTCCCAGCGCGCCTCGTCCAGTTGCAGGTCGGCGTAGCGCAGCGTGCCGCCCTGGGCGCGGTCGTCCTCGGCCGGCACGCTGGTGCGGCGGAGCACGGCTCGGATCCGCGCTACGAGGGCTTCCACGGAGAAGGGCTTGGTCACGTAGTCGTCGGCGCCGAGCGTGAGGCCGCGCACGGTGTCGGGCACGGTGTCGCGGGCGGTCAGGAAGATCACCGGGAGCTGCTCGTCGGTGGCCCTGATCTGGCGGAGGACCTCGAAGCCGTCGATGTCGGGCAGCATGACGTCGAGGATGACGAGGTCGGGCGGTTCGCTGCGGAACGCCGCGAGCGCCGAGCTTCCGTTGGGCACGGCCGAGACCCGGAACCCGTGGAAGCGCAGGGCGACGTCGATGATGTCGCGGATGTTGGGCTCATCCTCGACGACCAGGATCGCGGCGGACTCGCTCATTGGACTCGGGCCACGCAGAACACGGTCTGTCCGAAAGGCGGCCGGATGAAGCGCTCGATGAAGCGGGTCGCCGGGACCACGGTCCGGTCGTAGATCTTGACGAGCCTGGGGTCGGGATAGCCGACGCCGCCCCGCCGGACCGCCGCCCACCAGGCGATCCCGCCGAGGAAGTTGACCGGCTTGAGGACCTCGGCCGTCAGCCCCGCCGCGCGCACGGTCTTGCCGAGGGTCTCCGGGGTGTAGCGGGTGACGTGCCCGACCTTGCGGTCGAAGTCTCCATAAAGCTGCATGTAGCCGGGCACCCAGATGACGATCCGGCCGCCGGGGAGGGTGACGTCGGCGAGTGAGCGCAGCGCCGCCACGTCTTCCTCGATGTGCTCGAGAACGTTCATGAGTACGACCGTGTCGACCTTGTCGTCCAGCGGGATCTTGGTGGGCAGGCCGAATTTCAGGACGCCCACCCGCTCATTGTCGGCGAACCGCTTCTCCAGCCGCTCTACGCAGTAAGGATCGAAGTCGCTCACCACGAGGCGGTCCAGACGCGGCAGGAACTGCTCGGCGAAATGGCCGAGCCCGGAGCCGATCTCCAGCATCGAGCGCCCGACGTGGGGCGCGACCATGTCGAGCTCGTACTGCCGGTAGTTTTTGGCCTCGTCGCCACCAAGGTGGTTCTCCAGCGCCTCGTCTCCGGCGGCCGGTTGAACGACGCGGTCGTATCCAGACATACGGTCCTCAATTTATGTGAGCGGACGGTTCGGGAGAGTCTAGTGCCCCATCTTGTTAAGGCCATGTTCGTTGCGGCTCCTTTGCCAGCGCAATCATGATCCCCGGGTTACGATTCGCTGAGCGTTAAGGAAACTGCCCTTCCCAGCACCGGGAGTCTGATGGAAGGCAATCTCCCTGCCGGCGTGACCAGTTTCGTCGGCCGTAAGACTGATCTCGCGGAGACCAAGAAGCTTCTCGGGATCGCCCGGCTGGTGACCCTCACCGGGCTCGGCGGGGTCGGAAAGTCGAGATTGGCGCTGCGAGTGGCGCACGCGGTCCGTCGTGCGTTCCCCGGCGGCGTCTACGTGGTCGATCTGGCCCGGGTGGGTAATCCCGGGCTGCTGGCGCACGCGGTGGCCGACGTGATGCGGCTGCCGGACCAGACGGTCCGGCCGCAGCTCGACGTGCTCGCGGCGCACCTGGCCGACCGCAGGGTCCTGCTCGTCCTCGACGGCGCCGAGCATCTGCTCGACGACGTCGCCGAGCTGGCCGAGGTCCTGTTGCGCCGCGCCCCGCGGCTGCGCGTGCTGGTGACCAGCCGCCAGGCGCTCGACGTCGAGGGCGAGCACCTGCTCGTGATCGGGCCGATGGGTCCGTCGGACGGGCTATCGCTGCTGTTGGAGCGCTCCGAAGCGGCAGGGGCCCCCATATCGGACCGCGAGGTCGCGGCCCGGATCTGCGCGCGCCTCGACGGCATCCCGCTCGCGATGGAGCTCGCCGCGGTCCGGCTGCGCACGCTCACCCTGGGTGAGCTGCTGCGTCGCCTCGACGACCGGTTCCTCGCGCTCGACGGCGACCCGTCGGCACCGGGCCGTACGGCACGGCAGCGCACGCTGCGCGCCACCATGGGCTGGAGCCATGAGCTGTGCACACCGGCCGAGCGGCTGCTGTGGGCCCGGCTGTCGGTCTTCGCCGGCGGATTCGGGCTGACCGCGGTCGAGCAGGTCTGCTCCGACATGCGGTTGCCGCGGCGCGACGTGCTCGACGTGATCACGGGGCTGGTCGACAAGTCGATCGTGATCAGAGAGCAGGGCGCCGACGGCGCGCGCTACCGGATGCTCGACACGGTCCGGGAGTACGGCGCCGAGTGGCTCGACCGGCTGGGCGTCGAAGAGCGCCTGCGGCTGCGCCGCCTCCACCGCGACCACTACCTGCACAAGGCCCGGCAGAGCGAAGAGGCCTGGTTCGGACCGCAGCAGGAGTCGATCTGCGCCGCGACCCGCGAGGATCGCGCCAACTACCGGCTGGCGCTGGAGTTCTCCACCCAGACGCCGGGGGAGCAGACGGCCGCCCAGGAGCTGGCCGCCACCCTCTGGTTCTACTGGGTCGGCTGCGGCCATCTCGCCGAGGGCAGGCACTGGCTTGAGCTGTCGCTCACGATCGAGCCCACCCCGTCGCCGGCCCGCTCACGGGCTCTATGGACGGCCGCGTACGTGGGGATCCTGCAGGGCGACGCCAAGTCGTCCATCGACCACCTGGAGGAGGCACGCGAGCACGGCGAGGGCCGCGACCGCGCCTGCGCCATCCACCGGCTGGGCTGCGCGGCCTTACTCGAAGACGACCACGAGCGGGCCATCCCGCTGTTCCGCGAGGCGCTCGGCCACTACGACCGGCTCGGCCTGGTCGACAGCCACGTCCTGATGGCCCGCATCGAGCTCGCGATGGCCCTCGCCTTCCGCGGCGAGTGCGAGGCCAGCGCCGCGCTCTGCGAGCACGTGCGGGCCACCTGCGAGTCGCGCGGCGAGCGCTGGGTCCTGTCGTACGCCCACTACGTCGCCGCCTACGGCATCTGGCAGGCCGGAGACGCCGCCGAGGCGCTGCGGCTGGCGCGCGAGTGCGCCCGGATCAACCACGTCTTCCACGATTTGGTCGGGGTGGTCCTCGCGATCGAGCTGGTCGCCCTGGTGCTGACCGGTAACGGCGACTTCGGCCGGGCCGCGGAGCTGCAGGGCGCGGCCGGTCGGATCTGGGAGTCGGTCGGGCCGCCGTTATTCGGCTCTGTTTATTTCAACGCCCCCCACATCGAATGCGAGCGGCGCGCCCGGCTCGCTCTGGGCGACCAGGGGTATGAGGAGGCGGCCGCCCGCGGCGCCCAGATGGCACTCGACGAGGCCGTCGCGGTCGCGCTCGGCGCCCGCCCGTCCCACGCGCGCGCGTCGGTGCTGACCCGGCGGGAGATCCAGGTGGCCGAGCTGATCTCGCGCGGCATGTCCAACCGCGAGGTGGCCGAGTTGCTCGTGGTCTCCAAACGGACGGTCGACGCCCACGTGGAGCACATCCTCGCCAAGCTCGGGTTCTCCTCGCGGGCCCAGGTCGCGGCGTGGATCTCCGAGACCCGCGGCGCCGAGCCGCGTGAGTCCGAGAAGAACGGCGGATGACGGGCAATCTGCCGGCCGACCTGAGCGGCTTCGTGGGCCGCGCGGCCGAGCGAGCGACGGTGAACGCCCTGTTGCGCCGGGCGCGGCTGGTCACCCTGACCGGCGCCGGCGGCGTCGGCAAGACCCGGCTCGCGCTCCGGGTCGCGGCCGACGCGCGCCAGTTCCCCGACGGCCTGTGGTTCGTCGACCTCTCCGCCGTGCGCGACCCGATCCTGGTCGGCGAGGTCATCGCCGAACGGCTCGGCGCACGGTCACCCGCCAGGCTCATCGGCGGCGGCCGGGTCCTGCTCGTGCTCGACACGTGCGAGCACCTGCTGGACGCCTGCGCCGAGATGGCCGTCGGCCTGCTGGAGCGCTGCCCGCGGCTGCGTGTGCTGATCACCAGCCGGGAGCCGCTCGACGTGCCGGGCGAGCACGTGTTCGCGGTCGCGCCGATGGGCGAGGACGACGCGCTCGAACTGTTCGCCGCGCGGGCCGCCGCCGTCCTTCCCGGCTTCGCGCTCAACGAGGGCAACCGATCCGAGGTCGCCCGGCTGTGCGCCGCGCTCGACGGGATCCCGCTGGCGATCGAGCTGGCCGCGGCCCGGGTGCGCGCTCTTTCCGTGCCCGAGATCACGGCCCGGCTCACCGACCGCTTCCAGCTGCTGAGCCGGGAGAGGGGCGCCGCGTGGCGGCACCGCAACCTCAGGACGGCCATCGGCTGGAGCCACGAGCTCTGCGAGCCGCGCGAACGGCTCCTGTGGGCGCGGCTATCGGTCTTCGCCGGCGGGTTCGACCGCGATCTCGCCGAGGTGGTCTGCGCCGACGACGCCCTGTCGCCGAAGGACGTGTTCGCCCTGACCTCGCGGCTCGTGGAGAAGTCGATCCTGCTGCGGGACGGATCACGGCATCGGCTGCTCGACAGCGTCCGCGCGTACGGGCAAGACTGGCTGGCCGGCCTCGGCGGCGAGGACGCCGTGCGGCGCCGCCACCGCGACGTCTACCTGGCCCTGGCCCGCCGCGCCGAGGCCGAGTGGACCGGCCGCGCCCAGTGGCGCTGGGCGCTGCGGCTGAAGGACGAGGCGGCCAACCTCCGCGCCGCGCTCGACTACTGCCTCGAGACCCACCCGGCGTCGGCGCTGCGGCTGGCCGCCTCGCTCGGGCCGCTCTGGTACGCCTGCGGCCACCTGGCCGAAGGCCGCAAGTACCTCGACCAGGCCCTCGCCCGGACCGCGCTCGCGACCCGGCACCGATCGAAGGCCCTGCTGCTCAGCGCCTGGCTGGCGGTCGAGGACTTCGACGCGGCCACCGCCAGGGAGCGGCTGGCCGAATGCCCGCCGGGCACCCCCGCGTACGCGCATCTGGCCGGGCTCGTGGCCTTCATCGGCGGCGACGAGGTGTCGGCGGGCCGCCACTTCACCACGGTCCTCGCCTGCGACCCCGACCTTTTCCTCGACTGGCCCGGTGCGTCGCTCGCGCTGGCCCAGATCGGCGTCTGCCTCGCGGTCTCCGGCGACGCCCGGGCCGCGACCGTGCTCGACGAGTGCGTGCGGCGCTGCGTCGCGAGCAGCGACCGATGGGCCCGGTCGGCCGCCGCGTACGGGCTGGCCATCCTGGAATGGGAGCGCGGCCGATTCGCCGCGGCCGAGGCCACGAACGCCGAATCCCTACGGATCAAGCGGGACTTCGGCGACGTGCCCTGGGCCGTGCTCGGCATCGAGATGGCGGCCTGGATCGCCGCGGCCACCGGCCGGCCGGAGCGCGCGGCCCGGCTGCTCGGCGCGCTCGACCGGCTCTGGGGCCCCGCCAACCGGCGCGTGCTCGACCTGCCGTTCTGGGCCGTGGGCCACGCCCGCTGCCTGGCCGCCGCGCGCGGGCCCGGCCTCGAGGCCGCCTTCGACGCGGCCTTCGCCGAGGGCCGCGCCTTCGACCTCGACGAGACCTACGCGTACGCGCTGGACGACGTCCCGGTGGAGGTCCCGCCGGAGCTGTCGCCCGCGGAAAGGTCGGCGGCCGAGTTGATCGCCAACGGCCTCACCAACCGCGAGCTCGCGGTCCGGCTGGCCATCGGCGAGCGGGCGGCCGACCTGATGGTCGAACGGATCATGGCGAAGCTCGGTGTGTCCACCCGCGCGCAGGTCGCCGCCTGGGTGGGCGACCGCCGGGCGCTGCGGTTGTGACGAGTGGCGTGGGTGACTGGTGGCGCGCGTGTTTTAGGTATGACGGGTGGGCAACCTGCGGATGTCACACCACGTGCTGAGTAGAACACTTACTGTTGCCGGCGGCGATGCGGAAGGAGGGGCCGTAGCGTCGCCGGCCTCTTCCCTATTTGCTGGACATACGGTGAAATCGTCCCTCTGATGAACGACGAGGAAGCCGTAGCCCGAGCGCTCGACGGCGACCTGGACGCCTTCGATGTCCTGGTCGCCCGTTACAGCGCCGTCGCGCATCGGACGGCGGCATTCCTCGGCGCCGGCGACGAGGCGGAGGACGTGGTCCAGGAGGCCTTCGTCAAGGCGTATCGCCACCTGCGCACCTTCCGGCAGGATGCCGCCTTCAAGCCGTGGCTGCTGCGCATCGTCAGCAACGAGACCCACAACCTCACCCGTTCGCGCGGGCGGCGCGCGCAGCTGACGGCGCGGCTGGGTCAGCTGGCCGAGCCGTACGCGCCGGACGACCCGGAGGGCACGGCGCTGGCCGGAGATCGCGACGCCCGCCTGATCGCCGCCGTGCGCGATCTGCCCGATCGGGAACGCGAAGCGGTCGTCTGCCGGTATTTCCTACAGCTGTCCGAGGCGGAGACCGCGGAAGTGCTCGGATGGAGGCTCGGCACGGTCAAGTCCCGCACCTTCCGCGGCCTGGCCCGGCTGCGCGATGCGCTCGCCGCCGATCGAGTCGAGGGAGGTGCGCCGTGAGCCCGTCCGACGACGAGACCCCGCGCCTGCCCGAGATCCCGGCGATCGAGGCCGAGCTCCGCCGCCTGGGCGACGCGCTCGACGTGCCGTCGCCGCCGCCCGCCGACGTCGCCGCGGCGGTGCGCGCCCGGATCGAGCGCGAGGCGGCCACGCCGGCCCGGCGGCGGCCCCTGATCACGAAACCGCGGCTGGCGGCCGGCCTGGCCATCCTGATCGCCGTGCTGATCGGAGCGACCCCGCAGGGCCGCGCGGCCGTCACGTCGATCCTGCGGTTCGCCGGTGTCGAGATCAACGTCTCGTCGAGCCCGTCGCCGACGCCGTCTTCAGTGATCCGATCGTTGCCGGGGGAGGGACCGGTCACGCTCGACCAGGCCAGGCAGGTCCTGCCGATCGTGGTGCCGGCGACGCTCGGCCCGCCGACGCAGGTGCGGATGGCCGACGGCGGCCGGGTCGTGTCGCT
This sequence comes from Streptosporangiaceae bacterium NEAU-GS5, assembly GCA_017592665.1. Classification (GTDB taxonomy): domain Bacteria; phylum Actinomycetota; class Actinomycetes; order Streptosporangiales; family Streptosporangiaceae; genus NEAU-GS5. Next base: position 150,531 of record JAGFNW010000007.1, on the reverse strand, counting down.
GTTCTGGCCGGGGCTGCGGCTCGACGAGTACGACGGACGGCTCGACATCGTCTTCCGCAAGGACCTCGGGCCGCCCTGGCCCGAGCAGGTCTCCGTGCCGATGGGCTGGTGGCTCGACCGGCCGCACAGTATTACCTACATCCCCTCCGGCGGCCGGCGGGAGATCCCCCTGGGCGTGGCCGGGCCCACGCTGATCTGGCAGCAGGGCCGTCTCGGCCTCCGGCTGGAAGGCGCCAAGGACCTGACCGAGGCCCTGGGCATCGCCCGGTCGGTCAAGTGAGCGATCCGGGCTCGGCCAGCCACGCGTCGATCTCGGCCGACAGCGCCTTCTGCAGGGATTCGGGAGCGGCCGACGCCCTGATCGACTGCCGGGCCAGCTCGGCCACCTCGGCGTCGCTGAAGCCGTAGACCTCCCTGGCCAGCTCATATTGGGGTAGCAGCCGCGCGCCGAACAGCAGCGGGTCGTCCGCGCCGAGCGCGATCGGCACCCCGGCCTCGAACAGCCGCCGCACCGGGACGTCCTCAGGATGCTCGGCCACGCCGAGGCCGACGTTCGACGTCGGGCAGATCTCGCAGGTGATCTGCCGGTCGGCCAGCCGATCCATGAGGCGCTCCGACTCGGCCGAGCGCACGCCGTGCCCGATCCGGTCGGCGTCGAGGTCGTCGACGCACTCGGCGACGCTGCCCGGCCCGCCCAGCTCACCGCCGTGCGGCACGGCCAGCAGCCCGGCCCGCTTGGCGATCCGGAACGCCCCGTCGAAGTCGCGGGCCCGGCCGCGCCGCTCGTCGTTGGACAGCCCGAAGCCCACCACGCCCTGGTCCATGAACTGGATGGCGAGCCGGGCCAGCGTCTTGGCGTCCAGCGGGTGACGGGTGCGGTTGGCGGCCACGATCACGGCCATCCCGATGCTGGCGCTCTCGGCGGCCTGATCGGCAGCGTCGAGGAACAGCTCGAGGGTCGGCGTGAGGCCGCCGAACCGCGACGCGTACCCAGAAGGATCGACCTGGATCTCCAGCCAGCGCGAGCCCTCGGCGTGCTCGTCCTCGGCCGCCTCCCTGAGCAGCCGGTAGACGTCCTCCGGGCGGCGCAGGACCGAGCGCGCGATGTCGTAGAGGCGCTGGAAGCGGAACCAGCCGCGCTCGTCGGTGGCGCGGAGCTTGGGCGGCCAATCCTCCACGAGCGCGTCAGGCAGGTGAATGCCCTGCTCGGCCGCCAGCTCGATCAGCGTGCCATGCCGCATCGAACCGGTGAAGTGCAGGTGGAGGTGGGCCTTGGGGAGCGTGTCGAGTGCGCGCGCCATCTCCATATCCTGCCGTAACAGCTCTCAACCTCGTGCGGGCTTCACGCGTTGAGGACGGACGGAAGGGGGTCACGTGACCGAGCAACGCGAGGACCAAATAGACACAGCACCCTTTTGGGCATCGGACCGGCGAAGGAGGCCTGATGACCAACGAAGATGAGGCCGCCTTCGACGAGTTCGTGGGCGCGCGGAGCACGGCGCTGCTGCGCACCGCGATCCTGGTCTGCGGCGCGTCCACGCACGACGCCGAGGATCTCGTCCAGGGCGCGCTGGAGCGGGTCTACCGGCACTGGCCGCGGATCCGCCACGACAACCCGGAGGCGTACGCGCGGCGGGCGCTGGTAAACAGCGCCATCACGCGGGCCAGGCGGCGGCGGGTGATCCGGGAGATCTCCTTCGCCCGGCCGCCCGAGGGCGCGGTCGACTCGCCCGACCTGGGGTTGCGCGACGCGCTGCTGGACGAACTGCGGCGCCTGCCGCCCCGGATGCGGGCCGTGCTGGTGCTGCGGTACTGGGAGGACCTGTCGGAAGCCGAGACCGCGGCCGTGCTCGGCTGCTCGGTCGGAACTGTCAAAAGCCAGGCCGCGCGCGGCCTCGCACGCGTACGAGAGCGCATGAAAGAAGGTGTCCACGCATGAACGTCGAAGAGGCGCTCAAGGACGCGATGACCGCCCAGGTCCACGGGGTCCAGGCGCCGCCGTCCATGGCACAGCAGGTCCGCCGGCGCCGGCGCAGTCACATGGTCCGATTCCGTACGGGCACGGCCGGCGTGGCCGTGCTGACGGCCGCGGTCGCCGGAGCCGTGCCGTTCGTCCTGCACGACGGCTCTCCCGCCCCGGCCAAGGTGGGCGCCGCTCCGACGGCCGCGCCCACGGGGGAGACGACCGCCATCCCTGGCGTGGTCGTGCCCAACCTGGCCGGCATGAACGGCAAGCAGGCCTTCATGAAGCTCCGGGCGCTCGGCCTCACGGCGAAGATCGAGACGCGGCCGGGGCCCGCCGAGTCGCACGACATGGTGCTGGAGACCACGCCCGAGGCGGGCGCCGTCGTCCCCGAGAAGAGCTCGGTCACCATTGTCATCGTCTCCAACGCGCCGACCGAGCCGCCGCAGACGGTCGAACTGCCGCAGGATCTGGGCGATCTCGGGGATGGCCGCACGTTCGGCGGGATGCACCTCGGCTACCTGCCGGAGGGCCTGTCCTGGGGCCACTGGTCGGGCAAGAACGGCTTCGGCGACAAGAGCTACACGACGACGTTCGTCGTGCCGGGGGTGCCCGACGGCGAATACTCGGTCCAGGTGGTCGTCTTCACGGGCGCCGCGGCGGCCAACGCGTCGAAGAAGGGCGACGAGGTGGCCAAGAACACCTACCTCGCCTCGCTGGGCGAGGGCGGGGAGGTGTCCAAGGACCCGTCGGCCACGCGGACCATCTCGCGGTTCCTGCGGCCGGACTTCGCCGTCGAGGTCATGATGAGCCCCAACTACGGCGGCAAGCTGGACAAGGCCGACGACGAGCTCAAGAAGATCGCCGCCGGCATCACGCTCGTCAAGTGAGAGGGATGTCCAGCTTCTCCGCGTAGCCCTCATTGAGCCGGTCCCAGCCGTACTCCTTGGCCGCCATGCCACGGATCGGCGGGATCGGCTCACCGGCCAGCAGCCGGTCGGCCACCACCAGGCACAGGTGCCAGCCGGCCGCCACCTTGGGCGCCAACTCCCTGTCCTGGACCGTGTGGCGCAGCGTCAGGCGGGTGCCGACGCCGGCCGGGGCCAGCTCCCAGCGGAGCAGGTCAGTGCCCCACGTGTATTCCAGTAGGGTGGGCCGCTCAGCCCTGATCACGGTCGCGGCGATCTCGGTGGAAGCCTCTCCATCGATCATCGTCAGCGTCACGTCTCCCGACCGGCCGAGGTCGCGGTCGGCCGTATAGGGGGCCCACTGGCCCACCTGGCCGGGGTCGGTCAGGGCGGCCCACACCTTTTCCGGCGCGTGCCGCAGGTCGCGGATGAACACCAGGGTCCATCGCTCGTCATCCCTCACGCAGTCGACCTGCTCCAGCGGGCCGGGGTCGAACACCGTCATGATCACTCCAACCGTGTCTGACGCGATGCCGCGCATCGCTTAGGTGTCTTGGCTGTCCAGGTGCCGCTCCAGGGCATCCAGATGGCGGTTCCACAGCGCCCGATAGGGCGCCAGCCACTCGTCGAGCGCCTTGAGCGGTTTCGTCTCGATGCGATAGATGCGCTGTTGCGCCGCCGTGCGGCAGGACACGAACCCGGCCTCGCGCAGCACCTTGAGGTGCTTGGACACCGCCGGCTGGCTCAACCCGAGCACCCCGACCAACTGGCCGACGCTGTGCTCGGCGCCCCGCAGCGTGTCAAGGATCTGCCGCCGGCTCGGCTCTGCCAGTACAGCGAACGCATCGACGGACATACCTCTAACATGCCTCACCCGGTATATGCCTGTCAAGGAATATTAAGAAGCCGGAGGCCCTGCCGACCTACCCTGAACATCCGGGAAGGAAATGATCGTTGACGATGAGACCGGCCGTCGCCATACTCGCCGCCGCCCTGTGCGCCGCGTGCTCCAGCGCCCCCAAGACCTCCGCGCCCGTGCCGTCCGTGTCCGCCTCCACGCAGGACGCCCTCGACCCGCTCGCCGCGCCCTGCTCGGCCGTCTCACCCGAGAGCGCCGAGGACGGACCGCCCCTCACGGGGGATCGCGCCGTCCCCGGCCTTACCGCCGCCCGGCTTCCCGAGGGCCTGTCGTTCGGCAGGCCCTTCGGCGACCTCCCGGCCCTCGACCCCACGCAGGCCGCCACGCTCAACGTGGCCGGCTACACATGGTCCAACGGCCTCGACGCGACCTCGTCGGCCTTCCGCGAGGTGGTCGTCGGGCTCGTGTGCGGCGTACGCGACGAAACCCAGCTGCGGGGCCTGGTGGCCGGCGCCAAGCCGACCACCTTCCGCGGCCTGCCGGCCGTCACCTGGACCAGCCACTCCCACGGCGACGGCCCGTTCATCATGTGGCTCGCCCGCCCCGACCGCGCCCTGTTCGTCGGCGTCAGCCCCACCTATCGCCAGCAATTCCCCCGCATCGCCGCCGGAGTCACCCTCACCCCCTGACGCGAGGCGATCACCAACTCACGGCGAGGACCGGGGCGTGCCCGGGGGTGGCTGTGGAGGACGGCTACCCGCGCTGACACGCCCGCGAGGTTGCGCGGTTCCCCAGACCCCGGCAATGAGCGCCGTCCGGAACAGCCGCACCCGGCGCGCCTACGGACCCCCACCACGGCTACGGCGACCCGCATCGGGCACCAACCCGCAGTACGCGCTACGCGCCCCGGCCCGTCCGTCCGTCCGTCGCAGCGCAACGCCCCACCCGCGCACCCCCGCCCACCGAGCCACGCCAAGGACCGCCCGCGGGTCGCTGGGGGTGCGGTGGTGGAGGGCGGGGTTTAGTGGGCTTCGGAGAGGAGCTTGCCGATGCGGGTTATGCCTTCGGCGAGGTCGTCGTCGCCCAGGGCGTAGGAGAGGCGGAAGTAGCCGGGGGTGCCGAAGGCTTCGCCAGGGACGACGGCGACTTCGGCCTCTTCGAGGATGAGCTCGGCCAGCGCGGCCGAGGATTCGGGCCGCTTGCCGCGGATCTCGCGGCCGATGACGGCCTTGACCGACGGGTAGACGTAGAAGGCGCCGAGCGGCTCGGGGCAGACCACGCCGGGGACCTCGTTGAGCATGCGCACGATGGTCTTGCGCCGCCGGTCGAACGCCGTGCGCATTTCGGCGACCGCGGACAGATCGCCGGAGACCGCGGCGAGAGCGGCGGCCTGTGCCACGTTGGACACGTTGGAGGTCGCGTGCGACTGGAGGTTGGTGGCGGCCTTCACGACGTCGGCCGGGCCGATCATCCAGCCCACTCGCCAGCCGGTCATCGCATACGTCTTGGCGACGCCGTTGAGGATGACGACCCGGTCGCGGAGGTCGGGGACCGCGGTGGCGATCGAGGAGAACACGGCGTCGCCGTAGACCAGGTGCTCGTAGATCTCGTCGGTGACGACCCAGAGGCCCTTCTCGGCGGCCCAGCGGCCGATCTCGGCGACCTGCTCGGGCGAGTAGACGGCGCCGGTCGGGTTGGACGGCGAGACGAACAGCAGCGCCTTGGTCCGCTCGGTGCGCGCCGCCTCGAGTTCGTCGACCGTGGCCAGATAGCCGCTGGTCTCGTCGGTCACCACGTCGACCTGGACCCCGCCGGCCAGCTTGATCGCTTCGGGATAGGTGGTCCAGTAGGGCGCCACGACCAGGACCTCGTCGCCCGGGTCGAGCAGCGTCGCGAACGTTTCATAGACGGCCTGCTTGCCGCCGTTGGTGATGAGCACCTCGGCCGGGCTCGCCTGGAACCCGGAGTCGCGCAGCGTCTTGGCCGCGACCGCCTCCTTGAGCTCGGGCAGGCCGCCGGCGGGAGTGTACTTGTGGAACCGGGGCTCGCGGGCGGCGCGCACGGCCGCCTCGACGATGTAATCCGGGGTGGGGAAGTCGGGCTCGCCCGCACCGAAGCCGATGACCGGTCGGCCGGCCGCCTTCATCGCCTTGGCCTTGGCGTCAACGGCCAACGTGGCGGACTCTGATATCGCGGCGATGCGCGCGGAGATGCGAGGACGGGTCATGCCCCCATCGTTCCAGACCCGCCCCGGTGTTTCCTCCGTTTATCCACAGGCCCGGCAAGGTACGTTTGACGTGCGGGAAGTGCTCGGGGGAGGGCCCGGTTCGACGAAGGGGTCATTCCAACGTACACTTCACCGACTAGTGAGCCACGCCACCGAGGAGCGCGTCCGTGTGTTTCTCGGGTAATGTGGTGCACGGCTTAGGGCACTAGCGCAATTGGTAGCGCACCGGTCTCCAAAACCGGCGGTTGGGGGTTCGAGTCCCTCGTGCCCTGCGAGTGCGGTCCGCGCACCTAAGTCATGCGATGGAGGCGTGAAAGCGCGCCCGCAACACACGACGGATTCAGGTGAGGACTGTGGCGATCGACACACGCGGCGAGGCCGCGGCTCAGCCGAGTGGCGACAAGAAGAAGCGCAAGCGCACGTCGCCCGCTCTCTTCTATCGGCAGGTCGTCGCCGAGCTGCGGAAGGTCATCTGGCCGCGGCGCAAGGACCTGGTCACCTACACCGGTGTCGTGCTCGGATTTGTTGTGATCATGGTCGGCATCGTGGCAGGTCTAGACTGGCTGCTGACGAAGGGCGTGCTGACGGTCTTCGGCGGCGGTTCCTGACCGTCGCTCGCTGGACGTGGCGAGCTCCACACCGATCGAAAGAGGAACTTCATCGTGTCCGAGTCCCCGCTGCCCGCTGACGAGTCCCGCGAGGAGTGGGAGGGCGAGCCGGAAGAGGCCGTCGAGTCCATCGACGACGCGCCGTCCGCCGATGAGGTTGCCGTGAGCGAGGGCCCCGAGGGCGAGGTCGACGAAGACGGTGACGTCCTCCCGGAGATCGATCCGGTCGAGGAGTTCAAGCGCCAGCTCCGCGGGCTCTTCGGCGAGTGGTATGTGATCCACTCCTACGCCGGCTACGAGAACCGCGTGAAGCAGAACATCGAGACCCGCATCACCACGCTCAACATGGAAGACCACATCTTCCAGGTCGAGGTCCCGACGCACACGGTCACCGAGTTCAAGGGCGGCAAGAAGACCCCCATCAAGGAGCGCGTGCTCCCTGGCTACGTGCTGGTCCGGATGGATCTGACCGACGAGTCCTGGGCCGCCGTGCGCAACACCCCCGGCGTGACCGGCTTCGTCGGCCTGTCCAACAAGCCGAGCCCGCTCAACCTCGACGAGGTCGCCAAGCTGCTGGCCCCCGAGCCGACCGAAGAGACCAAGAAGGCGACCGCCAAGGCCGCCGCGGCCACCGTCGACTTCGAGGTCGGCGAGTCGGTCACGGTCATGGACGGCCCGTTCGCCACACTGCCGGCCACGGTCAGCGAGATCAGCGCCGAGTCGCAGAAGCTCAAGGTGCTTGTGTCGATCTTCGGTAGGGAGACTCCGGTGGAGCTCTCCTTCAACCAGGTCTCGAAGATCTGACATACACTGAGACGTTCGACGGGCCGCTCCCTCGCGAAGGACGGCCCGTTGACATGTTCACCACCAACAGGACCCGGAGAGTAGAGACATGCCTCCCAAGAAGAAAGTCGCGGCGCTGGTAAAGGTCCAGCTCCCGGCCGGCCAGGCCACGCCCGCGCCGCCCGTCGGCACGGCGCTCGGCCCGCACGGCGTCAACATCATGGAGTTCGTCAAGCAGTACAACGCGGCGACCGACGCCCAGCGCGGCAACATCATCCCGGTCGAGATCACCATCTACGAAGACCGCACCTTCACCTTCATCACCAAGACGCCCCCGGCGCCTGAGCTGATCAAGAAGGCGGCCGGTCTGCAGAAGGGCTCGGCCAACCCGCACAAGGACAAGGTGGGCAAGCTCACCAAGGACCAGCTGCGGCAGATCGCCGAGACCAAGATGCAGGACCTCAACGCCAACGACATCGAGGCGGCCGAGAAGATCATCGCCGGCACCGCCCGTTCCATGGGCATCACCGTCGCCGACTGACGTAGCCCCAGCTCAACGTTCAGTTCAACCGTGGAAGGGCCGGGCGCGGTCCGTACCACGAACTCCCGAAACGCGATGGCGTGGATGATCCGCGCGGTCGCCGCGGCGCCAGGCGCCGCGCACGAACACAGGAGAAGCAGTGCAGCGCAGCAAGATTTGGAAGAACGCGGCGGCTCAGATCGACCGCTCGAAGCTCTATTCGCCCGTCGACGGCGTGCGGCTCGCCAAGGAGACCGCGACCGCCAAGTTCGACGCGACCGTCGAGGTCGCCCTGCGGCTGGGCGTCGACCCCCGCAAGGCCGACCAGATGGTCCGCGGCACCGTCAACCTCCCGCACGGCACCGGTAAGACCGCCCGGGTCCTGGTCTTCGCGACCGGCGACCGTGCCGAGGAGGCCCGCGCCGCGGGCGCCGACATCATCGGCGCCGACGAGCTCATCGACGAGGTGTCGAAGGGCCGTCTCGACTTCGACGCCGTGGTCGCCACCCCCGACCTGATGGGCAAGGTCGGCCGGCTCGGCCGCATCCTCGGCCCGCGTGGCCTCATGCCCAACCCGAAGACGGGCACGGTCACCCCGGATGTGGCCAAGGCCGTGACCGACATCAAGGGCGGCAAGATCGAGTTTCGTGTCGACCGGCACGCCAACCTGCATTTCATCATCGGCAAGGCGTCTTTCGACGAGCGTCGGCTCGTGGAGAACTACGCCGCCGCCCTTGACGAGATCATCCGGCTCAAGCCGTCGGCGGCCAAGGGCCGTTACCTCAAGAAGGTCACCTTCACCACGTCCATGGGCCCCGGCATTCCGGTCGACCCCAATGTGACGCGGGCCCTCACCGCCGAGCTCGACGCCTAGGAGCCAAGACTCACACCAGAACCTGCGTCCCGTTGCCACGGGGCGCGGGTTCTGTGCTTTTTCAGTGCAGATTTCCACGCGGTTTCTGGGCAGCACGTAGGGTCGAAACACGTTGAGACCCGAAGGGACGAGATACATGCGCCGAATATTGATCGCCGCCGCCGCGCTCGGCGGGCTGGTCGCGATCGCCGGATGCGGTGCGAGCGGGCAGGGCCAGGAGATTCAGGCGAAGCCCATGGCGGCCACGAAGGCTCTGGCGCAGAGCGCCGAGAAGGTGAACGGGGTCTCGTCGTATTCGGCCGACCTCGTTCTCGACTTCTCCGACGGCCAGCAGGGCGCCGGACACGTGCAGGGCACGATGCTCTACCAGAAGGATCCGCTGAGCACGGACGTCAACCTCAGCCAGGTCACCTATGGCGGGCAGGCGGTCCCCGGAGGGATCCGCATGATCACCCAGGGCGACATCGCCTACGTGAAGCTCGACATGCTGAAGACCCTCGTCGGCGCGACCAAGCCATGGATCAAGCTGGACCTCAAGCAGATGGCCGAGCGGGGCGGCGTCAACGTCGACCAGCTGATCGGCCAGGCCAAGCAGCTCGACCTGCAGACGGCCGTGGCCATGCTCACGGCGTCGAAGGACGTCAAGCCGGCCGGCACGGAAAGCGTCGGCGGCGTCGACACGACCCACTACACCGGCACCTTCCCGGTGGACGCGGCGCTGAAGATGCTCGACCCGGCCACGCAGGACAAGGTGAAGGGCCAGCTCGAAAGCGTCAAGGACATGAAGTTCGACGCCTGGATCGACGGCCAGGGCCTGCCCCGCAAGATCGGGCTGGCCGGGGGCGACGGCCAGGGCACCTTCAAGGCGACCATGCTGTTCAAGGCCTTCAACGAGCAGGTCTCGATCGAGACCCCGCCCGCCGGCGAGGTCGGCGAGATGCCGCAGAACATCAACATGGGGAACTGATTTGGCCGTTCGCGGTTGACACCGTACTCTTGCAGTTGCCGAAGACCGCCGGTTGCCAGCGGGTGCATGAAGCCCGATGGCCGAAGGGTCCACGTGAGTGGGCGACCAGCGCAGGTGTGTGAGAGCTTATTCACGTGAGCCCTGTGCGCCTGCGCATGGGGCTTTTCGTTTGCCCGCTCACTTCTGGGCCTTCGCCGGTGGCACATTCGCGAAGTCGCGGCGCGCAGCGTCGCGGCTCAATCGGAAGGAGGCCCATGGCGAGGGCAGACAAGGCTACCGCTGTCGCCGAACTCAAGTCCGAGTTCGCCGGTTCCAGCGCCGCCGTGCTGACCGAGTACCGCGGTCTCACCGTCGCTCAGCTGAAGCAGCTGCGCGTTTCGCTCGGTGGGCACGCGAAGTTCGCCGTGGCGAAGAACACGCTGGCCAAGATCGCGGCTAACAACGCCGGGATCTCCGTCCTCGACGACCTGCTGAGCGGCCCGACCGCGATCGCGTTCGTCAAGGGCGACGTCGTCGAGGCGGCCAAGAGCCTGCGTGAGTTCGCCAAGGCCAATCCCCTCCTGATCATCAAGGGCGGAGTCGTCGACGGTAAGGCGATGAATCCGGCCGAGATCAGCAAGCTTGCCGATCTGGAGTCGCGCGAGGTTCTGCTCGCGAAGCTGGCCGGTGCGATGAAGGCCAAGCAGTCTCAGGCTGCCGCCACCTTCGCCGCGCTGCCGACCCAGATGGCTCGCCTCGCCGAGGCCCTGCGTGCCAAGCGCGAAGAGGCCGGCGAGTAGGTCGACGGGGATTGCCCCGCATTCGCGGTACTGAAATCACTTTCTAAAGCAAGATCCAAACGGAGGAACACATCATGGCGAAGCTCAGCACCGACGAGCTGCTCGACGCTTTCAAGGAGATGACCCTCCTCGAGCTTTCCGACTTCGTGAAGCTGTTCGAGGACACCTTCGACGTCAAGGCCGCCGCCCCGGTCGCCGCTGTGGCCGCCGCCGCCGCGCCCGTCGCCGCTGAGGAGGTCGAGGAGCAGGACGAGTTCGACGTCGTGCTCGAGGCCGCCGGCGACAAGAAGATCCAGGTCATCAAGGAGATCCGCGCGCTGACCAGCCTCGGTCTGAAGGAGGCCAAGGACCTGGTCGACGGCGCTCCGAAGAACGTCTTCGACGGCAAGGTCAACAAGGAGCAGGCCGAGAAGGCCAAGGCGCAGCTCGAGGGCGCCGGCGCCACCGTCACGGTCAAGTAGTTTTCGTACGCCGTCCCCCCGTGATCGCATCAGATCACGGGGGGATAACGATATTAGAATGAGTTCTAATTAATCTCCGGCGCCCTGGGACCATGACCTCGTGGGCGTCGAAATCGCGGTCGAAGGCCTGACCAAGTCGTTCGGCCGGCAGGTGGTCTGGGAGGACGTCTCGCTCACCCTCCCCGCCGGCGAGATCTCCGTGCTGCTCGGCCCGTCCGGCACCGGAAAGTCGGTCTTCCTCAAGACGCTCGTCGGCCTCCTCCGCCCCGATCGCGGGCACATCTGGATCAACGGCCACGATCTCGCCCGCTGCGGCGAGCACAAGCTTTACGAGCTGCGCCGCCTGTTCGGCGTCCTGTTCCAGGACGGGGCCCTTTTCGGCTCGCTCAATCTTTACGACAACGTCGCGTTCCCGCTCCGTGAGCACACCCGCAAATCCGAGGCCGAGATCCGTCGGATCGTCATGGAGAAGATGGAGCTGGTCGGCCTGATCGGCGCCGAGGCGAAGCTGCCCGGCGAGATCTCCGGTGGAATGCGCAAGCGCGCTGGACTCGCCCGCGCCCTGGTCCTCGATCCCGAGATCATCTTGTTCGACGAGCCCGACTCGGGCCTCGACCCGGTCCGCACGGCCTACCTGAACCAGCTCATCGTCGACCTCAACGCCGAGATCGAGGCGACGTTCCTGATCGTCACGCACGACATCAACACGGCCCGGACCGTTCCCGACGACATCGGCCTGCTGTTCCGCCGCGAACTGGTCATGTTCGGGCCGCGCGAGATGCTGCTGTCGAGCGAGGAGCCGGTGGTGCGGCAGTTCCTCAACGCGCGCCGCCATGGCCCGATCGGCATGTCGGAGGAGAAGGACATCTCCGAGCTCGAGGCCGAGGCCGTGCTCGGCCACGATCCCGGTGTGCTGCCGCCGATCCCGCCTCAGCTGATGCCGAGCGGCGGCCGGCTGCGCCGCACCCAGCGACCGCCGGGCGAGTGGCTGCTCACCAACGGCGTGGTCCCTCCGGCCGGCTCCTTCCTGGACGAGCAGGGGCGCAACTGGCTGGAGGAGTATTCCCGTCTGGTCACAGCCGAGCGCGTGAACGGCGTCGTCTAGTCCATTCCGGTTGATCGGCGGTAAAGATCTCCGTGAGGGTCTAATGTGACCCAATCGTGAGGAAGCTGATCGCGGGGCTCGCCGTGCTGCTGCTGGCTTCGGGCGCGGCGGCGTATTGGACGTGGCGCGGTCGCGCGACGGCCCAGACGGCCGCAGGAGACCGCCAGGCGGCCGTCAGCGCGGCCGGGACCTACGCGGTGAATCTGCTGTCCGTCAGTCACCGTACGGTCGACGAGGACTTGCGCCGGATTCTCGACACCTCGACCGGTGAGGCCCGCACGGAGAACGTGCGCTCGGCCGCCGCCGTCAAGTCCGCCACCGTTAAGACGAAAGCGGTCGAAACCGGCGTGTTGCGCTCGGCCGCCATCGACTCGATGAACGGCTCCTCGGCCGACGTGCTGGTCGTGGCGGACGCCGTGATCCGGTGGGAAGGTGACAAAAAACTGGCCCCGGAGGAACGGTTTTATCGTTGGCGGATGAGGGTCGCCAAGGTCGGCGGAGTGTGGCTGGTGGCGAAGGCCGAGATGGTCTCGTGAAGGCCCGGCTGCTGATCCTGCTGCTGGTCGTGGGCGTGGCCGTCCTCGCGGCGCAGGCCGTGAAGTTCCAGCGGGACGCGGCCCGGCTGAGCGCCGGCCAGACCGCGGGGGCCGAGGCCGTCGCCGCCGCGAGGGCGTACGTCCCGGATCTTCTCTCCTATGACTACCGGACCATCGACGACGATCTGGCGCGCGCGGCGGGGCACGCGACGGGGCCGCTCGCGGGGCACTTCCGTCAGCTGGCCGCCGCGCTCGTGCCGCGCGCCCGCGAAGAGCAGAAGGTCCAGCAGGCGGTCGTCGCCGCGGCCGGAGTCGAGTCGGCGACCCCTGATCTGGTCCGTGTCCTGGTGTTCGTGAACATGACCACGACACGCTCCCAGTCGGGCAAAGACCTGCCTCGGCAGGAGGTCACGCAGAACAGAGCGCGCCTGGTCATGGTGCGTACGGAGGCGGGCTGGCGGGTGTCCGACCTGTCCACCCTCCTGGGCGACACGCCCACCCGCTGAGGTGGGTTACTCAATTGTTAGCAAAGAACGTGTTTAGCGATCGTGGTCGAGGGCATTCCCTTGGCGCGACAGGAGTCGGTCATTGGTCAGCGTTCGGCTTGTCGCGTGACGGAGAGTTAACCCCGTCGGCTCGTGGGTATCGTCCCGGACCGGCGCGGTTGCGCTCGCCGAGATGGGGAAAAACCCAGCGTGCTGGGCATCGCTTGGCTGAAATGTCGGCTCCCGGGCTTGACGTTTCGGCGCGGACGGGTGATGCTGCCATCAACGTGGAGCGTAGAGCGAGAGCGGAGTGGACAGGTGTATGCCTTTCGGCTACACTGCCTCTTTGCGCTGCCCTTTGACGACCGCCTCTCTAAGTAACTCTTTGTGTGTGGTCGTCTGGCGTGCGTGTAGTCAGTCCGCGAGCCCTCGGAAGGACATCTGTTGGCAGCCTCGCGCAACGCCTCCGCCGTACCAGCCGGTCCCCGTCGCGTGTCATTCGCGCGCATTCAGGAGCCGCTCGAAGTTCCGGATCTTCTTGCACTGCAGACCGAGTCGTTCGACTGGCTGCTCGGAAACGAGAAGTGGAAGGCCCGAGTCGAGGCGGCTCGCCAGGCCGGGCGCAGGGATGTTCCCGCCCAGTCTGGCCTCGAAGAGATCTTCGAGGAGATAAGTCCGATCGAGGACTTCTCAGGCACCATGTCTCTCTCGTTCCGGGATCACCGGTTCGAGCCTCCCAAGTACTCGGTCGACGAGTGCAAGGACAAGGACATGACGTTCTCCGCCCCGATGTTCGTCACGGCGGAGTTCATCAACAACACCACCGGTGAGATCAAGAGCCAGACGGTGTTCATGGGCGACTTCCCGCTCATGACGTCGAAGGGCACGTTCATCATCAACGGCACCGAGCGTGTGGTCGTCTCGCAGCTTGTCCGGTCGCCGGGGGTCTACTTCGACCGTTCGATCGACAAGACCTCGGACAAGGACCTGTTCAGCTGCAAGGTCATTCCGTCCCGTGGCGCCTGGCTCGAGTTCGAGATCGACAAGCGTGACAGCGTCGGCGTTCGCATCGACCGCAAGCGCAAGCAGGCCGTCACGGTCCTGCTGAAGGCGCTCGGCTGGACCAGCGAGCAGATCCTTGAGCGTTTCGGGCATTACGAGTCGATGCGCGCGACCCTGGAGAAGGACCACACGTCCGGCCAGGACGACGCGTTGCTCGACATCTACCGCAAGCTGCGCCCGGGCGAGCCGCCGACCAAGGAGTCGGCGCAGACCTTGCTCGAGAACCTTTACTTCAACCCCAAGCGGTACGACCTGGCCAAGGTCGGCCGATACAAGATCAATAAGAAGCTCGGCTCGGACTCCGAGATCAATGTCGGGATCCTGACCGAGGACGACATCGTCTCCACCATCGAATACCTGGTCCGCCTGCACGCGGGCGAGGAGGCGATGGGTCCGGAGGATTCGGTGATCGTCGAGACCGACGACATCGACCACTTCGGCAACCGGCGGCTGCGCACGGTCGGCGAGCTCATCCAGAACCAGGTCCGCCTGGGCCTGGCCCGTATGGAGCGCGTCGTCCGCGAGCGGATGACCACCCAGGACGTCGAGGCGATCACGCCGCAGACCCTGATCAACATCCGCCCCGTGGTGGCCTCGATCAAGGAGTTCTTCGGCACCTCGCAGCTGTCGCAGTTCATGGACCAGACCAACCCGCTGGCCGGCCTGACGCACAAGCGGCGTCTGTCCGCGCTCGGCCCCGGTGGTCTGTCCCGTGAGCGGGCCGGCATGGAGGTCCGCGACGTGCACCCGTCCCACTACGGCCGGATGTGCCCGATCGAGACCCCGGAAGGCCCCAACATCGGCCTCATCGGCTCGCTGTCGTCGTTCGGCCGGGTCAACTCCTTCGGCTTCGTCGAGACGCCTTATCGCAAGGTCATCGACGGCCGGGTCAGCGACCAGATCGACTACCTGACCGCCGACGAGGAGGACCGGCACGTCATCGCCCAGGCGAACACCCCGCTCAACCCTGACGGGACGTTCACCGAGGGCCGTGTCCTGGTCCGCCGTAAGGGCGGCGAGTTCGAGTACATCCGCCAGGCCGAGGTCGACTACATGGACGTGTCCGCACGTCAGATGGTGTCGGTCGCGACCGCGATGATCCCGTTCCTCGAGCACGACGACGCCAACCGCGCGCTGATGGGCTCCAACATGCAGCGCCAGTCGGTGCCCCTGCTGAAGAGCGAGGCGCCGCTGGTGGGCACCGGCATGGAATACCGGGCCGCCACCGACGCGGGCGACGTCATCAACGCGGAGAAGGCCGGCGTGGTCGAGGAGGTCTCGGCCGACTACATCACCGTGATGAACGACGACGGCACCCGGATCACCTACCGTGTGGCCAAGTTCAAGCGGTCCAACCAGGGCACCTGCTTCAACCAGAAGCCGATGGTGGTCGAGGGCGACCGGGTCGAGGTGGGCCAGGTCATCGCCGACGGGCCGTGCACCGACCAGGGCGAGATGGCGCTCGGCAAGAACCTGCTCGTGGCGTTCATGCCATGGGAGGGCCACAACTACGAAGACGCGATCATCCTGTCCCAGCGGCTGGTGCAGGACGACGTGCTGTCCTCGATCCACATCGAGGAGCACGAGGTCGACGCCCGCGACACCAAGCTCGGCCCCGAAGAGATCACCCGCGACATCCCCAACGTGTCGGAGGAAGTGCTCGCCGACCTCGACGAGCGCGGCATCATCCGCATCGGCGCCGAGGTCGTGACCGGCGACATCCTGGTCGGCAAGGTCACCCCCAAGGGCGAGACCGAGCTGACGCCGGAGGAGCGGCTGCTTCGCGCGATCTTCGGTGAGAAGGCGCGCGAGGTGCGCGACACCTCGCTGAAGGTGCCGCACGGCGAGTCCGGCAAGGTCATCGGGGTGCGCGTGTTCTCCCGCGAGGAGGGCGACGAGCTTCCCCCCGGTGTCAACGAGCTGGTCCGCGTCTACGTGGCCCAGAAGCGGAAGATCACCGACGGCGACAAGCTGGCCGGCCGGCACGGCAACAAGGGCGTCATCTCCAAGATCCTCCCGGTCGAGGACATGCCGTTCCTCGAGGACGGCACGGCCGTCGACATCGTGCTCAACCCGCTCGGCGTGCCGGGCCGGATGAACGTCGGCCAGGTCCTGGAGACGCATCTGGGCTGGATCGCGGCCCGCGGGTGGGATGTCACCGGTGTCCAGGACGCCTGGGCCGAGCGGCTCCGCGACAAGGGCTTCGGCCAGATCGCCCCGCGCACCAACGTGGCCACCCCGGTCTTCGACGGTGCCAACGAGGAGGAGATCATCGGCCTGCTCGACAACACGCTGGTCAACCGGGACGGCGTGCGGATGGTGGGAGAGAACGGCAAGGCGCGGCTGTTCGACGGCCGTTCGGGTGAGCCGTTCCCGCATCCGATCTCGGTGGGTTACATCTACATTCTGAAGCTGCTCCACCTGGTCGACGACAAGATCCACGCGCGGTCGACCGGTCCCTACTCGATGATCACCCAGCAGCCGCTCGGCGGTAAGGCCCAGTTCGGCGGCCAGCGCTTCGGTGAGATGGAGGTGTGGGCCCTGGAGGCCTACGGCGCGGCGTACGCGCTGCAGGAGCTGCTGACGATCAAGTCCGACGACGTGCTGGGCCGGGTCAAGGTCTACGAGGCGATCGTCAAGGGAGAGAACATCCCCGAGCCGGGCATCCCCGAGTCCTTCAAGGTGCTCATCAAGGAGATGCAGTCGCTCTGCCTCAACGTCGAGGTGCTGTCGAGCGACGGCATGTCGATCGAGATGCGCGACACCGACGAGGACGTCTTCCGCGCGGCGGAAGAGCTAGGTATCGATCTGTCCCGGCGTGAGCCGAGCAGCGTGGAAGAAGTCTGAGGGGGATCGCATAAATGCTGGACGTCAACTTCTTCGACGAGCTCCGCATCGGTCTGGCGACGGCCGACGACATCCGTCAGTGGTCGCACGGCGAGGTCAAGAAGCCGGAGACCATCAACTACCGCACCCTCAAGCCGGAAAAGGACGGGCTCTTCTGCGAGAAGATCTTCGGCCCGACCCGCGACTGGGAGTGCTACTGCGGCAAGTACAAGCGAGTCCGCTTCAAGGGCATCATCTGTGAGCGCTGTGGCGTCGAGGTCACGCGGGCCAAGGTCCGCCGTGAGCGGATGGGCCACATCGAGCTGGCCGCGCCGGTCACCCACATCTGGTACTTCAAGGGTGTCCCGTCGCGCCTCGGCTACCTGCTCGACCTCGCCCCGAAGGACCTGGAGAAGGTCATCTACTTCGCGGCGTACATGATCACGCATGTCGACAACGAGACGCGTGACCGTGACCTGCCCTCGCTCGAGGCGAAGATCTCCGTCGAGCGGCAGCACGTCGAGCAGCGCCGTGACGCCGACATCGAGGGCCGGCAGAAGAAGCTCGAGACCGACCTGGCCGAGCTCGAGGCCGCCGGCGCCAAGGGCGACCAGCGCCGCAAGGTCCGTGAGGGCGCCGACCGCGAGATGCGGCAGCTGCGCGACCGGGCCCAGCGCGAGCTCGACCGGCTCGAGGAGGTCTGGAGCCGCTTCAAGAACCTCAAGGTCCAGGACCTCGAGGGCGACGAGCTGCTCTACCGCGAGATGCGCGACCGCTTCGGCCGCTACTTCAAGGGCGGCATGGGCGCACAGGCCATCCAGGAGCGCCTCAACGGCTTCGACCTGGACGCCGAGGCGGAGAACCTCCGTGAGACCATCCGCAGCGGCAAGGGCCAGAAGAAGGCCCGCGCGCTCAAGCGGCTGAAGGTCGTGGCGGCGTTCCTCAACACGCGGAACTCGCCCGCCGGCATGGTCCTCGACTGCATCCCGGTCATCCCGCCGGACCTGCGCCCCATGGTGCAGCTCGACGGTGGCCGGTTCGCGACCTCGGACCTGAACGACCTCTACCGCCGGGTGATCAACCGGAACAACCGCCTCAAGCGACTCCTCGACCTCGGCGCGCCCGAGATCATCGTGAACAACGAGAAGCGGATGCTGCAGGAGGCCGTCGACGCGCTGTTCGACAACGGCCGCCGCGGCCGCCCGGTCACGGGCCCCGGCAACCGTCCGCTCAAGTCGCTGTCCGACATGCTCAAGGGCAAGCAGGGCCGGTTCCGTCAGAACCTGCTCGGCAAGCGCGTCGACTACTCCGGCCGTTCGGTCATCGTCGTCGGCCCGCAGCTGCGCCTGCACCAGTGCGGTCTGCCCAAGCAGATGGCGCTGGAGCTGTTCAAGCCGTTCGTGATGAAGCGCCTGGTCGACCTCAACCACGCGCAGAACATCAAGTCGGCCAAGCGCATGGTCGAGCGGGCCCGCCCGGTCGTGTGGGACGTGCTCGAAGAGGTCATCACCGAGCACCCGGTGCTGCTCAACCGCGCGCCGACCCTGCACCGCCTCGGCATCCAGGCCTTCGAGCCGCAGCTGGTCGAGGGCAAGGCCATCCAGATCCACCCGCTCGTGTGTACGGCGTTCAACGCCGACTTCGACGGCGACCAGATGGCCGTGCACCTGCCGCTGTCGGCCGAGGCGCAGGCCGAGGCGCGCATCCTGATGCTGTCGACCAACAACATCCTGAAGCCCGCCGACGGCAAGCCGGTGACGATGCCCACCCAGGACATGGTCATCGGGCTCTACTGGCTGACGACGCTGAAGGAAGGCGCCGTGGGCGAGGGCCGGGTGTTCGCATCCGAGGCCGAAGCCCTCATGGCGTACGACAGGCATGAGCTGAACATGCAGGCCAAGGTGCACATCCGGCTCAAGGACGTGCCCCCGCCGCGCGGCTGGGACGCTCCCGAGGGCTGGGAGCCGGGCGAGACCATCCGGCTCGAGACCACCCTTGGCCGCTGCCTGTTCAACCAGGCCCTGCCGGACGACTACCCGTTCGTCAACTACCAGGTCGGCAAGAAGCAGCTGTCCGCGATCGTCAACGAGCTGGCCGAGCGCTACCCGAAGGTTCAGGTGGCCAACTCGCTCGACGCGCTCAAGGACACCGGCTTCCACTGGGCCACCCGGTCCGGCACGACGATCTCCATCGAGGACGTCATCGCCCCGCCGAACAAGGCGGAGATCATGGAGGCGTACGAGCGCCGGGCCGACAAGGTCCAGCGGGAGTACGAGCGCGGCCTGATCACCGACGACGAGCGCCGTCAGGAGCTCATCGAGATCTGGACGCACGCCACCAGCGACGTCACCGACGACATGCAGAAGGCGTTCCCGGCAGACAACCCGGTCTGGATGATGGTCCAGTCGGGCGCCCGCGGAAACCTGATGCAGGTCCGGCAGATCTCCGGCATCCGCGGCCTGGTGTCCAACACCAAGGGCGAGACGATCCCGCGTCCGATCAAGGCCTCGTTCCGCGAGGGCCTGTCGGTGCTGGAGTACTTCATCTCGACCCACGGCCAGCGGAAGGGTCTGGCGGACACCGCGCTGCGGACCGCCGACTCGGGCTACCTCACCCGGCGTCTTGTCGACGTCGCGCAGGACGTCATCGTCCGCGAGATCGACTGCGGCACCGACCGCGCGGTCCCGCTGCACGTCGCCGAGCGCGACGCGAGCGGCAACCTGGTCAAGGCCGAGAACGCCGAGAGCAACGTGCACGGCCGCATCCTGGCCGAGGACGTCGAGGTGGACGGCAAGCTGATCGCCGCGGTCGGCGTCGACATCAACGACAACACCGTCGCCGCGCTGGTCAACGCCGGCGTGGAGACCGTGCGGACGCGCAGCACGCTCGTCTGCGAGGCCAAGATCGGGGTCTGCGCCACCTGCTACGGGCGGTCGCTGGCCACCGGCAAGCTGGTCGACGTCGGCGAGGCGGTGGGCATCATCGCCGCCCAGTCGATCGGTGAGCCGGGCACCCAGCTGACGATGCGGACCTTCCACACCGGTGGTGTGGCGGGCGCCGACATCACCCACGGCCTGCCGCGTGTCCAGGAGCTGTTCGAGGCCCGCATCCCCAAGGGTGTGGCCCCGATCTCCGAGAGCACGGGCCGGGTCCGGATCGACGAGACCGACAAGTCCCGCAAGATCGTCATCACTCCGGACGACGGCTCCGACGAGGTCGCCTACCCGGTGTCGATGCGGTCGCGGCTGCTGGTCTCCGAGGGCCAGCACGTCGACGTCGGCCAGCAGCTGATCGCCGGCGCCCGCAACCCCAACGAGGTGCTGCGCATCCTCGGCCCCCGGGCGGTGCAGCTGCACCTGGTGGAGGAGGTCCAGCAGGTCTACCGCTCGCAGGGTGTGTCGATCCACGACAAGCACATCGAGGTCATCGTCCGCCAGATGCTCAAGCGGGTGAACGTGCTGGAGTCCGGCGACACCGAGCTGCTGCCCGGTGAGCTGGTCGAGCGGCCGCGCTTTGAGAACCTCAACCGCGAGGTGGTGGCCGAGGGCGGGCAGCCGGCTTCCGGCCGTCCGGTCCTGATGGGCATCACCAAGGCCTCGCTGGCCACCGAGTCGTGGCTGTCGGCGGCGTCCTTCCAGGAGACGACGCGAGTGCTCACCGACGCGGCGATCCACGCCAAGTCGGACTCGCTGCTCGGCCTCAAGGAGAACGTCATCATCGGCAAGCTCATCCCGGCCGGCACGGGCATGCCCCAGTACCGGAACATCCGGGTCGAGCCGACCGAGGAGGCCAAGGCCGCGATGTACACGGTCGGCGGCTACGACGGCTCCGCGGCCGACTACACCTTCGGGTCCGGCAGCGGCGAGGCCGTCCCGCTGGAGGAGTACGACTTCGGCCAGTACGGCCGTTAACCCGGTCGTTAGCCAACTGGGACACGGCGCCCGGACCGGTTATGGTCCGGGCGCCTTGTCGTTTCCGGTAAACTGGTCGGGGAGTCCACGCGGCTGACCTAAGGCGATCGTTTTGACGATCGGCCATGGGCTGGGTAGTCTTGCGCTTCGTGCCCATAGGTTAGTGGGCTCGCATGCGTGTGCGCAGATTCAGCGCCGCGTGACCCTCTCCATTTGCCGGGTCAGCACGGGTGTGTTCCGCAAAGAGCGCGACACGCCCGACCGCGTGGGTCGGCGGGAGAGTAAAACCAGCAGGTCATGACACCGGCAGCACCTGCGAAAAGCACTGAGACGTATCACCGGCCAAGGCACGAAACGGAGTTGTTGTAGTGCCCACGATTCAGCAGTTGGTCCGTAAGGGCCGGCAGGACAAGGTCTCCAAGACCAAGACTCCTGCGCTCAAGGGCAGCCCTCAGCGGCGCGGCGTGTGCACCCGCGTCTACACCACCACCCCGAAGAAGCCCAACTCGGCGCTTCGGAAGGTCGCGCGTGTCCGCCTGACCAACGGCATCGAAGTGACCGCATATATCCCGGGCGTCGGCCACAACCTGCAGGAGCACTCGATCGTGCTCGTGCGTGGCGGCCGTGTGAAGGACCTGCCGGGCGTTCGATACAAGATCATTCGTGGCTCCCTTGACACCCAGGGCGTGCGTAACCGCAAGCAGGCCCGCAGCCGCTACGGCGCGAAGAAGGAGAAGAGCTGACATGCCTCGCAAGGGTTCTCCCGGCCGTCGTCAGCTCATGTCTGACCCGGTCTACAGCTCTCCGCTGGTTACCGCGCTGATCAACAAGGTCCTCCTGGACGGGAAGCGCTCGATCGCGCAGTCGATCGTCTACGGCGCCCTCGAGGGCTGCAAGGACAAGACCGGCAACGACCCGGTCGTCACGCTCAAGCGCGCGCTGGACAACGTGAAGCCGACGCTCGAGGTCCGCAGCCGCCGTGTCGGTGGCGCGACCTACCAGGTGCCGGTCGAGGTCCGCGCGTCGCGCAGCACCACGCTCGCGCTGCGCTGGCTCGTGCAGTACTCCCGGGCCCGGCGCGAGAAGACCATGACCGAGCGCCTCATGAACGAGCTCCTCGACGCCAGCAACGGCCTCGGAGCCTCGGTCAAGAAGCGCGAGGACACCCACAAGATGGCCGAGTCCAACAAGGCCTTCGCGCACTACCGCTGGTAGTGAGCGGAATTTCGACGAGACGACGAGGACGCGAGAGAAGTGGCCGCAACGACCGCTCTTGACCTGGCCAAGGTCCGCAACATTGGGATCATCGCCCATATTGACGCGGGCAAGACCACTACAACCGAGCGCATCCTGTTCTACACCGGTATCAACTACAAGATCGGTGAGGTCCACGACGGCGCCGCCACGATGGACTGGATGGAGCAGGAGCAGGAACGCGGCATCACCATCACCTCCGCCGCGACCACCTGCGAGTGGGCCGGGCACACGATCAATCTGATCGACACCCCGGGCCACGTCGACTTCACCATCGAGGTGGAGCGCAACCTCCGCGTGCTCGACGGCGCGGTCACCGTTTTCGACGGGGTGGCCGGTGTCGAGCCCCAGTCGGAGACCGTGTGGCGGCAGGCTGACCGCTACAACGTGCCGCGCATCTGCTTCGTCAACAAGATGGACCGCGTCGGCGCCGAGTTCCACCGCTGCGTCGACATGATGATCACCCGCCTGGCCGCGACTCCCGCGGTGATCCAGCTCCCCTGGGGCGTGGAGTCCGACTTCAAGGGCGTCATCGACCTGGTGAAGATGCGGGGCCTCATCTGGCCGGCCGAGGCCGCCAAGGGTGACCGCTACGACGTCGTCGACATCCCGGCCGACCACGTCGAGGCGGCGCGCGACTGGCGCGACCGGCTCGTCGAGACGGTCGCCGAGAACGACGACGAGCTCATGGAGCTCTACCTCGAGGGCATCGAGCCCACCGAGGAGCAGCTGGTCGCGGCCATCCGCCGCGCGACGCTGGCGAGCGCCATCAACCCGGTGCTGTGTGGCACCGCGTTCAAGAACAAGGGCGTCCAGCCCCTGCTCGACGCGGTCGTCGCCTACCTGCCCGCGCCGATCGACATCCCGGCCTTCAAGGGCCACGCCGTCGGTCACGAGGACCAGGTGGTCGAGCGCCACGCCGACCCCTCGGAGCCGTTCTCGGCCCTGGCGTTCAAGATCATGAGCGACCCGCACCTGGGCAAGCTGACCTACCTGCGGATCTACTCCGGTTCGCTGGACTCCGGCACCACCGTGATCAACTCGGTGAAGGGCCGCAAGGAGCGGATCGGCAAGATCTACCAGATGCACGCGAACAAGCGCGAGGAGCGCCCCACCGCGTCGGCCGGTCAGATCGTCGCCGTCATGGGTCTGAAGGACACCACCACCGGTGACACGCTGAGCGACCCGAGCAACCAGGTCGTGCTGGAGTCGATGACGTTCCCGGCGCCGGTCATCAGCGTCGCGATCGAGCCCAAGACCAAGGGCGACCAGGAGAAGCTGGGCACCGCCATCCAGCGGCTCGCCGAGGAGGACCCGTCCTTCCAGGTGCGCCGTGACGAGGAGACCGGTCAGACGGTCATCTGGGGCATGGGCGAGCTCCACCTGGAGATCATCGTCGACCGGATGCGCCGCGAGTTCAAGGTCGAGGCCAACATCGGCCGTCCTCAGGTGGCCTACCGCGAGACCATCCGCCGCAAGGTGGAGAAGGTCGACTACACGCACAAGAAGCAGACCGGTGGCTCCGGCCAGTTCGCCAAGGTCCTCATCGACCTGGAGCCGCTGGGCGAGGGCAACGACGGCTACGAGTTCGAGAACAAGGTCACTGGTGGCCGCATCCCGCGGGAGTACATCCCGTCGGTCGACGCGGGCGCCCAGGAGGCCGCCGAGTTCGGTGTTCTCGCCGGCTACCCGATGGTGGGCGTGAAGGTCACCCTGCAGGACGGCGCCTTCCACGAGGTCGACTCGTCCGAGATGGCCTTCAAGATCGCGGGCTCGATGGCCTTCAAGGAGGCCGCCCGCAGGGCCAGCCCGGTCCTCCTCGAGCCGATGATGTCCGTTGAGGTCGTCACGCCCGAGGATTACATGGGCGATGTGATCGGGGACCTCAACAGCCGTCGCGGGCAGATCCAGGCGATGGACGAGCGCGCGGGCGCCCGGGTCATCACCGCTCTCGTGCCGCTGTCCGAGATGTTCGGCTACGTGGGCGACCTGCGCAGCAGGACCCAGGGCCGCGCGAGCTACACCATGCAGTTCGACTCCTACGCGGAGGTGCCCCCGGGCATCGCCAAGGAGATCGTCGCGAAGGTCAAGGGCGAATAACTCCTGACCTCTCGGGCTGGGCGCCGACAGGAGATCGTCGCCCTTTCCCCGAGGGGTCAAGGGCGAATAGCTCAGGGGCGAATAGCCCTCGACCCGAGTGAGAAGTAGTCCAGTCAGAAAATCTCTAAGGAGACAGAGCAGTGGCCAAGGCCAAGTTCGAGCGGACTAAGCCGCACGTGAACATCGGCACCATTGGGCACATCGACCACGGCAAGACCACTCTGACCGCGGCGATCACCAAGGTGCTTCACGACCGTTACCCGCAGCTCAACGAGGCGACTCCGTTCGACAAGATCGACAAGGCGCCCGAGGAGAAGGCGCGGGGCATCACCATCTCCATCGCGCACGTCGAGTACCAGACCGAGAAGCGGCACTACGCCCACGTGGACTGCCCCGGTCACGCCGACTACGTGAAGAACATGATCACCGGTGCCGCTCAGATGGATGGCGCGATCCTCGTGGTCGCCGCCACCGACGGCCCGATGCCGCAGACCAAGGAGCACGTGCTGCTGGCCCGTCAGGTCGGCGTGCCCTACATCGTCGTGGCCCTGAACAAGGCCGACATGGTGGACGACGAGGAGATCCTCGAGCTCGTCGAGCTCGAGGTCCGCGAGCTGCTGTCGATTCAGGAGTTCCCGGGCGACGACCTGCCGGTCATCCGCGTCTCGGCGCTGAAGGCGCTCGAGGGCGACGAGCGGTGGGCCGACAGCATCATCGAGCTCATGAACGCCGTGGACGACAACGTCCCCGAGCCCGTTCGTGACACCGACAAGCCGTTCCTCATGCCGATCGAGGACGTTTTCTCGATCACCGGCCGCGGCACCGTCGTGACCGGCCGCATCGAGCGCGGTGTCGTCAAGGTCAACGAGACGGTCGACATCATCGGCATCCGCGAGAAGAGCACCTCGACCACCGTCACCGGTGTCGAGATGTTCCGCAAGCTGCTCGACGAGGGCCGGGCCGGCGACAACGTCGGTCTGCTGCTCCGCGGCATCAAGCGCGAGGACGTCGAGCGCGGCCAGTGCATCATCAAGCCGGGCACCACGACCCCGCACACCGAGTTCGAGGCGCAGGTCTACATCCTGTCCAAGGACGAGGGCGGCCGGCACACGCCGTTCTTCAACAACTACCGGCCGCAGTTCTACTTCCGTACGACTGACGTGACCGGCGTGGTGAACCTGCCGGAGGGCACCGAGATGGTCATGCCCGGTGACAACACCGAGATGACCGTTCAGCTCATCCAGCCGATCGCCATGGAGGACGGCCTCAAGTTCGCCATCCGCGAGGGCGGCCGCACCGTCGGCGCCGGCCGGGTCACCAAGATCATCAAGTAGTTGCGCCATTCGGCGGCCAGGCCGTACAGCCTGGCCGCCGAAGCACGAGGTACCAAATCAAGCGGCTCACAGCCGCACGTTACTTGTTCAGACGACAGCGAAGGACACCGAGGCCATTATGGCGGGACAGAAGATCCGCATTCGGCTCAAGGCCTATGACCACGAGGTCATCGACAGCTCGGCCAAGAAGATCGTCGAGACGGTGACGCGGACGGGTGCGAAGGTCGCGGGCCCGGTGCCGCTGCCGACCGAGAAGAACGTGTATTGCGTCATCCGTTCGCCGCACAAGTACAAGGACAGCCGCGAGCACTTTGAGATGCGCACGCACAAGCGGCTGATTGACATCATCGACCCGACGCCCAAGACCGTCGACTCGCTCATGCGACTCGACCTTCCTGCCGGCGTCGACATCTCGATCAAGCTCTGAGGGAACGCACAGACATGGCTAAGCAGATCAAGGGCGTCCTGGGCAAGAAGCTCGGCATGACCCAGGTCTTCGACACCGACAACCGGATCGTCCCGGTGACGGTGGTCGAGGCCGGTCCGTGCGTGGTGACCCGGGTTCGCACGCCTGAGCGTGACGGTTACTCCGCCATCCAGCTCGGCTACGGGCAGGTCGACCCCCGGAAGGTCAACAAGCCGCTCGGCGACTACCTTCGCAAGCACGACATCACGCCGCGCCGCTACTTCGTCGAGGTTCGCACCGACGACGCGGGCGACTACGCCCTCGGCCAGGAGGTCTCCGCGGAGACGTTCGAGGCCGGGCAGTACGTCGACGTGACGGGCAAGAGCAAGGGCAAGGGCTTCGCGGGCGTCATGAAGCGCCACAACTTCAAGGGTCTCGGCGCTTCGCACGGCACCCAGCGCAAGCACCGCTCGCCGGGTTCCATCGGTGGCTGCGCCACCCCGGGCCGCGTTTTCAAGGGCGTGCGCATGGCCGGTCGGATGGGCAACGTCCGCACCACCATCCAGAGCCTCAAGGTGCACGCCATCGACGCCGAGAAGGGCCTCATCCTGATCAAGGGTGCGATCCCCGGCGCCAACGGCAGCCTGGTCCTCATCCGCACTTCCGCCAAGAAGGGAGTAACCAAGTGAGCAAGATCGACGTGGAGCTCCCCGCGGAAGTCTTCGGCGCCAAAATCAACGTCCCGCTGATGCACCAGGTCGTCATCGCCCAGCTCGCCGCTCGCCGGCAGGGCACTCACGCGACGAAGACCCGCGGTCTGGTCAGCGGCGGCGGCAAGAAGCCGTACCGCCAGAAGGGCACCGGCCGGGCGCGCCAGGGTTCGACCCGCGCGCCGCAGTTCACCGGCGGCGGCGTCGTCCACGGCCCGCAGCCTCGCTCGTACGAGCAGAAGACGCCCAAGAAGATGAAGGCCGCCGCGCTGCGCGGCGCGCTGTCCGACCGGGCTTCCGGCGGGCGCGTGCACGTGGTCGACGCTCTGGTCACCGGCGAGACGCCGAAGACCAAGGCCGCCCTCCAGGCGCTGCGCGAGATCACCCAGGCCCGCAGCGTTCTCGTCGTGGTCGACGAGGACGACGAGGTGACCTGGCTGAGCCTCCGCAACGCGCCCGAGGTGCACATGCTGGACGCGGGTCAGCTGAACACCTACGACGTGCTGTGCAACGACGACGTGGTGTTCACCAAGCAGGCGTACGACCAGGTCGTGGCCCGCCTCGCGAAGAAGGAGGAGGACGCCTGATGGAGAAGATCCCCGACCCGCGGGACATCATCGTCAAGCCGATCGTCTCTGAGAAGAGCTACGGCCTGATCGACGAGCACAACAAGTACACGTTCCTGGTCCGGAAGGACGTCAACAAGACCCAGGTCAAGATCGCGATTGAGCAGATCTTCGGCGTCAAGGTCACCGGCGTCAACACGATCAACCGACCGGGCAAGCGCAAGCGGACCCGCTCTGGCTACGGGCAGCGCGCGAACACCAAGCGCGCCATCGTCAGCCTTGCCGAGGGTGACCGAATCGACATCTTCGGCCAGATCGGCTGAGGGTCCGCGGATATATCGACGAGGGATGAACGAAAAAGATGGGCATCCGTAAATACAAGCCGACGACCCCGGGTCGCCGCGGGTCGAGCGTCTCGGACTTCTCCGAGATCACCCGCAGCACGCCGGAGAAGTCGCTGCTTGCCCCCCTGCATGGCAAGGGCGGCCGTAACGTGCACGGCCGGGTCACGGCCCGGCACCAGGGCGGCGGCCACAAGCGGGCGTATCGGATCATCGACTTCCGGCGCCACGACAAGGACGGTATCCCGGCCAAGGTCGCGCACATCGAGTACGACCCCAACCGGACCGCCAACATCGCCCTGCTGCACTACGCCGACGGTGAGAAGCGCTACATCATCGCGCCGACCGGCCTCAAGCAGGGGGACCGCGTCGAGAACGGCCCTTCGGCCGACATCAAGCCGGGCAACTGCCTGCCGCTGCGCAACATTCCGACGGGTACTTTCATCCACGCCGTGGAGCTGAAGCCCGGTGGAGGCGCCAAGCTCGGCCGCAGCGCCGGCGCCCAGATCCAGCTGCTCGCCAAGGAGGGCACCTACGCCACGCTGCGTATGCCGTCCGGTGAGATGCGGATGGTCGACGTGCGCTGCCGCGCGACGGTCGGCCAGGTCGGCAACTCTGAGCAGGGCAACATCAACTGGGGCAAGGCGGGACGTATGCGGTGGAAGGGCAAGCGCCCGACCGTCCGTGGTGTCGCGATGAACCCGGTGGACCACCCGCACGGTGGTGGCGAGGGCAAGACCTCCGGTGGTCGCCACCCGGTGAACCCGAAGGGCAAGCCCGAGGGCCGGACCCGTGCCGAGCACAAGACCAGCGACCGGCTGATCATCCGACGTCGGAGCAAGAGGAAGAAGCGGTAGGAGCAGCCCACAATGCCACGTAGCCTTAAGAAGGGTCCTTTCGTGGACGGCCACCTGCAGAAAAAGGTGGACGTTCAGAACGAGAAGGGCACCAAGAACGTCATCAAGACGTGGTCGCGGCGCTCCATGATCGTGCCCGACATGATCGGTCACACGATCGCCGTCCACGACGGCCGCAAGCACGTTCCGGTGTTCGTCACCGAATCGATGATCGGCCACAAGCTCGGCGAGTTCGCGCCGACCCGGACGTTCCGTAGCCACGTCAAGGAAGACCGCCGCAGCCGGCGGTAGTGCCGACCGAAGCATCAGCAAGAGGAGACAGCGATGGAAGCCAGGGCACAGGTGCGGTACGCGCGCCATACGCCCCGGAAGGCCCGCCGTGTGGTGGACCTCATTCGTGGCCTCGCCGCTTCGGAGGCGCAGGCCGTGCTGCAGTTCGCTCCCCAGGCGGCGAGCGAAACCGTATATAAGGTGCTCTCGTCCGCGATCGCGAACGCCGAGCACAACTTCAACCTCGACCCGCAGACGCTCATCGTGAGCCGCGCGTGGGTCGACGAGGGACCGACGCTCAAGCGGTTCCGCCCGCGCGCGCAAGGCCGGGCCTACCGGATCAACAAGCGGACCAGCCACATCACCGTGATCGTGGAGTCCCGTGAGCCGAAGTCGCAGCCGAAGCCGAAGGGAAGGACCCGCTAGTGGGCCAGAAGGTTAACCCGCACGGGTTCCGCCTCGGCATCACGACCGACTTCAAGAGCCGGTGGTACGCCGACAAGCTCTACAAGTCGTACGTGGCCGAGGACGTGGCGATCCGTCGCATGCTGCAGAAGGGCATGGAGCGGGCCGGTATATCCAAGGTCGAGATCGAGCGCACCACGGACCGCGTCCAGGTCGACATCCACACCGCCCGGCCGGGCATCGTCATCGGCCGCCGCGGCGCCGAGGCCGACCGCATCCGCGGCGACCTCGAGAAGCTGACCAAGAAGCAGGTCCAGCTGAACATCCTCGAGGTGAAGAACCCCGAGGTCGACGCGCAGCTCGTCGCGCAGGGCGTGGCCGAGCAGCTGTCCAGCCGCGTCTCGTTCCGCCGGGCCATGCGCAAGGCCATGCAGTCGGCCATGAAGTCGGGCGCCAAGGGCATCCGGGTTCAGTGCGCCGGCCGCCTCGGCGGCGCGGAGATGTCCCGCTCGGAGTTCTACCGCGAGGGCCGCGTGCCCCTGCACACGCTCCGCGCGGACATCGACTACGGCTTCTACGAGGCCCGCACCACCTTCGGCCGGATCGGCGTGAAGGTGTGGATCTACAAGGGCGAGGCCCCGACCAGCCGCGCCGAGCGTGAGGCCGCCGCTGCCGGCGCCCGCGCCGGTCAGCGCCGCGAGCGCGACGAGCGTCGCGGTGGCGGCGGCGGCGACCGTCCCCGTCGCGGTGGCGCCGGTGACCGTCCGCGCCGTGGTGGCGCGGGCGCCGGCCGTGGCGACCGTGGCGACCGCGCCCCCCGTCCCGAGGCGGCCGCGCAGGCCGCCCCCGAGAGCGGCCCGGCCGAGCAGCCGGGTGCTGAAGGGAGCTGACCATGCTGATCCCGCGCAGGGTCAAGCACCGCAAGCAGCACCGGCCCGACCGCAGTGGGGCCGCCAAGGGCGGCACCCGCGTGACGTTCGGTGAGTTCGGCATCCAGGCGCTCGAGCACGCGTACGTGACGAACCGCCAGATCGAGTCGGCGCGTATCGCGATGACCCGGCACATCCGCCGTGGCGGAAAGGTGTGGATCAACATCTACCCCGACCGCCCGCTCACCAAGAAGCCGGCCGAGACCCGCATGGGTTCCGGTAAGGGTTCGCCGGAGTGGTGGATCGCCAATGTGAAGCCCGGCCGCGTCATGTTCGAGCTGTCCGGTGTCGCCGAGCCCGTGGCCCGTGAGGCCCTGCGGCGCGCGATGCACAAGCTCCCGATGAAGTGTCGGTTTGTTAAGCGTGAAGTGGGTGAGGCGTGATGGCCAAGGGCCTGACTGCCGCTGAGCTGCGGCTCGAGGACGAGGAAGCCCTGGTCCAGAAGCTCAAGGAGGCGAAGGAAGAGCTGTTCAACCTTCGTTTCCAGTCGGCCACCGGTCAGCTGGAAAGCCATGGGCGGCTGCGCGCCGTCCGTCGCGAGATCGCCCGTATCTACACCGTGATGCGCGAGCGCGAGCTCGGCATCGTCACGGTCCAGAAGGAGACGAGCGATGGCTGAGACCTCTGCCGAGACCACTGTCAACACCGACAAGCAGGCGCGTAACTACCGCAAGACCCGTGAGGGTCTCGTGGTCAGCGACAAGATGGACAAGACCGTCGTCGTCGCCGTCGAGGACCGCGTCAAGCACCCGCTGTACGGCAAGGTCATCCGCCGTACGACCAAGTACAAGGCCCACGACGAGAACAACTCGGCGGGCGTCGGCGACCGCGTGCTCCTGATGGAGACCCGGCCGCTGTCGGCCACCAAGCGGTGGCGTGTCGTCGAGATCCTCGAGCGGGCCAAGTAACCCATATTCGCGCCACTGTGGGGGCCTGCCGGCCCCCACGGTGGTGTCCAAGGACGGCGGACGATCCGCCGTCGCCTGTGGTCGCGGCGACAGCTGAGGCCGGAGGACAAAGACACAAGCAGGAGAAGACGTGATTCAGCAGGAGTCGCGGCTCAAGGTCGCCGACAACACGGGCGCGAAGGAGATCCTTTGCATCCGGGTGCTCGGCGGCTCGGGGCGGCGCTACGCGGGAATCGGCGACATCATCGTCGCCTCGGTGAAGGACGCCATCCCTGGCGGCGGCACCGTCAAGAAGGGCGAGGTCGTCAAGGCCGTCATCGTCCGCACGGTCAAGGAGACCCGTCGTGCCGACGGCTCCTACATCAAGTTCGACGAGAACGCCGCGGTCATCATCAAGGACAGCGGCGACCCTCGCGGCACCCGCATCTTCGGCCCGGTCGGCCGTGAGCTGCGCGAGAAGAAGTTCATGCGCATCATCTCGCTCGCGCCGGAGGTGCTGTGATGCCCAAGCTGCATGTGAAGAAGGGCGACCTCGTCCAGGTCATCGCCGGCAAGGACAAGGGCGCCAAGGGACGTGTCATCGCGGCCTACCCGAGCCAGGAGCGCGTGGTGGTCGAGGGCGTCAACCTGATCAAGAAGCACTCCAAGGTGACTCACCAGGGCCCGCGTGGCGCCAAGCAGGGCGGCGTGCAGACCCAGGAGGCCTCCATCCACGTGAGCAACGTCAAGAAGCTCAAGGATGAGGAGAAGCCCGCGGACAAGCCCGCCACGAAGAAGGCCAAGAAGGCCGACGAGTCGGGTGAGGAAGACTGATGACTGCTCAGACCGCCGAGAAGGTGACCCCGCGCCTCAAGCAGAAGTATCGCGAGGAGATCATCGCGAAGCTGCGCGAGGAGTTCGGCTTCGAGAACATCATGCTGGTGCCCACCGTCACCAAGATCAAGGTGAACATGGGCGTCGGCGAGGCGGCGCGCGACTCGAAGCTCATCGAGGGCGCCGTACGCGACCTGACCGCGATCACCGGCCAGAAGCCGGCCGTCGCCCGGGCCCGCAAGTCCATCGCCCAGTTCAAGCTGCGTGAGGGCATGCCGATCGGCGCGCACGTCACGCTGCGCGGCGACCGGATGTGGGAGTTCCTGGACCGGCTGCTCGCGCTGGCCCTGCCGCGTATCCGTGACTTCCGCGGCCTGTCGCCGAAGCAGTTCGACGGCAACGGGAACTACACCTTCGGTCTCACCGAGCAGGTCATGTTCCACGAGGTCGACCAGGACCGGGTGGACCGGCAGCGCGGCATGGACATCACGGTCGTGACCACGGCCAAGAACGACGACCAGGGGCGGGCGCTGCTTCGGCACCTCGGATTCCCCTTCAAGGAGGCGTGATGGCGAAGACCGCGCTGAAGGTCAAGGCTGCGCGCAAGCAGAAGTTCGAGGTCCGCGCGTACACTCGGTGTTCGCGCTGCGGTCGTCCGCGCGCGGTTTACCGCAAGTTCGGCCTGTGCCGCATCTGCTTCCGCGAGATGGCGCACCGCGGCGAGCTTCCGGGCATCGCCAAGTCCAGCTGGTAGTGCTTTTCCTCGAGAAATATCAACCGGGCGCGCACGCGCCCATGACCACGCCGTAGGTCTGAAGAGGAAACCGCGGCGAGGAAGGGCTCCGGCCATGACGATGACCGACCCGATCGCAGACATGCTGACGCGTCTGCGTAACGCGAACTCGGCGTATCACGACACCGTGACCATGCCGTATTCAAAGATCAAGGCGCACATCGCCGAGATCCTCCAGCAGGAGGGCTACATCCAGTCCTGGTCCGTCGAGGACGCCAAGGTCGGGAAGAACCTCGTGGTGGAGCTGAAGTTCGGGCCGAGCCGCGAGCGGTCGCTCGCGGGCCTGCGCCGGGTGTCAAAGCCCGGTCTGCGGGTGTACGCCAAGAAGGACAATCTGCCGAGGGTCCTCGGTGGCCTGGGTGTCGCGATCATCTCGACGTCCGGTGGCCTGATGACCGATCGGCAGGCCGGCAAGCGCGGAGTGGGCGGGGAAGTCCTCGCCTACGTCTGGTAAGAGGGGAGGAACCACAGCATGTCGCGAATCGGACGGCTGCCCATCCCTGTACCGAGCGGTGTCGACATCACGATCGACGGCCGGGCTGTCCAGGTCAAGGGCCCGAAGGGTGCGCTCTCGCACACGGTCGCCGAGCCCATCGAAGTGGCTCGGGCCGATGACGGAACCATTTCCGTCACCCGTCCCAACGACGAGAACAAGGTCCGTGCGCTGCACGGCCTGTCGCGGACGC
The DNA here is from genome assembly GCA_017592665.1 of Streptosporangiaceae bacterium NEAU-GS5. Taxonomy (GTDB): domain Bacteria; phylum Actinomycetota; class Actinomycetes; order Streptosporangiales; family Streptosporangiaceae; genus NEAU-GS5. The sequence continues at coordinate 117,285 of JAGFNW010000007.1, read as the reverse complement.
TGATCGCCAACATGGTGACCGGTGTCACGCAGGGTTACAGCAAGACCCTGGAAATCGTCGGTGTTGGTTATCGCGTCGCGGCCAAGGGCCCGACGCAGCTGGAGTTCTCGCTCGGCTTCAGTCACCCGGTGGTCGTCGACGCTCCTGAGGGCGTGACCTTCCGGGTCGAGCGGCCGACCCTGTTCCACGTGGACGGGATCGACAAGCAGAAGGTCGGCGAGGTCGCCGCGAACATCCGCAAGCTGCGCAAGCCCGACCCGTACAAGGGCAAGGGCGTGCGTTATCAAGGCGAGATCGTCCGCCGCAAGGTCGGAAAGGCTGGTAAGTAGCAATGGCTGCGACGTACGGCAAGCACACCGCCGCTCGCACCGTTTCGCGAGCCCGTCGGCACCGCCGCGTGCGGAAGAACGTGTTCGGCACCGCCGAGCGCCCGCGCCTGATCGTCAATCGCTCCGCGCGGCACCTGTTCGTGCAGATCGTCGACGACACCCAGGGGCACACGCTGGTCAGCGTCTCCACGATGGACGCCTCGCTGCGTTCCGCCGAGGGAGACAAGACCGAGAAGGCGAAGAAGGTCGGCGAGCTTCTCGCTCAGCGGGCCAAGGCCGCCGGTATCACCGCTGTCGTGTTCGACCGCGGTGGCAACCGCTACGGGGGTCGCATCGCGGCCCTCGCGGACAGCGCGCGTGAAGGGGGCCTGAACTTCTGATGGCCGCACTTCACACGAGCGCCCGAATGAGCAACGAGAAGAGGAACCACTGATGGCTGGAGCTCCGCGTCGCGGCGGCGGCGGCGGTGGCGAGCGGCGGGAACGTCGTGACGATCGCCGCGGCGGCGCCCAGGACAAGGGCGTTTCGTACATCGAGAAGGTCGTGAAGATCAACCGCGTGGCCAAGGTCGTCAAGGGTGGCCGCCGCTTCAGCTTCACGGCGCTCGTCATCGTCGGCGACGGCAACGGTTTGGTCGGCGTTGGATACGGCAAGGCCAAGGAGGTGCCCGCGGCGATCGCCAAGGGCGTCGAAGAGGCCAAGAAGCACTTCTTCAAGGTGCCGCGGATCCAGGGCACCATCCCGCACACCGTGCAGGGGGAGGACGCCGCGGGCGTCGTCCTGCTGCGCCCGGCCTCGCCGGGTACGGGTGTCATCGCGGGTGGCCCGGTCCGCGCGGTCCTGGAGTGCGCCGGCGTCCACGACGTGCTGTCCAAGTCGCTCGGCTCGGACAACCCGATCAACATCGTGCACGCCACGGTGGCGGCTCTGAAGGGCCTGTCGCGCCCTGAGGAGATCGCCGCCCGCCGGGGCCTGCCGATCGAGGATGTCGCCCCCAAGGCGATGCTCAAGGCGCGCGCCGAGGGCCTCGCCGAGGCCGCCGCGGCGGCCAAGGCGGTGAGCTAGTCCATGGCACGCCTGAAGATCACCCAGGTTCGCTCGAAGATCGGTGGCAAGCAGAACCAGCGTGACTCGCTGCGTTCGCTTGGCCTGAAGCGAATCGGCGATGTCGTCGTCAAGGAGGACCGCCCGGAGATCCGGGGCATGGTCGCCGTGGTGACGCACCTCGTCGAGGTTGAAGAGGTCGACTAGTCATGACTGAGAACGCTCCGCTCAAGCTGCACGACCTGCGGCCGGCCAAGGGCTCCAACAAGCCGAAGACCCGCAAGGGTCGCGGCGAGGCGTCCAAGGGCAAGACCGCGGGCCGCGGCACCAAGGGCACGACGGCCCGTAAGACGGTCCCGATCGGCTTCGCCGGCGGGTCGATTCCGCTGCAGCGGCGCCTGCCGAAGCTCAAGGGCTTCAGCAACGCCCTGTTCAAGACCACCTACCAGGTGGTCAACCTCGACCGGATCGGCGAGTTGTTCCCCCAGGGTGGCGAGGTCACCGTGGAGGCGCTGGTCGCAAAGGGCGCGGCTCGCAAGAACCAGCCCGTCAAGGTGCTGGGCACCGGTGAGATCTCGGTCTCGGTGAACGTTTCGGCGCACGCCTTCTCGGGCGCGGCGAAGGAGAAGATCGCCGCGGCCGGTGGCTCGGTAACCGAGCTTTAGGTGCTTTGGGGGTGTTTCGTGGCCAGTCGCCTCGGCGAAAGCCGGACGGGATCCACGGGACACCCCTTCGCATCACGAGGCGCGGCGGCTCGCTATGAGCCTCCGTGCCCGTAGTGCGTTAGAGTTCGCTGCACATGCATTGAATAAGACCCCGCCGATGGCCGTCCCCCGGTCGTCGACTACCGTTACCGCGTCTCTGGCGCGCAGGAGGGACCGTGCTATCCGCCATCATCCGGGCATTCAAGACGCCTGACCTGCGCAAAAAGCTGCTCTTCACGCTGGGCATCATTGCGCTTTTCCGGCTCGGCTCGGTGCTTCCGACCCCCGGTGTCAACGCTGAGAACGTCCGTAAGGCCCTGGAGAAGGCGCAGGCCGGCGACCTCAGCAACATCTATGGGATTGTCCAGCTCTTCAGCGGCGGCGCGCTGCTGAAGCTTTCGGTGTTCGCCCTCGGCATCATGCCGTACATCACGGCGAGCATCATTCTGCAGCTGCTGACCGTCGTGATTCCACGGTTGGAGGCCCTCAAGAAGGAGGGCCAATCCGGGAATGCGAAGATCACCCAATACACGCGGTATCTGACCATCGGCCTGGGTGTGCTCCAGTCGACCGCGTTCGTGGCCCTGGCCCGCTCGGGCCAGCTGTTCGGCTCGAACGCCAACGACCTGCCCATTCTGATCAACGACGACATCTTCACCATCGTGACCATGGTGATCACGATGACCGCCGGCACGGCGGTGATCATGTGGCTGGGCGAGCTCATCACCGACCGAGGCGTCGGCAACGGCATGTCCATCCTGATCTTCACGCAGGTCATCGCGGTCTTCCCGTCCGAGCTGCTGCGCATCTTCCAGGCCGACAAGTTCAAGTTCGTGATCGTCATGATCGTCGGCGTGTTCATGATCGCGTTCGTGGTCTTCATGGAACAGGCGCAGCGTCGCATCCCGGTGCAGTACGCCAAGCGCATGGTGGGCCGCCGGATGTACGGCGGGACCTCGACCTACATCCCGCTGAAGGTCAACCAGGCGGGCATCATCCCGGTCATCTTCGCCTCGTCCCTGCTCTATCTTCCGCAGTTGCTGGTCACCCTGTTCGGCGGGAACACCTCGAACGCGGTGATCGACTGGCTGGCGCAGAACATGGTCAAGGGCGACCACCCGATCTACATGGCGACGTTCTTCGTCCTCATCATCGGGTTCACCTACTTCTACGTGTCGATCACCTTCAACCCCGTTGAAGTGGCCGACAACATGAAGAAGTATGGTGGCTTCATTCCGGGCATCCGCCCGGGTCGTCCCACGGCCGAGTATCTGAACTACGTCCTCACGCGGCTGACCGCCCCCGGCTCGTTGTATCTGGGCTTCATCTCGCTGATCCCGATCGTCGCGCTGGCGGTGGTGAACGCGACCCAGAACTTCCCGTTCGGAGGGACCAGCATTCTGATCATGGTTGGTGTCGGTCTCGACACCGTCAAGCAGATCGAGAGCCAGCTGCAGCAGCGTAACTACGAGGGCTTCCTGAGATAGTGCGCCTCGTCCTGGTCGGGCCCCCCGGAGCGGGTAAGGGGACGCAGGCCCAGTTCATCGCCTCGAACCTGTCGATCCCGAAGATTTCGACAGGGGATATCTTCCGTGCCAACGTGTCGGGGGGCACGGAGCTCGGCAAGCTCGCCAAGGAGTACATGGACAGAGGGGATCTGGTCCCCGACGAGGTCACCAACGCCATGGTGCAGGATCGCCTGGCCGAGAAGGACGCCCAGGAGGGCTTCCTGCTCGACGGATTCCCGCGCAATGTGCCGCAGGCCCAGGTGCTCAAGAAGATCCTTGACGAGCTCGGGGCGAAACTGGACATCGTGCTGGAGCTCGTGGTCGACAACGACGAGGTGGTGCGCCGCCTCGCCGGGCGGCGCACGTGCAGGTCCTGCGGCAAGGTGTGGCACGTCGACTTCGATCCGCCCAAGGTGGACGGGGTGTGCGACGCCTGCGGCGGCGAGCTGTTCCAGCGCGACGACGACCGCGAGGAGACGATCAGGCACCGCCTGGAGGTCTACGAGCAGCAGACATCCCCGCTGATCTCCTACTACGCCGAGGAAGGCCTCCTCGAGGGCGTGGACGCGACCGGACCGGTCGAGGAGGTCACGCGGCGGGCCATGTCGGCGCTGCGGCGCTTCGTCGATTAGGCGCGACCTGGGACGTTTTCATGGTGGGACGCCATTCCGGCACTCCGGGGTGGCGTCTCTGCTTGTGTGGAAGAATTCAGTAGGGGGTGACAGACGTGTTCAAAAAGAACAAGCACGGGATCCAGATCAAGTCGCCCGAGCAGGTGGAGAAGATGCGGGCGGCCGGTCTGGTGGTGGGCCGTACGCTCCAGTTGCTGCGCGAGTCGGTCCAGCCCGGCATGACCCCCCTCGACCTCGACGCCATCGCGGAGAAGGCCATCCGCGACGAGGGCGCCATCCCCTCGTTCAAGGGCTATCAGGGCTTTCCCGCGACCATCTGCGCGTCCGTCAACGACGAGGTCGTCCACGGCATCCCCACGGACAAGCGCAAGCTCCGCCCCGGCGACGTCATCTCGATCGACTGCGGGGCCATCCTCGACGGCTGGCACGGCGACTCGGCGATCACGGTGCCGATCGGCGAGGTGGCCGACGAGCTCACCGAGCTGATCCGGGTGACCGAGGACGCCATGTGGCACGGCATCGCCAAGCTCCGCGTCGGCGGCTTCCTTTCGGACATCGGGCACGCCGTGGAGAAGTACATCCGCGGCCAGGGCCGCTACGGCATCCCGCAGGAGTACGGCGGGCACGGCATCGGCACCGAGATGCACATGGACCCCTGGGTGGCCAACCACGGAAAGGGCGGCCGCGGCCCCCGATTCGAAGCAGGAATGTGTTTCGCCATCGAGCCCATGGTGAACCTCGGCACGGGCCGTACGAAGGTCCTGGCGGACGACTGGACCGTCGTCACGCTGGACGGCCGGCAGTCGGCGCACTTCGAGCACAGCGTCGCGGTCACCGCCGGCGGGCCGCTCGTGCTGACCGCGCTCGACGGCGGCGAGGCCGGGCTCGCACGTGTCGCCCGCGGCGCATAATAGGGAGAAACTACAGTCCCTACGCCCCAGGGGGAGTGGCACAGCGATGGCGCCCAAGCCGGAAATCCGGGCCTCGGACGGCGACCGCGACAAGGTAGCGGCGGCGCTGCAAGAGCACATGGCCGAAGGCAGGCTCACGTCCGACGAGTTCAACGAGCGGCTGGAGCTGGTCTACAAGAGCCGCACCTACGGCGAGTTGCAGAAGCTCACCGAGGATCTGCCGCACGTCGACCTCAACCGGCTTCCCTCGCACGTCAGCGAGCGGCGTCCGAGCACGCCGCAGCACAACCCGGGCCAGGCGGCGCTGAAGGGCGCGTGGGGCGCGTGGGCCGTGGCGAGCGGCGTCAACTGGGTAATCTGGTTGATCGTCAGCCTCACCGGGAGCGGGTTCGTCTACCCGTGGCCGCTGTGGGTGATGGGGCCCTGGGGCGTGTTGTTGCTGATGGGGAGCCTTTTCGGGTCGCAGCACAAGAACCGCGGCGATGGCCACTAACCAGTAAGACGACATACTGTGCATTCGTCCACAGAACGGATCCTCCGCTGTTCCTAACGTAAGCGGTGTCCAAACAGACACCCTCAACGGAGGACATCGTGAAGATTCGCAGCATCCTGGCCGGCACCGCTGTCGTTGGTGCGCTTGCCGCTGGTGTGGCCATGAGTCCGGCCGCCGCCAACGCGAGCACCGCGTCGGCTGTGACCGCTCAGAGCAACCACTTCTTCGGCCCGTACTACTCGGACTACGGTCGTGGTGAGGACCGCGGACACCGTTCCTACTTCAAGGGCTTCTGGTTCAAGCGGAACGGCTACTACTACTTCGACTCCTTCGCCTTCGACCGTGACCACGACCACCAGTACAGCTACTTCTGGGTGCGGTGGCACGACGGGTCCGGCACTCACTCGAGCTTCTACAAGACCTTCAACACCTTCCACTACGTCCACAAGTTCAAGGGCGGCCACGGCTTCAACGACGTCGACTTCCGCATCTGCGAGGGCAGCAACCGGTTCGACGACTGCGGTAGCTGGCACGACGTGTTCTAAGTCGTAAGGTTTCGGCAAGATCACTCGCACACGGCGGGCGCTCCCCACACGGGGAGCGCCCGCTCGGTGTTTGCATGGGGTATTCTGTTGCATGGTTGTGTCGAGACACCTGGGCTCGGTTTCGCCTTTCGCGCCCGGTTGTCGTACACTCCTTTGTCGGTTCACTATGACCTTCGCGCGCGGGCGGCCCGGCTGGCCGCCGCTCTCTGCAAGCGCTTCAAGGTCGCGGCTGCGTAGTGTGCCGAAGCCTCAGACGACCGATCAGTGAAACGCGAGGGACATTGGCCAAGAAGGACGGCGCCATCGAGATCGAGGGCACTGTGGTCGAGTCACTCCCGAACGCCATGTTCCGGGTGCAGCTCGACAACGGCCATAAGGTCCTGGCCCACATCTCCGGCAGAATGCGGATGCACTACATCCGGATCCTCCCGGACGACCGAGTTGTTGTTGAACTGAGCCCCTACGACCTCAGTCGTGGGCGGATCGTCTACCGATACAAGTAAGCGTCTGAGGGACAAGTAAGGACTATGAAGGTCAAGCCGAGCGTCAAGAAGATCTGCGACAAGTGCAAGGTGATCCGCCGGCACGGTCGCGTCATGGTGATCTGCGACAACCTGCGCCACAAGCAGCGCCAGGGCTAGTCGCAAGCACGAAGGGGCCCCACTTGACGGGGCCCTGACGTATGTAAACGCGCGTCACACTCGTGCAGGCGGTCCGGGAAGCCGGGCCGTACCACATGGGAGACCCCCGGTCGGAGGCCGGGGCCCTCACCCCGGGCATGGGGAGGGGAAGTGGCGAGCAGGACCTCCGCCGAAACAAAGGAGAATGCCCGACCATGGCTCGCCTGGTTGGCGTCGACCTCCCCCGCGACAAGCGGCTGGAGATCGCTCTCACCTACATCTACGGAATCGGCCGCACCCGCGCCCAGGAGATCCTGGAAGCGACAGGTGTGAGCCCCGATCTTCGCGTGCACCAGCTCTCCGACACCGAGCTGGTCCCCATGCGTGACTACATCGAGGCGAACTACAAGATCGAGGGTGACCTCCGTCGCGAAGTTCAGGCCGACATCAGGCGCAAGATCGAGATCGGCTGTTACCAGGGCATCCGGCACCGCAAGGGCCTGCCTGTCCACGGTCAGCGGACGCAGACGAACGCGCGGACCCGCAAGGGCAAGAAGAAGACCGTGGCCGGCAAGAAGAAGCCGGGCAAGAAGTAGTAGTCCTAGCGACAGCCGCTGGATCTTTGCCGTAGCGAGGATCGGCCAGGTGTCGCGTCGCAAGGCGGAGGAGGAGTCCATAGCGGGCTATGGGCGACGACGACAACGCCGCGAGGCGACAGCTGGACGACCGCAGGAGGCAAAGATCCAAGGGTGTCGCGTCAGCAGCCACATTTCAGGAGATAGCGCTTAAATGCCGCCGAAGAGCCGCCAGGGCGCACCGAAGAAGGTGCGCCGCAAGGAAAAGAAGAACGTCGCTCATGGGCATGCCCATATCAAGAGCACGTTCAACAACACGATCGTCTCGATCACCGACCCCAACGGGAACGTGATCTCCTGGGCCTCCGCGGGCCACGTCGGGTTCAAGGGCTCTCGCAAGTCCACCCCGTTCGCGGCGCAGATGGCCGCGGAGAACGCGGCCCGTCGTGCCATGGAGCACGGCATGCGGAAGGTCGACGTCTTCGTCAAGGGTCCCGGCTCCGGCCGTGAGACCGCGATCCGCTCCCTTCAGGCCACCGGCCTCGAGGTCGGCTCGATCCAGGACGTCACCCCTGTTCCGCACAACGGCTGCCGTCCGCCCAAGCGCCGCCGCGTCTGAACCCAGGAGATTTCGAAGAAATGGCTCGTTACACGGGTGCGGACTGCAAGCTCTGCCGTCGGGAGAAGACCAAGCTCTTCCTCAAGGGCAAGAAGTGCGAGTCCGCGAAGTGCCCCATCGAGATCCGTCCTTACCCGCCGGGTGAGCACGGTCGCGGCCGTCCGAAGGAGTCTGAATACCAGCTCCAGCTTCGTGAGAAGCAGAAGACCCGCCGCATCTACGGCGTCCTCGAGAAGCAGTTCCGCAACTACTACGAGGAAGCCAACCGCAAGACCGGCAAGACCGGTGAGAACCTTCTCCAGATCCTGGAGAGCAGGCTCGACAACGTCGTCTACCGCGCCGGTTTCGCCGAGTCGCGCGACGCCGCCCGCCAGCAGGTGCGCCACGGCCACATCCTGGTGAACGGCAAGAAGGTCGACATCCCGTCGTACCGCGTGCGCGAGCACGACATCGTCGAGGTCCGCGAGCGCTCGCGCAACCTCCTGCCTTACGAGGTGGCCCGCGCCACCGCCGGCGACAAGACCGTGCCGGCGTGGCTGGGCGTCACCTCGGACGGCATGCGCATCCTGGTGCACCAGCTGCCCGTCCGCCAGCAGATCGACACGCTGGTCCAGGAGCAGCTGATCGTCGAGCTCTACTCGAAGTAACACCTGGTAGTACAAGTAGTACATGGGCGGCGTCATATAGCGGGCGCCGCACGACACAGTGGAGACCCACATGCTCATCGCACAGCGACCGAGCCTCCTCGAGGAGTCCCTCGACGAGCACCGCTCCCGGTTCGTCATCGAGCCGCTGGAGCCCGGTTTCGGCTACACCATCGGCAACTCGGTGCGGCGCACGCTGCTGTCGTCCATTCCGGGCGCGGCGGTCACCAGCATCCGCATCGAGGGCGTGCTGCACGAGTTCTCGACCGTGCCGGGGGTCAAGGAGGATGTCACCGACATCATCCTCAACCTCAAGTCGCTGGTCGTCTCTTCGGAGCACGACGAGCCGGTCGTGATGTATCTGCGCAAGCAGGGCCCCGGTGAGGTCACCGCGGCCGACATCGCGCCGCCCGCCGGCGTCGAGGTGCACAACCCCGAGCTGCACATCGCCACGCTCAACGGCAAGGCGAAGCTGGAGATGGAGCTGACGGTCGAGCGTGGCCGCGGCTACGTCTCCGCCGCGCAGAACAAGCAGCCGGGGCAGGAGATCGGCCGGATTCCGATCGACTCCATCTACTCCCCGGTCCTGAAGGTGACGTACAAGGTCGAGGCCACCCGTGTCGAGCAGCGCACGGACTTCGACCGCCTGATCCTCGACGTCGAGACCAAGCCGTGCATGAAGCCCCGCGACGCGGTGGCCTCGGCCGGCAAGACCCTCGTCGAGCTGTTCGGCCTGGCCCGGGAGCTCAACGTCGAGGCCGAGGGCATCGACATCGGCCCGTCGCCGACCGACGCGGCGCTCGCCGCCGACCTGGCGCTGCCGATCGAGGAGCTGAACCTGACCGTTCGCTCCTACAACTGCCTCAAGCGCGAGGGCATCCACACCGTGGGTGAGCTCGTGGCCCGCAGTGAGCAGGACCTGCTCGACATCCGCAACTTCGGCGCCAAGTCGATCGAAGAGGTCAAGCAGAAGCTGCACGAGATGAGCCTCGCCCTCAAGGACTCCCCGCCCGGATTCGACCCGTCCGCGGTCGCCGGCGGCGGCTACGACGACGAGGACGGCGGCTTCATCGAGACCGAGCAGTACTGAGTCATTCGTAACGGCCGTCCATCCGGCGGCCGGCCCGACCCCGGTACCTGATACGGCCGGGGCGGGTTACCCACAGGGAGAAGGCACATGCCCAAGCCCACGAAGGGCCCCCGTCTTGGCGGCAGCCCCGCGCACGAGCGGCTGATCCTGGCGAACCTCGCCACTCAGCTGTTCCAGCACGGGCGCATCCGCACCACCGAGGCCAAGGCCAAGCGTCTCCGCCCGCTGGCGGAGCGGCTGATCACCAAGGCCAAGAAGGGCGACATGCACAACCGTCGCCAGGTGCTGACCGTCGTCCGGGACAAGGGCGTCGTCCACCAGCTCTTCACCGAGATCGCGCCGACGTTCGCGGAGCGTCCCGGCGGCTACACCCGGATCACCAAGATCGGCCAGCGTAAGGGCGACGCCGCCCCCATGGCCGTGATCGAGCTGGTGACCGAGCAGCTCAGCCCCGTCACCACCACTCGCAGGTCCGAGCCCGCCGCCGCTTCGGCGCCGGCCGAGCCCGCTCCCGCGGTGGAGACCGTCGAGCTGCCGGCCGACGACGAGGCCACCTCCGAGACCGAGGCCTCGGAGACTTCGGAGACCTCGGAGAAGAAGGACGAGGCCTGACCTTCGCGTCCGGCCTGAACTACGCGCTCACGAGCCCAGCACGCCCGTGCTGGGCTCGTGGCGTTTCTGGAAGAGGATCTGATGAGGGTACGGCTCGACCTCGGATATGACGGTGGCGCGTTCTCCGGCTGGGCCAAGCAGCCCGGCAGGCGTACCGTCCAGGGCGAGATCGAGGCCGCGCTCGGCCGGATCCTGCGGGCCGACCCCGCGCCGCAGCTGACCGTCGCCGGCCGCACCGACGCCGGGGTACACGCGCGCGGCCAGGTCGCCCACGTCGACATCGATCTCGGCGATTCCGAGCAGCCGCCTGAGCCGCTTTCTGCGCTGCTGCGGCGGCTGGCCGGCGTCCTGCCCCCGGATGTGCGGGTTCATCGGCTCAGCGAGGCCCCTGCGGGCTTCGACGCCCGGTTCTCGGCGCTTTCCCGGCGGTACGCCTACCGGGTCGGCGACGCGCCGGGTGGGGTCGACCCGCTGCGCCGCCACGAGGTGCTGTGGCATCAGCGGCGGCTCGACGCCGACCTCATGAACGCGGCGGCCGCGGCACTGCTCGGCGAGCACGACTTCGCCGCGTTCTGCCGCAAGCGGGAGGGCGCCACCACGATCCGCGCCCTGCGGCGGCTCGACTGGGAGCGCGGCCCCGACGGGATCCTCGCCGCGACCGTCGTCGCCGACGCGTTCTGCCACTCGATGGTCCGCGCGCTTGTCGGGTCGCTGCTCGCGGTCGGCGACGGGCGGCGTCCCGTGGAGTGGCCGGGCCAGATCCTCGCCAACGCCGTACGGGACTCCGGTGTGCACGTGGCCCCCGCGCACGGGCTCACTTTGGAGGAGGTCCGCTACCCGCCGGACGAGGAGCTGGCCCGGCGGGCCGCCGAGACCCGTCAGGTCCGCACCCTCAGTTGAGCGCGGGTTCCGGGACGCTCTCCTCGCGGATGCCGTAGCGGGCGTAGAGGCGGCGAAGCGGCCGGGGAGCCCACCAGTTGACCCGGCCGAGCAGCCGCATGGTGGCCGGGACCAGCAACGCCCGCACGATCGTGGCGTCGATGAGGATGGCCAGCAGCATCCCGACCCCGATCAGCTTGATGAACGTGATGCCCGACGTGGAGAACGCGCCCACGACCACGATGAGCAGCAGGGCCGCGCCCGTGATGATGCCACCCGTGCGCTGCAGCCCTTCGGCGACCGAGCGGGTCGTGTCGCCGGTCAGGTCGTACTGCTCGCGCACCCGCGACAGCAGGAACACCTCGTAGTCCATGGACAGGCCGAAGATGACGGCCAGCATGAGGATCGGCATGGACGGCTCGATCGTGCCGGTGGCGGTGAAGCCGAGCAGGTCGGCCAGGTGGCCGTCCTGGAAGATCCACACGATGGCGCCGAACATGGCCGACAGCGACAGGACGTTCATCAGGATCGCCTTGATCGGCAGCACGATCGACCCGAAGGCCAGGAACAGCAGCACGAACGTGGCCACGATCACGACGAGCGCCATCCACGGCAGCCGCGAGCCCAGGCTGTCGAGCTGGTCGGCCAGTCGCGCGGTCGCGCCGCCCACGTAGGCCCGCCCGGTCGGCGGCGGCTCCTGCCGTACACGCTGGACCAGGTCGCGGGTCTCGGCGGACAGCGCAATGCCGGGATAGGTGACGGCGATCCGGGTGGTGGCCCCGTGCCGTCCGGTCACCCGCGCGTCCGTGACGCCCGCGACGTGGCGGAGCCGATCGGTGTACGCCGCGGGGTCGGCGAGGCCGGTGACCACGACCTCGATGGGGTTGGTGGTGGTCTGCGGGAAGTCGCGGACGAGGACCTCGCTGACCTGGCGGGCCTCGGCGCCGGCCGGGAGCACGCGCTCGTCGGTGCCGCCCCACGACACGCGGAGGAACGGCAGGCCGAGCGCGACCAGGATGACGGTGGTGATCAGGACATAGCGGACGGGCCGCCGCATCACGCTGGACGCCAGCCGGAACCACGCGCCGCGCTCGCGGGGCTCGACCCGGCGCACGCGCAGCGCGTTCACGCGCGGGCCCAGCACGGCCAGCAGCGCGGGGAGCACGGTCAGCGCGGCGAGCATGTCGACCACGACGGTGGCCATTCCGCCGTAGCCCATCGACCGCAGGAACGCCTGCGGGAACAGCAGCAGGCTGGACAGCGACACGGCGACCGTGACGCCGGAGACGGCCACGGTGCGGCCGGCGGTGGCCATCGTACGGGCGAGGGCGGTGGCCGGATCCCGGCGCAGCTCGTCGCGGTAGCGGGCGACGACGAACAGGCCGTAGTCGATGGCGAGGCCCAATCCGAGGATCGTGGTGATGTTGATCGAGTAGACGGAGACGTCCGTGACGTACGTCAGGAGCCGCAGCGCCGTGAACGAGCCGAGGATGGCGATGGCGCCGATGGCGAGCGGGAGGCCGGCCGCGGCGAGGCTGCCGAAGATCAGCACGAGGAGGATGAGCAGGATCGGCATCGAGATGGCCTCGGCCCGGCCGATGTCGCTGCTGACCTGGCGGTTGATGGTGTCCTCGATCGCGGCCTGGCCGCCGAGGCGGGCGCCGGTGGCGGTGAGCCGGTCTTTGATGGCGACGTACGCGTCGTGGCGCTCGGCGCCGGTCTCGCCCGCGAGGTGGAGGATGGCGAAGGTCTGGCTGCCGGAGACGGGGCCCTGGGTGACGTCGGTGACGCCCGGCAACGCTTTGAGCTGCGCGATGGGCGCGCTCGGCGTGGAGTAGAGGGCGATCACGTCGGCGTCGTCGCGGCCGAGGTCGCGGGCGGCGATGTCGGCGGCGACGGCGCTCTCGGTGCCGGGGACGGCGAAGCCGCCCGAGGTGAGGGAGCCGAACACGCGTGTGCCCCAGACCCCCATGAACACGATCAATAACAGTGCGGCGGCCAGCACCCACCAGCGCCGGCGTTCCACGAACCTTCCCCACGCCTCGAACATCGCGGCCTCCAGGGCTACCCTGTCGTAAACGGTGTTAATGTGTGAACGCCGTTAACTTCGCATACTGTGTTTCTGTTTGTCAACGGTGTTAGCGGCGATTGGGAAGGCGCGTTGTGGTCGAGACAAGGCGGGAGCGCGTACGGGCGGCGACGACGCAGGAGATCGTGGACTCGGCGCGGCGGATCCTCGTCACCGAGGGCCGCGAGGCCGTCTCGCTCCGGGCCATCGCCCGTGACATGGGCATGACCGCGCCCGCGCTCTACCGGTACTTCGACGGCCACGAAAATCTGATCAAGCACCTGTGCCACGTCTTCCAGGACGAGCTGGCCACCGTGATCGAGGGCGAGGTCGGCCTCATCGCGGGCAAGGACGCGGGCGAGCGGCTCGTCGTCGCCTGCCGCGCGTTCCGGCGCTGGTCGCTCGACCATCCGAACGAGTACGGCCTGCTGTTCGGAAGTCCGTTGCCAGGAGTGTTCCGGACGCCCATGCCGAAGGACGCCGAGGCGATGACCGCCCACCGGTTCGCGGCCGTGTTCCTCATGCTGTTCGTTGAACTCTGGCGGACCCGGCCGTTCCGGCTGCCCGAGGAGGTCGATCCGCGGCTGATCGCTCAGCTCACGAGTTTTCAACAGGGATTCGGCGGCGAGCTGCCGATCGAGTGCCTGGTCGTCTTCCTCGACTGCTGGGTGCGGCTGCAGGGCATCGTGAGCCTCGAGGTGTTCGGGCACCTCAGGTTCGCCCTGACCGACGCCGAGCCCATGTTCGAGATGACCCTGGCCGACCTGCGCGAACGCCTCGGCGCCTGACGGTTCATCTGCGGGGCTCGGCTGTTGGGTTCAGCTGTGGGTGAGGCGTTCTTCGATCACCTTCGCGGTGTGGTCGCGGAACGCGCCGCTCACCGGACCCAGATCCTTCTCCTTGGAGGTGGGGGTGTGCCCGTCGGCGTACGTCGCGTACGTGAAGACGATGTAGCGCCCCCACACCAGACCCGCCGCGTAGCCGCCGGAGATCGCCACCCGGTCGGCGCCGCTGGCCGCGTCGCCGTTGAGGCCGCGGAACCACAGGTTGGAGCCGAGGTTCTTGGCCGCGTCGACGGCGAGCGCCGCCTGCTTGGTCGGGAGTACGGCGATGCCGGTGGTCACGGCGTACTTGTGCTTGCCGTCGACGTAGGTCGCGCGGAGGACGCGGCGGCACTGCTGCTGCTTCAACGCCGCGGCGAACCCGCCGGAGGCCGCCTTGTCGCAGCTCTCGGTGATGTTGACCTTGACGCGTTTGTAGGTGCGGCCGTCCAGCGTGATGCGCGGGTCGGGGAAGGCCTCCGCGAGCGTCAGCTTCTCCGGGTCGGTCGCCTCGGAGTCGAGCGCCGCGACCGTGCCCGCGTTGGCGACGGCCGTGCCGGTCGGCGCCGCCGTGCCCGCCGCGCCCGCTCCACTCGGCCCACTGGTCAGGGCCGGCGTCCCGGTCGCGTTGCCGGTCCTGCTGTCGCTGGTGTACGCGAAGTAGGCCGCCGTGCCGATGGCGGCCACGACGATCGCCGTACAGGCGGCGAGAATGGCCCGCCGCGGCGTCAGCGACCGCTCGGGGCCGGATCCGGCGTCGAGCGCCAACGGCCCACCCGGCCGCGGCCCGCCATGCCGCCCGGTCGGCACCAACGTGCCCGGCCCCGGAGGCGTCGTGGTGGACCTGCTCGCCAGCCCTTCCAGCCCGATAGGCCCCGTGCTCGGTCCCATAAGCCCCGTGCTCGGCCCCGCGGACCTGGCGCCCATTCCCGCCGGCGGGAACGCAGGACCAGCCGTCTCACCCAAAGAACCCGCCACCCCAGGAGGCGCCTGAGAAGGCCCAGCCGCCGGAATCCCGGCCGCAGTCGGAGAAGCCGCAGTCGGAGAAGCCGGTGCCGTCGCAGGAGACGCCGAACCAGGGAACGCCGACGCCGACGCTGTGGACGCGGACCCGGCTGACGCGGGAGACGCGGGAGACGCCATGTCCGGTGCGGCGCCCTCCGTCGAAGCCCAGCCACTCCCGAATCCGGGGGGCATCTCCAGCGGAGAGGGCGAGGACGGCACAGGAGGCGTCGGCATGACACGCGTCTGCCACGGCCTCCGCGGCCCGCTCGGCCCTTCGGTCTCATACATGGAGTCGTCGGTGTCGCCGGCTGCGCCGGTGCCGTAGGTGGCGGCGTCGGTAGCCGCTGTGGCGGCTGGGGTGTTGTCAGGCAGCGTCGGGCCGTCGACATCTTCGGCAGGGAAGGCCAGCTTGTCGACGGTGTCGGACTCGTCGCCGCCCTCAATGAGCTGGAACGGCGGCGCCTCTCCCAAACCGGCGCCGAATCCACTCGGGAACCGCCCCGCCGGAATCGTCCCCAGCGGATCAGCCGGATCGACGGGAACGGAAGACCCAGCCGAACTGGGATCCCCGAACATCCGCCTCCCGACCCGCGGAGTCAAATCGTCCGCCCTCGGATCCCCACCCAAAGAATCTGCAGCCAACGAATCCCCGCCCAAAGGATCCCCACCAAAAGGACCCTCAGCCAAAGGACCCCCGGCCCGGCTCCCAAACGGCGCATCCCCATATGCCCGGTCCCCGCCTGTCCGATCCTCGGCCGGCGCGTTCCCGAGCGGCAGATCCACGCGCCCTGCCCCGGCCGGGCCCGGCCATGCCTGCTCCACGCCACCCGGCTCCGGCCACGCCTGGCCTGCGTCACTTGGATCCACCCAGGCCTGGTCCGATCCAGCCGGACCCGATCCAGCGCGGCTCGTCCCCGTCGGGTCCCATGCCTGGTCTGCGCCACCCGCCAACGGGTCCGTCCACGCCTGGCCTGCGGAACCCGGCTCCGTCCACGCCTGGCCTGCGCCACGCGGCTCCGCCTCACCTTGCCCCGCCTCAGCGTGCTCTGACGGCCGAGCGCGGTGCGATCCGATCCGCCCCGTCCCCGCGGACTCGGTTCCCCCAGACGGGGTTCCTGCAGACGGGCTCTCCGGGGACTCGGTACCCGCAAGCGGGGTCTCTGCAGACTCGATACCCGAAGACTCGGTAGCCGAGGGCTCCCCGCTCGCGAACTCGGTGCCAGCGGGCCATGCACCTGCCGGCCCTGCTCCGGCGGCCCATTCACCCGCGAGCCCTGTACCGGAGGACGAAGCCTCGCCGGACCGTTCCTCGGTCGCGGCCGAGTCAGCGGTCGTCGCGTCAGTGCCCGAGGCGGGGCTTTCCTGGGCCCAGTCCTGTCGCAGCCAATCCCGCTGCGGCCAGTCGCGTTGGGTCCACTCGTAGCGCGCCCAGTCGTCGCGTACGGAGCTGGGGTGCGCGGGCTCAGGATCCGCCTCGATGCTCGCGGGGACGTCGAAGTCCTGCGTGCCGCGCGGGTCCTCAACAGGCTTGGCAGGTGGACGCGGCGGCCACACCGGCACGTCACCCGGCTCCGGCGGCCGGGCCGGAGGAGGTACGGATGCAGGCGGCTCAGCGGTCGCCGAGGGCCATGCCGACGCGAATGGGTCTGCGGCCATGGGCGGCTCGGCGGGCAGCGGAGGGGCAGGGAAGGCCGGAGGCTCTGAGTGCGCTGGGGGCATTGCGGCCGTGTATGGGTCCTCGGACGTGAAGGGCGTTGCGGCAGCCTGGCTTGGGAAGTGCCAGGACTCGGCCGTAGAAGGGTCTTCAGACGGCTGTTCCACGGCGGGGGCCCCGTCCGGCTCGGTGGTGTCGGTCTCGGGGATGGGCGCCGACCACATAACCGGGTATGCGGGCTGGCTGCGCAGATCCTCGGCGGGAGCCCATGCGCTGGATTCATCCGGTCTAGCCGATGAGGCCGGCCCAATCGATGAGGCCGACTCAGTCGATGCGGCTGGGTAGGTCGGTCCGGCTGGGGTGGTCGGTGTGCCGGGCTCGGTGGGTCGGGCTGGGTCGGTCGGCTCGGGGGCATCCGCCACGTCGTACGGCGAAGTCGGCTCGAAGGGCCAGGGCTGTGCCGTGCCCGGCCAGGGAGTGCCGGTCCGACCGGCGGAGGGCCAGGTCGAGTCGGAGGTGGGGTTGGGGACGTCCGACGGCGGCGGCGGGAATCCGGCGCCGGACGGCGAGTCCCAGGCCACGGGCTCGCCCGTTGCGGCCGGCCAGACGGGGCTGTCGGCGGGATCCGCTTCTGGAGCCGGCCACACGCGCATTCCGGCCGCTGCGGCGGTGAACGCCGGGGGAGCCTGCCATCCCGGGTCAGCTGATGACTCAGCTGATGGCTCGGCTGATGGCTCGGCTGGTGGCTCCGGTGCGGCCGAGAGTGTGTCCGGCGTCGCGGGCGGGACCGGCGGTGGCATCTCGGATGAGCCGGGCTCCATGGTCGGGCGGTTCAGCCAAGGGGAGCCGGGAGGGGGAGGCTCCTGCCACGACGTGGGGGACTGCGCGGCCTCCTGCCAAGGCGGGCCGGCTTGGGGGGCGTCGCCGTGTCGCCAGGATGGGTTGGCGGGCCCCTCAGGCCAGATGGGCGGATTGGCCACGGGCCGCGAGAACCAGCTGTTGCCAGGCTCAGGGGCAGGCTCGGGGGCTGGGGGCGTCGCCGACGGGTCGGCCGAATATCCGAAGCTGGGCGGGGGAAGCGGCGGCGACGCAGCGGCGCTGGGGGTGACCGGGTTCTGCGTGGTGGGCTTCGAGAAGGCGGAGCCGGAGGAGGTGGAGGCCCAGGGGGTGGGCCCGGCGGCGGAGGAGGGCCCGGCGGAGGAGGGCCCGGCGGCGGAGGGCCCGGTGGCGTCATTGGGCGCGTTGCTCACAGCGCCCGCAGTGCCGCCCGCAGTGCCCGCAGTGCTGCTGGAGGCGTCGAGGTCTGAGCCTTCACGGTCCTCAGGAGCTTCGGAGCCTTCGGAGGCCTCAGAGCCGTCGGGACCCGCCGAGCCATCAGGGCCGTCAGAGCCACTGGGGGCGTCGGGGGGGTCGTTCGCGGAGTCGTGAGTCGCGGGGTCCTGAGAGGACCCTGGGTCGGAGGTGCGCCGACTCCAGGCCGGGCCGTAGTCGTGCTCGAAACCGTGATCCTGGCCACGCATAACGGGAAGCGTATCGGCGACCGCGAGATCGGCGTGCCGCTATGGGCGTTTCCGCACCTCCGGCCATCCGTTTGGTTATGGAGCTGTGCTGCTAGTTGTGACCTCCGGTGAGGGAGCGAGTGTCGAGAGCGGAGAAGACCGTCTGGTTGGTGATGTCGAGGGCGGCGCGGTTGAGTTGCTTCACTTCGGTCTTGCTCGGCAGGTGGCCGTCCTTGAATTGGAACCACAGCAGCACGGCGTAGTGACCGTGGATCCAGCCGCCCGCGTACGCCTCGCCCTGGCCGAGGAACTTGGTGATCGTGTCCTTACCGGGCAGCGGCCGCAGGAAGTCCTTGCGCTCCGAGCCGGCGCCCGCGGTGGAGACCTTCCTCGCCGCCGCGGACGTCTTCAGGTTGGCCACGCCGATCGTGCCGATGATGGTGCCCTTGGCGTTCCGGAAGCTGGCGCGGATCAGCTGGTTGCAGCCGCCGTCCTTCAGCGCCTTGGTGAGCTTGTCGCCGGTCACGGCGTTGGCGCAGTTCTTGTCGTTCCGGTTGACCGTCATCAGGTACGCCTTGGCCCCGGCGCCGACCTTCTTGGCCGGGAAGAGCTCGCGCAGGCCGAGCTTGACCGGGTCGGTCTTGCGTGAGCCCGCATAGCCGTACGTGCCGCCGGGAACCTCGGGCGCGCTGGTGGCGGTCGGAGTCGGGCTGGCCGCGGCCGCGCCGGCGGGGGTTTCGTTGTGCCCGGCGTACCAGAGACCGAGAAAGAGCGCGGCGACGAGCCCGGCCCCCGCGCCGAGCAGGACCAGGGGACGCTTCCAGAGCGGGCCGCGTGCCTCGGGGTCGTACTCGAGTTGCTCGCCGGCGTCCTGCCAGCTCGGCGAGCTCGAGTCCTCGACGGGCGGCGGCTCCTCGATCGGCTGGCCGGGGGGAGGTGTGTCGAACCATCCGGGGCCCTGCGCCTGGATCGGCCGACTCGGGGACTGAGGGTCTCGGGAGTAGCCCATGGGGCGAGAGTAGCCGCGCTCCCGACCGGATGAGGCCGTTCCTAACCCGAAGTCATGTTCCTGCAACTTCGTCACGAAATCTCAAGACATCGGGATCCGGATCACCGTCAGGCGTACCCGAAGTCCTGGGTCCACCACGGGCCGCCCGGCGCGAGGCTCACGCCCACACCCGTCGCGACCAGGCCACAGTTGAGGATGTTGGCCCGGAAGCTGGAGATGGCCATCCACTTGCGCACCGCCTCCTCGGCGGTGGCGTAGCCGCGTGCGATGTTCTCGGCGCCCGCCTTGCCGTACGGATAACCGGCGGCGGCCATCCGCTTCCACGGATCGCTGCCGCTGGGGCCGCCGTGCCCGAAGGTGTCGGTGGCCGCCATCTCATAGGAGTGCTCGCGGGCCGAAGTGACCAGCCGGGGATCGACCCGGAGCGGCACGCACCCGTGCGCCTGCCGCTGGGCGTTGACCAGCTGCACCACCTGCGCCTCGAGCGTCGTGGCCTGGTCGGCGCCGTGGCCCGTGCCGTCGATCGTGGTCACCTGGGAGCCGTCGCCCGAGCCCGATCCGTCGATGAGGACCTCGCTGGAGTGGGTGGGGCGGCCGGTCGGCACCACGTTGTTGGCCGCCACGGGCGGCAGAGTGGCCCGGGCCACGTGCTGCAGCGCCGGCCGGTCGCGCCGGGCCAGCAGGATCTGCTTCGGCGTCGCGGTGGCGGTCGGCGAGGGCTTGGCGTTGCGCAGGTAGACCTCGTCGGCGGCGTCGCCCGTCGACATGCGCCCGATCAGCACGCCGACCAGCAGAACAGCGCACAGGCATGCCGCCAGCCCAGCGTACGATCCCCTCCAGGGTGTCCGCCGGGCATGCCGGGTGTGAATGGGCTGGCACATACCGCAGTCAAATATAGGGACCGGAAGTCTTGGGGAAGAAGGGGAAAGAGGGAACAGATTAAACCTTCAAGCATCTCGCCGCTTTGACCCCTGGTCGTGCGCCCGGTAGTCTGCTAAGTCGTTGTGTGCGGATCGATCTCCAGTGAGATCGGTGCGCGGCGCGTCCCGGCGTCTTCTCCCGTGTATGTGGAGACGGAGAGTTCGGCGGTGCCGTGCGCCCGCCCACGACCTCCGAGATCCAACCGTCATGAGAAGGCCTACAACCGTGCCCACGTTCTCACCGAAGCCCGCTGACGTCGAACGTCAGTGGTACGTCATCGACGCGACCGACGTCGTCCTGGGTCGGCTGGCCACCCACGTCGCCACGTTGCTGCGCGGCAAGCACAAGCCCATCTTCGCGCCGCATGTCGACACGGGCGATTTTGTGATCATCATCAACGCCGACAAGGTCGCGCTCACCGGCAACAAGCTCGAGCAGAAGAAGGCCTACCGCCACTCGGGCTACCCGGGTGGTCTGCGCGCCGTCACCTATGCCGAGCTCATGGAGAAGCGGCCCGACCGCGCGGTCGAGAAGGCCGTCAAGGGCATGCTCCCCAAGAACGCCCTGGGCCGGAAGATGGTCAAGAAGCTCAAGGTCTACGCCGGTCCCGATCACCCGCACCAGGCTCAGCGGCCCGTGCCGTTCGAGATCACCCAGGTCGCCCAGTAAATCGCCGAGCAAGGAAAGTAAGAGGAGAACCGTGGCTGAGACCACCGGTGTCGAAACGCTCGTCGAGGGCGAGCCGGAGGAGTACTCCTCCGAGGAGTATCCCGCCGAGTACACAACCGAGTCCGCTCCGGCCGCCGAGGCCCCCGTCCGAGTCCCCGTCACCACGGGCAACTCGTACGGCACCGGCCGGCGCAAGGAGTCCGTGGCCCGCGTCCGCATCGTGCCGGGCACCGGCAAGTGGACGATCAACGGCCGCTCGCTGGACAACTACTTCCCGAACAAGGTCCACCAGCAGATCGTCAACGAGCCCTTCGTGGTGCTCGGCGCCGAAGACCAGTTCGACGTCATCGCCCGCATCAACGGCGGCGGCGTGACCGGTCAGGCCGGCGCGCTGCGCATGGGCCTGTCGCGCGCCCTCGCGGTCCTGGACAACGACGTCAACCGCCCGCCGCTGAAGAAGGCCGGCTTCCTCACCCGTGACGCCCGCGCCACGGAGCGGAAGAAGTACGGCCTCAAGAAGGCGCGTAAGGCTCCGCAGTACAGCAAGCGCTAATCGTGCCTGCCGAATCCGCCGACCCCTTCAAGGGGCGTCTCTTCGGCACCGACGGGGTCCGTGGGGTCGCCGGCAGCGACCTCACGGCCGAGCTCGCCATGGATCTGTCCGTGGCCGCCGCCCATGTCCTTCGCGAGTCGTCCGGCGACCGCGCGCCCGTTGCGGCGTCCGGTCGCCGGGCGCTGGCCGTCGTGGGTCGTGATCCGCGTGCCTCGGGGGAGTTCCTCGAGGCCGCGGTCGTCGCCGGCCTGGCGTCGTCGGGCATGGACGTGCTGCGGCTCGGTGTGCTTCCCACCCCCGCGGTCGCCTATCTGACCTCAGCGCTCGGAGCCGACCTCGGGGTCGTGCTCTCGGCGTCCCACAATCCCGCTCCTGACAACGGGATCAAGTTCCTGTCGCGCGGCGGCTACAAGCTGTCCGACGCGGTCGAGGACGAGATCGAGCGCCGGCTCGGCGAGAAGTGGGACCGTCCCGTCGGCGGCGCCGTCGGCCGGGTCCGCGACGCGTACGGCGAGGCCGACCGTTACGTGTCCCATCTGCTGTCCACGCTGCCCAACATGCTCGACGGGCTGCACGTGGTGGCCGACTGCGCGCACGGCGCGGCCCACATGGTGGCGCCCGAGGCGCTGCGGCGGGCCGGTGCGACGGTCGACGCCATCGGCTGCGCGCCGGACGGCCTCAACATCAACGACGGCGTGGGCTCCACTCACCTCGA
Organism: Streptosporangiaceae bacterium NEAU-GS5; assembly: GCA_017592665.1. Classification (GTDB taxonomy): domain Bacteria; phylum Actinomycetota; class Actinomycetes; order Streptosporangiales; family Streptosporangiaceae; genus NEAU-GS5. The sequence continues at coordinate 95,166 of JAGFNW010000007.1, read as the reverse complement.
CCGGCTGCGCGAGACCGTGATCGAACGCGGCGCCGATCTCGGCGTGGCGTACGACGGCGACGCCGACCGCTGCCTGGCGGTCACCGGCGACGGCGAGGTCGTGGACGGCGACCAGATCATGGCGATCCTCGCGCTGTCCCTGCACGAGCAGGGCCGGCTGGCCAAGGACACCGTGGTGGCCACCGTCATGTCCAACCTCGGCTTCAAGCTGGCGTTGAGCAAAGCCGGGCTGACCCTGATCGAGACCGCGGTCGGCGACAGGTACGTGCTCGAGGCCATGAAGGAGCGCGGCCTCAACTTCGGTGGAGAGCAGTCCGGCCATGTGATCATGCTGGACCACGCGACCACCGGCGACGGCGTGCTCACCTCGCTGCATCTGCTGGCCGTGATCGCCCGGTCGGGGCGGTCGCTGGCCGACCTCGCGGCGGTGATGACCCGGCTGCCGCAGGTGCTGATCAACGTGCGGGATGTGTCGAAGGCCAAGGCCTCGGAGCCGGCCCTGCTCGAAGCGGTCTCCATGGCCGAGCGCGAGCTGGGCGAGAGAGGGCGGGTGCTGATCCGGCCAAGCGGCACCGAACCCATGATTCGCGTCATGGTCGAGGCCGAATCCCACGACCAGGCGGAGTCGGTCGCCGGCCGCCTCGCCGACGTCGTGCGGATGGCCTGCGCCTAGAAAGCCGCTGACGAACGAGACGCACCTGACGAACGAGAGCGCTCGGCGAGCTGGAAAGCGCCTGACGAGCTGGAAAGCGCCTGACGAGCTGGAAAGCGCCTGACGGACGAGGAACGCCACCTGCCCGGGGGTGCCCTGCACGTCGGCGCAACGGCTCAGCAGTCCATGTGAAGCCCGCCAGACCTGGCCTGGCGGGCTTTCGCGTGCCCCAAAGGTCCCCGGGCAGTGCCGCGGGCAGTGAGCGCCGTGCGGGTAGTACCGCGGGCGGGCGGTGAGTGCCGCGCGGGCAGTGCTGCGGGCGGTGAGTGCCGCGCGGGCAGTGCTGCGGGCAGTGAGCGGCGTGCGGGTAGTACCGCGGGCGGGCGGTGAGTGCCGCGCGGGCAGTGCCGCGGCGGACGGCGACTGCCGTGGCGGGCTCTTACTGCTTTCGGCCGACGCCGCCGAGGGTGAGGTGGTGGGTCAGGGTGCGGATGCGGCTGTCGGCGGGGCCGGGCCGCCACTCCCACATGGGCACCAGACCCGGGCGAAGCAGCTCGAAGTCACCGAAGTAGGCGCGGATCTCGTCCTTGGTCCGCCACCGGCCCGTGCCGAACTTCTCGTTGAACAGCTTCTCCGAGGCGTACGCGCGGGCGGCGTCCTCGGGGCGCTCCTTGCCCGGGTTGTGGAAGTGCGAGATGGCGACGTAGCTGCCGGAGGGCAGCGCGTCCCGTAGGGTCGTCATGATCCCCTCAGGATTCTCGTCGTCGCCGATGTGGTGCAGGATCGCGAACAGCAGCAGCCCGATCGGCTCGTCGAAGTCGAGGAACTCGCGCATGCCGGGGTCGCCGACGATCGAGTCGGGATGGCGCAGGTCGGCCGTCAGGAACCGGGTCGCGTCGTTGCGGCCGAGCAGCGCCCGGGCGTGCACGGCCACCATGGGGTCGTTGTCGACGTAGACGATCCGCGCCTTCGGCTCGATCTCCTGCGCCACCTCGTGCACGTTGCCCATCGTGGGCAGCCCCGACCCGATGTCGATGAACTGGCGGATCCCGTAGTCCGCGACCATCAGCCGCACCACCCGGCGCAGCAGCGCGCGGTTGGCCTTGCCGTGCTCCTTCGCGTCCGGCACGTTGCGCAGCGCCAGAGCCATCACCTCGCGGTCGACGGCGAAGTTGTCCTTGCCGCCGAGGAAGGCGTCGTAGACGCGGGCGATGTTGGGGGTGGTGACGTCGATCCCGGGGGGTGGAACCCTTTCCTCAGCCATCGTCTCAAGATCTCCGTCTGGATCGGCTAGGTCCGGAGATTGTATGACTTATCGCATTGATCAGCGTGACCACTGGAGCGTTACAACTAGGCCGCGATACGAGCGGGCGGCCACCTGTTCGTCCGACGTCCAGACGGCGGCCGCACGGCGTTGCCGCGCCGAGCTTCTAGTCGTCACCCGTCAGGGACAGGGTGCGCAGGCGCTGACCGGCGAGCCAGAGGGCGCCGAGGGTGACGATGATCATGGCGGGGATGGCGAAGCTCAGGCTCACGTCGGTCGTGAAGAACGGCGACGAGGAGACCTGGTCGGCCAGCGACTGCGCCCACTGCTGGATGGAGAATTTCCTTGCCCCCGGCACGTAGCCGCCGACCAGGCCCTCCCAGATCAGGGCGTAGATGACGCCGATCGCCACCGCATGCCGGGTCACCACGCCGAGCAGCAGGAACACCGCCGCGTATGCGACCGCACCGAACAGCGAGCCGAGCGCGAACCCCCAGGCCACGCCGGACTCGCCGCGGACCAGGATGTAGGCCGCGATGAAGGTGGGGACAGCGGCGAAGACCGCCAGCAGCGACGCCGCCACCACGAACTTGGTCAGCGCGATCACCGGCCGGGCGATCGGCTTGGCCAGCAGATGGATGATCGTGCCGTCCTCGATCTCCGGCGCGATCACGCCGGTGCCGGCGATCAGGCCGAGCAGCGGCAGCATCATCCCGATCGCGAACGTCTGCATCAGGGTGACGGCCGTGTGCTCGTTGACCCCGGCGATCAGCCGCAGCAGCACGGCGATCGCGATGAGCGCCACCGGCAGCAGGACCAGCAGCCAGATCCGCTTCCGCCCGAGCATCGCCCGATAGGTGATGTCGGCCACAACTGTGTTCAACGTGGGTCGCTCCGCTCAACTGCGTCCGGCCGCGGATTCGGGTCGCCGGAGTTCATCGGGTCACCAGGTAGGAGAAGACGCTTTCCAGGTCTTCGTCGGTGGGGGAGACCTGCCAGACGTGGATGTCGGCGGCCTTGGCCACACGGGGCAGCAGCCAGGTGAAGCGGCGGAAGTCGACCGCCTGCACTTCCAGGCCCAGCGGGGTGAGGGAGACCGCGCCGCTGGAACCGTCGGCGATCAGGGCGGCGGCCAGCTTGCGGTCGTCGCTCGAGCGCACCCGGAACAGGTGCGGCCGGTCGGTCATCCGGCGGCGGATCTCCCGATAGTCGCCCGAGGCGGCGTGCCGCCCCGAGACCAGCACCTCGATCTGCTGGGCGACCCGCTCGACCTCCTCGAGGATGTGCGAGCTGAACAGGATCGTGCGGCCCTCGGCGCCCATCCGGCGGACCAGGTCCATCAGATGGAGGCGCTGGCGCGGATCCATTCCGTTGAAAGGTTCATCGAGCAGGAGCACACGGGGATCGTGCACGAGCGCGGCCGCCACCTTGATGCGCTGCCGCATTCCCTTCGAATAGGTCTCGATCCGCCGGTTGCTGGGCTCGGTCATCTCCACCAGCTCGATGGCGCGGCGCGCGGCCCCTTCGGGGTCGGGCAGTCCGTGCAGCCGGGCCGCGGACAGGACGAACTGCCACCCTGTGAGGAACCCGTAGACGGCCTCCTTCTCGGGGACGAGGCCGACGATCCGGTAGATCTCGTGGTTCTTCCAGATGGGCCGCCCGTCGAGGGTGGCCGTGCCGCTCGACGGGGCCAGGAACCCGGCCATCATGTGCAGCAGGGTCGACTTGCCAGCGCCGTTGGGGCCGAGCAGGCCCGTCACACCCGGCCCGATGGTCATGGTCACGTCGTTGACCGCGACCACGTTTCCGTACCAGCGGGAGACCTGGGTGAGCGAGACGACCGACGTGGCGGTGATCTGAGGCGCGGTGGTCGTCATGCGGTGGCCGCCTTCCGGTAGCGGGCGAGCAGGCCGAGGACGGCGAGCGCGGTCACGACGAGCACGATCACCAGGGCCCACGGGCCGGGCGGATAGCCGTCGCCGATCGGATTGGTGCCGAACAACCACACCTGCACGGCGTCGACGAGGAAGAACGGGTTCGCCAGCCAGGCCCACGCGGCCGCCTCACTCTTGCCCACCGACTGCAGCACCCCGACGAACACGGCCGAGACCGCGGACGTGAACAGGTAGAACGCGATGACCGAGGCGACCCCGAGCCCGCGGCGCGGCGTGAACGAGGCGAGGGCCAGCCCGATCGAGGCCAGCAGCACGGACAGGACGACGCCGCCGACCAGGGCGGCCAGATAGTCGTGGGTGTGCGGCGGGCCCGGCAGGTCGATCAGCAGTTCGCCGATGAACAGGATCGTGAGCGGCACGGCCAGCAGCACGAACAGCGCCGTCGCGAGCGCCGCGAGCTTGGCGCCGACGTAGTCGACGATCCCGACCGGCCGGGACAGATACAGCGGCAGCACGCGGAAGCGCAGGTCGGGGGCGACCATGTAGGGCGACTGGGTCGCCAGGAAGATGGCGATCACCGCCTCCATGGTCACCATGTAGGCCGGATAGCTGATGGCCTCCTGCTTCAGCAGCGCCATGACCGCGATCGAGACCACGGCGGGCAGCATCATGATGGCGGCGATCAGGAACGGCAGGATCTTCGACTTGGCCGGGCGGCCGAGGCCGTAGGCGCCGCGCAGGCTGTGCCGGGCGAGCGCCAGGGCCGCCGGGAACCGGCCCAGCCGCGGCCCGTCGTAGCGGCGATAGCCGATGTCGTGGATGACGGCGGTCATACGCGGAACACATCCTCAATTCGGCCGTGCCGCTGCTCCAGGCGGATGAGATTGAGATCGAGGTCGCAGACCGCGTCGCGCACGGCGTCGTAGGTCTCGTCGGAGCGCACCTCCACGGTCAGCAGGCGCCCCTGCACGGCCACGGACTCGCCGACCTGGGAGAGCCGGGCCGCCAGCGGCTCGAGCCCTTCTTCGACCTCCACCGCGAGCGCCTGGGTGGCCTGGGTGAACTCGGAGATCGCCGACGACCGCAGCAGCGTGCCGCCGTCGATCACGATGACGTGGTCGCACACCCGCTCGAGCTCGCCGAGCAGGTGGGAGGTGACCAGCACGCTGATGCCGAACTCCGAGCCGATGCGCCGGATGAGCGCGAGCATGTCGTCGCGGCCCTGCGGGTCGAGGCCGTTGGTCGGCTCGTCGAGGAAGACCAGCTGGGGGTCGTGGACGAGGGCCTGGGCCAGCTTGACCCGCTGCCGCATGCCGGTCGAATATCCGCCGATCGGGCGATAGCGCTCTTCGTGCAGCCCGACATGGCGCAGCGTGTCGGCGGCGCGCTCACGGGCCGCCGTGCGCGGCAGGCCGGACATCTGGGCCATGTGGACCACGAACTCGGTGGCGGACACGTCGGGCGGCAGGCAGTCGTGCTCCGGCATGTAGCCGACGACCCGGCGGATCTGCGCGCCGTGCGTGCCGACGTCCATGTCGAGGACCTGGGCCCGGCCGGATGTCGGCGGGAGCAGTCCGAGCAGGATCTTGATGAGCGTGGACTTGCCCGCGCCGTTCGCGCCGACGAGCCCTGTCACGCCGGTGCCGGCCGTGACGGTCAGCTGCCGCAGCGCCGTGACCCGTGGGAACTGCTTGGTGAGTTCCTCGGTCGCGAGGATTGCCATGTGCGGGACCCTACCTGGCGATTTCCCCTCGTGGCCTCACCCCTGTGGATGACTTGGCGCGTGCCCCTTTAGTCGGACTCTTTTCCACAGGTAGCGCTGTAGGTAGAGGACCGTGGTCCCGGCCAGGATCATGCCGGTGATGTTGACGCCGAGCTGGAGGAGCGAGCCGCCGACCTCCTCCCAGCGCCACAGCGCCAGCGCGACCGCGAGATATCCGGCCGCGGGCACGGTCGTGACCGAGATGAAGACGCCGACAAGCGACGACGACTTGCCCGCCGTGATCGACAGCACTCCGGCCGCGCCCGCGAGCACCGCAACGATCACCGACCATTTGTCCGGCGTGACGATGAAGTGGACCTCGGCGTTGGTGTTCAGCATGTCCTCGGTCACCCAGCCCAACTCGCGCGAGACCAGCGCGCAGGCGAAGGTGACGGCGATTCCGGCCGCGAAGCCGGTGAGCAGGGTCATCGAGGCGGTCCTGATGAGCGCGCGGTCGCCGCGCAGCAGCCCGAAGCAGATCCCGGCCACCGCGCCGAACTCCGGCCCCAGCACCATCGCGCCGACGATGAGGATCACCGAGTCGTTGAGGACGCCGATGGCCGCGATCTGGGTGGCGATGGCCATGAAGACCAGGAATGCCCAGGTGATCGTCGAGTCGCTCACGACCCGTTTCGCCAGCTGCTCCCAGACGACGGCGTCCTCGCCCGCGCCGGGCGTCTCGGCCTCGGCCCGCTCGGCGCCCTCCGAGAGCGACAGGTCGACGTTCTCGGCCGCGATGGAAACGCCCAGCGGCTTCAGCAGCGCCAGCGCGTCGTTGGCCCCCTCGCGGGCCACGTCGAACAGCAGCACGTCGCCCGCCGGCCGTTTCGCCGCCCCCGGCAGCACGATCAGGTTCGTGACCCCCAGGCAGCCGTCCAGCGCGGCCAGCGCCGCCTCGGTACGCTCCGGCGGGCTGATGACGCGCAGGTGCAGCATCAGGTGCGCCTGAGGCGTACGCGGCGGATCGAGTGGTCGGCGCCCTTGCCGAGGATGAGCCCGGCGCGGGCGCGGGTGGGGAGGATGTTCTCGACCAGGTTGCGCTCGTTGACCTCGCGCCACACGTCACGGGCGAACGCCGTGGCGGCGTCGTCGCTCAACTCGGCGATGTGCCGGAAGTACGACTTCGGGTCCGCGAACGCCGTGCGGCGGAGCTTGTGGAACCGCTCGACGTACCAGTCGCGGATGTGGTCGACCTCGGCGTCCACGTAGATCGAGAAGTCGAAGAAGTCGTTGACCGCCAGCGCGTCGGGAGGCGGCGGCTGCAGGACGTTCAGCCCCTCGATGATGAGGATGTCCGGACTTTTCACGATCTGCTCGGCGCCGGACACGATGTCGTACTCGAGGTGGCTGTAGACGGGCGCGGCGACTTCGGGCTCGCCGGACTTCACATCGGCGACGAACCGGACCAGCGCCCGCCGGTCATAGCTTTCCGGGAAGCCCTTGCGGTGCATGATCCCGCGTTCGTCGAGCACCTTGTTCGGATAGAGGAAGCTGTCGGTGGTGATCAGCTCGACCCGCGGGTGCTCGGGCCAGCGGGCCAGCAGCGTGTGCAGCAGCCGCGCCGTCGTCGACTTGCCCACCGCGACGCTCCCCGCGATCCCAAGGACGTACGGCACGGGCGCGTGCTCGTCGCCGAGGAACGTGCGGACCGCGGCCCCGCGCAGCCGCACCCCGGTGAAGTGCAGGTTGAGCAGCCGGGTGAGCGGCAGGTAGATGTCGGTGACCTCGGCGAGGTCGATGGGGTCGTCGACGCCGCGCAGCGCCTCCAGCTCGTCAGCGGTGAGCGTCAGCGGAGTGTTCTCGCGCAGTCCGCGCCACTGCTCCCGATCGAGCTCGACGTACGTCTCCGGCACCTGATCCGACACGGCACCAGAGCCTACCTATTGGCTAGATTGGCGCTGTGATGGACGGGGTGCCTCAGGCGTTCGCGGCGCGTGCGCACGGAACGTGGACGTCGGGGCTGTCGGTGAACGAGTTCGCCGCGATCAGATCGGCCGGCTTCGAGCCGGTGGGACAGGTGCTGGGCAGCACCGTCCACAATCTGGGCTGGTTCTACCAGACCCCCGCCGACTGCGGCTATCGCGGCGGCCTGTTCGGCACGGGCACGTCAAGGACCGTCACGTCGGCCATGAGCCAGGGTCTTTCGGCCTACATTGGCACGATCTATGAGGCGCGCCGGGTGGCCATGGGCCGGATGGCGGCCGAGTGCGCGGCCCTCGGGGGAGACGGCGTGGTCGCCGTTGCGCTCGACATCAAGCCTTTTCCGGCCGCCCACGGAATGCTGGAGTTCCAGGCGTTCGGCACCGCCGTCCGCGCGCTCGGGCCCGAGCGGCCGGCGCGACCCTTCCTGTCCCATCTGACCGGTCAAGACTTCGCCAAATTGCTGACGGCCGGATGGGTGCCGGTCGACATGGCGCTCGGCCTGTCCGCCGGCGTGCGCCACGACGACTGGACCACGGTCATGATGTCCGGCGGGCTCAACCGCCTGTCCCCGGTGACGTACGGCAACGTCGAGGTCAGCGGATGGACCGAACTGGTCAACGTGACCCGGCACGAGGCCCGGCACCTGCTGATGCGCGACGCGGAGCAGGCGGGCGCGGAGGGCGTGGTGCTGTCCGACACCCGGCTCACCGTGCACGAGCGGGCCTGCGGCTACGGTGGCGAGGACAGCCACGACCACGTGGTCGAGGCGACCCTGCTCGGCACGTCCATCGTCTCTTTCACGAAGTCGGCGGCCCCTCCGCGGGCTCTAACCATCATGAGGCTCACGTGAACCCATCCGAAGTCCAGCAGGGCATACCGGCCGACGCCATGCGCCGCCTGCAGGGGCTGCAGCCCGGCCAGCCGGGCACGCTGTTCACCAGCGACCTGTCGGTCAACGAGTTCCTGCTGGTCCGCGAGGCGGGCTTCCGGCCGCTCGGGCTGGTGCTGGGCAGCTCCATCTACCACGTCGGCTTCCAGATCGGCCGATGGGGCAAGAACATGGAGCTCGAGCAGCTCAGCGGCGCCATGTATCACGCCCGTGAGCTCGCCATGGCCCGGATGGAGGCCGAGGCCGACCAGCTCGGCGCCGACGGGATCGTGGCCGTGCGGCTCGAGGTCGAGTTCCGCGACTTCGGCGACAACATCGCCGAGTTCATCGCCATCGGCACCGCGGTCAAGGCCGAAGAGCCCGGCCAATGGCGCAACAACAAGAACCAGCCGTTCACCTCCGACCTGTCGGGGCAGGATTTCTGGACGCTGATCCGGGCCGGATACGCACCGCTCGGCCTGGTCATGGGCACCTGCGTCTACCACATCGCGCACCGGCGGCTGGGCTCGGTCCTCGGCAGCATGGGGCAGAACGTCGAGATCCCCGAGTTCACCCAGGCCCTCTACGACGCGCGCGAGCTGGCCATGGCCCGGATGCAGGCCGAGGGGCAGCAGCTGCACGCCGAGGGGATCGTCGGGGTCGAGCTGAACCACCTTCACCACCGTTGGGGCTCGCACACAATGGAGTTCTTCGCGGTCGGCACCGCCGTCCGGCCGCTCCGGCCCGACCACGTGATCGACCGGCCCCAGATGGTCATCTCCCTCGACAAGTGACAGGCAATTGATGGACTTCGACCTCGTCGCCGCCGCGCTGCGCCAGGACGCCGCCGACGTCACCACCTACGCCAACGTGCTGCTGCGCACGCTCGCCGACGCGCTGCCGCCCGGCTGCGTCACGGTCGAGCGCGAGAGCGGTCTCGCGGCCCGGCTGCGCGGCCGCGACGGAGAGGTCCGCGAGCTCGTCGTACGGCTCGGCGACCGCGTGCTGAGCCTGCGGGCGGCGCACGGGCGGCCGGTCGCTGAGGTGCGTCACGAGGTCCGCGGCGTCACCCTTTCCCGCGAGCCGGTCTCCCTCGACGTGTGGACCGACCGGCTGGCCCGCGAGTTGGTCACGCAGGCAGAGGCCGACTCCCGCGCCGCCGACGCCCTGCGCCGCCTCGTGTCCGGCGGTTGACGTTCCCGCGAATCCCACGCGACACGCCGGCGACATCGGCGTGCCCGGGGGGTGAAGATCCACGGGTTGCCGCGCTCACCCTTAGGCTGGGCGGGTGATCGTGGGTATCGGGGTCGACCTCGTGGATGTCGCCCGTTTCGCGGCCAGCCTTGAGCGCACGCCGAAGCTGCGGCGCCGGGTCTTCACCGAGGCCGAAGAGGGTCTTCCGGTGGCGTCGCTGGCCGCCCGGTGGGCCGCGAAGGAGGCGGTGGCCAAGGCGCTCGGCGCGCCGCCCGGGCTGAGCCATCAGGACGCCGAGGTGGTGACCGGTGAGCATGGCAAGCCGGAGCTGCGCGTGTCGGGCCAGGTGGCGGAGCTGGCCGGCAGTCTCGGCGTCACCCGCTGGCACGTGTCGATCAGCCACGACGGAGGACTCGCCATCGCGTACGTGATCGCCGAATCGTGACGCCGTCGCGATAACTTCGGATCATGCGGACCGCGTATACGCCTGATCAGATCCGGGCCGCCGAGCTCGCGCTCATGGCCACGCTCCCGGACGGCACGCTGATGGACCGCGCCGCCGCCGGGCTGGCGTCCGTCTGCGCCCGCCTGCTCGGCCAGGTGTACGGCTCTCGCGTGGCCGTGCTCGCCGGAGGCGGCGACAACGGCGGCGACGCGCTCTACGCCGGGGCCCGGCTGGCCCGCCGGGGCGCCCGGGTCGAGGCCGTGCTCGCCGGATCCCACACACATCAGGGTGGCCTGGACGCCCTCCGGATGGCCGGTGGGCGGGTGGGCGACGACCGCGCCATCGCTACGGCCGACCTCGTCGTCGACGGGCTCGTCGGGATCGGCGGGTCGGGGGCGCTGCGCGAGCCGTACGGGACGCTGGCACGGCTTGTGGACGACGCGCCGGGGCTGGTCGTCGCGGTCGACGTGCCGAGCGGCGTGGACGCCGCCACGGGCCGCGTGGACGGCAGTGCCGTGAAGGCCACGGTCACGGTGACGTTCGGGGCCTACAAGAACGGGCTTCTTGTCGACCCGGGCGCCGAGCACGCGGGCGTGGTCGAACTTGTGGACATCGGGCTCGGCCCCTACCTGCCCGAGCCCGACACGGTCGCGCTGACCGCCTCCGATGTGGCCGACCTGCTGCCGAAGCCGTCCGCCGAGTCGGACAAATACCGGCGCGGCGTGATCGGCGTCGTGGCCGGCAGCGACACCTTCACGGGCGCGGCCGTCCTCTCCGTGGGCGGGGCCGTGCGCGCCGGAGCGGGAATGGTCCGCTACGCCGGCCCGCCCGTGGCAGTCGAACAGGTGCGCGCGCGATGGCCGGAAGCGATCACCACGATCCTCGGCAAGCTCGACGACGTCGGCCGGGTGCAGGCCTGGGTGATCGGCCCGGGCCTCGGCACCGGACCCGAGGCGCGCGACCTGGTCGGCGAGGTGCTCGCCACCGACCTGCCCGTGCTTGTCGACGCCGACGGCCTCACCGCGGTCGCGTCCGACCTCGCGCTGCTGCGCCGGAGCGCGCCCACCGTGCTCACCCCGCACGCCGGAGAGCTGTCCCGGCTGATCGGCGTGCCGCGCGCCCGGATCGAGGCGGCGCGGCTGGAGCATGTGCGGCATGCCGCGGCTGAGCTCGGTGTGACGGTCCTGCTAAAAGGTTCGACCACGCTCATCGCCGAGCAGGAGCGCCCGGTCAGGATCAACGCGACCGGCACGCCGTGGCTGGCCACGGGCGGCACCGGCGACGTGCTGTCCGGAATCGCCGGCGCGCTGCTCGCGGGCGGCCTGAGCGGCTACGACGCGGTGTCGGCCGCGGCCTACCTGCACGGCGCGGCCGGGCGGCTGGCGTCGGACTCCGCGCCGATCGCCGCCCTGGACGTGGCGCTCACGCTTCCGGACGCGATCAGAACGCTGGGTAGCCAGGAGGCGGCCCGGCCGCTGCGCTGAGCTGACAAACTGGGAGCATGAGCTTCCCGCTGGCGGACCCGCAGGTGCGGCCGGCCACCCCTGCCGAGGCCAGGGTCGACCTGGCCGCCATCCAGCACAACGTCGCCGTGCTGCGCGAGCACGCGCGCGGCGCCGAGCTGATGGCGACCGTCAAGGCCGACGGCTATGGGCACGGCATGGCCGAGGCCGCGCAGGCGGCCCTGCGGGGCGGCGCGACCAGGCTCGGCACGGCCTTCGTCCGCGAGGCGCTGGCCCTCCGCGCGGCCGGGATCGACGTGCCCGTGCTCGCCTGGGTCATCACGCCCGGTGAGCCGCTCGACGAGGCCGCCGAGCAGGGGATCGAGCTGTCCGCCGGGGCCGCCTGGGTGCTGGAGGAGATCGCCGCGGCCGCGGCCCGCACCGGGCGGACCGTCGGCGTCCACCTCAAGGCCGACACCGGCATGTCCCGCGGTGGCGCGACCGCCGCCGAGTGGCCCGACCTGGTCGACCTGGCCCTGGCGAGGCAGGCCGAGGGCCTGATCCGGGTGGCCGGCCTGTGGTCGCATTTCGCCTGCGCCGACGAGCCGGGGCATCCGTCGATCGCGGCGCAGCAGGCGGCGTTCGCCGACGCCGTGCAGGTGGCCGAGAAGGCCGGCGTCCGGGGCGCCATCCGGCACCTGTCGAACTCGGCGGCCACCCTGAGCCTGCCCGAGGTGGCATATGACATGGTCCGCCCGGGGATCGCCGTCTATGGCCTCAGTCCCATCCCTCAGCTGGGCGACTTCGGCCTCCGCCCGGCCATGACGCTCACGGCCCGGCTCGCGATCGCCAAGCGGGTGCCGGCCGGCTCCGGCGTGTCCTACGGCCACCTCTACGTCACGCCGCGAGAGACCACGCTGGGCCTGGTCCCGCTGGGATACGCCGACGGGATCCTGCGCCACGCGACCAACCTGGCCGAGGTCCTGGTGGGCGGCGCCCGCCACCGGATCGCCGGCCGGGTCTGCATGGATCAGTTCATGGTCGACGTCGGCGACACGGAGGTCCAGGTCGGCGACGAGGTCGTGCTGTTCGGGCCGGGCGACGACGGCGAGCCAACCTGTCAGGAATGGGCGGATTCCCTCGGGACGATCACGTATGAGATCGTGACGAGGATCGGGGCGCGCGTGCCGCGCGTGTACTCAGGGGTGAACACATGAGGACGACACGCCAGAAGGTCGGCATCGCGGGGGCGGTCGTCGGCGCCGCCTCGGCGGGCGTGGCGGCCGCGGCGCTGGCCAAGCGGCTCGCCGTGGGCCGCATCCGGCTCCGGCCCGACCCGGAGGCCGATGAGCCGTTCGGAGAGCTGCACGGCCGTTCGGTGACGCTCACCGCCTCCGACGGCGTACGGCTGGAAGCCCAGGTCGACGGGCCCAAGGACGGCCTGACGGTCGTGCTGTGCCACGGCTACTGTCTCAACTCCGAGTCATGGCACTACCAATGGCTCGACCTGCGCGCCAACCACCGCATCGTGCTGTGGGATCAGCGCAGCCACGGCCAGTCCGAGCGGTCGGAGGACTGCACGATCGACCGTCTCGGCGAGGATCTCGCCCAGGTGCTCGACGAGCTGGTGCCCGGGCCGTGCGTGCTGGTCGGCCACTCGATGGGCGGCATGACGATCATGGCGCTGGCCGAGCGCCATCCCGAGCTGTTCGGCGACAAGGTCAGGGGCGTGTCGCTGATCGCGACCTCGGCGGGCAAGCTGGCCGAGGTGACCCTGGGCCTGCCGGCCCTGGTGTCGAAGGTCGTGCACAAGGCCGTGCCGGGCGCGGTCTCGGTGATGCGCAAGCGGGCCGCGCTGATCGACCGCGGCCGGCAGGCCGGCAGCGACGTGGCCTTCCTGATCACCCGCTATCTCGGCTTCGGCGACGCGCGCAACGTCAGCCCGACCCTGGTCGACTTCGTGGAGTCGATGATCCGCTCGACCTCGTTCGACGTGATCGCCGACTTCTATCCGGCGCTGATGTCGCACGACAAGCTGACCGCGCTCGACGTGCTCAACTCGGTCCCCACGTCGATCATCGTCGGTGAGGACGACTGGCTGACCCCGCCCGAGCACAGCAAGGCGATCGCGGCGGCCGTGCCGACCGCCAAGCTGACGGTGGTGCCGGAAGCCTCGCATCTGGTCCTACTGGAGAGCCCGGGCGACGTCAACGACGCCCTGCATGATCTGATCAAGCGAGCCAAACGTGATCGTTAGCACCGCGGAGGAGACCAGGGCGCTCGGCGCGAAGATCGCCGGGTTGTTGCGCGCCGGAGACCTCGTCGTGTTGACCGGGCCCCTGGGCGCGGGAAAGACCACCCTGGTCCAGGGGATCGGCGAAGGCCTCAAGGTCCGCGGGCCGATCACCTCGCCCACTTTCGTGATTTCCCGTGTCCATCCCTCATTGGGAGACGGCCCCCCGCTTGTCCACGTCGACGCCTATCGGCTGGGCGGCTCGCTCGAGGTCGACGATCTCGACCTCGACGCGTCTCTGGGCGACTCGGTGACGGTCGTGGAATGGGGGGAAGGCCTGGTGGAAGGCCTTTCCGACCACCACGTGGAGATCCTCATCGCCCGCCGGGACGACGAAACCCGAGAAATCACCATCAAGGACGACCTAGGCCGGTTCTCTCACTTTTCTTGACCTACGGCGTGGTTAAACCGATCTTTGCCATGGATTGGCCTAGATTTTCTGGGTACATGGTGTGTGGTGGGAGGGTGCATGCGCACAGGCTTCGGGTTGGCGTCGGCAGGCTTGCTGTTACTCGGCGTCGTGGGATGCTCCGCTTCGGAGGCGTCCAGTTCGCCCAGCACGACTCCGAGCGCGCCCACGACCACACCAGTGATCTCGATTCCACCCCGGCAGGACATCCGGGTCATCGTCGAGCCGACCCGCATCGTCGGCGGATCCTCCAAGAACGTGCATCTGCGCGCGTTCTGCCCGCAGCCCCAGACCGGCACCGAATACCGCGCGACCGCCCATTCTTCAGCGTTCACAGGGCTCGTCACGCTCGTACCGCCGTCGCCTTCCGCGGCGCCGACCCCGATCGCCACGCCGCTCGTGTCGGTCCCTGAGGTCAGGGGCACCGCGATTCTCCGCGCCGACGCCAAGCCCGGCGGCTACAAGGTCGAGATCCGCTGTGAGGCGACCAACGACATCGGCAGCGCCTCCCTGCGGGTGCTCCCGGCGGTGGCGACCCCGACGCGTACGGCCACGAGCACCAGCACGAGCCACCCGACCGGCGCCATCCACGCGGGCGGCGGCGGCACGGCGGCAGGCGGCCCGCAGGACGACTCCGGGCTGCCCACCGGCGTGACCGTCATCGCACTGCTCGCGGCCCTCGGTGTCGGTGTCGGCGTGGCACGCCGGCGTTCGTCGTGACACAGCGCTGACGGCGGCCTGACGATGGCGAGGGGGGGCTGGGTCCTGGCGGCGGTGGCCACGGGGCTCATCCTTGCCGCGATGGGACGCCAGCAGCTGGCCTCGACGCCTGCCGCGTCCACGGTGGTGCCCAAGCGGATCGACATTCCCGCGCTGTCGCTGAAGGCGCCGCTGATGAAGCTCGGGCTTGCGGCCAACGGCGACGTGGAGCTGCCGCCGTTCGACAAGCCGTCGACCGCCGGTTGGTACACCGGGAGCGCCGTCCCTGGGGACTCCGGCGCCTCGGTGATCATCGGGCACGTGGACACCAAGTCCGCTCCTGCCGTGTTCTACAAGCTGCGCGACATGCGCCCCGGCGAGATCGTCAAAGTGCTGCGCAGCGATGGGAAGACCGCGCAGTACGAGGTGGACTCGGTGGAGAAGGTGCCGAAGAACCGCTTTCCCTCCGACCGGGTCTATGAGGGGCAGGGCCTGCGCCTGATCACCTGCGGCGGGGCCTTCGACTGGACTCACCACGAGTACGTGGACAACGTCATCGTGTACGCGTCCCTCGTGACGTGACCGAGCGTCGCGACACCGCTGCTTCGCGGCAAACCTGGCCGGTCGCGGCACTAGGCTTGTTCTCCGTGCTGGTTCTGGCTTTCGACACGGCGACCCCGGCCGTAACGGCTGCGCTGCACGACGGCGAGAGGGTTCTCGCCGAGACCACGACGATCGACGCCCGAAGACACGGCGAGCTGCTCGCGCCGTCCATCGAGGCCGTGCTCCGCGACAGCGGCGCCGTGCTCGGCGACGTCACGGCCGTCGTGGCCGGCTCCGGCCCGGGTCCTTACACCGGCCTCCGGGTCGGGCTGATGACCGCGCAGGCGCTCGCCACCACGCTCGGCGTTCCCGCGTACGGCGTGTGCACGCTCGACGCGCTCGCCTACGCCGTGGAGGAGCGAGGGGAGTTCCTGGTGGCGACCGACGCGCGCCGCAAGGAGGTCTTCTGGGCGCGCTACGCCGGCCCCCGGACCCGCCTCGACGGCCCCCACGTAGACAAGCCGCACGACCTGCCCGCGGGTCTTCCCGTCATCGGCGCGGGCGCGGCGCTCTACGGCCTCGGCCCCGAGGCCTATCCGCCGGCGGGGGCGCTCGCGGCCATCGCGGCCGAGCGGCTGGCCGAGCTGACCCCCGAAGAGGCCCTGGCGCTCGCCAAGGTGCCCGAGGGCCGGATCGACTCGCCCGACAAGGCGCGTGACCTGGCCGTCCTCGGCCCGGCCCGGCCGATCTATCTGCGCCGCCCGGACGCCCAGGTGCCGGGAGCGCCCAAGAGGGTGACGGCGTGAGCGTCCTGCTCCGCCAGATGACCAAAGAGGATCTGTCCGCGGTCATGGCCCTCGAGCGGGCCACCTTCCCCGCGGACGCGTGGACCGAGGGCATGATGCGCGGCGAGCTCCGCGATCAGCCGCGCACGCGGCACTACGTGGTCGCGGTGGCCGACGGCGAGATCGTCGGCTACGCCGGCCTGGCCGCGGCGGGGGATCAGGCCGACGTGCAGACGATCGCCGTGCTCGCGGAGCACCGCCGATCAGGGATCGGCACGCTCCTGCTGGAAAGTCTGCTGGCCGAGGCCGTCCGCCGGGGGGCCTCGGCGGTGTTCCTCGAGGTCCGCGCCGACAATCCGGCGGCGCAGGCCATGTACGCGAAGTTCGGCTTCGAGCGGATCGGCGTCCGCCGGGCCTACTACGAAGACGGCACCGACGCCGTGACGATGGTGAGGAAGAGCGATGAGCAGGGCTGAGCAGCCGATCGTGCTGGGCATCGAGACGTCCTGCGACGAGACCGGCGTGGGGCTGGTCCGCGGGCACACCCTGCTGGCCGACACGATCGCCTCCAGCATGGACGAGCACGCCCGCTTCGGCGGCGTGGTGCCCGAGGTCGCCTCGCGCGCCCACCTGGAGGCGATGACGCCGACCGTGGAGAGCGCGCTGTCCAAGGCCGGGCTCTCGTGGAAGGACGTCGACGCGGTCGCCGTGACCGCCGGTCCGGGCCTGGCCGGCGCCCTGCTCGTGGGCGTGGCCGCCGCCAAGGCGTACGCGATGGGTCTCGGCGTGCCGTTGTACGGCGTGAACCATCTCGCCGCCCACGTCGCGGTCGACCAGCTCGAGCACGGGCCGCTGCCGCGGCCGGCGATCGCGCTGCTGGTCTCGGGCGGGCACTCGTCGCTGCTGCTGGTGCCGGATGTGGCCAGAGAGGTCGTCTCGCTCGGCTCGACCGTCGACGACGCGGCCGGCGAGGCGTTCGACAAGGTGGCGCGCGTCCTCGGGTTGCCGTTCCCCGGCGGGCCGCACATCGACCGGGCGGCCCGCGAGGGTTCGGAAACGGCGATCGGGTTCCCGCGCGGCAAGGTCGACGACGGGACGCTTGATTTCTCGTTCTCCGGGCTCAAGACCGCGGTGGCCCGCTATGTCGAGGCCAATCCGCAGGTCTCGGTGCCTGACGTGGCCGCGTCCTTCCAGGAGGCGGTCGTCGACGTGCTCACCCGCAAGGCGCTGCAGGCCTGCGCCGAGCACGGCGTGGAGGATCTGCTGATCGGCGGCGGCGTGGCGGCCAACTCGCGGCTGCGGGCCCTGGCCGCCGAGCGCTGCGCGGCCGCGGGAGTCCGGCTGCGGGTGCCGCGGCCCGGGCTGTGCACCGACAACGGGGCCATGGTCGCCGCGCTCGGGAGCAGTCTGCTCGCCGCCGGCGCGACCCCGTCATCGCTCGACATCCCCGCCGACTCGTCGCTGCCCATCACCACGGTGGCGCTGACGGGCTGAGCGGCGGGCACTTCCCTAGTCCTTGGCGTTCCGGGTGGGGCGCAGCAGGGCCTCGGCCAGCGCGAGCATGGTCTCCTCCAGCGCGCCGAGGCGGCGCGTCATCTCGCTGTGGGCGGGCGTCACGGCCTCGGCGAGCTTCTCGTCCAGCCGCTCGTCGAGCGTGGCGGCCAGCTGGCCGTGGTCGGGGCGGGCCGTGACGGCCTCCAGAAGCGGCGTGAGGGCCGCGGCGGCCTCGGCCAGGCGGACGTCGAGCGCGTCGAACCGGGTCGTCTGATCGGCCTCGGCCTGCTTGTGCAGGTCGCCCACGCCGGCGACCTCGCGGTGCAGGTCGCTGATGCCCGCCACCGTCCTGTGCAGCTCGGCGATCTCCAGCGTGGCCGGCAGCTGCCCGACCCGCTGGCTGACCGCCTCCACCTGGTCGTCGACCGTGTCGAGGCGCTCGGCCACCTGGTCGAGGCGGGTCGCGAGCCGGCCCTCGGCCGCGCTCACGCCGGCGTCGAGCACGGTCATCCGGTCGGCGAAGGCGGTGAGCTGGGACTCGGTCCCGGTCAGCCGGGTGTCGACGTCGGCGAGGCAGGTGTCGGCCGTCTCGATGCGGCCGTCGATCCGGTCGAGCCGGGCGGCGACGCCGCGCACCAGGGACTCCACCTCGCCGGCCCGGCGCTCGACCGTCTTCGCGACGACTGTCTCGGACTGCTCGACACGCGCCGTGACACCCTGCTGGGCCGTCTCGATGGCCGTCAGGCGGGCGTCGACCTCGGTCAGGCGCGTGGCCATCGACAGCTGCATCTGGTCGATGGCCGCGACCATGCGGTCGGCCGCCGACCCGACCGTGTCGCCGACGCACTCGGCGAGGGCGGTGACGCCGCCTTCCAGCCGCTCGTTCTGCGCGGCCAGCTCGGCGACGGCCTTGTCGAGCCGGGTGAAGCGGGCCGCCGCGGCCTCCATGCTGGCCTGCAGCTGCCCCAGCCGGCGTGCGAACTCGCTCATCCGCTCGGTGGTGGCCTGGCCCGCCTCCAGGACCGCCTGGAGGCGGGCCAGGGCCTCGTCGACGCTCTCGCCCACGGTGCCGACGTCGGCCCACAGGCTCGGCAGCTCGCCGAGCGGGGTGACCTGGCTCGTGACGTGCTCGACGCGGTCGCCCACGCCCCCGACCCGGTCGGCGACCGCGTCGACATGGTCGCGCACGAGCTCGACGTGCTGGGCCAGGCCTTCGGCCCAGCCGGGCGGGCGGACCGTGAAGTCGTCGATGCGGCCGCTGACCGACTCGAGCACGCCGCCGAGGCCGCCGAGCTCGCGCTCGCGCACCTCACGCAGCAGCCATTCCATGCCTTCGAGCCGTTGGCGGATCTCGTCGAGCACCGCGCCCTGGGTGCGCTGCTCATAGACGTGGTCCTGCGCGGCGCGTGCCAGCAGCTCGCGCATCCGGTCGGAGATGGCGGTCTGGCTGCCCGCCTGGAGGAGGGTGTGGTTGGAGTGGTCCACGGGGGCTCCTTTGGGAATGTCGGGCGCGGACACGCACTGTCACGAGAGGGTAGCCCTTCGTCACAGTGCTATAGGCGGGGACTTTGAAAGATCGCGGTTCCCCCGTTAATGCCCTGCTTTAACCGCAGAGGATGGCGATCGGCCGGTCGCCGACGCGGGTGAGGACCACCGTGGCGGCGTTGCCGCCGGACAGGCGCAGGTCCTTGCGCAGGCGCTCGACATCGACGGCCGAGCCGCGTTTCTTGATCGTGAGGGTGCCGACCCGGCGGTCGCGGAGCGCCGCGCGCAGCCTCTTCAGCGAGAACGGCATGACCTCGGTCACCTCGTGGCAGGAGGCCCACGGCGTCTCGATCGGGTCGTCGCCGGTGAGATAGGCGATCTGAGGGTCGATCAGCCGGCCGCCGATCATCTCGGCGACCTCCCCGACGAGATGGGCGCGTACGGCGGCCCCGTCGGGCTCGTACAGATATCGGCCGACCGGCCCGGTCTCCGCCTGCGCGCCGGTGGCCGTCAAGGTCTCGCCGTACGGCAGGAGCGTGGCCCGGCGCGTGATCCGCCGGTCCTCGGTCATCCAGAGGACGGCCTCCTTGACCTCCCCGCGGAAGGAGACCCACTCGGCCTCCGCCTCCTGGGGAATGAACTCGTACGGGATGCCGGGCGCGACCTTGAGGCAGGCCGCCTTGGCCCGGCCGATCATCGCCAGCACCACGGGCCACGGTGGCTGATACGCCTCCGGGTCGAACGTGCGCCCGCGCCCCGACCGCCGGGCCGGGTCGGCGAACAGCACGTCATAGGCGGCAGGATCGAGCGTGGCGGCGTCCGCCGTACGGACGGAGGCCTGGGGCGACAGCCCGAGCGCGGCGGCGTTGGCGGCGGCCACGGCCGCTGTGAGCGGGTCGAGATCCACGGCGTCCACCCGGCACCCGGCCCGGGCCAGCGCGATCAGGTCGCCGCCGATCCCGCAGCACGCGTCGGCGACGCTCACCTCGCCCGGCCGGAGGGCCGCGAGCCGCGCGGCGCGATGGGCGGCCACCTCGGCGCGCGTGGACTGCTCCAGGCCGTGTGGTGTGAAATACATCACCTCGGCGTCGGCGCCGAATTTCTCCCGCGCCCGCGCCCGGAGGCCCGCCTGGGTGAGCGCGGCCGAAGTGAGCGCGGCGTCGTAGGTCTTCCTGAGGCGGGTGGCGGCCGCGACCGGGTCGTTTCCGATCACCTCTGCCGCCTCGGCGAGCGCCTGGCGCCCCAATGGGGTCAGCAACGCGCGGAACGCGTCGAGGTCGTCGAGGGCCACCCTCAGACGGTAGCCGGTGCCGCCGCCGTGACCAGCGCTTCTGAGGCGACCTTCGGGTGATCGTGGTTCGTGTTGACTGCCACGGCCCGCTTGCATACTGTTTCGTTTTGGCACTCGCCTATCGAGAGTGCCAGAAATACGCGACGAGACAGGTCTGACACCCGCGACGGCAGGCCGCTGGTCGCCTCTTCAGCTCATTCATCGCAATCTGAAGGGGAGGTCCGATCGTGACGACCGCCACTAAGGTTCCCGTTAAGCCGCTTGGTGACCGCATCGTGGTCCAGCCGCTTGAAGCCGAGCAGACCACCGCTTCCGGTCTGGTCATCCCGGACACCGCCAAGGAGAAGCCGCAGGAGGGCCGTGTGCTCGCTGTGGGTCCCGGCAACTGGGACGAGTCCGGCACGAAGCGCGTTCCGCTCGACGTCAACGAGGGCGACGTCGTCCTCTACAGCAAGTACGGCGGCACCGAGGTCAAGTACGGCGGCGAGGAGTACCTGGTGCTCTCGGCCCGTGACGTGCTCGCGATCGTCGAGAAGTAGCCGTGTCGAGCCCCGGACGTGACCACGTCCGGGGCTTTCGACGCCTGGAGAGGACTTGGAATGGCGAAGATCCTGGAGTTCGACGAGGATGCACGGCGCGCTCTCGAGCGCGGCGTTAACGCCCTCGCCGACGCAGTCAAGGTGACCCTCGGCCCGCGCGGCCGCAATGTGGTCATCGACAAGAAGTTCGGTGCGCCGACGATCACCAACGACGGCGTCACCATCGCCCGTGAGGTCGAGCTCGAGCAGCCCTATGAGAACCTCGGCGCTCAGCTGGCCAAGGAAGTGGCGACCAAGACCAACGACGTCGCCGGTGACGGCACCACCACCGCGACCGTCCTGGCCCAGGCCATGGTCCGCGAGGGTCTGCGCAACGTCGCCGCCGGCGCCCAGCCGCTGGCGCTCAAGCGCGGCATCGACCTGGCCGCCAAGATCGTCAGTGAGAAGCTGCTCGACACGGCGCGCCCCGTCGAGGACAAGAAGGAGATCGCGAACGTCGCGACCATCTCCGCGCAGGACTCCAAGATCGGCGAGCTGATCGCCGAGGCCTTCGACAAGGTGGGCAAAGACGGTGTGATCACCGTCGAGGAGTCCAACGCGATGGGCCTCGAGCTCGAGTTCACCGAGGGCCTGCAGTTCGACAAGGGCTACCTGTCCGGTTACTTCGTGACCGACCCGGAGCGGATGGAGGCCGTCCTCGAGGACCCCTACATCCTGATCCACCAGGCGAAGATCGCCTCCATCGCCGACTTCCTGCCGCTGCTGGAGAAGGTCGCGCAGACCAAGCGCCAGCTGCTGGTGATCGCCGAAGACGTCGAGGGCGAGGCCCTGGCCGTCATGGTCACCAACAAGATCCGCGGCACGTTCACCTCGGTCGCGGTCAAGGCGCCGGGCTTCGGCGACCGCCGCAAGGCCATGCTGCAGGACATCGCGATCCTGACCGGCGGCCAGGTGATCAGCGAGGAGATCGGCCTCAAGCTGGAGCACGTCGGCCTCGAGGTGCTCGGCACGGCCCGCCGCATCGTGATCACCAAGGACACCACCACCGTCGTCGACGGCGCGGGCGACGCCTCCGCCATCGAAGATCGGGTCAAGGAGATCAAGCTCGCGATCGAGCAGTCGGACTCCGACTGGGACCGTGAGAAGCTCCAGGAGCGGCTGGCCAAGCTGGCCGGCGGCGTGTGCGTGCTCAAGGTCGGCGCGGCCACCGAGGTCGAGCTGAAGGAGAAGAAGCACCGCCTGGAGGACGCGATCTCGGCCACCCGCGCCGCGATCGAGGAGGGCATCGTCTCCGGCGGCGGCTCGGCGCTCATCCACGTCGCCAAGGGCCTCGACGACCTGGGCCTGACCGGCGACGAGGCGACCGGTGTCTCGGTCGTGCGCAAGGCGCTGTTCGAGCCGGCCCGCTGGATCGCCGAGAACGCCGGCCACGAGGGTTATGTCGTGACCTCCAAGGTCACCGAAATGCCCGCGGGTCACGGCCTCAACGCGGCCACCGGTGAGTACGGCGACCTGGTCGCCCAGGGCGTCATCGACCCCGTCAAGGTCACCCGCTCGGCCGTGCAGAATGCCGCGTCCATCGCCGGCATGCTGCTCACGACCGAGGCGCTCGTGGTGGAGAAGCCCGAGGAGGAGGCCCCCGCCTCCGGCGGGCACGGCCACGGCCACGGGCACGGCCACTAAGCACTTCCGCGGCAATCGTCACGGCCCTCGCTTACGAGCGGGGGCCGTGTCGCATATAAGGGCGTCATAAATACCCCCTGAAATGGAGCTTTCCGCGGAAATACCAAACGGAAGCGGTGTTCATCCGATTACCGATGGTTATCGTCTCGTCAATGTGACCAATCCGTAGCCGAGAACCATGACGACATGCACGATCGCGGCGGGCATCATGCCTAACGTGACCGAGGGATGCGTCGCCGACGCCGCAACTGGGGTAAGGCTTGCGACTGGGCCCAAGATTGTCATGACCCCTGCAGGACGGTCGGACGAGTCCGACCTCAGGGATCTGACGAGTCTGGCCGTGCAGGGGGATCGGGGCGCGATCGAAACCCTCCTCGGACAGCTCCGTCCAATGGTGGTCCGTTATTGCAGGGCGCGGCTGGGGCGGGTTTCCGGTCACTATCACATCGCCGACGACGTGGCCCAGGAAGTGTGCATCGCGGTCCTGTCGGCGCTGCCGCGCTATCGCGACATGGGGCGGCCGTTCGCGTCGTTCGTGTTCGGGATCGCCTCCCACAAGGTGGCGGACGCCCTGCGGAGCTCGGTGAGGTCGGCCGTGCCGACGCAGGATCTGCCGGACGGGCCGGACGAAGGGCCTGGTCCGGAGGAGACCGTGGTCCGCTACATCGAGGCCGAGCATGCCAGGCGGCTGCTGTCGCGGCTGCCCGAGACGCAGCGGGAGCTGCTCATCCTGAGGGTGGTGTCGGGCCTTTCGGCCGAGGAGACAGGTAATGTACTCGGTATGACACCGGGTGCTGTTCGGGTCGCCCAGCATCGGGCGCTGGCGAGGCTTCGGCAGATGGCGGAGCTGGAGTCGATTGCGTGATCATCAAGGGTCGTGCGACGGGCGTCAGGGGGTCGTACGACGATGTCGACGTGCTCCTCGACTCGCTGGGCCGCCGGGAATTGGTCCGTTCCACAGACCCCGCACTGCGGCTACTGAGCGCTCTGGTCGAGGATGTCGACAGTCAGTGGCTCTCTTCGGTGTCTATCACCCCGTCCACGTAGCCCCTGGCGTACTCCCAGCTGACGTAGTCGGCGGGGTCGGGCTGGTAGGCCGGCTCGTGCACCTGGGGCCGGCCGTTGTCGATCATCTGGCGCAGGTTTCCGCGGAGCAGATCCCAGTCGAAGTAGTGCTGCTCGCCGCACTCGGGGCAGTCGAGGACCAGTCCGAGCACCCCTTGCGGCTCCAGCAGCGACCGGAAGACCTCGACGTCGGCGAGGTCGGTGAGCGCCTCGTCGCGCTCGGCAAGGGTCAGCGGCTCTGGGTCGTCGGGCGCTCCCAACGCCGTGGCCGGGTCGTTCGGATCATCCGCGAACGGATCGCGGGGTACGTCTTCCAGCACGATCCCACCTTATTGCGCGTGCAGATGGGGCACTACGCTCCCACACTTACCCCTATAGCCCCCTAGATCTCCTATTCAGCCGGTTCTCTATAGCCAACCTCATAGCCATCCCCGCCGCGCGGCCGCGGCCCCGGCCTGAAACCGCGACTGGGCCCCGAGCTCCACCATGGCGTCGGCGAAGCGGGCGCGTACGGTCCTGACCGAAATGCCGAGATGACGAGCGATGCTCTCGTCCGACATGCCCTGCGAGGCCAGGCGGAGGACCTGGACGGACCCAGGCCGGCTGGTGATCGGCACGGCCCGCCCCCACAGCTCGTCGAAGAGCGTCCGCAGCGACGCGACCACGATGGGCGCCCGGACCAGATAGCAGTTGTAGGCGGCCTCGGCCAGCGAGCCGCCCCACTCGGCGGGCATCCCGGCCGCGTCGTCGCCCAGCGCGAAGAACCAGCTCGGCACCGTGTCAAGGGTGCGGATCTGGCCGCCGGCCGCGCCGAACCGGGTCGCGATGTCCGAAAATCCGGGCACGTCAAGGGCGGCCACCGGGAGGACCACACGTACTATGAGCAGCCCTTCTTCCATCGCCTGGATCCACGGGTCGGCGTACTTGCGGATGAAATCGCTCCACGTGCGCGTGTCGGGGATGGCGGAGACGAGATCGGCCGGCGGCGCGTGCACGGCCAGCCCGACCACGCTCTCGTAGAGCTCGTCGGCGCCGCTGACCAGCTCGATGGGAAACCGCGCCGTCTGGTAGTCGCGGCCGGCGTCGTAGTGGTGGGTGAGACCACCGACGGCCGTGAGCACCTCGTCGATCTGCCGGCTCTCCTCGGCCAGCTTGTCGAGCCGCTGCGCGACCAGCCGCCCGATCGCGGCCGCGGGGTGTCGTGCCAGGTAGCAGCCGGATTGGTTGTCGACGGCGCCGATCCGGATGAGCGCGTCGACCGGCCCGAGCACCTCTGCGGGACGCAGGTCCATGGCGCTGGCGATCTCGGTCAACGTGGCCCGGTGCAGCCGTAGAACGGTCGTGTAGACCGCCATCTGCGCAGGGCTCAGCCCGAGCTTACGCAGCGGGTCGCCATCCCTGCCCGGATGGGCGGTCGTCATTGGGGAAGTCATGGTCGCTCCAGAATTCTGGTCACCCGCCGATCCCTCGCCTACGACGCCCGGCCCGGCCCGGATTCCGCACCATGACGTCCCGCGAGGATATCCCTCGATTCAGCGATTGTCCGTCCGCTCGTGGAATTGGACCGGACCGCAATATCCAGGATGCAGCTTTGTGCAGTTGCACGTTCGCACATTGCCTACCAACGTTTCGTGACGCACTCTTGACCGAGAGTCGGCAAGGCGGACGCCACGCCCGTGAGGGAGCCAGCGCGTTTTGGCGACCAGGGCCGTGATGCGCGGCATCGCAGTATGACTGCACGGGTGCGGAGGGGGACCCGGGGCGATGCCAGGTGTCGCGGTCGCAACGCGGCGCGGGCGGGGTGTCGAAATCGCCCGCCGAAAAACGTCGTGGGGGGACCTCCCTGCGGTCCCCCCACGTCGCTCTGGCCGCATTAGGTCACCGGACCGCCTCCCGCAACCTCGCACCTCCCCTAAACTGCAGGGAACCGATGTCGCAGGAGGGGTGCGCACGATGGCCACGTTCACCGAGCCCGGACTCACGTTCGACGACGTGCTCCTCGTGCCCGCTTATTCGGATCTTCAGCCGGGCGACGCCGACACCACGACCCGCCTGTCGCGCGGGATCTCGCTTCGCATCCCGCTGGTCTCGGCCGCGATGGACACGGTCACCGAGGCGCGGATGGCGGTCGCGATGGCCCGCCAGGGCGGCGTCGGCATCCTGCACCGCAATCTGTCGATCGAGGATCAGGCCAACCAGGCCGACCTGGTCAAACGGTCGGAGGCCGGCATGGTCTCCAACCCCGTCACGTGCTTCCCCGACGCCACGCTCGCCGACGTCGAGCGGCTGTGCGCCACCTACCGGATCTCCGGCGTGCCGGTCATCGACGCGCAGGGCGTGCTGGTCGGCATCGTCACCAACCGCGACATGCGCTACGAGACCGACGACTCGCGGCCGGTCCGCGAGGTCATGACCCCGATGCCGCTCATCACCGCGCCGGTCGGGGTGTCGAGGGACGACGCGTTCCAGCTGCTCAAGCAGAACAAGATCGAGAAGCTGCCGCTGGTCGACGGGCAGGGCAGGCTGCGCGGGCTCATCACGGTCAAAGACTTCACCAAGAGCGAGCAGTATCCGCTCGCGACCAAGGACGCCGACGGCCGTCTGGTGGTCGGGGCCGCCATCGGCGTGGCCGGCGACGCCGAGGGGCGTGCTCGCGCGCTGGTCGAGGCGGGCGTCGACGTGATCATCGTGGACACCGCGCACGGCCACTCGCGCGGCGTGGCCGACATGGTCGCCAAGCTCAAGGCCAACAGCCACGTCGACGTGGTCGGCGGAAACGTGGCCACCCGCGCCGGGGCCCAGCTGCTGATCGACGCCGGTGTCGACGGCGTCAAGGTCGGCGTGGGCCCGGGCTCGATCTGCACCACCCGAGTGGTGGCCGGGGTCGGCGCGCCGCAGGTCACCGCCATTCACGAGGCCGGGCTCGCATGCGGCCCGGCGGGGGTGCCGCTGATCGGCGACGGCGGCCTGCAGTATTCGGGCGACATCGTCAAGGCCATCGCCGCGGGCGCCGACACGGTCATGCTCGGCTCGCTGCTGGCCGGCTGCGAGGAGTCGCCCGGTGAGCTGATCTTCATAAACGGCAAGCAGTACAAGTCATATCGGGGCATGGGGTCGCTCGGTGCTGTGCGCAACCGGGAGCGCGGCGGCACGTCCTTCAGCAAGGACCGCTACGGCCAAGACTCGGTGACCTCCGAGGACAAGTACATTCCTGAGGGCGTGGAGGGCCAGGTGCCCTTCCGCGGCCCGCTCGCCAACGTCGCCTACCAGCTGATCGGCGGCCTGCACCAGGGCATGTGGTACGCCGGGTGCCGGACCATCGCCGATATGCACGAGCGGAGCGAGCTGATGCCGATCACCGCTGCCGGGCTGAAGGAGAGCCACCCGCACGACATCCAGATGACGGTGGAAGCCCCTAATTACAGCCGCCGTTAGGATTGCGGGCATGACGACGGTGGAGATAGGCCGGGGTAAAACCGGGCGCCGCGGTTATGCCCTTGACGAGATCGGGATCGTGCCCTCCCGCCGGACGCGCGACCCGGAAGAGGTCTCCATCTCCTGGCAGATCGACGCCTACCGGTTCGATTCGCCGGTCGTGGTCAGCCCCATGGACAGTGTCGTGTCCCCGGCCACCGCGATCGAGATCGGGCGGCTCGGCGGTCTCGCCGTGCTCGACCTCGAGGGACTGTGGACCCGTTTCGACGACCCGGCCCCGCTCCTTTCCGAGGTGGCCGAGCTCGACGAGCGGGCCGCGACGGCGCGCCTGCAGGAGATCTACGCGGCGCCCATCCGCGACGACCTGATCGGCCGGAGGATCGGGGAGATCCGCGAGGCCGGGGTGACCACGGCCGTGCGGCTCTCGCCGCAGCGCACGGTGCAGCACCACAAGGCCGTCATCGACGCCGGGGTCGACATCTTCGTGATCCGCGGCACGACGGTCTCGGCCGAGCACGTGTCGGGCCGGGCCGAGCCGCTCAACCTGAAGCAGTTCATCTACGAGCTCGACGTGCCGGTGATCGTGGGCGGCTGTGCCACCTACACGGCCGCGCTGCACCTGATGCGCACCGGCGCGGCCGGCGTGCTGGTCGGGTTCGGCGGAGGCGCGTCGCACACCACGCGCACGGTGCTCGGCGTGGCCGTTCCCATGGCCACGGCCATCTCCGACGTGGCCGCCGCCCGCCGCGACTACATGGACGAGTCGGGCGGGCGCTACGTGCACGTCATCGCCGACGGCGGCATGGGCACCTCCGGCGACATCGCCAAGGCCATCGCCTGCGGCGCCGACGCGGTCATGGTCGGCTCGCCGCTGGCCAGGGCCGTCGAGGCACCCGGCCGTGGCTTCCACTGGGGCTCGGAGGCCCATCACCCCGATCTGCCGCGCGGCAAACGCGTCCAGTTCGGCCAGATCGGCACGCTCGCGGAGATCCTGCACGGCCCCTCCTCGCTCGCCGACGGCTCGATGAATCTGATGGGCGCGCTGAAGCGGACCATGGCCACGTCGGGCTACTCCGACATCAAGGAGTTCCAGCGGGTCGAGGTCGTGGTCGCGCCCACGCAGCGGTAGTCCGGCTCACCGCCACGACCCCCGCTTCATGACCCGGGTCACCCGGAGGTCGTCGTCGAGGACGACCAGGTCCGCGTACGCGCCGACGGAGATCGAGCCGATGTCGGCGCTCAGGCCGAGCGCCCGCGCGGGGGTCAGGCCGGCCATCCGCGCCGCCTCGGTCAGCGAGCGGCCGACCACCTGGACCGTGCGCCTGAACGCGACGTCCATGGTCAGCGTGCTGCCCGCGATCGCGCCGGAGTCGGCGAGGCGGGCCACGCCATGCTCGACGTTGACGGCCATCGGGCCGAGGCGGTAGGCACCGTCACCCATCCCCGTCGCGGCCATGGCGTCGGTGATCAGCGCGGTCCGATCGGGGCCGGCGACCGTCATCGCCAGGCCGAGCATGGCCGGGTGCACGTGCACGCCGTCGTTGATCAGCTCGATCGTGACCCGCTCGTCCTGGAGCAGGGCGGCGATCGGGCCGGGCGCGCGGTGGCCGAGCGGCGGCAGCGCGTTGTAGAGGTGGGTGGCCACGGTGGCCCCCGCCTCGATGGCGGCGAGCGTCTGGTCGTAGTCGGCGTCGCTGTGCCCGACGGCGGCGACCACGCCCTCGGCGGTCACATCGCGGATGACGTCGAGCGCGTTCGGCAGTTCGGCGGCGATCGTCAGCATGCGGACGTGCCCGCGCCCCGCCTTGATCAGGCGCGCCACCTCGGCCCGCGACGGCTCGCGCAGCAGTTCGGGGTCGTGCGCGCCGCACCTGGCCGCGGAGATGTACGGACCCTCGAAGTGGATCCCCGCGAACACGCCGTCGTCACAGAGCTCGGCGAGGGCCGCCGCGGCCCGCTCCAGGTCGTCAAGGCCCGCGGTGACCAGGCTGGCCAGGCTGGTGGTCGTGCCATGGCTCAGGTGGAACTCGGCGCCCTGGCGCGCGGCCCCAGGGTCTCCGGACGGGTAGGAGCCGCCGGCGCCGCCGTGCGTGTGGATGTCGACGAAGCCGGGGACGAGCGTGCCGCCGCCCAGGCTCTCGCCGTTTCCCGGCGCGGCGCCCCGCCCGATGTGGGTGATCCGGCCGTCTTCGATGGTCAGCCAGCCGTCGTGTACGCCTTCCGGGGTGACGAGCCGGGCGTCGGAGAGAGTGGTGCTCATGGGCCAATCATTCCGTGAGGATCACCGAGCGCGTGAGGTGGAGTGGCTGGTCCGGGTCGAGTCCCGCGGCCTGGGCACGGGCCACCGCGAGCCGCTGGACCGTGATCAGCTCGGCCAGCGCGTCCTTGGTCGTGGCGCGCCAGTGGCCGCCGGTCCGCTCGACCTCGCCGGGCAGCCCGTCGGGGACCTCGCCGCCGAGCATCCAGGTGACCCGGCCCGGGCCGGCGATGCTGATGGGGCCGTGCCGGTATTCCATCGCGGGATAGCTCTCGGTCCAGGCGCGGCAGGCCTCGCGCATCTTGAGCGCGGCCTCGGCGGCGATCCCGCAGGTCCAGCCGCGTCCGAGGAAGGTGAACTGGGCCGCGTCGAGCAGTTCGGCCGGCAACGGCTCGGCCAGCGCCTCCTCGGCGTCGGCGATGGCCTGGCTCAGATCCTCGCCGAGGTGGGCGCGGAGCAGGGCGAGCTGGGTGGTGGCGTAGCGGGTCTGCACGACCGATGTCTCGTCGGCGAAGTCGAGCGAGATGGCCCGTCCGGCCAGTTTCACGACCGGGGTGCCCGGCGTGGCGGTGATGGCGACGCTGGGAATGCGGGTCGCGCGGAGCAGGTCGAGGACCTCGGTCGTGGTGCCCGAGCGGGTGAGGGCCAGGATCCGGTCGTAGGGGCGGTCCAGCGGGAGCTCGGACGCCGCGAACGCGTCGGTCTCGCCGTGCCCGGCCCGCTCGCGCAGCACCGCGTACGCCTGGGCGATGAACCACGACGTGCCGCATCCGACGACCGCGAGCCGCTCGCCGGGCCGGGGCAGCTGCCGGGCGAACTCCTCCGCCTCGGCCAGCGTGGCGGCCGTCCGCCAGGTTTCCGGCTGAGAAGCGATCTCGGTCTCGGTATGTGACATGGCTCCCCCTAATATGTGAATTCTGCGTATTTCATACCATTGGTGGTTGGCCGACCCGGCAGACATGGCGGACCGTCGGCTACCGGCCGGTAATTCCGGGTAGGACTACACACGAGGCGACAGCCGTACCAAGGGAGCCCTATGACGGCGCGAATGGGGCCCGCGGCGCTCGGCCCAGCCGAGCGTGCGGCCGCGATGGCACAGATGGGATCACAGGAGTTCGACGTCGTCGTGGTGGGCGGCGGCGTGGTCGGCGCGGGAGTCGCGCTGGACGCCGCGACACGGGGTCTCTCCGTGGCGCTGCTCGAGGCGCGCGACTACGCCTCGGGCACCTCGTCGCGGTCGTCCAAGCTGATCCACGGCGGGCTGCGCTACCTGGAGCAGTTCAACTTCGACCTGGTCAGGGAGGCACTGCAGGAGCGGTCGATGCTGCTGCAGCGGATAGCGCCGCATCTGGTGCGGCCCGTGCCCTTCCTGTTCCCGCTGACCCACACCGGCTGGGAGCGGCCCTATGTGGGGGCCGGGCTCATGCTTTACGACTCGCTGGGGTTCTCGTTCGGTTTCACGCGGGGCGTGCCCGGGCACCGGCACCTGTCGCGCAAGAGGGCGCTCCGGCTGGCCCCGGCGCTTCGGCGGTCGGCGTTCAGCGGCGCCGTGCAGTACTGGGACGCCCAGGTCGACGACGCGCGTTATGTGATGACCATGCTGCGCACGGCCGCCACCTACGGCGCGCAGGTGACCTCGCGGACCGAGGTGATCGGCTTCCTGCGCGAGGGGGAGCGGGTGACCGGGGTGCGCGCCCTCGACCTGGAGACGGGCGCCGAGATCGAGGTCCGGGCGCGGCAGGTGGTCAACGCCACCGGCGTGTGGACCGACGACATCCAGGAGCTGGTCGGCGGGCGCGGGCAGATCCACGTGCGCGCCTCCAAGGGCGTCCACCTGGTCGTCCCGCGCGACCGCATCCACTCGCTGACCGGCATCATCCTGCGTACGGAGAAGTCGGTGCTGTTCGTGATCCCGTGGGGACGGCACTGGATCATCGGCACCACCGACACCCGCTGGGATCTGGACAAGGCGCACCCGGCCGCGTCCCGGCACGACATCGACTACGTGCTCGACCACGTCAACGCGGTGCTGTCGGTGCCGCTCACGCACGACGACGTCGAAGGGGTGTACGCGGGGCTGCGCCCGCTGCTGGCCGGGGAGTCGGAGGAGACCTCGAAGCTGTCGCGCGAGCATGTGGTGGCGCACCCGGTGCCCGGTCTCGTGATGGTCGCGGGCGGCAAGTTCACGACGTACCGGGTGATGGCCGCCGACGCGGTCGACGCCGTGGCGCACGGGCTCGACCAGCGCGTGCCCCCGTCATGCACGGACCGGGTCCCGCTGGTGGGCGCCGAGGGCTACCAGGCCCTGTGGAACACCCGGCACCGCCTGGCCCAGAACTCCGGCCTGCACGTGGCCCGGATCGAGCACCTGCTGCAGCGCTACGGCTCGGTCATCGACCAAGTCCTGGTCCTGATCGAGCGGGACGGCTCGCTCGCGCGGCCGCTGACGGGCGCCGACGACTACCTGCGGGCCGAGATCGTGTACGCGGCCACGCATGAGGGCGCCCTGCACCTGGACGACGCGCTGAGCCGGCGCACGCACGTGTCGATCGAGACCTTCCACCGGGGGCTGACCGTGGCCCAGGAGGCCGCCGAGCTGATGGCGGGCCCCCTGGGCTGGGACGCCGAGCAGGTCAAGCGCGAGGTGGAGCAGTTCGGCCGGAAGGTCGAGGCGGAGCGGCTGTCGCAGGCGATGGACACCGACCTGGAGGCCGACGCCGCCATCCAGCGCATCTGAATCCGTCAGTGGAACGGGATCCAGGCCTTCTGCGCCAGCGTGGCCGAGTCGGTGACCCTGAGGCCGAGGTCGGAGACGGTCCACATGGTGTCGCCGATGATCAGGCAGCGCTTGATGCTGGGGTCGGGCGGCGCGAACTCGCCGTGCGGCTCGACCCACGGGTGCGTGATCGTGCCGACCTCGGTGATGGCGTCGTCGGTCACGTGGAGCACGAGCGCCTTCGTCGGCTCGGACCAGTTCTTGCCCCAGGTCACCAGCGGCACCATGGCGAGGCCCGACTTCGGCCAATAGAGGAACGCGTGCGGGTCCCACTCGGCGTCGGTGGTGCTGTCCTGTTTCACGTAGCGGGACAGGATCTTGGGGTGCGCCGGGTCGGCCACGTCGAACAGGGAGACCTGCGTGCCGAGCGTGCGGCCCTTGGCGGTGGCCTCCTGGCCGATGCCGAGCAGCCTGCCGTCGCCGGAAGGGTGCAGGTAGGCCGAGTAGCCGGTCAGCTCGAGTTCGCCGGTGACCGCGGGCTTGCCCGGGTCGCGCAGGTCGATCGTGTAGAGCGGGTCGACCTGGCGGAAGGACACGACGTAGCCGGCGTAGCCGATGAAGCGGACCGAGTAGATGCGCTCGCCGTGCCCCAGCCCGGTGACCTGGCCGAGCCGGGCGAGGCGCGCCGCGTCGAGGACGTACACCCCGCTGTCCTTGGGGCCGGTCGTGGCGACGCGGAGGTGGCCCTCGTACTCCGACAGTGAATATTGGTTGAGCAGCCGCCCGGGGACCTCGCCGGAGGCCACGTAGGTCGGCGAGCCGGGGGTGCTGACGTCGAAGCGGTGGATCTCGGTGGTCTCGGGATCCTTGTCGGCTTGGATCCACCAGGAGGGGTTGCTCGTCACGTAAAGGCTGGTGGCGGTCCCGTAGACGGTGTCGCCGTCGGCGGCCACGCTGATCGGCGGGGCCGAGTTGAAGCCGGCGGCCAGGTCGAAGGTGTAGACGGTCAGCAGGGACGTGCCCGTGTAGGCGTCCGGGTGGCTGATCCGGTCGCAGCCGACGCGCGAGGTAGCGCCGTCGATGGTGTACTGCGGCTGCCAGGCCTCGATGGGCGCGGCCATGATCGTCTCGCGGTTGGCCTTCAGCGCCTTCTTCTCGTTCTTCCACGTGGAGGAGAACGCGATCTCCGGCACGGAGCGGACCACGACCCGCACGGTCGAGCCGACCTGCCGGGCGTCGACGTACGCGCCGCGCACCGACATCGTGGAGATGACCTTGGGTGTGCCGGCCAGGTCGACCAGCACGTACTGGGGGCCGTCGTATCCGGCCGGCATCTTCGCGACCGCGCCAAATGGAACGATCCCGCCCCCCTGGAACAGCACAAGGGCTCGGTCGCCGGAAATGAGCAGATCGGCCTGGGCCCAGCTCTGCGCCTTCGGCACCAGCCGCAGCGAGCCGGTGACCTTCCGGGTCGCGGTGTCCACGACCCGGAGCACGCCCTGGCTGAACGTGATCACCCGCTTCCCGTCGGTCTTGACCAGATCGGGCTCGTCCACGCCTGCTTCGTTCACATTGGTCGTGGAATGGTCGGGAACGTCGGTCGTGCTCTTTCCGGCCACGTCCTCCCGATTCATTGCCGCGGGCACGATGGGCCACAGGCCCCACGCCGTCACGTGCTTCGCCGCCGCTGTGCGGAGATCGGTCAGCATCTGGTCGCAGCCCGTGTAGGCCACCAGTTTGACCTTGCTGTCAAGCTCCAGCGATGGCGCGGCGGGGGCCGTCTTCGCACGGCTCTCCGAGCACCCTGTCACGACCAGCAGACAGGCGGTCAACGCCCAGGCTGCGCGGCCCACGTTCTTCATGCACCTTGACACGGATCTTTCCGGGCGGGGGTTCATGAGGTGTGTTCATGATGTCGGATTGCGCGTGAAGTAGGGCGCCAGGTCGTCGGATTGGGTAGTGTCCAGGACCTTCCTCGTGATGACGCCGTGGAGGTCGACGACCGACACCGTGGTGACGTTGGCCGTGTCGGTGGCCCAGCAGAGCAGATGCTGCTCGTCCCACCAGCCCAGCACCTTGGTGCAGGCCGAGGTGATCCGGAGCGCCTCGATGCCGCTGGAGGCGTTCCAGACGCAGGTCTTCTTCTCGTCGTCGCGGCACTTGGTCACGATCAGGTCGCCAGAGGGGGACAGCAGGCCCGAGGCCACGTTGTAGGTCTGTCCGACCTCCATCTCCCGCTGCTCGCTGCCGTCGAGGTTGTAGAACCGGAGGCCGTTCTTCTTGTTCCGGACGAACGGTGTGACCACGCCGGACTCGTCGCCGTTCCAGTAGAACCGGCCGCCCGCGATGTCGCTCTGATCGATCTCGTGCACCGAGGCGGTGCCGGCCGCCACGTCGATCACGATGAACCCCCTGGTCGTCCAGGTCGGCGTGCCCGATTTGCGGATCGACAGCAGCAGCCGGCCGCTGTCGCGGGTCCACTCCGGATACTCATACGTCAGCGGGTTCTTCACGGTCTTGACCGAGCGCACGGCCTTGGTCAGGCGGTTGATCAGGTCGACCGCGTGATAGTCGTCGGTGGTGTACTTCTTGGTCCGGCCGGCGACCGTGAGGCCGTCGGGCGAGACCGACTGCTGCCAGTACTTCGTGCTCTTCACGAAGTCGCCGGTCCGCGACTCCCGCGGGTAGTTCACCCAGAGCTTCTTGGCGTCGTCCCAGACCTCGTAGTAGTTGATGGTCAACGGGTCCGACGCGCTCTCGTACAGCGTGGCCTTGACGCCCGGCAGCGCGACCTCCCGGATCACCGGACTGGGCGACGGCGAGGGGCTCGGCTTCTTCGACGCCGACGTCGACGGGGTCGGGCTGGTGGCGCTCGTGCCGCCCGTGTCACGGGTGCGCAGGATCACGATCACGGCCACCACGAGCAGCACGGCGATGCCGGCGGCGATGGCCCCCGTCCATCCGTTCCGGCGGGACGGCGGTGGTTCCGGCGCGATGCGGGTGGTCATGGCCGACGGCAGCGGCGGGGGATAGGTGGCCGGCGTGAGCCCGCCCGGAGGCGGCGCCTGGTGCCCCATCGAGGCGGCCTGGTTGCCCGCTACCGATGGCCGGCCTCCCTGCGGTGGCTGGGCTCCCTGCGGCGCCTGGTTGCCCATCGGCGGGCCGAAGGGGATCTGGCGGACGCCGGGTGGCGGCGGGACGCTCGGGTCGAACCGGCGCGCCGTCGGCGGCGCGGCGGCCACCGCGGCGCCCTGCTCCAGGACCGGCTCAGGCCGCTCCTGCCGGTGGTTGACCTGCTCGGGCCGGTCGGGCACGGACTGGCCGCTCAGCAGGCGCAGCAGCACCTGTTCGGCGGTCGGCCGGGTGGCGGGATCCTTGGCCAGGCAGGCCCTGACGACGTCGGCGAGCGGTCCGGACAGGCTGCCCAGCTGGGCCTGCCCGTTCAGGATGCGGTTGATGACGGCGGGCAGCGTGTCGCTTCCGAAGGGGGCCTGGCCGTTGGCCGCGTAGATGATCGTGCAGGCCCACGCGAACATGTCGGTGGACGGGCCGACCGCGGTCCCCATGATCTGCTCGGGCGACATGTACGAGGGCGTGCCGACCGGACGCGACGTCAGCGTGGACGACGCGTCGAGCGCCTTGGCGATGCCGAAGTCGATCACACGTGGCCCGTCCGGGCCCATGATGACGTTGGCGGGCTTGAGGTCTCGATGGATGATCCCCGCCTGGTGGATGGCGGCGAGCGCGGTGGCCGTGCCCACGGCGAGCCGGTGCAGGGCCGACCCCGCCATCGGCCCGGTGTCCATCACCCGTTGCTGGAGGGATGGCCCATCGATGTATTCGCTGACGATGTACGGACGGTCCTGGTCGATCCCGCTCTCGATGACCTGCGCGGTGCAGAAGGGAGCGACCCGTTTCGCCGACGTTACCTCGCGCAGAAAGCGCTCCTGGACCTGAGCGTCTCCGGCCAGGTCCGGCCGGAGCCACTTGATCGCGACCTGTTCTCCGGACGCGCTCGCGCCGAGGTAGACGACCCCCTGGCCGCCGTCGCCGATTCGGGCTCGAAGGTGGTACCCCCCCAACGTGGTGGGATCGCCGGTCCTCAGTGGCGAGTGCATAACTGGATTTTGGCGTCTTTTGGGGAAAAGCGGGTAGCGCCGTGTCCGGATGGTTGTCTACCGGCTGGTAGCAAATGGCCTACCTGGCGGAATATTCTTCGGGTATGGACGTAGCGCGCTTGGCCGGCCTGGTGACCTCCGAGGGCAAGACCCAGGAGATCCGGATGCCGTTCACCGGCGAGCATCTCGCCGACCTGCCGATCTCCACTCCGGACGACGTACGCACGGCGTATGCCAAGGCCAGGGCCGCACAGGAGGCCTGGGCGGCACTCCCGGCGACGGAGCGGATCAAGCCATTCCTGAGGCTGCACGACGCGATCATCGACCGCCGGTCGGAGATCCTCGACATCGTCCAGTCCGAGACCGGGAAGGCCCGCCGGCACGCGTTCGAGGAAGTTCTCGACGTGGCCGGCTGCGTACTTTATTTTTCCCGGCGCGCGCCCGGACTCCTCGCGCCGCGGCGGCGGGCCGGCATCTTCCCGCTCGCGACCAAGACCGTCGAGCTCCGCCAGCCCAAGGGCACGGTCGCGCTGATCTCACCGTGGAACTACCCGCTGTCGCTCGGCGTGACCGACGTCGTCCCCGCGCTGATGGCCGGAAACGCCGTCGTGCACAAGCCGGACACCCAGACCGCGCTGTCCACCCTGTGGACGATCGCGCTCCTCCACGAACTCGGCATGCCGAAGGACATCTGGCAGGTCGTGCTCGGCGACCCGGCCGACATCGGCGACACTCTGATCGACGGCGCCGACTACGTGGCCTTCACCGGGTCCACCCGCGGCGGCCGGAAGATCGCCGAAGAGGCGGCCAAGCGACTCATCGGATGCTCGCTCGAGCTCGGCGGCAAGAACCCGATGATCGTGCTCGACGACGCCGACATCGAGGCCAGCGCCCAGGGCGCCATCCGCGCCTGCTTCACCAACGCCGGTCAGCTGTGCATCTCGATCGAGCGGCTGTACGTCCAGGACTCGATCGCCGACGCCTTCACCAAGAAGTTCGCCGACAAGGTCGGCCGGATGCGGCTCGGCGCGGGCTTCGGGTGGGACGTGCAGATGGGCTCGCTCACCTCGCAGCGCCAGCTCGACGCCGTGTCCGCGCACGTGGCCGACGCCGTGGCCAAGGGCGCCACGGTCGTCACCGGAGGCAAGGCGCGGCCCGACGTGGGCCCGCTGTTCTACGAGCCCACGATCCTGACCGGCGTGACCGACGACATGGCGCTGTGCAAGGACGAGACCTTCGGCCCGGTCGTGGCGATCTACCGCTTCCGGGACGTGGCCGAGGCCGTGGAGAAGGCCAACGACACCGTCTACGGCCTCAACGCGTCCGTTTGGACCAAGAACCCGGCTCGCGCCCGCGCCGTCGCCACCCGCATCAAGGCCGGCACCGTGAACATCAACGAGGGGTACGGCTCGGCCTACGCCTCCTACGACGCCCCCATGGGCGGCATGAAGGCGTCCGGCCTGGGACGACGGCACGGCGCCGAAGGCCTGCTCAAGTACACCGAGGTCCAGACCGTCTCCAGCCAGGCCTCCTGGCTCGGGTTCGAACCGGCCTTCGGTATGACGTACGACAAGTACGCCGACACGCTCTCCGGGCTGCTGAAGACCATGAAGCGGCTGCGCTTGAAGTGACGAGGGGTCGATAGACTGGACCCTCCGATTCGCTTGGGGGGTTCACACCGGTGTCTGAGTTCGACACGGTCCTTGTCGTCGACTTCGGCGCGCAGTATGCGCAGCTGATCGCGCGGCGGGTGCGCGAGTGCCACGTCTTCTCCGAGATCGTGCCCTCGAGCATGCCGGTCGAGCAGATGCTGGCCAAGAAGCCCAAGGCGATCATCCTGTCCGGAGGCCCTTCGTCTGTTTACGCCGAAGGGGCGCCGGGGGCCCCGTCGGGTCTGTTCGAGGCCGGTGTGCCACTGTTCGGGATCTGCTACGGGTTCCAGGTGATGGCACGGGAGCTGGGCGGGCGGGTGGCGAAAACCGGTCTGTCGGAGTTCGGTGGCACGCCGCTGACCGTGCTGCGCGAAGGGGCCCTGTTCGCCGGGCTGCCCGCGGCGCAGCAGGTGTGGATGTCACACGGCGACTCGGTCGTCGCCGCCCCCGAAGGCTTCGCGGTCACCGCGTCCACCGCCGACACGCCCGTCGCCGCCTTCGAGTCCCCCTCCCGCGGCATGTACGGCGTGCAGTTCCACCCCGAGGTACTGCACTCGGCCCACGGCCAGGCCGTGCTCAAGCACTTCCTCGACGCGGCCGGCTGCCGCCCGTCGTGGACCATGCTCAACATCGTCGAGGAGGCCGTCGCGGCCGTCCGCGAGCAGGTCGGCGACGGCCGGGCCATCTGCGCCCTGTCCGGCGGGGTCGACTCCGCGGTGGCCGGGGCGCTCGTGCAGCGGGCCATCGGCGACCGGCTGACCTGTGTCTTCGTCGACCACGGGCTGCTGCGCAAGGGCGAGGCCGCCCAGGTCGAGCAGGACTTCGTCGCCGCCACGGGCGTGCGGCTGCGCGTCGTCGACGCCGCCGAGCGCTTCCTCAAGGCCCTGTCCGGGGTCACCGACCCCGAGGAGAAGCGCAAGATCATCGGCCGCGAGTTCATCCGCGTCTTCGAAGACGAGCAGCGCGCCATCATGGCCGACGGCCCGGTCGACTTCCTCGTCCAGGGCACGCTCTATCCCGACGTGGTCGAATCCGGCGGCGGCACCGGCACCGCCAACATCAAGTCCCACCACAACGTCGGCGGCCTTCCCGACGACCTCAAGTTCCAGCTGGTCGAGCCGCTGCGCACGCTCTTCAAGGACGAGGTCCGCCGGGCGGGCGAAGAGCTCGGCCTGCCCGCGGCCATGGTCTGGCGGCAGCCGTTCCCCGGCCCCGGCCTCGGCATCCGCATCATCGGCGAAGTCACCAAGGAGCGCCTCGACATCCTCAGGGAGGCCGACGCCATCGTCCGCGAGGAGATGTCCCGGGCCGGCCTCGACCGGGAGATCTGGCAGTGCCCCGTCGTCCTCCTCGCCGACGTCCGCTCGGTCGGCGTCCAGGGCGACGGCCGCACCTACGGCCACCCGGTCGTCCTCCGCCCCGTCACCTCGGAAGACGCCATGACCGCCGACTGGGCCCGGGTCCCCTACGACGTCCTCTCCAGGATCTCCACCCGCATCACCAACGAGGTCCGCGAAATCAACCGCGTCACCATCGACGTCACCAGCAAACCTCCCGGCACCATCGAATGGGAATGAGCTGAGGCCGTTCCGCGCGCCCCTGTCCACGTAGGGGTTCCGGAGGGTTGACCACGGCCTACGGGGTAGGTTGGGGCAGGTGATTGCCGCTCAAGCGCACGCCTTTGGACAGGACGCCCCCCAGCCTGCTCCGGGATCCGGATCCGGCTCGGGAAAGCGGCTGGCCTGGCTTGACGCCTTGCGCGGCCTCGGAGCCCTCGCGGTCGTGGGGGAGCACATGTTCCCATGGTTGCTCCCGGCGCTCCGCCCCTACTGGTTCAACCTCGGCATGTACGGCGTGCTGGTGTTCTTCCTGGTGAGCGGCTACATCATCCCGGCATCGCTGGAGCGGCGCGGCGACGTGCAGGCGTTCTGGATCAGCCGGGCGTTCCGGCTCTACCCCCTCTATCTCGTCGTCGCGGCGGCCGTGCTCGTGATGGCGTTGTGGGTGCCCATCCGGGAGCAGGTGCCACGCCACCTGTCCACGGTCGCCGCGCACGCGACGATGCTGCTCGACGTCGTCCACGTGGGCGCCCTGGCCGACCCCATGTGGACCCTGTCGTACGAGATGGTCTTCTACCTGCTGGTGACGGCGCTGTTCACGGCCGGGTTGCAGCGGCGCAGCGGCCTGTTCGCCGGGATCTTCGGGCTCATCGGGATAGCGGCCGGCCTCGTATTGGACTCGCCCCTGCTGCCCGGCCACTGGCCCGCCATCGTTTCCGGCGCGCTCTTCGCGATCGGCATGACCTGCCTGCTCACCCGCCGGTTCGGCACCCCGGCGGCGTACACACTCGGGGTCATGGCGCTGGTGCTGCTGGTCTTCAGCAGCTTCGTGCCGTGGTTCGGCGCCGCCATTCTCGCGGTCATGTTCACCGGCACCGCGATCTACCGGTGGGAGCAGGGGACCGGGCGGTTCTGGCCCATCCTGGCGGCGGCCGCGCTGGTCGCGCTGGCCCCCGTTTGGTCGATCCAGGCAGGCTGGTGGTGGGTCCAACCCGGCGTGTGGATCACGACGCTGGTGCTCGCCGGGACCACGTTCGCGGTCGGCATGGCCTGCCGGAGGCGGCGCATCCCGGCCGCCCTGGCGTGGCTCGGCGCCGTGAGCTACTCGGTCTACCTGCTGCATCACCCGCTGCTACGCCTGCTGAACGCGATCGCCGGCGACCTGCGCAGCCTCCCGCTCCTGGCGCGGATCGCCCTGGCCGTCGGCTACGTGAGCCTGCTCCTCGGGTTGAGCCGGCTCACGTACCGATTCGTCGAGGCCCCGACTCAACGTCTGGGCCGGCGGCTCATCCAGGCGATTCGTCCTGCATCGGCTCTTCGCCGAACGGCTCTTCCACCGGATCCTCTATCTCTGGGTACACCTGGCCCGGGATGAGTTTCTGGCCCTCGAGCAGCTTCGACACCGTGACGAAGTGGTAGCCCTGGGCCTTGAGCTCCTTCAGGACCGTGGGCAACGAGATCACGGTCTCCTTGACGGTTTCGTGCATCAGCACGACCGCCCCGGGCTCGGCGACCTCCAGCGCGCGGTCGGTGAGGAAGCTCACGTCCCGGTAGTCCTTGATGTAATCCTGGGTGGCAGTGGTCCCCGGCACCTGGATCATCTTGAACTTCGCGCTGATCGCCTCGACGTTGCCGTTGCGGAGGCCGCCCGGCGCGCGGAACACCTTGGGCGTCTGCTTCGTCGTCTTCTTGATGAGCGCCTGGCTCTTCTTGATCTCCTGGTAGACCTGCGTGTAGTTCAACTCGGTGAGGTACTTGTGATCCCAGGTGTGGTTGCCGATCTCCATGCCTGCCTTGGCGATGTGCTGCGTCAGCTTCGGATGTTTGGCCACCCGGTTGCCGATCACGAAGAACGTCGCTTTCGCGCCGTACTTCTTCAGCGTCGCCAGCACCTTGTCGGTGTACGCGGCCGGCCCGTCGTCGAACGTCAACGCGATGCACTTGTACGTCTGACAGAACGGCACCTTCTTCTTGGGCACCGTCTTGGTAGTCGCCGCTTGTGTGGGGGTGGCGCACATGGCCAATGCGCCCGCCACCACAGCGGCGACTATACGACCCAAAACCATTGAAAACTCCTAGAGGGGGCTGATAGCGGCCCATCGTAACGTGGGGCACTGGGAGTTCTCTGAGTGTCTACTGAAACGGTTGAACCGTTCCCGAGGCATACCAACAGTCCCAGACCGGACGCCCCCTCCCACCCACCGACCCACCCTCCGCCCCTCCGCCCCTCCGCCCCTCCGACCCTCCGACCCTCCGACCCTCCGACCCTCCGACCCCCCGACCCCCCGACCCAAGCCCACCCCGCCCGCACTCGCCCACCCCCGTCGCGCCCACGCCCTCCCGCCCCCTCCCGCCCGCCCCGCCTGGATCGCGTCAGCGACGCACCCTCGCGCCCGCACCCTTGTGCCCGCCCTGTCGGCCCGTGCCGTCGCGCCCGCCCCGCCTGGACCGCGTCAGCGACGCACGGGCGAGGTCATGGTCCGCCGCAACACCCCCACCGCGAGATCCCAGCCCCGCTCGCCGCCCGCCCACCCGTGACGCCCCCCGCCGAAGCCCCGGCCTACCCTCGCCAATCGCCCGCCCACCCGGGACGACCCCCCGGCGTCCCCTCGTTCGTCGCCCGCCCACCTGTGACGGCCCCCGCCACACCCGCGATCGCACCCGCGATCGCCGCGCGCCTGCCTGTGACGGCGTCCCGCCGAAGCCCCGGCGTACCCTTGCGGCATGCCCGATTCAGCCGCCGCGCCGGACCCTAACCTGCCCGCAGTGAGCTATCTCACGGCAACCACCCCCACCCCCACGCCGGCCCCCACAGCATGACCACGAACCCCCACCCACCCCCCAACGCGCGCGCCGGCGACATCGCCGCCCCCGTCGTGCCCACCCGCGACATCCCCACCGCCGCCGCCGGTGCCCACGACATCGTTACCCCCGACGTCCGCACCATCGACTACCACACAGCCGGCGAGCCGTTCCGTATCGTCGTCGACCCGCCGGTCGCGATCCTCGGCGAGACCGTGGCCGAACGCCGCGTCTTCGCCATCTCAGACCCCTCCGTCGACGACCTGCGCCGGATGCTGTGCTTCGAGCCGCGCGGACACGCGGACATGTACGGCGGCCTCATCACCCCACCCGACGACGACGGCGCGGCCTTCGGCGTACTTTTCTGGCACAAAGACGGGTTCTCCACCGCCTGCGGCCACGGCACCATCGCCCTCGGTGCCTGGGCGATCGAATCGGGCCGCGTCACGGCCGACCCCTCCGGCATCACCGAGGTCGAAATCGATGTGCCCTCCGGCCGCGTCACAGCACGCGTGCACACCTCCGACGGCCGCGTAACCGGCGTCGATTTCGTCAGCGTCGCAAGCTACGCCATCGCCCAAGCCGTTTCCGTCCCCACGGCCCGCGGCCAGGTTCTGGCCGACATCGCGTACGGCGGGGCCATCTATGCCCACGTGAACGCCTCGGCCGTCGGCTTGACCGTGGAACCGCGCCACATCGACCAACTCATAGCCATCGGCCGCGAAATCAGGTGGGCCCTCAACGACAGCGAGCACGCCCGCCATCCCAGCGACGACCGCTTGAGCGGCGTCTACGGCACGATCCTCTACGACGAACTGGGCGAAGACGCCGACGGCAACCTCTATCAGCGCAACGTCGCGATCTTCGCCGACGGCGAGGTGGACCGCTCGCCCTGCGGATCAGGCACAGCCTCCCGCGTCGCCATGCTCAGCGCGACCGGCCACCTTTCCGCCGACTGCCACCTCGTCCACGACTCCATCGTGGGATCCCGCTTCGACGCCAGAATCCTCCGCCACGTAACCGCCGAAAACCGCCCCGCCGTCATCCCCATCATCAGCGGCACCGCCTACAAAACCGGCGAACACCTCTTCACCGCCGATCCCGCAGATCCCCTCTTCCCCGGCTTCGTCCTCCGATGACCCCCACCCCTAGCCAGCCCCGAGTACGCCACGCCACCCCCCGGCGTCCCCGCCTCACCGCCCGCCTCCTCGGCACCCACCGCGCCTGCCCGCACTACCCTGCCCCCCGCATCACCCCGCCCGCCCGCATTACCCTGCGCGCGCCTGCACTACTCTGCGCCTGCCGCGCGAGGTGCTCACCCGCGCCCGAGACGATTGACGATCCACGATGACTGACCGCATTCCGCTGATCGACAGCGACCAGATCAGGCGGCTGCTGAGCCCGCGCGAGGCGGTCCAGGCGATTGTCGACGCCTTGCAAGAAGGCCTCGATCCGGCTGCCGACCCCGCGCGTACCGCCGTCTCCACGGCCCACGGGCAACTGCTGCTGATGCCTGCCGAGGGCCGCGATCACGCGGGCGTGAAGGTCGTGACAGTGGCTCCTGATAACCCGGCCCGTGGCCAGCCCCGCATCCAGGGTCTCTATCTCCTCTTCGACGCCGCTACCCTGCGTCCCATCGCTCTGCTCGACGGCATGGCCCTAACGACTTTGCGTACGCCTGCCGTCTCGGTTGCGGCCACACTGCCGTTCCTCCTCCGATCACACGATCCGCTCCGGATCGCCGTCTTCGGCATGGGCCCCCAGGGACGTGCTCACGTCGACACCGTCACCAACGCGCTCGCCGGCCATCGCGGCATCGCCCACGTCACCTATCTGGCTCGCCGTCCGCTCCGCCCCGACGACCCGCTAAACGACATCGACCAGGGACAGGGCGATACGCCGCCGGTCGCGCTCGCCACGTCCGGCAGCGTCGAGGCTGCTCGTGCTGTCGCGCAGGCTGACCTGATCGTCTGCGCCACCACGGCTCGCGAGCCGCTCTTTGATTCGGCGACGATCCAGAACCATGCCGTGGTGATCGCCGTCGGATCGCACGAACCAGACGCGCGCGAGGTGGACGGCGCGTTGACCACCCGCGCGTACGTCATCGTCGAAGACGTTGCCACCGCCATGCGCGAGGCCGGCGACGTCATCCAGGCGCTCGACGAGGGCCATCTCAACGCGGCTGATCTCATCCCTATGCGTCAGATCGTGGCTGACTCAGCCGTCAGCCTGGCGGCCGGTCGGCCGGTGCTTTTCAAATCGACCGGCATGTCCTGGGAGGACCTGGTCGTTGCGACCGCCGTCTACCAGCGCTTCAACGGCTGACCACTCTCCTGGCACGGTCACGGCCCTACCCCCGCCCGCGCGTCAGCGGTGACCGATGCTCGGTCCGGTCCCGTCCGCCCCGCCCCCTCGCCCTCGCGCCACGCTGACGACCGACGCCAGGCCGCGCCGCCACCCGTCGGTCCCTGCCCTCGCGCACGACCGACGCCCGTCCGCGCTGCGGCCTCGCGCCGAAGTGGGGCACGCAGTTGTGCCGGTCAAAGGTGAGCTGGTGATGCTCCGCGGGGCTGGTGGCTCCCGACGTGGGTGGTGACGCCTGGCTCAGGGGGTGGTCATGTCTGGCGGGCCGCTGGTGGTGGCTGGCTTAGGGATGCGAGGGCTTTGCGGAGG
This sequence comes from Streptosporangiaceae bacterium NEAU-GS5, assembly GCA_017592665.1. Lineage (GTDB taxonomy): Bacteria > Actinomycetota > Actinomycetes > Streptosporangiales > Streptosporangiaceae > NEAU-GS5. The sequence goes on along the minus strand of JAGFNW010000007.1, from coordinate 50,223 downwards.
TGGGTCAGGCGGGATTGGGGAGTGCGGGCTTGGAGGAGCGGGAGAATGAGGAGATAGCGGGCGGTCTTGTCGAGCGCGTTGAAGGCGCGCCTGGCTTCGGGATTCGCGTCGAGCTCGGCTGCGAGGTCGGGCGGGACGGTGGCCGTCTTCTGCGACTCGTAAGCCACGGCCCAGCGGCCGTCGTCCTGGGCTTTGCGCACCTCGGCTTGCCCGGGCTCACGCATTCGGCCCGCGGCCGAGAGCATGGCCACCTTGTCGACATTTACCCGCGACCATAGGCTCTTGGGCCGCCTTGGCACGTATTTCTGCAGGTAGAACTGCTCGTCTAGGCTTCGGCGCCGGCCGGAGATCCAGCCGTAGCAGAGCCCGACGTCGACTGCCTCGTCGTCGGTGAGCGAGGGAATGCCGGACCTCTTCTTGGCCATCTTGATCCACACGCCTTCCTGGCGGGTGTGATGGCTGTCCAGCCACCGCTCGAACGCCTCCGCGTCGGCGAAATATGCGATCTCGACTCCGTCGAGTTGCTCCATGCACCTAACGCTAGACACCGCCACCGACAGTTTTCGCGCCCGCCTGGATGGTGACCAGACGGGAGAAGGCGCTGGGGAGGTGGATACCGTCCCAGGTGGCGGCAAAGGCGAGAGCAGAGCCGATGGGGACGATCCGGTCGACGCCGCGTCCCGCGACGGCCTCGGCGAAGCCGCGCAATTGGGGCTCGGTGAGGCCGAAGTGGGTCATCGTCTGGTCCTTGCGTGTCACGACTGGAACCAGGTCGTCCAGGGACGCGAGGACGCAGTGCGCGAATACGCCGAGGCCGAGCCAGCGGCGGGGGAGCGCGGCGGCGGGAGGCAGGTCTGCGGGAAGGTCGTAGCTGGCCACTGCTGTGCCGCTGAACTGCAGGTTGTCGGCGAGGGCGGCTGCGGCCAGACCGTACGTGGAGACGCGTTGCTCAACGGCCATTGCGGGATCGACGGTCCAGTCGCCGCTGGTCACAGCGGCGGCCAGCCGACGGGTGAAGTCATCCTTGACGGCTGCGGCTGCGGCTGCGGCTGCGGCGGTGTCTGCGGCGGCTGCTCCCATGCCTGTGGCGGCTGCGGTGTCTGCGGTGGCTGTGGTGGTGTCTGTGGTGGCTGCCCCCATGCCTGGGGCGGACGTCGTGGGGTCGGCGGGTTCGGGTGGGGTGAGCCAGAAGACGGTCCGAGGGGAGGAGCAGGCGGCCTGATCGAACCAGTAGGCGTCGTTGGCGAAGTCTCGGGCTACTCGATCGCGTACGGCATCGGAGGCGTTGTGCCAGACCGACGTGGAGATCACGGTGAACGACGACCGGTCGGGGAAGGTCAGGTCGCGGGCGTGGGGGGTGAGCGGGTGGCGGCGGATCTGGCGTACGGCCTCGTCGCCGCCCCAGATGACGCGCAGGTCGCAGGCGGCCGACAGGGCTGCGGTGATCTCGTCGGAGCGGCCGTAGGACACGACCCGCTGGGTCTGGGCGACAGCCGGATGGGCGTCGACGAGTGCGTCGGCGAGAACCTCGATGGCGGCGGTCGCTGCCGGGCCTGACCGCGGGGACAGACGGACGATGTTGCGATTGCCGGTCAGCGCCGACAGGGCCCACGAGTAGACGAATACCGTGTCCACGTTGGCCGGCGGAATGTGGAAGACCAGTCCTTGCGGGACGCGTACGGCGCCGGGGGTTTCCAGGCCGCGCAGAATCTGCCTCGTTTCGGCCGGGCGCAGGAAGAAACCGAGGGGCGCCAACTCGGGGTGGCGACGTACGAGCGCTGGATCGAGCAGCCGTCGCGACACGGCGGCGAGGTAGTCCATGATGCGCGGGTCACCCACGGCCAGCGGGCCGTCGGGCGGCACGCGAGCGATGTCGGCGCACAGCTGCGCCGCCGACTCCGGCGTGAGGGCGTAGGTGATCATCAGGCGGCCTCGTGGAAGGTGTCGCTGCAGCCGCGGGCCTCTGCCCTGGGCAGCCGGCCAAGGATGGAGAAGCGCTTGCCCGGCCAGGCCCCGTCGTCGACGCCGTGTATGACGCCGAGGTCTTCGGTCAGCAGCACATGCCCCGGATAGGACACCGGCAGAGTGCTGACCACCTCGATCAGGCCGGGCACGCCGACCGGTGTCTCGCGCCACGTCGAGGGGTCGCGTACGACGATGTCGGCGATGTCGGGGCAGTAGAGCCCCTCGCCGTCCGGCCCCTCCAGGAAGATCGTGCCGATCTGCTCGACCATGCCGTAGAAGTTGTGAATCCGGGTGAGCCCCGTGGCGGCCGCGAAGCGGCGGCGGAACTCGGCGTTGTCGATGGCCTGGTCGGCCAGCTTCTTCCAGCCGCCGGAATGAATGAGCACCCCGTTGCCCAGATCCCACCCGCGCGCCGCGGCCGTCTCGTACAGATAGAGCCACACCATGAACGTGAAACCGAACACGAGGAACGGCCGGTGGCCGTAGCGGCTCAGGAAACGCTCGACCGTGACGGGGTCGGGCCGCCCTGCCGCGTCGAGCGCGAACGTGTGGTCGCGCCCGAAGTTCATCATCCCCAGCACTCCGGCGCCGCGGGCGCTCAGCGTGGGATCGCGTACGACCGACGGGGAGTCGGCGATCAGCATGGGCAGCCGACGGTCACCGATCACGGACCGGAAGGTCGCGGCCAGCGTCCGCGTCTGCGTGGCGGCGGCCTCGCGGTCGAGGTGGATCCGGCTGGGCCGCCCGGTGGTCCCGCTGGAGGTCAGCACGCGAAACACAGCGTCGTCGGTAATGCTGCGCAGATCATGCGTCTTGAACAGCCGGACCGGCAGCCAGGGCAGTCGGGCGATCGAGTCGAACGGCGACCGGACGCCGAGCGCGTCCAGAATCCGCCGATAGGGCGCGCAGGCCTCCCGGTGATGAACCGTCAGCCGGTTGAGCTCCGGCAAGAGGCGCTCCTCGCGCTCGGACCGCGTCAGCGTGAACAAAGGCGCTCCAGAGTGCGATAGTCGATCTTGCCGGTGGCGAGCACCGGGAGCCGGTCGAGCGCCCGTACGTCGAAGCCGCTCCAATGCATGTTGAGCAGCGACGACAGCCGAGCCGTCAGGGTGGCGCAGGCGGCCGCGTCGGCGCCCTCGGCGTAGACCACGAGCCGGTCATCGCCGCTGACGGCGGCCACCGGCCCGCTCCCGCGAAGCAGCCGCTCCACGTCGTCGAGATTCACCCGGACCCCGAACACCTTGGCGATCCGCTTCATCCGGCCGGTGACGTAGAGGAAGCCCTCGCCGTCGAGGTGGCCGAGGTCGCCGGTCGGCAGCCGGCCACGCATGACGTCGTCGCATGCCAGGTCGTCGGCCGACTCGGCGTAGCCCATCATCACGTTGGGGCCGTCGTAGACGATCTCTCCGTCGTCGGTCGTGCTCAGCGCGCCGCCGGGGATGGCGCGTCCGGCCGAGCCGAGCTTGTCGGCCAGTCTGCCGGCCGGCAGGATCGCGATCCGCGCCGTCGCCTCGGTCTGCCCGTACATGACGAAGAAGCGATCGACGAGCGAGCTGAAATGCTGGATCAGGTCGGTGCGGAGCCGGCCGCCCGCCTGGGTGAGCGTGGTCAGCGTCGGGCAGCGCCTCGGGTCGGCCCGCAGCCGCGCGAGCATCTCATATTGGTACGGCACGGCGGCGAGCGTGGTGCAGCCGCGCTCGGTCATGGCCGTCCAGAAGGGACGTTCGACCAGGCTGTGCGGGATGAGCGCGACCGTCGCGCCGGCGTGCAGATGGCTGTTGAGCACCGACAGGCCGTAGCTGTAGTGCAGGGGCAGACTGGTCGGCGCGACGTCGTCGGGGCCGATGGCGAGGGCGGCGGCGATCGAGTGGGCGTTGGCGAGCACGGCGGCTCGCGATAGCCGTACGAGTTTGGGGCTGCCGGTCGAGCCGGAGGTGGGCAGCAGGAGCGCGAGGTCGGGGTGGACGGGTGCGGGGTCGCCGGCCGAGCGGTGCACGCCGGGCGCCTGCTCGAGGTATCCGGGCAGGTCGCCGATATCGAAGCCGGCGATCAGGGCCGGCCGGTAGCGATCGGCCAGTTCGGGGAGGGCGTCGGTGGAGAGCCCAGGATCGAGCAGCGCGACCGGTCGCCGTGCGGCCAACGCCGAGAGGTAGAGGCCGACCGAGGTCAGGTCGGTCCGCATGGCGCAGAACAGCACGCCTGGCGGACCGTCGAGGTCGCGCACCAGGGCCCCGGCCTGATGCCGCCGCCCGTCCACGTCGATCACGTGGCCGCGCGGCAGATCCGGGTCAGGTGGTGGTGACGGGGACACCGTTCTTCTCCAGCAGGGCGACGGCCTTCGCGTACGAATTGAGGTCGATCACGTCGTCGGTGTCGATGGTGATGCCGTATTCGTCTTCGATGGCCGCGATGAGCGTCATGTGGCCGAGCGAATCCCACTGGGGGACGCCGCGGTATTCGAGGCTGGAAACGTCGACCTCGTCGGTCAGTCGAAGGGCGGTCTTGAAGACGTCTTCAAGGCGTTGCGTCATGCGTGGCCTCCTGGGCGAAGTGTCGGGCGGCCCGGGTGAGAGCGCGCCGCTCGGTTTCGAGGTCGGCGATCCGTTTGCGCAGCGAGGTCTCCTCGTCGTCACGGACCTCGTGTTGCGGGCCGATGGGCAGGGAGACGCGGGTGCTCGAACGGTCGAGGAGTCTGCGCGGCGCCCGCGAGAAACGGACGGCGAGTGAACCGCGCAGCCGTCGCAGTTCGTTGGTGCGCCGCCGGACTTTGCGGCGCAACTGCTTGATGGTCCGCTCGCGGCTGGCCAGAATCTCTTCCAGCCAGGTGACGTGCCCGTATGCGGTGGACACGGCGGTCCGGAGCCGGGCGATCTCGGTCAGCGCCTCGGCCAGGCCCATGCCCCGGCTCCGGGTCGCAGGTGTCGCCGGCGTCTTGACGGGTGTGACCGTGACCCCGGCGAGGTGGCCCAGCAGGACCGTGAGCTGGTCGGCCGTGAGTGTGGTCGGCCATGGATGCGCCGCGCCCGACTCGATGAGCCGTACGGCGAAGCGGGCCAGGGCATGCGCGATGCTCTGATCAGCGGGTCGCGCCCATGTCGGATCGGCGGGGGTGAATCCGCCGCCGGATTCGGGGTCGGGGAGCGTGTTGTCGAGGGCGGTCGGATTGCCCCAGGCCGCGTACTCCCGGAGGAGGCGCCGGATCTCCGCCCGATCCTGCCGCACGCATGCGCTTACCAGCAGGTCTTCGAGGGACGGCGTGGCCGGTGGCGTGCCGGTGAACCGCTTGGGATCCCAGCCACTGAGCGTGGCCTCGCCGGACAGCAGCACGCGGTGCCATCGGCCGTCGGCGATGCGCAGCTCGTAGGTGGCGTGCGCACCATCACGGCTTTCGCGGCAGATCGCGTCGGGAAGGTCGGGGCTCAGGCCGTCGCGGTCGCAGGCGACCACGAACCAGCCCGCTGCGAGTGCCGCTCCCTGGCCGTGCCGCCACGCTTTGAGCGAGAGCCGTACGGAATCGAGCAGCGCAGGACCGTCGGGCGGGCTGCAGCGGGACAAAGGCCCGCAGATGACGGCGTCGGTCGCGTGGGAGGAGAGCCTGTCGGCGTCGGCCAGGACCTGAGGGTTGTCGAATGACGGGAATCCGCCGTAGGCGCGGATGGCGGTCAGGTGGTGGTCGGCGAGTGCGGTGCGGACGGCGGCGAGGTTGGCAGGGCAGGTGGTGGCGAACTCGGCGGGAGCCAGCCAGCCGTCGACGCGCGTATCGGCCAGGCGGTGGACGCCGAGCGGATTTTCCACGCCGAGGACGAGCCGCCCGCCGGTGGCCAGCGCGCGCCGTAGACGGGCGAGCACGGCGGGCCAGTCGAGCAGGCCGCTGTCGGGGCTGAGGAGGCGGCCCGGGCCGTCCGGCGCCACGATAACGTCGAAGGCGGCTTCGTCGGGCAGCCAGTCGATCGCACCCGCGAGCACGGTCAGCCGGTCGTCGCCGGGGAAGGCCCCGCGGACCGTCTCCGCGTCGAGGAGCCCGCGGAGCAGGCACGTGACGTGCGCACCTACGGCGAGGAGGCGGTCGGCGACGTCGAGGCGGTTGACTCCGGCGAGCAGCACGCGGTCGCCGGGAGCCGCTACAAGCGCGGCCAACTCGCCGCAGTCGCCGGACGGCAGGTCGGTCCACTCGGCCATCTCGCCACCGATCACATGAACGTCGGACGCGGACCCACGAGGCCTCGCTACGCCACCAAGAGCTCCCAAGCCCCACCTCGCCCCCGAGTCGTCCAGTGACTCATGGGCCCTCGGGTCGTGTGTCGCTCTCGGGTCGTGTGTCGCTCTCGGGTCGTGTGTCGCTCTCGGGTCGTGTGTCGCTCTCGGGTCGTGTGTCGTCCGCGGCGATGTGGCGGTGCCCGGGTGCGCCGGCTGGTGTGGCACGGCGGGGTGCGCTGGGTGGGGGATGCCGGGGTGCGCCGGTCGGTGAGCCGCGGTGCCGGGGGTTGGTTGGGGGGGTGTGGCATCGTCCGGGTGGTGAGCCGCGGTGCCGGGGGTTGGTTGGCGGGGTGTGGCATCGTCCGGGTGGTGGGGTGCTGTGGCGGGGGTTGGTTGGTGGGGGATGGGGGAGTGCGCTGCTGGGGGAGGCATGATGCCGCCTGGTGGGTGGCGGGGCTCTGGTGTCCGGGGGTGCTCTGGGGTCCCGAGGTGCTCCGGGATCCGGCTGTGCTCTGGGGCTTGGGCGGCTGCCGCGGTGGCTTCTGGGGCTTGGGGGGTTGTCGTGGCGGCTTCCAGAGCTCTGGCGGCTTCCGGGGGTCTGGGGGCTTCCGGGGCTCCGGGCGCTTCCGGGGCTTCCAGGGCGGTCGGGGCTTTGGGGGATTCGGGGGTGGGGGGGTGGGTGCTCACGTGGATGTCGGACATGCCATCTCCAAGGGAGGGCGGTCGGCCCACGTGGTGGTGGGCGGGTGCGGACGCCAGTGGAAGAGCTCGCGGATCTCGGCGGGGTGGGCCAGGAATGCCGCGCCCAGCTCGTGGTCGGCGATCTGCCGGGCCGTGGCCAAGTCGATCTGGTGGCCGTGCAGCTCGGGCCACAGGCGGCGGATGCGGGCCACGCCGCCGAAGACCGGGTGTTCGTCGGTGAGCACCATGGGGTCGCCGTAGACGGCCGGCTCGCATCCGGCGGCGATGCCGTAGAAGATGGCGCTGCTCAGCCGGTTGGAGGCGACCCGGCGGTGGCGGCGCAGCTCGGCCAGCTGCCGATAGAGAAAATCGGGGTCGGTGCGATTCCACCAGTGGCCGCGGTAGCCGTGGCAGATGACCCGGAAGCCCACGCGCTCATAGAGCCGCCGGACCGCGGGATTCTCGTATTCGGCCCAATAGAGGCAGACAGTGACATCTTCCGGCTCGGTCTCGCGGATCTCGGCGATCAGCGCGCTGTGGTCGCCGAGGACCTCCTGCTGCTCCCAGCCGTGGAACGGATACCAGATCGTGCCGCGCCGCGGGCCGCCCGGATCGGGCTTCTGATCGAGCAGATAGAGCCACGGCGCGCCGATGGCGTAGCCATTGCGGTGCCCGTTGGGCAGGCCGCGCCGGACGGGGCCGGAGGACCACAGGAACCGCGGCACCCCCGGCACATAGGGCATGCCGGGGGCGAAGCCGTCGATGATGTTCCACCCGTGCTGCAGGAAGCCCCGGATGCGCGGCGGATCGACCTTGTAGCCGCAGTAGCGAGCCATGATCGCCGCGTGGCCGTAGAAATGGTTGGCGTGGTGCATGAGGTCAGCCCAGGATCTCGTGCAGCGTCTCGACCACCCGGTCTTGGTCGGCGGACGACAGGTCGGGGAAGAGCGGAAGCGACAGCTGCTCGGCATAGAAGGCCTCGGCATTGGGGCACATGCCGCGCCGATAACCGAGGTCGGCGAAGACCGGATGCCAGTAGGCCGGGATGTAGTTGACCTGGACCCCGATGCCGGCCGCGCGCATCCGGTCGTAGACCTCGCGGCGCCGACCGCCGAAGATCCGCACCGGATAGAGGTGCCAGGACGGCTCGACGTAGTCGCGGCGGGCGGGCACGGCCAGCCCCGGCAGATCGGCGAGCAGGCGGTCGTAGCGTGCCACCAGCTCGGCGCGCCGGGCGCGGAAGTCGGCCAGGCGGCGCAACTGGCTCAGGCCGAGCGCGCACAGCACGTCGGGCAGCCGATAGTTGAGACCGAAGTCGTGCACTTCCTGGTGCCAGCCGCCGTGCTCGGGATCGCGTTGCCGCGCCGGGTCGCGGACCAGCCCGTGGTTCCTGAAGCGGGCCGCGCGGTCGTACAGCTCGGGATCCCGCGCGGCCACGGCCCCGCCCTCGGCCGTGGTGACGGTCTTGGTGGGGAAGAACGAGAACGTGGTGAGGTCGGCCAGCGACCCGACCGGCTCGCCCTTGTAGGTGGCGCCGATGGAGTGGGCCGCGTCGGCGATCACCAGGACGCCGAGCTCCCGGAGCGCGTCGTAGTCGGCCGGATGGCCGGCGTAGTCGACGGCGGCGATGGCCTTGGTGCGGGGCGTCAGCACGGCCCGGGCCGCATCGGGCGACAGGATGGCCGTGTCGGGCTCGACGTCGGCGAAGACGACCCGTGCTCCCAGCACAGCGGCGGTGGCCGCGGTCGCCACGAACGTCATGGGCGCCACGATGACCTCGTCGCCCGGCCGCACTTCGGCCGCGGCATAGGCGACGTGGAGCGCGGCCGTGCCCGAGGTGACGCTGACGCACGGCACGCCGCCGGTCCAGCGGGCCAGCTCCGCTTCGAACGCGGGCACGAGGGGGCCGGTCGTCAGCCAGTCGCCGCGCAGCGCCTCCACGACCGCCGCGACGTCGGCCTCGGTGATGGACTGCCGTCCGTAGGGCAGCATCAGACGGTCACCGTGGTCATCTCGCGCAGCTGCTCGACGGTCAGCCACTGATCATTGGAGTCGGACCGGTAGGCGAAGCCCTCCGGAAGCGACTCGCCCCGCTGCGGCGGCACATATCCCCAGTCGGCGATGGTCGGCTGAACCACATAGCGATCGGGCAGTCGCAACGTCCTTCGGCCGTCGTCCGGGGCGATCATCTCTTCGTGCACCTTCTCGCCGGGGCGGATGCCGATCTCGTAGATGGACGCGCCCGGGGCGAGGGCCTCGGCGAGATCGGTGACCAGCATGCTGGGGATGCGCGGCACATAAAGCTCGCCGCCCTGCATCAGATCGAAGGAGCCGACCACGAACCGGACGGCCTGGTCGAGCGTGATCCAGAAGCGGGTCATCCGCTTGTCGGTGATCGGCAGGCTGCGCCCCTCGCGCGCCAGCTTCAGGAAGAAGGGCACCACCGAGCCGCGGCTGCCCATCACGTTGCCGTAGCGGACCACGGCGAACCGGGTCTTATAAGCCGCCGCGTAGTGGTTGGCCGAGATGAACAGCTTGTCGGCGCAGAGCTTGGTCGCCCCATAGAGATTGATGGGGCTGGACGCCTTGTCGGTGGACAGCGCGACGACCTTGCGCACACCACAGTCGATCGCCGCCTCCACCACGTGCTGCGAGCCGGTGACGTTGGTGCGCACATATTCGAACGGGTTGTATTCGGCCGTGTCGACCTGCTTGAGCGCGGCCGCATGGACCACGTAGTCGACGCCGTGCATGGCGCGCGTCAGCCGGTCGCGGTCGCGCACGTCGCCGATGAACCAGCGGATCCGGTCGTCGGTGAAGCTCTGGCGCGCCTCGTACTGCTTCAGCTCGTCGCGGGAGAAGACGACGACGCGGCGCGGGTCAAGATGGTCGAGCGCGTGCCGCAGGAACGCCTTGCCGAACGAGCCGGTCCCCCCGGTGATCAGAATCGACGAGCCGGTCAGCACACTCATGAGCCCCCCAACGCGGTATGGAATCGGTAGCATAACGCAGTCGAATGACTACGGGGAGTCAAAATCGGGGTGCCTGTGGATATCGTCGGGGTGGTTCAAGCACGCATGGGGTCGACCCGGCTGCCGGGCAAGGTCCTTCGCGACCTGCGCGGCAGGTCGGTCCTCGGCTGGGTCGTACGCGCCGCCGAGCAGTCGGGCGCGCTCGACGACCTGATCGTCGCCACGACTACGGAGACGGAGGACGACGCGGTCGCGTCCGCGTGCGCCCGGCTGGGGGTGCGCTGTCATCGGGGGCCGGTCGACGACGTGCTCACCCGCTTCGTCGAGGCGCTCGGCGGCGCGACGGGGGCGGTGATGCGGCTCACGGCCGACTGCCCGCTGCTCGATCCGGCGGTCCTGCGGCAGGCGGCGGCCGTGTTCGCGGCCGTCAACGCCGAGGGCAACGTCGACTACGTCAGTCTCGGCCTGCCGCACACGCTGCCGCGTGGCGCGGGCGACGCAGAGGTCGTCTCGGTCGACGCGCTTCGCAGGATCGATGCGCTCGCCACTGGATATCACCGGGCGCACGTCACCTCATATGCGTACTGTCACCCCGAGGATTTCCGGGTGCTCGGCCTGACCTACGCGCCCGACGCCTCCGACCTCCGGGTCACCCTGGACACTCCGGACGACTGGGCGGTGATCGAGCGCGTGGCCGGCGAGTTCGGTGACCGTGCCGTCCCCGTGGGCACGCTGGTGTCGTGGCTGCGCGCGCATCCCGAGGTGAGCGCGCTCAACGCGCACGTCCGGCAGAAGGAGCTGCAGCAGGCATGAGGGTGGCGTTCCGGTGCGACGCCGGGCCATCGGCCGGGGTGGGCCACCTCATGCGCTGCGTGGCGCTGGCCGAGGAGCTGGCCGCGCGCGGGGCCGAGGTGGTGTTCGACGCCGACCTCGGCGGCCTCGCGTGGGCCGAGGCGCAGCTCACGCGGCGCGGGCTGGCACGCGGGCGGTCGGACGCGGCGGATGCGGTCGTCCTCGACTCCTACACGCTCCCGCCCGGCACGGGCGCTCGCCACCGGGCGGCCGGGCGGCGCGTCCTCGCGATCGTCGACGGTGGCGACGCCCGGGGCCAGGAGGCCGACCTCTACCTCGACCAGAACCTCGGCGCCCAACCCCTCGACTCCCGCTGGCTGGCAGGCGAGCGTTACGTGCTGCTCCGGGACAACGTCCTGCGGCTGCGCTGGGCGCCTCCCCAGCGCGAGCTGCCGCATGTGCTGTGCTTCTTCGGCGGCACCGACGCCGCAGGCCTCGCCCCGCTCGTCGCGGAGGTCCTCTCCGGCCTGCCCGTGACCGCGACCGTCGTCGGGGCCACTCGCTCGTACGAACGAGTGGAGGCGATCGGGCCGACCGACCGGCTGCCCCGGCTCATGACAGAGGCCGACCTGGTGGTCACCGCCGCCGGGTCGGCCATCTGGGAGCTGCTCTATCTGGGGGCGCCGGCCGCGCTCACCTGGGTGGCCGACAACCAGCTGACCGGCTACCGCGCGCTGGTCGGGCGCGGGCTGGCCCTCGCCCTCGGTCGAGGCGAGGACCTGGCGCGGACGCTGCCGGTCGCCATCGAGCGCCGCGAGCCGCCGGGCGAGCGCCCCATCGACGGTCTGGGCCGCGTGCGCGTGGCCGACGCCCTGCTCGGCGTTTAGTCGTGTCCGACGAACATGCCCTGCGAGCGGCATTCGTCAGACCCTCCCCTAGGAGAAGAAGTCGATCAGTACGGGCGCGAGGACTTTCGGGTCGACGTCGTGAGTCTGGCCGCCGAGCGTGACGTGCCGGATGTTCGCGGCCAGCTCGGCCAGGTTCTTGGCGCCCGAGTGCATCACCGGCAGCTCGCCGCCGTCCACCACCAGGGCGCGCGTGGTGAGCTCGGTCCACTCGGCCTTCAGCGGCTTGCCGCTCATGGTGTCGGCCATGATCCGGCCGTCGTACGCGATCGTGTGCGCGATCTCCTCGAGGAAGGGCCAGAAGGGCAGATCGTGCATGCCGGGGAGGTATTCGGCGGGCACTCCGGCCGCCTCGATCATGAAGATCTCGCCCGCGTCGCCGCGGCGACCGGCGGCGATCGCCGCGTCGAGCCGCTCCACGTAGTCGGCGGGGAGGGGAGGACGGCTGTCGTCCACGACGAACGGCGGCTCATAGGCGGCCACCTTCGTGATCTGCGGCAGCCGCCGGGCGGCCCGCAGCGCGAGCACGCCACCGGAGGAGATGCCGAACACGAAGGCCGATCCGCCGGCCGCGTCGATCAGCGCGGCGATGTCCTCGATCTCGCGGTCGACCGCGTATGGCGCGGTGTCCCCGCTGTCGCCACGGCCGCGGCGATCGTAGTTGTAGACCGTGAAGCGTGACGCGAGCAGCTCGGCGAGGTTGGTGTTGAACGGGTCGGAGCGGCGGCCGGTAGCGCCGGACACGAGGATGACCGTCGCCCCTTCCGAGCCGAACGTGTCGTACGCGATGCGGGTGCCGTCAGCGGAAAGAACCGTGTTCATCTCGAATCTCCTTCATTTTCTAGACTAGACCGTACAGTACTGGTGCCAGTACTGCACTGTCTAGTACTATTTGGAGCGGAGAAACACGAGGAGGCCAGATGGTTCAGGCAGGCACCGGCGAGCTGGTCGAGGACGGCCGGTCGGCCCGTAAGAGGAGGGCGATCGCCGACGCGGCGGCCCAGCTCTTCTACCAGAAGGGCTATCTCGGCACGAGCATGGACGAGATCGCGGCGCTCGCGGCGGTCTCCAAGCAGACGGTCTACAAGCACTTCGCCGACAAGGAGCGGCTGTTCACGGAGATCGTGCTGCGGACGGTCGACGAGGCCGACAGCCTGTTCTCGACGAAGGCGCTCGGCCTGCGCGAGACCGACGACATCGACCGCGACATGAGCGCACTGGCCCGATGGTTCACCGCGTGGCTCATGCAGCCCGACGTGCTGCGGCTGCGCCGGCTGATCATCGCGGAGGCCAGCCGCTTTCCCGACCTCGGCCGCACCTGGTATGAGCGCGGCTTCGAGCAGATCTTCGCCATCCTCGGCGACACCTTGCGGCATCTGGCCGACCGGGGCCTGCTCCGGATCGACGACGCCACGCTCGCGGCCAACCACCTGATGGCGCTGATGCTGTGGGTCCCGGTGAACCGGGTCATGTTCACCGGGGACGACACGCAATTCACCGCGGAGGATCTCGACCGCTACGCCGACGCGGGCGCGCACGCCTTCCTCGCCGCCTACAAGGCCTGAACCAGGGCGCTAGATCAGATCCCAGCTGAGCGGCGTGCCCATCGCCACGTCGCGGACGAAGCGGCGCCCCTGGACGGTGTCGAGCAGCGCCGGGGCCAGGCCGCCGGCCGGGCGGATCGAGCGGACGTTGTGTGGCGTGACCGGCTCGCCCGCCTTCACGTCGGCGACGACGTAGAGCGAGCGCCGGAAGCGCAGGCCCTCTCGCTCCGACGGACGCGGCCCGAGCGCGGCCGTGCCGAGCGACAGCCATGCCCGCTCGCTCTCCTCGACGAGCGCCGCCAGCTCGTGCGGCTCGAGCGAGAACGCCGCGTCGACGCCGCCCTCGGCCCGCGACAGGGTGACGTGTTTTTCGATCACGCACGCGCCCAGCGCGACCGCCGCCAGCGCCGCGCCGATGCCCGGCGTGTGATCGGACACCCCGACCGGCGCCTGGCACACGGCCGACAGCACCGGCAGCGCCCGCAGGTGACTGTCGCGCGGCGAGGCCGGATAGGAGGCCGTGCAGGCCAGCACCACCAACTCGGCGCAGCCCGCGCCGCGGGCCGCGGCCACCGCCGCGTGGATCTCCGCCGCGTCGGCCATGCCCGTCGAGATGATCAGCGGCTTGCCGGTGCGCGCCACGAGCCGGATCAGCGGCAAGTCGACGATCTCCGATGAGGCGATCTTGTACGCCGGGGAGTCGAGGCCCTCGAGCAGATCGACGGCGGTCGGGTCGAAGGGCGCGGAGAAGACCGCGAGCCTGTGCTTGGCGGCCCGCTCGAAGATCGGCCGATGCCACTCCCAGGGGGTGTGGGCGCGCTCGTAGAGCCGGTAGAGATTCTCCCCGCCCCACAGCTCGTGCTCGGGGCTGATCCGGAAGGCCGGCAGGTCGACGTCGACGGTGATCGTGTCGGCGCGATAGGTCTGCAGCTTGAGCGCGTGCGCCCCGGACGCGGCCACGGCGTCGACGATGGCCAGGGCCCGGCCGAGGTCGCCGTTGTGGTTGCCCGACATCTCGGCGATCACGAAGGGCGGGTGGTCGGGGCCGACCGGCCGCCCGGCGATGCTGATCATGCAGACTCCTTCGTCGAAGGCTTGGCGAGACGGACCCTGACCACCTGGCGCGGCGCCCCGTCCACGGCCCGGGTGTAGCGCTCGACCTCGGTGAAGCCGAATCTGCGGTGCAGGCTCAGCACCGCGTGGTTGTCGGCGAGCACGTGGCCCTCGAGGACGGCCGCCCCACGTGCGTCGAACGCGTGCGCGATCGCGGCCCGCTCGATGCCGAGCCAGGCCGCGAGCGTCTGCCCCCGCTCTTCGACGCCCTCGACGTCGAGGTAGAACCCCCACTCGGCGTGGCCGGGCCGGACGTGCTCGAAGGCGACGACGCCCGAAGCGACGCCGTCGTGCCGATAGACCAGCACCTCACGGGCCGGATCAAGCCGGACCGCGGCCCACCACGCCCGGTGCTCGGCCCAGCCGATCGCGTGGGTGGTGAAGCTGCTCTCCCGGACCCGCGGATGGTTGCGCCACCCGAGGACGACGCCGAGATCCGCGTCGTCCAGCGGGCGCAGATCACTCTTCGTGTCCGACACGACGCACAGCGTACATCCAAAGATTGGGTCAGGCGCAGGCAAGGCAATCGATGTGTGCGAGGGCCGTCATCCCCGCTCTCAGGATGCTGTCAGCATGGCGAAGCTCAGCGTGGTCGTGCCGTTCTTCAATGTCGAGGCGTACATCGCGGAGTGCCTTGACTCGTTGAGAACGCAGACGCTCACCGACATCGAGATCATCCTCGTGGACGACGGATCGCGCGACGGCAGCGCGGCCATCGCCCACGCGGCCGCCGAATCCGACCCCCGTTTCCGTGTGATCACCCAGGACAACCAGGGCCTCGGCCCGGCGCGCAACACCGGCGCGCGGCACGCCCGCGGCGATTACCTCGCCTTCGCCGACAGCGACGACGTCGTCCTCCCCGAGGCGTACGAGAAGCTCGTGGGAACCCTCGACGAGACCGGCAGCGACCTCGCCTGTGGCGGGGTGCTCCGGGTCACCGACAGCGGCACGCGGGCCTCGCGCATCCACCGGCCGGCCTTCAAGGAGACTTTGCAGACCACGCACATCCGTGAGCACCGCGAGCTGATGCGCGACCGGACCGCCTGGAACAAGGTCTTCCGGCGTTCCTTCTGGGACCAGCACGGGTTCGTGTTCCCGCCGGGACGCTACGAGGACTGTCCCGTGACGATCCCGGCCCACGTGCTCTCGCGTTCGACCGACGTGCTGGGCGACGCCGTCTACCTGTGGCGGCAGCGGCCCGGTTCGATCACCGCACAGCGGACCGACCTCGGCAACCTGCGGGACCGGTTCGCCACCATGCGCGTGGTGGCCGACTTCCTCGACCAGCACGCCCGCCGCCTGCGCCGCCGGCACGACCGGGTGATCGCGGAGACCGACATCGCCTTCCTGCTCGAGGCGGTTGCGTCGGCCCACGATCTGGATCCGTTCGTCGAGCTCGGCCGGTCGGTCCTGGGCTGGCTGGACCCGGCCGCCGTGGAACGGCTGTCCGGGATGGACCGCCTGCAGCTCCACCTGATCCGCACCGGAATGACCGCCGAACTGCGCGAGGTCGTCGACTTCGTCAGGACACGGCTGCCGGACCGCGCGGCCGTACGGCGCGGCCTGTTCAAGCCCCGCTGGTACTCCGACTATCCATTCCGGGGCGACCAGCGCATCCCCCAGGAGCTCTACGACGCCGAGCGTGAGATGACCCTCCGGGGCCGGGTCGACGACGTGCGCTACACGGGCGGCCGGATCGAGATCTCCGGCCACGCCTACATCCGGTGGCTCGACAGCTCCCGCAGCGACCTCGCCCTCTGGCTGGCCTGCGGCGATCGGCGTGTGAACCTGGACATCACGCGTGTGGCCCGGCCGGACGTGACGGCCGACTCCCGGCAGTCCGCGGTCAACCACGACAACTCGGGCTTCGTCGCCTCTTTCGATCCCACCTGCCTCGACGCCGCCGGGACCTGGCGGCTCCACGGTGAGGTCGTCGCACGCGGGGTCGTCCGCGAAGGCCTGTTCAAGGCCTCGTCGAAGGGCGGCGACCGGCTGCTGCCGCCCATTCCGGGCCCACTCTGCCTCCATCCGGAGCTCAGCTGCGACGACGGGCTCATGGTCACGGCCGTAGAGGGCTGCGCCGGATGCCCGGATCTGGTCGGCGGCGTCGACCGCCTGGAATGGGCGCCCGACGGCACGCTTCGCGGCCTGCCCGGGGCGATGCTGGTGTCCGGCCCCGAATCCCGGCCGCTCAACCGCGACCTGCGGAGCGGCACATGGCGCGTCGAGGTGGGCGGGCAGCCGCTCCGCGCGGCCCCCGCGCTCGCGGCGGATCTGCCGGCGCCCCGTACGAACGGGTTCCAGGAGATGTCCTTCCGGATCGGCCCCGGCAACGCGGTCAGCCTCGCCGTACGGCCCGCTCTGGGACCGGACGAGCGCGGCCGCTACGTCAACCGCAGGCGGGGCACGGCGCGGCGGCGCGGGCCCCTGCGCGAGGCGGCCCTGTTCGACAGCTACGGCGGCGCGCAGTACTCGTGCAATCCACGGGCGATCTCCGAGGAACTCGCGCGGCGCGGTGGCGTGGACCTCATCTGGGTCACACGCGACGCGCCGCTGCCCGCCCCCAGCGGCGTCCGCCAGGTCCTGTACGGCTCTCGCGCCCACGAGGAAGCCCTGACCACCAGCCGCTACGTGATCGTCAACCGCAGGACCCAGCCCGCCTGGTACGCCAAGCGTCGCGGGCAGTTCTTCGTCCAGACCTGGCACGGCACCCCGCTCAAGCGGCTCGGCTCCGACATCAAGGACATGCCGTACGGCCAGCGCGACCTCTACGAGGACCTCGACCGCTACTCGACCATGTGGGACCTGTTCGTCTCGCCCAACCCGTTCTCGACGCCCATCTTCCGGCGTGCCTTCGAATACGGGGGCGAGATGCTGGAATCGGGGTATCCGCGCAACGACCTGCTCTTCCGCCCGGAGCTCGCGGCCGGGGTGCGCCGCCGCCTCGGCGTCTCCGACGAGGCGAGGCTCGTCCTGTACGCCCCGACCTGGCGGGACGACGAGCACGCGGGCAGGGGCCGGCTCAGCCTGCCGTTCGACCTCGGCCGCGCGGCCGCCGCGCTGCCCGAGGACCACGTCCTGCTGGTGCGCGCGCACTACCTGGTGGCCGATCGGATCGCCGCCCATTCTGGGCCGCGCGTGCTGGACGTCTCCCGCTATCCCGACATGGCCGATCTGCTGCTGGCCGCCGACGTCCTGGTGACGGACTACTCGTCGGCCATGTTCGACTACGCGTCCACGGGCCGGCCCATGGTCTTCCTCTGCCCGGATCTGGCCCGTTACCGCGATCAGGTGCGCGGCTTCTACATGGACTTCGAGGCGTGCGCCCCGGGCCCGATCGTCAGCACGACCGGCGAGTTGGCCGACGCCCTGCGCGGCCTCGACCCGGGCGCGTACAAGCAGCGGTATGAGGCCTTCCAGGCGGCCTACTGCCCGTGGGACGACGGCCGGGCCGCCTCCCGCGTCGTAGACCGCCTTCTGAAGCGCTAAGCCCCTTCGAAGGGGGCCGGCGTCGGGTAGTAGGCCTCGAGGAAGCCCATCAGCGCCTGATCCTGCTGCGCGCTGGTGGGCGAGGTGTCGTTGATGCAGAACGCGTCGTGGTCGCGGTTGTTCAGCATGCGGCGCAGCTTGATCGGCGTCCGGGGCACGGCCAGGTCGACGTAGGTGTACTCGATCTGGCCGGGGATGGCCCGCCTGGTGAGGTAGGCGTAGTAGTGGGCCAGCGACGAGGCCACCGAGATGTCGGTCGACTGGCGGAAGGTGCTCGCCGCGGTCGCCGCGAACTCGGCCGGGAAGCGCTCCTCGAGCTCGTAGATGAGCGAGCGGCGCAGCGCGTAGGGCACGTGCTTCATCTTGCGGGTCAGCGTGCGCCCGGTCAGCGACTCCATCATGCGCCGGTTGTTCATGCCCGCCGCGTGCACGGGATTCTCCTCCAGCAGGTCGAAGGGCACCTGCGCGGTCGAGGGGAAGAATCGGGCGACGCCGTTGCCTTCGAAGAACGTGTGCGGATACAGCGGCCGGCCGAGGAAGAAGTCGTCGTTCATGTAGACGAAGTGCTCGGCCAGGCCGTCGATGTGGTGCAGCTGCGACTCGATGGCGTGTGAGTTGAAGACCGGCAGGACCGACGGATCGGCGAAGATCTCCTTGTGGTCGACCACCTTCACCCGGTCGCCGTCTTCCAGCCATGATGGGCGCTGCCCGTCGGTGACCAACCACACGCGGCGGATCCACGGGGCGTACATCATGAGCGAGCGCAGCGAGTAGCGCAGCTCGTCGCGGCTGGTGAAGCGGCTGTCGGTGGTGGCGATGTCACAGAACCGCCCGGTCAGCGCCGTCTCCTTGCGGGCGCGCCACACCGGGTCGCCGCCGTCCACCCACGTGTAGACCGCGTCGATTGGGAAGTCGATGTCGTCGACCAGCAGCCGGGTGAACTCCGGGCGTGTCGGATAGGTGCGGGCGCGCTGCCATCCGGCGACGAGGCTGTTGAACAGCTCTTCCCCGGCCTCGACGTTGGGGCCGCGCGCGAGCACGGTCTCGGCGCACCGGTTGGGCCGCGGCGCCACGAGCAGGTCACCGTCGCCCGTCCAGAACTCCAGGTCGCAGCCGTGCTCGGGGCCGAGCATGAGCGTGCGGGACGGGGCCGTGAAGTAGACCGCCAGCCGCACCACGGTGGCGTCCGCCACGTCGGCCTGTGAGAGCGGCCGCATGTCCGGCTCGACCGCGGGGCGGTGGGCGTGCCTGCCGTCCGGCTGGCGGCCCGCGAACAGCGGTTCAGGGCGCCGTGCGAGCGCCTCCAGCGCCTGGGCCCGGTGCTCGGCGTCGACCGCCACAGCGGGCGGCCAGCCCGCCATGGGCCGTACGCAGAAGAAGGGCACCGACGCCCCCGCGAGCGTCGCGCAGACGAGGTCGAGCGTCTCGCGCTGTGCCTGCAGCGGGCTCGCGCCGGCTCGGATCAAAGTGGCCTGCGCCAGGGCGGACTCGGCCTCGCCGGACACGTCAGAAGCCGTGCCTGAACCTGCCCGGAAACGGGCGCCGAACCGCTTGCGCAACTGTTGATAGAGCGTCCCCACCGGCACGAGTGTCCCCCCAAAGCATGCGGCCCCTCACCTCCATGGCGGAGGGTTTACCCACGTCAGCCCGTTGGTCAAGAAGTGGCAACGAGATGGCACGCCTGTCGCGATCCCGTCCCTGCCCGACTACTCGCCGTAGCCATTCTTACCTTCATGGGGGGCTTCACGCTCGATGACATTCTGGCGGCGCGAAAGCAACGGGACTCTTGGTGGACCGTCTTCTTCGTCGACCCGCTCGCTTGCCGGCTAGCACTGCTGGCGGCGAACCACACCTCGGTGACGCCGAACGGGCTGACCCGGCTGTCGATCCTGGTGGGCTTCGGCTCGGCCTGGGCGTTCGCACAGGACCAGCTCGTGGCGGGGGCCGCGCTGTTCTACCTGAGCTTCATGATCGACTGCATGGACGGCAAGGTGGCCCGGCTCAAGGGGAACGGCACGCCGTTCGGCCTGTGGCTGGACTACGTCGGCGACCGGATCCGCGTGCTCGGCTGCGCGTTCGGCATCGCGTACGGCTGCTGGCGGCTTGACGTGCTGCTGGCCGCCGTCGGGGTGGTCGTGCTCGACATGTTCCGCTACATCAACGTGTCCCAGCTCAATCGGGTGCGGGCGGCGTCGCGGGGAATGGTCACGACCCGGATGGGCGCGGAGTGCCTGTTCGTGGAGGACGTGCTCGCGGCCGATCCAGGGGCCAATCCGGACCTGCTCGTCTCACGCGACGAGCGTCCGCTTGTGGACCTGCAGCGCGACTTCCGCGCCCGATTCCCCTGGTACGACCGCCTCCGCCGATTCCTGGTGCGGCACCGCGTGCGCACCCACATGGTGAGCGGGATCGAGTTCCACGCGGCCGTCTTCGTGTGGGCGCCTCTGATCGGCGTCGACGCCTTCATTCCGGCGGCGGCGGGCGCGGGGGCGCTGCTGCTGGCGTTCGAGGCGGCCCTGATCTACCGGACCTGGCTGGCCGCGCGGGCGATCGCCCGGGTGGTGCCGCAGAGAGAGAGTCTCCTTGTCTGAGTTTTCCGACCGGCCGATCTTCATCGTCGGCTGCCCCCGATCGGGGACCACGCTGCTGCAGCTCATGTTGCACGCGCACCCCCGCATCGCGGTGCCGCCAGAGACGCGGATCCTGGTCCCGGCGTACAACAACCGCCGCTCGCACGGGGACATGCGGCTCGCGCGCAACCGGCGCGCGCTCGCCAAGTGGATCGCGCGGGGGCAGCGCACCCAGTTCAAAGACCTCGGCATCGACGGCGACGCCTTCATCGCCCGGGCGATGGAGGGACCGGGCAGTCTCGGCTCGGTGGTCGGGCTCGTCTACGCCATGTTCGCCGAACTGCACGGCAAGCAGCGCTGGGGCGACAAGCGGCCACCGTACATCCGGCACATCCCCGACCTGCTCCGCCTTTTCCCCGACGCCCAGATCATTCACCTGATCAGGGACGGCCGGGACTGCGTCGCCTCGCTGAAGGAGATGCCGTGGTTCAAGGGCGACACCTACGAGGCGGCGCACCGCTGGGTCGAGGCGATGGACTTCGGCACGAAGGCCGAGCGCCGGCTCCCGCCTGACAGCTATCACGAGCTGCGGTACGAGGACCTGACCGCGGACCCGGAGTTCGAGCTCACCCGGCTGTGCGCGTTCCTCGGCGAGGCCTACCACGACGCCATGCGCGAGCCGTTCCGGGTCGCCGACATCGTGCCGGTGCACAAGGAATGGCATGTCAACACCCGCGCCGAGGTCACGACGAGCCGCACGGGCACCTGGGAGAGCCGGCTCGAGCCGTGGGAGGTCTCCCTCTGCGAGTCCGTCTTCGGCGGCCGCCTCGAGGCGCACGGGTACGCGCTGACGGGCGCTCCGCGGCCGGAGCGCCGGCACCTGTCGGCGTACCGGAAGACGGCGGGCCTGTGGCGGCGCAAGTGGCGTGGCCGCGCCATGACCGACCGGTTCGACCGGCTGCGCGAGCCCGGCCCCGTGCCGGCGCTGCTCACCCGAGGACAGCGCGCGCTGGCCGGCCTTCCCATGCCGGAAATCTCTGACTACGCACTAAGGGGGAATTGATGGACAGACCTGTCTTCGTCATCGGCTGCCCGCGGTCCGGGACCACGATGCTGCAGCTCATGCTCCACTCGCACCCGCGGATGGCGGTGCCGCCGGAGACCAGGTTTCTGGTCCCGGCCTACTACCGCCGCCGGTCGTACGGAGACCTCCGCGTGCCCGACAACCGCCGCAAGCTCGCCGAGTGGATCACGACCGGCAGGGACACCAAGTTCAAGGAGCTGGGCCTCAACCGGGAGGCGTACGTCCACGCCGCCGTGAACGGGCCCGGCAGCCTCGGCTCGGTGATCGGGCAGGTCTTCCGCTGCTACGCCGACCGCTTCGACAAGCCGCGCTGGGGCGACAAGCGGCCGAGCTACTACAAGCACGTCGACATGCTGCTGCGGATGTTCCCCGATGCCCAGTTCGTCCACCTGATCAGGGATGGGCGCGACTGCGTGGCGTCGCTGAAGGAGATGCCCTGGTATCACCTCGACAGCTTCCACGCCGTCACCAACTGGGCCGAGGCCATCGACTTCGGGCGCCGCAACCGCGAGCGGCTGCCCGACGACGCCTTCTACGAGCTGCGCTATGAGGACCTGACGGCCGAGCCCGAGCTCGAGCTGAAGAAGCTCTGCGGGTTCCTCGGCGAGGAGTACGACCCGGCCATGTGCGAGCCGCGCCACGTCGCCCAGGTGGCCGTTCCCGTGCACAAAGTGTGGCACCGCAACACGCACGGCGAGGTGACCACCACCAGGGCCGGCAGCTGGGCGACCCGGCTGGAGCCCTGGGAGGTGGCCCTCTGCGAGGACGTCCTCGGTGAGCGGCTGGTCGCCAACGGCTACGACCTGAGCGGCGCTCCGAAGGCCACCCGCGACCACATCAGCGCGTACAAGGCGGCCACGGCCAAGCGGCGCACCAACCGCTGGCGGAAGCTCAACCGCGACCGGCTCAACCGGTTGCGCGAGCAGGGGCCGATCGCCGCGCTGCTCACCGAGGGCCAGCGCGCCAAGGCCGGGCTTCCCCCGCTCAAGCAGGCGTCCGAGTTCACCGGCTGATGTGCTGGAACAGCTGTTCCCAGCGATCGAGCACGGGCTCGAGGCGGAATCCAGCGGCCCGCTGACGGGCCTCGACCCCCAGCCGGCAGCGCTCGTCCTCGTCCCGCATGAGGCGTTCGAGCGCGGCCGCGAACCCCGGCACGTCGGCCGGCGGCACCAGCACGTCGGCCAGCAGCCTGACCCCTCCAGAAACGTCGAACGCCACCCCTGGCACCCCGTATGAGGCGGCCTCGCCGAGGACCAGCGGCAGACCCTCGTGCTCGCTCGTCACCGCCACCAGTGAGGCGGCGCGATATTCGGCCGGCATGCGGTCGGCCGGGACCCGGCCGCGGAACATCACCCGGCCGGCCACCCCCTCCGCCACCGCGTGCCGCCGCAGCCGATCCTCGTCCGGCCCGTCGCCGATCAGGTGCAGCTCCCACCCCGGCTCCTTGGTGCGGGCGAACGCCGAGATCAGCCGGTCGAACCGCTTGACCCCGGCGAGCCGCCCGACGCCCAGGATGCGCCTTTCCCAGAGCGACACCGTGGTGTCGGGCCACGTGGGGAGCGGGTTGGGGATGTCCCAGGTGTTCGGCAGCAGCGCCTCGGCGGCGAACCGCCAGGCGTCGTCTGGACTGAGGAACACGGCCTGGTCGAGGCCACCGTAGTGGGCCTTGACCTGGCCGAAATGCCAGGTGCCGCGGGCGTGGTCGAACGACCCGTGGTATTGGCCGATCCCGCGATGGGCGCCGAGCAGCGGCTTGAGCCGGGTCACCACGCCTGGTGAGACCATCACCACGTAGCCGGGCTCGAGACCTTTCAGCAGGCGGGCCGTACGCTGCCGGGCGAGCGGACCGGGCCGCGGCCCCCGGCTGATCACGTGCTTCCGGTACGCGGGCCGATCCACGTACGCGACCGGGTCCGCTGATCGGTGCAACCCGAGGACGTGCACGTCGTGGCCACGCTCGGCCAGCCCCTGCGCCAGGGTGTGGATCACACGCTGGGTCCCGCCCAGCGTGTCAGCGTCCAGGCCGGCGAACATGATCACGCGCGTGGCTCCTCATCTCTGAAAGGTCGGAAAGGTCGGAAAGCGCGGCTTCGGGGGAGCGGCCGAGGAAGAACGCGTCCACGACCCGGGCGGCCGCGTCGCCGCGCTCGTCGGGATGCCACAGGTGGCGGAACGCGGCGTAGCGCTCGTTGGGCCTCGGGTCGGACAGCGCCTCGACCAGCTCCTCGACGCTGGACACGCAGGGCCCGGGGGCCATCGACGGCAGGTCGTGATAGACGCCGCGCTCGATCATCCGATAGTCGTCCCAGTCGTCGACGTAGAAGATCATCGGTTTGCCGGTGATCGCGTAGTCGCACATCACGGACGAGTAGTCGGTCAGCAGCGCGTCGCTCGCGAGGATCAGGTCGTTGATCTCCGGATAGGATCCGGCCGGCCGTACGAAATGCCGCAGTCTCTCCGGCACCTGATAACGCTCGACGGGATGGGTGCGGAGCACGATCACCCAATCCTCCGAAACGGCCTCGGCCAGGCGCTCCAGGTCGACCCTGACCGAACGGCCCGAGAACTTGGCCCGGTCCCGGTAGGTCGGGGCGTACAGCAGGACCCGGCGGTCAGGCGGGATCTCCAGCGCCTGCCGCGCCCGGCGCACCGCCGTGGCGTCGCCGTGGACGAGCACGTCGCAGCGCGGCGAGCCGTGGCGCAGGACCCGCCCGGCGTATTCCATCGACGGCAGGAAGACCCGCTCGAACTCGGGCGACGGCGCCACGAGCGCGTCCCACCGCGCCACGTTGGCCCGCCACTCCTCACGCGGGCCAGGGAAGTCGCCGCGCAGGTCGGGCGAGTTCAGGCCGACCGTCTTGATGCCCTGCCCGTGCCAGGTCTGCAGGTAGCGGGTGCCCGGCGGCTTGGGGTAGCCGAGCAGCATGCCGTGGCTGTCCACCCACCAGCCCGCCCGCACCATGGTCCACAGGTGCTTCCAGCCGGTCCGCCGGACCGTGCGCACGCCCTTGGGGAACTTGCCGCCGGTGCGCGACCACACGGTGCGAAGCGGCAGTCCGCGCCGCCGCACCTCCTCATGGATGTAGCGCGGATGGCCGGTGTACCCCTTGCCGCAATCCGCCTCGAACAGCACCAGATCCGGATCGCGTGGCACGAACCTGATCAGCTGCTTGTATATCGCCAGCTTCACCTTCGGCCGGCCCGCCCGCTTGATCAGCCGCTTCGGCAGGGCGCGGAGCCGCTTCGCGTACGGCCTGGCCCACGGGAGCCGCCCCAGGCGATGCAGAGGGCTCATCCGGAGCCAGGCCACCCGGAGAACCGCCACGCGCCCTTCGGGGCGCAGAGTGGCCGTGTGGCCACGCACAGGCACCATCAGGGGGCGGCGGGTGGGGGAGACGAGGATGCGATCGGTGGTTTCGCGCCCGTCGTCGCGCTCGAAGCCCATTAGCGGCTCGCAGAACCCCGAACGGCCGAGCGCTATGTCCGAAAGGTCGAGCTCGACCTCGGTGAGGTAGCTGCCGTCGGTCTGCCGCAGGGGCACGACCGGGATCCGCTCGTCGCGCGCGATGAACCACGCGATCACGTCCAGCCCGTCCAGGACCTGGTAGGGGTCGTAGGTGCGGATCAGCAGCGTCGCGCACGTGCCGTTCGCGGTCATCTCGGCCAGCTCGTGCCTGATCCGCGAGGCCGTGTACGGAAGCTCGGCCTGGCGCAGCTCGGTGATGTCGAAGGCCGGATCGGGGTCGTCGCCCCAATACGTCCGCCCGTTCGCGCGCAGGACGCGGCGGGGCGCGGCCCGGGGGCCGTTCAAGGATTGGGCGGCGGCCGTCAGATCCTCGTGCCGGTCGGCGACGATCAGGTTGGCGCACACGCGCAGCATCGGCTCGGCGCCGTCGAGCACGCCGGGCTCCATGGTGGCCAGGTAGGGGCGGACGATCGAGGTCAGCTCCTTGACCGCAACGGCGTCGTATCCGGGCACGGCGTTCAGGTAGACGCGCAGGTCCTGCCGTACGAACCGGGCCTGGCGCGCGCCGACGAGGTCGGCGAGGCCGTTCTGGCGCAGGATCCGGTCGGCGGCCTCGGCCGCGGCGACCCGGTGCCGCACGTTGCCGAGATCGGTGACGCGGAGCGAGATCGACGTGCGGGACGGGCAGGTGGCGACGGCGCGGTGCCACAGGTAGACGCACCAGGGCACGATCGCGAACCGGCGGGCCACGCTGTAGAGCTCGGCGGTGAAGACGTGGTCCTCGTAGTACAGATCCTCGCGGAAGCGGAGGTTGTGCTCGCGCAGGAAGGACACTCTGTAGAGCTTGTTCGTGGAGAACCCGTCGAGGAACAACCGCGGCTCGGCCCGGATGCCCTCGACCACTCGACGCGGCGAGAACAGCGAGGGGTAATAGCGCTCGGTGCGTCCGCTGCTCTCGTAGAGGCGGGAGATCTGGCCGCTGACGAAGTCGGCATCGGTCCGTTCGATCTCGGCGAGCAGGCTCTTGCAGGCGTGCGGCGGCAGCTCGTCGTCGCTGTCCATGAACATGACGTACGGCGCGCTGGCGGCGTCGATGCCGTCGTTGCGCGGCGCGCCGCAGCCGCCGCTGTTGACCTCCCGGCGCAGGTAGCGCACGCCGCGGGGGATGACGCGCCAGGTGTGGTCCGTGCTGGCGTCGTCGACGACGATGATCTCCAGGTTCCGCAGCGTCTGCGCGCGCAACGACGCCAGTGCCCGCGGCAGACGGGCGGCGTCGTTGTAGGTGATCACGACAACGGATACGTCAGGTCCCACGCCCGCCCCCGAAGAATAGACACCTATATGCCTATTCCCACGCATTCGTGGCGATCTGACCGTTTCTACGAAGTGATAGCGAACCCTTTAACGGGAAATATCCGGTCTTAGCGGGTGAGGCGGCGGATGACCCAGATCAGCACGCCCAGCAGCACGAGGCCGCCTACGAGCGGCGCCAGCCGCTTGAGCACCGGGACGCCGGCCACCTCGAGCAGGTCGAGCGCCTCCTCCTCGGGCGTACGCGACGTGCGCAGCGTGCCCGCGGGGCTGGGGTCACGGCTTTCGGACGGTACGGCGCTCAAATGCCGCTGGGGCTCGGCCGAGTCGAAGAACTCGTCCTCCCCGGGATCTTCACCCTCCGCGGAGGCCTCGCCGCTCTCGCGGGGCGCCTCGGGCTTGTCCTGGAGCAAGGTGGCGAGGTTGCCGGCGAACTTCTCGATCATGCGGCCACCGACCTCGGCCATCACGCCGCGGCCGAACTGGGCGGGACGCCCGGTGACGTTGAAGGACGTCTCGACCCGGACCTTGGTCTGGTCGCCCTCGGGACGCAGGCTCGCGTCGACGGTCGCGCTCGCCGTGCCCGCGCCGCGCAACTCCTTGCCGGCCGCCCTGATGGTCAGGGTGTGCGCGTCCTTGTCGACGTTTTCGAAGGTCACGGTCCCTTTGTAGGTGACGGTGATGGGGCCGACCTTCACCCGCATCCGCCCGGCGACGTCATCGCCCTCGACCGAGTCGAGCGAGGCTCCCGGCAGACAGGGCGCCACCTTCTCGACGTCGAGCAGGACCGCCCATGCCTGCTCAACCGGCACCGGCACGGAAAACTCGTGCTCGAATCGCATGGCCATTCCCGACTCCTTACACCTTGACCCCACCGCCGACCCTACCCCCCCCACCGTAATCTTGCAGGTTTTCCCAAAGGCCTGGTCACGGGCATGGTGATCATGCACGAACTCCCCAATCGCAGGTAGACGCGTCGGTGATCATGCAATGCACGTGCATTGCATGATCACCGAACGCGTTACCAGGCGAAAGGGAATTCGTGCATGATCACGAAGCCTCGGACCTGCGTGACGGGAAGTCGTGCAAGATCACGCCGGTGGGGGGGTGGGGGTGGCGAGGGTCAGGGCGCGGAAGGTCAGGACGCGGGCGAGATGACGGCGGTAGTCGGGCTTGGCGTGGAGGTCGGACGGTGGCTCGGTGCCGTCGTCGGCCTCGTTGGCCGCCTCGCGGAGGCCTCCGTTGTCGACGGCCGCCCCGCGCACGGCGTTCTCCACCGCCGTGGCCCGGACCGGAGTGGTGCCCATGTTGGTCAGGCCGACCCGGGCCTCCTGGATCACGCCGTTGTCGCGCCGGACCGCCGCCGCGACCGCGACGATGGCCCACGCCTGGGCCGTACGGCGGAACTTCTCGTAGTGGAAGCCCCATCCTTGGCCCAGCTTCGGCACCCGCACTCCCACCAGGAGGTCGCCCGGACCGAGCGCGGTCTCCAGGTAGTCGACGAAGAAGTCGGCCGCGCCCACCGAGCGCTCGCCTTCCATGGAACGGATCACGAACTGCGCGTCCAGCGCCCGCGCCACGGCGGGCAGGTCGCCCGCCGGGTCGCCGTGCGCCAGCGAGCCGCCGAACGTGCCGCGGTGCCGTACCGCCGGGTCGGCCACCGTGGCCGCGGCCAGCGCCAGCAGCGGCGCGTGCTCGCGGATCGCCCCGGCCCGCATGACCTCGTCGTGCGTGGTCATGGCGCCGATGAACAGGTGGTCGCCCTCGTCGCGGATGCCGCGCAGCTCCTCCAGGCGGCCGACGTCGACCAGGGTCGTCGGATAGGCCAGCCGGAGCCGCAGCAGCGGCAGCAGCGACTGGCCGCCGGCAAGGACCTTCGCCTCGTCGCCCGCGTTGCCGAGCACGTGCGCCGCCTCGTCGATCGAGACGGGCCGGATGTAGTCGAACGATGCTGGAATCACTGCAGGGCCCTCCAAACCCGCTCAGGTGTGCACGGCATCTGCACGTCGCGTACGCCACGGGGGCGCAGCGCGTCGACGATCGCGTTGACCACCGCGGGGGTGGACGCGATCGTTCCGGCCTCTCCGACGCCCTTGACGCCCAGCGGGTTCGAGGTCGCCGGGGTCTCGGTGCGGTCGGTGACGAAGTCGGGCAGATCGGCGGCGGAGGGGAGCAGGTAGTCGGCCATGGTCGTGGTCAGCAGGTTGCCTTCGGCGTCGTACACGGCCTCTTCGTAGAGCGCCTGCGCGATGCCCTGGGCGATGCCGCCGTGGACCTGGCCTTCGACGATGAGCGGATTGATGACGTGGCCGACGTCGTCGACGGCCACATAGGAACGGATCTTGACGAAGCCCGTCTCGGTGTCCACCTCGACCGCGCAGAGGTGGGTGCCGTGCGGATAGGAGAAGTTCTCCGGATCGATGGTCGCGCTGGCGTCCAGGTCGTACTCGGCCCCGTCGGGCAGGTTGTGCGACGCGAACCCGGCGAACGCCACCTCCTGGATCGTCTTGGCCGTCTCGGTGCCCTTCACCGTGAACGCGCCGTTGGCGAAGTCGAGGTCGTCGGGCGAGCACTCCATCATGTGCGCGGCCAGCTGCCGCGCCTTGTCGACCAGGCGTTCACTGGCCTTGCGCACGGCCACGCCGCCCACGACGAGCGAGCGCGAGCCGTAGGTGTCCATGCCCTTGGGAGCGGTCATGGTGTCGCCGTG
Organism: Streptosporangiaceae bacterium NEAU-GS5; assembly: GCA_017592665.1. Taxonomy (GTDB): domain Bacteria; phylum Actinomycetota; class Actinomycetes; order Streptosporangiales; family Streptosporangiaceae; genus NEAU-GS5. The sequence goes on along the minus strand of JAGFNW010000007.1, from coordinate 21,424 downwards.
GATCACCGTGACGTCCTCGAACGGCACGCCGAGCGCGTCGGCCGCGATCTGCGACCAGGCCGTCTCGTGGCCCTGGCCGTGCGGGCTGGTCCCGGTGATCACCTCGGCCTTGCCGGTGGGCAGAAGCCGCACCTGCGCGTGCTCCCAGCCGCCGGCGCCGTACCTGAGGCTGCCGAGGACGCGCGACGGCGCGAGCCCGCACATCTCCGTGTACGTCGAGATGCCGATGCCGAGCTGGACCGCGTCGTTGCGCTCACGACGGTCGGCCTGCTCGACGCGGAGCTTGTCGTAGCCGAACAGGGCGAGCGCCTTGTCCGTCGCCGCCTCGTAGTTGCCGGAGTCGTAGGTGAGCCCCGCGATGGTCGTGTAGGGGAACTCCTCGTGCCTGATCCAGTTGCGCCGGCGCGCCTCGAGCGGGTCGATCCCGATCTCGACGGCCAGCTCGTCCATGGCGCGCTCGATCGCGTACGTGGCCTCGGGACGGCCGGCGCCCCGGTAGGCGTCGGTCGGCATCTTCGTGGTGAAGACGCCCGTGCACGTGAAGTCGAGGGCGTCCATCTTGTAGATGCCGTTGTACATGAACGCCCCGAGCAGCGGGATGCCCGGCGTGACCAGCATCAGATAGGCGCCCATGTCGGCCAGCAGGTCGACCTTGAGGCCCTTGATGACGCCGTCCTGGGTGGCGGCCAGCTGGATGTGCTGGATCTGGTCGCGCCCGTGGTGGACCGTGAGGTTGCCCTCCGACCGGGACTCGGTCCATTTGACCGGCTTGCCGAGCCGGCGGGCGATCAGAAGGGCGAGCACCTCCTCAGCGGTCACCTGGAGCTTCGAGCCGAACCCGCCGCCCACGTCCGGGGCGATCACGCGCAGCTTGTGCTCGGGGATGCCGGTGACGACGGCCAGCATGACCCGCAGCACATGCGGGATCTGGGTGGCCGAGTGCAGCGTGAACATGTCGCCGTCGGTCTGCGCCACGACCGCGCGTGGCTCCATGGCGGTCGGGATGAGCCGCTGCTGGATGTAGGTGCGGTCGATGACGACCGGCGCGTCGGCGAACGCCGCATCGATGTCGCCCTGGGCGAACTTCCAGGTGAAGGACTTGTTTCCGGCCGCGTGCACCTTGGGGCTCGCGTCGGTCAGCGCCTCCTCCATGTCGAGGACCGGCTCAAGCGGCTCATAGTCGATCTCGATCGCCTCGAGCGCGTCGGCCGCCTTGTAGCGGTCGGTGGCGATCACGCAGGCCACCGCCTCGCCGACGTAGCGGACCTCTTCGAAGGCCATCGGCGGGTGATCGGGGATCACGATGTCTTCGGTGACCGGCCACGCGCACGGCAGGCTGCCCTGCTCGGCGGCGAAATCCTGACCGCTGAAGGCGGCGATCACGCCCGGCCGGCCGAGCGCCCCCGAGACGTCCACGCGGCTGATCCGCGCGTGCGCCATCGGGCTGCGCAGGAAGGCCACGTGCAGCATGCCGGGCAGCTGCAGGTTGTCGGTCCACTGCGTGCGGCCCGTGATGAGGCGGCCGTCCTCCTTGCGCTTTCTGGCGGTGCCTACCTCAGTCATGGGTCACCGCCATCTCCTGCGCGCCACGCCGTACGGCGCGGACGATGTTGCAGTAGCCCGTGCACCGGCACAGGTTGCCTTCGAGGCCGTCCCTGATCGCCTCGTCGGTCGGATCGGGATCGTCCTTCACCAGATCGATCGCCGCGAGAATCATTCCTGGGGTGCAGTAGCCGCACTGGAGCGCGTGCTCCTCGTGGAAGGCCTGCTGCATCGGGTGGAGCGAGCCGTTCGAAGCCAGGCCCTCGATCGTGAGGACTTGGCTGCCGTCGGCCTGAACGGCCAGTACGGAGCAGCTCTTCACGCTCCGCCCGTCGAGGTGGACTGTGCAGGCGCCGCAGTTTGTGGTGTCGCATCCGATTGGGGTGCCCGTCTTCCCCAGCCGGTCTCGCAGGAAATGCACAAGGAGCAGCCGCGGCTCGACTTCTTCCTCGTACAGGACGCCGTCGACAGTGACGGATATTCGAGTCATCCCGATAACCTCCGGGTGTGACAGATGTGAGACCCGACAAATCACAACGTATGCCTGGGATCTCCCTGGTCAACCCCTTGAGGCGCAAAGGTTCAACGGCGTCGCGCGGCTTTGGCGATCACCGCCACCAGACCGGCGAATCCTAGCCCCACCAGCAGAATGGGAAGCATGACCAGCGCGTCCGGCGTCGGCGCCGTCACGTAGCGGATTCCGATGCCGATGAACAGCAGGCCGCACAGCAGCGACAGCCAGTCGGTCGGGTGTGAGCGCTTGGGGCGCTGACGCTCAGGCTGCACCACGAAGCACCTCCACGTCGCCGATGCCGGCCTTGACGTGCAGCTCGATGGTGGCCACGTCGGTGTCGGAGGCCTCGGGGAGCATGACACGGTGGAGGGTCACGCTGGTGCCGTCCTCGACCGTGTTGCCGATCTTGACGTCGCCCAGCCGCGTGGAGCCGAACACCTCGATCCGCGCGGCCGTCGGGACGATCACCGTGAACTGGCCGAAGGACACCGACGCGTCATAGCGGATGCGCGTGCCGGGCACGAGCGTGATCTTGCTGAGGTCGAGTCTGCCCTCGCCGACGCCCACTGTGTAGCTATGGACGGACTGGGACAGGCCCTCGGGCCGCCAGCTGTAACTGCCGAACTTCTTCGGAATTCCGTTCACCGACGACCCCGCAACCAGGAGGAGCGACAACATGACACCGAGGGCGACCAGGCCCCCGCCTCGGCCGTACCAGGCGGCGACGAGCAGTCCTGCACCAAAGGTGATCAGGACGGCGCCTCCGATGAGCGTCAGGTCGTTCTGCCCCGCGGGCTGGGCGACCATGATCCCGCCGACCGCGAGCGCGACGAAGAAGGTCGCCGCGCCGACGAACGACTTGGGCTTGCGCTGCTTCACCCGCGCCGGGCGGGGTGGCGGCCCGTAAGCGTAGGGGGGCTGGGCAGGTGGAGCGGGCGGCGCCGGCGGGCGCGGGGCGGTCCGCGCGTAAGGACCGTGCGGCGCGTATGGCTCGTGTGAGGCGTACGACGTCGGGTCGCCGGTGCTTCTGGCCTCCCGGGCAAGGTCGGACAGGCGGCGGTAGCCCGTGTCCGAGGCCGGGGCGGCGGCCGAGGGCGGCGTGTACGAAGCCGACGGCGCCGACGGCGGCGGGTAGGCCGCGAAGGTGGCCTCAGGAGCGCGGGTCATGCCGCGCTTCCCGGTGATCACCTCGGGCAGCGACTTCACCATGGCCATCACGTCGACGCCCCGGTTGTGGGCCGTGAGCAGGGCGACCGCCATGATCGTGGCGACCACGATGACGCCCTTGCCGATCCCGCCCAGCAGGTTGATCATCAGGCCGAACGCGCTGACCGCGGTCAGCAGCGCCAGCACCGTCTGCGGCTCGAAGAGGCGGCGCGTCCAGCGCTCCACGTGGCCCGGGTTCCCGTTGGGCTCGCGCATCAGCAGATACGCGGCGATGTACAAGATGATCCCGAAGCCCGAACCGAGCACGAAGACGGCGAAGCCCACCCGGAACAGCACCGGGTCGATGCCCGTGTATCTGCCGAGCCCCGCGCACACACCGGTGAGCAGCCGGCCCTGCTGGGCCCGTGCCAGCACCCGCTCCTGCTGCTCGGGACCGGCCTCGTGCTCGGGTGGCGCCTCTGTCATGGTCCTATCGTGGCCGTACAGGGCATATCCCCGCCATCGGGGGAACCCCTGACTTGTCCCTCAGAGTCTTTCAGGGGTGCGCCCTGATGCGCGCGCCACGCGTCACGTGTGACGATGCGGGAGAAATGACTGAGAATCCGAACTCCTATCCGCGGATGACACGGCCCATGGAGGGCCGGGTCGTCGCCGGCGTCGCCCAAGGTGCGGCCGCCCAGCTCGGGCTCGACCCGGTGGTGCTGCGGCTGGCCTTCGTGCTGCTCACGATGCTCGACGGGGTCGGCGCCGTGGCGTACGCGGCCCTGTGGATGTTCACCCCGCGCGCGCAGGGCGACGATCGCGGCCGCGACTGGAACCAGGTCGGCGCATATGGCGTGCTCGGCCTGGCCCTCGGCGCCTTCGGCGTGGTCACCGGCGTGGCCGCGGGAGGTTTCGTGGCCTGGCCGGTGGCGGTCGGCGGCGTGGGGTCGCTGATCCTCTGGCAGCAGGCCGCCCCCGGCACCCGCCGGCGCTGGATGAGCTCCACGGTCGACCAGGTGCGCCAGAAGTGGGTCCGGGTCGGGCTCGGGCTGCTGCTGGTGATCGCCGGCGCGGTCGGGTTCCTGGTGGCTCAGGGCAAGCTGGCCGACGTCGGCCGCAGCTTCATGTTCACCGTCGTGGTGGTCGCCGGGCTGGCGCTCATCCTCGCGCCCTGGCTGGCCGCCCTCTGGAATGAGCTGCAGCGCGAGCGCACGGAACGCATCCGGCAGGAGGAGCGCGCCGAGGTCGCCGCCCACGTGCATGACTCGGTGCTGCACACCCTGACCTTGATCCAGCGCAGCGCGCACGATCCGCGTGAGGTGACCCGCCTCGCCCGGTCCCAGGAGCGGGAGCTGCGCAACTGGCTCTACCAGCCGAAACAGGACGCCGACGCGACGCTCGCCGCGGCCGTCCGCCGGGCCGCGGCCGAAGAGGAGGACGCGCACGGCGTGCCCATCGAGGTAGTCTGCGTCGGCGACTGCGACCTCGACGACGGCCTGCGGGCGCTGCTCCACGCCGCGCGGCAGGCGATGGTCAACGCGGCCAAATATGCTGAGTCTCCGGTCGTGTCCGTCTACGCGGAGGTCGAGCCAGAACAGGTCACGGTGTTCGTACGCGACCGGGGCAAGGGCTTCGATCTCGACGCGATTCCAGACGATCGGATGGGCATCCGGCAGTCCATCGTCGGCAGAATGGAACGCAACGGGGGCGCGGCCCGCGTGAAGACGGCCCCTGGCGAGGGTACGGAAGTGATGCTGACGATGAAGCGGGCGAGCTCATGAGAATCGTGAAAGTCCTGATCGTTGACGACCACCGGCTGTTCAGGTCCGGCGTGCGGGCCGAGCTGGGCCCCTCGATCCAGGTCGTGGGCGAGGCCGAGGACGTCGAGACGGCCGTGCGGTCCATCGCCGAGCTCCAGCCCGACGTGGTCCTGCTCGACGTGCACATGCCCGGCGGGGGAGGGCAGGAGGTGCTGCGCCAGGTCCTCGGGTCGGGGTCGCAGGTGCGCTTCCTCGCGCTCTCGGTGTCCGACGCGGCCGAAGACGTGATCGGCGTGATCCGCGGGGGCGCCCGGGGCTATGTGACCAAGAACATCAACGGCAGCGAGCTGACCGACGCCATCCTCCGGGTGGCCGACGGCGACGCCGTCTTCTCGCCGCGCCTGGCTGGATTCGTGCTCGACGCGTTCGCCTCGACCGAGGCTCCGGCCATCGACCCCGAGCTCGACTCGCTGACCCAGCGCGAGCGCGAGGTGCTGCGGCTGATCGCACGCGGATACGCGTACAAGGAGATCGCCAAGGAGCTTTTCATCTCCGTGAAGACCGTGGAGACGCACGTGTCATCGGTGTTGCGCAAGCTTCAGCTGTCCAATCGGCACGAATTGTCACGCTGGGCCACCGCACGCCGCTTGGTCTGACTTGACCAGGGTATGAGCGGGGGGTGGGCAGAGATGTACCCGCTTTGGTATTCAGCCGCGAAGACCGCCGGAAATATCGTGACAAGATCCGGCGGTCACTGGACGTCCTCGCGCAGATGCTCCGCGAGGCCAGATTCGAGTTCGACCGTCCTCTAGCCGGGCTCGAGATCGAGCTCAACCTCGTCGACGAGCGCGGCGAGCCGGCCATGAAGAACGCCGACGTGCTGGCCGCCATCGCCGACCCCCAATGGGCGACCGAGCTCGGCCGGTTCAACGTAGAGATCAACATCGAGCCGCAACCGCTCAGTCCCGCCCTGGAAGAGGACGTGCGCGCCCGGCTCAACCACGCCGAAGAGCGGGCCAGGACCGTCGGCGGGCACCTGATGCTGGTCGGCATACTGCCCACGCTCCGCGAGTCCGACGTGAACGAGGCCACCCTGTCGTCCAACCCGCGCTACAAACTGCTCAACGAGCAGATCTTCGCGGCCCGCGGGGAGGATCTGCACCTGCTGATCGAGGGCGTCGACCGGCTCGACACCTACGCCGACAGCATCACCCCCGAGGCCGCCTGCACCAGCGTCCAACTGCACCTGCAGGTCAGCCCCGCGGCGTTCGCCGACCACTGGAACGCGGCCCAGGCCATCGCCGGCCCGCAGGTCGCGGTGGCCGCCAACTCTCCCTACCTGTTCGGCCGGGAGTTGTGGCGCGAGACCAGGCTCAGCCTGTTCGAGCAGGCCACCGACACCCGGCCGGTCGAGCTGAAGGAGCAGGGCGTGCGACCCCGGGTGTGGTTCGGCGAGCGCTGGATCACCTCGGTCTTCGACCTCTACGAGGAGAACGTCCGCTACTTCCCCGCGTTGCTGCCCCTCTGCGAGGACGAGGACCCGCGCGCGATCTTCGACGACGGCGGCACCCCGGAGATGGCCGAGCTCAACCTGCACAACGGCACCATCTATCGATGGAACCGGCCCGTATACGCCGTCGCGAACGGCGTGCCCCATCTCCGCGTGGAGAATCGCGTGCTTCCGGCGGGGCCGTCCGTGGCCGACATCGCCGCCAACGCCGCCTTCTACTACGGCCTCATGCGGGTCCTGCCGTACGCGGAACGGCCGATCTGGACGCGGATGTCCTTCGCGGTGGCCGAGGAGAACCTGCGCGAGGCGGCGCGGCACGGCATCGACGCCCGGCTCTACTGGCCCGGGATGGGCGAGGTCCCGGCCGCCGAGCTGATCCTGCGCCGGCTGCTGCCGCTCGCGGCGGAGGGCCTCGACCAGTGGGGGCTCGACCCCGCGCACCGCGACCGGCTGCTCGGCATCATCGAACAGCGCTGCCTGCTGGCCCGCACCGGCGCCACCTGGCAGGTCGAGCACGTACGCGCCCGGGGCGGCGACCACGAGGCGCTCCGCCAGATGACGCTCGACTACATCGACCGGATGCACTCCAACGCTCCCGTCCACACCTGGGATCACTAGTGCGGGGCACTGGCTGGGATCATTGGCGTCCATGAAGACGTTCGCGGCCGTCAGCGTGCTGGCGGCCGCCAATCTGCTGAACAACCGGGTCGCGCCGCGCCTGGCCCCTCTGACCTCGGTCGCGGCCACCGCCGCGCTGCTCCACCTGGCGCGCGACTGCGACCGCGCCGAAATCGGCTTCCACACGCCCGCGCGGGGCGCGGTCATCGGCGGCGCGCTCGCCGCCGCGGTGCTCGCCGGATACGCCGGGGGGGTCGCGCTGCCCCACACGCGGCCGCTGCTCCACGACGAGCGCGCGCTGTCCCTCTCCCGGGTGCGCCTGGCCGAGGAGGCCCTCGTCCAGGTGCCGCTCGGCACGGTCCTGCTGGAGGAGGTCGCCTTCCGCGGCGTGCTCCCCGCGCTCCTGGCCCGCTCCCTAGGCCCTCGTACGGCTGTCGCAACCTCGGCCGCCATGTTCGGACTATGGCATGTCCTGCCCGCCTTCGACATGGCCCGGGCCAACCCCGCCCTATCCGGGGCCGGTGGCCGTACGGGAAGCACACGCCTGGTCGTGGGGACCGTGGCCGGGACGGCCGCCGCCGGCCTGCTCTTCCACGAGCTCCGCCGGCGCGGCGGACTGCTCGCGCCCGCTCTGCTCCACGTGGCCACCAACTCGCTCGGCTTCGTGGCCGCACGCGCCGCCCGCCGCCTCACCAGGCGCCAGGAACGGCGGAACAGCCAGAGCGGTTGAATTAGGTGGTCACGACGCGGAGGAATGCTTCGGCGAGGGCGCCCTCGGGGAGGCCGGCGCGGGCGGCGTTGGCGGTGAGCCAACCGCGAATGAAGCCTTCGAGATCGGTTATGTGCGAGGTCTGGCTCTCGTGGGCCCGCAGCGCGGCGATCTTGCGATCGAAATTGGCGGTCACGTCGACGAAGTGGTCGGGGGTGGGGGCGCCGTTCAGCCACACTTCCCTGACCGTCCAGGCCTCCAGGCCCTCGTCGGCCAGCTCGGGGAACGCGTAGGGATTGCGCGCGTCCGGATAGACGGCGTCGAGGGTGGCGCCGCCGACCGCCCGGTGATCGGGGTGGCTGGCGCCGATGCGCTGGTAGTTGCGCTCAGGGGTGGACGTGATGACGACGTCGGGGCGCACCTGCCGGATGACCCGGGAGATGTCGCGCCGCAGTTCCAGCGACGGCTCCACCCGGCCGTCGGGGTAGCCGAGGAACCGCAGGTCGGAGACGCCCACGTGCTTGGCGGCCGCGGTCTGCTCGGCCCGGCGGAGCTCGGCCATCCCTCTGTTGTCGTACGAGCGGTCGAACCCACCGGCGTCGCCATCGGTGACCAGCAGATATGTGACCGTCACCCCCTTGTCGGTGAGGGTGGCGACCGTGCCGGCCGAGCCGAAGTCGATGTCGTCAGGGTGGGCCACTACGACGAGGGCCCGGGAGATGTCGTCAAGCACGTAAGTTCAGAACACGCCGCAGAGCGTCGATCATTCCCGCGGGCGAGCGCGGGATGTCGGTCGGCCGTCCTAAGGTAGGGACGTGCCGACTCCCGCGACCCCGACCTCGACTCACGCCCTCCTCGACGGGCTCAACCCGCAGCAGCGGGAAGCCGTCGTCCACGAGGGCGGCCCGCTGCTGATCGTCGCGGGGGCCGGGTCGGGCAAGACGCGGGTGCTCACCCAGCGCATCGCCTATCTGCTCGCCGAGCGGCACGTCCATCCCGGCGAGATCCTCGCGATCACCTTTACCAACAAGGCCGCCAAGGAGATGCGGGAGCGCGTCGAGAGGCTGGTGGGCGGGCGCTCGCGGGCCATGTGGGTGATGACCTTCCACAGCGCGTGCGTGCGCATCCTGCGGAAGGAGGCCAAGCGCCTCGGCTTCACCTCGTCGTTCTCCATCTACGACCAGGCCGACTCGCAGCGGCTGATGGCCATGGTCTGCCGTGAGATGGAGCTCGATCCCAAGCGCTATTCGCCGCGTTCGTTCTCGGCCCTGGTCAGCAACTTCAAGAACGAGCTGGTCGACTACGAGACGGTCGGCGAGCGCGCGCAGAGCCATCTTGAGCGCACGCTGGCCGAGGCCTATCGGCTCTATCAGCAGCGCCTCACCGAGGCCGGCGCGATGGACTTCGACGACCTCATCATGCTCACGGTGACGCTGCTGCAGCTGTTCCCCGACGTCGCCGAGCACTACCGGCGCCGGTTCCGGCACGTCATGGTCGACGAATACCAGGACACCAACCACGCGCAATATATGTTGATCAAGGAGCTGGTCGGGCCGCCCGAGGAGGATGGGGTCCCGCCGGCCGAGCTGGTGGTCGTGGGCGACGCCGACCAGTCGATCTACGCGTTCCGCGGCGCGACCATCCGCAACATCCTGGAGTTCGAGCGCGACTATCCGAACGCGAAGACCATCCTGCTCGAGCAGAACTACCGGTCGACGCAGACCATCCTCAACGCGGCCAACGCCGTGATCGCGCGCAACGCCAGTCGCAAGCCCAAGAACCTGTGGTCCGACCAGGGCGCCGGGCCGAAGATCGTCGGCTATGTCGCCGACAACGAGCACGACGAGGCCATGTTCGTGGCCCAGGAGGTCGACCGCCTCGGCGACGAGGAGGACATCACCCCCGGCCAGGTCGCCGTCTTCTACCGCACGAATGCGGCGTCCCGTGTGTTCGAGGAGATCTTCATCCGCACCGGCCTGCCGTACAAGGTGGTCGGAGGCGTGCGCTTCTACGAGCGCAAAGAGGTCAAAGACCTGCTGGCCTACCTGAAGGTGCTGGCCAATCCGGCCGACACGGTGTCGCTGCGCCGGGTCCTCAACGTGCCCAAGCGCGGCATCGGCGAGCGCGCCGAGGCCATGGTCGAGTCGTTCGCCAACCGCGAGCGGATCAGCTTCTGGGAGGGCCTGCGCCGGGTCGAGGAGGCGCCGGGGCTCGTCCCGCGCTCGCTCAACGCGATCAGGGACTTCGTCGCGCTCCTCGACGACCTGCGCGCGAAGGAGCTGCCGCTGTCCGATCTGGCCGAAGAGATCCTCACCGGCACGGGCTATCGCGCCGAGCTGGAGGCCTCGGAAGACCCGCAGGACGAGTCCCGCCTGGAAAACCTGCAGGAGCTCGTCTCGGTCGCGGCCGAGTTCGAGGAGGCCAATCCGGACGGCACGCTCGTCGACTTCCTGGAGCAGGTCTCACTCGTGGCCGACGCCGACCAGATCCCCGAGGGCGAGGATCACGGCGGCATGGTCACGCTGATGACCCTGCACACGGCCAAGGGCCTGGAGTTTCCCGTGGTCTTCCTGACCGCGCTGGAGGATGGCGTCTTCCCGCACATGCGCTCGCTCGGCGAGCCGAAGGAGTTGGAAGAGGAGCGCCGCCTGGCCTATGTGGGGATCACCCGCGCCCAGCAGCGCCTCTACCTGACGCGCGCCGCCGTGCGCACCTCATGGGGGGCGCCCCAGTTCAACCCGGCCTCCCGCTTCCTCGGCGAAGTCCCGAACGACCTGGTCGACTGGCGCTCCGATCCGGCCAAGACCGCCAGGACCGCGGCCGTGGCCCGCCCGGCCATGCCCAGGAAGACCGAGCGCGTCATCCCCTCGCTCTCGCCCGGCGACCGCGTCTCCCACGATGCCTTCGGCCTCGGCACCGTCGTCGCCGTCGACGGCGTCGCCGAGAAGACCAAGGTCAAAATCGACTTCGGCTCCAGCGGCGAGAAAACCCTCCTCCTCGCCTACGCCCCCCTCGAAAAGCTCTGACCCCCGTCCGCCTAGGCAGCGTCGGACGAACGCCGCCCGTCGCGAGCGCTGAAGCCGGTCGCCTAGGCAGCGTCGGACGAACGCCGCCCGTCGCGAGCGCTGAAGCCGGTCGGCCGGCCTTAAGCGGCGGCGCCTGACGCTCCGCGCCCTCATGCCCGCCCCCAGCGGTATGCGTCACGGCCGCAGTCCGGTTGGTGCGCGGCCGGGCCCTGGGTGGGTATGGCGGGTTCGGCGGGTGCGGTGGTGGGCGGGCGGCGACTTTGGGGAGTGGGCGGGGGGCGGCTTCGGGAGTGGGCGGGCGGCGGCTTCGGGGAGTGGGGGCGGATACGCTGCGGGATATGAGTGGCAGGTTGCGGGTCGTCATCGCCAAGCCGGGGCTGGATGGGCACGACCGGGGGGCGAAGGTCGTGGCCCGGGCGCTGCGGGATGCGGGCATGGAGGTCATCTACACGGGCCTGCATCAGACGCCCGAGCAGATCGTGCGGACGGCGCTGCAGGAGGACGCCGCCGCGATCGGCCTTTCGGTGCTGTCAGGCGCGCACATGACGCTGTTCGCCCAGCTGATGGAGCTGCTGCGGGAGCAGGAGGCGACCGACATCGTGGTGTTCGGCGGCGGGATCATCCCCGACGACGACATCCCGGAGCTCGAGCGCATGGGCGTGGCGAAGATCTTCACGCCGGGCGCGAACACCCAGGACATCGTCGAATGGGTCAGACAGCAGGCCTGAGGGCTGGTGCTGGGTCGGGCGGCAGGTCTGAGGGCCGGTGGATGGGCTGCCGGCCGGGTCGGACAGCAGGCCTTAGGGCCGATGGGTGGGCTGGTGGCTGGGTCAGACGGCAGGCCTGAGGGCCGGTGGATGGGCTGGTGGCTGGGTCAGGCGCGGGGTTTGGCGGCGCCGGGTGCGGCGGGGAGGATCTGGATTTCGGGCGCGGGCGCCGTCGTCCACGAGTCGGGGGCGTAGACCCAGATCTTGTCGCCCCACTCGGTGAGCCGGGCGTCCGTTCTGGCCTCGACACGGACCGCAGAGCCCTTCTTCGGAGTGAACACGACGGTGGCGGTCGAGGTCACGCGGCGGATGAGGCCGTCGGCGCCGACCCACAGCTTCCAGCTCAGTCCGTAGGTGTACTTCCCGTTCGACGCGGGCCCGAGGTCGGACGTGGCCGACCCGTGGTAGGCGGTGGTGGAGACCCCGTCGAAGACGCCGCCGGGCTCGTGGCCCTTGGCGGACGCGAGGATCTTCTTCAGCTGGGCGGGGTCGAGGACGTCGGCCGGCAGCCCACCGAATCCGGTCGCGCCGCCGACGCTGGGGTTCGTCAGCCAGTGCTTGCCGGAGGGCAGCCGGCTGGCGACCATGTCTCCGGTCGTGTAGGAGGTGTGCCCGACCGTGATGACCTCGAAGGGCTGGGCGTACGTCGCGAGGTCGTAGCCGAGGACGCTCGCGGCGGGTGCGAGCGCGTCAGCCGTTGCCTTGGGCATCGGATTGTCCACCGTGCCGATGAGATCGGCGGCCGCCACGCGGGAGCTGCCGAACTGAAGCACACCATACGCGCGAATCGCGAGGTCAACGCCTGGGCCGAATTTGGTGACGCTGGTGAAATGCACGCCGTGGGCGCTTTGGAACTGCGCGGCCAGAGCGGCCGCCGGGTCCGTGGCGGCCGCCGCCGCACGGGCCGTTCCCATCGTCAGCGCGCCCGCCATCGCCGCGCACACGATCATTGTGCTTACACGCCTCACGATGAGGCCCTCCCTGCCAGACACTTCCTGCGAATCCGTCGAAGGTCATTTTGCGGGAACTGTGACGTATTCGCCTGGTTATTGACAAGGTCGAACGGGACCCGCTGACATCGTCACGGCCCGGCTAAGGCTAGGCTTCATGCGCGGAAAGCCAGGCGGGACGATGGGAGCCCCACTTTCTGGCGCCTCGACATCAAAAGGGACGGACCCTCGTGGACCTGTTCGAACATCAGGCGAAGGAGCTCTTCGCGGAGTACGGCATCCCGGTGCCGCGCGGCCAAGTCGCGCACACCGTGGATGAGGCGCGCGCCGCCGCGGCGCAGCTGACCGGCCGAGTGGTCGTCAAGGCCCAGGTCAAGACCGGCGGGCGCGGCAAGGCGGGCGGCGTCAAGGTGGCCGACGACGCCGACGACGCCTACCAGAAGGCGACGCAGATCCTGGGGATGGACATCAAGGGCCACACGGTCCACAAGGTTCTTATCGAGGAGGCCAGTGACATCGCGGAGGAGTATTACTTCTCCTTCCTCCTCGACCGAGCCAACCGGACTTTCCTTGCCATCTGCTCGGCCTCCGGCGGCATGGACATCGAAGAGGTCGCGCACACGGCGCCCGACAAGGTCGCCAAGGTGCCGGTCAGCCCGCTGACCGGAGTCGACCGGGCCAAGGCGCGCGAGATCGCGCAGGCCGGCGGGCTCCCGGCGCAGGCGCTCGAGGGCGCCGCCGACCTCATCGCGAAGCTGTGGGCCGTCTTCGTCGACGAGGACGCCTCCCTGGTCGAGGTCAACCCGATGATCCTTTCCTCCGACGGCCAGGTGAAGGCCCTCGACGGCAAGGTCACGCTGGACGAGAACGCGTCCTTCCGGCAGCCCGAGCACGCGGCGTACGCCGACAAGCACGCCGAAGACCCGCTCGAGGCCAGGGCCAAGGAGAAGCACCTCAACTACGTGAAGCTCGACGGCAACGTCGGCATCATCGGAAACGGCGCCGGCCTGGTCATGTCGACCCTCGACGTCGTCGCCTACTCGGGGGAGGCGTTCCCCGGCACGCCCAAGCCGGCCAACTTCCTCGACATCGGCGGCGGCGCCTCGGCCGAGGTGATGGCCAACGGACTGGAGATCATTCTGTCCGACCCGGCCGTCAAGTCGGTGTTCGTCAACGTCTTCGGCGGCATCACCGCATGCGACGCGGTCGCCAACGGCATCGTGTCGGCGTTCAAGCTGCTGTCCGACCGCGGCGAGTCGGTGACCCGTCCCCTGGTCGTCCGGCTGGACGGCAACAACGCCCAGCTCGGGCGTCAGATCCTGAAGGACGCCGCGCTTTCCGGCGTCGAACTTGTCGACACCATGGACGATGCGGCCAAGCGCGCCGCCGAGCTCGCCGCGGTAGGTGCGTAATGGCCATCTGGCTCACTGAGAACAGCCGAATCATCGTCCAGGGCATGACCGGCTCGGAGGGCACCAAGCACACGCGCCGCATGCTCGCCTCGGGCGCCCGCGTGGTCGGCGGCGTGAACGCGCGCAAGGCCGGCACCACCCACGAGGGCCTGCCGGTCTTCGGCACGGTCGCCGAGGCCATGGAGAAGACCCGCGCCGACGTGTCGGTCGTGTTCGTGCCGCCCGCGTTCACCAAGGACGCGGTCAAGGAGGCGATCGACGCCGAGATCCCGCTCTGCGTGGTGATCACTGAGGGCGTGCCGGTGCACGACACCACCGAGTTCTGGGCGTACGCCACGGCCAACGGCAACAAGACCCGGATCATCGGGCCCAACTGCCCCGGCATCGCCTCGCCCGGCGCGTCCAACGCCGGCATCATCCCGGCCGACATCACCAGCCCCGGCCGGATCGGCCTCGTGTCCAAGTCGGGCACGCTGACCTACCAGCTCATGTACGAGCTGCGCGACGTCGGCTTCTCCACCGCGGTCGGGATCGGCGGCGACCCGGTCATCGGCACCACGCATATCGACGCCCTCCAGGCCTTCCAGGAGGACCCCGGCACCGACGCGGTCGTGATGATCGGCGAGATCGGCGGCGACGCCGAGGAGCGGGCCGCGCTGTTCATCGAGCAGCACGTCACCAAGCCGGTCGTGGCCTATGTGGCGGGCTTCACCGCCCCCGAGGGCAAGACCATGGGCCACGCGGGCGCCATCGTGTCCGGTTCGGCCGGCACGGCCCAGGCCAAGAAGGAGGCCCTGGAGAAGGTCGGCGTCCGGGTCGGCAAGACGCCGAGCGAGACGGCCCGCCTCATGCGGGAGATCATGCAAAACCGCTGATCACGCAAACCGCGATCATGCGCAACCGGTGATCATGCAGAACCGCGATCCTGCGCAACCGGTGATCGTGCGAAAACCCGCTGATCCTGCGAGACCGCTGATCATGCGGGCTCGCAGGTCATGCAAAAGCCGCAGATCTCGAAAATCGCTGATCTTGCGAAACCGCTGATGTTACGGCGTGGCGCGGCGGCGTGAGCCGTACGGGCTGGGAGTATGGGGTAGCGTGACGGCCCTTCTCGACCAGCTGCGCGCCTCCCGTAATCAGGAGGAGGGCGGCGAGGAGCCCAGGCGGCCGCTGCCGGTGTCCGGCATGCTGGCGGCCGTCCTGACCCTCGGCGTCGGGTTGGCCGTCGTCATCACGCTCACGCTGGTCGGCTGGATCGCCGCGCCGCGTAGCGCGCTCGGGCAGGGCCTGCCCGGTGTTTTCCGAACCGCATGCCAGCTGTGGCTGGCGGCCCACCACGCGGGGTTCGCGATCCCCGGCGGCCGGGTGGGGCTGCTCCCGCTCGGCCTGATGGTCCTGCCGGCCACCCTGCTCTATCGTGCGGGTCTCTGGATGGCCAGGGACGCCGACCTCCGGTTGCGAATGCCCGCCCGGCTGCCGAAGGGCACGTCCAAAGACCTCGCCAACGCGCGGCGCCGCGCGCAGATCGTGCTGATCGCGCGGGCCGGGATCTCGCTGGCCGCGCCGTACGCGATCCTGGCGGGCGTGATCGCGCTGGTGGCGCAGAACGAGATCACCACGCCGTTCCTCGGCGAGGTGCTGCTCAGCCACCTGCTGCTGGCGTTCGTCACCACGTCGGTCGCCACGGCCCGCACGATCGGGCCGTGGAAGTCGATGCTCCGCCTGCTGCCCGAGCGGGCGCGGGCGCTCACGGTCGGCACGGCGGTCGCGCTGTCGATCCTGCTGGCCGCCGCCCTGCTGCTGGTGCTCGGCGCGATCGTGACGCACGTCGGGCAGATCCAGCGGCTGTCCGACCTGCTCAGCCCGGGTGTGGTCGGCGGCGCCCTGCTGCTGCTGATCGAGGGCCTCTACCTGGCGAACGCGGTCGTGTGGGGCATGGCCTATATCGCCGGGCCGGGGTTCGCCATCGGCACCGGCACGCTGGTCGCGCCGACGGGCGTGAAGCTGGCGGCCGTGCCGACGCTGCCGTTGCTCGGCGCGTTGCCGGACAGCGGCACGTCGCCGCCGTGGGTGATGGCGGTGATCGCGCTGCCGTTCGCGGCGGGGGCCGTCGCGGGCGTCTTCGTGGCGCGGATCGCGCCCACGCCGGCGCTGGAGACGGCGCCGCTGTGGGGGTTCGCATGCGGGCTCACCACGGGCGCGGTGGCGGGGCTGCTGTCCGCCCTGTCCGGCGGGCCGCTCGGCGGGGCCCGCCTGTCGGCGGTCGGGCCGTCCCCCTGGGAGGTGGCGCTCTCCGTGGCGCTGGAGGTCGGGGTGGCCGCCGGGATCTCGGCCGGGCTGGCCAACTGGTGGCTGATCTCCAAGCAGTCGATCCCGAAGCTCAGGAAGGCGCGCCCGCTGCCCGGCCACTGGATGGACGCCACCGAGGCCGACACGCAGCCCATCCCCGTCATCCGCGACGAGCCGCAGGACGACGGGCACGTCATCTACGTCGACCCGTACGCCTGGGACCGCGACTAGCCGGGAAAGGGCACGTTCGATGGCCAGGGGAAGCCGGTCTTGTTCTCGAAGCCCTTCTTGAACTGCGCGAAACACTGGTCTTCCGCGGTCGACGTGCTGGCGCCTTTGCGGCATTCCGTATAGGCGTTGAGCTCATCCGCGAAGTAGATCTGCACGGTGGTGAACAGCCCGGCGATCAGGAAGGCGACCACAGAGATCGCCAGCGCGGTGGCCGCCATGCCGATCCCCGCGCCCGCGCGGCTCAGGGCGCGGGTGTCGCGGAAGGCGACGATCGTGCCGAAGGCCGACATGGCCAGCCCGGCGACCGGCAGTACGACGGTCATGACCAGGGACAGCAGGGCGAGCGTGAGCGCACGCCGCCCACCGATCTCCGGGGCCGACATCTGGAGCGGTGCGGTCACGGTCTCCTCCTCGCTACCCGATAACCTGTCCCGGTGATGTCCCAGTCGGCCGCGCGGCTCGTGGTCCTCGTGTCGGGTTCGGGCACCAACCTACAAGCCTTGCTGGACGCCGTCGCCGAGCCGGCCTTCGGAGCCCGCGTTGTGGCGGTGGGAGCCGACCGCGACGGCATCGAGGGGCTGGCGCGGGCAGAGCGGGCGGGCGTCCCCTGGTTCGTCCATCGGGTGTCCGATTTCGCCACCCGCGACGCCTGGGATGAAGCGCTGGCCGCGTCCATCACCGAGCACAAACCCGACCTCGTGGTCTCGGCCGGATTCATGAAGATCCTCGGGCCCCGGGTCCTCACGGCGTTCCCCGTCGTCAACACGCATCCGTCGCTGCTTCCGGCCTTCCCGGGCGCGCACGCGGTCCGAGACGCCCTCGCGTACGGCGTCCGCGTCACCGGATGCACCGTCCACTTCGTCGACGGCGGCGTCGACACGGGCCCGGTCATCGCGCAGCGGGCCGTGGCCGTGGAAGACGGGGACGACGAGCATTCGCTGCACGAGCGCATCAAGACCGTCGAGCGCGGGCTGCTCGTCGAGGTCGTCGGCCGGCTGCTCCGCGAGGGCGGCACGGTGCGCGGCCGCCATGTCTACTTCGGTTCCCAGCGGAAGGACCCTCAGTGACGAAGATCGCCATTCGGCGCGCCCTGATCGCGGTGTACGACAAGTCCGGTCTGGAAGAACTGGCCAAAGGTCTCGATGCGGCCGGGGTGGAGATCGTCTCGACGGGTGGCACGGCCGCCGCGATCGCTTCGTACGGGGTCCCGGTGACCAAGGTCGAGTCGCTGACCGGCTTCCCCGAGTGCCTCGACGGCCGGGTCAAGACCCTGCACCCGCGCGTGCACGCCGGCCTGCTCGCCGACGGCAACAACCCCTCGCACGTCAAGCAGCTGGAAGAGCTGGAGATCGAGCCGTTCGAGCTGGCGGTGGTCAACCTCTATCCGTTCATCGAGACCGTGGCGGCCGGGGCGACCGACGCGGCCGCGGTCGAGCAGATCGACATCGGCGGCCCCGCGATGATCCGGGCCGCCGCCAAGAACCACGGCACGTGCGCTGTGATCGTCGACCCGAGGTCATATGGGCAGGTTCTCGAGGCGCTGGCGAACGGCGGCTTCACGCTGACCGAGCGGCGGCGGCTGGCCTCCGTCGCCTACGCGCACACGGCCTCCTACGACGTGGCGGTGGCGTCGTGGTTCGCCAACGTATACGCGCCGGAGGAGAAGGCGTGGCCGTGGTTCATGGGCGCGACCTGGAAGCTCAAGACTCCGCTGCGCTACGGCGAGAATCCGCACCAGGGCGCCGCGCTCTACAGCGGGCAGCAGAGCGGGCTGGCCAACGCCGAGCAGTTGCACGGCAAGGAGATGTCCTACAACAACTACGTCGACGCCGACGCCGCCTGGCGCGCCGCATGGGATTTCACCGACCCGTGCGTGGCCATCATCAAGCACGCCAACCCGTGCGGGATCGCGGTCGGCGCCGACGTGGCCGAGGCGCATCGCAAGGCCCACGCCTGCGACCCGGTCTCCGCGTACGGAGGGGTCATCGCGGTCAACCGTGAGGTGACCGAGGAGCTGGCCGAGCAGATCGCGCCCATCTTCACCGAGGTCGTGGTGGCCCCGTCGTACGCGCCGCAGGCCCTCGCCATATTGACCGGGAAGAAGAACCTGCGCCTGCTGGTCTGCCCCGAGGGCCCGGCCAACCCGGCCGAGTTCCGCCGGATCGACGGCGGCCTGCTGGTGCAGACGGCCGACCGGATCAGCGCCCCCGGCGACGACCCGGCCAACTGGGAGCTCAAGGCCGGCCCCGGCGCGGCGTCCCTCGACGACCTGGCGTTCGCGTGGCGGGCCTGCCGCTCGGTCAAGTCGAACGCCATCCTGCTGGCTGCCGGCGGCGCGACCGTGGGCATCGGCATGGGCCAGGTCAACCGGGTCGACTCGTGCCGGCTCGCGGTCACCAGGGCGGGTGAGCGGGCGGCCGGCTCGGTCGCGGCCTCCGATGCCTTCTTCCCGTTCGCGGACGGGCCGCAGGTGCTGATCGCGGCCGGCGTCACCGCCATCGTCCAGCCGGGCGGCTCGATCCGCGACGAGGAGGTCGTCGCCGCCTGCGAGGCGGCGGGCGTCTCCCTCTACTTCACCGGCACCCGCCACTTCTTCCACTGATCCGGTTCAGCCTCCTTGGCCCCCTTCTGAACGTTTCAATCGTTCGGCCAGGTCAGGGAGGCTTAACCGGGTAACGATCTGTACATCCTGGTGAAACGCGCTGACGATGGGAGCGCTCCCATTTAGATAGATCACGTCAGAGAGAAGCTCCCAGGATGAGGACGACGCATCGGCTCCGCCGCTGGCGGGGCGCACTGGCCGCAATGGCCGCGGTGGTGCTCGCCGCGGCCGGGCTCACGGCCATCTCCACTACGGCGCACGCCGCCGTGTCCTGTTCGGCGACCTACGCCAAGGCGTGGGACAACGGTGGAGGCGGCTTCGGCGGCCTGATCACGATCACCAACTCCGGTGATCCGATCACGGCCTGGACGCTGACCTTCACCTTCCCGGGCAACCAGCGGATCCAGAACGGCTGGGACGGCAACTACACGCAAGCGACCGGCAGCGCCGTCGTCACCGTCACCAACGCGTCCTACAACGGCAGCAAGGGCACCGGCGCCACCTGGACCACCGGGTTCAATGCCAGTTACACCGGCACCAACGCCAACCCGGCGAGCGTGACCTGCACCGGCACCGGCAGCGGGACGCCGACCAACACGCCTCCCACGGTCTCTCTGACCTCTCCCACCAGCGGGCAGGTTTTCACCGCCCCGGCGACCGTCAACCTGGCCGCCACCGCCGCCGACTCCAACGGCACGGTCACCCAGGTGCAGTTCTTCAACGGCAGCACGCTGCTCGGCACCGACACCACCTCGCCGTACACCTTCAGCTGGACCAACGTCGCGGCCGGCAACTACACGCTGACGGCGCGCGCCACCGACAACGGCGGCGCGACGACCACCTCGGCGGGAGTGAGCATCACCGTCGGCACCATCGTGGCCGACCCGATCGTGGTGGTCACGCCGACCTCGATCAACGTTCCTGAAGGCGCCACGGCGACCACGTCCGTACGGCTCTCGCAGGCCCCGACCGCCAACGCGACCGTGACGATCACCCGGCAGAGCGGCGACACCGATCTGGCCGTGGCGGGCGGCGGCACGCTCACCTTCACCCCGAGCAACTGGAACACGCCGCAGACCGTGACGATCGCAGCCGCCGAGGACGCCGACTCCACGAACGGCTCGGCCACCTTCGGCGCGGCCAGCCCCAACTATCTCAGCGGCACGTTCACCGCGACCGAGGTCGACAACGACGGCGGCCCGGCCGGCGCGGCCCCGCCGCTGCACGTGTCCGGCAACAAGATCGTCACCAACACCGGGGCCACCTACCGCCTGCTCGGCGTGAACCGCTCCGGCGGCGAGTTCGCCTGCATCCAGGGCAACGGCATCTGGGACGGCCCGATGGACCAGGCCTCGGTCTCGGCCATGCGCACGTGGAAGGTCCGCGTGGTCCGGGTCCCGCTGAACGAGCAGTGCTGGCTCGGCGTCTCGCCCGTGCAGGCCCAGTTCGGCGGCACGACCTACCAGAACGCCGTCAAGGCGTACGTGAGCCTGCTGGTCTCCAACGGCATCACGCCGATCCTGGAGATGCACTGGAACTGGGGCCAGTACACCGGCAACTCCTCCGGCTGCGCCGACGTCAACGCGACCTGCCAGAAGCCGATGCCGGACGCCATGTTCGCGCCGCAGTTCTGGACGGGCGTCGCCAACGCGTTCAAGGGCAACGACGCGGTGATCTTCGATCTGTTCAACGAGCCCTTCCCCGAGCGGGCCACCGGCAGCGCCACCACCGGCTGGGCGTGCTGGAAGAACGGCGGCACCTGCCCCGGCATCAGCTACCAGGTGGCGGGCTTCCAGGGACTGGTCAACACCGTACGGGCCACCGGCGCCACCAACATCATCATGATCGGCGGCCTTGCCTTCTCCAACGACCTGACCCAGTGGCTGGCCAACAAGCCGACCGACTCGCTCAACAACCTGGCGGCGTTCGCGCACATCTACAACTTCAACACCTGCTCGAACACCTCCTGCTACGACAGCCAGCTGGCCCCCGTGGCCGCCCAGGTGCCGCTGAACCTCACCGAGATCGGTGAGAACGACTGCGCGCACGGCTTCATCGACACGCTGATGGACTGGGCGGACGCGCACGGCGTCGGCTACCTCGGCTGGACCTGGAACACCTGGCCGTGCAACACCGGCCCGGCCCTGATCACCGACTACAACGGCACGGCGACGGCCTTCGGGCAGGGCCTGAAGACCCGCCTCGCCGCCGTCTCCAACTAGGAGCTGTTCGAAGTTCGGATCATGAGGTTAGGCAAGGACTTTCAGCCACATGATCGAGCCGCGTAAATGGAGGCCTGCCTCGTAGCTTGCCGGGTCTTTGTCGTAGCGGGTGGCCAGCCCGCG
>JAGFNW010000069.1:6869-17896 GCA_017592665.1 Streptosporangiaceae bacterium NEAU-GS5 | reverse complement strand
ACTCACCCGTTCGCCGCTCGAGTACCCCGAAGGGCCTTTCCGCTCGACTTGCATGTGTTAAGCACGCCGCCAGCGTTCGTCCTGAGCCAGGATCAAACTCTCCAAACAATGCTTCGTCTGGAACCGTAAGTCCCAGCATCACAAAGGAATCCGTCAAAAAATGACGGGGTATTCCAAATGATGCAAAATACTAGATTTGCATGCACTGGCTTTTAGCACACTGTTGAGTTCTCAAGAAACGCACGCGTCAACCCCAGTCACCCCGCTACGGGCTTCCAGAGCGCAACCCCTCTAACTTACTCTAACTTCTCCGGCCTGTCAAAACCGCTGCAGGCCATGCGAAGCGAGAGGTTCTAGAAGGGGGAGCGAGCACCATCACGTGCTCACGTACAAGAACATTAGCACCCGGCAGCGGGTGCTGATGACAACTTCGGTAACTCTAGGACCATTCCCTGACCACGGGTCTCCCAAACCTGTCGGGTCAGAGAGCCTCGAGCTGGCCTTCCAGGCGGGCGATGTCGACCTCGGCCTGCGCGGCCCGCGCGCGGACCTTGGCGACGACGTCCTCGGGGGCCTTGGACATGAACTGTTCATTGCCGAGCTTGCCCGTCACCTGGGCCTGCTCCTTGCGGGCCGCTGCCAGGTCCTTCTCCAGGCGCTTGCGCTCGGCCGCCACGTCGATGGCGCCGGCGGTGTCGATCTCGACCACCACCGAGCCGATCTCCAGCCGGGCCGTGGCCGCGAAGCCCTCCCCCTCGGGGTCGAGCCGCACCAGCGACCGGATGGCGTGCTCGTGCGGTGCCGCGGGCGTGCCCGACAATGCGAGGCGCGCAGCCACCCGCTGGCTGGGCTTGAGGCCCTGATCGGAACGGAACCTGCGGACCTGCGTCACCAACTCCTGGACGGCCAGGATCGCCGCCTCGGAGTCAGGGTCGAGCAGCGACCGGTCGGCGGCCGGCCACGGCGCGACGACGATGGACTCCTGGCCCGTCAGCGCACGCCACAACTCCTCGGTCACGAACGGCACCAGCGGATGCAACAGCCGTAGCAGCGCATCGAACACATGGCCCAGCACCCGCCGCGTCGACGTTTCGAGCCCGGCGGCGATCTGGATCTTCGCCAGCTCGACATACCAGTCGCAGACCTCGTCCCACGCGAAGTGGTAGAGAGCGTCGGAGATCTTCGCGAACTCGAAGTTCTCGTACGCCTCGTCGACGGTGGCGATGACCTCCTGCAGGCGGGACAGGATCCAACGGTCGGCGGCGGTCGGCTCGTCCGGCAGACCGTCGGACACGGCGCCGTTGAGCAGCGCGAACCGCGTCGCATTCCAGATCTTGTTGCAGAAGTTGCGGGAGCCGCCCGCCCAGTCTTCGCTGATGGCCACGTCGGAGCCGGGGTTGGCGCCGCGCAGCAGGGTGAAGCGGGTGGCGTCGGCCCCATAACGGTCGATCCAGTCGAGCGGATCGACCACGTTGCCGAACGACTTCGACATCTTCTTGCCGAACTGGTCGCGGACCATGCCGTGCAGCGCGACCGTGCGGAACGGAGGCCGGCCGTCCATGGCGTACAGACCGAACATCATCATCCGTGCGACCCAGAAGAACAGGATGTCGTAGCCGGTGACCAGGACCGTTGTCGGATAGAACTTGGCGAGGTCGGCCGTCTCGTCGGGCCAGCCCAGGGTCGAGAACGGCCAGAGCGCTGAGGAGAACCACGTGTCGAGGACGTCGGGATCCTGGACGTAGCCCTCGGGCACCTCGTCGTCGGGGCCGACGCAGACGACCTCGCCGTCGGGGCCATACCAAACCGGGATGCGATGGCCCCACCACAGCTGGCGTGAAATGCACCAGTCGTGCATGTCGTCGACCCAGTCGAAGTAGCGCTTGGCCAGCTCCGGCGGGTGGATCTGGGTGCGGCCGTCGCGCACGGCGTCGCCGGCCGCCTTGGCCAGCGGCGACACGTTGACGAACCACTGGAGCGACAGCCGCGGCTCGACCACGGTCTTGCAGCGCGAGCAGTGGCCGACGGCGTGCAGATAGGGCCGCTTCTCGGCGACGATCCTGCCCTGCGCGCGGAGCGCGGCCACGACCGCGGGACGGGCCTCGAACCGGTCGAGCCCCTCGAACGGGCCGTGCGCGGTGATCACGCCGCGCTCGTCCATGATCGCCAGGGAGGGCAGATCGTGCCGGCGGCCGATCTCGAAGTCATTGGGGTCGTGCGCGGGGGTGACCTTCACCGCGCCCGTGCCGAAGGCCGGGTCGACATGGTCGTCGGCCACGATGGGGATCCGGCGGCCGGTCAGCGGCAGCTCGACCTCCTGGCCGATGAGGTGCGCGTAGCGCTCGTCGGAGGGGTGCACGGCCACCGCGGTGTCGCCCAGCATGGTCTCGGCGCGGGTCGTGGCGACCACGATCGAGGCGTCGCCATCGCCATAGCGGATCGAGACGAGCTCGCCCTCGTCTTCGGTGTGCTCGACCTCGATGTCGGACAGCGCGGTCAGGCAGCGCGGGCACCAGTTGATGATCCGGTTGTCGCGGTAGATCAGGCTGTCGTCGTAGAGGCGCTTGAAGATCGTCTGGACGGCCCGGGAAAGGCCGTCGTCCATGGTGAACCGCTCACGCGACCAGTCGACGGCGTCGCCGAGCTTCTTCATCTGGCCGAGGATGCGCCCGCCGGACTCTTCCTTCCACTGCCACACGCGGTCGACGAACGCCTCGCGGCCGAGGTCGTGGCGGGACAGGCCATCTTTCGCGATCTCGCGCTCCACCACGTTCTGCGTGGCGATGCCGGCGTGATCCATGCCGGGCAGCCAGAGCGTCGCAAGGCCGCGCATCCGCGCGCGGCGCGTCAGCGCGTCTTGGATCGAATGGTCGAGCGCATGCCCGACGTGCAGCGATCCCGTCACATTCGGCGGGGGGAGCACGATGGCGTACGGCTCTCGCCCGCTGCCCGAGTCAGCGCGGAAGTATCCAGCCGATACCCACCGGTCGTAACTGCGGGTCTCGACCTCGGCTGGGGCGTACTGAGTAGGCAGCTCTGGCGTCGTCACGGAACCAATTCTAGGGAGGTCCCCGGATGGCTCAGGCCGATTTCTCCCGCGGCTGGCGCTGCTTGACCAGCTGGTCGCGCGGGATCAGAGTCGGGTTGACGTGCTCCAACACGGCCTCGCGCGTGATCACCACCCGGGCCACATCCTGCCGGGACGGAACCTCGTACATGACCGACAGGAGCACCTCCTCCAAGATGGCGCGCAACCCACGGGCGCCGGTGCCGCGCAGGATGGCCTGGTCGGCGATGGCCTCGAGGGCGTCCTCGGTGAACTCGAGCTCGACGTTGTCCAGCTCGAACAGGCGCCGGTATTGCTTGACGAGGGCGTTGCGCGGCTCGGTGAGGATCTGGATCAGGGCCTCACGGTCGAGGTTGTGCACGCTGGTGATGACCGGGAGACGGCCGACGAACTCGGGGATCATGCCGAACTTGAGCAGGTCTTCGGGCATGACGTCGCCGAAAATGTCGGAGGTGTCCATCTCCTCCTTGGAGTGGATGATCGCGTTGAAGCCGATGCCCTTCTTGCCCACCCGGGATTCGATGATCTTTTCCAGACCGGCGAACGCGCCGCCACAGATGAACAGCACGTTGGTGGTGTCGATCTGGATGAACTCCTGGTGGGGGTGCTTGCGGCCGCCCTGCGGCGGCACCGAGGCCGTCGTCCCCTCAAGGATCTTCAGCAGGGCCTGCTGGACGCCTTCGCCCGACACGTCGCGGGTGATCGACGGGTTCTCGCTCTTACGGGCGATCTTGTCGACCTCGTCGATGTAGATGATCCCGGTCTCGGCCTTCTTCACGTCGTAGTCGGCCGCCTGGATCAGCTTGAGCAGGATGTTCTCCACATCCTCGCCGACATAGCCGGCCTCGGTGAGCGCCGTGGCGTCGGCGATCGCGAACGGGACGTTGAGCATCTTGGCCAGGGTCTGGGCCAGCAGCGTCTTGCCCGACCCGGTGGGCCCGAGGAGCAGGATGTTGGACTTGGCCAGCTCCAGGCCGTCGTCGCGGCTCCGGTCGCCTGACTGGACGCGCTTGTAGTGGTTGTACACCGCTACCGACAGCGCCTTTTTCGCCTTGTCCTGACCTATGACGTAGGCGTCGAGGAACTCGTAGATCTCGCGAGGCTTGGGGAGGTTGTCCCACTTCAGCTCGGAGGACTCGGAGAGCTCTTCCTCGATGATCTCGTTGCAGAGGTCGATGCACTCATCGCAGATGTAGACGCCGGGTCCGGCGATGAGCTTCTTGACCTGCTTCTGGCTCTTGCCACAGAACGAGCACTTCAGCAGGTCTCCCCCGTCGCCGATGCGTGCCACCCCAGATACTCCTTTGCGTGGGACCGCCCTGCTGTCGCGGGGCGAAACCGTCATCCCGCTCAGGTTTCGACGTTACCGTCTTCTGGGCTCTCAGTGAGCCCCCTAGCGGCGAGTCGCACCGGAACGTGCCGAATTAGGCACCGTTCCGGTGCGTTTGCTGGCCTTAGGACGCGACAGCTGCGGCGCGTCGCTTGCGTGACGGGATGATGTCGTCGACCAACCCGTACGCCTTTGCCTCGTCCGCGCTGAGGATCTTGTCGCGCTCGATGTCGCGGCGGATCTCCTCAGAGGACTTTCCGGTGTGCCTCGCGACGATGTCCTCCAGCAGGGCGCGCATGCGGAGGATCTCACGGGCTTGAATCTCGATGTCGCTGCCCTGACCGCCGCCCTCGGTGGACGGCTGGTGAATCAGGACCCGGGCGTTGGGAAGCGCGAACCGCTTGCCCGGGGTGCCGCCGGCCAGCAGCACCGCCGCCGCCGAGGCGGCCTGCCCGAGGCAGACCGTCTGGATCTCCGGCCGCACGAACTGCATCGTGTCGTAGATGGCCGTCATGGCCGTGAACGACCCGCCGGGCGAGTTGATGTAGATGCTGATGTCGCGGTCAGGGTCGAGCGACTCCAGCGTCAGCAGCTGCGCCATCACGTCGTTCGCCGAGGCGTCGTCGATCTGGACCCCGAGGAAGATGATCCGGTCCTCGAACAGCTTGTTGTAAGGGTTCATCTCCTTCACGCCGTAGGACGTGCGCTCGACGAACGAGGGCAGAACATACCGACCTTCGATCGGCTTGATCATGTCGTTGGCTCCAGTCATGAGACTGCTCCCTCGGAGGGGACCTGGCGCGCGCTGCGGACGACCTGGTCGATGAAGCCGTAATCCTTGGCCTCTTCTGCCGTGAACCACCGGTCGCGGTCGGAGTCGCGCTCGATCTGGTCGAGCGGCTGCCCCGTGTGGAAGGCGATGCGCTCGGCCAGCGTCTTTTTGACGTAGAGCATCTGCTCCGCCTGGATGGCGATGTCTGCTGCCGTGCCGCCGATGCCGCCAGAGGGCTGGTGCATCATGATCCGCGCGTTCGGCAGCGCGAAGCGCTTGCCTCGAGCGCCGGCGCACAGCAGGAACTGCCCCATGGAAGCGGCCAGCCCCATCGCGACCGTCGACACGTCGTTCGGAACATATTCCATCATGTCGTAAATCGCCATGCCGGCTGTTACCGAACCACCGGGCGAGTTGATGTAGAGGAAGATGTCCCGGTCTGGATCGTCGGCCGCTAGCAGCAACAGCTCAGCGCACAGGCGGTTGGCAACCTCGTCGTTGACCTGCGTGCCGAGCACCACGATGCGCTCACGGAGCAGCCGCTGGTAAAGCTGGTCCTCAAGCCGGAAACCTCCGCCGTTGTCGCGGCCGCGGGAGTCGGGCTCAAAGCCAACGGGCGGGAAGAGGGTCGGCGGGCTGGTCACAGCGTCACCTTCCGATGCGTCGTAATCGGTTGTCTTTGCTTGTGACCTTAACGCGCGCCGCCGACAGGTCATGCCCGGTCCAGTAGCTGTTCGCTGACGGCGCATGGTGGCCAGCCACCATCATGTACGGATTTGTCGAAACGGTCGCTGCAATCGCCGTACAGGCATGGAAAAGGTCCCCACCATGGACGGTGAGGACCTTCCACACGGGCTTTTACTCGGTCACAGCGTGCCTTACTCGGCCACCGCCCCAGACACGGCCGCGTCGGCCGCAGCCGTCTCCTGGGCCTCGGGGGCGAGCTCGGCGTAGATGGCCTTCAGGTCGACCTCGTTGCCGTCACCGTCGACCACGTGGGCGGCGTCGCCCACGACCGTCTTGGCCTTCTCCCGGACGATCTCCATCATCGCGAGCGGCAGCTGCTCGTTTTCGGCCAGGTGCTGGGCCAGCTGGTTGGGCGCGACGCCCATCTGCATGGCGCGCTGGACCACGAAGTTGGTGAGCTCCTGCTCGCTGACCCCGATCTCCTCCGCCTTGACGATCTTGTCGAGGACGAAGCCGGTCTTGAGGGCGCGGGCCGCGTTCGTGTCGAACTCGGCCAGCCGCTCCTCTTCGGTGGTCTGGTAGAGGCGGAAGTAGGCCTCGCGGCTGAGGCCGCTGTCGCCGATCTGGTGGTCGAGGTTGTGCTTGCGGGCGTCGACCTCGGCCTTGAGCGCGCTCTCCGGCAGCGGGATGTCGATCTTCTCGAGCAGGGCCTCGACCGCGCGCTCGCGGGCCTGGGTGACCTGGTCGATCAGCTTGTTGCGGCGGATCTGCCCGCCGATGCTCTCCTTGAGCTCGTCGAGCGTGTCGAACTCGCTGGCCAGCTGGGCGAACTCGTCGTCGAGCTCGGGAAGGACCTTCTCCTTGACCGACTTGACGTTGATGATCACGTCGGCCTCCTCGCCGGCGTTCTCGCCGCCGACCAGGGTGGTGCTGAAGGTCTTCTCCTCACCCGCGGACAGGCCCTCGAGCGCGTCGTCGAGGCCCTGCAGCACCGAACCGGCGCCCACCTCGTACGACACGTCGGCGGCCTGCTGCTCCTCGAGGTTCTCGCCGTTGATCTCGGCGCGCAGGTCCATGACCACGTAGTCGCCCGCGGCCGCGGCCCGCTCGACACCGGTCAGCGTGGCGAAGCGCTGGCGCAGCGCCTCGAGCTGGACGGCGACATCCTCGTCGGTCACCGCGGCCGAGTCGACGACGATCTCGGCGCCGTCGTAGGAGGGGACGTCGAAGGCCGGGCGCACGTCGACCTCGGCGGTGAACTCGACCTGCTGGCCGTCGTCGATCTTGGTGACCTCGATCTCCGGCTGAGCCACCGGGAACAGATCGGTCTCGTCGACGGCCTGGCCGTACAGCTTGGGGAGGGCGTCGTTCAGGGTCTCCTCGAGAACCACCGCGCGGCCGAAGCGCTGCTCGATGATGCGGGCGGGCACCTTGCCGGGCCGGAAGCCGGGGACGCGAACCTGCTGGGCGACCTTCCGGTAGGCGGCCTGCAGGCTCTCGTTGAGCTCCTCGAACGGCACCTCGACGGTGAGCCGCACCCGGGTCGGGCTGAGCTCCTCGACAGCGGTCTTCACGGGGTGGTCTCCTTGATCAAGCATCTGGTGATCGCGGGCGCGTCATGTACGCGCTCAAGGCGGCACGTTACGCGCGCCGCGCCCACGGATGAGGCGCTTCGGGCATGCTCCACCACGGCGGGTGCCTGGCGCCATCAGGAGTCTATACCCCGCCGCTCAGAGCTCCTGCATGATCTTCTCGAGCAGGTCCACGGTCTCGGCGGGCGTGGTGCTGACCGCGCAGAGCCGCTCCATGACCGCGCCGTAGCGGTCGACCTCGTCGCGCTTGTCCAGGTAGAGGGCACTGGCCAGCTGCTCGACGTAGACGATGTCGGGGAGCTCGGGGTCGTTGAAGCGAAGGATGCTGAACGCTCCGCCCTCGGCCGCGTGGCCGCCGAAGCTGAACGGCATGACCTGGATTGTGATGTTCGTCTGGCTCATCAGCTCGACCAGGTGCTGAAGCTGGCCGCGCATCACCTCGGCGCCGCCGATCGGCCGCCGCAGGGCCGCCTCGTCGATCACCGCCCAGAACATGGGCCCGCCGCCGCCCTCGAGCACGCGCTGGCGCTCAAGCCGCAGGTCGACGCGGTGCGCGATCTGCTCGGGCGTGGAGCCGACGGCTCCTGCGGTGATGACGGCGCGAGCGTACTCCTTGGTCTGGAGCAGGCCCGGCACGAACTGCACCTCGTAGGTGCGGATGCGCTCGGCGCATTCCTCGAGGCCGACATACGCCTGGAACCAGCCGGGCAGCACGTCGTTGAAGCGATGCCACCATCCCGGCTCGTTGGCCCGGTCGACCAGATCCATCACAGCCCTGCGAGCGTCGTCCTCCTCGACCCCGTAGTAGGTGAGCAGGTCGGCGACGTCGCGCTCCTTGAAGCTGACGCGGCCGAGCTCCATCCGGCTGATCTTCGACTCCGACCCGCGGATCAGGTGACCGGCTTCGTCGCGGGTGATGCCTCTGGCCTCCCGCAACCGGCGCAGCTGAGTGCCGAGGAGGATCCGGAGCGCGGTGGGACCGGCGGCCGGCTGACTCTGAACCATGGCGCCCTCCTCCTTGGCTCGGCTCCTCTGAAAGTTTTCGCCAGGGAAGATCACAAAGACTTCCCCAGTCCACACAGTGTCACCACTTCCCGGCGCGATGACAAGGTCTGGACCCAGTGTCCCTTTTTACTGACGCGTAACCGCTCGTGCCGGTGCACACGCCAATTGCACGTGCATTTGGGTCTTGCAGGAGGCGCCTGACAGGCTCCATGATGGCTAAGTGCATATTGGGCTAACGGTGCACTAGTACGCAAAACTGGCGGCGGGAGGTACGGGCAGAATGTCGGAGAAGCCCATATCCGCTGCCCAGTTGACCCGCGAGGTTGGGTTCGACCAGCTGGTGCGGGCGGCGGACGGTGCCGAGACGACTACATGTCTGTTGCGCCTGCACGCGAACTCGGTGAAAACGGCCCGGGACGTCACCCGTACGACCCTTCGCAAGTGGGGTCTGGCGGAGCTGAGCGACGACGCGGCGCTCGTGGCGTCGGAGTTGGTGACCAACGCCGTTCGTTACGCTCTGTATCCACAAGGGCCCTCGGACGATCATCCGATAACTCTTATGTTGCTCCGCGTCACCCCGCACGTACTACTGGCGGTAGCGGACCCCAGCAACGAGGTGCCCACGCCCAAGGAGCCCGACTTCGTCTCCGAGCACGGCCGTGGCCTCTACATAGTCGAAACCTACAGCCAGGCCTGGGGATGGGACCCGCTCGACGAGGGCGGGAAGGCCGTCTGGGCCCTGTTCATGACTACCGAATGCCACGCTGAATAACACTGTTAACAGTGGAACTGGTTGGAACGCCTCCTTCTTGAGCCGTCTGGATCGAGAAGTTGGGTGAACCGATGACATATATGCGGACCGCTGGAGCGGCCGCGGCGATGGTGGCGACGCTCGTCGTAACGTCCGGTGTGATCACATCGGGGGCGACGGCCGCGACGCCGACGTGGACGCACGCTTCAGGATGGGGTTTCAACGCGACCGGACAGGTCGGCGACGGCACCACGACATCGCGCTCCGCGCCCGTGGCCGTGTCCGGATCTGGACACGGATTCGTCCGGGTCTCCGCCGGCAGCGACCACAGCGCCGCGATCGCCGCCGACGGCTCACTGTGGACCTGGGGCGGCAACGCCAACGGCCAGCTCGGTGACGGGACCACGAGCAACAGGTCCATTCCCGGGCTCGTCCCCGGAATGACGAACGTCACCAAAATCGCCACCGGTAGCGGTTTCACGCTGGCCGTACGCTCCGACGGCTCGGTATGGGCCTGGGGCCGCAACGACTTCGGCCAGCTTGGAACCGGGTCCGTCGGAGGCCCGCAGACGACGCCGCAGCGAGTGATGGGCGTTCCCGCCGTCGTCGACGTGGCCGCCGGGTCGACGCACAGCCTCGCCGCCGCAGCCGACGGCTCTGTATGGGGCTGGGGCTCCAACAATTTCGGCCAGCTCGGCAACGGAAGCACGATCGACAGCGCGACGCCCGTGAAGGCGCACGGACTGGGCGGGGTCACCCACGTCGCCGCGGGCATGCTGCAC
This sequence comes from Streptosporangiaceae bacterium NEAU-GS5, assembly GCA_017592665.1. Taxonomy (GTDB): domain Bacteria; phylum Actinomycetota; class Actinomycetes; order Streptosporangiales; family Streptosporangiaceae; genus NEAU-GS5. The sequence goes on along the minus strand of JAGFNW010000069.1, from coordinate 7,910 downwards.
AGTCTCGCGCTGACCAACAGCGCCACGCTCTACACGTGGGGCACCAACAGCTCCGGGCAGCTCGGCGACGGCACCTTCATCGCGCGTTCCGAACCCGTGAAGGTGACCACTCTCGCGGGCGTCGTCGACATGGCCGGCGGCGAGAATCACTCCCTCGCCGTACGGAACGACGGCACGCTGTTCGCCTGGGGCGAGAACAGCTCCGGCCAGCTCGGCGACGGCACCACGGTCAGCCACCTGCTCCCGGGCGTCGTGCCGGGCCTGTCCGGCGTCGTACGCACGGCTGCCGGCTTCTGGGCGAGCGAGGCCTTACGGAACGACGGGACCGTGTGGTCGTGGGGTCTCAATTTCAAGGGCCAGCTTGGCGACGGCACAGAAGTGAACCGGGTCTCCCCTGTGCCGGTCCCCGGATTGACCGGCGTGAGCCAGATCTCGATGAGCCTGCGTCCGGCCTTCAGCACGGCCTCGCACACCCTGGTCGTACGGCCGGCTCCCACGCCCGCGTTCCAGATCTTGCTCAGCCCTGACGGCGGCAGCCTCACTCCTGGCATTCCGATGAGGGCCACCGTGTTCACGACGCCGATCAACGGGTCCGAGCAGAAGGTGACGCTCGGCGTGTCGACGAAACTGCTGCCGCCCGGGGTCAGCGTGACCTTCTCCCCGGCGACGGTGGTCGCGGGCGGCTCGTCCACGATGACCTTCACGGCCGTCCCCGGCACCCCGCCCTCGCACGGCGAATCGACCCCGATAACCATCAGCGGATCGAGCGCCCTGCCCAGCGGCTCGGCCTCAGCGATCTTCGATCTGCTGATCACTGACTCAGGCGAGTCCTCGTGACCTGCGCCTGACAAGTCATCCGCGATGCCACGAACCCTCCCCGGCAGTTCTCAGGAACAGCCGTAACTTCGGGAAGGCGACACCCGGAATGGCGCCCTGAGATGGGCGACACCGGAGAGGGCGACGGCATCGCGGATGGCCGGCGCGGGGCGGGGGCGGAAAAAACGCCCCCCCCCCCCCCCCCCGACCCCAACCCCCCCCCCC
>JAGFNW010000069.1:0-6859 GCA_017592665.1 Streptosporangiaceae bacterium NEAU-GS5 | reverse complement strand
CCCCCCCCGGGGGGGGCCGCGGCGGGGGGGGGGGGGGGGGGGGGGGGGGGCCCCCCCCCCCCCCCCCCCCCCCCCCCGCCGGTCCCTCTGCCCCCACGCGCCAAACGGCGCTGTCACCTCTCTGGTAGCTGGCCACCATTCGGCGGATCAGCGATCATGAGGCGGCCGATTCGGGGGCGTTTCCGGATTTCGGGATTTCCGTCACGGAGGTCGCTCATGCAGCACCATACGCAGGGCAAATCCAAGCCGAAGACAGGCTCCGAGACGTCCGGATCCAGTTCGCGTACGCGGGAGACCACCACCACGACGACCGGAACCGACGTCAACAACAACAATGTCGGTCCATCGGCGAGCCCCGTGCCGCGCGCTTCGGACCGTACGGGCAGGCGCGGGATCCGGGTGGACGGCGGCCCGTCACAGCGGACCAAATCCCCGGTCGGAGCTCCGCCCCCGCCCGGCATACCGAAGACGCTCAACCTGACCAAGAGGGGCGTCGCCGTGGCCCCGGCGGACGAGGTTCGCCGTCGCGAGAACGCGGCCCGTGACATGGACTTCGTCAAGGACATCCACGCGAAGATGTTCAAGGACGGGCGGCTCGTCGGCGATCCGACCCAGGTCTACACCTACATCCGCGACAAACTGGGATACGGCCCGCCTGGCTACATGAAGACGCCGATCACGCGAGAGGAAGTCGCCGAGTTGGAGGCCGGCGCCGAAAAGGGCGGATACACCGTCACGAACCAGTTGTCGGTGCAGCCGACCAACCCAGTGCCCATGGACGCCGCGCTGGCAATCGGAGACTACGTCGGCTTCATCAGAGATCCGCTCCCAGCCCAGGAGCCGGGCCCGAACCGCCGGCAGCGACGTCTCGCCGTGAACGTCACCAACCAGAAGGCAGCCCTGAGGGTCACGCGGGCGCTCCTCCCCCTTTTCAAGAAACCCGGCCTCGAGAAGTTCTTCTCGGAGGTCAAAGTGTTCCTGTCCACCGGGTCCAACCCCACGACCCCTGTGAAGAACGACAAACTCGTCGTCTACTACGGCGTCGGGCCGGAAAGAGCGGACGCGGCCGACTACGTGGGCGACCAGCTCGTGGACACGATCAACGGCACGCTCAAACCGGGGGACGTCGACGATGCCCAGACCCCGTTCTACTCCGAGCTGACACCCGCCATCTCCTGGGCAGAAGATCCGCAGGATTTCATACCGAAGTCGCCCGCCGAAAGCTTCACCGAGTCACGCGCCCGGGCCATCTCCCTGGCGATCAAGCACACGCAGAAAAGCCAGGACACGTTCGACACGCCGGACGACCTGATGAAGCTGATCCGGCTGGCCTTCACGTTCTACGGCATCAGCGCGGCCCAGCCGCACCGGCATCTGCCGCCGTCCCCGGAGAAGGAGCCCGACGGAACCACATCTGGACCGGAGGCCAAGACGTAGTCGCCGAAGCCCCAGCCAGCGAGGACACAGCCCCGCGACATGCGGACGGGCTGCCTGCGATCACCGCCGGCAGCCCGCTCTACGTGGCACTTCACCAAGTCGGGGTGACAGGATTTGAACCTGCGGCCCCCTGCTCCCAAAGCAGGTGCGCTTCCAAGCTGCGCCACACCCCGTGTCCCCGAAGAGTGTAGCCGGAAGGTCGCCGTGCCACCTTCGAATACTTGCGCCACGCTAACGCGCGAAGGAGGGCGTCGAACCGGTAAGCTACGTGATCGGTCCTCGCGGTTCGGGGCCCACGCGGACGTAGCTCAATGGTAGAGCCCCAGTCTTCCAAACTGGCTACGCGGGTTCGATTCCCGTCGTCCGCTCCACGCACAAAAGGCCAGGTCATCCCGTACGGGGAGCCTGGCCTTTTTGATCTTTAAGCGCCGTTACCGATCTTCCGTGCCCGATACGTGCCCGTTCATTGCTTGGGCGTACGCGGCCCCGAGAGCTTTGGCGATGGTCTCGTCTCGATCTTGAGTCGCGTGGAGATAGATCAGGGCCGCCCGTGTCGACGCGTGGCCCATCCGCGCCATCAGTTCTTTGAGGCTCGCACCGTTCGCCGCCGCCAGGGTGTTCCCGACATGTCGTAGATCGTGAAAATGCAGAGCTGGGAGCCCGACCGAATCGCGGGCCTTGTTCCAGATCCTTCGAAAGCTCGATCTTCTGAGCCGGGCGCCCTTGGGACCTACGAAGACCCAGCCGTCTTCCTGCGCGTACTCGTCAAGGTGCTCACGAAGCGCCGACAGGATCTCAGGCGGTATCGCCACAACTCGCTTACCGGCTTTCGACTTGGGAGGGCCGTCCAGAAGCTGTCCACCGTCGAGCTCGGACAAGGCGCCGACGACGTGAACAGCGCCGTTGTCGAGGTCCAAGCACGATCGGTGCAGGCCGGCCAACTCGCCCCAACGAGGGGTGGTGAAGGTGCCGAGCAGGACGAGCGCCCTGTACCGATCCGGGACGGCGTGGAGAAGCTGGACCACTTTTGCCAGCGGAATCGTTTGCCGCTCGGGAGTGTCGGGAGTCCCCGCGCCCTTGATACGGCAGGGGTTGCGCCGAATGAGCTCGTCATCAACGGCAGTGTTCATGATCGACTTGAGGAGCTGGTAGGCCTTCGCGACAGTGGACTGCCCCATCGCTCCGAGCCGTTCCTTACGCCAGCGGCGGACATCCGCCTCTTTGATCTCGATCAGCAGGCGGTTGCCGAAAAACGGGCCGAGATGGTTCTTGAGCAGGCCCCGATAGAGCCCCTCTGTGCGCGGCCTGAGCACACGATCATCGATCCACTCGCGCGCGTAATCGCCGAAGCAGATCTTGCCGCCGCTCGGGTTGATCCACTCGCCACGCTGGATCTCCGCCTCCTTCAGCACCAGCCAGCGCTCCCCGTCCTTCTTGGTCGCGAAGGTATTCGGGGCCGGATGGTCGATGCCGTCAGGGCCGAGATAGCGGGCCTGGAACCGACCCGAGGGCAATGTACGCACGCGCCCGAAGCGGCGCTTATCTGCCATCAAGCGGCCCTCCCCCGGCTCGTGATGATCGGCTCCACGACCCCCGCCCGGATGAACTCATCCAGAGCCGACTCCGGTATGCGCACCTTCCGGCCGTAGCGGACGAAGAGGATCCGCCGTTCCTCGATCAGCCGACGCGGAAATCGCTCCGAGGTGTTGAGCCGCTCGGCCGCTTCCGCAACGGTGAGCAGCCGCCCAAGGGGCTTCATGCAGCCCTCCCCTCGATTGCCGAAAGATCTTGGGCGTCTGCTCGGGATTGCAGGGCGAGCAAGGAGGCGCGCCATCGCTGGCGCTGGGCGACCATCCGCAGGATCCGTACGGCCATGGGTGAGGCGTTGACGTCGCCGTCCGGGACCGGCTTCCAGACGTAGCGGTGCGGGTCTGAGTTCTCCTCGTCCAGGCCGAGGGCCTGCATGGCCCATGCGCGCCGATCCTGCTTGTGCTCGGCCAGGGTCTTGTTCGACCACTTCCGGGACACCAGGACACGACGGCCCGCGTAGCCGAGATGCTCGGGCCGGTGAGCTTTGCTGCGACAGCGGCCGGGGATCATGCCGGGCTTGGCGTCCTTGGGCTGGATCCCGTAGCGCAGCCAGTTGGCACATGTCGGCGAGCAGGGTTCGAAGCGCAGGGCCTCCACCAGCCGGGCCGCGTGCTGACGGTGCTTCGGGTCGTCCGGATCGAAGGCATCCGACAGGGACTTGGTCAGGTACTTACTGAGGTAGCGGATGCACTGGTCCGCGTCCGCGGTGCCGGCCAGCACTCCCTGAACATCGACCTGAACGCCGAAGCGCGCCACATGCAAGGGTTCGGTGCCCTCGTCCTGGTCGAGCTCATCCAGGGCCTCACCCCAGGTGCGCAGATAGGCGCCGGTCGCCGGGTCGAGGTAGCCGTCTTCCCACACCGGCAACCGCTCACCGTCGAACACGACGTGGTCCGCCGAGGGCCACCACACCTGGTGGTAGGTGGCCGCCACGATCTGTTTGACCTCACGACGGGGCAGGGTCCCGCGGATCGCCATATGCAGATGCGGGGCCAGCCGCTTCTGAGGCTCCACGCTGGCGAAGTACTGCACGTCATAGCCCGCGACACGGCGGAGATTCTGCACGAATCGGTCCACCAGCTTGGAGAAGTGCAGCGCGTCACGGGCCGCGCGCGCGTAGTCGTAGGTATCCGGGTCGACCGGTACGCCCCCGTTGACCTTGCCGTAGGAAGGCAGGGTCAGCGTGAGGAACATCGACGGCCGATAGATCTTGCCGCCCGGACTGGTGAACGACCGCCCCAACGTGGTGTTCGTCATGCGCCGCACGGGCAAGTCCGGGGCGTCTTGTCGCCGCCGAGTCGACCGCGAACGCTTACCGGTCGATGCTCGGCCGAGGACGTTCCCGCGTAAGCCCGCCGCGTGGATCTCTTCATCCAACTCGCCGACGAGCTCATCCCAGAAGCCCGTTCCGTCGTGCTGGGCTTGGGCATCGGCCCGCAACTCAACCAGGTACCGCTGATGCTCGCTCGCCTCATCCGGGTCAGCGACCGGTTCGGCGTCCAGATGCCAGCCCTCGCGGCATTGGGCCATCCGCAGGTACCGGTTCCGCGCCGCGCACGACGGACACTTGCTGTCGAGCGTGGCGCCGCAGGGCAGGTCGATCTCTTCGGTCTTACCGGTGACGGTGTCGAGCCGCCGCATCACCAGGGGACGGATGCACACCCCGTGTTCCTTGGCGATCTGCTCGGCGACCTCCCGGGCCAAGGGCAAGCGCTGCCGTTCCGCACGCGTGAGCGTCGTCATCGGCCGCCCCACCCGGTGTCGAGGGTCTCGACGACGACCCGAGCCTTAGCGCCGCATTCCTCGCACTCGACGACACCGGCCCGTGCGTCCAGTTGCAGGCTGTCGAGGGTCAGGCAGACCGAGCACCGCAGATCCTCCAGACGGGTCATGCGGTCCTCCCGAACTCGGCGACCATGTCCCTGATGTCGGCATCCGACACGTACGCCGCCCGGACGCGTACCGGGTCAGGGCTGGTTTCGAGGCGGATGTAGCCGACGCCCGCCCCGATCTCCGGGATGGGTGAGATGTGGTCGGCGAGTGCGCCCCCGGTCGCGTGCGCCGTCGCCTAAGACCATGTCGACCTGTTCGGATTCGTCCAACCGGAGGGCGATCTTGTCGGGGAACAGGTTGCGGATGTTCATGACCTCTTTACGCGGGTCCTGAAGCGCCGCCATGACCCCGAAGCCGACCGCCCGCCCCTGTGTGGTCAGAGTCGCCAGCGCGGCCCCGATGCGGTGCCGTAGCTGCTTGTCGGGCTGGTAGGCGGTCAGGAACGCCACCTCATCGACCAGCACCAGGACGAACGGATCCGTGACGGTGGCGACGTGGGAGCGCTGGAGGCCGCCGTAGTGGTCGGCCCGGTTCTGCATCCGGGCCACGGCCTCATCCAGCAGGGTGGCGCAGTCGTCCGGGTCGGCCGCGTAACGCTGGAACAGGGCTTTGCCGTAGGACAGCTCCATCCGCTTGGGATCCAGCGCCCACAGCTCGACCAGGCCCGCCTCCACTGCTGGAAGCAGGGCACGGATCACCGACCACAGCCAGGAGCCTTTGCCGGCCCCGGTCGCTCCCGCCACCAGGACGTGGGTTCCGTGGACGTTGAGCAGCAGCGGCCGGCCGTCCTCACACCGCCCGATCTCGACCGGCCCCACCAACGGCATATCGGGAACAGGTAGGGCGGGGATCGGGTCGGCGAGTGGATCGCGGCGCGGGAAGGTCAGCAGCAGCCGCCTCGGCTTGAGTATCGCGACGCGGCACGCGGTGGCGCCGAAGCCGTGGGCCAGGTGATCGATGCGGTCGGACCAGTCGTTGACCGCTTGCCCGGACAGCATGCGCACTGTGACGCGGTCGGCCCAGCCGTCACAGTCGACGCGGACCAGCCGGGGCAGGAAGTCACGGCCACGATGGTGCTTGCCCAGGCCTGACATGAACATGGTGGGCTGCCAATGCCGCCGGTAGATCCATAACCGGCGCCAGGAGGCCAGCAGCGGCCAGCCGATCCAGCGCTGGAACGAGGCCCGATGGATCACCGCCCAGACCGCGCCCGTGACCACTGCCCCACCGACCACGAGCAGGGTGAGGCGGCGGCCGTACCAGTGGGTGATCAGGGTCGTGTCGGTGGCGATGGCGACCGCGACGGGATGGCGGACGATGAGGCGGACCAGGCCGGACAGGAGCCGCCAGGCCCAGATCGCGAGGGTGAGGATGGCGGGGGTGCGGATGACGGCCGGGCGGAAGACCACGGCCGTGTCGGGGGTGGTGGAGACCAGGCTGCGGGCCTCGTCTCCGGGAAGACGACGGAACATTAGGCTTGTGTCCTCTCGAACCTTTGGTGTGTGAGGGAGACCCGGGGCCGCTGGAAGGATCAGTTCCAGCGGCCCCACTCGCATGTCAGGCCGCCTGATCGGCAGCCGTACCGGTGTACAGGCGCTCACAGTCGGCCAGATAGCGGGCAGCCGAGTCGAAGATCTGCCGGGCCAGATCGACATCGGCCGTGGTGACCAAACCCGCGCCCGTGGTGGAGACCGAGACATTGGCCTCGATCGTGGACAGAGCGAAGATCGGCCGCCGGCCGTCGATGACCGAGGCCCGCGTTTCCAGTTCGGCGGTGTGGAAGCTGATGCTGAGCCGGGTCTTTGTCGGGTCGACCGTGAACGTGACGTAGGTGTACGGAGGCAGGGCTGACGTGTCGGTCATGCGGCCATCGGGGGTTCACCCCGAAGTGTGGACACCAGCTGTCATGCGGCGAGTAGCACCTTAGCGGAGTGCTGCTCATGCTCGATCGGACTGCGATAGCTCAGGCGTGAGTGCCTGCGTCTGGTGTTGTACCGGG
>JAGFNW010000068.1 GCA_017592665.1 Streptosporangiaceae bacterium NEAU-GS5 | reverse complement strand
TGAATCGGGTCGATGACACGGTGGTGTTCCATCAGTTGACGCCGGCGGAGATCATTCAGATCGTGGATCTGATGTTGGCGCAGGTGGATGCGCGGCTCAAGGATCGGGACATGGGGTTGGAGTTGACCGCGGCGGCCAAGCAGTTGCTGGCTGAGCGTGGTTATGATCCGGTGATGGGGGCGCGGCCGTTGCGGCGGACGATCCAGCGTGAGCTGGAGGATTCCCTGTCGGAGAAGATCTTGTATGGGGAGCTGCGGCCGGGTCAGGTCGTGCATGTGGATATCGAGGGTGAGGGCGACGCCGCCACCTTCGTCTACACCGGCACCGCCAAGTCCCCGCAGATCCCGGATTCGGCCGCCGCCTTCGCGGAGCCCATCCAGAAATAGCCGGACACGCAGCGAAAGGCCCCACGTCGGCGTGGGGCCACCGAAAGGGCTCCACGGTCACCGTGGGGCCTTTTTGTTATGTGCGATCGGTATCACACCACCTCCCGTAGTACTACACTCCGTAGAGTTGACGGGGGCGCGCTCGACGGCGAGCCGCTTCCCGGCAGGAGGGGGAGACACCGATGCGCCTGTTGCATGACGACGGGACGCTGGTTCACCTTGCCTACAACGCGGGCGTACATCCCGCGGAGGACCTGGAGAACCTGATCGCGCACCTCACGCGCTACGCGGTGCCGGTGCGTAGGAAACTGGGCGTCGAACGGCTCGGCATCGGCCTATGGCTGGCCCCGGCCGTCGCCGATCACCTGTCCGCCGACCGGATCGAACTGGTGAGGCTGCGCCGCTCCCTGGAGGAGCGTGGCCTGGAGGTCGTCAGCCTCAACGGCACCGGCGGCCGCCACCAGGAGCACCCGGGACCCGACTGGGCCAAGCCCGAGCGCTACCGCTACACGATGGCCCTCGCCAAGATCCTCGCGTTCCTGCTTCCCGAGGACGTGCAGTCCGGGAGCATCTCGACGATCCCGATCGGCTGGCGCCGCGACTGGCCGGCCGACCTGCACGCGATCGCCTCCAAGCGCCTGCTGCGCCTGTCCCGCGAGCTGCGCGGCCTCTACGGCGTGACCGGCAAACTCATCCGAGTCGGCTTCGAGCCCTGGCCCGGCTGCGTCATCGAGACCACCGAGCAGGCTCTGGAACGCGTCTGCGGCATCGACTCCGAGCACCTCGGCATCTGCCTCGACGCCTGCCACCTGTCCTGCGGCCTCGAGGAGCGCGGCGCCGCCCTCCGCGACATCGCCCGCTCCGGCGCCCCCGTGGTCAAACTGGGCCACGTGCACAACCACACCCAGGAGATCCCGAGCACCCAGCCGGTCATCCAGGACACCCTCGCCGCGATCCTCTCCGGCGCCGTGCACGGCAGCGCGCACATCGAGGTCGAGGCCCACGAATGGACGGCCCCCAAGAACAAGGGCCCCGCCGCCCTCATCACCCGCCTGGCCGACGAACTCGACTGGACCCGCCGCAACCTCACCGACCTGGGCCTCAAACTCGCCGCCTAGGCAGTGTCCGAGGGCGCCGGGGGGGCTTAGGTGGGGAGCTGGAAGGCGCCGTCGGGGAGGAGTTCGGCCAGGCCGTCGGTCAGGAGGGCGTCGAGGGCGCGTTCGCGCTGGACGTGGTCGTCCCAGACGACGTCGAGGGCGGACTTGGGCACGGGGCCGTGGGCGGCGCGGAGGACTGCGAGAAGGCGGCCACGGACCTGGCGGTCGGTCCCCGCGTAGGTCTGGCCCGTGCGCTCGGGACCCTCGTATGCCGGGCGGCCGGTCACATTCCAGGCGCACAATCCCGCGATCGGGCAGGCGTCGCAGCGGGGCGCGCGGGCCGTACAGATGAGGGCCCCGAGTTCCATCACGGCGACCGCCCAGCGGGCGGCGCCCACCGCCGGGATCAACGTTTCGGCGAGTTTGCGTTCAGCGGTCGTGGTGGCCTTAGCCGGGAATTCCTCGCCGCGCACGGCCCGGGCGAGGACTCGGCGGACGTTCGTGTCGAGGACGGCGTGGCTGCCCCCGTAGGCGAAGCTGGCGACAGCGGCGGCCGTGTAGTCGCCGATGCCCGGGAGTGCGCGCAACTCGTCGTAGGTCGAGGGGACCTCGCCGCCGAAGTCGTCGGTGATGGCCTTGGCGCACGCGTGCAGGTTAAGGGCGCGGCGCGGGTAGCCGAGCCGCCCCCAGTGGCGTACGGCCTCGCCTGGGGGCTCTTTGGCGAGGGCGGCGGGGGTGGGCCAGCGGGCCATCCAGTCTTCCCAGAGCGGCAGGACCCGCGCGACCGGCGTCTGCTGAAGCATGATCTCGCTGACCAGGATGCCCCACGGCGTCGCCTCGGGGCGGCGCCATGGCAGGTCGCGGTTGTGCTCGGCGTACCAGTCGAGGATGGGGTCGCGGAGGGCCTCGCTCACCCGACAGATCTTAGAACCTGCCCGAGCGCACATGCGATGATCGCCGTCGACGCTGCGGCGGGTCGTCCGAGGAGTACGGCCAGGGCTCTCCATACTGTGCGTATGGATCCGGATACTTTCCGTGGCGATGGGACGGACGTCTACTGGCGGCGCAGGGTGTCGGTGCTGACCGGCGTGCTCGTCGTGGTCGCGGTCGTCGCGTGGGCTTGCTCGAGCGCCTCGGGGAACCCGGAGGGCGCCGAGCGCCCGCAGCAGACGGGCCCGAGCGGCGCGGACGCCATGGTGGTGTCGCTGCCGTCTCCGTTGGCGTCGATGCTGGCCTCACCGGGCGCCGGAGCGGCCTCTGGCGCCGCGGGCCCTGGAGGAAGTGCGGGAGGGGGCGCTGGAGCCGCGGGAGTGCCCGCCGCTCCGTCTCCGGGCGGGGCCGCGATGTCGTCGCCCAACGCGCATGCGTCGCCGTCACCCGCTCCCGGGCGGATCCGACGCCATCCGGGAGACCCGTGCCAGGCGAGGGACGTCGTGCTCAGCCTCCGCGGGGATCACGATGTCTACGAGGGCGGGGCCAGGCCGGCGTTCCTGCTGACCGTGGTGAGCACCAGCCGGATGCCCTGCACGATCGACGTGGGCCCGCGCGCGCTTGAGCTGCGCATCACCTCGGGGCCCGATCGCGTCTGGTCGACGGCCGACTGCGTGAGCGGCGACGGCAAGGACGTGCAGCGCCTTGATCGCGGCGTGCCCTACGTTCGGGCCATCACCTGGGATCGCCACCGCTCCGGCAGGATTTGCGGAGGGGAGCAGGCCGCGGCCCGCCCCGGCACATACGTGGCCGCCGCCCACATCGCCATGGCCAGTGCCCGAGCCGACCGCACCGTCTTCCGCCTCCGCTAGCCCCACCACCACTCCAACCGCCCGCCAGGCCCCCCGCCGCCCCGGCACCGCCCTGCCCGCGGCACGCCCCGCCCCGGGCACCGCCTTGCCCCCGGCACAGCCTTGCCCCGGCACGCCCTCCCGCCTGGCCCCGGTGGGCCAGAGGAAGCGACTGGGGACCGATGGGGGTGTGTTGCTGGGGGTTAGACGTAGCGTTCGAGGATGGAGGATTCGGCTAGGCGGGAGAGGCCCTCGCGGACGCTGCGGGCGCGGGTTTCGCCTACGCCGCCGACGGCCTGGAGGTCGGCGATGCTGGCCGCGAGCAGCTTCTGCAGGCCACCGAAGTGGCCGACCAGGCGGTCGACGATGCTGCCTGGCAGCCGGGGCACCTTGGTGAGCAGGCGGAAGCCGCGCGGGCTGACCGGCCCGTCGAGGGCGTCGGCGCCGGCGTAGCCGAGGATCTGGGCGACCGTGCCGAGGTCGATGAGCTCGCCCGCGGACAGGTCGTCGAGCTGGTCGAGCACGTCGGCGAACTCGCGGGAGCGGCGGCCCGGGGTCGCGGGCAGATAGTCGCGGACTATCTGCGCCCGGTCTTCCTCGACGCCGGCCACCAACTCGTCGAGCTGGAGGGACAGCAGGCGGCCGTCGGTGCCGAGCTCGACCACATAGCCCTCGATCTCGCCGGCGATCCGCCGGACCATCTCCAGGCGCTGCAGGACGACGGCCATGTCGCGCACCGTGACCAGATCTTCGATTTCCAGCGCCGACAGGGTGCCGGACACCTCGTCGAGGCGGAGCTTGTAGCGCTCGAGGGTGGCCAGCGCCTGGTTGGCCTTGGAGAGGATGGCGGCCGACTCTTCCAGCACATAGCGCGCGCCGTCGAGGTAGAGCGCGATGATCCGCATCGACTTGCTGATCGCGATCACCGGAAAGCCGCTCTGCCGGGACACGCGCTGGGCCGTCCGGTGGCGGGTGCCCGACTCGTCGGTCGGGATCGTGGAATCCGGCACGAGGTGGACGGCGGCGCGTAGGATGCGCAGGTCGCGGCCGTCGATGACGATCGCTCCGTCCATTTTGGCCAGCTCGCGGAGCCGGGTGGCCGAGAACTCGACGTCGAGCTCGAACCCCCCGGTGCACAGCTGCTCGACCGTGCTGTCATAGCCCAGCACGATCAACCCGCCCGTGTGGCCGCGCAGGATGCGCTCGAGCCCTTCGCGGAGGGACGTGCCCGGCGCGACGGCCGCGAGGATAGCCCGGCGGCTTTCATCGAGTCCCTTGTCGATCACGTGACCCCCGGTAATCGGACTCATGACTAACTCCAGTTTACCGGCGTAACCGCCGCTTCACCGGACGTGCGCGATCGCATCCCAGACGTTCTCGGCTTCTGAAACGTCGAACCCCGGCGCGAAGTTCACGCTGGAGGCCGCCGCGCCGCCGCGCACGGCCACGAGGTCGCCTCGCGCGGGAGGGGCGTTGAGCCGGGGCGTGTCGCCCGCCATGGATCCGGCCGGCACCAGGGCCCGGGTGAACCCGAGCCGGGCCGCTTCGGCCAGGCGGCGCCGCACGTCACGGACCGGCCGCAGCTCGCCCGCCAGGCCGACCTCGCCGAGCGCGATCAGCCCGGGCGGCAGCGCCGTGTCGCCTGCGGCGCTCACGACCGACAGCAGCAGCGCCAGGTCGACGGCCGGGTCGGTCAGCCTGATGCCGCCGACGGTGGCCGTGAACACGTCGCACTTGCCGATCCGCGCGTTGAGCCGGCGCTCCATCACGGCGAGGATCATCGCGACCCGATAGGAGTCGAGCCCGGACGACGTGCGCCGCGGCTGCGGCGCCTCGGTCGGGCCGACCAGGGCCTGCAACTCGGCCGGGATGGGCCGGGTGCCCTCGATGGTGACCGTGACGCAGGTGCCGGCGACCGGCTCGGGGTGCCGCGACACGAACAGCCCGCTCGGGTCGGTGATCCCCGTGATGCCGCGCTCGTGCAGGTCGAAGCAGCCCACCTCTTCGATCGGGCCGAACCGGTTCTTGATGGCGCGGACCATGCGCAGCCGCGAGTTACGGTCGCCTTCGAACTGCAGGACCACGTCGACGAGATGCTCGAGCACCCGGGGACCGGCGATCGAACCGTCCTTCGTGACATGGCCGACGAGGACCGTGGCCATGCCCCGCTCCTTGGCCAGCCGCACCAGGTTTCCGGCCACCTCGCGGACCTGGGTCACACCGCCCGGGATCCCGGTGGCGTCGGCCGAGCCGATCGTCTGCACCGAATCGACGATCAGCACCCGTGGCTGGACCTTCTCCACATGCGTGACCAGAGCCGATAGATCGGTCTCCGCGGCCAGATAGAGCTCATCCTCGATCGCGCCGATCCGGTCGGCGCGCATGCGCACCTGGGAGGCGGACTCCTCGCCCGTCACATAGAGCACCGTCTCGTGCTCGGCCATCCGCGCCGCGGCCTCGAGCAGCAGAGTGGACTTCCCGATGCCGGGCTCACCGGCGACCAGCACGACCGCGCCGGGCACGAGGCCGCCCCCGAGCACCCGGTCGAGCTCGCCGACGCCCGTGGGCCGCGCGTGTGCGACCTCGGCCGACACCTGGCCGATCGGCACGGCCGGCGCCGTCACGGCGCCGCCCTTCGCGACATGGACACCCTGTCTGGAGCCGGCCTCCTCGACCGTGCCCCAGGCCTGGCACTCGCCGCAGCGGCCCACCCACTTGAGCGTCGTCCACCCGCACTCGCCGCACCGATAGGCCGTCTTCTGCGCTTTGGTCACGCGCGGAGGCTATCGGCTCCCGCCGACAAAACCGCCCCACCAGACCGGCCACTCTCAGACCGCGCACTCAGTTCAGTAGAGCCGCCACCTGAGCACGTTGGGATACGCGATCTCCAGGCCTTCCGTCTCGCTGATGGCCTGGGCGGCCACCTCGGGAGTGAACTCGATGCGCATGACGGCCTCGAAGTCGGCCCGGCTGTCAAACCGCATCACCAGGTCGAGGTCCTGCTGCTGCCACCCCTGCAGCGACCAGAACTCGGCCACCTCCCGCGGCGAATAGCTCGGCACCGACTTCAGGAAATACCGGCCGAACGCGTCGCGCGGGGCGAGGTCGATGACGAAGGCCGCCCCGCCGTGCCGTACGACCCGGGAAAGCTCGCGGAGGCCGGGCTCGCAGCCCGGACCGAAGAAGTACGCCCACCGGGCCACCGCCACGTCCACCGACGCGTCGGGCAGCGGCAGGTCCTGGGCCATGGCCGTGTGGACGCTCACGTTCGCCAGCCGGGAGCAGCGCCGCGCCGCCTTGCGGGCCAGGCCCTGATGCGGCTCCACACCGATCACGCGCGCCGCCTCGGCCGCGAAGGCCGGCAGGTGGAACCCGGTGCCGCAGCCGATGTCCAGAACGGTGGCGCCGGCCCACGGCCGGATCGCGCGCATGGCCGCGTCCGCCACGCCGAGCGGATCGACGGCGCGATTCTCCACCTCGTAGACCTGCGGCGTGTTCCAGATGTTGGGGCTGGGGATGGCCCCCCTCAGCGGCATACGAGCACCCTAGGGCCCGGGGCATAGTCTGGTCGGTATGACGCCCGGCGAGCGCACCTACATCGACACGGGGGAAGTCGTCCGCGTGCCCGACGCGAAGATCGCACTGTCCACCGCATCCGTCTATCCGGAGCGGACTCCGGACGCCTTCGAGCTGGCCTCCCGGCTGGGCTACGACGGCGTCGAGATCATGGTCGGGCAGGATCCCGTGAGCCAGGACGTGGAGGTGCTCGAGCGGCTGCGCGACCATTACGAGCTGCCCATCCTCGCCGTTCACGCGCCCTGCCTGCTGGTGACGCAGCGGGTCTGGGGCCGCGACCCCTGGGCCAAGCTGCTGCGGGCGCAGCACGCCGCCGAGCGGCTCGGCGCGCAGACCGTCGTCGTGCATCCGCCTTTCCGCTGGCAGCGCGACTACGCGCGCGACTTCGAGGTGGGCCTGGCCAGGATGCGCCAGGAGACCGACGTGGTGTTCGCCGTGGAGAACATGTTCCCGTTGCGCGCCCGGGGCAATGAGGTCGTGCCGTACGCCCCTGACTGGAATCCGGTCGACTACGACTTCCCGCAGGTCACGCTCGACCTGTCGCACACGGCGGTGTCCGGGTCCGACGCCATGGAGATGGCCTCCAAGCTCGGCGACCGGCTGGCCCACCTGCACCTGGCCGACGGCGTCGGCACCACCAACAAGGACGAGCACCTCGTGCCAGGACGCGGCGTCCAGCCATGCGCCCAGATGCTGGAGCGGCTGGCCACGGCGGGTTATCGTGGCCTGATCGTGCTGGAGATCAACACTAGAAGAGCGACCAGCCGGTCCGAGCGGATCGACGATCTCGCGGAGGCCCTCGCGTTCGCCCGGCTGCACTTCGCCGCGTCCTCGACCACATGATCCATCTCGTCTTCGAAGGCGTCGCCGACGCCTATGACGCCGCTCGCCCGGGCTACCCGGATGAGCTCTACGCCGCGCTGGAAGAGCTTTCCGACGTACGGCTCGCCGGGTCGACCGTGATCGACGTGGGGGCCGGCACGGGCATCTCGACCCGCGGCCTGCTCGACCGGGGCGCCCGGGTCGTGGCTCTCGACCGGGGCGCCGGCCTGCTGGCCCGCCTCCGCTCGCGCACCGCCGACGCGCCCGTGCTCGCCGATGGTTCGCGCGCCGTCGACCCGATCGGGCCGGTCGATGGCTCGCGCACCGCCAATGCGGCCATGCCGCCCGATGGCTCGCGGACCGTCAACGCGGCCGTGCTCGCCGACGGCAACGCCCTGCCCATCCGAGACGGGGCGGCCGATCTCGTCACGTACGCGCAGGCCTGGCACTGGCTCGACCCGGTGCCGTCGGTCGCCGATGCCGTACGCGTGACGAGGCCCGGCGGTGCGATCGCCGGCTGGTGGAATTCGACGGACGCGCGGCAGGCCGACTGGCTGACGGCCCTCCACGTACGGCTCGCCGAGGCGTGCCCCGACTACTGGGGCCCGGTGAGGCCGGGCTGGAGCGTGCCGCCCCTGGCCGAGACGATGCGCGCGCTCGGCCTCGACGTGGCCGAGACCTGGCTGCACTGGACGCGCCGGCTCCACGTCGAGCTCTATCTCACCGACCTGCGCTCCCACTCCTACATCGCCACCCTGGAGCCGGAGAAGGCCGACGCCCTGCTCGCGCGCGAGCGGGCCGAGCTCTATCGCGCGTTCCCGGATGGGCGGCTCACGATCCCCATGCGGGTCTATCTGTCCGTGGGCAGACGATGAGCCCCGACCAGACCGCGACCGAGAAGCGGCGCACGGGCCGGCGGCCCGGGTCCGCCGACACGCGGGGCCAGATCCTGGCGGCGGCGCGGAAGCTCTTCGCGGAGAAGGGGTTCGACAAGACCACCATCCGCGGCGTGGCCCGGGAGGCGGCGGTCGACCCGGCCCTCGTGCACCACTATTTCGACACCAAGGACGGGCTGTTCGTGGCGGCCATGCAGCTGCCCGTGGATCCGGCCGTGGTGATACCGATGCTGCTGGCCGGGCCTCGCGAGGAGATCGGCGAGCGGCTCGTCCGGTTCGTGCTGACGATGACGGCCGAGGCCGAGCGCCGCGAACCGGTGCTCGCCATGCTGCGCACGGCCATGGTCAACGAGCAGTTCGTGTCCGGAATCAGGGAGTTCCTCACGCGGGCCGTGCTGATGCGGGTGGCCACCGCGCTCGACATCCCCGACATCCGGATGGAGGCGGCCTTCGCCCAGATGTTCGGTCTGGTCACAGCACGGTACATTCTCAAGATCGAGCCACTCGCCTCCGCGTCAGTGGAGGAGCTTGTGGAGCTGGTCGCGCCGGCCGTGCAGAGGTATCTCGGCCCCGATGCGGGGCATTAGGTTACCGGTCGGTAGGCTCGAGCCAGCAGTGTTGGGATTGGAGGCCGCCCGTGCTCTGGGTAGCGATAGTCGGGCTCGTCATGACGGTTGCCGCGGTCGCCGTCGCGGGCCGTCGCGTGCTGTTCCTCTATCGGCTCGCCACGGTCGGCCAGCCCGCCCCTGAGCGGATCGAGTACGCCAGGACGCACGTCGGCGACGAGATCAAGACGCAGCTCGTCGAGGTGTTCGGGCAGCGCAAGCTGCTCAAGTGGACGCCGTCCGGCACCGCGCACTTCTTCGTGATGTGGGCGTTCTTCATCCTGCTCACGGTCTACATCGAGGCCTACGGGGCGATCATCCAGGGCGCGATCACCGGCACGCCCGACTTCCACATCCCGCTGATCGGCACCTGGCCGATCCTCGGCTTCCTGCAGGACTTCATCGCGGTGGCCTGTCTCCTCGGCCTTGTCGCGTTCGCCGTCATCCGGATCAAGAACTCGCCGAAGACCCTCGGCCGCAGGTCGCGCTTCTCCGGGTCGCACCTCGGCGGCGCGTGGCTCGTGCTGTTCATGATCTTCAACATCATCTGGACGCTGTTCCTCGCCAGGGCCGCCGCGATCAACACCGGCAACTTCCCCTACGACTCGGGCGCGTTCGCGTCCCAGGCGATCGCGAAGATCCTGCCGAAGAGCGAGGCGCTCGAAGACGTGGCGCTGCTGCTGCACATCGGCTTCATGCTGGTGTTCCTGATCATCGTGGTGCACTCCAAGCACCTGCACATCTTCACGGCGCCGCTCAACGTGCTGTTCTCACGCCGCCCCGACGGCCTCGGCCCGGCCCAGGAGATGCGCAGCGGCGGCAAGGTCCTCGACTTCGAGGAGGCCGACCCGGAGACCGACGTGTTCGGCCGCGGCAAGCTCGAGGACACCAGCTGGAAGGGCTTCCTCGACTTCTACTCCTGCACCGAGTGCGGCCGCTGCCAGTCGCAGTGCCCCGCCTGGAACACCGACAAGCCGCTGTCGCCGAAGATGTTGATCATCGATCAGCGCGACCACGCGTTCAAGGTCGCCCCCTACCTGCTCGCCGGCGACAAGGCGCGCGAGGGCGCTCCGGACGACGTGCTGGCGCTGCTGGACAAGCCGCTGGTCGGCGAGCAGGGCGTGATCCACCCCGACGTGCTGTGGGCGTGCACCAACTGCGGCGCCTGCGTCGAGCAGTGCCCGGTCGACATCGAGCACATCGACCACATCCTCGACATGCGGCGCTACCAGGTCATGATCGAGTCCAGCTTCCCGTCCGAGGCGGGCGCGATGCTGAAGAACCTGGAGAACAAGGGCAACCCTTGGGGCATGTCCGAAATGAAGCGGGCGGAGTGGATCGAAGAGCTGGACTTCGAGGTCGCCATGGTCGAAGACAAGATCGACGCGGAGTATCTGTTCTGGGTCGGCTGCGCCGGCGCGCTCGAAGACCGGGCCAAGAAGACCACCAAGGCCGTCGCCGAACTGCTCCACATCGCCGGCGTCAGCTTCGCCGTGCTCGGCCCCATGGAGGCCTGCACGGGCGACCCGGCCCGTCGCCTCGGCATGGAGTTCCTGTTCAACATGCTGGCCCAGCAGAACGTCGAGACCCTCAACGAGGCCGGGGTCAAGAAGATCGTGGCCACCTGCCCGCACTGCTTCAACACCCTCGCCAACGAATATCCGCAGCTCGGCGGCCACTATGAGGTGGTGCACCACACCCAGCTGCTGGCCCATCTGGTCGACACCGGCAAGCTGATCCCGGTCACCCCGATCGAGCAGAAGATCACCTACCACGACCCGTGCTTCCTCGGACGCCACAACAAGGTTTACGCGCAGCCGCGCGACATCATGGCCAAGGTCCCGGGCGTGCAGACCCAGGAGATGCACCGGTGCAAGGACCGCGGCTTCTGCTGTGGCGCGGGTGGCGCGCGCATGTGGATGGAGGAGCGGATCGGCAAGCGCATCAACACCGAGCGGGTGGAGGAGGCGCTGACCACCGATCCGGACACCGTGTCCACTGCCTGCCCGTTCTGCCTGGTCATGCTGGGTGACGCGATCAACGAGAAGAAGAACTCGGGCCAGGCCAAGGAGTCCATCGAGGTGGTCGACGTGGCCCAGCTCCTCATCGCGTCCATGCGAACTTCTGACTGAGCACAGTCAATAAGTCCTGGGCGAAAAGCTTTCTCCACATAACGGGAAAATCACGGTAACCTCAACGTTGGCTCAGTCAACGGGGAGGGAGCTGGCAGTGGGCGTGTCGTCGCGCGTTGTCACGCGTTCGTCCGAGACTCATGTCGTCGTGACGGACGCGGAGGTGACGCTCGCCGATGTTCTCTCCCTGCGCATCGCCGTGGGCGCGCCGTTCACTGACGGCACGCGCCTGGTCCTGCGCCAGCGGGGCACGGGCGTCGAGCGCCAGGTGAGGCTCGGCGCCAGCCGCACCAAGGCGGCCGCGGTCGCGGTCTCGCTCGCGCCGCTCTCGCTGACTCCGGGCCGCTGGGACGCCTTCATCGAGCACGACGCCCGCGTACGGCTGCGCAGCATCGACCCCGGCTTCTCCCTCGACCGCCTCGACGCGTACGCGCTGGGCCGCCGGACCATGGCCTATCGGGCCTACCGCACCAGAAACGGGTTCCTCGCCATCAAGATCGACGAAACCGGGCCGCTCGCCGACGTCCGGGCCGTCTGGCTGCGCGAGGGCCGCTTCGAGGTGACCGGCATCCTGGCCTACACGGGCCTCGACGACGACGACCAGGACCGTTCCGCGCGCCTGGCGCTGCGCCACGACGATGCGCAGGTGAGCGTGGCGGCCACGGTCCAGGGGGTGCGGTTCCACGCCGCGCTCTCCCTGTGCGACGTGCTGGCGGCCACACCCGACTCGCAGGGCGTGTGGGAGCCGACGCTCGAGGTCGCGGGCATCGAGCTGCCGCTTCCGCTGGGCGCCCGGCTCGACGACATCGAGGGCAAACGCCGGCGGGTGCACTATCCGGCGACCAAGGTCGACGGCGTGCCCATCCGGCCCAGCTATACGGCCGACGACGAGTTGCGGCTCGAGGTGGGCGGGTGAAGATCTCCTTCCTGGTCCCCTCCGCGTACGGCATGCGCGGAGACGTCCGCGCGATCGTCAACCTCGCCACCGAGCTCGCCTCGCGCCACGAGGTCGAGATCATCAGCGTGAAGCGGACGCGGGAGACCCCGTTCTTCCCGATCGACTCGCGGATCGCGCTCCGCGCCCTGGTCGACACCCGTCCAGGCGGCCGCCACCTGCTGCCGCGCGGCCAGGTCCGCACCGAGGTCGCGCTCTGGCGCGCCATCCGCGGCCTGCGCACCGACGTGCTGGTCACCACGCGGCCCGCGCTCAGCGTCCAGTCGGCCCGCTACGCACCGCGCGACGTCGTCAGGATCGCCCGGGAGTGGACGAAACCCACTGTCCCTGGACCGATCCGGAGGTTCTATCCGCGACTCGACGCCGTCGTCACCAACACCGTCCACACCCGCGAAGAGTGGTCGAAGCTGCTGGACGACGAGCTGTCGGTGCACGACATCCCCGACGCGCTGCCGTCCGGCCCGTGGCCGCGCTCGCGCATGGACAACCGGCTCGTCTGCGCCGGCGGCCGGCTCGTGCCCGTCAAGGCGTATGACCGGCTTATCTGCGCGTTCGCCATCGTGGCCGACAAGAGGCCCGACTGGCGGCTGCGCCTCTACGGCGCGGGCCCCGAGGAGAAGCGGCTGCGCGCGCTGGTCCGCGACCTCAACCTGCACAACCACGTCTACTTCATGGGAGCCACCTCCGACCTGCCGGGCGAGTTCGCCAAGGCGTCGATCGTCGCGGTGCCGTCCCGGCACGAGGTGCTCGGCATGACGGTCCTTGAGGCGCTCGGCTGCGGCGTCCCGGTGGTCGGGTTCGACGCGGCCCGCGGGCCGCGCGAGTTCCTGCGCCCCGGCCGCGACAGCGTGCTGGCCGCGGAAGGCGAGGGCGAGGTCGAGGCGTTCGCCGACGCCATGCTGGCGCTCGTCGACGACGAGCGCCGCCGGATGGTGCTGGCCGCCGGGGCGCTGGACAGCGCGTCGGCCTACGCGGCGGCCCGGGTGGCCCGCCAGTGGCAAGATCTCATGTATGGCCTGCGCAGCAGATAAATTTGACCCATGCATGGCTACAGCGCGGACAAGCAGGCCTATCTCGCTCGGCTGCGGCGGGTGGAGGGACAGATCCGCGGCCTGCAGCGCATGGTCGACGAAGACGCCTACTGCATCGATGTGCTCACCCAGGTGTCGGCCGCGACCCGCGCGCTTCAGGCGGTCGCGCTCGGCCTCCTGGAAGATCATGTACGGCACTGCGTGAGCGCCGCGATCGCCTCGGGAGGCCCCGAGGCCGACGAGAAGATCAAAGAGGCGTCGGCGGCCATCGCGCGGCTGGTCCGTTCCAACTAGTCAACCAGTCCGTGATGGCCAACCCCTGAAACAGAGCGGTCCCGGACCCCTTGGCGGAGTCCGGGACCCAATGATTCCCCGCGAACGTCAACGGCTAGCCGGCGTTCGCAATCCGAGCGCGTTGTCGAGCTCCTCCAAGGTCAGTCGGTCATCGGTGAAGTTGACGGCCACCAGCACCTCGGCGTAGAGCGCGATCTCGTCCAACGCGACACGGTCATGGACCCGAGAGTCCAGGTCGTCGTGCCCCACCGCGTCGTCCTTCCTTCCGCAGCCCACACCCACAACGAGGTTACGTCCGACAGATGTTCTGGCGACATGGCCCATAGGAGCCATTCCGAGCGGACGGCCCGGCCATGAGCTGACCATTTCCCTGGACGCGGGATCACGGTTCGATGAATTCGACCGTGTGCAAGAGGAGGAATCTGTATAGCGGGGGTAAGGGAAACCTCCCCCGAAGTACTCCTTTGTACCGCGAAACTTATGCCTTGTACAACCAGTCAGACGGGGTGTCCACCACGTTGACTCCCGGCGGTGGAGGGACCGGCCCGGTCGGCGGGTCGTCCCGCTCGTGGATGATCGTCGGCACGAGAGCGGATGATACCGGGAAACCGTGCGAAGGCCGTAACGAGCCGGTCAGCCGGCACCAGGCGAGCGCGGTCGCGTAGCTCGCGCCGAGCACGGCCGCCGCGCCCGCCCGATCGGGAGCGGCCATGGCGTGCGGCAGTTCGCCCTCGACCGGCCAGCAGCCGCGCAGCGGGTGCCCAGAGTCGGCGAGCGCAATGTAGAGGGCGTGCCGCAGCTCGTCGTCGATCCATGGATAGAGCAGCGTCACCAGATCGGACGAGGTGGCCGCCAGGTCGGCGCCGAGCAGCGACGCCGCCACGGCACGCGGATCGGCGCCGCGTTCGGCCAGGTAGCCCAGGGATTCGACAAGGTCGTACAGCACGTGCCGGAAATGCTCGCCGGGCGAGACGTCGGCGAGCGTGGCCGGCGACAGGTGCGCCGGGCAGCGGGCCAGCCAGGCCTGGCGGACGGCTCCACCGGCGATCGCGTGGTGATCGGCCCACGGCTGGGCGCGCAGCGGCGCGGCCATCGCGAACAGGGCTTCGGCCCGCGGCCTGAACCGCTGGTCGGCCCGGAGCACGTCGGCCGTCTCGATCATCAGCCCGGCCAGCCGCAGCCCCGCGTCGGCGGCGCCGGCGCGCATGCGCTCGGTGTAGAGGCCGATGAGGGTGTCGAGGGAGACCGCGGGCAGCCAGCGCACCCAGTCGTCACCGGGGAGCGGGCGGGCCAGGAACTCGCCGAACATCGACAGCAGCGCCTCGTTGCCGTCGAAGGCCGGAGCGTAGGCGCACCACATGATCGTGCCCCAGACGGCGGCCACCGTGCTCGGCACGTCGGAGGCGAACACGTCGCGGAAGGCCGTCAGCGGGAAATCCTGGCGCGGCAGGCCCTTGTAGGTCCGCAGCAGTCCGCGGACCGGTTCGGTGACCGCACGGGGGACGTCAGGGCCGACGAAGGCCTGTGTGGACCCGCGGTCGTAGATGAAGTCGGGCCCGGTCGGCACGAGCGTCTGCGGCGGCGGGCGATCCGGCGGCGCCGGGACCGCGCCCTGCCGCGCGCTCGTCAGCCGCGGCGGCGCGGAAAGATGCCAGCGCGCGTCGACGCGGTCGAGCCGATACCAGCGGGCGTGCGCGCCGTACATCCAGCGCGATCCGTCGGGGGTCACGAGCATCCGCTCGACCACGGAGCGGGTCCTGACCATGATGGGCAGACGGGGCCAGCGGGGATCGGCGACAAGCGCCCGCATCTCCTGTTCGACCACTGAGAACCCGTCCCACGTCACGCGCGCCATCGTAGTTCTTTCGCGAATCTTTCATCCGGAGAGTCGATGGATGCCGGAATTGCTCCTTATCCTCTTGGCATGATTCGCGGTGTCGTACTTCGATGGTCCCTGTGACGGATACGCAGCAGACCGAGGTCGCGTCTGCGCCGGACGCCGAGCCGCCCGCGCGGCGCATCCGACCATCGGACGCCACCGCGCTGCTGATCTGGTTGTTCTGGCACGTCGGCGCCTACATTTACATGGCGCTCGCCGCCCCGGGACGCACCACGCTGCCGCTGCTCGACCGGCTCACCCCGTGGGACGCGGAGAACTTCATCACGATCGCCCAATACGGCTACGACGGCTCTCCGGGAATGACGGACGCGCCCAAGCTCACCGCGTTCTTCCCCGGGATGCCGCTGCTCCTTCGCGACCTGCACGTGCTGATCCCCAATTGGGATCTCGCGATCGTGCTCATCTCGCTGGTGGCGAGCGCGGTGGTCGCGGTGGCGCTGTCGCGGCTGAGCGAGTCCTACCGCGCGGGCAGCGGCGTCTATACCGTGCTCGCGTTCTTCCTCAGCCCGTTCGCCACATTCCTGCTGGCCGGCTATTCGGAGGCGCTGTTCCTCGCGCTGGCCATTCCGGCGTGGCATCTGGCCCGGCAGGGCAAGTGGGCGGGCGCGGCCTGGTGCGCGGCGTTCGCCTCGTCGGTGCGGATCTCGGGGCTCTTCCTGGCCGCCGGCCTCATCGTGATGTTCCTGGTCAAGGATCGGCGGTGGCGCAAGGCCCCGTGGCTGGCGCTGCCGGTCGCGCCGGTCGTCGCGTACATGCTCTATCTGTGGAGCCGTACGGGCGACCTGATGGCGTGGAAGCGCGCCGAGGCGGACTACTGGGGGCGGTTCCCCGAGATGCCGTGGAAGGTGCTGACGAACACGTGGGACCGTTCGGTCAACGAGCCGGTGCTGGCCACCTCCTACCGCGAGGAGATCCTGGCGGCGTTCGTCCTGGTGGCCCTCATCGTCTATCAGCTTGTCCGGCGGCGCTGGGCGGAGCTGGCCTACCTCGCGCCGCAGGGCGTGGCGCTGCTCGCCATGTCGTCGTTCTACATGTCCGTCGGCCGGGCCTCGCTGCTGTGGTGGCCGCTCTACCTGTCGGTGGGGGTCACCGGCCGGCGGCGGCCGTGGGTCTTCCTGGCGTACGCTGCGGTCGCGGCGCCCGTGATGGCCATCAACATCGGCAACTTCACGACAGGCGCGTGGACCGGTTAGCGTGCCGGTCGGCCTTGGCCATGTAACGGTCGGGGGTTTCGGCGAAGGTGGCGCGGTCGTCGTCGGTGAGCTCCCGCACGATCTTCGCGGGCACGCCCGCGACCAGCACGCCTGCCGGGATCGTCTTGCCGGGGGTGACCAGCGCTCCGGCGGCCACCAGCGTGCCGGCCCCGATCCGCGCGCCGCCGAGCACGGTCGCCCCGATCCCGATCAGCGCCCCGGTCTCCACGTACGCCCCGTGGACGGTCGCCCGGTGGCCGAGGCTCACCCGGTCTTCCAGCACGGCCGGCTCGTCCGGATCGGCGTGCAGACAGCTGAGATCCTGGACGTCGCACTCGGCGCCGACCACGATCGCCTCGTCGTCGCCGCGCAGGACCGATCCATACCAGAGGCTGGAGCGGGGGCCGATGCGCACGCGGCCGACCACCACTGCTCCCGGCGCGATCCAGGCCGTCGGATCGATGTCCGGGCGGTCGTCGTCGAGCGAGGCGATGTACGGCATGCCAATCATGATCCCATGGGGCGTATCTGACCTTGGCCCTGTAGTGCACCTTTTTTCCGGCAAGGAGGTGCGCCGTTCAGCTTGCGCAGTAGGGCGGATAGCAGGAAAGTCGTCTCCTGACGTCTCGATTCCCCGATCCCCCAGGGCGCCCTAGTTATGACGAACCCGACCGACAACTTCCCCGACCTCATGAATGACGACTCTTTCGAGGTCGTCATGCGTGGATACAGCCGCCGCCAGGTGCACGACTACATGGTCCGGACCCGTAACCAGATCCGTGACCTGGAGGAACGCCTCGCGCGTACGATCGACCAGGCCGAGCAGAGCCGGATCGAGCTGGCCGAGGCCAGGCGCAAGCTGACGGAGGCACCGCAGAACCCCGACGAGCTGGGCGAGCGGCTGAGCACGATCCTCAAGCTGGCGCACGAGGAGGCGGCGGCCCATAAGGAGGCGTCGCACAGCGAGGCCAACCGCCTCCGCGACCAGACCCAGGCCGAGGCCGAGCGCCTGGTGGGCAACGCCAAGGAGCAGGCCGACGCGATCCGCGCGGCCGCGCAGGAGGAGGCCGAGCGCCGGGTCGCCGACGCCACCACCTCGGCCGAGCGGCTGCTCGCGCAGGCCGGCGCGGACGCCGAGGAGACCTTGACCATGGCCCGGGCCGAGGCCGACGACACGACGCGGGACGCGCGCTCCGAGTCGGAGCGGCTGCTGACCTCGGCCCGGCACGAGGCCGAGAAGCTGGTCTCCGACGCCCAGTCGCACGCCGAGGCCACACTGTCGGCCGCCGAGAAGCGGGTGACCGCCCTTGACGAGCACACCGGCCGTCGTGTGACCTATCTGACCGACACTCATGTTGAGGTCATGCGGCGGCTCAACGAGATCGGTTCGGTCCTCGGCGACCTGCTGCATCGCGAGTCCACCGCCGGGCAGCTGATCGACGAGGCCGCCGTGCTGCCGCCGGCCAAGCCCGTGGTCCAGGAGCCGCTGGTCAAGCAGGCCGAAGAGGAGCCCGACCGCCCCGGCGCCGACGACGAGGGCCGGGTCGTCATCGACGACCTGCACGCGCCGAAGGAGAAGCCGGACGACGCCGACGACGACGAAGAAGAGCGTGGGGTGGCCCGTGAGGGCGCCGGGTTGACTGGCACCAGTGGCGACGCCCCCACGGGGGTGTGAGTCTCCGAATCCCGACGTGTCCCTGAGAGTGGAAGCCTCCGCCCCCGATAGGGTCGGAGGCTTCCACTCGTCGGGCAACGTCCCCTCGCCTGGGATATGTCCGGCGGGTGCCGCCCGCCGGCCAACTCCTTAGGGGTCGTCGGCTTCGGTCGCGCGCTCCTCTTGCTCGCGCAGCTGTTCACGCAGGCCTTCGGGGTCGTCCGCGTCGATGGTCATCGCGCAGCCGGCCTCCCGCTGGGCCGACGTCAGCGGGTGGTGCCTGGTCGCCCACCAGCGACCGGCGTCACTCCGCCAAATAGTCCACTCTGGAAATTCCCGGGCAATCTCGGCGAGGTGCCGGTCAAAGGACATCCGCGCTCCAATGGCCCGAGTCGTACGTGTCACTCTCCTCAAGGTGCGTGACATCTCTAGAGAAATCAATGATCGAGGCGGGTAGGTCAACCTAGCTTCTTGACCTAAGCGTCGAAGTCGTACTGGAGTACATACGAAGCGGCGTCGAGAGTCATCTCATTGAGCTCGATCGGTATGCCGCCGGCCGTGTAGGCCGTCCGGACCACGATGATCACCGGGGTTCCGGCCGGCATGCTGAGCGCATCCGACTCCCTCGGTTGCGGCATCCGCGCCCTGACCTCCTCGGTGAAGTGCGCGGGGGAGTATCCGAGGTCGCCTAACCGGGCGTAGACGCCGCCCGGGCCCGAATCGGCCTCCGTGATGGCGCTGCCCTCGACGAGGTCGGCCGGAAAGTACGACGCGGCCAGCTGGACGGGTCTGCCGTCCACCAGGTAGCGCCGGCGCCTGGCCCACACCTCGTCGGTGTCGAGGATCCGGGCGATGTCCTCCTGCGCCGGCTCGCGCTCGATCCGGACCTCGTCCACGGTGTAGGGCCGGCCTCTGGTGTCGGAATCCCAGATGGCCCGGCCTTGCCCCCATTGTTCGCGTGACAGCCGGCGTGACCCGTGGCGCCGGATGGGACGGAACAACCGCACGTATACCCCCGAACCTCGTCGCGGTACGGCCAGACCCTCGTTGATGAGCACGGCGAGCGCTTGTCGCGCCGTCGCGCGCGCGATGCCGTATTCGGCCATCAGCGCGTTCTCGCCCGGGAGCCGATCCCCGTCACGGAATTCACCGGACAGAATCTGACCGCGCAGCCGATCGGCGATGCGGCGATAGATCGGGGACTCGTGATGCACCGGGGATTCCGTCACGTTGTCTCACCCTCTGTCACCAACGGGGGTTAGCGTCTCCAGAGAACTTGCCCCGTCTTGTCCACGATCGCACAGAGAAAGAGGTTGGTCCCGTGCTAATTTCGAGCGGATCGTGCCGGTGTGGTGATCTCCGTGTGTTATTTCGGTCCGTAACCATGGAACGGTCCCAGCCGGTATTCCGCCCAGGATGCAGGTGCGGGCCGTACTGGAGTATCGCGACAGGCCAAGATCCAGCGCAGCAGACCTAAGCAACGGGCATGAATCGGGCCTGGTCGAGGTGACAGGAACGTGGCCGGCAAGGAAGTGTGGCCGTATGACCCGAGACGACTTCATGGCCCTCGACGCCGCCGACACGCTGCGTGAACTCCGGGACGAGTTCGTCCTACCCGAGAGCGTGATCTACCTGCTCGGCAACTCGCTGGGGCCGCTGCCGCGACGCGCGATCGAGCGGGTGGCCCGCACGGTCGAGACCGAGTGGGGGCTCCTGCTGAGCGAGAGCTGGAACGCGTCCGGGTGGTGGGATCTGCCGGCCACAACGGGTGACCGGATCGCGCCGCTCATCGGAGCCGGGCCGGGCGAGGTTCTCGTGTGCGACTCGACCTCGGTGGCCATCTTCAAGGTCGTCTCGGCGGCGCTGCGGCTACGGCCCGGCCGCCGGGTGATCGTCTCCGACGCTGGGAACTTCCCGACCGACCATTATGTCGTCGAGGGCGTCGCGGACGCCTTCGGCTACGAGGTCAGGGACGTCGCCGAGCCGCTCCGCGACGACGTGGGCGCGGTGCTGCTGTCGCACGTGGACTACCGTACGGGCGCCATGCGCGACATGGCCGCGGTGACGGACCAGGCGCATGCCGTGGGCGCCCTCATGATCTGGGATCTGTGCCACAGCGCGGGCGCCGTGCCGGTCGACGTCACCGCGGCCGACTTCGCCGTCGGGTGCACGTACAAGTACCTCAACGGAGGGCCCGGCGCGCCGGCCTACCTTTACCTCAACCCCCGGCACGAGGACGCGGTGAACGTCATCTCGGGGTGGCACGGGCATGCCGCGCCCTTCGACTTCGAGCCCGGCTACCGACCGGCCGAGGGCGTGCGCCGCTTCGCCTCGGGGACCCCGCCGGTGTTGTCCTACGGCGCGCTGAACGCGGCTCTCGACGTGTGGGAGAAGGCCGACCTTAACGCGTTGCGGGCCAAGAGCCTCGCGCTGACCGAGCAGTTCATGGACCTGGTCGATCCCGCGCTGAAGATCGTGACACCGCGCGATCCCGCCGCCAGGGGCAGCCAGGTCAGCATCCGCCACCCGAACGGCTATCCCGTGGTCCGCGCGCTGGTCGACCGCGGGGTGATCGGCGACTTCCGGGCGCCCGACATCATGCGCTTCGGCTTCGCGCCGCTCTACATCCGCCACGTGGACGTCTTCGACGCGGCGACGCTGCTCAACGAGGTGCTCGAGAAGGAGTCGTGGCGCGACGAGCGCTACGCAGGGCGGCGGCTCACGGTTACGTGACGTCTTAGTACTCCAGCATCAGTTTGTGATCTTTGGTGTGTAGTGTCCCGGGCTCGTGATCGATCATGACGTTGCGGCGTGGGTTGCTGGTCTGGATGACTTGTTCGCCCGGGTGGCGGGCCGGTTCGGACGGCCGGAGCCGCGGCGGCGGGCGCGGGCCTACGTGCGAGGGCTGCTAGGAGCTGTTCGGGGTTCGGATCTTGGTGAGGTCCGGCGGTGGGCTGATCATGGCTGGTAGGACTCGGGTGTGGCGCGTTTCGATGTGACCGATGCCGAGTGGGCGTTGATCGAGCCGTATCTGC
>JAGFNW010000067.1 GCA_017592665.1 Streptosporangiaceae bacterium NEAU-GS5 | reverse complement strand
TATGGCGGGGTGGAGGGGAGGCGGGCGGCGCGGGTGTGGAGGTAGCGCTGTTCGGGGAGGCTGCTCGTGCGGCGGGCGGCTTCGTGGTAGGCGTCGCGGGCGGCCGCGGTCTGGCCGGACATCTCCAGCAGGTGGCCGCGGACCGCGTGCAGGCGGTGGTGCCCGGCGATGCGTGGGTCGGTCTCCAGCTTGTCGAGCAGGTCGAGCCCGGCCGGGGCGCCGTGGGCCATGGCGACCGCGACCACGTGGTTGAGCGCGGTCATCGGGTTGTCATCGGTGAGCCGGAGCAGCACCTCGTAGAGGGCGACGATCTGCGGCCAGTCGGTCTGCCCGGCGCTGGGCGCCTCGTCGTGGACGGCCGCGATGGCCGCCTGCAGCTGGTACGGCCCGGCCGGGCCGCGCGGCAGCGCCTCGGAGATCAACGCTACGCCCTCGGCCACGAAGTCGGCCTTCCACAGTCCGCGATCCTGCTCGGCCAGCGGGATCAGGGCGCCGTCGCGGCCGGTCCTGGCCGGGCGGCGCGCGTCGGTGAGCAGCATGAGCGCCAGCAGGCCGGCCACCTCGCCGTCGCCCGGCAGCAGCCGGTGCACCATCCGGGCCAGCCGGATCGCCTCGGCCGACAGCTCGACCCGATACAGCCGCGGCCCCGAGGTGCTCGCGTACCCCTCCGTGAAGATCAGATAGAGCACGTGCAGGACGGCGGCCAGCCGCTTGGCGCGCTCGGCACCGGCAGGCGCGCGGAACGGCACGCCGCTGGACTTGATGCGCTGCTTGGCCCGGCTGATCCGCTGCCCCATGGTCGCCTCGGGCACCATGAAGGCCCGCGCGATCTCCGCCGTGGTCAGGCCGCCGACCGAACGCAGCGTCAGCGCGATCTGCTGGACCGGCGGCAGCGCCGGATGGCAGCACATGAACAGCACGATGAGCGTGTCGTCGGCGTCGGGCGGCCGGTCGGCCGCAGGGGCCAGCCACTCGTCGGGCAGGGCCCGCGCGGCGACCTGGTCCTCGCGCCGCAGCCGCGCCTGCTCGCTGCGGAGCAGGTCGGTCAGGCGGCGCGCGGCGACCGTGATCAGCCAGGCGCGAGGGTTGCTCGGCATACCGTCGACCGGCCACTGCGTGGCGGCGGCGATCAGCGCCTCCTGCACGGCGTCCTCGGCAGTGTCGAAGTGGCCGTAGCGCCGCACGACCGCGCCGAGGGCCTGCGGCGCGAGCTCGCGCAGCAGGCCCTCGAGGGTGTGGCCGGTGCCGTCGGTCACCGTGCGGTCACCATAGTTACAGACCGAGGTCGTCGTGGCCGTCGACGATCGGGCGGATGTCCGCGTACGCCGACGCCTTCGCGAAGTCGGGCACCGGGCACTCGCCGAGCCGGGCCGCGATCTCGGTGGCGCGGTCGAAGCTGTCGCATTCGACGATCGTGTAACCGGCCAGGACCTCGGTGGTCTCCGGATAGGGCCCGTCGGTCACGAACGGCACGCCGTCGCGCTGGCCGACCCGCCGCGTGTGGACCGGCGCGGCCAGTCCATGCGCGTCGACGAACTCGCCGGACTCGACCAGCTGCTGGTTCCACTTTTCCATGAAGGCGCCCATCGCCGCGAAGTCGTCGGGCGTCCACGCGTGCGCGCCCTGCCCGGCCATGTTGTCGAAGTCCCGCTGCGAGGCGTACAGCATGATCATGTATTTCATGTCGACCTCCTTCTCACCCGAGACGTCGAAGCCACCGGACCGCCTTCGACAACTCTACAAATCTCACGCATCGCGTACGAGCACGAGCAGACCGCCACCGGCCAGCGCCGCGGCGGCCCAGGCCGCCAGAACGCCGAGCCCGGCCCACGGGCCGATGGGCGACGCCGACAGATCGGTCGTCATCTGCACGGTCAGACCGGCGCTCATCGGCGAGATCCGGTACAGCAGCCGCCCCAGGTCCTGGTCGTTCACCACGGTCATCACGATGGTCAGCAGGTAGGGAACGCCGAGCGCGACCCCGGCGGCCGTGGCCGCGTCCTGCACCGCCGCGCCCACCCCCAGCCCGAACACCGCCATCAGCGTCAGATACAGCGCCGATCCGATGGCCGCGCGCAGGGTCGCGCCGTCGGCCAGGGACAGGGCCGGCGCGCCGCCGCCGGGCGGCGCCAGGGTCGCGGCCAGCAGGGATCCCAGTACGGCGAGCGCTCCGGCGGCCAGCCCGAGCCCGGCGACCAGGCCCGCCTTGGCGGCCAGCACGCTCGCGCGGCGCGGCATGGCGGTGAAGGTGGTGCGGATCAGCCCGGTCGCGTACTCGCCGCTGATGACCGAGATGCCGAACATGACCGCGGCGGCCTGGCCGAGTTGGACGCCTGTCAGGGCCAGCCGCGGCGTGTCGGTCCCGGGGGAGCCTCCCACGGCCGTGGCGGCGGCGCCCGCGCCCACGGTGAGCGCGACGATGGCGGCCAGCAGCCAGGCGGGGGCGGGCGTGGTGCGCAGTTTGGTCAGCTCGGCCCGCAACCCGGCCCGCAATTCGCCTGTCACGCGTCGGCCCGGCGGAGCCGTACGAGAGCGAAGGCCAGGGCCAGCGCGGCGTAGCCGAACGACACGGCCAGCCCGGCCCATGGGGGGAGCGGATAGTAGCCGTCGGCCGGCGCGTAGTGGGCGACGACCTGCGGATAGGCGGGGATGGCCTGCAGGGCGGCGAATCCGGCGGCCGGGGTGAGGCACAGCAGCCACCGCGCCGCCTCGTCCGGCAGGATCGAGGCGGTGGCCAGCGTCCACGGCACGATGATCACCGCGATGGCGGCCGTCACGGCCACCATCCCGCGCCGCGACAGGGCGCCCAGCGCGAGCGCCGTCACGGCGCAGGCGGCCAGCAGCGCCGCCGCGCCGACCACAACGCGCACCTCGGTCAGCGCCGACACGGGAAGCACCTGGTTGCCGCCCGCGGTCAGCATCTTCGTCCCCAGCGCCAGCGCGACGGCCGCGGCGACCAGCCCGGCCGCGAAGGCGACCGCCCCGGCGACGACGGCCTTGGCGGCCAGTACGCGCCCGCGGCCGGGCGTGGCCAGCAGCGTGGTGCGGATCAGGCCGCGCCGGTATTCGGCGGTGACGAAGGTGACCGCCACGACGACCAGCACGATCAGCCCGGGCGCGACCCCGGTGAGGCTGACCTCGGGTTTGACGGCGTCCATGCGGGGCGCGATGTCGCCCGTGCCGGTCACGGTGACCGTGCCGCCCGATTCGCTGACGCCGTTGGCCCGGTGATACCGCTCCCAGTCGGTCATCCCCTCATGGCCGCCCACCTCGTCGCGGCTCCACGGCCCGCCCGGGGTGACGTGGTCGAAGGTGGCGCTGGCCTGGGTGAACCTGGCCTGGGTGATGCTGCCGCCGAGCGAGTTGCGCGACACCGACAGGTCGCTGGGGGAGGTGACGAACATCCCGATCCGCACCGTGCGCGGCAGGCCTTGCAGCCGCACGGTGTCGATGGCGGTCCACCGGATGCCGTCGGCCGAGGCGTATCCGGTGATCGCGTCGCCCGAGCGGGCCAGCCGCAGCCAGCGCGCGCCGGCCGGGCCGGGCGTGTCGTGGACGAAGTCGTCCTGCATGTGCACGCCCTGCTTGCCGGTGAGCATGACCGCCGCGTACGGGGCGCCCACGCGCAGGCTCTGCTTGACGATGATCCCGGCCTTGGCCCAGGGGACCAGGCCGGGGACGATCTCGTCGTGGTCGGGCGGGGGATAGGTGATGATGCCGGACATCGACGCGACCCGCACGGTCAGCGTGCCGTCTCCGGTCAGCTCACGGTGCGCGAAGTAGAAGCGGTCGGTGACGGCCTGCCCGCCGGGGCCGATCGGCAGGGCCGGGCAGGCGACCTCGACGGGCCCGTTGCTGCAGGAGGTGTGGCTGCCGCCCGCGAGCAGCATGGCCAGCGCCACGATCAGCAGGACGGCGGCCACGGTCCCCGCCACCCAGCCGCGCACCGTGCGGAACTTGGTCCACTCGGCGCGGAGCACCGCCCGGTCGATCAGGCCCCGGCGCAGGGCGTCCCGATTCATGGCGCCCTGATTCATTGAGCCCCGGTTCATCGCGTCCGGGTGCGCGGCGGGCCGGCTCATGACGTGGTCCCGCGGAATTCGGCGGCGTCGCGGGTCAGCCGCAGATACGCCTGCTCCAGGCCGGCCCGGCCGTCGCCCCCGCCGGTCTGGGCGATCAGCTCGGCCACCGGCGCGTCGGCGATGACGCGGCCCCGGCCCACCACGACCAGGCGTCCGGCGATGTCCTGCAGCTCGCTCATGAGGTGGCTGGAGACCAGTACGGCACGGCCCTGCCCGGCCAGGTCGGCCAGCAGCCCGCGCATCCACACGATGCCCTCCGGGTCGAGCCCGTTGAACGGCTCGTCCAGCACGAGCACGGCAGGGTCGCCGAGCAGGGCGGCCGCCAGACCCAGCCGCTGCCGCATGCCGAGGGAGAAGCCGCCCGCCCGCCGCCGCGCGACGGCGCCAAGGCCCGTCAGGTCGAGCACCTCGTCGGTTCTGGACGCCGGCAGGTCCTGGGAGTGGGCCAGCCACAGCAGATGGTTGCGCGCCGTACGGCCCGGCTGCAGGGCGCCGGCGTCCAGCAGCGCCCCGACGTGGGTCAGGGGGCGGCGAAGGCTGCGGTAGGGGCGCCCGCCGATGAGCGCGCTGCCGGAATCGGGCGCGTCGAGGCCCAGGATCACGCGCATGGCGGTGGACTTGCCGGCGCCGTTGGGCCCGACGAACCCGGTGACGTGGCCCGGCCGCACGGTGAAGGACATCCCGTCCAAGGCGACCGCAGGCCCGTATCGTTTACGCAGGTCGTTGACTTCGATGTGCATGCGTCCGGTTGTACGGAGATCGCCCTAACGAGGCCCGAACGACCGCTGTCACATCGGTGTCACATCACCCGGGAGCTCACCCCAGCAGCATGGCGACGGTGCCGGTCAGCGCGGTCCAGGCGTGCGCGGCGTCCTGCGTGGAGGTGTGCGGGGCGCGGAAGTCCGCCGCGAACAGGGCGACGTCGTTGAGCGCCCACCGCAACCGGTAGAGCGCCAGCGCCGACGGGTCGGGCTCGCGGCCCCCGGCCGCCACGTACGGCCCGGCGGCGTCCGGGGAGTCGCCGATGACCAGCCACAGGTCGCGCTCGGGCACGGCAAGGCCCACGGTGTCCCAGTCGACCAGCAGCCGCCGCTCGCCGGCCCGCAGCACGTTTCCCGGATGCGGCTCGCCGTGCGTGACCACGGTCTCCCGCTCGCCCAGGGCGGCCACCGCGCGGTCGAATTCGGCCAGCCGCCGCCCGAGGCCCGTGGCGGCGCCGGTGAGCAGTTCCCGCGCCGGTTCCCCGTACGGCCCGGCCCGCCAGGGGCGGTCGAGTTCGGCCAGCGCCCGATCCAGGAGCGGGCGGGTGGGCAGCTGCGGCCGCTGAAGCGGGGTCGGGCCCGGCGGGTCGGCGTGATGCAGCCGGGCCAGCAGCTCCAGGATGCGGCCCTGCTCGCCGGCGCCGAGGTCGTCGCCCCAGTCTCCGGGCACGCCGTCCACGTACGGGTAGACGCTGACGCCGTAGTGGCCGCCGAGCGGCGCAAGGACCGGCGGCAGCGGCGCGACCACGAACTCCAGGCCGCCGGAACGCAACCGGGCCGCGGCGCCGAGGGCGTCGGCCAGGCGGTCCTTGTGCCGCAGGTCCGCGACGGTGACGAACCATCGGCGATCGCCCGATCCGGCGATCCAGTGGTGGTCGCCGAACCCGACCGGCGCGTAGGCGAGCGGGGCGTCCTCGAGTCCCCACTCGCGCAACGCTCGGCTCAGGTCGGGCCCGGCGACGTCTACGGGTGGCTCCTTCACGCGGGAGAGGTTATCCGGGCGCTGGACACGCCTGCCGCGATTATCGCCAGCAGCAGCGCGACCAGGACGATCCCTCCCGGCGAGGTCCACCTGACCTGTTCGGCGAAGATGAGCATGCCGATCAGGTAGAGCACGGCCACCAGCGTGTACGCCGAGGCGCTGGCCCGGGTGCGCCGGAAGTCGGCCTCGGCCAGCCCGGCCTGGGCCGCGGTCACGCCGAGGGCGATCAGCCAGGCGGCCACGGCCCGCGCCGTCAGCGGCGTCAGGTCCCACGGCCACGACGGCCCGATCGCCGCCGGGGCCGCGAACAAGGCAAGGCCGTAGCCGATCAGCAGCGCCGCGAGCGCGGCCAGCGCGACCCGCCCGGCCACGGGGATCGGCTGCTCGCGCGGCGGGTCGCCGCCGGGGGAGCGCCGCTGCGCGATCAGTACGGCCACCAGCCAGAACGGCACGACCGCATACACCACGAGCCAGATCCACGCCCCGATCCGCGGCACCAGCCCGGCCGCGCCGAAGTGGAACCTGTCGATGTGCATCAGCGTGGCGGCGATGGTGAACACGCTGAGCGCGAGCGGCCCGCCGAAGGCCATCCGCGCGTTGGCCCACACCTTTTCGCGGTATCCGAGGGCGAACAGGAACAGCGCGCCGCCGAACCCTGCCCCGAGGAAGGCGGCCGTGACCGGCGGGGTGATGGTCCAGGCGAAGGTGGTGGCGGTGTTGGCGGGCAGCACGTACAAGGTGACGAAGGCGAGTGTCCCCATGACGGTGAACACCGCGAACAGCGAGCGGACCGCGGGCCTGACGGGCCGGGCGGGGACCAGGGATGTGACAGGACGCACGTGTCGAAGTGTCCGTTCCCCCCACCCGCCCCACCAGGTATTTGTCCACACATGACGGGGTTAGGACGGGCCCGATGCTATGACGGGGTCGACGGCCGAACCGGGCCGCTGCAGCGATCCGGCGGCCTTGCTCTGGAACAGGACCTTGTCCATGAAGATGGACGACCGGAAGCTGATCGTTCCTACCTTGAGGCCGGCCGCTGCCAGCCGCGCCGCGGCGGAGCTCCAGGTCAGGCCGACGACGTTGGGCACTTGGGCGGCCGTCGCGACGGCGTAGATCAGTGGCGGGAAGTCACGGTCGCTGACGGCGGCCGTCGTCACCCCGGACAGGCGGCCGTCCAGGGTCGGCTGCGTGATCGGGTCCGCCGTGGACAGGCCGGTCGCACCGCTGTCATTGCTGCCCCAGTAGTACAGCTGGCCGCCGCCGGTGACGGCCGTGCTCCCGCCGAAGGCGCCGCTGATCTTGGTGATGCCCGATAGAGACAGGTGCACGGGCGTGGACTTGGCGGTGGTCGTCCCGTCACCCAGCTGCCCCAAGAAGTTCGCACCCCAGGTCCACACCGAGCCGTCGGAGTGCAGCGCGACGGTGACGAACGAGTCCGAGCTCACCTGGGTCACGTTCGGCGCCTGGTCGATGACCGGGAGCGGCGTCGTCCTGACGGTTCCGGGCCTGGTGAAAGGCGCGCCGTCGCCGAGCTGGCCGTGACTGGTGTCATCCCACGCGTACAGGATGCGCGTCGCGCCGTCGGCCGTCGCCGGCACGGCCGGCGGGCCCGCCAGCA
Source organism: Streptosporangiaceae bacterium NEAU-GS5 (assembly GCA_017592665.1). GTDB lineage: Bacteria > Actinomycetota > Actinomycetes > Streptosporangiales > Streptosporangiaceae > NEAU-GS5. The sequence continues at coordinate 14,168 of JAGFNW010000067.1, read as the reverse complement.
GGCCGGAGGCCAGGATCAGGCCGCCGACGGCGGTCAGCGTCGTGCGTGGCCGTGCTCGTAATCCGATCCGTGGTCTGTTCACGGTCCTCCTTCGGTCGCGACGCGCGGACACCTGCGCCAGATCCCCTGGAACGATGACACCCACGGCTAAAACGCGACCAAGATCCGGCTGAAACGGCGGTCGGCCGCCGAGCCGAAATTGAGTTGATCCAGACCGCGGCCGTCTGCTGTACTCGCGGCGTATCACCGGCCGATCGAGGAGACGGGAAAATGCGCGAGGCGTTCATGTCCACCCAGCTGGCAGCTTCCACCTACCAAAGGGACATGACGCTTCGTGTCGACCGTGAACCTAGGGATTTTGGCGCATGTAGACGCCGGTAAGACCAGCCTGACCGAGCGGCTGCTGCACGCGGCCGGCGTCATCGACGAGATCGGCAGCGTCGACGACGGCACCACCCAGACCGACTCGCTCGCCTTGGAGCGCCAGCGCGGCATCACCATCAAATCGGCCGTCGTGTCGTTCGTGATCGGGCCGCCGGGGCGGCGTGTCACGGTCAACCTCATCGACACCCCCGGCCACCCGGACTTCATCGCCGAGGTCGAGCGCGTCCTGAGCGTGCTCGACGGCGCCGTCCTGGTGATCTCCGCCGTCGAGGGCGTGCAGGCCCAGACCCGCGTGCTGATGCGCACCCTGCGCCGGCTGCGCATTCCCACCCTCATCTTCGTCAACAAGATCGACCGGCGGGGCGCGCGCGACCAGCTCGACGCCATCGCCGCCAAGCTGACCCCCGCGATCGTCCCGATGGGCGTCATCCGCGGCGCCGGCGACCGCCAGGCCGCCTTCGTCCCGTACGGCCCGGCCGACGACGCGCTCGCCGCCGCCCTGGCCGACCACGACGACGCCATCTTGGCCATGTACGTGAACGGCTCCGGCGTGCCGTACGCCAGGCTCCGCCGCGAGCTGGCCACGCGGACCCGGCAGGCCCGCGCCCACCCGGTGTTCTTCGGCTCGGCCATCACCGGCGCCGGCGTTGACGCCCTGACCGGCGCGATCGCCGAGCTGCTGCCGCCCGCCGGCGGCGACCCCGGCGGGCCGCTGTCCGGGTCGGTGTTCAAGGTCGAGCGCGGCCCGGCCGGCGAGAAGATCGCCTACGCCCGCCTGTTCTCGGGCACTGTGCGCCCCCGGGATCGCATAGACGACGCGAAGATCACCGAGGTGCGGGTCTTCGAGCACGGCACGAACGTGCGGCGGCCCCTGGTCGCCGGCGAGATCGGCCGCCTGTGGGGGATGAGCGGCGTGCGGATCGGCGACGCCATCGGCGCGCCGGCCCGGGCGGCCGGGCACCACTTCGCGCCGCCGACGCTGGAGACGGCCGTCGTGCCGCGCCGCCCCGCCGACAAGGGCGCCCTGCACGCCGCGCTCGCCCAGCTGGCCGAGCAGGACCCGCTGATCGACCTGCGGCAGGACGACATCCGCCAGGAGCTGTTCCTGTCGCTGTACGGCGAGGTCCAAAAGGAGGTCATCCAGCAGACCCTGGCGGCCGAGTTCGCGCTCGACGTCGAGTTCCGCGAGACCACGACGATCTGCGTCGAACGCCCGACCGGCAGCGGCGAGGCCGCCGAATCGCTGCGCAAGGACGCCAACCCGTTCCTGGCCACGGTCGGGCTGCGCGTCGACCCGGCCGCGCCCGGCTCCGGCGTCACGTTCCGGACGGAGGTCAAGATCGGCGCGGTCCCGCTGTACGTCTACAAGGCGGCAGAGGAATTCCACGCCGCCATGGACCACCACGTGCGCGAGACCCTCCGGCAGGGCCTGCACGGCTGGGAGGTCGTCGACTGCGCCGTCACGCTCACCCAGTGCGGCTACCAGTCGCCGGAGACCTCGGCGCGCGACTTCCGGCTGCTGACGCCGCTGGTGCTGATGAGCGCGCTGCGCCGGGCCGGGACCGTCGTGTGCGAGCCGATCCACCGCTTCCACCTGGAGGCGCCGCCCGACTCGATCCCGGCGCTGCTGCCGGTCCTGGCGCGGCTGCGTGCCGTACCGGAGGCGACCGGGCCGGGCACGCTGGACGGGGAGATCCCGGCGGCGCAGGTCCACGACCTGCGGCTGCGCCTTCGGGGGCTGACGCATGGCGAAGGCGTGCTGGAGTCGGCGTTCGACCACCACGCGCCGGTCGGCGGCCCGCCCCCCACCCGCCCGAGGACCGACCACAACCCGCTCAGCCGCAAGGAATACCTGCTGCACGTCAGGCGGGTGGTCTGATGAGGGCCCGGTTCGACATCGGATTGCGGGCGGCGGCCGCGCTCGCCGTGGCCGTCGTCATGGTCACCGTGCTGCCGCTGCTGGCGCCTCAGTTCACCGGCCGCTTCGTCGACGACGCGATCGCCGGGGCGGGCGCCGGCCGGCTGACGATGATCGCGCTCGGCTATCTGGTGGTCGCCGTCGCCGGCCAGGCGGCCCGCATGCTCACCGCGTGGCTGGCCCGCCGCGCCGCCTGGGACGCGACCAACCGGCTCAGGGAGACCCTCGCCGGGCACGCCCTCGGCCTCGACATGGCCTACCACGGCCGCCACACGCCCGGCGAGATGATCGAACGCGTGGACGGCGACGTGGCCGCCATCGCCGACTTCGCCGTGGCGTTCCTGCTCGACGTAGTCGCCAGCGTGCTGCTGCTGGGCGGCGTGCTGGTCGTGGTGTGCGTGATCGACCCGCGCATCGGCGCGGTCCTGCTGGCGTACTGCCTGCTGATCGGCTACGCCATGACCCGCGTCCAGCGCCGGGCCGTGCCGTCGGCCACCCTGGTCCGCGCCACCGACGCCGAGATGATCGGCACGCTGGAGGAACGCCTGGCCGGGGCCGAGGACATCCGCGCCAACGGCGCCGGCGAGCACACCGTCAACGGCTTCTACGGGGCCGCCGCGGCCTGGTTCCACGCCGAATACCGGGCGGGCTGGATCGGCAGCGGCCTGGTGGCCGGGACCTCGATCACGTTCGCGCTCGGCACGGCGACCGTGCTCGGCATGGCCGCCTGGGCGCAGCTGTCGGCCGGCACGGCTGTCCTGCTGTTCCAGTACACGATGATGGTCCGCACCCCGTTCGAGCGGCTGATCGACCAGCTGCGGCAGTACCAGGCGGCGCTGGCCGGATTCGCCCGCGTCCGCGCGCTGCTGTCCGAACAGCGGACGCTTCCCGCGCCCGCCGACCCCCGGCCGCTGCCCGGCGGCGCGCTCGGCCTCGAGATCGACCACGTCGGCTTCGCCTACGACGGCGCCTTCGAGGTGCTGACGGACGTCGCGCTCACTCTCGCGCCGGGCCAGACGCTCGGCCTGGTCGGGCGCACCGGCAGCGGCAAGACCACGATCGGGCGGCTCATCCTGCGCCTGTACGACCCGGGCCGCGGCGCGGTCCGCGTCGGCGGCATCGACCTGCGCGAGGCCGACCCGGCGTCGCTGCGCCGCCGCGTGTGCGCGGTCACCCAGGACGTGCAGCTGTTCGCCGGGACCGTGCGCGACAACCTGACCCTGTTCCGGCCCCTGGCCGACGACGACCGGCTGCGCGCGGCGCTCGCCGAGGTCGGCCTCGACGGCTGGGATCTCGACATGCGCCTGGACGGCCAGGCCTTCTCCGCCGGGGAGGCGCAGCTGCTGGCCTTCGCGCGGGCCCTGCTGGCCGACCCGGGGCTGGTCGTCCTGGACGAGCCGTCCAGCCGCCTCGACCCGGCCACCGAACGCAGCGTCGAGCGCAGCGTGGAGCGCCTGCTCGCCGGCCGCACCGGCGTCCTCATCGCGCACCGCCTGTCGTCGCTGTCCCGCGTGGACGCCGTCGCCGTCGTCGAAGGCGGCCGGATCGTCGAGTGCGGCCCCCGCGAGGCGCTGCTGGGCGACCCCGCCAGCCGCTTCTCTCGCATGCACGGCCTGGCGGAGGCGGCACGATGACCGGCGAGACACGAAACGACGCGAGCCGCCACAACGCACCCCGCGACCACTCGGCCGCCGCGGGCTTGTCGCGCGCCGGGCGGGCGCGGCCGGTGTGGCTGGTGGCCGTCCGCCTGGCCCGCTTCGACCTGCCCCGCTTCCTGATCGGCGCGTTTTTGTGGCTGCCGGTCATGGTCATCCCACTCGCCGGCGGACTGCTGCTGCAACGGCTGTTCGACCAGCTCAGCGGGGCACGCCCGGCCGGGCTCGGGCAGATCCTGTGGATCTGCGCGGCCTTCGTCGGCGCCGAGGCGGTCCGGGGCGTGATCCTGGTGATCGCCCACACCTACGGCACCTACTGGTGGGACGCCGCCGCGACGCTGCTGCGCGCCAACGCGCTGCGCTCGATCCTCACCGCGCGCGGCGCGGCCGCGGCCCGCCTGCCGCACTCCTCCGCGGAGGCGGTCGCGCGGCTGCGCGACGACGTGGCCGGGGTGGTCTCGTTCGTGGACGAGGTCGTCCCGCTGACCGGGGCCGTGCTGTTCTCGGGGGCGGCCGTGGCCGTCATGGCGTCGATCGACCCGGTCATCACCCTGGTGCTGGTCCTGCCGATGGTCGTCATCGGCGTGCTCAGCCGGCTGATGAGCGAGCTGGTCCGGCGGCTGCACCTGCGGGCCCGGGTCCTCGGCGCGCAGGTCACGGCGTACGTGGGAGACATCTTCACGGGCGTGCTGGCCATCAAGACGGCCGGCGCCGAGGCCGCGGCCCTGCGGCGGCTGCGCGCGCACAACCGCGCCCGCCGCGACGCCGCCGTCAAGGACAGCCTGGCCACCGACCTGCTGGACACGGCCACGGACGCGACCGTCGAGATCAGCGTCGGGCTGGTCCTGCTGCTGGCCGCCGCCGCCATGCGCCGCGGCGAGTTCACCGTCGGCGACCTGGCCCTGTTCACCAGCTACGTCGGCTGGCTGGCCCAGCTGCCGCGCACGGTCGGCGGCATCTTGTTCCGGCTGCCGCAGGCCGCCGTCAGCACCGACCGGCTCACCCGGCTCATGGCCCCCCACGAAAGCGCCGACGAACTGTCACGCGACACCGGCGTGTGGTTCTACCGCGACCGGCCGCCCGCGCCCACCCCCGGGCGCGCCGAGCCGCTGGAGCTGCTGCAGGCCGACGGTCTTACCGTACGGCTCGGCCCCGCCGGACACGGCGTCCACCGCGGCATCCACGACATCGGCCTGCGGCTGCCCCGGGGATCGTTCACGGTCGTCACCGGGGCCGTCGGATCGGGCAAGACGACCCTGGCGCGCGCCCTGCTCGGCCTCGCGCCCCTGGACGCCGGGACCATCCGGTGGAACGGCGAGACGGTCGCCGACCCGGGGACGTTCATGGTGCCCGGCCGCGTCGCGTACGCGAGCCAGATCCCGCGCCTGTTCTCCGCGACGCTGCGCGAGAACCTGCTGCTCGGCCGGACGGGCGACGACCTCGCGCGGGCGCTGAGGCTTGCCGCCTTCGACGACGACCTGGCCCGGCTGCCCCGCGGGCTGGACTCGCTCGTCGGGCCGCGCGGCATGCGGCTGTCCGGTGAGCAGATCCAGCGCGTGACGGCCGCCCGCGCCCTGGCGCGCACACCGGAGCTGCTCGTGGTCGACGACCTGTCCTCGGCCCTGGACGTGGAGACCGAGCGCACGCTGTGGGACCGGCTCGACGGCGCCGGTACGCTCCTGGTGATCTCGCACCGCCCGGCCGTGCTCGAACGCGCCGATCAGGTCATCGTCCTTGACCGCGGCCGTCTGGCAGGGCGGGGAACGCTGCGCGAGCTGCTCGGCGACTGCCCCGAGATGCGCCGCCTCTACCACGGCGACGTCCTGACCGATCTGCTCTGACGATCTGCTCTGACGATCTGCTCTGACGATCTGCTCTGACGATCTGCTCTGACGATCTGCACTGACCGGCCTTATCCACAGGCCGGTCATACGGCCGCCAGGCCGTTTCCGCCGTCCAGTAGGGTCGGGCACATGGAACTGCGGGAGCTGGGCAGGACGGGCCGCCGCGTCGGCGTGGTGGGCCTCGGCGCGTGGCAGCTGGGCGCCGACTGGGGCGAGGTGAGCGAGGCGGACGCGACCGCCACGCTGGAGGCCGCCGCCGACGCCGGCGTCACCTTCGTCGACACTGCCGACGTTTACGGCGACGGGCGCAGCGAGCAGATCGTCGGCCGGTTCGCCAAACGGCGTCCGGAGATCACGGTGGCCACCAAGATGGGCCGGCGCGTGGCCCAGACACCGGACAACTACGTGATGGCCAACTTCCGCGCCTGGAACGACCGATCCCGGGCCAACCTGGGCGTCGACACCATCGACCTGGTCCAGCTGCACTGCCCGCCCACCCCGGTCTACTCCACCGACGCCGTCTTCGACGCCCTCGACACGCTCGTCGCGGAGAAGAAGATCGCCGCCTACGGCGTGAGCGTGGAGACCTGCGCCGAGGCGCTGACCGCGATCGCCCGCCCCGGCGTGGCCAGCGTGCAGATCATCCTGAACGCCTTCCGGCTCAAGCCGCTGGAGCGGGTGCTGCCGGCGGCCCGCGAGGCCGGGGTCGGGATCATCGCCCGGGTGCCGCTGGCCAGCGGACTGCTGTCCGGCCGCTACGACGAGACCACCACCTTCGGGCCCGACGACCACCGCACCTACAACCGGCACGGCGAGGCCTTCGACGTGGGGGAGACCTTCTCCGGCGTCGACTACGCCACGGGCCTGGCCGCCGTGCGCCGGCTGGCGCCGCTGGTGCCCGAGGGCGCCACCATGGCCCAGTTCGCGCTGCGCTGGATCCTCGACCAGCCGGGCGTGTCGGTGGTCATCCCCGGCGCCCGCAACCCCGGGCAGGCCAGGGCCAACGCCGCTGCCGCCGATCTGGCGCCGCTGCCGCAGTCGGCGCTCGACGAGGTGAGCGCCGTCTACGACGAGCTCATCCGGCCGCAGATCCACGACCGCTGGTAGCCCGGCCCGTCCTGGCCGACGTATTACCCGACGGCCCTAGCCGATTCCCGACGGCCCTAGCCGACGGCCGCGGTCAGCTCCGCGACGTCGTCATTGGTCAGCTGGACCCCGGCCGCGGCCACGTTCTGCTCCAGATGCCCCACCGACGACGTGCCGGGAATGGGCAGCATGACCGGTGAGCGGCGCAGCAGCCAGGCGAGCGCCAGCTGCGACGGCGTGGCCGACAGCCGCGCGGCGATGGCCTCGAGCGGGCCGCCCGACTTCACCAGGTCGCCGGTGGCCAGCGGGAACCAGGGGATGAAGGCGATCTCGTTGCGTTCGCAGTAGTCGAGCACGTCTTCGGCCGCGCGATTGGCCAGGTTGTACAGGTTCTGCACCGAGGCGATCGGCGCGACGGCGCGAGCCTGCTCGATCTGGTCGACCGTCACCTCCGACAGGCCGATGTGCGCGATCTTCCCTTCGTCCTTCAGGGCCTTCAGCTCGCCGACCTGATCCTGGAGGGGCACGTCGGGGTCGACCCGGTGCAGCTGCAGCAGCGGAATCCGGTCGACCCCGAGGATGCGCAGGCTCATCTCGCACTGCTGCCGCAGGTAGGCCGGCCTGCCGACGGGCTCCCACTTGCCGGGGCCCTGCCGGGTGAAGCCCGCCTTGGTGGCGATGACGATGTCGTCGGCGTAGGGGGCGAGGGCTTGACGCAGCAGCGGCTCGGCGACCATCGGGCCGTAGGCGTCGGCCGTGTCGAACAGGGTCACGCCGAGTTCGGCCGCCCGGCGCAGAACGCGCACGGCCTCGTCCGGATCGGCCGGCGGCCCCCACACGCCGGGCCCGGTCAGCTGCATGGTCCCGTAGCCGAGGCGGTTGACGCCGAGGGTCCCTTCGATCATGAATTGGCCGGACACGTCGGCCGTCACAGAGGTCATCACGCCATCCTTTCTCGGGTTGCCCGCCCGGGCGGCATCACCCCAGCCCTGCCCGACCGCCCGGCCGCCTTACCTCAATTTCCGGCAAAGCCGGTCGCGCCCCAGGTCAGCGACAGGCCGGTGGCGGCGCGCTCGGTGCGGATCTCCATCATGCTGCCGAGGATGGTGGCGTGGTCGGACACCACCGGCGTGGCGTCGAGCGTGTAGGTGATCCGGGTGCTCACCAACACCGGGCTGCCCTGCGGCTCGTGCAGGTGGCGGGCGGCGGCGGGGCCGAGCAGACCCGGCCGGACCACCTCCGACGCCCGGGCCACCGTCACTCCCGCGTCGGCCAGGGCCGTGTAGAGGGAGACGGCGGTGAAGTCGCGGTCGCGGATCCGGTCGGCGACCGGCCGGCGGACCCAGGACACCTGGTGCACGGCGGGACGTCCGGCGAACTCGCGGATCCGCTCCAGCCGCAGGGCCGTGTCGCCGGGACGCAGCCGCAGTTCGGCGGCGATCCGGCCGGGAGCGCGGCGCACGGCCCGCCCGGCCACCGCGGTGCGCACCTCGTGACCCTGTTTACGCAGGTCGTCGACCAGGCTGCGGAGAGAGTCGAGCTGGTAGGCCAGGTGCGGCGGCGCGACGAACGTGCCCTTGCCGGGCTGCCGCACGATCAGCCTCTCGTCGCCGAGCTCCCGCAACGCCTGGCGCAGCGTCATGAGGGTCACCCCGTAGGAGGCGCTCAGCTCCCGCTGCGGCGGCAGCGCCTCACCAGGGGCGTAGTGTCCCGACCGGATCTTCGCGGCGAGGTCGGCGGCGATGGCGCGGTATCTCGCCTCATGCCCGGCGTCGGGGGTCATCCTGATCGGTCACACTCCTGGTCGAGGGCCTGCCGCAGGGTCGCGATGAAGGCCCGCAGGTCGTCCGGCCCGGCCCCGTCGAGCACCCGCCGCATGACCGCGGCGCCGACCACCACGCCGTCGGCGTGCCGGCGGGCCCGACGCGCCTGATCCGGGGTGGAGATGCCGAATCCTAGCAAGACCGGCCGGTCGCTGACGCGCCTGATCCGCCCGGCGAGCTCGGCCGCCGAGGCGGCCAGGCCGTCCCGCTCACCGGTGGTGCCCATCAGCGACACCGCGTAGACGAATCCGCGGCTGCGGGCCGCGATCTCGGCCAGCCGCGTCGGCGGCGTCGTGGGCGAGGCCAGCAGGGCCGGCTCGACCCCCGCGGCCGCGGCCACGTCCATCAGCTCGCCCGCTTCGTGCACCGGCAGGTCGGGCACGATCAGGCCGGCGACGCCGGCCCGGCGCAGCGCGGCGCAGAACGCCTCGGGGCCGTCGTGCAGCACCAGGTTGTAGTAGGTGCTGGCGACCAGCGGGACGCCGAGGTCCGGCAGGCCGGCCAGGTCGGCGAGGATCCGGCGGGTGCTCGCCCCCCGGGCCAGCGCCGCGGCGCTGGCCCGCTGGATGGTGACCCCGTCCAGCGTGGGGTCGGAGAAGGGCAGGCCCACCTCGATCGCGTCCGCCCCGGCGTCGGCGAACGCGCTCAGGTAGTCCGTCCAGCCGGGGGCGATCCCCCCGGTGACGTACGGCATCAGCAGGCCTCGGCCGCCGTCGCGGCGGGCGCGCAGGTGGCGCTCGACCTCGCCCGCGGCCAGGGTGGGGTTGGTCACAGCAGCTCCTTCAAGGTCGAGACGTCCTTGTCGCCCCGGCCGGACAACGTCATCAGCACCGTCGATCCCGCGGGCAGGTCGCCACCGGCCGCCGCGCGGATCACCCAGGCGAGGGCGTGCGCCGATTCCAGCGCCGGGACGATGCCTTCGGTGCGCGCCAGCCGTACGGCCGCGGCGGCCGCCTCGTCGTCGGAGACCGTGACGTAGCGGGCCCGGCCGAGGTCGCGCAGGTGGGCGTGCTCGGGGCCGACTCCCGGGTAGTCGAGCCCGGCGGCGATGGAGTGCGCCTCGGTGATCTGCCCGTCGTCGTCCTGCAGGAACAGCGAGCGGCAGCCGTGCAGGACGCCGAGCCGGCCGCGGGACGCCCCGGCGCCGCCCTCCGCCTCGACGCCGACCAGGCGCGCCGTCGTGTCGGCGAATCCGGCGAACGTGCCGGCCGCGTTGGATCCGCCGCCGACGCAGGCGACCACGTGGTCCGGCACGCCGGTCCGCAGCTCGGCGGCGCACTGCGCGCGTGCCTCGTCGCCGATGACCCGCTGGAACTCCCTTACCATCCAGGGGTACGGATCCGGGCCCACGACCGAGCCGATGCAGTAGTGGGAGTCGCCGGTCGCGCCCACCCAGTGCCGCATGGCCTCGCTGGTCGCGTCCTTGAGGGTGCGGCTGCCCGTGGTCACCGGGACCACCTCGGCGCCCAGCATGCGCATCCGGAAGACGTTCAGCGCCTGCCGCTCGATGTCGCGCTCGCCCATGAACACCGTGGCGTCCAGCCCGAGCAGCGCGGCGGCGGTCGCGGTGGCCACGCCGTGCTGGCCGGCTCCGGTCTCGGCGATCAGCCTGCGCCGTCCCATCCGGGTGGCCAGCAGGGCCTGGCCCAGCACATTGTTGATCTTGTGGGATCCGGTGTGGGTGAGATCCTCGCGCTTGAGATAGAGCCGCACGCCGAGCGCCTCCGACAGCCGGCCTGCCGGAGTGAGCGGGGTCGGCCGCCCGGCGTGCACGGCCAGCAGCCGCGCCAGCGCGCCGCGGAACCCCGGATCGGCCCAGGCCTCCCGGAACGCCTGGTCCACCTCGCGGCAGGCCTCCACCAGGGACTCCGGCGCATACCGGCCGCCGTAGTCGCCGAATCGGCCCCGCGCCCGGGGCTCGCCCATCGTCCCGTCCGGCGGTGCCGGCTCCCACCATGGCGACACGGTTCGCATGCCACACTCCGATCGTTATAGAACTCTTCGATGAGTTCTATAACAGTGAGTGTGGCATGGCGGGCCTGGGCGCGCCACCGCCGGGGTGCTCGTCACCCCTGCGGCACCAGCCAGGGCTGCTGCGACAGCGGAGCGCCGGTCTCCAGCATCGACTTGAGGTTGGACAGCACGGCCGGCCAGCCGCCGCTGATGTCCCTGAGCTCGGCCTCGTCGCGCAGGTCCTCGTGGGTGACCGTCAGGCGGACGATCTCCCCATAGGGCTGGATGTCGAAGGTGACCCGGGACGGCTCGACCGGCCGCTCGGCGTCGGTGTCGCCCCAGGTGAAGACCAGCCGGTTGGGCGGCGCGCTCTCCACCACGGTCCCCCCGCCGTCGGCGGCGCCCGAGCCGTCGACGCGGGTGTGCCGCCACGGCGAGCCGGCCTGCCAGTCGGACACGTTGCGGTGCCCCCAGTATCGGGCGGTCAGATCGGCGTCGGTCAGGGCGCGCCAGACCTTCTCCGGCGTGCTCTCGATGTAGGTCACGTACACAAAGGTGGGCTTGGTGCCAGAAGTCTCGGTCATGTCGTCTTCCGCTCGTCGTTTGACTGCGCTGATGGCCCGCAGGCGCGGGCCTTCGAACTTGTCGATCCAGCGCTCCTGGATCTCGTGGAGGGGCACGGGATTGAGGTAGTGCAGCTTCTCGCGGCCCCGCCGCACGGTCGTGACCAGGTTGGCCGCCTCGAGCACGGCCAGATGCTGGGTCGCCGACTGCCGGGCCATGGCGACCTGCTCGCACAGCTCGCCGAGCGTCTGCCCGTTGTGCCGGTGCAGCAGATCAAGCAGATGCCGCCGGGTCGGATCGGCCAGCGCCTTGAATACCTCGTCCACTACTCCACGTTATGCAGGCAAATACCTGCATGTCAACCTTAAGCAACTCGAGTTGACTATGCTCAAATTAGTCAACTAAGGTTGCTCGCATGTCCGACAGACCCCCAGACCAGCCCGCCGCGCCTGCCGACCCGGCCGACGGGCTCGCGGCCGTCGCCGCGCTGCGGCGCCTGGCCGACCAGATCGAGGACGCCGCCGTCGAGCAGGCCATGCGCGCGGGCTGGAGCTGGCCCCAGGTCGCCGAGGCGCTCGGGGTGACCCGCCAGGCCGTCCACAAAAAGCACGCCCAGCGGCTCATCGCCGCCGGCGTCAAGCTGAGGAGACGTTGACGATGACGACGTTCGACCGATATCTGCACACGATCATCGATCAGGCCGCCGACGAGGCGCGCAAGGAAGGATCGACCACGGTCGAGGCCCACCACCTGCTGGTGGCCATCGCCACCGAAGCCGAGCCCACCACCGCCGGCCCGCTGTCGGAGGCCGGTCTCGGCCGCCGGGAGATCCGCGACGCGCTGGAGCGCGAGTTCGAGCACAGCCTGGCCGCCGTCGGGGTCGTCCCGGCCCACTTCGGCCTGCCGCCCGCGACCTGCGCGCCCGAGCGCCCGTCGACCATGGGGGCCTCGGCCAAGCTCGCCCTCGAGCGCGGCCTTGCCTCCGCGGCGCGCAAGAAGGACCTGCGCCCGGCCCATCTGCTGCTCGGCATCCTGCGCGCCGAGGTGGGCACCGTGCCCCGGGCCCTCGCCCTGGCCGGGATCGACCGGGCCGCGCTCGCCGAGCGCGTACGGCAGAGCGCCGAACAGGAGACGCGGGCGTGAGCGCCGTCGACGTCGAAGACCTGCGCATGCGCTACGGCACGGCCGACGTGCTCGACGGCGTGACCTTCCAGATCCGCGCGGGCGAGGTGCTGGCCCTGCTCGGGCCCAACGGGGCCGGCAAGACCACCACGATCGAGATCCTGGAGGGCTTCCGGATGCGCTCCGGCGGCCGGGTCGAGGTGCTGGGCGCCGACCCCGCGCACGCCGGCGAGCGGTGGCGGGCCCGCGTCGGGATCGTCCTTCAGTCCTGGCGCGACCACGGCAAGTGGCGGGTCCGCGAACTGCTGGCCCACCTCGCCTCCTACTACGACGACCCATGGGACGTCGGCGAGCTCGTCGCCGCCGTCGGTCTCGCCGGGCAGGCCGGCCAGAAGATCAGGACGCTGTCCGGCGGTCAGCGCCGCCGCCTCGACGTGGCCATCGGCCTGGTCGGCCGGCCCGAGGTGCTGTTCCTCGACGAGCCGACCGCCGCCTTCGACCCGCAGGCCCGGCGCGAGTTCCACGACCTCGTGCGCGCCGCCGCCGGGCGGACCACCATCCTGCTCACCACCCACGACCTCGACGAGGCCGAGAAACTCGCCGACCGCATCGTGATCGTCAACGGCGGCCGCGTCATCGCCGACGGCACCTCACGCGAGCTCGCCCGGCTCATCGCCGGCGAGGACGAGGTGCGCTGGACCCGCGACGGCCACAGCTTCAGCACCACCACCCCCGACTCCACCCGCTTCGCGCGCGAGCTGTTCCTCCAGTACGGCGAGGCCGTGCACGAGCTGGAGGTCCGCCGCGCCTCACTGGAGCAGACCTACCTCACCCTCGTACGCCAAGCCGAAGGGACGGCAGCGCCGTGACGACGATCAGCGTGAAAGCGGGGCTGACCCGGGGCCGCATCGAACTGCGGCAGTCGTTCACCAACGGCGCCGACCTGTGGTCGCACTTCTTCTGGCCGCTGCTGATGCTGGCCGTGCTGTACTTCATGCGCGACCGGGCGTTCGGGATGAGCGGATTCACCCTCGGCGCCCTCGCCCTGCCCGGCATCCTCGGCATGAACGCGGCCTTCGGCCTGGTCAGCATGAGCCAGCAGCTGACCGCCGACCGCGAGGACGGCACCTTGCTGCGCGCCAAGGCCACCCCCGACGGCATGCGGGGCTACCTCATCGGCAAGATCATCTCTGTGGCCGGAGGCCTCATCGCCGACCTGGCGATCTTCCTCATCCCCGGCCTGTTCCTCATCGACGGACTACGCATCGACGCGGCCGCCCTCATCTGGGTGCTCGCGCTCGGCCTGGTGGCCACATTGCCGGCCGGCGCGATCCTCGGCTCGGTGTTCACCAGCCCCCGCAGCCAGGGCCTGCTCACGCTGCCCATCCTCGGCCTGATCGCGATCTCCGGGATCTTCTACCCCATCGCGGCGCTTCCCGGCTGGCTGCAGGCCGTGGCCCAGGGATTCCCGTTCTACTGGCTGGGCCTCGGCATGCGCTCGGCGCTGCTGCCCGACGCGGCCGCCGCCGTCGAGATCGCCGGCTCCTGGCGCCACCTGGAGACCGTCGCGGTGCTGGGCGCCTGGGCGGTGACCGGGCTGCTGCTGGCCCCCGCCGTGCTGCGGCGAATGGCCCGCAAGGAATCCGGCTCCCGGGTGGCCGAACGCCGCGAACGCGCCCTGCGCCGCATCGGCTAGAGCCTGTTTCAAAGCTTGGTGAGCCAGTCGTTGATGGCCGCTAGGTGGATGGTGGCCTGGTAGCGGACGGCGAGTTTGTCGTATCGGGTGGCGATGGCGCGGTGGCGTTTGAGTCGGTTGATG
>JAGFNW010000066.1 GCA_017592665.1 Streptosporangiaceae bacterium NEAU-GS5 | reverse complement strand
TGGACAACGCCGTTCTCCGCAACCTCCAGCTCGACCAGGTCATCGGCTGGCCCATCGTCGGGTAATCGGCCGATGCGCACGCCCCCCTCGACCCATCCGGCTGACCCCCTTGGAATCGATCATCTAGGGGGGTGATCTATTGTCGGGAAAATGCTCCTGCGTAACGCCCATATCGGGTTCAATGGGCCACTCTGCGACATAGAGATCACCGATGGGAAGATCTCGGCTATCGCTCCCGACCTCCCCGGCGGCGGCCTCGATGTAGAGGGCGCGACGGTTCTGCCGGGTCTCTGGGACGCGCACGTGCACTTCACACAGTGGGCGCAGGCACGCAGCCGGATCGACCTCAGTGGTGCCAGATCCGCGGCCGAGGCCGTCGCCCTCGTGAACGCATTCCCGGTGGGCGGCCGTCCGTCCGCGGCTGGCGCGAGCGCAGGTCATCCCGGTGCTGGGCATTCGGGTGCTGGGCGTCCGGGTGTGGGGCATTCGGGCGTGGGGTATTCGGGCTCGGGGTATTCCGGCGTGGGGCGTCCGGGCTCGGGGTACTCGGACGCGGGGGATCCCGGCGTGGGGCATTCGGGTGTGGGCCATCCGGGCGCTGGGCTTCCGGATGCGGGGCGTCCGGGTGCGGGGTATTCGGGTGTGGGCCGTCCGGGCGTGGGGCTTTCGGGTGCGGGGCGTCCGGGTGCGGGCGGGGTGGTGATGGGGTTCGGGTTCCGGGACGCGTTGTGGCCGGATGTGCCGCACAAGGACCTGCTGCCGGACCAGCCGGTGGTGCTGGCCAGCAACGACCTGCACACGGTCTGGTTCAGCCGCGCGGCGCTGGCGCTGATCGGTCTCGGGGATCACCCGACGGGTGTGCTGCGTGAGCGCGCGTGCTACGAGGCGATGGCCGCGTTGCCGCCTCCGCCGCAGGAGCAGGTCGACGCGTGGGTGGCGGAGGCCGCGCAGGAGGCGGCTGCTCGCGGCGTCGTGGGCGTCATCGACTTCGAGTACGCCGACAACTGGTCCGACTGGCGGCGGCGGACAAGTGTCCGCGACAGTCCGCTCAGGATCGTCTGCTCGATTCCGGTGTCCCGGCTCGACGAGGCGATCGAGCGCGGGCTTCGTGGCGGCCGGACCGAGGGACTGCTCGAGGTGGGGCCGGTCAAGATGTTCGTCGACGGCTCTCTGAACACCCGCACCGCGTACTGCGACGATCCTTACCCGGGCGGGCCCGTGGAGGGCTATGGGCAGTTGGAGACGCCGCTCGAGGAACTGGCCGGGGCCATGGCCAAGGCTCACGCGCACGGCTTGCGGCCGGCCGTCCACGCCATCGGGGATCGGGCCGTGGCGATCGCGCTGGAGGCGTTCGAGCGCGTGGGCTGTCCTGGCCGGATCGAGCACGCGCAGCTCGTACGGCAGGCCGATCTGGCGAGGTTCGCCCGGGCCGGGCTGATAGCGGGCGTTCAACCGGCGCACGCTCCCGATGATCGGGATGTGGCCGAGCTGCAGTGGCCCGGCCGGACCGGACGCGCGTACGCGTACGCCGATCTCATCAAGGCGGGCGCTACCTTGCAGTTCGGCTCGGACGCGCCGGTGGCCCCGCTGGATCCGTGGGACGGCATCGCGTCGGCGGTCACCCGTACGGATGACGACCGCCCGGCCTGGCACCCCGAGGAAGGCGTCTCCCTCGCCGACGCGATCGCGGCGTCGACGAGAGGACCCCTGCGTGCGGGCGCGCCGGCCGATCTGGTGATCCTGGAGAAGGAACCGGACGATCTGCGTCACCCGGTCGTCCTGGGCACGCTACTGGCAGGCGAGTGGACCTTTCGGGCGTAATCCTGCCCGATTCCGGGCAGATAACTTGGAAAACGTATCAATGACTGCCTAAGGTCGTGGCTTGTGTCGCACGAGGACCTCATCTCGCACCTCACCCGGACCACCGCGCTGGGTCCAGGAGAGGCGGCGCGCGTGGTCGCCGACGTGCTCGCGTATTTCAGCGAGCCGGCCGACAACTACGTACGGCGCCGGCACACCGAGCTGAAGGCCCGCGGCCTCACGAACGACGAGATCTTCCCCAGGATCTCGTCGGAGCTTCAGTGCCGCCGCGTGACGGCGCCGGAGTTCACGCTTCGCCAGCTACGCCGGATCGTCTACGGATAGGGGACAGAGCAACATGTGCGGAATCGTGGCTTACGTGGGGCCGAAGGATGCGGCGCCCATTCTCCTCGAAGGGCTCCAGCGTCTCGAATACCGCGGGTACGACTCCGCGGGACTCGCGGTCGTCAACGGCAAGACCCTGAAGACGCGCAAGGTCAAGGGCCGCGTCGCCGACCTCGCGGCGGCCATGCCCGCCCGGTTCAAGGGCGGCCTCGGCATCGGCCACACCCGCTGGGCCACGCACGGCGTCCCCAGCGACCTCAACGCCCACCCGCACGTCGACGCGGACGAGCGGATCGCGGTCGTGCACAACGGCATCATCGAGAACGCCGCCGAACTGCGCCGCAAGCTCGAGGCGGATGGGGTCGTGTTCGCCAGCGAGACCGACACCGAGGTGCTCGCGCATCTGATCGCCCGCACAGCGGACGAGACGTCCAGTCTCGAGGACGCCGTCCGGCTCGCGCTGAAGAGCGTGGTCGGCACGTACGGCATCGCGGTCGTCGACGCGCAGCGTCCGGGCGAGGTCGTGGTGGCCCGCAACGGCAGCCCCATCGTGCTCGGGATCGGTGAGAAGGAGATGTTCGCCGCGTCCGACGTGGCCGCTCTCATCCGCTACACCCGGCAGGTCGTCCACCTCGAGGACGGCGAGCTCGCGGTCCTCAAGGCCGACGGGTTCCACACGTTCACGAGCGACGCCATGGAGACGGCCAAGGAGCCGTTCACGGTCGACTGGGAGGCCGGGCACTACGACACCGGCGGCTACGAGCACTACCTGCTCAAGGAGATCTCCGAGCAGCCGGAAACGGTCGCCCGTACGCTCAGCGGACGCGTCGACGACCGATTCCACATCGCGCACCTCGGCGGCCTCAACATGGACGCCCGCGAGACCCGCTCGTTCCGCCGAGTGAAGATCATCGGCTGCGGGTCCGCCTACTACTCCGGCCAGATCGGCGCCCAGCTCATCGAGGAGCTGGCGCGTATCCCCGCGGACGCCGAGCCGGCCTCCGAATTCCGCTATCGCAGCCCGGTCGTCGAGCCGGACACGCTGTACGTGGCGATCAGCCAGTCGGGGGAGACCTACGACACGCTCGCCGCCGTTCAGGAGCTCAAGCGCAAGGGCGGCCGCGTCATCGGCATCGTCAACGCGGTCGGCAGCGCCATCGCGCGTGAGGTCGACGGAGGCGTCTACCTGCACGCGGGGCCGGAGGTCTCGGTCGCGTCCACCAAGGCGTTCACCTCGACCGCGGTCGCGTTCGCGCTGCTGGCGCTGCATCTCGGGCGGGTGCGCGACCTGTCGCCGGCCGACGGGCGGCGGATCTGCGAGGGCCTGCGCCGCCTGCCCGACCAGATCGAGCAGATCCTCAAGCTCGACGAGCAGATCAAGGCGCTCGCGCAGAGCTACGCGAACGCGCCCGGGATGATGTTCGTGGGCCGGGTCCGCGGCTATCCCGTGGCACGCGAGGGCGCCCAGAAGCTCAAGGAGATCTCCTACGTGCACGCGGAGGCCTATCCGGCCAGCGAGCTGAAGCACGGCCCGCTCGCGCTGATCAGCCCCGAACTGCCGACGGTCGCGATCGTCCCCGACGACGAACTGCTGGACAAGAATCTGACCACGCTCGGTGAGATCCGCGCCCGCAGCGGCCGGATCCTGATGATCGGACACCGGTCCGCCGAGCAGGCCGACGACTGCATCGTGATCCCGAAGAACGAGGTCGAGCTCGACCCGATCCTGCTGACCATCCCGCTGCAGCTGTTCGCCTACCACGCGGCCGTCGCCCTCGCCCGCGACGTGGACAAGCCGCGCAACCTCGCCAAGAGCGTCACCGTCGAATAAGACACTGGCCGGCCGGGTGGCGGGTCGAGTAGACACTGGACGTGCCCGGTACGGCTCCCGTGTTCCGGGGCGGGAGCCGCACCGGGGCTCAGGCCGCCTGCCGAGTTCGGCCACCGGGCCGGTCGCCGTGCGGCCTCCCGCTCGCGGCGGCCGGATCTCGGCGCGATGGCGCAGGCGGACGTAGCCGAAGGACTTGATTGTCGGGATAGTCGCCGTGCCAGGCGCCGGCCCCGCGCGCGCATCGCGACCGGGCTGATGGCGATGGGGCGGGGTGCCGGCGTGCAGGGGCGGGAAGACCGCGTGACAGGGGACTCATTCGTGCTCCATGCGTCGGATGAAATGACATCCGAACTCTCGAACGAGTTCCGTTTTTCGCACGTATATGGCGCGTATAGTGGTCCGATTGCGCGGGGCTCGTAGGGTGCCCTTGGGCTGACCATGAGAGGGCGTGGTCATGCGCCTGCGTGTCCTCGGTCCGCTCGACGTCAGCGTCGACGGCCGGGCGGTGCCGTTGCGGGCCGAGAAGCAGCGCCTCCTGCTGGCGGTGCTGATCAGCAACGGCGGTGCCCCGACGGCCGTCCGTCCGCTGGTCGACGCCCTGTGGGGGGAGACCCCGCCGGCGTCGGCCCTCGAGAACCTCCGCGTGTACGTCTACCACCTGCGGCGTGCCCTCGGCGGCGCCGATCGTGTCGTCCGCCATCCGGCCGGATACTCCTTGACCATCGGGCCCGGCGACCTCGACGCAAACACCTTCGACGAGCTGGCGGCCGAAGGGGCCCGGGCCATGGCGGCGGGCGACGCGGCGGGCGCCGGCGAGGCGCTGGGCGCGGCCCTTGCTTTGTGGCGGGGTCCGGCGTTCGGAAGCCTGGCCGGGCATCCGGCCGTGCTGCCGGCGGCCGTACGGCTGGAGGAGGCCCGCTTGCGCGCCACCGAGCTGCGGATCCACGCCGACCTCATGCTCGGCCGGCACGAGGATGTGATCGGCGAGCTGTACGCGCTGGTGGCCGCCAATCCGGCCCGTGAGCGATTGCGCGCCCACCTCATGCTGGCCCTCTATCGCGCCGGGCGGCGGGCGGAGGCGCTGCGGGCCTACCGTGACGGGCGGCAGGCGAGCGTCGCCGAGCTCGGCCTCGAACCGGGCCGTGAGCTTCAGGACCTGCACGCCGCCATCCTCAGGGGAGACGAGTCGCTGCGGCTTCCGGCCGACGGCGTGACCACCGCCACGACGGATCGGTTCCCCCGGCCGGCCGAGCTGCCGCATGACATCCCGGACTTCGTCGATCGGCTCGCGGAGCTCGCCGAGCTCGACCGGGTGCTGGAGGCCCGGATCTCCGCCGGTGTTCCCGCGTTCCTCGGCATCACGGGAATGGGCGGGGTCGGCAAGACCGGGCTGGCCGTCCACTGGGCCCACCACGTCGCGGAACGCTTTCCCGACGGACAGTTGTACGCCGATCTTCGCGGGTACTCCGAGGGAGCGGCGCCACTCGAACCGCATGCGGTGATCGACCGGTTTCTGCGGGCCCTTGGCGTACCGGGCGGGAAGATTCCGGCGGAGCTCGATGAGCGGGCCGGGCTGCTGCGCAGCGTGCTGGCCGGGCGGCGGGTCCTCATGGTGATCGACAACGCCCGCGACGCGCGTCAGGTGCGGCCGATCCTGCCCGGCGCGGCGGGCACGGCGGTCATCCTGACAAGCAGGGGCGCCATGGACGCCCTGGTCGCCCAGGAGGGCGCGCACATCCTGCGGCTGGACCTGCTCGACCCCGGCGCCGCGGCGTCCGTCCTCGCCAGCGTCGCGGGGCATCGGGTCGCCACCGACGACCCCGACCTCGGCCGGCTCGGCACGCTGTGCGCCGGACTGCCGCTGGCGCTGCGCATCGTCGGCGCGCGGCTCGCCGGGCGCTCGCAGCCGACAGCCGGACAACTGGTCGAACTGCTGTCCGACGAGCGGCACCGCCTGGGCGAGCTCAGCCACGGCGGCGTCCAGGTGCGCGCGCACTTCGAGCTGAGCTACCGCGCGCTGCCGCCGGCCGCCGCCGGGCTGTTCCGCCGCCTCGGCCTGCTCGACGGGCCCGACTTCGCGGCCTGGGCCGCGGCCGCGCTGCTGGACGCCGGCCGCGACCGGGTGCGGATCCTGCTGGAGCAGCTGGTCGACGCTCAGCTGCTGGAGGTGCGCGCGCGGGACGCCACCGGCGAGACCCGCTACCGGCTCCACGATCTCGTACGGCTGTACGCTCGCGAGCGCGCTGTCGAGGAGGAGGACGCGGCCGCGCGTGGCGGGGCCGTACAGCGGGTGCTCGGCGGGTGGCTGGCGCTGGCGGAGCAGGCTCACCGGCGCGAGTACGGCGGCGACTATGCGGTGATCCACAGCGCGGCGGACCGCTGGCCGCCCGGCGCTGGGTCGGGGGCTGGGTCGGGGGCTGGATCGGAAGCCGGGTCTGGGCCTGGGCGCCTGGGGGACCCCGTCGCGTGGTTCGCGGCGGAGCGGGCCGGGCTCGTCTCGGCGGTCGGCACGGCGGCCGGATCGGGGGCCGCCGACGTGGCCTGGGACCTCGCCATGACGTGTGTGACGCTGTTCGAGGCGCACAGCCTGTTCGACGACTGGCGGCAGACCCACGAGATCGCCCTGGCCGCCGCCCGCGCGGCCGGAGACCGGCGAGGTGAGGGGGCCATGCGCTACGGCCTCGGCAGCCTCGCCCTCTACCAGCAGGACTATGCCACCGCTGAGGCGCTGCTCGGCGCCGCCCGCGACCTGTTCGGCCAGGTGGGGGAGGAGCACGGCGACGCGCTCGCGCTGCGCAACCTCGCCCTGCTCTACCGGACCACCGGCCGGCTCACCGAGGCCGAAGACGCCTACGAGCGGGCCCGTGCCCAGCTGGCGGCGCAGGGCGACCGGGCCGCCGAGGCGCACGTCCTGATCGGCCTGGCCCAGATCCATCTCGACCGCGGCAGGCTGCGCCCGGCCGAGGAACTGCTCGCGGAGGCCCGCCAGATCTTCGAGGAGATCGGCAACCGGCGCGGGCAGGCGCAGGCGCTGTTCCGCATCGGCGAGGCGTACCTGCGCCGCAAGCAGGCCGAGGACGCCCATCAGGCCTTCACCGCCGCGCTCCCCCTCGTGCGCGGCCTCGGCGACCTGGTCGGCGAGGCGTATCTGCTGCGCGGACTAGGAATGGCGCAGCTGGACCGCGGGCTGCGCGCGGAGGCCGGGGCGAGCATGGCCGCGGCCGTACGGCTGGCGCGGCAGGTCGGCGATCAGTTCACCGAGGCCGGCGCCGAGTTCGGGCTGGGCGTGCGGGCCACGGTCATGGGGGATTACGCCGACGCCGAGCAGCACCTGGAGCGGGCCGTCCATCTGTTCGAGGCCATGGGCAACGTGCCGTGGCACGCGCGGGCGCTGAACGGCCTGGCGCTTGCCAGGCAGGGCCAGGGCGACGCCTCCGGGGCCAGGGTGCTGTGGGAGCAGGCCTTAGCCCAGCTTTCGGCCATCGGCTCCCCCGAAGCCGCGGAGGTCGCCGCCCATCTGGGCGATCAGCAGTAACGGCCGCCCTCGTTGCCCCAATGCATGTTGCATCGGTCGATCGACACCGCCTGAGCGGGGGCGCCGGTCGCCGAGATCATCAGCATGGAGATCGACACGGCCGTCAGGGTCATGATGACCGCCCGGATTTTGCGCCGCATCATAGGTCCCCCTTCCGAAATCACCTCACAGTGGGAGCTTCACCGCGCCGAGTATAGGACCCGTATATTTAACGCTCTGTGACTGGTCGTATTCTGGGAGTCGATAGGGGAGTGTGGTGATTTGCGGCGACGGGCGTTCTTGGGACTGCTGGCCTTGGCGGCCGGCTGCGGCACGCCCGCGGCGCGGCTGTCGCGCCTGTCGCTGCTCGCCGAGGGCGGCGCCGCCGACTCCTTCGCGCGCTCGCTGCGCTCGGTGATCGAGGCCGGGCGGCTGACGAAGGTCGACCTCGCCGAGGTCTCCAGCCTGACGTCCATGTCCGGGGTGGGCCGGCGGGACGGCCCGGAGCTGATCGAGGCCCAGGTGATGGTGGCCGGGCCCGCGCTGGTCGCCGAGGCCGCCGCCGATCACACGGGGCACGTGCTGGCCAGGACCACGCCGCTGGCGCGGCTCGTGGGGGAGTGGGAGGTGCTGGTCGCCTCGCCGCGGTCCCGGTTCCGCACGTTCGACGCGTTCGCCGAGGCGCTGCGCCGCGATCCGGCCGAACTCCAGGTGGCGGGCCGCGCCGTCGGAGGGCCGGATCACGTGCTGTTCGGGCTGGTCGCCCAGGGGCTCGGGATGGACGTGCGGCTGCTGTCCTACGCCGCGTACGCCGACGCGGAGCAGGTGGTTTCCGCGCTCGTCGACGCGCGGATCGCGGTGGGCGTGGGCGGCCTCCGCGACCTGGCCGCGCCCATCAGGGCCGGCACGCTCCGGCCGCTGGCCGTCTCGGCCAAGGATCGGGTGCCGGGCGTGGACGCGCCCACGTTGATCGAGTCCGGGGTCCGCCTCGAGTACGCCGACTGGCGCGGCCTCGTGGGCGCCGCGGGGCTCGGCGACGCCGATCGGGCCGCCCTTCGCGATCTGTGCCGTACGGTGGCCGCCGCGCCCGACTGGCGGCGCTCGGATTGGGTGCCGATGCACCTCGAAGGCGACGACTTCGCCCGGTGGCTGGAAGCCGAGGTCGCCCGTACGCGTGCCGTGCTGGCCGATCTCGGGACCCTGTGAAAGACGCCTGCCGAGCGGCAATATCGTCTATACAGGGAGCCCGTAGAGGAAGCTGTAGAGGAAGCGTCGCCTTTTGATGGCGGAATCTGACCGAAACGGGGGATTGGGTCCGTGTCGGCCTGGAGTTGGGTGACCGTGGCGACCTGGACGGTCGTCGCGGTGGTCGCGGTCGAAGTGGTCCGCCGCGTGCTGCGCTGGCGGCTGATCGGGGAGCGCTGGGCGCTCGCCGGCCCTCTCGTGCGCCGCTGCACCTGGCCCGGCTTCGCGACCGCCGCCGTGGGCACCGCCGCCGTCGTCTACGACCCGCGCCTGGTCGCCCCCGCCACGGACCGCTGGCTGAGCCGCGTCTTCACGATCCTGCTGATCATCTGCGTGACCTGGCTGGTCATCCAGGCCGCGTACGCCGTGACCGACGTCATCCTCGACAAACTGACCAGGATCGAGGACACGGCCGACCATCGGGTGCGCCGGATGCGCACTCAGATCGGGCTCATCCGCCGCGTCAGCGCGGCGGTGGTGAGCATCGCCGCGCTGGGCGCCATCCTGTTCACCTTCCCTGAGGTACGCGCCCTCGGCGCCGGCCTGCTGGCCTCGGCCGGGATCGCCGGCGTGGTGGCCGGCATCGCCGCCCAGTCGACGCTCGGCAACCTCCTGGCCGGGCTCCAGCTGGTCTTCAGCGACGCGCTCCGGCTGGACGACGTGGTGGTCGTGCAGGGCGAGTGGGGCCGGATCGAGGAGCTCACGCTCACCTACGTCGCCCTGCGGACGTGGGACGAGCGGCGGCTGATCCTGCCGGTGTCGTACTTCACGACCAACCCGTTCGAGAACTGGACCCGGCACGGCAGCCGCATCCTCGGCCACGTCTATCTGCACGTCGACTGGACGGTCCCGGTCGAGGAGGTGCGGGCCGAGCTCTACCAGGCCCTGCGCGGCAACCCGCTGTGGGACCAGAAGGATTGGACGCTCCAGGTCACCGACATCACCCCTAACGGGCTGGTCCAGCTGCGCGCCACGATGAGCGCCGCCGACTCGGCCAGCGTCTGGGACCTCAAATGCGACATGCGCGAACACCTGGTCAAGTTCATCCGCGAGAAGTATCCGGAGAGCCTGCCCAGGTTCAGGATGGACCTCCAGGACGGAGGACCCGAGTCCCGCCCGCGATGAGCGCGGTCGCGAGGATCCACCCGGCCCCGATGAGCACGTTGGCCAGCCAGAGCGTCCAGCCGACCGGCTCCCACGCGCCTCTCTGCTCGAACACGCTGACCGGCACCAGCAGGTCGAGGGTGTAGGTGAAGGCGTTGAAGTGCCGCGACTCGTCCAGGCCGATCTGGTGTGGGGTGACCGCGCCGAACACGGCGGTCCCCGTGGCGAGCAGCAGCACCGCCCAGATCCCGGCCAGCCAGGGGCGATAGCCGTACCCGACGAGGACGTCGAGCAGCGCGCCCGACACGCGGGCGGGCCAGCGCAGGGTGCGGCGGCGGGCGCGGAGCTTGGCCAGCAGGACCCGGCGGGCGTCGCCCTCGTGGCCCACGCGCCGGTAGAAGGCGGCCAGCTGCTCGAACGGCTGGGGCCGGTAGCCGCCGGGGTCGCGGGCCAGCAGCCGCAGGCGGTCGGCGACGTCGGCCGGACCGCGGACCGATTCGTAGACCAGGCCGTTGAGGTGCACGTGCCCCGGATAGGCGGACGCGTCGTCGGCGAGGACGCCGATCCGCGAGTAGGCGAGGTTGATCTCGCCCTCGATCTTCGCGGGGCGCAGCACCAGCTCGACCACCTGCATGTGGCTGAGGTGCAGGCAGCGGTGGGGCGCGGTGAGCGCCGCGCCGTCGAACGACAGCACGCCCGCGATCCGGGCGCCGCGGAGCCGTACGGTGCCCTCGGCCGTGAAGCCGGCGCCGAACTCGACGCCGGCGGCGGACATGTGGTCGGCGACGATCGCCCTGGGCTCGGGCGGACGCATGTACGCGTCGGTCTCCGGCCTGGTCTGCACGCCCTTTATGTGGGCGCGCTCGGCGTACAGACCGCCTTCGAAGCGGGCCCCGACCAACCGGAGGCCGCCCTCGGTGTGGAGGTCGCGCAGGAACGCCCCGCCCTCCACCCGCAGCCCGCCTGCCCAGATGGCGTAGTCGGGCGACGTGGAGCCCGCCTCCGAAGGCGGGCTGATCCGTTCCGAAGGCGCGCTGATCCGCGCGCCCGACATCCGGAGCTGGCCGGTGACGTGGGCGTTGTCGAGCCGTACGCCGTGCCGGACGACCGAGCCCGAAAGGTCGAGCAGGCCGTCGACGGTCGCCCGTCCGGCGCGGAAGCGGCCCACCTCGCAGCGGCGCAGCCGGATGCCGCGGGTCCTCGCGTCGTTGAGCGAGACGATGCCCGGCAGGCGGCAGTCCACCAGATGGAGCTTGGCCGAGAGAACGGCGTCGGACAGGTCGAGATCCCCGGTGATCCGCGCGTCCGACAACCGCACACCGGCCACGTGTCCGGGCCGCAGAGGATGGCTGCCGAGCAGCAGAGCGGCGATCACAGCGGCCCGCACTTTCCCGCCGCGCGCGTCCACCCACGCGCCCGTCGGGAAGGCGTCCCATAATCGCCGCTCGGCCGCCGTCAGCCAGAAGTACGGCCGCGTCCTCACATGTCGCCCTTAGACGGTTGGTCTTTAGGCGCGTGGTCTTTAGGCGCGTGGTCTTTAGGCGGGTGGTCTTTAGGCGGGTGGTCTTTAGGCGGGTGGCCTTTGGACGGTCGGCCTTTAGACGGGGGCAACGGTGCCGCCGATCTGGTCGAAGAGAGCGTCCTTCCCGTCCAGATCGGTGCTGAGGGTGACGATGCAGGTCTTGCCCTTGTCAGAGGGCACGTAGTACTGCGTGCCCTTGACGGTCACGGCCGCCATGGGCAGTGCGTACTTGATCCGCACACCCTTTGACGCGCCGAGCGGCACCTCGGCCGCCTCGCTCACCTGGGCGTTGACCGAGGCCAGCTGCTTCTTGGCCTCCTCGATCAGCGCGTCGGCGGACGCGCCGACCGACGCCTGGCAGAAGCCGTTGAGGTTGGTGGCGAACTGGTTCGACGACTGCTTGATCGAGTCGGGATCGGTGGCGTAGATGGCCTTGTTGGCCTTGAGCGCCTCCAGCCCGGCCTTGGCCTGCTGCAGCGCCGAACCGCTCAGCCCGCTCTTCTCCAGCTTTGAGGCGAAGTCGGAGTCGGAGCTGAGGTCGATGGTGGTCCAGCCTTCCGGCACCGCCACCGAGATCCCGTTGGCCGACCCGCCGATCCGCTTGAATCCGTCCGGCAGAGGCAGGGTGTTCGACGATCCGCTGCCACCACCGGTTCCCCCCGATCCGCACCCCACCAGTGCGATCAGGCACGCCGCGGCCATTACGTACAGGCGCATGCGCACGTCCCTCCTTAAGCCCCCGCTTACCTGTTTCTGACACGGCGAAGCCTAGTGCTAGCCCCACCAGAAAGCGGCGGCGATGACGCAGTAAAGGACGACAAGTGTGGCGCCTTCCAGCCACGTGGACTCACCGTCGAGGACCACGATCACCGCGACCAGCACCGACATGATCAGCGCGGCCATCAGAAGCGGCGGAAGCACGAGCGTGAACGAGGCGCCGACCAAGGGCGACAGCAGCACGAGCGCCGGCGCGACGACGAGCGCGATCTGCAGCGGGCTCTGCAGGATGACCGAAAGCGCGTAGTCGCTCTGGTTTCGGGCGGCCAGCTGGATGCCGACCACGTTCTCGACGGCGTTTCCGGCGATCGCGACGATCACGAGGCCGGCGAAGGCCTGCGAGATGCCGAGCGAGGACATGGCCGGCTCGAGCGCGTGCACGAACCACTCGGACACGAACGCCGCGCCGACGCCGGTGACGGCGAGCATGCCGATCGCCACGCCCATGGGCCAGGCGGGGCCGTGTGGCTCGCCTTCGTGCTGCTCGACCGGCTCGCCTGCCGTCTTGCGCCGCTTTATGGCCCCGGGCAGCGACGCCGCGAACAGGCCGAGCAGCAGGATCGACACGATGATCGACAGACCGCGCTCGTGCCCGGCGGCGGGCGTGTGCAGCGCGGCCGTGAGCCCGGGCACCAGCAGCGCGAACACGGCGAGGACGAGCAGCATGCTGATGGTCCTGGCGGTCTCGGCGCCGAACTTCTGGGTCCCGTGCTTGGCTCCGCCGACCACGAACGCCAGCCCCAGCACGAGCAGCACGTTGGCGAGGATCGAGCCGACGATCGAGGCGGCGGCCACGTCGTAGAGGCCGTCGCGCAGCGCGAACAGGACGACGAACAGCTCGGGCAGGTTGCCGAGCGCGCTCTGCACGACGCCGGTCGCCCCCGCCCCCAGTCGGTCGCCGAGCGCCTCGACGCTCCGGCCCACCAGGCTGGCCAGCAGCGCGAGCGCGATCCCGGACAGGACGAAGGGCACGATCGTCCCGGCGTCGACGAACCGGGTGATCCCGGCCGCGATCGCCGCGACCGCGCAAATGGCGATAAGGCGCCAATCAGAACGCGTGAAGCTCACGCGGAGGATCCTAGGGTTAGGGGATCAACCAGATATAGCCCGCGAACCGGCCCGTTACCCGGTCGCGACGGTACGAATACAGATCGGGCGACTCAATCGTGCAACGAGGGTCATTCCGTACATCTCGGACACCTGCGCGGGCGAGCTGGGCCGTGATGGCGGCACGCAGATCGACCGACGGGGTGCCCTGGCGGGTCGTGGCCCACGCCTCGGGCACGGCCGCGGCCACCTCGGCACGCATTTCCGCAGGCACCTCGTAGCAGCCGCCGCATGCGGCCGGTCCGATCGCGGCCGTCATCCGGGCCGGGTCGGCGCCCTTGGACCGCATGGCCGCCACGAGTGCCGACACAATGCCCTTCTGCGTGCCAGGACGGCCCGAATGGGCCCCACCCACCACCCCCGCGACCGGGTCGGCCAGCAGGACCGGCGCGCAGTCGGCGACGAGGACGGCCAGCCCCAGCCCCGGCCGGTCGGTGAACACCCCGTCCAACTCGCCGGGCTCGGTGGCCTCGTCGCCGACGTAGGCGACGTCGGCGCTGTGGACCTGCCGCATGAAGACGACCTGGGTCAGCCCGAACTCGGCCGCCACACCCTTTCGGTTGGCGGTGACCGCCGCCGGGTCGTCACCCACCGCGCCACCGAGATTTCGCGTCCCGTACGGCTCGGCGCTGACGCCGCCGTGCCGATCGGTGAAGGCCATCCGGATCCGGTCGATCGCAATCACCCCCTCAGATTAGGCCCTTACGTCGATGACCTGCGGTCCGTCACATGGAACACGGGTCCGTTACATAAATGTCACCTGGAACAACAAATTACCTCTTGTCGGCCTCACGTGACGTGGATAAGTTGTGTGCAACAACTTTCTTACGACTGCATGTGCTGGCTCTTTCACGGAGCGTTTCCTCCAGCACGCTGGGCCGATGCTGTCGGAAGACCACTCGGGGTCGACTGACAGGAGCACCACATGAACATCCGGAGACAGTCCCGGCTCTGGATCGGCGGAGGGCTCATCGCGCTCCTACTGCCGGCGCTTCTCGTGGGACCACGGCGGCGTGTCGCGCCCGGTCCACGATTCCTCCGGCCGCGACCGGCCGGCACCGCGCGAGCGCGTACGACGAGCTGATCATCCCCATGTGATTTCGGCGGCGATTCGACGCTTGAATTCGGCGGCTGAATTCGGCGGCGTCAGACATCGCCACCCGGCCTGCGGGGCCGACCGGGAAACCGGCTCCGCATGCCCGCGGGGGCCGGGCCTCGGCCCAGGTCCGGCCCCCACGGGCTACCCCCTTCGATTACCCGTCAGGGACTGGTAGAGCGCGTTGGTCCGCTCGGCGATACGGGTCCAGGAGAAGTGTTCGACGGCCCGCTCGCGCCCGGCCCGCCCCATGGCGGCGGCGCGGGCGGGATCGGTCAGCAGGGTGTTGACCCGCTCGGCGATGGCGGCCGCGAAGGCCTCGGGATCGTCGGGCTCGCCCGTGGGCGACGAGCTGTGGATCGGGACCAGCAGGCCCGTGTCGCCGTCGGCCACCACCTCGGGGATGCCGCCCGTGGCGGTCGCCACGACCGCGGTGCCACAGGCCATGGCCTCCAGATTGACGATCCCCATCGGCTCGTACACGGACGGGCAGACGAACACCGCCGCGTGGCTGAGGATCTGGATGACATCGGGCCGGGGGAGCATGGCGGAGATCCAGAGCACGCCGTCCCGATCGAGCCCCTCCACCAGGCCGGTGATCTCGGCCTCGATCTCCGGGGTGTCGGGCGCGCCGGCGCAGAGCACCAGCTGCGCGTCCTTGCCGAACGCGGGGGCGGCGCGCAGCAGGTGCGCCAGCCCCTTCTGCCGGGTGATCCGTCCCACGAAGACCACGTACGGCCTGGCCGGGTCGATCCCGTATCGGGCGAGCGCGTCGGTCCCCAGGTCGGGCGCGTATTCGTTCGTGTCGATGCCGTTGTGGATCACCCGTACGAGGTCGGGTGAGATCTCGGGATAGGCGGTCAGGACGTCGCGGCGCATGCCCTCGGAGACGGCGATCACGGCGTCGGCCGACAGCAGAGCCGTACGCTCGGCCCACGACGAGAGCGTGTAACCGCCACCGAGCTGCTCGGCCTTCCACGGGCGCAGCGGCTCGAGGCTGTGCGTGGTGACCACGTGGGGCATGCCGTACAGGAGCTTGGCCACATGACCGGCGAAGTTGGCATACCAGGTGTGGGAGTGCACGAGCGAGGCGCCCTGGCAATCGGCCGCCATCTCCAGATCGACCCCGAGCACCTGGAGGGCCGCGTTCGCCCCCTCCAGCCCGCCCGGGACGCGGTATGCCGTGGCATCCTCGCGAGGCGCGCCGAAGCAGCGGACCTGGACGTCGGCCAGGCGGCGGAGCTCACGGGCAAGGTATTCGACATGGACCCCGGCGCCGCCGTAGACCTCCGGCGGATACTCCCGGCTGAGCAGATCGACACGCATACATGAAGCGTAGTGTTTGTGACCGTTTCGGCAGGTTAAGGTCTGCGGTATGAAGGTCCTCGCGATCGTGCTCGCCGGTGGAGAGGGTAAGCGGCTCATGCCGCTCACGGCGGACCGGGCCAAGCCAGCCGTGCCGTTCGGGGGGATCTACCGCCTGATCGACTTCGTGCTGTCCAATCTCGCCAACGGGCACTACTTGAAGATCGTGGTGCTCACGCAGTACAAGAACCACAGCCTCGACCGGCACATCTCCCGCACCTGGCGGCTGTCGGCCATGCTCGGTAACTATGTGACGCCCGTGCCGGCCCAGCAGCGCCTCGGCCCCCACTGGTTCTCCGGATCGGCCGACGCGCTCTTCCAGAACCTGAACCTGATCTACGACGAGCTGCCCGACCACTGCATCGTGTTCGGCGCCGACCACATCTATCGCATGGATCCGCGGCAGATGGTCGAACAGCACATCGACTCCGGCGCGGCGGTGACCGTGGCCGGGATCCGGCAGCCGGTGTCGATGTCCGACCAGTTCGGTGTGATCGAGACCGACCCGTCGGGGCGGCTCATCACGGCCTTCCGGGAGAAGCCGCGCGACGTGGTCGGCCTCCCGGACGCGCCCGACCAGATCTACGCCTCGATGGGCAATTACGTCTTCTCCACGCAGGCCATGATCGAGGCCCTGCGCGAGGACGCCCTCGACCCGTCGAGCAAGCACGATCTCGGCGGCAACATCATCCCGATGATGGTGAAGCGCGGGGATGCCCATGTGTACGACTTCGCGAACAATGTGGTGCCCGGGTCCACGGAAAGGGATCGGGGTTATTGGCGGGACGTCGGGACACTCGACGCTTACTACGACGCCCATATGGACCTCATCTCGGCCCATCCGGTATTCAACTTGTACAACGACCGGTGGCCGATATACACCGGCCACGATCCACTGCCTCCGGCCAAGTTCGTGCACAACGACGGCGACCGCGTCGGCCGGGCCGTCGACTCGCTCGTGTCGGCCGGTGTGATCGTCTCGGGCGGGCTGGCGCTGCGGTCGATCCTGTCGCCGGGCGTGGTGCTGCATTCGCATGCGCAGGTCGAGGATTCGGTGCTGATGGGCAACGTCAAGATCGGCCGCGGCGCGATCGTGAAACGGGCGATCATCGACAAGAACGTGGTCGTTCCCGACGGCGCCCGCATCGGCTTCGATTTGGAAGAAGACCGTCAACGCTTCGCTGTCACGAGAGGCGGAGTCGTCGTAATCGGAAAGAACGAGATCATCGACAAATAGGCGTGGGGCAGGAGTGGCGGGTGCCTGTTCCCACGGCACCGGCACCGCCCACCTGAAGATCGCACGTTTACGCGCGCTCACCTTCGGCGCGGTCCATGACGCCGACCCGAGGCGCCAGCCTGAGACGCTTACGCGCGCTCACCCTCGGCCGCCCGCTGACACCTTCGGCCGACCACTGACGCTGACCCAGACCCGCATTCGCAGCTGCGGCTCGAGGCTGGCGTGACCAGTACCTGAGAGCCAGCGTGACCAGCACCTTGGCAGCCCCGGGGCTCAGCAGGACCAGGGCATGAACGAGCCGAGACCAGCGCCTCAGCACGACCAGAGCCCTGAACCGGAACCGAGCGAGACGAGGGCCTCAGCACGACCAGAGGCTGAGCCTGAGCTGGAACCGGACCGGAACGGGGCGAGCCGAGGGCTTCAGCCGTTGATCCGCCACGTGGGCTCGACCTCGGTCCACTGGGCCTCCCAGGCGCGGCGGGACCGGCGCACGTTGACCACCCGAGTGATCAGGACTCCCAGGCCGAGCATCACCGCGGCGAACAACGGCAGCCCGGTGCCGACGGTCAGGGCGGCCACGACCGTGGTCTCCCGATCCTGCGGCGGCTGGGTGATCTTGCCGTGGTCGTCGATCCAGATCTTCACGACCTGACCGGCCCGCGCGTTCGGCGGGGCCTCAATGTCGCCCTGCCAGACCGAGGCGTCCGGACCCTTCCACGTGGCCTGCGCATGTCCGGTGGTGGTCCCGGCCGCGGAGATCTTCGGGAGGGTCACGTTCTCCTGCAGCGTGGCCGAGGTCAGGTGCCGGGCACGCGCCTGGGCCGCCTCCGTCCGGACGCCGTTCCCGTACGTCCCGGCGCCGAGGACCACGCCGAACACGAGAGCGGCCAAGAAGCCGACGATGGCAGCCAAGCGCACCGCCGCCTCGACCCGATCGCACGTGCGGCGGAGCGGATTCTTATCGAGTCCCAGCCATCGGGTCAGCCGGGCGAATGGATTCTGCGACATCTCACACCTCACAGGGTCATTACCACTGCGAGTCCCGTTTATGC
Organism: Streptosporangiaceae bacterium NEAU-GS5; assembly: GCA_017592665.1. Taxonomy (GTDB): domain Bacteria; phylum Actinomycetota; class Actinomycetes; order Streptosporangiales; family Streptosporangiaceae; genus NEAU-GS5. The sequence continues at coordinate 8,360 of JAGFNW010000066.1, read as the reverse complement.
CTATTTTTTCGGGCTCAATAGCGATCCGCAACGGCTTCTTTTCCCACCCGCCTCTCATCCGTCGCTCATGAAGGGTTCGTAGCGTCGCGAGCGTGACTTCCACTGTCCTTGAGAGAACTTCGTTTGACCTGACGCCGCGGATGATCGCCCCTAAGTGGGGCAAACCCGCGCTGGCAGGGCTCCTGCTGGGCACCGGCCTCCTTTACCTTTGGGGCCTCGGCGCATCCGGCTGGGCCAACGCCTTCTACTCGGCGGCCGTCCAGGCCGGCAGTGCGAGTTGGAAGGCGTTCTTCTTCGGCTCGTCGGACGCGGCGAACTTCATCACCGTCGACAAGACACCCCTGTCCCTGTGGCCGATGGCCCTGGCGGCCCGCATCTTCGGGGTGAATGCCTGGAGCATCCTCGTACCGCAGGCGCTGATGGGCGTCGCCTCGGTCGGCGTGCTGTACGCGACGGTCCGGAGGCGCTTTTCGGTCGGCGCCGGACTGTTGTCTGGCGCGGTCCTCGCGCTCACTCCTGTCGCGGCGCTCATGTTCCGGTTCAACAACCCGGACGCGGTGCTCGTGCTGCTGCTCACCCTCTCCGCGTACGCCATGGTCCGCGCGCAGGAGCGGGGGAGCACCCGCTGGCTGGCCCTCGCGGGCGCGCTGATCGGGCTCGGATTCCTGGCCAAAATGCTGCAGGCGGCCCTGGTCGTGCCCGGATTCGCGGCGGTCTACCTGGTCACCGCGCCGGTCGCCTTCTGGCGGCGGGTACGGCAACTGCTGATCGCCGGCGCCGCGATGATCGCGGCGGCAGGATGGTGGGTTGCCGTCGTGGCCCTGTGGCCGGCGGACGACCGTCCGTACATCGGCGGCTCGCAGAACAACAGCGTCCTCGAACTCGCGCTCGGCTACAACGGCTTCGGACGTCTGACCGGAGACGAGGCCGGCGGCCTCGGCAACCTCAACCAGGACGCGGGCTGGCTGCGCCTGTTCGGCGCCGAACTCGGCGGCCAGATCGCCTGGCTCCTCCCGGCCGCGCTCATCCTCCTCGCCGCAGGTCTCTGGCTCACCAGAAAGGCCCCGCGTACGGACCAAGTCCGCGCCGCCTTCCTCCTCTGGGGAAGCTGGCTACTGGTCACCGGCGCGGTCTTCAGCCAGATGCAGGGTATCTTCCACGCTTACTACAGCATCGCCCTGGCCCCAGCCGTCGCCGCCCTCGTAGGCATGGGCGTCCACGCCCTCTGGCCCACCGCCTCTCCTGCCTCCAGGCCTTTTGCTTCCGTGCCTTCTGCCGCACCCCCCAGCACTGTGCCTCCCAGCACTGTGCCCACGGCCACCGCACCTCCCAGCACTGTGCCCACGGCCACCGCACCTCCCAGCACTGTGCCCATGGGCACCGCAAGAACGGACTCGGCGCCCGGAGTGTGGTCGCCCCTGACCCCGTCGGGCCCAGCGGCGGCACCCGTCACCTCTGCGCCTCCGGGCTTCGCGACCCAAAGCGGCGCGCGCCCATACGGCGCGACCTCGGACGATCCGATCGCTGGCGACATGGAAACAGCCACTGGACCAGCAGATCACGCGGCTTCGACCGAGGGGGTTCGCGACCCGGCGGTTCGGGACGGGGTGGCTCGGGACGGGGTGCTTCGGGACGGGGTGCTCGGTGAGGAGGTGCCGCCTGGCGACGTGCTTTCGAACGAGGTGCCTCTGGACGGCGCCGCCCCAGACAAGGTGCCTGCACGCGAAGCGATCTTGCGTCATGCGGTCTTGAGCGGCGTGGTCGCCGTGACCGCGCTTTGGTCGTACGTGCTGCTGGGCCGGTCAGCGGACTTCATGCCGTGGCTGCGGGTCCTGATCCTCGTAGGTGGGCTCGGCGTGGCGGTCGCCTTGTTTGCAGTGTTGCGGACAAGCGCCCGGCAGGCGGCGCCAGCGCAAGCTCGCATTCATGCGGCAGGTCTCCGGCGCGCCACAATCGTGGCCGGAATCGCTGGAGTGGTCGTTTCGTTGGCCGGGCCTGCGGCGTACGCGCTGGACACAGTCAGTACTCCGCACACGGGCGCGATTCCGACGGCGGGTCCCACGACCGGCTTCGGCGGTCCGGGCGGCGGTCCAGGTGGCGGCCGACGAGGCGGCTTTGGCGGCTTCAGCGGGACCGGCCGCGCATTCCCCGGCGGACCCGGCAGCGCTGGAGGACCCGGTAACACCGGCGGCCCGGGGGGCTCTGGCGGGTTCAATGCTCCCGGCGGTGGGACGGGATTGCCTGGAGGCCTCCCCGGCGGCTCGCCAGGGTTCGGCGGTGGACGCGGGGGCGGCGGGCTGTTGGATGCGGCGACCCCGAGCTCGCAGCTGACCGCGCTGCTCAAGCAGGACGCCGGCCGCTACACCTGGGTAGCGGCGACCGCGCGCTCCAACACTGCGGCCGGATATCAGCTGGCCACGGGCGAGCCGGTCATGGCGATCGGCGGGTTCAACGGCACCGACCCGGCGCCGAGCCTGGCCCAGTTCCAGCAGTACGTGGCCGAAAGGAAGATCCACTACTTCATCGCCGGAGGCGGCGGCTTCGGCGGTGGTGGTTTCAACGGCGGCAACGGCGGCAACGGTGGTGGTTTCGGAGGCGGCTTTGGGGGACCTGGTGGGGGTTTCGCTGGCGGTGGCGGTCTCCCAGGCGGCCCGGGCTTGGCGGGCGGAGGCTCAGGCGGCGGCAGCGATTACGCGCAGCAGATCGCCTCGTGGGTGGAGCAGAACTTCACAGCCCAGACCGTCGGCGGCATCACCCTGTACGACCTGACCCAGAGCTCCGCCGGGACGAACAGTGGCGCGCCGACGTCCACCACCTGATCACGCCTCGGGCGCGGCCGCTGACGAGTGCCCGACAGACGGTCGCGGTCGCGGCCCCCGGGCGCGGACGTGGGCGCGGGGTGCGGACGCGGCTTGGGTGCGGGGCTTGTGCGCGGGGCTTGACCTGGGGCGCGGGCGCGGAGTCGGGGTATGTGCGCGGGCATGGATGGGGGTCCGGGGGCGTCGCTGGTGAGAGTGGGGTGGGTGCGGAGGCGTGGGTGCGGAAGCAGGGGCGGCCAAGGGCAGCCAGGTGCGGCGAGGGGTAGCCAGGGGCGGCCGGGGCGGCCAGGGGCGATGGGAGGGGGAGATGGAGGAGAGGGGGAGATGGAGCAGAGGAGCTATTCGAGGGAGGGGATGAGTTCGTCGCTGACGGTGCGGGCGGCGGTCAAGGCCTCGTCGCTGTCGATGAGGACGGCCTTGGGCGAGTTGATGGGGGCCTTGTCCGGCAGTTGGGCGCCAGAGAAGTCGATGGTCACGACCATTGTGCCGAGCCGTACCACGACCGAGCCGGTGCCCGCGTGAACGGTCTGCGTCTTGTTCGACGTGTACTGCTGGTACGCCTCAGCTCCGAGCCCCTTGATGAATTTGACCTTGCCCCAGAAGATGCCACCGAAGCCCGAGCCCTGCCATTGCTTGGAGTTGCTCAGCTTGTTGACGTACGCGTCATGGGCGACCGACGACGACGGCGATCCGGCGCGGTCGGTGAAGTACTCCATGGTGATGAACAGGCTGCGGATCGCGCGTTTGCCCTGCCCCGCGGGCAGCTCGGTGTTCAGCCAGCGGCAGGTGGACGTGGTCGTGCCGCCGGTTTCCGTGCCAGTCGACTTGGTCGCGGCGTGCGGCACGAGCGCGAGCGCCCGGGCCGACACGAACACGCAGGCGTCCGGCAAGGGGATCGGCGTCGGCGACGGGCTCGGCGACGGTCCGCCGGACGCGCCTACGGTCGGGGTGGGCGAGGCGGCCGGAGTCACGCCGGCCCGGAGCGCGCCCGATCCGGTTGTGGCGGCGGGCGCCCCGTGGCCACCCCGCCACGCGACCGCACCATTGACCACGGTCGTGATCAGGCCGCTGACCTCGCGCAACGCGTTCTGCTCGGTCACCGCCTGCAAGGTGTCGCCGGTCAGGATCGCGGCGTCCTTGCGCTGCTGCCCGGCCTGGAACTTGATCTCCACAGTGAGGTCGCCGGCCCGGCTCCACGCCTCCCCGAACGCGAAGGGGAACAGCGTCTTGCGATGCCAGGTGTACTGCGCGTGCGCCTGGTCGCCGACTCCGCTGAGCGTACGAACCTTCGAGTAATAGACCTCTTTGTCGGTGGCCGTCTCGGTGTAGCGCGACTGGTTGAGGTCGCCGTCGTAGCTGATTCTGGCCTGCTTCACCGCCGTGTTGTGGCCCATGTTGTAGTGCCTGGCGACGGTCAGCTCGACCGATCGGCTACGGAGGAACTCGCCGAACGAGATCTTGTCGTTCCGCCAGGAGCACGTCCACGAGCGTTCGCCGAATTCGGACAGCTGGTCGCGGCCGCCCCGGGTGATGGTCGCGCGGGGCACCAGCCGGTCGGCGGTCGCCGCGTCGATGAGCGCGCACGCGTCGAGCACGGGTGGCGCCTCGGCGTTGGCTGCCGGGTTCGCGGCCGCCGGTTTCTTGCCGGCCGTGGTGCGTACGAGCGCGACCGCAGCCACCACCATGACGATGAGGACGACGACGGCGGCGGCTGGGATGAGCCAACGGCGGCCGCCTCCCCGCGTGGACGGCATTGTCGCGGTCATGTCACGCCCCCATCCCGGCCGGGGTTCGAGATCACCTTGTCCGCTGCTGTGTCCCCTGCGGTGTCCTCTGCGGTGTCCTCTGCGGTCGCGGGTCGCTGCGGGCCTCCGCCGCAGACATGCCGGCGCCGCGCCGCTTGCGCGCCGGTGTCGCGCCGGGGCCGGTGCGGCGTTGGCCCGATGTCACTGCTGAGGCGAGGCGGCTGATGCGGCGTTGGCTGGATGTCGGTGCCGAGGTAGGGCGGTTGATGCGGCGCTGGCCGGGTGCTTTCGCCGGGGCCGGATGGGTGCGATGTCCGGTGTGCGCTTGTGTCATGGCCGTGCGGATGCGGCAGCGGCTGGGGGGTTTCGCTGTGGCTGGATGGGTGTCGCGGCGGCTGGGTGGTTTTGGCGTGGCTGGTCTGGGGCCGTGCCGGCAGCGGGGGCAGGCTGGTGGCGCTGGCGCTGGCGCTGGCGGCGGTGGTGGCGCTGGTGGATTCGGCGGTGGTGGCGGTGGTGGCGGTGGCGGTGGCGGTGGGGGATGCGGCGGTGCCCGGCATGTCAGGTCCCCGTTCCTGCGAGTCGGGCGGCGACCAAGGTGGCCGCCTGGTCTGCGCCGCGCCGGGTCTCCCGCGAGTCGAGCTTCGCGCAGTCGATCTCCGCGACCAGGTTCCCGATGCGGAACCAGACCATGCTGGTGGCCTTCTTCGCGAACGAGTCGTACGACCCCTGGGCGAACGCCTCATCACCGAGGCCGGTGCGGTCGCTCGGCGAGGCCGACGCCTTGGTGAACGTGACTCCGGCGTCGCTGTCCGCCCTGGCGCGCAGCCCGGCGAAGGCCAGCCGCGCCGTCTCGGTCGCGCCCCGTCCGTTGCCCGGCGGATAGGCCGTCAGGCGGACCACGACGTAGCGCCAGACCGTGCCGCGGCGCCGGTGGTTCCAGGTGCACTCGGTGCCCGCCCGCTCCGCGGTCACTTGTCCGCCCAGGGCGGTCTGCACCTGCGTCAAGGTCAGTAGCGAGCACGGGTCGGGGGCGGCGGCGAACCGTCCGGTGTCCGGTGAGTCGCGCGTCATGAGGAAGACCCCGGCGGCGACGGCCACTGCCGCGACCCCGGCGGCCACCGGCCACCAGGGCCGCCTCCCAAGGCGTACGGAATGATCCCGGCCGGCGACGACGGCCTGGAGGGCGGTGCGGATCTCGGCCGATGACGGGCGGCGCTTCTGATCTTTGGCGAGCATGGCGGACAGCAGTCCGGCGAGGCGCGGTCCGGCGTGCGCGGGCGCCGGTGGCTCGGCCATCAGGACCGCGGCCACGACCGCCGCCGGTAAGGCCCGTTGGAACGGCGGCTTGCCCTCGGCGGCCGCGTACAGCGTGGCCCCCAACGACCACAGGTCGGACGCCGGTCCGGCGGGCTCGTCACGCAGCCGCTCGGGAGCCATGTAGCCGGGCGAGCCGGCGCTGTTCATCTGCCCGTCGAGCTGAGCGGCGATGCCGAAGTCGGACAGCAGCGCCTGGCCGTCCGCGTCGAGCAGCACGTTGGCCGGTTTGACGTCGCGGTGCAGCAGGCCGTGCGCGTGGGCCGCGTCGAGGGCCTCGAGCACGCGCAGGCCGATCGCCGCCACCCGCTCGTCCGGCAGCGGCCCGCCCTCCTTGATGACCCGGTCAAGTGACCGCGCGGCGACCAGGTCCATGACGATCCAGGGGGCGCCGTTCTCGACGATCACGTCGTGGATCACCACGATCGCCGGATGGTTCACCCGGGCCGCCGCCCGCGCCTCGGCGATGGCCAGGTCGGCGTGGGCGGTCTTCAGCGACTTGACCGCGACGTCGCGATGGAGCAGTTCGTCGTGGGCGCGCCAGACGGTGCCGGCTCCACCCTCGCCGAGGCGGGCCACCAGGCGGTAGCGCCCGGCGACGATCACGATCCGCCCCGGGTGCGCAGGCCTGCCTGGGCCATTCGTGCGGCGTCGAGCGCGACCGCGCGGATGTCGCTATCGGTCGGCTGATCGGCCAGCGTCGTGTACTCGACCTGGACGACGAGGTTGCCGACCCGGAAGTAGACGTCACTGGTGTGTACGCGCCCGGCCTTGGACGACCGGTCGAAGCCGAAGGCGCCGCCGTCGAACCCGGAGACCGCACGCGCCGGAGTCTGGTTGCCGGCCTGCGACTTGGTCACCCCGATCTCGTCCCAGGTCCATTCGATGCCCTCGTAGCCCTTGGCGTTCTCCCTGTTCAGGCCGTCGAGGAGTAGCGCGGCCGACGTGGGGGTCATGGACCACGGGTCGGGGGTGTCCGAGTCGTGGTGCGGCAGGATCGACAGGCCCGTCCTGGGCTGCGTCCACTCGCATCCGCCCTGGTCCGCTTTGCCCTTCGGCGGCGTGGACATCCGCATGGCCTGGCCGACCTCGGCAGGTTCGAACAGGTCGCAGAAGTTCACGGGCACCGAGAAGACGAGGTCCCCGGGTGCGCGGGATTGGAAGACGAGGACCCCGGCGGTCGCGGCGACGGCCACACCCGCCGCGGCGAGGCCCCACAGCAGGCCACGGCGGCGTGGACCGCGCGGCAGCCTGCCTGACGGGAGGGTGGTCGAGTCCACCGGACGGCCGTCCGCCACCTCGCGGAGCAGCCGTAGCGCCGTGTCGGCGTCCGGCCGGTGCGCCGGGTCGCGGGCCATCATCCACAGCAGGACCGGGCCGAGCGCGCCGGCGTTCCGCGGCGGCCGGGGGTCCTCCGACATCGTGGCGCGGATGCGCTCAGTCGGCGATCCGTCGTACGCCGGCGTGCCTTCGGCGGCGGCGTAAAGAGTGGCGCCCAGCGACCACAGGTCGGACGCCGGTCCGCCCTGGCCGCCCGCCAGCCGCTCGGGCGCGATGAATCCGGGGGAGCCGACCAGCAGCCCCGCCTCGGTCAGCGTGCCCTGCCCCTCCTGGGTCGCGATGCCGAAGTCGGTAAGGACGGTACGGCCGGCCTCGGTGAGGAAGACGTTGTCCGGTTTGACGTCGCGGTGCTGGATGCCCCGGGCGTGCGCGAACGACAGCGCCTCGACGACGTGCGATCCGATCCTCGCGACCCGCTCGGGCGGCATCGGCCCCTTGAGCGGCGCGCCGCGGAGCAACTCCATGATGATCCACGGACGTCCGTCCTCCACGAGGACGTCGTGCAGCGTGACGATCCCCGGATGCCGCAGTTGCGCGGTCGCCTGAGCTTCACGCACTGCCCTGGCCACGGCCTCCGCCCGCTGTGCCGGCTCGAGCCCTTCAGGGAGCAACAGTTCTTTGACCGCCACGTCACGGTGGAGCATTTCATCCGTGGCAAGCCATACGACGCCCATCCCGCCCCGCCCGAGCGGCCGCTGGAGGGTGTATCGCGACGCGAGTCGTCCCCCGTGCATGGATGGTGACATTAGCGGATACGGGAGCTTTTCTCCGGTCGGTCAACCGTTCCGGTCAATCGTTTGCGCCCCAGGTCAATCAGTGGAACGAGCCAACATCAACGGACAATCGTCCGCCATCCGTCACGTCGCTCATGCCATCCCTCGGAAACGCCCGGTGCGACGTGGGCCGGTCGTGCGTGGGCCGGTCGTGCGTGGCCCGGTCGTCGTGCGTGGGCTGGCCATGCGTGGACCGGTTGTGCCTGGGCCGGTCGTCGTCCATGGGCTGGCCATCCGTAGGCCGGTCGTGCGTGGGCCGGTCGTGCGTGGGCCGGTCGTGCGTGGGCCGGTCGTGCGTGGGCCGGTCGTGCGTGGGCCGGCCGTGCGTGGGCCGGTCGTGCGTGGGCCGGTCGTGCGTGGGCCGGTCG
>JAGFNW010000065.1 GCA_017592665.1 Streptosporangiaceae bacterium NEAU-GS5 | reverse complement strand
ACCAGTTGCGCCTGGCCGGGCGCGCCCGCGAACTCGTCGACCAGGGCACCCCGGTGGAAGCCGCCTGCCGCATCATCATCTTGGAAGACCAGCTCGCCGAGGCGCTGCGCATCAACCAGGCCCGTGAACGCCCGGCCGCACACTAGCCCCGGCGGTACGACGGCCTCGACGATGACCGGCCGGTTGCAGGTTGACCTTTTCGGCGATGAGGTCGAACTCCTCCTAGGTGGGGCTCGTGCAGCCCGACCCACAGGAAGCATCCGCCGCAGATCATTGACGAGCATCTGATCTACGCCGTCGTCCTGGCCGGTCCGGCCCCGAGCCCAGACGGCTCGGGTTATCGTCACCGGCCGTTCGGTTGCTGCTCAAGGGCCGAGACGCTGCGCGCGGCCAGCCTGGCGCTGATCAGCCACCACTCGACGTTGCCGCTGGCAGCGATCTTCGGGTCCGGCACCTTGTCGTCGTCGGACGGGCAGCGCTTCCACACGCGGCAAGTCGCTAATTTCCGTACTCAGCCTCTCCGAAGGCCTATGCCCGGGTGGCCGCGCAGCGTCCCGGCTGGGGAGGGCGCCCGCCGCTTTGCCGGGCGGGGCCCCCTTGTGGCTGTTGCGGATCATCCGCCTTCTGGCGGGCGCTACCGACCGTGCTCGCCGTCTCTCCGTACGGCGAGCGGGCGCGGGGCCGTATGAGCAGAACCCGCGGCGATCCCTTACAAGCACTCAATCAGGCGAAAGGCATCGAAACGTCGATCTATGGAGATCGTGTACATGACGCCGACCGGATCTTTGCGACCCCGCTTGGATGGCGCGACAGCAGCGGCCGGTGATCTCGGGGCTCCCGGCCCTGGATCACCAAACGGCTGATGTCCGGTGAATGTGCGGCTTCATCCCTCACCGTGACAGGGGCGTCGCGGTGTCGTTGGAGCACCGCGCCGTGCACCGTCGGATAGCACCAGGCGATCACTACGCAGGCTCGCAGCGATCGGCGCCCGAACGACCGAGTGTCGGTCATTGCGCCCGGAGCGATACCCTCACTGCCGCGGTGCCGCCCCGCATGTCAGTCCTGGGCCTGGTCGCGCAGCAGGAGGATGAGCGGCGCGCAGCCGAGCAGCGCGAACGCGGCGAACGGCGCCACCACCGAGAGCGAGGCGACCGGCGACAGCGGATCCGCCCGGTGGCCGAACCACTGGTCGGTGGCGATCGTGAGGCTTTCGAGCGCCCACATGGTCAGGTACGCCCCGCCGGCCACCAGTCCCCACGGTCTGCGCTGCCACAGCCACCAGGCGACAACGGCGGCGAAGGGCAGCCACAGCGCCAGGTCCTGGACGTACACAGGGCTGGTCGTCATGCCGGTGCCACGCAGGAAAGGCGCGTGCGCCGCGTCGCCCAGCGCCGGGACGACGGCGCGCAGCCAGACCAGCGCGTTGATCGTGACGACCGCCCACATGTAGACCGCCACGGGTCGAGCTGGTGTGGCGGCCGTCAACCGCCGGGTCATGGTTGCCGTGTCCACGCGGGCGGGCAGGGTCGCGAGAGTCGCCACGGCCAGGGCGAGCATCGCGAGGTAGAAGAGGAACAAAGGGTTGAAGGGGGTGGCGAACAGCAGCATGACCGCGTTGTAGGTGAGGTAGGCGGCCGTGCCGAGCCACACGATGAGCGCCCGGTCGGAGCCGCGCCGGGCCAGTGTCATCGCCCCGAGCAGCACCGGCAGGGCGACGACGAGCATGACCAGGGCCGTGCCGCGCGCCGACCCGTTCATCACCTCCGGGCCCGACAGCAGGGCGGGGAGGAAGAACGTCGGCGCGCATCCGGCGGCGACGGCGACCGCCAGCAGCGCCGAAACCACATACGGCGTGCGTCGCTGTGGTCCCGCGCGGGGCGGGCTGCCGGCGGGGTTTTCTGCCGTGGTGTGTGTGGTGCCGATCATGGCGTGGTCCTTTGGACCTGGGTGGAAGCAGGTAAGCGCGAATCGGTGATGCGGAAGACCGGGTATCGCGGGGCGACGGCCTCGAAGTCTTCAGCGGTGGAGTCCCGTGTCACCGGCAGGTGCGGCCGGGCACCGGGGGCCAGGGCCAGGTAGCGGCGCAGGATGGGAGCGCGCAAGCCTGATTCGACCTCTTCCAGCACGACGGGCCGGCGTCCATTGCGCCGCAGGACCACGTGGCCCTTGGCCGCGCGGACGTTGCGGACCCAGTTCGCGTCGGCGCCAAGCATCGACACCAGGTATTCCTGGTCACCGAGATCGGCCACCATCAGGGGGACCGAGATCATCCGGCCGCTGGATCGGCCGCGCACTTCGAGACTGACCGCGCCGCCCGGCGAGAGCAGCCCGGCCGAGAACTGGCCGGAGGCCACCCGGTTCAGCACCCGGGCCAACCACCCGGGACGACCGCCCCGATACATCCACCGCCTGACCGCGTACAACTGACCGTTCATGTCTTCTCCTTGATGGTCGGATCGGTTGCGCCGACCCGTGGCCAGGCCGGTCAGGGTCACCAGGACGACGCCCGCCGAAGCGATGCCCGCGGGGAAGACCGGGTCGTAGTGGGAGCCGGCATTGGGGAACACGAACCAGCTGATGTTGGAGGTGGCCTGGCAGACGATCGTGGCGAACACGCTTCTGTTGGTGTTCTCGTAGATCCAGCCCAGGACGATCCGCAGGGCGAGCGTGTACAGGCACTGCCACGCGATCCAACCCGGGCCATGACCGGCCTGCGCGTACGGGACGATGTGCCAGACTCCCCACACGACGCCCAGGACGACGCTGGTCCGCAGCGCGCTCCAGCGCCCCCGCAGCGGGTCGACGGCGTAGCCCGTCCAGCCGAGTTGCTCGCAGGCCGCCCCGGCGAAGAACAGCACGGACACAACAGCCAGCGTCGGCAAGGAAACGCTCAGCTCGGGTAACGGCCGTCCGAGCAGCCGCATCGCCCCGTAGGAGGCGAGCATGACGCCGGGCATCGTCAGGATGACCGGCACGTACCACCCTTTGCGGGTGATACGCCCGTGATCGGCGGCTCGTTTGAGCAGTCGTCGCACTCCGCCGGGCACGTTCTCTCGCCTGACGAGGAGCACCGCTGCCAGCAACGGGGCGGACGCCATCAGCGCGCTGACCGGAAGGGCGACGGGCAGCCGGTCGGCGAAACGTCCTGTCGCGGCGCCCGCCAGCCAGAAGCCGCTGGACAGGCCGAAGGTGAGGGCGACGAACTTAAGGGGGGACCTGTTCATGCGATCAGCTCCAGGCCGCGGTCTCGTCCTCGGCGAAACGCGTGGACGTGGTCGGTTCCCGGCTCAGCATCACCGCGGTCATCGGCGCGGTCATGCCGTGCCGCCGTGAGTGCCGCCAGTAGGCCAGAGGGCTTGGAGTCGACGAAGGACGTGCATCCCCGGGCCGGCCGGGAGCATGTTCAGGCCCTCGTCTCGCGTCGCAGCGGCGCCAGGCCGGTCAGCGGCCAGTAGGCCAGAGCGCCGACGCCGTACAGGTCGGACAGGCCGCTGGGCGCGGCGTCGGTGGCGCCGAGTTGCTCGGGGCTGGCGAACCACATGGTGCCGCCGAGCAGGACCGTGCAGACGCTCTTACCGGCCTGGCGCAGCTGGGACATGCCCCAGTCGATGATCCTGATGTTGATGGGGCCGTCCAGCACGATGTTCTGCGGTTTGATGTCGAGGCGGATGATGTTGCTCGCGGCGGCAGCCTGCAGCCCTGCCAGCACCTGGTCCAGGACCCACAGGCTCCACTCCGGTGGGACACCGTTGCCGCGCCGACCCCGGACGTGGAGGTTGAGGCTGCCCGGCTGGTAGAGGGGCGAGATGAGGTAGACCGTTTGGGATCTGCGGTCCTGGCCGGAGTCGATGATCTGCCCGATGTGCGGATCGTGCAGGCGCATGCTCCGTACCTCCCGCAGGAAGGTGCGAAACCGCTGAGGGTCGCTGTTGGCCTGGTGGAACACCTTGCCCACGACGGTGGTGGCGGGATCGGCGAGCTCGTAGGCCTGGTACAGGGTGGCCATGGCGCCCGCGTCGGCGTTCAAGGGTGCGTAGATGCGCCAGCGGTCGTTGAGCACCATGATCGGAGCGGGGCCGTCGCCATCGCCGTCGCCGGGTGCGGGCGCCGGCTGCGTGCTCTGACCCATCGGGCTCCTGCGCCGCGGCAGGTGCCGGCTCCGCACACGCTGCCGCTTAGCCGAGGCGATGATCTGCGCCGAGGCGATGATCTGCTCGGCGTCGCAACGGGCTTGAGCGACGATCGCGGCGGCCTCGACCCGGGCCTGTCGCAGCACCTGATCGCGCAGCCGGTCCGCCTCGGCTGCAGCCACGGCGGCAAGACACGGGTACGGCCGAGCGGCCGTCCCGCTGCCGGCCGGGAGAACAGTCGTAGGCGTACGAGGTCTCAGCAGAGGGTCTCAGCACTCAGCACGCTGCCGCAGGTCCGGGCCCGGGCCTGTCCCCGCCTTCGATGCTGCTGCCCGTGCGTGCGCCGGAGGTGGCGCCGTACATCGGGAAGCTACGGTCCAGGCCGGTCAGATGCAGCACGTTGGCCACATGCGGGCGGGGCGCGGCCAGGCCGAGGGCGATGTCCAGGGATCTGGCCCGGCCTTGGACGCCGACCACGACGCCCAGCCCGGCGGCGTCGCAGAACGACACCGCGGACAGGTCCACGATGAGCAGGCCGGTGCTGCGCTGCAAGGCGCGCAGCAGGCGTTCGCGCACCGCCTCGCGGGTGGCCAGGTCCAGTTCACCGCGCAGGTGAACGATGGCGGCGCCGGCAGGGATGAGCCACAAACCTGCCCCGAGGCGGGGGTGGAGAGTGGCCATGAGGTGCTCCGATCGTGGGCGTCACGTGATGCTGACATCACGGCGCCAGAGCGCCGCGATGAAGGTCGGATGACATCGATGACCGTGCTACGCCGGTGGCCGCCAGCACCCCGCTCGGGGCATCCACCTCCCGGGGGGCGGTGGACTCATGAGTGAGCTGGGCCGGGCGTGGATCGGGCGTGGGCCAGGCGGGGCGCGCCGGCGGCAACAGGTGGAGACCGGGCGTCCGCTGCCAGCCGGTGAGCTCGAGCAGGCGTCGCACGTGTGGGGGGACGGACCGCAACGTCAGCATCCGATCGCGGCCGCCGTCGTGCAGTTCGGCGGCGGCGTTGACCAGAGCGCGCAGGCAGCCGCCGTCGATGAACGCCAGGCCGCTCAGATCGACGCAGAAGCCGTGATCGCCGCTCGCCACCGTGGCCAGCTCCCGCCTGAGGGTGGGCAGGGTGGAGTGGTCGAGCTCTCCCTCGATCCGCAGGCCCGCGCAGCCGGCGAGCGGGGTGATGCGCAGGAGCCGGTCGGCGGCGATCATCGGGAGGTCACGGGTGCGGGGGCGCTGGTGTTGCCTGTGGTGCCCATGCCGAGCTCCTACAGTGAACGCGAGACAAAAGGGCCGCGGCTTGAAGCGGCATGAACACGTTGCGAGAGTGCCAGCGTGAGCGGTGTCGTGCGACGCCAGTGACATGATCATCTAGCAGATTCGCCGCAGCGGAAACCACCATTTTCAGTCAGGCTTATCACCACCGGCGATTACCGACCAGGTGCGGGCGGCGGGACCCGCCCTGAGTACAGAAAGGGAATGCCCTTCGTCACGCTCCGATGGAGGGCTCTTCGCCGCAGGCCGTAGCCGGGGCCTGGCGGTGCACGCGCAGACGGAGCCGGGCGCTGCCCGCGGACCCTTCAATGCTGACCTCGTCACACAGGCGCCGGATCAGCCGTAGGCCGGCACCGCCGACACCGTGGCCCAAGCCGTGGCCGGGTTCGAGGCTCAGATCGGCTTCGCTGAGAGCACCGGCGGCGTCGGCCACCTCTAGGCTCACCCCTGCCTCGTCACTCCACGCGATCAGAGCGCCGTCTGCGCCGCCATACCGCAGCACGTTGGTAGCGGCCTCGTTGGCGACGAACACCAGATCCTGCAGGCGGTGCCCAGTTAGACCGGATGCGATACCGAAGACGTGCACGCGCTCGCGCAGCGCCGCCAGGTCTCGGGTGATCGGCCACTGTAACCGGAACTCGGAGATCATGATGAGTCGCTGCCTCTCGGCGGAGGTGGCCCGGCCGCCCACCTATTGCCCCGTGTTCGCGTTGTCATGCCTGTGATCGCGTCGACCAGCTGACACCAGGTGCCGGCGAGTCGGGGCGAGCCCCTCGTGCAAGTCCATCCCGTCATCTCGGCCGTCGGCGCCTGCCCAAGTGCGATCACGGCCGGTGATAGGGCTTGCTGCGATTGCACGTTTCCGCGGGCAGACCGAGCGGGTCTACTTGAGGGCGACGAGGCCGGTGCACCTTGTGCCGGCTGCCGCCTGAGGAGGGTCGCCATGACCCTGAACATCGATGGCATCGAAGTGAGCGCACGCGGCAGCCTGAACGGTCAAGCGCCACGGTGCGAGCATGGTGGTACGGCTGCGGGAGCGGAGCAGGGACTACCCCAGTGCGCAGGGTGCCTGGTTCTCGGCCTGACCTGGACGCGCCTGCTGGTGTGCCTGACGTGTGGTTGGGTGGCCTGTTGCGACGATTCGCCGGGCACGCACGTCCGCGAGCTCTACCGCGAGACCGATCATCCGGTGGTCGCGGCGCTGGAGCCGCAGACACCCTGGCGCTGGTGTTTCGTCCACGGTAGGACGGTGTGAGCACCGTCTTCCTGGTGATAGCCGACCCGTTCCCCTCGCCTACGTCGCTCCCCGCGCAATGACCGAAGTCGGAAGTAGAACCGATGCGTATCACCTCGATAGTGCTGATCTTGTGGCTGATCGCCGGCGCCATTGCCGCGGCCCAACGCGGCTACTACACAGGACCGGTCCGCAACTGCAATCAGGTGGCCACCATCGCGGTGACGATCCTGGCAGGACCGCTCAATTACCTCGGCATGAACCCGAAGATCGCCTGCCAGACGCCCCAGCCCAGTAAGTAGCGCCGGGCCGCTGCCGAAACCGCACAAAGGACTAAAGTGGAGGAAGACGGTCCATATCGGCGCCGCCCGGTTGAGGGAGGGGGCGGCATGGAACTGCGTCAGCTGCGCTACTTCGTGACGCTCGCCGAAGAACTGCACTTCGGCCGGGCCGCCGCCCGCGAGCACATCGTGCAATCCGCGCTGAGCCAGCAGATACAACGGCTGGAGCGCGAGCTGGGCGTGCGGCTGCTGGAACGCACCACCCACAACGTCGGCCTGACTCCGGCCGGTGCCGCCCTACTCATCGAGGCGCGCCAGATCCTGGACCACGTGGCACGGGCCACGCGCGTCGCGCGCAACGCCGTCGCGCCAACGCCGACGCTTCGTGTCGGCATCATCGACGCCGGCTACGACTCCATGCCGCAGATCCTGCGCGAGGTCCAGCGCGCCAGTCCGGACTTCACGATCCACCAGGTCGAAGCGGGCACCCCCGAGCAGTACCGGCAACTGGCCGACGGCCGGCTGGACATCGGCATCGGGCACGCCTCCCACGCTCCGCACGAGGTGACCTGCGAACTGATCCGGCTCGATCCACTCGGCGTGCTGGTCCCCGACGACCACGGCTTCGCCGCACTGGACGGCGTACCCGTCGCCGCCCTGGCCGGGGAACTGCTGCTGCTCGGCGAAGACAGCCAGACCCCCGAGCTCAACCAGCTCGTCATCGAACTGTGCCAGGCGGCCGGATTCACACCCGCCATCTACGAGGGAACCGTCGAAAGCACCCGCGCCGCCGCCGACCTGGTGCTCCAGCACCGCTGCGTGCACTGCGTCCCCTCCTCCTTCCGCAGCTCCAACCGGCCGGGCACCATCTGGCGGCCCCTGACCGGATCCGTCGCGCACTACCCCTGGTCACTGCTCTGGCACGATGCCAACCCCTCTCCCCACATCGCCACCGTCATCGACAGCGCCCGGCAACTGGCCCGGCGACTCGGCTGGCTGCACCCCGCCAGCCCCACTCGGCCACCAGCCAGCCACGATGCCCCGACAGCCACCAGCCGCCACAGTGATGAGCCCGCGTGACGTACCGGACTCAACCCCGGTCGCGCCAGGCAACCCTTCGCTCTGCTGATCGGTTCTGCAGATGAATCCTTCCCGGATCGCTTGTTTCCGCCCCCGTACGCGCGGGTGTTGGCTCAAAGCGAACAAGTTTCTACCGTCGGCGCCGCCAATTGCGCGGCGGCCGGCTTCTGCTTCGACCGGTCCGCAAGGCCGATCCCGCGCAGACATCGATGCACCGCCACAGAGAGGTCGGCCATGGGCATCATCGCTTGGATCATCCTCGGACTGGTCGCCGGACTGGTGGCCAGATCGCTGGTCCCCGGCAAAGACTCGCAAGGCTTGATCATCACCTTCGTGCTCGGCGTCGCCGGCGCGTTGCTGGGTGGCTTCGTGGCCACCCAGGTGTTCCACGTCAAGGGCATCCAGGGGTTCTTCAACCTGTCCACCTGGGTCTGCGCCATCCTCGGCGCGGCAGTCCTGCTGGTGGGCTACAACCTGGTCACCCGTCGGCGTTCGGGCCGGCGTTCGGGCCGCTGGGCCGGGCGGCGATGATCCCGCCCGTCTCACCCCGCAGCTCATGCGCCTGCCGCGGCAGAGGGCGTTCGTGATGCCCGTCGCCGGAGCCATCGCGGTCATCGTCGTCGGCGCCATTCTCACCTTCGCCCTGACGGACGGATCGGTTGGCGGCTTTGATCTGCGCGTCGCGGGTGTCATCTTGATGGTCGGTGGCGCTGTCGGGCTTTTGTTGCCGCTGCTGCTCGGCCGCAGATCACGCCGACGCCCGTCGCTGGTCCGCAGCCGCCAGGACGTCATCGACGACCAGCTCGACAACGGTGCGCCGCCACCCTGGTGACCCCGCCCGGCGGCGACGGCAGACAGGTGTGTCGCAGGCTTCGACAAGCCCGGTCCGAGCTAGGGCGGTGTGCGTGTGCGGGGTCCCCACGAAGCGGATCTGGTGATCGGCGGAGGAGATGAGCTTTGCTGACTTCGCCGGTATCCGCACGGCGGCGACGGGCGTTGACTGACAGATGTCCGGCTGCCGGCCTGAGGCGGTGAGTCGCGATAGATGCTCGGGCGCCTGGCGCTGCTCGCAGCACACTCGGCCAACGCGTCTTCGGGTCTTTGGGGGACGTCGTGGCCACCGTCCAGGCCGGCACCGGCAGTTCGTCCTCGCCGATGGCCGCTCCGACCACATCCGCCAACACGGCCACACACCGTACAGTCCGGCTCCCCGACAGTTCCTCCCAAAGGCTCGTCAAGGCCGCCCGACACCTGGCCACCCAAGCCCACCAGGTTGTTCAGTCGGGCCCCAGTGTTGGCTGTCGACTATCAGGTCTGCCGCCACTGCCCGCTCGGCTGGGTCGGGCTCATCCTGATCGGCACGCAGATCGCTCAGGATCTCGTCGCGATCAGCTCATCCGGGTGCTCCCACGACCTCTCAACCGAGCTGACATTCGTGGGACCAGGACCAGGAGCTGTAGTGGGGGGCGCTGCAGCTGCGATCTGCTGCGGTGATGGCTGTGCTCGGATTGCCGGTATCCGTTGCTCGCAGTCCGGACTTTGCTGTGACGTGACGGATCGCCTCGGATGATGTCGCCAGAGCCGGGCCAACGACACGTCCCAACGACCGGTTTCCCCGAGACCAGATCCCGCAGTAGACACCATGGCCGGTCGAGGACCACGACGCGAGGGGACGGGAAGACACTTCCGATGAAGGGCTCCTCGGCACCACCCCGTGCATAGCGACATTGAGGACTGTGATGCCTGATGAGCAGGAAGTGAACGCGCCATCCGGCCCTCGCGACTCCACCGACCAGGCACCTGTCTCGGAGAAGATGTTCGCGGATCGGTTCGGATTGCCGACCGCGGCCGCGCTGGTGGTCGGTTCGATCATCGGCACCGGGGTGTTCGCGTTGCCGTCCGCGCTGGCCCCGTACGGGCCCTCCAGCCTTGTGGCCTTCGCCATCGTGACGGTCGGCGCGTTGGCCTTGGCGTTGGTGTTCGGGTGGCTGAACAAACGGGTCCCCGGTTCGGGTGGCCCCCACCTGTACGCCCGGGACGCGTTCGGTGATTTCGGCGGGTTCATCACCGCGTGGTCGTACTGGCTGACGTCCTGGATCGGCAACGCCGCGATCGTGGTCGCCTGGGTCGGCTACGTCCAGGTGTTTGTGAACAAGGACGGCAACGTGTGGGGGTCGATCGCGATCGCCATGGTCGGGCTGTGGATCCCCGCGTTCATCAACCTGTCCGGAGTTCGCAATCTCGGCGGGTTCCAGATCGTCACCGTGGTCCTCAAGTTCGTGCCGCTGCTGTTCATGGCCACCGTCGGGCTGTGGTTTATCGAGACCCCCAACTTCGGGTCGTTCAACGCCAGCACCCTGTCGATCAGCGGTGCGATCTCCGCCGCGGCCGCGATCGCCCTTTTCAGTTACATCGGTTTGGAGACCGCGTCGGTCGCCGCCGGCCGGGTGAGGAACCCGGCGCGCAACGTCTCCCGCGCCACCGTGTACGGGACGCTGGCCTGCGCGTTCATCTACATCCTCGGGACTGTCACGGTCTTTGGAACCGTCCCGCACGCGACGCTACTATCCTCAACCGCGCCGTTCTCGGATGCCGCGAATGAGATCTTCGCGGGTTCCTGGGCGGGCAACGTCATGGCCGGGGCCGCGATTTACGGGGGCGTGTCGGTCAATCCGATGGCCAAACCGGCCCGGCAGCGCGAGGCCCTGCACAGCCGCGCCATCTACCACCATCACCCGATGTTCGCCGGCGCGGACTTCGTCACCTACTACGGCGATGACGACCTGAGCCACCAGCCCGCGACCGTGGAGGGCGGCGACGTCCACGTGCTCGGCCACGGCGCGGTTTTGGTCGGGATGGGCGAGCGGACCGCGCCGATGGCCGTGGAAATTCTGGCCGCCGCCCTGTTCGACGGCGGGCACGCCACGCAGATCATCGCCGTCGATCTGCCCAAGTCCCGGTCCATGATGCACCTGGACACCGTCATGACCATGATCGACCGATCAACGTTCGTGCTCTACCCCTACCTCGACCCGAACCTGCGGTCCTGGACCATCACGCCCTACGACGGCGAGATCCAGGTCACCCCCAATCACAGCCTGTGGCAGGCCCTCGCCGACGTTCTACGGGTGGCGGAGGTCACGGTGCTGACCACCGATGAAGACATCCGGGCCGCCGAACGCGAGCAGTGGGACGACGGGAACAACTACCTGGCGGTGGCCCCCGGCGTGATCGTCGGCTACGAACGTAACGTCGCCACCAACACCATGCTCCGCAAACACGGCATCGAGGTCGTCACCGTCGCCGGTGGCGAGCTCGGCCGTGGACGCGGCGGTCCCCGCTGCATGACCTGCCCGATTGAACGCGACCCCGCGTGAACACCCCACGAACCTCCTGGAGCGCGTGATGGATCTGTCCGGCCGGAGCCTGCTCAAGGAGACCGATCTCAGTCGCGAGGAGTTCCTGTATCTGATCGATCTGAGCCGACGGGTCCGCGCCGACAAACAGGAAGGTCGCCGGCTGCGACGTCTGGGCGGCCGGAACATCGTGCTGATCTTCGAGAAGGCCTCGACCCGGACCCTGTGCGCCTTTGAGATCGCCGCCCACGACGAGGGCGCCCACACGACCTATCTGGGTCCCGAGGGATCGCATCTGGGCCACAAGGAGTCGATGAAGGACACCGCCCGGGTCCTGGGCCGGATGTTCGACGGCATCGAATACCGCGGATTCGCTCAGGAAAGCATCGAGATCCTCGGCCAGTATGCGGGCGTGCCGGTGTGGAACGGCCTGACCGACGCCTGGCATCCCACCCAGATGCTCGCTGACATCCTCACCATGACCGACCACACCGCCAAGCCATTGGAGCAGATCTCCTATTGCTACCTGGGCGATGCCCGCAACAACACCGCGAACTCCCTGCTGGTCACCGGTGCTCTCCTGGGGATGGACGTACGGATCTGCGGGCCGGAGGCGTTGTGGCCCACCGACCACGTGGTGAACCTTGCCGCCGACCTCGCAGCCGTGTCCGGGGCTCGGCTCGATGTGACCAGCGACCCCACCAAAGCCGTCGCCGGTGCCGACTTCCTGTACACCGACGTGTGGTTGTCGATGGGCGAACCGGCCGCCACCTGGGGTGAGCGCATCGGCAGGCTCCTGCCCTACCAGGTGAACGCCGCCGCGATGAAGGCCACCGGCAACCCACAGGTGAAGTTCATGCATTGCCTGCCTGCCCTGCACAACACCGACACCGCCATCGGGCGGCAGCTGCGCGAAGCGCACGGGTTGGACGCCCTGGAAGTCACCGAGGAGGTCTTCGAATCGCCGGCGTCCATCGTGTTCGATCAGGCCGAGAACCGGCTGCACACCATCAAGGCCCTCATGGTCGCCACCCTCGGATCAGCGGCGTGAGGATCGTCGCCGCGCTCGGCGGGAACGCGCTCCTGCAACGCGGTGAAGCACCCGACGCCGCCGTGCAGCTCACCCACGTCGCCCAGGCCGTCCACGCCCTCGCACCGCTGACCGCCGACCACGAACTGATCATCACTCACGGCAACGGACCGCAGGTGGGGATGCTGGCGGTGGAGAGCGCGAACGACACCACACTGACCGCCCCCTATCCGATGGACGTGCTCACCGCCCAAACCCAGGGCATGATCGGATACTGGCTGGTGCGGGAACTGCGCAACGCCCGCTCTGGCCTGAAGGTCGTGGGCGTGCTCACCGACACCCTCATCGACGCCGACGATCCCGCCTTCGACCATCCCACCAAGTTCGTCGGACCACGCTACCCGCCCCGCGAAGCCGAGCGCATCGCCGATGCCCGCGGCTGGTGTCTGCGGCCTGAGGGCAACCCCGGCCAGGCGATGTGGCGGCGCGTGGTTGCCTCACCCGAACCACTCGACATCCTCGAACTGTCGGCCATCACGCTGCTGCTGGACGCCGGTTGGGTAGTCGTCGCCGCAGGCGGCGGCGGTGTCCCCGTCACCAACGGCGGATCGGCCCTGGGGCTTTCGGGGTTGGCGGGCGCCGACGCGGTCATCGACAAGGACCTCACCGCGGCGCTGCTGGCCGAACGCCTGCAGGCAGATGCGCTGCTGTTGCTCACCGACGTGCCCGCCATCATGACCGGGTTCGGCACGCCGCAGGCCCGGCGCCTCATCCGAGCCACCCCAGCGCAGCTTCGGGCGCTGCCCCTGGCGCAGGGGTCCATGGGTCCCAAAGCCGAGGCCGCTTGCCGGTTCACCGAACACCGTCCCGGTGTGATCGCCGCCATCGGGTCCCTGACCGATGCGGCCGCTCTGCTCACCGGCCGCGCAGGAACCCTGGTCCGTGCCACCCCCCACGACGCCGACCACCCGCAGCAGGTGGGCGGTGCTCGAGCGTGATCACCGATATCGGCGTTCCCGGCCAACCGACCAAACACGCCCCCTGCGACGGGAAACAGCTGAGCACACCACCCCGAGCCCGCCGGAAGGTCGCTGCCGCGACTTGCGCCGAAGGCCGACCATGACCGCGCAGACCAGTCGGCGGACCCCGACGGACAGCGACCTGCAGGCACACGATCCGCGAGAGCCGATCGACGTGCTGCTGCGCGATCTGCGCACCGCCACCCACGGGCTGGCCTCGTTGGAGGCGGCCCGCAGGCTCACCGCCCACGGCCCCAACGAGCTGACCCGCCACCAGGGAAGACACTGGGTGAGTGAGCTGTCCTCCCAGTTCACCCACCCCCTGGCCTTGTTGCTGTGGATAGCGGCGATCCTGTCCTGGATCACCGCAACACCGGCGCTGAGCATCGCGATCGTCGCAGTGATCGCGGTGAACGCCGCCTTCGCGTTCGTGCAGGAACAACAGGCCGAACGTGCGGTTGAAGCACTGGCCGCCTACCTTCCCGCCCAGGCCGCCACGATCCGCGACGGCCACCGCCAATCCGTCGACGCCCGCGATCTGGTCCCAGGCGACCTGCTGATCGTCGTAGAAGGAGACCGGGTCTCGGCCGACGCCCGGATTTTGAGCGGCGGCGTCGAAGTCGATCTGTCGACGCTGAACGGCGAATCGATGCCGGCCTACCGGTCGGCCGAGCCCGCTGGGGCCGCCGGCTCGCCCGGGCCATTGCTGGAGGCGCGGGATCTGCTGTTCAGCGGCACCTCCTGCACCGCAGGACAGGCCATCGCCCTGGTGTTCGCAACCGGGATGCGCAGCTGCCACACCGCGGGCATCCGGCTCCTGGTCATCACCGGCGACGACGGCCTCACCGCGGCCACGATCGCCCGCAGCGTCGGCATCGGCGGACCCGATACCAAGGTCGTCACCGGGGCTGAACTGGAGCGGATGAGCGACCACGCCCTGGACGAACTGCTCGCCGAAGGCCAAGAAATGATCTTCGCGCGGAGCAGTCCCGAGGCGAAGCTACGCATCGCCGACGCCCTGCGCGCCCGCGGCGAAGTCGTCGCGATGACCGGAGACGGCGTCAACGACGCTCCCGCCCTGCGCCGTGCCGACATCGGCATCGCGATGGGACGCTCCGGCACCGACGTCGCCCGCGAAGCCGCCACTCTCGTCCTGACCGACGACAACTTCGCCACCATCGTGGTCGCCATCCAGACCGGCCGTCAGGTCTATGACAACGTCCGCAAATTCATCGTCTACATATTCGCCCACGCCACCCCCGAGGTCGTGCCCTTCCTGGTCTTCGCCCTGTCCGGCGGGCAGGTCCCCCTGCCACTGACCGTCTTGCTGATCTTGGCCATCGACCTCGGCACCGAGACCCTCCCCGCCCTGGCCCTGGGCCGCGAACCCGCTGAACCCGGGCTGATGGACCGACCGCCCAGACCCCGCAACCAAGGGGTCATCCACGGGCGGATGCTGCTGCGCGCCTGGCTGCTGCTCGGCGGGATCTCCGCCGCCCTGGTCATGGCCGGGTACTTCCTCACCCTTCATTTCGGCGGCTGGCATCTCGGCGACCCCACCGGACCTGGCGCCCCGCTGCACCATCTCTGGCTCCAGGCCACCACCATGACGTTCCTGGGCATCGTCGCCTGCCAGATCGGCACAGCCCTGGCCGCCCGTACCCAGACCGCCTCCCTGCGCTCCATCGGCCTGGCGAGCAACCGTCTCCTGCTGTGGGGGATGGCCTTCGAACTCCTCTTCGCCATCGCCCTCATCACCGTGCCGTCCCTGCAGCACGTCTTCGGCACCGCGTTGCCCGACCCGATGCTGCTCTTGGTCCTGCTGCCGTTCCCGCTCATCGTCTGGGGGGCCGATGAGATGTATCGGTGGCAGGCCCGCAAGCGGACCGGCCAGCACCGATCAGGCGAACAGATCAGCCTGACGACGGAATCTGAGGCTTCCGCGTAGAAAAAATGGACAGGAATGGCCCGGCGGCCATGGACGAATACGCTGCGGCGACTACGCAGCACAGAGCCGGCACAGAGCCGGCATAGAGACAAAGTGTCGTACTCGCGGGTCAGACGAGACGGCGGCGTAGCACAACAACAGAACCACGCAACCGGCTAATGGCCATCAATAGAAGAAAACCTCATCGCAATAAGATATAACAGTGCACAGCAGGTGGCCGGGGGTGAGATGATCACTTAACGCCGCGGTCGCCGGGAAGGGGAATGGTGTATGGTGGAAATCTCTGGAAATATGGAATTCGTGGGCGAGCGCCGCATCGGATAGCCCGACGTGACGTGCCGATCCTCGCCGAGTTCTGCCAGGTAAATCAGGAGCCTGCTGCGAGGATTTTCCCTACCGAAACGGCGGTCCTCTGCGCATGTTGAAGACCCTGGCGCCTGATTCCAAATATTTCTTGGGCATCCTCTCGTGCGGACGATTCTCTTTTCAAAGTGAGACAGCATGACCACTGCACCGGAACGTCACCCAGGCCGATTCCATCTACCGAGCTCGGATGAGACGCGCACCGCAGGCGGAACGCCCACCGGTGCGCGATCGGCTGCCGCGTACGTGTGGGCGGTCGCCCGCCTGGCGCTGGGGTGGATCTTCCTGTGGGCGTTCCTCGACAAGACCTTCGGGCTCGGTCACTCCACGACGAACGCCAAGGCGTGGATCAACGGCGGCCACCCCACCGAGGGTTTCCTGAAGTCGGGGACCAAGGGCCCGTTCGCCGATCTCTACCACGCCATGGCCGGGGCAGTGGCGGCGGACTGGCTGTTCATGCTCGGACTGGCCGCGATCGGCGTCGCCCTGATCCTGGGAATCGGGATGCGGATCGCCGCGGGGGCAGGAGCGCTGCTGATGGTGCTGATGTGGAGTGCGGTCCTTCCACCGGCCAGCAACCCGTTCATGGACGATCATCTCATCTACGCCGTGGTCCTGGTCGGTCTGGCACTGGTGCGGGCCGGAGACACCCTCGGCCTGGGCCGCTGGTGGGCCGGCGTGGTGGGCTCCCAGTCCTTCTTGACCTGACCTGCGTTCCGCGACGGGACGGCGCATATCGGCGTCGCTCTCGCGGTGAGGAGTCCTCATGGACGCGCCTGAACGAGATCTGCTTCACGCCTGGTGGCGGGCGGCGAACTACCTGTCGGTCGGGCAGATCTACCTGCTGGCCAACCCGCTGCTGAGCGAACCGCTGTCCCCTGAGCACATCAAGCCCCGTCTGCTCGGCCACTGGGGCACCTCCCCGGGCCTGAACTTCTGCTACGCCCACCTCAATCGAGTCATCCGGACCCGCGACCAGAACATGATCTACATCATGGGTCCGGGGCACGGCGGCCCGGCCGCGGTCGCCAATGCCTGGCTCGAGGGCACCTACAGCGAGGTCTATCCGCCGGTCACCCACGACGGCGACGGCATGGCAAAACTGTTTCGTCAGTTCTCCTTCCCCGGCGGCGTCCCGTCGCACGTCGCTCCGGAGACACCCGGGTCGATCCACGAGGGCGGTGAGCTCGGCTACTGTCTGGCGCACGCTTTCGGCGCGGCCTTCGACAACCCTGACTTGGTGGTGGCCTGCGTTGTGGGCGACGGCGAGGCCGAGACCGGTCCACTGGCGGCGAGCTGGCATTCCAACAAGTTCCTCGACCCGGTGAAGGACGGAGCGGTCTTGCCGATCCTGCACCTGAACGGCTACAAGATCGCCAACCCGGCGGTGCTGGCCCGCATCCCGCAGGCCGATCTGGTCCGCCTGCTGGAGGGGTACGGTTACCGGCCCCACATCGTGGCCGGGGATGACCCCGATACCATGCACGATCTGATGGCGGCCACCTTGGACCAGGCCATGGACGACATCGCCCGCATCCAGGACGCCGCCCGGCGCGGAGTGGACCAGGGCCTGGTCCGCTGGCCGATGATCGTGCTGCGGTCGCCGAAGGGCTGGACCGGCCCGGAAAGCGTCGACGGGAAGCCGGTGGAGGGAACGTGGCGGGCCCACCAGGTTCCGCTGGCCGAGGTCCGTACCAACCCCGCCCATCTGGCCCAGCTGGAACAATGGCTGCGCTCTTACCGGCCCGAGGAGCTTTTCCAGGCCGATGGCCGGCCAGTCGCCGCGCTCCGCGAGCTCGCTCCGGTGGGAGCGCGGCGGATGAGCGGTAACCCCGCGGCCAACGGTGGAGCACTGCTCCACGACCTGGATCTGCCGTCCTTCGCCGGCTACGCCGTCCCGGTGGACAAGCACGGCACCATCGTCAGCCAGGCCACCCAGGTCTTGGGCGGCTATCTGCGGGACGTCATCGCCGCCAACCCCGACGACTTCCGGATCATGGGACCGGACGAGGTCGCCTCCAACCGGCTGTCACCGGTGTTCGAGGTCACCGACCGGGTCTGGCAGGCGCAGCGGCTGGACACCGACGAGCATCTGGCCCCGCGCGGCCGGGTGATGGAGGTGTTGAGCGAGCATCTGTGCCAGGGCTGGCTGGAGGGCTACCTGCTGACCGGCAGGCACGGAGTCTTCACCAGCTACGAGGCGTTCATCCACATCGTCGACTCGATGTTCAACCAGCACGCCAAGTGGCTGAAGATCACTCGTCATCTGCCCTGGCGGCGCCCCATCGCCTCGCTGAACTACCTGCTGTCCTCGCACGTGTGGCGACAAGACAACAACGGCCTCACCCACCAAGACCCCGGCTTCCTCGACGTCGTCGTCAACAAAAAGGCCGAGGTCGTGCGGGTCTACCTGCCGCCGGACGCCAACACCCTGCTTTCCGTCATGGACCACTGCCTGCGTTCGCGGGACTACGTCAACGTGATCGTGGCGGGCAAGCAGCCGGAGTTGACCTGGCTGCCGATGCAGGAGGCGGTGCTGCACTGCACGCGCGGTATCGGCATCTGGCAGTGGGCCAGCACCGAGCAGGGCGCCGATCCCGACGTGGTCTTGGCCTGCGCGGGTGACGTGCCCACCCTGGAGACTCTGGCGGCCGTCGACTTGCTCCGCACCCACCTCCCCGACCTGCGCGTCCGGGTCGTCAACGTCGTCGACCTGATGAAACTCCAGCCGCGAAGCGAGCATCCGCATGGTCTGAGCGACGCGGAGTTCGACGCGCTGTTCACCACCGACAAGCCGATCATCTTCGCCTTCCACGGCTATCCCGCCCTGGTCCACCGGCTCACCTACCGGCGTACCGGACACCGCAACCTGCACGTGCGCGGTTATAAGGAGGAGGGCACCACCACGACCCCGTTTGACATGGTCATGCTCAACGATCTGGACCGGTTCCACCTGGTGATGGACGTCATCGACCGGGTGCCCGGTCTCGGCGGCACGTCCGGGCAGGTGCGGCAGCACATGGTCGACCAGCGTCTGCTCAGCCGCGCCTACACCCGGGATCACGGGGAGGACCCCGCCGCGATCCGGGACTGGTCATGGCCCTATTGACCGATACCCACCGCCGTCCTGCCGGCCCTGCCACTCCCCTCATCGGAGTTCTCGCGCTGATCGTCTCCTGACGTTCAGAACGCATCACCTGTGCACGTTTTCTTTCGGGGAGGGCTTCCATGGTCGGCACCAACCCGCAGCCGGCGACCGGCCCGCTCGATGCTCCCTATGCCCGGGCGGACAGCGACGTTCTGGCAGGGCTGGGCGTCGACGCCGTCCACGGGTTGAGCGAGCAAGAGGCCGCCCGCCGCTTGATCCGGTACGGGCCGAACGCCCTTCCCGCCGTGCACGGGCGGGGGCCGCTGATCCGGTTCTTGATGCAGTTCCACAGCCCGCTCATCTACGTGTTGCTGGCCGCGGCGCTCATCACCGCGGTGCTGGGGGATCGGGTGGACGCCTGCGTCATCGCCGGGGTGGTGCTCCTCAACGGCCTGGTCGGTTTCCTCCAGGAGTCCCACGCCGAGAACGCGCTGGCCGCGCTGGCCGCGCTGACCCGGACCTTCGCCACGCTGGTGCGCGGCGGAGCCTCCCATCAGGTGTCCTCGGACGGGCTGGTACCCGGTGATGTGGTGCTCTTGCAGGCCGGCGACAAGGTGCCCGCCGATGCGCGGCTGATCGAGACCACCGATCTGCGGACCGATGAGTCCGCGTTGACCGGCGAGTCCCTCCCGGTGGCCAAGGATGTCCAGGCTCGGCCCGGAGCAGCGCTCGCCGACCGCAGGGACATGGCGTTCTCCAGCACCCTGGTCACCCATGGCCTGGGACGCGCGGTGGTGACCGCTACCGGCGCAGCCACGCAGATCGGATTGATCCACCATCTGGTCGGCCAGACCACCGCGGTCCCCACGCCACTGACCCGCAAGATGGCCCGGTTCAGCAAGCTGATCACCATCGTGGTGCTGATCTTGGCGGCGGTCACCTTCGCGATCGGCATCCTGCGCGGCCAAAGCGCCGCCCAGATGTTGACGGCCGCGGTCGCCCTGGCCGTCGGCGCGATCCCCGAAGGACTGCCCGCCGTCGTCACCATCACCTTGGCGCTCGGAGTCAGCCGGATGGCCGGACGCGGCGCGATCGTCCGGCGGCTGCCCGCGGTGGAGACCCTGGGCAGCACCACCGTCATCTGCACCGACAAGACCGGCACCCTGACAGAGAACAAGATGACCGTCACCCGCGTCATCACCACGGGGCGCACCTTCGAGGTCACCGGCACCGGCTACGCGCCCACCGGAACCTTTCTCACCGAGGGTATCGACAGCGCAGGGCAGCAGGACTCGGCATTGCGCGCGTGCCTGCTCGCCGGAATGGCCTGCAACGACGCTCACTTGGTCTGCGACGACGGCCGCTGGGACGTGGTGGGCGATCCGACGGAGGGCGCGTTGCTGGCCGCCGCAGGCAAAGCCGGTCTGAAGGCCCCCGCCCGGATGGACACGATCCCGTTCTCCTCCGCCCAGCAGTACATGGCCACCTTGCACCCCGGTGGGATCGTTTATGTGAAGGGCTCCCTCGAACGCGTCCTGGACATGTGCGACACCCAAAACGGGCCCGGAGGCACCTCCCGACCGCTGGACCGGCCGCGCATCAGCCAAGCCGCACACGATCTGGGCGCCCAGGCGTTGCGCGTCCTGGCCTTCGCCCGCGCCGACGTCGGTTCCTGCGTCCAGCTCACCGAGCCGTTGCCGGCGCTGGAATTCCTGGGCCTGCAGGCGATGCACGACCCACCCCGTCGCGACGCCGCCCGTGCCGTGGCCGCCTGCCACACCGCCGGTATCACCATCAAAATGATCACCGGAGACCATGCGTCGACCGCCCAGGCGATCGGCACGCTCCTCGGCCTGGACGGGAAAGTCATGACCGGCGCGGATCTGGCGGCCTGTTCCGATGAGGCGCTGCCCGCGGCCGCCGAGCGCACCACGGTGTTCGCGCGGGTCTCCCCTGAACAGAAGCTACGGCTGGTCCGGGCCTTGCAAAGCCGCCCGCACGTCGTGGCGATGACCGGAGACGGCGTGAACGACGCCCCCGCCCTCAAACAGGCCGACCTGGGGGTGGCCATGGGAGGGGGCACCGAGGTCGCCAAACAATCCGCCGACATGGTCCTGACCGGCAACGACTTCGCCTCCATCGAGGCCGCCGTCCGTCAGGGCCGCGGCGTCCTGGACAACTTGGTGAAGTTCATCGTGTGGACGCTGCCGGCCAATCTCGGCCTCGGCCTCCTGCTCGTCACCGCCACCCTCATCGGCCAACAGCTGCCGATCCTTCCCGTCCAGGTGCTGTGGCTCAATATGACCGCGGTTTTGGTCCTCGGCCTGCCGTTCGCCGTCGAACCCGCCGAGGCCGGCATCATGAACAGGCGGCCGCGCGATCCGGCCGCCCCGCTGCTGTCGCGCGCCCTGACCATCCGGGTGGCGCTGGTCTCCACGCTCGTGCTGGCCGGCGGGTCCGGGCTCTTCCAGTGGGAGATCTCGCAGGGAAGTTCTGCCGCGGTGGCGCACACCGTGGTCGTCAACGTGATCGCGTTCACCCTGCTGACCTACCTGTTCAACTGCTTGTCCCTGGACCGCCCCATCGTGTGGGCCGGGATCCGCCGCAACCCGTGGGTGGCCACCGGCGTCTTGACCCTGGCGGGCCTGCAAGTGCTGTACACCTACGCACCCTTTATGAACCACCTGTTCCACAGTGCCCCGCTGCACCCGGCCACATGGATCCCGATCGGCGCGGTAGCCGTGCTGTCCTGGTGCATCATCGAGGTGGTCAAGGGCCTCCACCGCCACGGTGGCGGCCCTGCCAGCCCTGCCGGCCAGAACCAGTGAACCTCTGGCCTAGCGCGGATACCTTTCGCGTCGGCCTGGGCAAAGATGAGCTGTTCGGTGATGGAAAGCAGTCGGCTGAGGGCGGTGGCGCGCGGCAACTCGATGCGTCCCGGAGCGATTCGCCGCCCTGGTGTCGACTCCATGCCGGCTCCCGCCACAGCACCAAGACCATCTCCGTGGTGACCTTCGCCTCGCCTCAGCCGAACCCTGACAGACATCGAGCAGGCAACGGCACCGGAGAAGACCCACATGATCATCTGCTCCGGCACGTCGGCCCCCAGATCTCCTGGGGCGTTCATCGCACTGACCTTCGCCTTCTCAATGGTCTTTTGGCTGCTGGCTGCCATGGCCACCCATCTGAGCGATGCTTTGGCCGCCAACTTGCCGGTGAGCTCCTTGATGGCCTGCCGCCCGGTGCCGGCGGCGGTGGTCCTCATCCGCTGCCAGGACCCTGTGCCTGCCGGTAACCTCATCCGTCCAAGTCATGGCCTTACACGACGCCGACTAGCATGTGAAAGTTTCGGCCGTAGAGACCAGAACATGCGCCATGATGTGACGCCGCGCTTGTGCGCCTGGCCTATCTGACCGTCACGAACGCCTTCGCCGCGCTGCGGCTGCTGCCGATGAGCGATCGAGACAAAGACGTCGAGATCCTCGTCCTGCGCCACCAGATCGCCGTTCTTGAACGGCAACTCGGCGGGAACAGGGTGAGATTCGCTCCCGAGGACCGGGCCCTTCTGGCCGCACTGCTTGCACGGCTGCCTCGCGAGGTTCTGTACCGGTTCCGGCTCCTGGTCCACCCGGATACCGTCCTGCGCTGGCACCGCGACCTGATCAAGCGACGTCACGCTCACACCTGCCGACCAAAGCGACCTGGACGGCCGCCCACCGTCCACTCCATCCGCGCCCTCCCCCGCCTGATCTTCCGCATGCTGCTACACCGAGGGCGCAAGAACGAACGCAAAGGCTTCCGCGAACTCGACTACGCCCGCCTGCTGGACGCCGCGCACCAGCAGCTGGGCGGCCCGATCGTGCTGATCTGGGACAACCTCACCCACCACAAAGACACCCTGATGCGGCGCCTGATCGCCAGCCGGCCCTGGCTGACGGTGTTCTACCTGCCGCCGTATGCTCCCGACCTCAACCCGGTCGAGATCGTGTGGTCCCACCTCAAGCGCAGCCTCGCCAACCTGGCCGCCTGCACCCTTGACGAACTCGCCACGCTCATCCGCACCCGCCTGAGACGGATGCAGTACCGGCCCGCCCTCCTGGACGCCTTCGTGGCGCACACCGGCCTGATCAGCAGCCCGGCTCCACCATGAGACCCCGACCTTTCAGCCTCTTTAGCTGGTACGGGGGGCCGTCTGCGCGCCAACGGCGTCTTCTGTGATCAGACTTCAGAGCCGGCACAAGTGCGAATACGATGTCCGCTGTGTCCATCAGGATACCCCGCGATCGTCTACGTCTGATGCTTGTAGCGGCCCTGATCCTTACGGCGGCCTGCGCGGAAGACCCCCAAGCGCCCCCGTCCGCGGCACCAAGGCCCACACCATCGGGTCTGACGGCGGTTGATCTGCCCGCCGCTGTGAAGGTCACCGGGGCCCCGGACCCACACACGTGGGAGGCGACCACGACAGGCAGCTATGTATCCGACGTGGTGATGACATCCAGACGCGATGGATGGACGCTGAGTGCTTGCGGCGAATGCCCGTCAGGACAGAGCACGAGGCTCTCCCGCTGGGATGGCGACACATGGAATCCGGTCACCTCGCCGGGTGGCGGCGTGATGATCTCCGCTTCCGCGCCCGACAACGTGTGGATCTTCGGGCAGAAAGGCCGGGCCTGGAGGTGGAACGGCTATCGCTGGCGGGCGACGGGCTGGCCCTACCCGTACGCGGCTGGGGCGGGCCGTCGACGATGGCTGCGGGCGGCCGTGGTGAGCGGGGACGAGGCATGGGTAAGCGGGTGGGACGAGGGGATGCTGGCGGATGGTGTCCCGGCGGAAGGCGTCGTACGGCGCGCTTTCCTGTTGCATCGCGACGGCGGTCGCTGGGTGGAGGTGCCGTCGCCAGGCGACATGATCCTTGAAGAATTCAGCGCCCTGAGTCCGCGCGAGGTCTGGGCCATCGCACGGGTCGACGACAGGGACGTCAACCGCTTCCGGATGGTCCGTTGGAACGGCTCTCGGTGGGACGAGGTGCCGCTCCCTGCGCCGCTGGCGGCCGGCACGGTGGAGCTGAGCGCCCTGACCGCGGTCTCCAGCCAGGAGGTATGGGCGGTCGGCTACATCCGTCTTCCGTGGAAGAAGCCGCTGTCAGTCGTCCTGCGCTGGGACGGCCGCCGATGGGTGATGCCCGCCCAGCCGGACGGCTGGATATATCTGACCGCTGTGGCCTCTGATGGGCACGGTGGCATCTGGGTAGGAGCGGATTTCCTGGCGGGCGATCCAAGTGTCCTGCATTTCGACGGCAGCCGCTGGACGTACGAGGTCCCGCCAAAGACCGTGCCCGCCGCCACCGTTTTCGACCTGGCCCACATCCCCGGGACGGATCGAGTGGTGGCCGCAGGCAGCAATCCCTCCTACGACGAGGACGCAGTGGGTTTCATATGGACCCGCCGCTAACCTTTGACGTCACGAATTCAGCTCGAAAGAGGAGCGAACTCAGGCTTCGCTGTCATTCGGCACATCAGAGGGCGTCTGACAATGATTCGGTGTGGTTCGCGGCATTCGTGACCGGTCCGATGTCCGCCAATAGCGGGGAATGCGTGCGTTGAGACACGGCTGCTGCCGGCGTCGCGTTGTCGTTTGGTCCGACGAACGGCCCCGCAGTCCGTCTGATCTCGAACTAGCCGGGAATCGCCCACTTCCTGAGATGCGCGGCCCCACGTGCACTTTGTGTTAGCAGAGAGCCATGACCCCCCGTCGCCCGTACCCCTCGGACCTGTCCGATGCCCGCTGGGCCTTGATCGAACCGACGCTGACCGCCTGGCGCACCGCGCGGCTCGACGCCCGCGCACAGGCCGGCATCCGCGTCGCCGAACCACCGACCAGCCTGCGCGACGTCTTCGACGCAATCCTCTACCTCAACCGCACCGGCATCGCCTGGAAGTATCTGCCCCATGACTTCCCGCCACACACGACCGTCTACTACTACTTCTCCGCCTGGGCCAAAGACGGCATCTTCGAGCAGCTGGGCATCGACCTGACCGGCCGGGCCCGCGCCAAGCAAGGCCGCACGAGCGAGCCGAGCGCCTGCGTCATCGACAGCCAGAACATCAAGACCTCGACCAACGTCCCCCTCGATACCCAGGGCATCGACGCGGGCAATTATCTGGGGCTGGATGTTATGCCGGGTCGGGTGGATCGGGGCTGGCCAACGATGCTCTGACCGCGTTGTTGCCGGGATAACTACAGGTTCTCCAGGAAGGCGAGCAGGCTGTCGCCGGGGCGGTAGCGGCGGATGCCGACTCCGGGTGGCGCGGTGCGGGCCAGAGCCTTCTCCTTGGTGGCCAGGTCGGCGTGCAGGTAAATGTCGGTGGCCTTCGTGGTGGCGTGTCCGAGCCAGAGCGCGATGGTCGAGGTGTCGACGCCGGCGTGCAGCAGCTCCATCGCCGCGGTGTGGCGCAGGGTGTGCGGGGTGACGTTCTTGGACGCGAGGGTAGGGCAAGTGCGGGCCGCGACGGGGATGTATTTGGCGAGCAGGTCAGCGACGGCGTCCCGGCTGAGATGCCCGCCGGCGCGGTTAGGGAACAGCGGGTCGGCCGGTGCAGCGTGGCGGTCGGTGATCCAGCGCTGGAGCAGTCGGGTGGTGGGCCGGATCAGCGGGGTGACGCGCTGTTTGCGGCCCTTGCCGGTGCAGCGCAGGTATGCCCCAGGGCGGCTCAGTTCGGCGTCGCCCCAGGTCAGTGAGGTAAGTTCGGAGACGCGCAACCCGGTCTGCATGGCAATGAGTAACAGCAGATGGTCGCGGCGGCCCAGCAGAGTGGACTGGTCGGGAACCGCGAGTAGCGCGTCGGCTTCGGCGCGGGTCAGGAAGCACACATCGGTGACATCGCGACGCTTTTGGGGGATGGCCAGGACGCGCTGGATGAGCAGAGCGTGCTCGGGACAGCGCAGCGCCGCGTAGCCGAATAAGGAGTGGATCGCGGCCAGCCGGGCGTTGCGGGTGGCGATGCTGTTGTTGCGTCCGGCCTGGAGGTGGTCCAGAAATCCGCCGACGAGGTCGGCGTCGATGTCGGCCAAGTCCAAGGCTGCGGGCGGGCGGCCGAGCTCGGCCTGGGCGTAGCGCAGCAGCAGGCGGAACGTGTCGCGGTAGGCGGCGACGGTGTGTCGGCTGGCGCGGCGGCCGGTGAGCCTTTCGGTGAAGAATCCCTGCATGATCGGGGCCAGGCTGGTCACGACGGCTCCTTCCAAGAGGCCTCCAGGCGCTTGGCCGCTTCGGTCATCAGCTGCGGGCAGGCGTGCAGATACCAGTACGTTGTCGCGGGACTGACGTGCCCGAGGTAGGTCGACAGAGCCGGCAGCAGGTGCGCGACATCGGCTCCAGCGGCGTACCAGTTCGCCATCGTGGTCACCGCGAAGGTGTGCCTAAGGTCGTAGAGCCGCGGCTTGCCCGTCCCGGCCAGGGCGGTGATCGCTGGTGTGATCGCTGGTGTGATCGCTGGTGTGATCGCCGCTGTCTTCAGCACGCGGGCGAAGGCCTTGCTGACACTGGTGTGGTTCAGGCGGGTGCCGCAGCCGGAGATGAAGAACGCCGCGGTGGATGGATGCGGCCACAGTTCGTCACGCCGCACCTGGTAGGCGGCCAGATGCTCGGCGGTGCTGGAGTGCAGCGGGACCAGGCGGGACTTACCGAATTTGGTGTCACGGATCAGCAGTGCGGGGCCGGCCAGGTTGCCGGCCAGGTTGCCGGCCAGGTTCACATCGCCGCGATCCAGGCCCATCGCCTCCCCCGTTCGGATGCCAGTGGCGGCCAACAGGCCGATGAACGCCTCGGCGGTGGCGGCGCGAAGCGGGTTCGCCAACATTCGGGCCGCCCGCAGCATCGCGATGATCTGCGCAGGTGAATACAGATAAGGCAGACAGCGGTCCGCCGTGCGCGGGAGCAGGCCCGTCGGCGGGGTCTCGGTGCGCGCGTCGAAGGCGGCCTGGAACCGGGCGAACTGGCGAACGACGGTCAACCGCGCCGCCCACCAGGACGCATCCGCCCGGGCCGGGGACGTGGCCCACTCCACTGCCGCGGTAACGGTGACGTGGTCCAGCCCGCGGATGTCGCAGAATGCGACGAATTGACCGAGCAGCCGGCCCTCGACCTTGAGTTTGTAGCCCAGGCTCCGGCGGATC
>JAGFNW010000064.1 GCA_017592665.1 Streptosporangiaceae bacterium NEAU-GS5 | reverse complement strand
GGCGGCGATCTGCGCGGTGAGCCGGTCGATGTTGTCCAGCATCATCCGGGCCAGCACCGCGTGGTGGTCGGTGAAGAACCCGCGCAGCGCCTCCTCCAGATCATCGAGCTTGGCGCGCATCCGGCCCTTGGCCAGCTGCGCCAAGACCTTCGGGTCACGCTGACCGCCGATCAACGCCTCCAGCATCTGCCGCCCCGACACCCCGAAGATGTCGCTGATGAACGAGCTGAGTTTGATCTGGGCGTCCTCCAGCAGCTTTTCCATCCGCTGCATCTCGCGGGTGCGGTCTTGAATCAGCGCCCGCCGGTAGCGGGTCAGATTACGCAGCTCGCGGATCGGCTGCGGCTGCACCAGCGACGGCCGGCACATGCCCCGCTCGGCGATCTTGGCCAGCCAGATCGCGTCCAGCCGATCGGTCTTGGGCCGGCCCGGCACGTTCTTGACGTCACGGGCGTTGACCAGCCAGCACTCAAAGCCTTCTGCTTCCAGCAGGTAGTACACCCCCTTCCAGTAATCGGAGGTGGATTCCATCACGACCCGGGTCACTCCCCAGACGCGGAACCAGTCCGCCATCTCCAGCAGCGCCGCGGTGGTGGTCGCGAAGCCTCGTACCTCCTGCAGGCGACGCCCCGGCCGGGTGTCGTGCGGTACTCGGATGCAGGCCTCCAGCCCGGCTTTGCCCAGGTCCAGCGCGGCCACCCGCTGGACGTATAACTCCTGATCAGCGACCTCTTCCATCAGTACTCCCCACACCGCGATACAGGTGAACGGTCGCTCGCGGGAACCGGCGGTAGACCAGTAGAAGCGGACCCTCGTGCTCGTGGCGACAATGCGCAGCCCTTGACCCGGTTCCCAGCGTCAAACTGATTAACGGCCTCAACCCGCGCCATAGAGGGCCGACGTCGGCGAGCGACCGCCCGGATTTTCCCGCATGCGCCGCGTCCCCGCAGGGGACCAGAGAACTGATTAAGAGTCAGCGGCACTGCGTGATAGAGCGTCCGCCGGGTGCTGAGGCTTCCAAACTGTGTCGTTTTTTCCATGATTTGACCGATTTCTGTGCTGGTACCTGATGGCAGATACCAAATGGGTCCGTGACCGCCGAGCCCATAGCGAGCCCACCGCATCGATGTGGAACCCGCTGACTTCGATAGGTAGGCGTCCCGACCCCGCTATGGAGTCGGGGTGTAGCCCTCCTACTGGGTAGCAGGAGGAGGCCGCTGATCAAAGCCAGACTGCTTCTATGCCCTCTGCGTCGGGCGGGGTTTTGTGAGCTGGTCAATTGGAGTGCGCCAACCGAGGCGATTACCGGGCACTGCCGCGACGCCTGTACCGATCATGTGACGATCCAGAAGTCCTGGCGCTCCTCGATGGTGCGTGCGCCGATCACGACGAGTCCGCGAGACGCGCGTTCGTCGAGGGGATAGAGGCGAATCCGATCTTCGACCGGATCGATCAGTACTCGGAGCTTCTGGCGAAGCTCAGCTGCAGCCGTACGGGACTGAACCACACACTCGAAAACACTGAGCTGGACCCGCGGGCCGAAACAGCACGGTGGCAACGTCATCGCGACGGGCATCGTCGGCGATGTCATAGCAGACCAGGTACATCATCGTCATTTCCACCTGATCGGCCGGTAGACGGTTGCAGAATCGAGCGCCGCGCGGGCGCGCGCTTTGGGCCTGGAGTGCAAGGCCAACGCGGTAGGACACACGCCTGGCGCTGCCCTTATGCGTGAACAGGGCCAGCATGCGCCGCTCGTAAGCGGCCAGGAAAGCTCGGCGCGCGGGGTCGTTCATCCGGCAACCTCGATCAGGGCTGGTGTCGAAGTCTTCGAAGCGCACCTGCTCGTCGCTGGGGGCGCCGACCGGGGCCGGTGGCCGGCCGCCTTTGCGCCCCATCTTTGTACGCGGGACCCTCGCACCTCCTCTCACACAGTCAAGAGCGACTGTTCAGCAGGCACCGCGCCAACAATTCACCCATAGCGAGACGCCTCCTCTCAACAGAATTCCCAAGGGAATTACTGACATCGGTACCCGCACAACAGAAAAACTCAGAATAAGTTCCTATGCCCTCCAAGGTGAGCGTTTCTCGGAACCCGCCAGACGCCCGACTCGCGCGAGAGCGTCACTGTTTCTATGCCCTCTGAGGCGGGTGGTTCTCGGAACTCATCGATAGTTTTGGGTGGAACTATGCTGCCGATGGAGATCGGCGCGCGCGAGTGTCAATTGAAGAGGTCAGGGGCGTGATTCACCTCACATAGAGCGGGCATCGTGCCGTTGAGATGCTGAAGGATGTTCGCGCGGACCTCCTGCCCGGGACACCTTGATCGCGAAGTTCTATTTCGCACAAAATGTCGGATTCCGTCAGGTCGGTGTGTCTCGCGTGCGTGGGCGATGGGTCAGATCGTCAAGGCGGGGGAACTGTCGGTCGCTGGGCTGGAATTTCTTGTCCTCGGTCATGGTGTCAATCCATTGTTGCGTCAACAGCCGCACGTCGTCGTCGCGTACGCGCAGGTGTCTCAGGCCCTTGCGGGAATTGGGACAGGAAGGCGTAGGATAGCAAGAGCCATTGGCCGTCCGCGCCGACCGACCGCAGCTGCAATACCACGGCATCAACGACGGCCGGGCGGAACTCCTCCATGAGGTCGACTGCTAAGTTTGGCCTCCCCCACCGCAATTGGTGAAGGAAGCTTACAACAGGATCCAGGCGTGCCATCTCCAGCGCGGCGATCGCTTAATGAACGAACAGGTGTGGCCGAACGACAGCATCGCATTGATGGGATCGGGCGGCGAGCGTTGACGGCCATTGAACCCCCGTGTCCCCGAACAGGTGCCGCAGACGCGGAAATATTCGGGGCTGGCCGCCCCCTCGTATCCTATGAGCTGGTCGATTGTGGTCGCATCGGCGAGCACGAGACGGGGTGACGGGTGACAGCCTCGTCTCGGCTATGTCAGGCAGCGAGCTTCGCATCCGCGAAAGGGCCACACCCGGAAGGATTCTCTATTGAGTTGAAATTTCGCTACTTGTGGCACCGTAGCCATGAGTGGTTTGGGCACCGGTACCGCTGTAGACAGAGTAGCGAAGAAGCGTGGTGAAAACCGTACGGATCCCGGGAGACGTCTCCCGAGGGAGGCGAAGCTCGGCGGAGCCTACGAAGCCAGGGCGGTCTTTTTGGTAGCCGGAATCCATGTGCATTGTGTGCAGCTCATAGTCGCCGAGTGTTACCGCTCGTGTGAGGTCACGGGTCATGTCATCGGCGACGTGCAGGGGTGAAGACTCGGGAACGGCGGCATTCCAGCGGCGTATATATCCGGCGAGCATGAGCCGGGGGTCGGGGAGCACTTCGACACGGCCGTCGCGGGAGAAGTAGGTCGGGGAGTGGAAAGTCAATGTCCCGGACAGCGCGGTCGAAGGCATTGTTAGCTCCGAGTAAGACTCGGTAGTCAGGTCGGCGTCTTTGACGACACAGGTAACGTTGCCGAGTCGTACACGATCGAGGCCTGCCAGCGTGAGCGGTGGGGAGCCGTCACCGAGCCAGCTGAAGCGGAAGACGATGCCGTCCGGATCGAAGGCGCCAATAGGCGCTGGGGGCCACAAGGTAAACATCTTGGCCTGAGCGGCGTGGTCGCCCAAACCGGCTTCGAAAAGGGAGCAGGCCAATCCGTGGGCCTGGCGGACATTGGGTCGCCAGGGGTAGGTCGGGTGGAGCCGGAGAATGAGCTGGGAGGGCATGGGTTCACTCGGTGAAGCGGAGATAGGTGCCGACGTCCGATACGGTGACGTACTGCATGGGGATCCAATTGGCCCGGTACAGCATGCGGCCAAGGGCGACGGGGATCACGGCTGGGGTTTTCATGTACAGCAGGCCGGGATCTGCGCCGAGCAGCCCGGCGACCTCGGCGATGGCGGCGACGGTCGATTCGTACTCGGCAGTGGTTGCTTTCAGCCAGTGGCCGCTTTCCGATGGCAGGGCTGCGAGGACAATCACCTCTGCGCCCTCCCTCCTTGCCGAGTCCACGACGGGACCGCGGAACCCTGCCTGGTCGACGGGGCCGTTGGTGTTGATCCCCAGCGCGATACAGGCACGATGTCGGGAGTAGTCGGGTAAGTCGCGGAGGGCCACTCTTCGTTCCTCGCCGCTCGTGATCAGGAGCAGGTCAAGGATACGGGGTGCTGTGGCCGACCGGGGCGTGAGCCGTGCCGCTTTGATGTGCGTCGCTGGGGTGTCGCCGTCGCGTACGTCGGTGTACAGGTCGACGCGGCGGCTGGCGACATTGAGCCAGCCGCCCACGTGGAAGCCAACCTCAGGGCGGCCTTGGAACAGCATTCCGATGGTGCGGGCGCCTGGTTCGGTCTGGGTGAGAGTACGGATCGCACCGGTCAGCCGTGTCCGCAGCAGCGGGAGATCATCTGTTGTTTCGACAGGGATCTGGAGCTGAGTCTGCAGGACGAACTGGCCGTTGCCGAAGGCCGCGAAGGCCTCAGCCTCATCCTGATAGCGGTCCGTGCCTCCTCGCGCGTCGGTCGCCGCGAGCGCAAGGCCGACACCGGTACGGATCGTCCCGAGTAGCCAAGCGCCCCCGCTAGACAGCACCACACCGAGTGCGGTGAAGGCAGTGAGCAGAGGCCAATTCAGTGACGTCGCCTTGACTAGGGCGTCAACCACGATGGACACCGCGCCGGAGAACACCGCTGTTCCCAGCGACACGAGTGTTGCGCCGGCCAGCAACCGCAGGCGGCGGCGATGCTGTGCACTCGCCCCGAGCCCAATGGTCATTCCGAGTCCAGGCGGGCGAACGTCAGCGGCATCTGACCGGCCACCTCATATAACGTCACCGGGCGGGAGCGCCAGTCGTCGGCGACGCTGACGCGGCCCTCGCCGTGGGGCCAGGTGGTGCAGTGCCGTTCGGCCACCTGGACGTCGCCGCCGGACAGGTCGAGCCGCCCGAGTATGCACTCGGCACCGTCCATCCGGGCGCGGAACAGCACCTGGTCGCGCCATGCCCACAGGTGCGTGGTGAGCGGAGGTTCCTGCGAGGCCGGGCCGAGGTTGAAGCCGTCCAGGTCGGCCCAGGCGCAGGTGAAGCCGTCCAGGAGCGTACGGGCCCGGTCCCAGGGGATGCGGCCGTGCCCGGTCAGCGTCGCGTGGATCACGGGGCGGGTCATGGCGCGGCCACCGGCTGCGGGGCGGTCAGGGCCGAGGTGACCCGGAGCGTGCCCTGGCCGCGTTGGGTGCCTGCTCCGACGCCGATGAGTTCGTCGTCCAGGTCGCGTATGACGTGCCAGAGCAGGTTGCGCTCCCATTCCTCGACTGCGGCGAGCGCGGTGATCTTCAGCTTGAGCTGTCCGCGCAGCAGCACGTTCTGGGCGAACAGCAGCTGGTCACGCGCGCCGCCGGTGATCCGGTCGATCGCGACATGCGTCCGCTGCCTGATGTCCGGATCGGTGATGACGCTGTCATGGAATGCCAGTTTGCCGCGATTGGCGGCCGAGCCGAACAGCGTGCACAGCGGGCATTGCCGGCAGCCCTGCTGATCGGTGCAGGCCTCCATCCCGACCGTGCGCAGAATGTAGCCGGTGCGAGCGCGGAACAGGCCTTTCCAGCTGCTGCCGGGCACGATGGGTGCCTTCTTCCGGGTCCGGGTGAGGGCGGCCTTGGTGGTGAGGTCGGAAAAGCCGCTGCCGATGTGGAGCCCGTCCACGATGGCGAAGCGCACCTCGATGATCGTGTGGTCCTGCGCCTCGGGCACGACGACGTCGGTCAGGCCGGTGAAACGGTCGGGGCCGCCCAAGGTGAGCCAGTCCCGCAGGTCGTCATCGCGATTGAGGTCGTAGTGGCGATAGGCGAGCTGCTGTAACCGGGCCTGTCCTCCGCCTGTAGTGCGGTTGCCTCCGATCGCCGGTCGCCAGCCCGCCAGCAGTTGCAGGTGGTCGTCGCTGACGTTGCCTTCGTGCATCATGTACAGCTCGACGTGGGCGGGTTCGTCGACGATCCGGGCATGTCGCAGTGATTTGGGCGTGGCCGCTTTGCGCTGCGGGTCGATCGCGGTGGCGGCGACCACCTCGGTCGTGACCGGCTCGGGGATC
This sequence comes from Streptosporangiaceae bacterium NEAU-GS5, assembly GCA_017592665.1. GTDB lineage: Bacteria > Actinomycetota > Actinomycetes > Streptosporangiales > Streptosporangiaceae > NEAU-GS5. Next base: position 20,914 of record JAGFNW010000064.1, on the reverse strand, counting down.
TGGGTGCCGAGCAGCCATAGTTTGGACGCCAGGAGTTCGGGGGCCGCTGATCTGCTGCCCATGAGGTCCTCGTCGATGCCGTGTTCGGCCAGGTGGGCGCGTAGTGATCCGGCCAGGGAGGTGGCGGGGATCCATGGGCGGCCCTGATCGTCGGTGAGCAGGTCTTTGTCCACGTCGCCGATTCCACGGTCGGCGGCGCCGACCGCCCAGCCGGCGTCGACGCTGATCACTGCCTTGATCAGGGTGATGATCACGTCACTGCCTCTCGGCCTGGAGCTTCTGGAGGGCCTGTTCCAGCAGTGTGAGCGCGCCTGGGAGCCGGTCGGACTCGAACAGCCGTCGTACGGCATCGGCCTGCTGGTCGTCGAAGTAGAGTGCCACCCGTTCCCGGAAGAATTCGTTGATCATTCGCGTGCGGCGCTGCTCGGACTCTACGAGTACTTTACGGCCCCGGTCGATCAACCAGCGCAGGCGGTCTTCCCGGTCAAGCAGCCCGAGGTCATGTACCTCGGCCAGCACCGGCTTCTTGGTTTCAGCGCTCTCGGCGGACGTTTCCTGCGGTACGACGTGGCGCCAGGCGGGCGGGTTGACCTCGACTGTTCCGAACCCTTCCGACCGGCGCAGCCCGATGCCTCTGCGTGCGAGAAGGGCGAGCCGCCCGGGGTCGGGCTCTTCGGCGAGTTGTACAACGGTGACCGACCCCATGCTCATGGCGATCTCCGTCGGCTTGGGCAGCCCGGAGGCGGCATGCCAGCCGCTCACACGTTGCGGCCGGGTCCAGGTCCGGGTCACGGCACGGGTCGGCCCGTCGAGGATGCGGAGGATCTCCGTTGCCGGATCGAGGCTGGGCCTGCCGATCTCGTCGACGATGAGAGCCGGTGCGGTCACCTGTACGACCAAAGCGCCGTCGGCGCGGGGGGACGGCCCGACCGGCGTGCCGTCGGCGGGTACGGTTCGGAAAGTGGTCCGTCCCGACGTCGTGGTCCGCCCGCCAAGCCAGATCTCCTTGTCCTCCTCCAGCCAGGGATGCGTGCCGATGATCCGACCGTGGTAGGTCCGCTCGTGCGACAGTTCCTGCCGCGCATACAGGTGTCCGTCCACCGCGCAGCCGTCGTCGCCGAGTTGGGTGCGCAGCACTCGCCGGGACGCGACGCCGGTCACCTCGCCTTTGCCCGTCTCGACACCGCCTCTGCATTGCGGGCAGGTGAGGCTGGGGCCGTCGACCGCGGCGTCGGCGCTCCAAGCCTGGCACGCGTCGTCCTTGGGGTACTTGCAGCGCAGTGCCGTCAGCGGGATGACTGCAGTGCCGTCCTGCATCAGCGGGCTGTACAGCACCTCGCCTTCGAACAGCTCGACGAACTCGTCCCGGCGTGGGTTGTCCCGGCCGGGGACGCCGTGATCACGGATCCAGGTCGCGGCCAGCGCGCCGCGGACCGTGCTGCCCGGCACGTACGGGACGCTCTGTTTGTAGAACCCGACCTCCGCGAGGCCGCCCACGAGCAGGCTCTGATGCGGGGTGGCGATCACATCACGCACGGGCCCTCCCCAGCAGTTCCTGCATCGCCTGGTCCCAGCCGTCGTCGCTGGTGACACTCACCCAGCCCGAGCCGCGGCGGCGGTCGGCGCCGAGCGCGGTGATCGCCAGCGCGCTTGCCGTCAGCACCGCGCGGTGCACGTCGAGGCGATCGGGGTCGACCCGGTCTCTGTGGCGTACCTCGAACCAGCCTTCGCGCGCCCACAACTCGCCTGACGTGACCAGAGCCGTGTCCTTGGCCGTGTGGGTCGCGGGATCGATGGTCAGTCGTGTGCGGATCGCGGGCATCGTCTGGGTGAGGGTGGCGTCGCTCCACCACCATGGCGAGCGCCGCTCGCGTGAGCCGTACACCTCGGCGAGGACCTGCTCGCCGATCCTCAGCAGCAGCTTCGCGTTTGACCGCATCAGCCCTTTCAGACTGGACGCCGGCAGCGGATTCGCCGGATCGAAGGTCTCATCCAGGCCGCTGTGCGCGCCGCCGGTCGACACACGGAACGGGCCATGGAACTGGATCTGGAACCTCATAGCGGCCACCACCTGGCGATGGACAGCAGATTGCGGACATCGCTCACCGGCAGCTCTTCCAGCGGAACGCGGATCGCGGAGTGCCCGTTGCGGCGCGCCCAGACAAGCGCGGCCGCGCGAGTTTCCTCCTCGCTGGGATGATCGAGCTGACGGGACAGCATCTGCCTCCCGCTCTTTCCCATCCTTGTGAGCACCCCCAGCGGGCCGGCCAGGTGCTCCAGCTCGGTGAGGGTGAACGCGCGTCGCCACTTCGGGGCCTGTTCGCCGTCCTCGGTGACATCCAGCCAGGCGAGCGCGGCTTGGGCGCCCTTGGTCTCGCGTTTGGCGCGGCGCAAGGTCTCTTCGGCGAGCTGTACGGCACGCGCGTAGGGGAACTTGGCGTGACCCAGCACGACGCCGGCGGACATCGTCGGCAAGGGCACGCTAGCCGGGATCCCAAGTTCCGCCCCGACCGCAGCCATCTGGACGCCGAACTGCATCAGGAACCCGCGAGCCAAAGCCCAGGCCCGATCGGCCACCACCGTTACCACGATGTCGTCGCCGCCGATCACGTGCGGGACGACCGGCAGCATCGTGTCGTCTCGGGTGACCAGGTCGGCTGTAGTGCGGGTGAGGGTTTCGCGCGTGGCGGTGGAGATCGCCCGCGAGATGCCCTTTTTGAAGCGGCCGTCCAACGCGGCGAAAAAGGCGCCGAGCCCGTTGCCGTCGAACGCGATGGTCGCCAGGTGATTGCCGCGCGCCTGCCCCAACCCTGCCAGCTCGTTGAACCCGGACACCGCCTCCAATTCGCGGCCGGTCAGCGCATTGACGGTCTCAAGGATCTCCCGCTCGGTGCCGAGGGCGTCGTGGCGGTCCGCTCCGGTGCGGTACCCGCCCGCGTGCTGGCGGGCCGAGCAGTCTGCACACATCTCGCCGTCGATACGCGGGTCCTCCCAGCAGCCCTGGCACGGGTAGGCGAGCGGGAAGTCCCGTACGGGCGGCAACGCATCCAAGAAATGGGGCATGGTCTGCCGCGCCTCGGGATAGGTGGGCGCAGCGGCCCAGCCCGCGCGCAGCTCGGCTCCAGGAAGCCGGTCGCGCAGGTGAACAAGAAGCGCGGTGGCGATGTGTTCTTCGTGTCCTTCGGGCACGATCAGGCACACCACGCCGTCTGCTTCACCGGCGTCCTCGTTGAGCCGCACTCCGGGATGACGTTTGATCCATTCGCGCACCGCGGCGGACGAGGTCTGATGGCTGAGCATCCACGATGCGCCGCGGCGCAGCCGAAGGTCAGGGGTGCGGGCGATGTAACCCTGGATGCGGACGACTCCGACATCGAGATAGGTGGGCATCAGCGTAACCTCGGCCGCATGGTCTGGTCGGTCCCGGGATCGGGGTCGGGAAGCGGAATGACAGGCCGGCGGGTGTTCTCGTAGAACTGCCCGTTCGACTGGTTGAAGAAGACGAACGACCGATCTCGCTTGGCGCCTGTGCCACCGTGCGGATACCAGATGAGCTGGGGATCCACGGCGTCGGCCCGCAGCACACGGCTCACGACCGGCCATTGCCGCCGCACGTCCGGTCCGGCCAAGACCGCAACGTGACTCATCACTGAGCGGTCGTCCAATTTCAAGGCGAGGAATTCCTCAGGTGACGTCCGGAACGCCTGCCCACCCATGTAGCGGGTCGCCGACTCCCACCACTCCAGAGCAGTGACCGCCACCCGGCAACTGCCGAGGCCGAGTGGCTTGCCTCCGCCCAGCCTTAGCGCGTAGTCGCCGCTCTCGCCGGGCTCGGTCCGCGCAAGAAGGAGGCGGGGAAGCAGCGTCACCAGCAAAGAGCCGAGTTCGGCCTTTGGGATGTTGTCGAAGGTGATCTGCTGGGTGAGAACGGTCTCGGCCGGAACCATGTCCCGGGCGCCGGACATCGCCTCGTTGCTCTGCTCGTCGCGGGCCACATGACGCGGCACGGGCTGCAACATTGGGTCGCCGTGCCAGTAGAACTTTCGGCCCCGCAACCGGCGCAGCTCCGTCGCATCCTGCCGAGACCCCCAATAAGCGCTCGGCAGATCCTCTTTGCTCCCAGCCGGCTCCTTGTCTGAGATCCGCAGGTAGAACTGGCCCGCACCTGGCCGCGGTGCCCCCATTGGCGCCAGCCGGGCGACCCGAATCGTCGTCACCTTCTCAGCGACGGCGTCACCCATCCGCACATGCCCGGCGTAGGAGTGCTGCTCGGCCTCTTCTCCGGGTAACGCCCCGGACGTGTCCGCCGACCCGAACAACCGGCAGGACACGCACAAACTCTGCCAATCGCTGCAGGCGTGCAGCGCGGCCGGGACTCGCTGTCCCATAAAGCCGTGCGGGGCCGTTTCACGTGCACCCTTGACGCGCCAGATCGCTGCCATGGCCAATTCGGCGATGTCGCCCGATTCCTGATCCAGGCGAACCCACACCACATCCCCCGGCCGCAACCGCCCTGTCACGCGGCGACGCTCCGCTACCACTGGACGCCGGGAGCTGGTCTGGTCCCGGCTCCACGTCACCGGCGCGAACACCCGCTCGGTCCGCCAGCCTTTGAATTTCACGCTGTCCGGGTCCTGCTTGATCTGGCGCATGTCGTTGGTGCCGGCGCACAAGGCCAGGTATGACTCCCAGACCTCTTCGGGCACGTCGCGGAGATCATCCTCATCGCCAGCCAGTTCTCCAGCCGCAACGAAGAACCGCTGTGATCTCATGCGCGAACCCGAGTCACCGACAAGGATCACCCAACCGTTGCCAGGCCGTACGCCCCAGGGCTCGACTTCTTTGCGGTCGAGTGTGCCCGACACGATTGCGCTCTCATCGATCTCAATGGTGTCGCCGCTTCTGGGCCGACGTCCGTCCATCTTGGGAAGCGCTTCAATAGGCACCCACACTGTACGGACCGTCACCTCGACGCGGGTGGCGCGGCCGTCACGGGTGGCCTCGCGGACCGCTCCCAGCCACCAATCGCCTTCCTTGGCCACCGCGGGCTGCCGATAAACCGGGACGAACTCCTCATCGAATACGCGAAGGCAGCCGCCCATCAGCGTCTCATGCAGGGAACGCACAGCGCCCTTCACTGACGAGCCCGGCACCGTCACCTGCGCGCCGGTCACGGGGCCATGCTCCTCCGGCAGCAGCAACGGCGTGGCCAACGTCCAGCTCACCGTCATCCGGCCCGACACATTCCCGCCTGCCGCGACATGGTGACCGGAAGGCCGCGCCCGCCCAATCGACTCCGGTAGCGGCACGAACGTATAGGGATTTACAAACTCGACGCTGGTCGGTTCCCCACCTCGACTACCACCCGGCCGATCCGCCCGCCCGCCCGCCTGCCGCCCCGCAGGTTGCCGCGCCCCCGTCCACGGAGGCCGATGCCCTTGCTCCACACCCGCTCCCGCCAACTCCGGGGAGCTCCTGCGCTCCCATCACCCAGCCAGAACGCCTCATGTTATAGGCGGGAATATCCACTCGGTGCGCAATCCTCCACTTCGGCCCGTCCCAATTTCGGTCGTCCGATAAATCACGCCCGACCGTGATGCTCTTCCTTCGATAGACCACCCGCCAAGCGCGCCCGCATAGGATCACCTGCGAATTCACACAGCATGGCCAATAGGGAAACCCTTTCCGTCGCAGCAGGCGAATCACGAAATGCTTCGACATCTCCACCGCGTACCCGTATGGGCCTCTTGGCCCACACCCGACCTTCCTCGCCCGACCTGCGAGAGCGTCTTCTGAACCTTCAGGCGAGCAGTAATGATCTTCAACCGCTCCCTGCGCCCGACCTCATCCGTTCTCCGACAAGCTCAGCGCGCGCTCGTCCGAAGACAGGGCCCTATTCGCCGCGAACGCGACATACACGCGAGGCCGCGCAGCATGACCACCGCTAAGAGGGTGTTTGGTTTGTCCTGTATGTGGCTTGTGTCTTAGTAGGTGCCTCGTCAGGTTGGGGTTTGCTTCGCCCATTATGCGTCTGCTGATGTTGTCGATGGCAGCGATGTGGATCATGGCTTCGGAATTTGCGGAGCGTGTCTCATAGTCGCGGGCAGTCGCCGCAGCTGCCCCGCAGGCAGTAACCGCGCCAGTCCGGACAACAACGCGCGGTCGGCCCACGACAGTCGCGGAGCCTTCAGCTGCCGCTGCAGCACGGCCAGCTGATGACGGAGCAGGAGGATCTCGGCATTCTTGGCCGCATCGGAACGGGGGAGTAAGGCGAGCCAGCCGAGCAAACGTAGCAGCAGTAGATAGACCAGACGTAAAGCCACGACTACCCACGGTGCCAGATGCCGGCTCTGTCGTGGGGCCGAACCATGAGAGGGCCTCGTGTAACGCCGCGGCTCAGACGCTGTGACACCATTTCCGGCACCCACAAGTAGACCCGCACCACGTCCTTGCCCAGCACCGTCACTCCGCCCGCCCGCGCCAGTGCTTGCCTGCCCGTCACGCCGTGGTTGCGTACCTCGATCATCAGGTAGCCCACCAGCGGCACCGCTGATCCGCAGCCGGCGACAACAGGTGCGCGCAACGATTTTCATCGCCGCATTTCCGATCGCACGGTTTCTTGGATAGGCTCCAAAGGGCACCCGCCGCAGGGGGCATAGAAACAACGTTCTAAGCTCGCTGACGTTGAGCAGCGGCTCGCCTTGTTGCGAGGAGCGCCCGCCGCAGAGCGCATAGAAACTGGATCGAAGTCACACTGCTCTTGGTGAGGACAGAGAGCTCCGAGGAGCGCCCGCAGAGGGCATAGAAACTCGCACTGCTTCGCGTAGGTGATGCGAGACGCTCCGAGGAGCGCCTGTCGCAGAGGGCATAGAAACGAGGCGGAAGGGGGCTTCGCACTTCCAGGAGTCGGTTCCGCGGAGCGCCCGCCGCAGAGGGCATAGAAGTGAGTAGCCCGTCGAATCGACGCAGTCGTCGTCACGTTGCCGTCTCTGATCCGAAGAAACAGATTGGTGGCAGCAGTTCCCAGGTGACTCGGTGTTCGGATCCGTTCTCGAAGAGCTGCTATTCGCCTGACGGGCTCAGGGATGGCCCTGGCGTGACCGGATCGCCGGGGCGGCCATTCGGCGGTACGTCGCAGAAATTTCCGCTCCATTTCGCGCGCAGAGTCGTTGCCGTTAGCCTTATCGACCTGATGAAATTACTTGTTGAGCAGCTCCGCAATCCGCGAGGCGCATCCGTGAGCGTCACGGACGATTTCTCCGCCCCAGAAGGCCATGACGGTCCAGCCGTCGGCGCGCATGGCGTCGCGCTTGGCCTGATCTGAGGCCTGGCGCTCTTCGAGGTGGTGATGTTTCCAGCCGTCGCAGAAGACGGCGACCTTCTGGTCGGGCCAGGCGAAGTCCGCGACAGTGATCGAACGGGGCGTTCCATCCGACGAACCACGGTCGCCGCAGGCGTACTGCGCGTGGCCCCGCGGGACACCGATGGACACCAGAGCAATAGCGAGTCGTCGCTCGATGGCCGAGCGCGGTCTACCGACGAGCCCGTCAGAGTACGTGGGCACCTTGCGTGTGGGTGCCGAAAATGGTGTCACAGTCTCTGAGCTGCGGCGTTATCTCACAGGGCGTCTCGTGGTTCGCCACCTCAACGGGGCCGCCGTATGGCACCGTGGGTAGTCGTGAGCTTACGTTTAGTTTATTGGATGCTGCTGCGCGTGTTCGGCTGGCTCACCTTGCTATCCCGTTCCGATGCGGCGAAGAACGCCGAGATTCTCCTGCTCCGTCATCAGCTGGCTGTGCTGCAGCGGCAGGTGAAGACTCCGCGATTGTCGTGGGCCGATCGGGCGTTGTTGTCCGGGCTGGCGCGGCTGCTGCCTGCGGGGCACGTGCGGCGGCTGCGCCTGATCGTCTCACCTCGCACATTGCTGCGCTGGCATGCCTATCTGGTCAAACGCCGCTGGACCTTCCAATGTCGCGGTCCCGGCCGGCCGCGCACTGCGGCCACGATCCGCCGGCTGGTTCTGCAGATGGCCCGGGAGAATTCCGTGTGGGGGTATCGGCGCATCGCCGGGGAACTGGCCGGCCTCGGGTACCGCGTCGGGCCGTCGACGGTGTGGGCAATCCTCAAGTCCGCGGGCGTCGACCCGGCGCCGCTGCGATCCGGGCAGACCTGGCGGCAGTTCCTGGCTGCTCAAGCAGACAGCATCGTTGCCGCTGATTTCTTTCACGTCGACACCGCGTTCTTACGCCGGTTGTATGTGCTGTTCGTGATCGAGCACGGCACCCGCCGCGTCCACTTGGCCGGTGTCACCGCCCATCCCACCGGAGATTGGGCCGTCCAGCAGGTCCGCAACCTGCTGATGAACCTTCAGGATCACTGCGCGGCCCGAGCGTGGAAGTTCCTTGTCCGCGACCGCGACGCCAAATACACCGCCGCGTTCGATGCCGTGTTCACCGCGATCGGCGTCCGGATCATTCTCACGCCGATTCGGGCGCCGCGGGCGAATGCGATCGCGGAACGCTGGATCGGCAGTGTCCGACGTGAATGCTTGGACCAGATGCTGATCGTCGGCAGGCGGCATCTGGTCCGTGTCCTTACCGAATACCTCGATCACTACAACGATCACCGGCCGCACCGCGGGCTGGATCAACGATCACCCAATCGGCGAGCCGATCCGCTATCTGTCGCCGATCCGGCGAAGAGCATCGGTGTCATCCGGCGCGACCGACTCGGCGGACTGATCCACGAATACGCCCAGGTCGCATGAGGTGACACCATTTCTGGCACCCACAGGCCCAACAAGCTCGGAATCTGCTGATGGATGTGGGGGAGTGTGCCAGCCGGTTCAAATTTCTCATCAGGGATCGTGACGGCAAGTTCTCGAAAGCCTTCGACCAGGTGTTCACCGGTGGCGGCATCCAGATCCTCAAGATTCTACCGCAGGCGCCTCGGGCGAATTGCTATGCCGAGCGCTTCGCTGGAACCCTGCGACGGGAGTGCCTGGACCATCTGCTGATCTACGGTGAGTGGCACCTGCGTCGGGTGCTCGCCGAATTCGAACGGCACTATAACGATCATCGTCCGCATCAGTCCCGAGACCAGACGCCGCCACTACACGAACCCGGCCGGGTGATCGACATGAGCGCACCGGTCCGACGGACCAAGGCTGTCTCGGGCTTGAACAATCAGTACGGGCGAGCAGCTTAGCGGTCGTTCGCATCGCAGGTGAGCGCCCGCACACAAATACTGGCGCGGCACAGGGTACGGCACGAGCAGGCCAAAGGGCGCAACCTCAGCCGTCTGTCCGAGGCGGTCGTCGCGGGCGGCCGGCTGGAGTGGGGACGAGCAGCACGGCGGGCAACACCGCGTGCGCGTAAGGATCATCCGCGCTCCCGCCGCACGCTAGGACGCGACGACATGAGCGAGCATGACCCCCCCGACTTTCCCGCACCCACGGCCACGGGATCCGTCCGCGGCGCGCTCGGCGAACCCCGTGCACTGGGTGCCGCCCGCGCGGAGCTGGATGCGGAGTTCTCGTCCTTCTACCGCGCCACCATCCGCCCGCTGGTCGGTTTTCTTCTCAACCACGGTGCCACGCTGCCCCTGGCCGCCGACATCGCCCAGGAGGTGATGAGCTGAACCGCCCCGCCTTTCGTGGAGGCTCTGGTGTGCCTCGTGCCGAGGGCGACCCACGCGATTTCCTAGGACATGTCCCATCCAGACGGCCGCACTCGGTGGAACCATGCAGGAAATTCGGTGATGCCGGTAATGTTCGGCACCTCGAACCCCAGCGTGTGCAGCACCTCCTCGATCTCCGCGATGGATCGGTTCGTCGCGACGGCTCCCGCGACCACGTTCCACATGGGTACGGGACGCTCTTGGTCGAGCCACCAACCGGTCTCATCGAAACGCCGGTCCCGCATCGTGTCGGGGTGGGACGGTGCGGTCAGTTCGCGGCTGGTAAGAATGAGATCCTGGCTGGTGAGTGGCCCGGTGCAGTTTGCATCGAATCCGAGTTTCCTCAGGCGATCAGCCAGTTGCTCCGCAGGGAGTCCAAGCCGGTCTTGGGCTGTGATGATGTGTCCAAGCGGTACCACGCCATCGGTCAACCATGGCCACTCTCCGGTAAGGTCCCGGCTCGCCAGCACGCGGTCACCGGGTTGGGGCCTGCCGATGTCGAAGAGCACTGGCGGCACCAGGAAATTCAACTGGTCTAGTTCGCGTGCAACGTCGCTGACAGAGCACCCGAGCCGCTCGGCCACGATCACGGCGTGGCCAAGCGGAACCGGAATCAAGGCACCATCGGCGTCCCATTGCGGCAGATATAGGTGCTCCCCTGTCGGGGCGCGATCGATGATCAGGCGTCCTCCGTGTCGAAGGTCTCCGGCATCTAAGAGCTTGCGGGGGACATCGAACCCAAGCGCGGCGAGCCGGCGGCCGACCTCGCGTACGGTACTCCGTGTGCTCTCCGCCGCTTCGATCACGTGCAGTGAATGTACGCGCCCCTCAAGAGACAACCATGGCGGTATACCATCGACGTTCTGACTGACAATGACCAGATCGTCCGGGCCGGTGCGATCGACCAGGTCCGGCAGGAAGAATCCGAGGTCGCCGAGGCGCCGGGCGATCTCGGTGACGGAGGCTCCCAGACGTTCCGCAGCGAAGAGCAGGTGTCCGATCGGAACGGTGCTGGCGCCGGGCTGCACAGGCGGTCGCGCGTCCAGGTTGATGCTGACGAGCGCGTGATCGTCTGCTCGTACCATGCCCAGCCTGGACAGGCCAGCCGGTACGTCGAAGCCGAGCTCCGCCAGGCGCTTGGCTACCCTACCCACATCGCGTCCCAGCTGTGCCGCCGCTGCCACGATATGCCCCTTGGGCGTAACGATCGGCTCACCAGAGGCGTCGCGGGAGTCCAGCCACGGAGGAGTCCCGCTCAAATCCCTGCTCAGCAGAATTCGGTCTGCTGGTTCCGCAGCTCCCTTGCCTTTCAACGGTTCCGGTACGAGGAATCCGAGGGCGGCAAGTCGTTCGGCTACTTGTCCTATGGACCGGCCCAGTTGTGCCGATGCGGCCGCGATGTGCCCGGTGGGGATCGGTATGGGGGCACCCGTGCGATCTCGATCTTCAAGCCACGGTCCGACACCATCGAGGTCTCGACTGACGAGAACGGCGTCGGTCGAGTCGATCGTGCCTGTGGCCGACACTGTCGTTGACGCGTGGAAGCCGAGGTCGGCCAGACGTCGAGTCACCACTTCGATGGGGTAGCCGGTCACCTCCGCCGCGAAGATGATGTGCCCGACAGGGACAGGCTTGTCGACGGGCAGCCACGAGTGCTCGCGCTGCACACCGCTGTAGTGGGGATGCGGGAGGGTGTTGAGGATCATCGCGTCAGAAGGCCGGGCCCGCGCCTTTACAGTGGAACTCATGCCGTCGGGATCGCCGTAGAGCGCGATCAGACGCCATCTCATCAGATAGTCGGACAAAGGCTCGGCTCCACGGGTTTCCCGCCGCTGCGCTTGACCGCGTGCGGAGTACAGCGGCCGCTGATAGGCGCCGTTCGGCGGCACGAGCAGGCGGTCTGGGCCGAAAAAGCCCAGTCGCGCGAAGTCGAGATTCCATCCGTTCAGGTGCAGTGTTCGTCCCCCTTGGACGGCTATGTGAAAGATCAGATCGGCGACCTTGGGCTGAGCTTGCACGAACTCGCACAGCCAGTCGAAGCTGAGCGCCGGGCCGTCAAGCCGGGCAAACACGTACGCTGCCTCGGACAGCACACGAGTCAAGAGTTTCTTGTTGTGCGGGGAGTCGAGCAACTCGTTGCGATTGACCGAGAGCTCCGGCATGTTCTCGCCGGTAAGGTTGACGATCACGCCGAAGGGCGTCTCGTCCGTCCGTAGTCCGTCAGCCAGTACGGCGCCATCTCCGGCGCACCACCAGACAGGGGATCCGGGCACCGGGAAGAGCGCGCTTGTTGGGTCCGCCCGCAGTTCTCCTGGCCGCCATACCTTGAGGTCGGCCCCGTTCATCGCCTCGACGAGAAACTCGGAGTACCACAGCACGTTCTCCAGTGCCTCCGTGCAGGACACTGGTGAGCTATCCCCGGTGGTGCGCAGATAGAGGCGCACGACGGTGCCTGCTTCGGCTCCCGGCCCCAGATCTTGGATGTGGAAGAGCGTCCCCGGCCCGGCGATCGAGACCTGTAGACGGTGGCCGGGCCTACAATCTCGGTCGAGGCGGCACGTGGTCACGGAGATCTCGTCGGCGAGCATGAAATAGCTCAGTACACCGATGCCGAACTGACTGTTGGGATACAGTGTTACCGGCGGGGACAGCGCAGCCCACTCCGCCTGCTCCTCAAGAAATTCGGGGAGCTCCGCGAATCGGACCCCGGCCTGCGCGAAAACATCCCGAAGTTCTCTGACGCCCATGCCGATGCCGTTGTCCGTGCAGTCGATGTACGGGCGGCCTTGAGCGTCGATTCCTTGCGCGAAGCGGATATGACCCTGCCAGTGGGGCAAGTCGGTTCCCATCCGCCGCAGATACTCAGTACGGGCCTGGCGGTAGCGGCAGGCGTCCAGAGCATTCTGGTAGATTTCCCGGACGGCGAGTTCGGCCTGGTCGTAGAGGTTCTCTCCCATGAGCAGCTGTTGCACGCGCTCCTCGTCCAGGTGAAAACGGATACCGGCCGATGTGTAGACGGCACCGGCTTCAGCCTGAGCCGCGTGCACCTGATCGGCCCCAGCGTGGCTCGGGAGCCCCTTGAGCGGGGCGAGGGAGGGGTCGTCTGAGTTGCTGATGTCGGTGAGCAGGCGGTCCAGTTCGGCAGCGTGCTCACGGAGGGCAACCTCGACGGCGGGATGCGCGCATGCCGCGCGCAACACTCGGCCGGCCCCCCTGGGCTCCCACCGCGCGTCATTGAGGGTCCGTAGCACTGCGGAGATCAACACCGACTGGGGAATTCCCACGTGCTCGACGATCACGCTGCTGAGGCGGGTCACCTCGACAGCCAGTCGGTGGGCGACGACCAGGAGATAGGCCACCATGCGTTCGCGCAATTCCTGCTCTCCGAATCGGCCGGTCGCGATGACCACCTTCGCCACCAGGCCGTGCGGACGATCTGTACGAGCGATGAAGCCGGGATCGGCGTAGAGCAGGCGGATCATCTCGCTCAGCCGGTCGCCGGAAAGCACTTCCACGGCCAATCCCGTGCGGGGGAGCCGACCTGCGAGCAGTGTGTCGATGGCCTGGGAGCGGAACGCGGCAGCCTGTCCGCTGATCCATCGATGCAGCAGCCACCAGCCTATCTGCGCGGCGGCGGCCGTCTCACCGGTCACTGCGGCATTGATCGCGCGTCGCAGCAGCCGGGGATGCGAGCGCACGTACCCTTCGAACGCCGCACGGTCTTGCGTAGGCGCGGCATCGGTGATCAGGTTCGCCGGGCCGATTGCGCTAGCATCGGCGGCGGCGCTGGCCCAATGCAGATCGTGGACGAAGGGCGTCGCGACGAGAAGCGCGGCTTCCGCGGGGGATAATCGCAGGTCACCGAGAATCGAGCCAAGGATGAAGCTCATCCGCTCACTCATTCTCAGCGCGAATTGCGGATCGTGCCACGGATCGGCCGCTAGCCGTTCGCGAGCCGTGTGTCGCTCCGCTTCCAAGTGGCACACCAGAGAGATCACATCATCGCGAAGCCGATCACCTCCGGTAATGCTGTTTACACGTTGCCATGCGACATGGCTCGCTACTGCCTCGGCCCACAGGTTCGTCGGACCGCCGGTATTCGATAGGGCGGGCAAGACGATGAAGCCGTCGTGGTCGGCCTCACCGAGCAGTCGCGCCCGTTGATGGGGGAGGCCATTGTCGTCGGCCAGAGCTGCCATGTGTGCGCCGACGGCATCCTTGAACATGCCGAGAGTGAAAGCCGCCGACTCGCCGGCAATGGCTTCTTCCACCGCTCGGGCGAACAAGCTGAACGACTTGCCTCCGGCTGCATTGCGGACGAAGTGTGCGACCTCGCCTGGCGAGCAGGGGAACAACCACGCTACGTTCTGCCGGGCCAATCTCATGATCTTTTCATGGGCCCAGGCGGTGCGGGTCATGACCGACTTGGCGTTCTCCTGGAACCCATCCCTGCACGCGTCCACTAGGAAAAAGACACCTGTCGCCTCGCTGCGTTCTATCGTGGCGGTCCAGGCGGTCAGAGGGACCGCCCCATCGGCCAGTGGTAACCATCGCAGGTCCGCGTCTGTAGGAAGGAGATAGTCGACAGCATTGCTGTGGGCGCCGTGCCCGCTCAGATAGATCAGCAGGGTGTCATCGGCGCGAGCGGTGGCGAGGAAGCGGCTGACCGCCGTCTTGAGTTGGATCTGCCCGAGCCGGCCGTCATTGTGAGGAATGTCGACGGTATACCCGCGTGATTCCAGCGCCGCTGCCACATTCGTCAAGTCATCGACGACGAAAGGAAGATCGGGAATGCCAGGATCCTCATACTCGGCCACCCCCAACAGCAGTGCCCGGAACCGGCCCACGAACTCCTCCTCAGTCGCCGAAAACCAAGGTGATGGCCGCCTTCGCCCCTACCTGGGCAGTGCCGATGAGCTGGACACCTCCCTCGGCTGAGATCTCCAGCCCTATTTGGGCTTCCTTCAACCGCAGGCCAGCCGCCTCCTTGGCGAGGTCAAGGAAGACGGTACGGAGCAAATCAGCCGTGTGCCGCAGGTTTTCCCTTAGAACCTCGACGGGAATCCGCCGGAGCACCACAGTGCCGTCCACCGAGAACAGACCCATGGTGTTGTCGTTCTCAACAACAGTGACGAGAAAGGGCAACGCGTCGCCCACTTCAGATGACGAATGTTCGTCCATCGAATCGATCTCCAGGCACATACGCAGTCGCTCTAGAGTGTCACGACTGAGCACGCTCTGCCACGGTGACATCAGAACGGAACCAGTCGGGCCCGTCGGGAGGCGTCGTCAGCCTGTGGGATGCTCCTATGATCGTCAAGCGGTCTTAGCAAGATCCTTTGCCTGGATCGTTCGGGTTTTTCGGGCAGGTCTGAATCGTGTAGAGCTCTGCGCCTGCCGAAATTCCCATCCGTGCAGTTCAAGTGGCGTGTAGGTACTCGTGGAGGATGCTGCCGAGTCTGTCTCGTCGGCGTATGTTAAGGCTGGTGATCTGTTCTGGATCCGCGATCGGTGCCGGGACTGAACCGCCCCGGCTTTCGTGGAGGCCTCCACGAAACCCGGCGCGGTTTACCTCACGCTATGCCGGGGTTGGTGTACGGGCGCCCATGGCCTCAATCCTGTTCGAGGGCGGGCTGCGGTTCATCCTCGACGGCATCGAGCTCGCCGCAGTGCGGGCCGCCAAGGGGCGCCCGCACTGCGGCACGAGGTCATGACCCCGTGCAGGCCAGATGCGCGATTATGGACTCGCTACGTGTTCCGGTGGCGTCATAGATCCACATCTCGACGTCGGACTCGGTCGGCGTGGCGGTGCCGCAGCCGTGGTTGAAGGGGTATTCGATTTTGCCGGGCCCGACCCGGCCGTATGACGGGTCGCTGAACGGATGCGTCTCCTCGGCCCACCCCGATCCGTTGGCGCCGCGGAAGCCGAACCCCAGGGCGTCGTCGTCCGGATCTGTGTAGAAGACCTGCAAATAGACCAGGGCGCCGTCGGTGTATTCATCGACCTCCGTGATGACCGGAGCCGAGGAAGGCAGGCAGGATTTCGCCTTCACCTTTATCTCCTGCGCGTTGTTGTCCTCGTTCAGTTCGGTCAGCACGCTCACTGGGTCGACGACGAGCGCTACCTTGTGCGCGCCGCTTGTCAGGGATGGTGTCTGCAGCACCCGATCGAGCGCCTGCCTGGGGTCGAGGCTGTTCTCGTGCACCTCGACGACCCGGTCGTCGATAATCCACCGGAAGTTGAAGGGGCCGCTCACCGTACGTCCGATGTTTTGGATGGAGGCCCGGACCTGCGCGGTCGTCCCGGCGCAGATCTTCGCGTCCGGACCGGTCAGGCCGGTTACGGTCAGATCGGAGAACGCGAATACATTCGCCAGCCATTCCCCGGCGGACTCGGTGTAGCCCCCGTATTCGACGTGCGGGCACGCCGGGGGAGTGTCGAAGCAATGCCGCAGGGCCGGCGCTTTTCTGACGTCGTCCGCCGAGCAGACGTAGTCGGCCGCTTTGCAGTAGGTGCGGGCGAGGATATCCGTCGGGAGTTGCTTGCCGCCGACGATGCCGTGCACGTTACGCGACGGCTGGGCGATGCTGAAGTCGCCGGCCCGCCATTTGTCGTGGTCGTTGAAGAGCGGGCTCGCGTACAGGACGATTCCCTTGATGCGGCGCAGCGTCGATTTGTCCAGCAGGCGCAGCGCGTCCTGGGCGGCCCAGGCGCCCTGGCTGTACGCGACGATGACGAACTGCTGATCAGGGCACGCGGCGGCCTGGAGCTCGAGCCGTCCTTCCAGCTTGACCGCGCCGTAAGTCACACTGGACGCGAGTTCCAGCCGGGTCGTGTAGTAATCCTTGACCAGCTTCGCGATGTTCGCCTCCGACAGCCCGGCGGGTATCCATGACAGGTCGATCGGTATGGCGGGATAAGGAATTCCCTCGGCGTCGGTGGTCATTCCGAAACGGCGGGACGCGATGTCGAAGGACTGATAGGTGCTGGCCACGGTCTGGCCCATGCTGTACGTGCCGCGGCCCCACTCCTCAAGCTGGTCCGGAGTGGCGTTGTACACCTGGTCAGGCTTTGGCGGCGTTTCGCCAGATCCGCGCAGGCCGAAGAAACGTACGTCCGTGCAGTTCGATTCCGCGGCCGCGGCGCCCGCCGCGGACCCCGCAGGAACGACGAAAGCGGCAAAGAGGAGAACAAGGACGATGAGTACAGCCGAGTAGGTCCGTGGAACGTTCCATGATATCATTCGCACCGGCTCCTAAGGTCAGGGGAGAATTCGGCGGATACCCGTCGCGGTAATTATGGCGAAACGCACCGCCATTTCGTAACCCCTGTCGGCGACAGAAACGGAATACGGCAGAAACGGGCCGCGAGACGGCGTAACGCAGTTCAGCGTTGAGCCAGCGCCTCGTACGCGGTAGAGCGACCGATCTTGAGCGTGCTTGCAGCCTCTGTGACTGAGGCGCTCCGCTCGCCCCCGTGACGTTTGTCAACGGACACTGCGCCTGCCGAAATCCTCATCCGTGCAGTTCAAGCGGCGTTTAGGTATTCGTGGAGGATGCCGCCGAGCCTGTCTCGCCGGCGTATGTTGAGGCAGATGATCTGTTCAGGATCGGCGATCGGAATGGGGACAGCGCGTAGTGGAGCCGCCTGCCCCAGGGCTTGGTGGGCTCGGTGCCGGTTGTAGAAGCCTTCGTATTCGCCCAGGGCGCGCCGCAGGTGAGATTCGTTCCACAGCAGGCAGCGGTCAAGCAGTTCGCGGCGGCAGGACTGTACCCATCGCTCCATGATCGAGTTCATCCGTGGCATGCGGACACCAGTGAGAACGGTCTGGATGCCGGCCTCGGCGAGGATCTCCTGGATGAGGGCGGGGAACTTCCCGTCCCGGTCTCTGATCAAATAGCGCGGCCGGCAGCCGGCGTCCTGCAAGTCCATGACGAGGTTTCGGAAGACCTGGGTGACCCAGGTGGCGGTCGGGTGGGCAGTGGTGCCCAGGACGCGGACGCGCCTGGTGGCGAGCTCGATGACGGCAAGGATGTACTGGCGTTGCCCATTGAGCGTGACGGTCTCGATGAAATCGCACGCCAAAAGCGCGTCGGCTTGTGAGTGCAGGAAGTCGGCCCACGAGGTGGAGGCACGGTCGGGTGCGGGGTCAACGCCTTCTTGCTTGAGGATCTCCCAGACCGTAGAGGCGGCGACCTTGATGCCGAGCGTGGTCAGTTCGCCGTGCACCCGCCGGTAGCCCCAGGCGGGGTTCTCGCGAACCAGGCGCAAGATGAGGACGCGGATGGAGCGGACGGTGGGCGGGCGCCCAGGCCGCTTCGGCCGACAGGTACGGCCGTGACGCCGCTTCAGCAGATCACGGTGCCAGCGCAGGACGGTGTCCGGGCTGACGAGAAGGCGTAGCCTGCGCAGGCCCTGGCGGGGCAGCGATGTCAGCAGGGCGGCAAGGAAGGCTCGATCCTCGGGAGCGAATCTCACCTTGGTGCTGGAGCCGAGTTGCCGTTCCAGGACGGTGATCTGGTGGCGCAGAACGAGGATCTCGACGTCTTTGTCCCGATCTCCCATCGGCAGCAGCCACAGCGCGGCGAAGGCGTTCGTGACGGCCAGATACGTCAGGCGGACGAGCACGACAGATCATCCTGCCGTGTGTGCTCGGCTCCTCGGCGGTCAGATCGGACGGCTGTCAGGAGTCGTCGGCAGAGCCCGGTGACCTGCACGGACGACATTATCGGCAGGCGCAGAGTTCCCTACCTAAGAATGGGATTAATCCACGCGATAGGCGCGGTGTTGCCGCAGTCACCCGCCTCGGCAACCAATTTAATACTCACAGCAGTGGAGAGATCGTCAATCTCGAACTTTCGCATATCGTGTCGAGTGACGTCCGCAAATTGGATCTGCAGTCCATCTACGGCGATGGAGAATCTCACTATCTTGTCTGGATCGGACCCATCAAGAATGGCGGCGTACACAGAAAGGCTTTTGTATTTCCGGTCGAGCTCATAGTTGATTTCTTGGTCGCCACATGATTCTGACGCAACAAGTGCATGTGGATATTTTTCACCTAGGAACTTGGCGGTTCCCACACTGAAGGAGGCGTGGCCCACGGGGGACATGTCGGTCAAGTACGTCCCTTTGCCGCTATTGATGGGCCCCTCGGCAGACGAGGTAGCGGGATTAAGGATGATGGACGTGACCGTGACGGTCGCAGTAGGTGCAGCAATGGTGACGGTCGCGTTCGGGACGGTGGCCTGCCCACTTTCTATGCCAGTCTGGCGGCCTGAGAAGTAGGCGGGAACGCCGGCTGCAAGGGCAGCCCTCAGTGCCGCGATCACGGCCACCCAGACTTGGGTACGGTCAATGCGGGACTTGTTTAGCTCTTTGTCGGCCTGTGTTGGTTTTGGTGGGCTATCAACCATTCGCTCTCCCTGTTGCGGTTGATTATACCGAAACGGGCCGTCTTTGGGTGTCGGGCTCGAATATTCGATTTGGCAATGCGACCTGGGCGCACTCATTGATCAGCCCACCGAGGACCGTGCGCCGGATAACGGGTGCCTGCTCGAGGTCGACCACCTCGGAGCGCGGATCTGGCGGACGTTGGCCGGGTGATCGATGCGGGCGATGGCTGTTGTGGTGCTGGATGTATTCGGCCAGGACTTTCCGCAGGTGTCGTTCGCTGAAGATCGGTATCCGGTCAGTGCATTCGCGGCGGACGGTGCTCTGTGGGATACGGAAACTCGAATCGTACGTTGAGCTGGGGTTTTGTTGTCCGGCTCGGTCTGCGCTGTGGATCTTCTATGCGGCGCGGCAGGACTCGTTGATGATCCCGCCCAGGATCGGGCGGCGTTCAATCCGGTGCTTGGTCAGGTCTACGAGTCCATTCGCTGGCGTCGGAGGCGAATAATCCAGGGACCGGTGTGGGCGCCCTCGATTGTAATGATCGACATAGGCGCGCAAGACAGCCCTGCAATGCCGCTCGCCAAGAATCAGGAGCCGGTCCAGGCACTCGCGGCGGGCGCTTCCGATCCATCGCTCGCAGATCGCGTTGGCCCGCGGTGCGCGGACCGGCGTGCGGATGATGCGGCAGTCTTGGCTGAGGAACACCTGGTCGAAGGCCGCGGTGAATTTGGTGTCGCGATCGTGGATGAGGAACTTCACCGTGGCCATGCGCTCGCTCAGGTCCATGATGGGGTGCGGGCCTGCCGCACCACCCCCACTCTCCGGTCGGGTGGGCGGTCACGCCGGCCAGATGGACCCGCCGGTTGACGTGCTCGATGAAGACCAGCGCGTACAGCCGGGCTCCGGACACGGTCTCCACGTGGAAGAAATCGCTGGTGATGACCCGGGCGGCCTGGGCGGTGAGGAATTGCTCCAGGTCGGCCCTGAACGGCGCGGCGCGGGATCAAGCCCTGCGCGAAGCAGGATCATCCGTACCGTGGTCGGCGAGAGCTGATGGCCCAGGTTCTTGAGTTCGCCGTGGATGCGCTTGTACCCCTGGTTTGGGTTGTCTCGCGCCATCTGCAGTACCAGATCAGTACCTCCACGAAAGTCGGGGCGGTTCATACGGTCTTATGGTCGGTGGCCGACCTGGTGTCCGCTGGGGATACTGCCAGCGTCGTCGGATCAGGTCGCGGTGCCAGGCCAGCAGTGTTGCCGGGGTGATGAAGAATGCGCTCCACCGCACGCGTGGAAGCAGCCGTGAAAGCGCGGACAGTCACATCCGATCGGCGGGTTGCAGCAGCGGCCGGGTGATCTGCCGGCGCAGTGCGGCGACCTCCCGCCGGAGCACCAAGATCTCGATCGCTTTGCGGCTGTCGCTCCGCGCGAGCAGCGCCAGCCCCGCAGCCAGACCGCGACAATCATGTCGAGCACCGACCATGTCATGGACTACGACCATGTCGGACGATCCACCTTGATCGCCGCATAATCCCAGGTAGGAGTGCCAAATCGAATAAGCGCACCCCACACGCTCCACCCTGCGTCTGCTCCACCGACAGGGTGGCCGTTGCGCGCTTTGCGGAGACTTCCTCCTGCACGCCGACCACCAACCCCGCTCCCCGCAACAGTGGGAGCAGTGGATACGCACAACCCGCAGGGCGATGCGAAGACAGCAGGGGGTTCACCCCGAAGTGTGGACACCAGCTGTCATGCGGCGAGTAGCACCTTAGCGGAGTGCTGCTCATGCTCGATCGGACTGCGATAGCTCAGGCGTGAGTGCCTGCGTCTGGTGTTGTACCG